>JADJDP010000029.1 GCA_016702645.1 Flavobacteriales bacterium
AAATAGTGACCATCGCCGACGCCACCGGGAGGCTACGGGCAATCGGCGAAGCCTCACTTCAACTGGCGAAACCGGTCGGGCCGGTTGGCCTCTCCCGAGGAGCAGCGGTCACGGTTGGCGGGGTGGGTTCGACCGCGACCGCTACTTGTTGAGGATCTCGATCGGGGCTTTACCGTGGTCCGGCACCATTCTTCGCGATAATCAAGGTGGCCGTGGTGTGCGGACACCATAGTAGAAGGGGGCCTTGCGGTCGATGGTCCACCGAATGCGGAACGATCCTTGCATAACGCATGAAGATGCTCGTGCGCAGCGTCCTGCTCCTACCGGCGCTCTTGTCGGCGGCCTATGCCTGCGCAATTAGCGGCGGCAATGGGCGCGAGTGAGGCCCAAGCCAGCGTCCTGAACATTGTTGCAGTGGGAGGACTCTATGGTGGTAACGGACGTGGCGATGTGCAGGCAACGATCGTGAACACCGTGCCGGTCAGTGGACTCTTCGATGGCGGTGATGGGCGCGGTGATGTACAAGCGGCGATCGTCAACACACCACCGGTCCGCGGGACTCTTCGACGGTGGCGACGGACGCGATGACGTGCAAGCGATCGTCAACAGCGTGCCGGTCGGGGGACTCTTCGACGGTGGCGATGGACGTGGTGACGTGCAGGCGGCGATCATCAACAGCGTGCCGGTCGGGGGACTCTTCGACGGTGGCGATGGCCGTGGTGACGTACAGGCCGCGATACAGTGAACGCCTTACCGTTCGGCGGTCTCTTCGACGGTGGCGATGGGCGCGGCGACGTGCAGGCCGCGATACGTTAACGCCGTGCCGTTCGGGGTCTCTTCGATGGTGGCAATGGACGCGGGGACGTGCAAGCCGCCGTCATGAATTACGGTGACCTTCGCAGCCTACCCTGGCGGCATGGCCGTGGTGATGTGCAGGCCGCTATCATGAACGCAGCACCCGCAGGAGGTCTCTACGATGGTGGCAACGGACGCGGCGACTTGCAGGCCGTCATCATGAACGCATCACCGGTTGGAGGTCTTTACGATGGTGGCGATGGACGTGGCGATGACCAGACGGCCTTCGTGACCGGCGCAGACATCTACTACAGTCGTGGCAACAGCGAGCGTAGGCGATACGTCAGGAGCAACTGGCGCACCAGCGCACCCGGCCCGGCCATTGGGGCCCCGTGAGCACCATGGTGGTGCAAGCAAGCCACGTGGTCACGAACACCGCCAACGTGGATGTGAACCGCCTTGTCGTGGAGACCGGTGGCGCCCTCGCGCTCAACAGCAACACCACCCTCAGCACATGGGGCGATACCGCGCTTCAGTGGCACGCTAACGACACAGGACAACAGCACGCTCGCGCTCAAGAGCACCGGCGCACCGGTGCGCTTGACCACCATTGGCACGCCAAGCTTCTACGATCTTACCGTGGCCACTACTGGCGGTACCACCGCAACCGGCAACGCGGACATCCGTGGTACGCTGCAACTGGACAAGGGCGCGTTCAATGCCAGCGCCGCAGCATGCGCGCTGCGCAGCACGACCACCCTATACTGGTCGCCTGAGACCCGTTGCCGCTGTTGCCAGCTACGTGGGCAACTTGAAGATCGAGCGCTACATACCGGCAGGTGCCACCAACTGGCGCCTCTTCGGCAGCCCCATCCAGAACCGCGATGTGGTACACCTGCAGGATGATTTCTTCACAGCAGGTTATCCCGGTTCCGCATACCCCAACTTCTTCGACCCCGTTGGCGGCATCTTCTAGCCGAGCATCCGCTGGTACGATGGGACCAACACCTTCGCGCATGTGGACAGCGGCCTCGTGGGCGTGAGCAGCAACGCGGGACCTTATGCCGGGCAGAGGCTTTGCGGCCTGGTGCGGTGACAACCTCGATAGCACGAACGCCTTCGTGGTGGACCTGGCCAGCGCACCACCCGTGGTGGCGAGCACGCCAGTAACGCTGCCAATAAGGCTACACCAACACCGGCAACCCCGGCATCGATGGCTGGAACCTGGTGGCCAACCCGCTGCCGAGCCCATCGCCTTCGACCAGGTCGCACGCGGTGCGAACGTGGACGATGTGGTTTACTTCTACGACCGGCATTCGGCAACATCGCCTACTGGCAGGTGAGTCCGCCCGCGACCCTGAACGGCGGCACCAATACGATCCAAAGCATGCAGGGCTTCTTCTTGAAAGCAGGCGGCCCGGCGGTGACAACAACGGTGGATGAGGCGACAAGGTGCTCGACAGCGGCGGCTTCTTCGGCACCGGAAGGCGACATGGCCTTGCGACTGCGCATTACCAGCACCATCAATGCTTTCCGCGATGAAGCCGTGGTCATGTTGCACGCAGGCACACCAGCGCTGGAGGAGTTCGATGCCATGAAGCTCTACTACGCCGACAACCGCGCGCCGCAAGTAGCCACCTCGCTCCTGCCGGTGATCGCTTGCGGTCGAAACGCGTACAGCACCGACTCGGTGGTCAACGTTCCGTTAGCGTGAACGCCGGTGTTACCGGTGAATACACATCACGCTCAATGGGGGGGCGAACTCGGCCTCACACCATCACCTTGGAGGACCTGGAGACCGGCGCGGTCGCCGCTCGGCGCACCGAGTACAGCTTCATGCTGAACGCGAACGACGATCACACCATCGCGCGCTTCATGTTGCATGGAACCGTGCCATACACCCTCAACACCAACGATGCGCTCTGCGGTTCAACCCCGAACGGATCGGCAGCGGTGGAGATCGGCGGCGGCAGCGCGGATGTTACGTGGATGGATGCCGCTGGCACGGTCCTGCTCACCCAGAACAACGTGAGCGGCGAAGCAACACTCGATGGACTGGGCGCAGGCGAGTACACGGTCAACGTGAGCGGCAACAATGCATGTGGTGCGCTCGTGCAGAACTTCTTCATCGAAGCACCGCCTGCGATCGAAGTAGCAGCAGTGAGCACCAGCCACCTGCGGCAACGTTGCTGATGGTGCAGTGAGCGTGGACGTGATCGGCGGCGTAGCACCTCCTATCTGGAGCGACGCCACAACGAACGAAGACCTGTTAGCCGCAGCGGGCAACTACAGCGTCACCGGCGTGACCGATGCGAACGGATGCCAGTTCATCTCGGACACCTACGAGATCGCACGGCGGTCCGCAAGCAAGCTTCACCTCAGCGAACACGGTGTTGGTGAACGAGCCGCTCGACTTCACGAACACGAGCGTTGATGGCGATGCGTTCGCGTGGGACTTCGGCGATGGCGATACGAGCACCGAGAGCGATCGCAACATGCGTGGAGCACGCCGGGCACTTACACCGTTACACTGACCGTGACCACCAACGGTTGCTCCGATACATGGACGCGGGAGATCGTTGTGGAGACCACCACGGATTCGCAACCGCCGCGCCGGTGGAAGACCTGCATGCGTGGTTCGCGTACGATGAGTTCATCATCGGTCGTACCTTCGACAATGGGCTGCCCGTTGTGGTCGAGTTGCGGGACATTCGCTGGAGGATGAAATACAGATCCACATAGTCCTTCATCGTCCCCCGACCGGTGATGGCCGCGAGCTTCATGCAACCGATATCGGCGATGTCGGCCAGATCCAGATGCTCCGTTGTCACCACCGGACGCAACAAGGGATACCGATAGCTCATGAAACTGAGTTTGATGCTATCCGCTGCGACCACGCTCAACGTGTTCCGCTCATCTTGAACTTTCACAAGAGACCTCCCGAAAAAGGCTTCGCGCAGGTGCTCGAAGAGAAGGGCTGTATCGAACGCATCGCTCTTGAAGAAGTCGAAGTCCACGCTGTCCCGATGACCGATGGAGCGCCAATGCAGTACCGCCGGCAGATAGAATCCTTCGCCGCGGCAGAAACCCAAAGCGGGCAGGGCCCTTTGGCGTTGTTCGTCGAGGATGGACCAGTACATGGTTTCAGAACCGGCTGGTCTTGCTGGGTTGAACATCGAACACCAGCGACCAATAGTTCAATGATCGCTCGTTCCATTCGCCGGCACGCGGACGTGCCACCACTTCCGCAATGCGCTCACGCGGATAGGTGCTGAACAACCAGAGCAAGGCCTCGTGCGTACCCAGATTGAGCACGTTGGTGACTGATCCGTTCCTGATGTTGTTCCAAGTCGATCCCGTCCGTATCGAACGACCAAAGTGCGGCTTTTACAGAGGGAGGAAGCCCGGTTGCCATTGCTCATGCAAGTTACGGCTTGAAAGAGGGGGTCACAAAAGAACCAGCGCATCATCGGAATGCGGCCCGGCCAGCGCGGCCGTCCGCCGGCGGAAACGAAGGGGGGCGGTGCCCCCCCCGCACCAGTTTCTTGTACTTCAATCGGTGCGGGATGATATCGCCCACGCGCTTCTTGTGGTTCTCCTCGTACTCGCTGAAGCCACCCTCGAACCAGTACACCTTGCTATCGCCCTCGAAGGCGAGGATGTGCGTGCACACACGGTCCATGAACCAGCGGTCGTGGCTGATGATCACGGCGCAGCCGCTGTAATCCTCGATGCCTTCCTCCAGCGCGCGAAGCGTGTTCACGTCCAGGTCGTTCGTCGGTTCGTCCAGCAGCAGCACGTTGCTGCCGTTCTTCAAGGTCATGGCCAGGTGCAGGCGGTTGCGCTCACCACCGGAGAGCACACCCACCTTCTTGTTCTGGTCCGGCCCGGTGAAGTTGAAGCGCGCGAGGTAGGCGCGGCTGTTCACCAGCGTGCCACCGATGCTCATTTGTTCCTGTGCATTGCTCAACACTTCCCACACGGTGCGCTCGGGCAGCAGGTCCTTGTGGCTTTGGTCCACGTAGGCGAGTTGTACGGTATCACCGAGGGTCACGGTGCCCGCATCGGCTTTCTCTTCGCCCATGATCATGCGGAACAGGGTGGTCTTACCGGCGCCGTTGGGGCCGATGATGCCGACGATGCCCGCAGGTGGCAATGAGAAGCTCACGTCCTCGAACAGCACACGATCTCCGAAGGCTTTGCTAACGCCCTTGAACTCGATCACCTTGTCGCCGAGGCGCTGGCCGTTGGGGATGTAGATCTCGAGCTTGGCTTCCTTCTCCTTCACGCTCTCGCTCTGCATCTTCTCGTAGTTCTGCAGACGGGCCTTGCTCTTGGTACGGCGCGCCTTCGCGTTGCTGCGCACCCACTCCAACTCCTGCTTCAGGATGCGGTTGCGTTTGCTCTCCACCTTCTCTTCCATGGATAAGCGGGCGGTCTTCTGCTCCAGCCAGTTGGTGTAGTTGCCCTTGTAAGGAATGCCTTCTCCGCGATCCAGTTCGAGGATCCATCCGGCCACGTTGTCCAGGAAATAGCGATCGTGGGTGATGGCGATGACGGTGCCCTTGTAGTCCGCGAGGTGGTGCTCCAACCACGCAACGCTCTCGGCGTCCAAGTGGTTGGTCGGTTCGTCCAGCAACAGGATGTCCGGTGCTTGCAGCAACAGGCGGCACAGGGCAACGCGGCGACGTTCACCGCCGGAGAGCACGTTGATCTTCTGATCGGGCTCCGGACAGCGCAAAGCGTCCATGGCGATGTCGAGCTTCTGGTCGATCTCCCACGCACCGGTCGCCTCGATCTTGTCCTGCAACACCGCCTGGCGGGCGATGAGCTTGTCCATCTTGTCGGGGTCGTTCAGGATCTCCTCGTCGCCGAACTTGTTGTTCACGTCCTCGTACTCCTTCAACAGGTCCATGATGGGTTGCACGCCCTCGCGCACGATCTCGATCACGGTCTTCGTTTCGTCCAGATCGGGTTCCTGCTCCAGGTGACCGATCGTGTAGCCGGGACTGAGCATGACGTCGCCGTCGAAGCTCTTGTCCTTGCCCGCGATGATCCGCATGAGCGTGGACTTACCACTGCCGTTGAGACCCAGGATCCCGATCTTGGCCCCGTAGTAGAAGCCGAGGTAGATGTCGTTGAGGATCTTCTTTCCGGAAGGAAGGGTCTTGCCCACCTTCACCATATTGAAAATGATCTGCCTGCCTTCTTCTGCCATGTGGATTCGTGTTGGGGCCGATGATCATCGGCCCGTACATGTTCTTTTCTTGATCCGATCCGGTTGGTAGGTGTGTCGTCACCCCGGCCATAGAGCCGGGGCACCCCTACCGCAACCGGGCCGCGAAGATCTCCATTCGGTCCCAATCCTTGACACGGGTTGGCAACTCGTAGGCTTCCGCACGTTGATCGCAACGCATCAGGACCCCCTCCATGGACTGCCCGTTGGGTTGCAGCACCACCACGAACTGCATGCCGCCCGGGTTGGGAAGTCCCTCGAGCTGTTCGGCATCCATGTCGTGCGCGCGCAGGTGGAAAGCGACCGGGGCGAACCAGAAGGTGTCCATGCACATGCGGTCCGCCGGGCGCATGGCTTGGGCAAGATGTTCAGCGCAGGCGGCCGCTTCGGGCAGGTGGAGCACCCGCTCGCGCACCACGCCCATGCCGGGCAGGGCGAAACCCACGAAAAGGACAAGTGCCCCACCGGCGGTACGTGTTCGCTTCCCCAGGGTCTTGATCACCTTGTCCTGCACGAACTTGAGCAGGTAGAACGCCGCGATGGACATACCCAGATGGAAGACGAACAGCAAATAGGCCCATTGATGGGTGCTGCCCACGTCGGCAAGGATCAGCGTGAGCGGGACCGCCCCGATCACCATGGCGATGAGGATTGTGCGGTACTTCACCGAGATGTACGCGGCGTGCGTGAGGGAGACGAAGCCGAGCGCGGCCACCCACCAATAGGTCGGATCAACGATCCACACCCACAGGTCCAGCACCCGGTCCGGGTAGGTATGGCTGAAGTTCTTCCAACTGTACTGCTCCTCCGTGGCGTGATGGAAGAGCTGATCGAGCCCATGCGACAGGATCACGGGGAAGTAGAGCAGGGTGGTGAGCACGAGGAACACGAGCAGCGATAGGCCCACCGAGGCCATGCGCGTGCTCACCGAACGCTCGTACTTGCCGAGCAAGGAAAAGACCACCCAGAAAAAGACCATCAGGGCCATGGGCATCATGGTGGGCACCGCCCACATGCCCAACGCGCAGGAAACTCCCATGAGCACGGCGGTGAGCGTATTGTTCTCGCGTACCACATGCCTGCCGAGGACCAAGGCGAGCATCCACCAGAACCAAGCGAGCGAATACCCGTGCGCCAACGCGCTCACTTCAACCAAACACGGCGAGGCCGCGGCCATGGCCAGTGCCATGAGTGCGATGTACCGGTTGAACATGGACCGCACGAACAAGTAGAACAGCGGGAGCACCAGCACCCCGGCAAGAACGGATGGCAAGCGCAGGGCGACCAGGTTGCTACCGAACAAGGCCGTGCTCCACTTGGTGAGCACGGTGTGGAAGACATGATTGCTCGGAAGCGCATAGTTCGAAATGGACTCCCCGATCGGCTTGGCGGCGAAGGTCATGTAGGCCACCGCCTCATCCGCAGTGATGGGCAGCAGCATGCACCAGATGCGGAGGACCGCTCCGCCGGTGATCAGGAGCAATACGAAACGCTTGTGCGCTGCGGAGGTCTGCTTCAGGTAGCGCTCTTTCACATCGCGCACATCGTGAAGGAAGCGCGCCCATGCACTGCCTTGGACCTGCTCGCTGGATCGACGGCGGCCGCGGGATCGGTGCTGGGGGCTGCTCATTGCTAGGGGCCATCAGCTGCCGATCACGTCGATCACCACCTGGTTGCGCCGGGCAATTTAGAAGGAAGCAGGTAGCCCCGGGTGGTCGTCGGGATGCCCCGGCCGTTCATCATGCCCGACGGACCGTTTGTCAATAAATGGTACTATGTCTTGCATGGTACCAACTTAAACCCACATCTTTGCGTCGTCAAGAACCAACAAGCCCCGCACATGAAAGTCGAGAACACGAAGGCGCAGATGCGGAAAGGCGTGCTGGAGTACTGCATCCTGAGCGTGCTGGCGCAGGGCGAGCTCTACCCGAGCGACATCATCGTGAAGTTGAAGGAAGCCAAGTTGATCGTGGTGGAAGGCACGCTTTACCCCTTGCTCACCCGCTTGAAGGATGCAGGCCTCCTCACCTACCGCTGGGAGGAATCGCGTAGCGGCCCCCCGCGCAAGTACTACAAGCTCACTACCGTGGGCGATAAATTCCTCACCGAACTCGACCAGACCTGGGACGAGCTCTCGCAAGCAGTCAAGAAGACCACCCGGAAGAACGCACAACGATGAAAAAGACCCTCACAGCCAACATCAACGGTACGGTGTTCCACATCGAAGAGGACGCCTACGACACGCTGCAACGGTACCTCGCCAACATCCGTGCGCAGTTCGCCGGCACCGATGGCCGCGATGAGATCATGTCCGACATCGAGGCTCGCATCGCGGAGCTGTTCAACGAACGGCTCGATGGCCGCAGCCAGGTGGTCACCCTCGCCGATGTGGAACATGTGGCCACCATCATGGGCCAACCGGAGGACTTCGCCGATGGAGAGCCGGCTGCGGGACCCGACAGCGCCCCTGAAGAGCGCGGCGCACCGGTGAAACGCACCTACAAGCGCTTCTTCCGCGATCCGGAGGACAAATGGGTGGGTGGTGTCCTCGGCGGCTTGGGCGCGTACATCGGCATGGATCCGTTGTGGCTGCGCGTGGCCATGATCATCCTCGTGCTTGCCAGCGTGGGCGTGCTCATCCCGATCTACATCCTGTTGTGGATCCTCGTGCCCATGGCGGACAGCGCTCCGGACCGGCTCCAAATGCGCGGTGAGCCCGTGACCGTGGAGAACATCAAGCGCGTGGTGGAAGAAGGTGCCGAGCGCGTGAAGGACGGAAGTACACGCATGGCCAACGAGGCCAAGGACATCGGCAAGGACTGGAAGCGCGATGCCGCGCAACGCAAAAGCCAGGCGGCGGAGATCATCAGCAAGCTCTTCGGAGTCGCCATCATCGTGGTCGCCTTCAGCATGTCGCTCGGCCTCATCACCGGCCTCATCGGCGGCACATGGGGGTTGTGGCATGCCACCTGGAGCAGCGAGGACGTTGGCCTGCTGGAGCTCGGTGGCTTGTTCTTCAACAGCCAGCAACAAGCGTTGTGGTTCGCCATCGGTGTCATCGCGCTCATGGCCATACCGCTCATCGGACTCTTCCTCGCGGGATTCCGGCTCTTGCTGGACACCCGCACACCCAAGTGGCTCGGATGGTCGCTCACCCTGCTCTGGCTGGCCGCATGGGTACCCACCATGTGGGGCGCTGCCGCCCTCGGGAAGGATTTCCACCGGGAGAACAGCGTGCGCACGGAAGAGACGCTCGTGCAACCGCAAGGCGGCATCCTCTACCTGGACGCATTGAACGTGGCGGAGGAAACCGAAGAGTGGAGCGTGCGCTTCGATGATGGTGGTATGGATGTGGACATGAACGGCCTGCACGTGGAGAACGGCAACATCTTCGGCGCATGGGCCCGGCTCGATGTGGAACGCAGCGCCGACAGCCTCTTTCACCTGGTGGTGATCCGCGAAGCACATGGTGCCACCGCCAAAGCTGCGATGGCGCGTGCGGAAGAGATCCAATACCGTGTGGAGCAGCAGGGTGATGTGCTGTTCGTTTCACCGGTGGTGAGCTATTCGGTGCAGGACAAGTTCCGGGCACAGGACGTGCACTTCACCCTGCACGTACCGGTGGGTAAGAGCATCTTCCTCCGACCAGGGAGCCGGAACGTGATCTACGACATCGACAACGTGACCAATACCCTCGACGATGACATGATCGGTCGCACATGGACCATGACCAACGAAGGATTGGAGGACCCGAGGAAGCCGCGGCCGGGCAAGGACGAAGTCATCAAGGGCGAGATGACGCCCACCGTTACCGACAGCACCTTGTCCAAGAAAGTGGCCGCTTCGGTCTGGCGCAGACCAGCCCGCAAGACGGCACCCCGTCCCAACCAAGCAACGGCTGGTGTAACCAGCACCCCGGTTGCACGCGTCGAACTACCGAACGTCTTCAAACTCTTGGGCCTGTTGGGCCGTCCATGATAACGCGGTGACCGCAAGGAGGTGTCGCAACGAGGGGTTGGAACACCGCACCGCCAGAGCGCCCTGTCTTCGGACGGGGCGTTCGCTTTTTACCGCACTACGCGTTGCTCGCTCACCAAACCGTTCTGCTGCAAACGCACCACATAGGTACCGGCAGCAAGGGCGGCGAAGCCATCCACGCGCAAGGCCGAGCCGATCGAGTTCGCCCGTTGATCGATCACGCAGCGGCCATCGATCGTAAGAACTTGCACATGCACTTGCCCGGTGGAACCCGTCAACGTGATGAAGAGATCGCCGCTCGTTGGATTCGGGAACACGTTCAGCACGGGAGCTTGCGAGCGCTCCTCCACGCCCACCGCCACCAGATCGGCATCGGCCACGTTCACCGTGAAGGAAGTGCCGTTGCGCCGCTCGGTGACCATGGCGATCACGCGCAAATTGTTGCTGTTCCACTGCTCCGGTACCGTAAGTGTGTATTGGTGCGTGTACAAGCTGCCGGCCGAGGTGGTTGCGGGGAAAACGCCACTGGTGCCGCTCGCACCACCGAGCACTTCGCGCACGAGCTGGTGATGGATATAGCCCGGCGCCGCTGAGGTCTGCGGACCGGGGACATTGTCTTCCAACACGTAAGCGTTCAGGACGAGATCGCCGGTGATCGCCGCAGTGGTCGTGGTGGTCACATCCACCGTGAGCAACCGCGTCCAGTCATTGAAAGCGGCATCGATGTCGATGATCGCCGGTGAGACACCTTGTTTGCGCAGTTCGGCCCGGGCGCTCCACAGGTCGTATGCAGCATCGTCCTGCAAGGTCCCGAACTCCTCCTGCTCCATGACACCCGAAGGGGAATACTCCGCGGAGAACTGCGCCCAGTAGGCCGTGCTGCTCGCACTGGTGAACTCATCGTTGTTGTGGTGCTTGGCCACCACGATGAACGGATCGGCATCGAGCGCATTGGTCGTTTCGTTCGGGTTGGGGCAGAACTGGCACCAGGTCCCGGTGTACTGCTCCATCAACACGCTCTTCTCCGTCCAGTTGTTGATCACGCCCACCGGGAAGTAGAGCGTATCGTTGGTGGCATCGGTATCTCCCGCTCCCACCACCCATACCTTGAGCGTACCTGCGCTCTCGGGTTGGTTGAACGCGATCTGGTGAACGTAGGGCCAATACTGGTTGCCGCTGATGCCGGTGGTGCTCTGCCAATTGCCCACCTGCACCGCACCGTTGTTCCAACGCCAGTCCACGTGGAAGGAGATGAGCGGCGTGGCAACGCTGTTGCGCACACGGGCGCTCACCGTCCAGTCCGTGCCCGCTTTCCAAAAACGGGGAACGAACGCGTTGGTGAGGTAGGCGTTCTGCGCGGTGAGCGCGGTGCCAAGAAGAAGGGCGATCGAGAGGACGATGGGGCGCATTTCGGACAAGTATGGGTGCGAAGGTAACAGCCCTGCAAGGGCGCTATCCGGTGCCGCAACACGGCCGTTACCTTCGCCCGCATGAGCAAAGCGAGCAAGATCAAGGCCTTCGATCCCAACAGTCCCGGCGATCCCGATGCCCAGTTGTACGGCCTGCCCTTCACCTGCGAAGAGGCCGATATCGTGCTCGTGCCCGTGCCGTGGGAAGTGACCACCAGCTACGGCGGCGGCACTTCGCGCGGACCGGCAGCCATCCGCGATGCGAGCTTCCAGGTGGATCTTTTCCATCCCGAATTTCCGAAGCTGTGGAAACGCGGCATCGCCATGGACGAGATGCCGGACGACCTGCGCAAACAGAGCGACCACTTGAAGAAGGAAGCCGCGTTGGTGATGGACGCGCTCGTGGGTACGGTGAACGCGAAACAGCAGGCGAAAGCTGCGGCCGCCCTGGAACTCATCAACGCGGAATGCGCCGTGATGAACAAGTGGGTGGAACAACGCTGCGGCTACTGGATGGACCAAGGCAAGCTCGTGGGCCTCGTGGGTGGCGATCACAGCACGCCGCTCGGCTTGTTCCGTGCGCAGGCGAAACGCCACAAACGTTTCGGCATCCTGCACGTCGATGCGCACCTGGACCTCCGCATCGTGTACGAAGGTTTCACGTACAGCCATGCCAGCATCATGCACAATGCGCTCGGCATTCCCCAGTTGGAACGCATCGTGAGCGTGGCCATCCGCGACTTCTGCACGCAGGAGAACGACGTCTTCCTCGCTGCCAAGGACCGCGTGCGCATCGTGCGCAGTGCCGATGTGCGCGCCATGCAATACGAAGGATCCACCTGGCGCGAGCAGTGCGAACTCATCATCGCCGCGCTGCCGGAGAAGGTCCACATCAGCTTCGATATCGATGGGCTCGACCCCACCTTGTGCCCGCATACCGGCACACCGGTCCCCGGCGGTTTGCAGTTCGAAGAGGCCACCTACCTCCTATCGCTACTGGCCAAACGACGCACCATCATCGGTTTCGATCTGGTGGAAGTTGCGCCCGGCAAGGACGAGTGGGATGCGAACGTGGGGGCACGGTTGCTGTGGCACTTGTGCGGGGTGTTGGCAAAGTGAAGCGTACGAGCGCCTCCTCCGGCATTGCTCGCTCCACACCCCCTCGTGGAGAATTCCACCGGGCTCGCGCGCGTTCATGCATTGTACGATCCTTGCTTTACGCTGTGCGCGTGCGTCCGCTCCTCTCCTTCCTTTTCGCAGTCGTCATGGGTTCGTCGTGGGCGCAATCCACGTGGCGTGTCGATAGCCTGATGACCACCTGGCCCGTGCGGCTGGCGGTGGAGGAAGCGCGCCATACCAGCACACCCGGCGTGATCCGCGCGGTGGATACCCGCGACCTGTACGCGCAACTGAAAAGCGCCGTACCCGGCATTCCCGTCTTTGCGGATAGCAACGTGGTGCGTTACGTGAACCTTTACGGCGAACCACGCCGCGAAGAATTCCGCGCGTTGCTCGGTGCAGCACAACACTACTTCCCGCTCATCGAAGGCGAGCTCGCGCGTCAGGGACTGCCCAAGGACCTGAAGTACCTGCCCATGGCGATGAGCGCGATGAACAACTTGGCGGGATCGCCGAGCGGCGAAGCGGGTTTGTGGATGCTGAACTACCCCGTCGCCGTGCGCCATGGCCTCACCGTGACAGCGGATCGCGATGAACGTCGTGATGCGCGCCTCGCCACCATCACCGCCGCACGCCACCTGAAGGAACTTCACACGCGCTATAACGACTGGGGACTTGCGATCATGGCCTTCACCTGCGGTCCGGCGAACGTGGCGCGCGCGCAAGGACGTACGAACAACAGCACCGACCACCGCACGCTCTATCCGCACTTCAACAGCGGCCACCGCGATGTGCTGCCACTGCTCATGGCCTTCATCCATCTGAGCGCGCACGCCAAGGAACTCGGCATCGAGCCGCTGGAGGTGGCTCCCATGGAAGCGACCGATTCCCTGCGCACGGAAACCGAACTGCGCTTCGCAGCGGTGGCCACCACGCTGGGCATGCCCGTATCGCGGTTGCGCGCGATCAACCCGGTGTTCTGCAACGATCGCGTACCTGCGTACGAGACGTTCCGCCTTCCGCGCGGCGAACGCGACCGGTTCACCCAACTGCTCGATTCCATCCAGCGCGTTCAACAGCAATTGCGGGAAGTTCCCGTTCTGGCCAGTAGTGTTGCCACGGAGCGGACCGCCGATGGTCGCGAGGCGATCCACTACCGCGTGCGCAACGGGGACTACCTCGGACGCATCGCCATGCGCTTCGGGGTGAAGGTGTCGCAGATCAAGACGTGGAACAAACTGCGCAACGACCGCATCAGCGCAGGGGACCGGTTGGTGATCTACGTGCCCGCATCACAACGCGATCGTTACGAGCGGCACACGGTGAAGACCACCGATGGTGAACCCACGAACAGCACCGCACCGAAGCCAGCGGGTACCACGGCTGGCAGGAGCACTTCGGTGGCGGACCACATCTGGTACACGGTGCAGGCGGGTGACTCGCTCTACGCCATAGCACAGCGCTTCCCGGGGGTGGAAGCAAAGGACCTGATGGAATTGAACGGCATCTCCGCGAACATCAAACCGGGGGCAGAAGCTCAAGATACCCGTCGCCAAATGACGCCCGCCCGTGTGCTCGCCTTCCTCTGTGCCGTGCTGCTGGTCCTCGCGCTCATCGGTCAATTGCTGCCGAAGGATGGGCTGCGGCTCGGCTCCTTGGAACTACGCTTCCCTTCTGCACGTGAGGTGCTCTTCCCGGAAAAGCAACAACTCGTGGACATCGGGGACATCCTTGCGCTGCCAACGGACTCCGTGACCATGCCCATGGACACATTGGCGACCGATACCATGGCAGTGGATACCGCCAGCACGGCGCTCGTTTTCGACGCGAGCAAACTGGCACCACTGGAGGAGCGGATCAAATTGCACTACCCCGCCGGAGGCAAAACGGTGTTGCACGACTTCTTCGCCGCGCTGGAAAGCGCTGGTTCCGCTTCGAAGCCGATCCGCATCCTCCACTACGGCGATTCGCAACTCGAAGGCGACCGGATCACCGCGTACGTGCGCAACAAATTGCAAACGCAGTTCGGCGGCAACGGGCCGGGACTGTTCTCCGTAGCGGACATCGTACCGCACTTCAGCGTTGCGCGCGAACTCAGCGACAACTGGGAACGCTACAGCGTGATGACCAAGAAACCGAAGAACCAAAAGCACGATCGTTTCGGTTCGCTCTCGGCGTTCTCGCGCTTCACACCCATCCTTGCGGATACGGTCGCACTGGACACGGTGGTACATACGGCCACCATCACCGTGAAACCCGAGCGGCGTTGCTTCGGCAAGGCACAAGCATGGTCGGATTGCAGGCTGTTCTACGGTTGGCACCGTGCTCCCATCACGTTGACGATGACCGTGGATGGAACGGAGACCAGCAACGAGACGATCCCCGCCAGCGAGCAACTCCTCACACGCGAATGGCGCTTCGATGGCACCCCGAAGCAAGTGGTCATCACCATGAAGGGCGTGGACAGTCCCGACGTCTTCGGTGTTTCCATGGAAGGACGCAACGGCGTGGCGATGGACAACATCCCGGCACGGGGCGCTGCGGGCTATGAGTTCCGACGCAGCGATCAGGCCTTATTGTCGCGCATGTACGATGAACTGGACGTGAAGCTCCTGATCCCTGCAATACGGCGGCAATGTGCTCCCCAACTTGAAGAGCGCTGATGAGGCCGCACAGTACGGCCGCTTCTTCGGCGCACAGATCGCGCGTTTCAAGAAGCTGGTACCCGGTGTGAGCATCATCGTCATCGGACCCAGTGACATGAGCATCAAGGAAGGGGATGCGTACGTGACACGACCGTTCCTGGAGGATGTGCGGGATGCGATGAAGACGAACGCACTGGCGCAAGGCGCTGTCTTCTGGGGCATGTACGAGGCGATGGGCGGCAAGAACAGCATGGCCAGTTGGGTGCAGGCCGATCCGCCACTGGCCGCCAACGACTACACGCACTTCAGTCCGCAGGGTGCACGCAAAGTGGGTGAACTCTTCTACAGTGCGTTGATCGGAGATTTCGCGGAATACCACAGCGCACGGCAATGAAGAACAATCGCTACCGAGGCGCAGAGACGCGAAGAATGCCGGGAACTGCATCGGTCTCCCTTCGCGCCTTTGCGCCTTTGCGGCAGATCTCCATCCTACTGTTGCTCACTCCGTGCGTCTTGTTCGCACAGGGGGACAATCCGTTGCGCACA
>JADJDP010000030.1 GCA_016702645.1 Flavobacteriales bacterium
GCATTGCGCACGCCATTGGCGAGCACCACACTATCAAGGCCGGTATGCATGGCTACCTGTCCGGCCACGATGGCCTTGGTCTGAAGGACCAGTGGAATATCATCCACACCATACGCGCGGGGCGGATCAGGGGCCGCCTCCTGCGCATCGCGCACTGATGATAGATGCCTGCAGCGCCCATGCTTACTTGCGTAATCTGTTAGGCCATGCCCGTGAGGGTGGTACCAGTAGTGCTCGCGCGGTCCAGCACCGTGAAACTCGGGCTCCAAGTGGTGTTGGGGTAGATGAGCGAGTGGGGGCCACCGTCGTTGGCCGGACTCACATGCAAACCATGCCAGTGCGTGGTGGTAAGGTCCGGCAGCGTGTTGGTCACGTTCAGCGTCACATCCTGCCCGCTTTGCAGGATGATGGTCGGACCCAGCAGATCGCCATTGTAGCCATAAGTGTTCACTACCTCGCCTGGATGGAACTCCCGAGTGCCTTCCTGCAAGGTCAACTGGATGGAGGGGCCGGATAGGGTATCCGGGATGGGCAGTGGTGTTTGGGCCTGCGTTGTGCCCGGTAAGTAACAGACCCAGTGCAAGCGTTGCGCATGAATAGGGCGGCAACTGTTGCCCGGCGCTCGAAGAAGTACGAAAGGGGAGATACCATCAAGTTGGGATGCGTTGGATACGAACGACAAAAGGCACTTAAGCCACGGCAACTGGTGCCACGGCTTCGCCTGTCGCTAGACCCGCATCACCTGCAACAACGCGATCCGTTCACAAGCCGTTCGTGGGGGCAGCCGATCAGGCCATCCAGGGTACGCAGCCAGGTTAGGCCAGACCCCTGTTTTGGTGTCGTGCGCCGTACTACCATCCACGAAGTATGCAGCCGTCAAGCGTCCATTGGTGCTGTGTTCCAAGGTGGACAGTTCTGCTTGCGCTACCGTGTAGTCACAACAATGCACATCCACTTGTGCCTGGTCACCGCTCCCGTCATCGTGGCAACATGCTTCTATGTCCACCCATGCAGTGCGGCTACTTCCCATTTCGGGGCAATACATCCGCCATAACGACGGAACGGATGTGCTCGCCACCAACAGCAATGCCATCGGTGGCATTAGCCAGGGACAATTACGCAGTTTGAAGCAACTTCACGGGTACGAAGCTAGGTCGTCCGGTCCGCCTGATCACCACAGTTAGCGTTTATGCTTGGAAGGCATGCGCTATGCCCCCAAGTCCAGCACCGACCAATTGGCCGCAGCTTTCGATAACTCCCGCTCGCAACGATCGACGGCCTATCTAAGCCTGCTCGCGTTCAAGATCGCCAGGAGCGCCACGCCCACATCTGCGAACACCGCCTCCCACAAGGTGGCCAGGCCACCGGCGCCAAGAACGAGCACGATGGCCTTCACGCCGAAGGCGAGCACGATGTTCTGCAATACCACACGCTTGGTGGCCTTGCCGATGCGGATGGCCTCGGCGATGCTGCTCGGCTTGTCGTTCTGCATCAGATGCCGAGCGTTGCTGCCACGCGTTGCGTAATGGCTGTCTTATCGCCACTGAGCATGACGATCTCGCGGATGCCTTGGGCCTTCAGCAGGCTGATGGTCTCTTTCGCGTCGGCCTTAATCTTGTCGGCAACAGTGAGGTAACCTGCGTACGCACCGCCGATCGCACACCACGATGGTGTCCTCCACGGCATCCACTTCCGCCGGGTAGGCCACGTTGAACTTCTTCAACAAGCGCGTGTTGCCCACCAGCACCTCCTTGCCGGCCACCATGCCGCGCATGCCGTGCGCGCTGATCTCTTCCACACTCGTCGCTTCTCCCACGGCATCGCCCTGCGGATGCTTCAGCACCGCCTGTGCGATGGGGTGCGTGCTGTGCGTCTCCATCGCTTTCACCGCCGAGCAAGCGGTTCTCGGCGATGCCCGCAGCGGGCTTCACCTCCTGCACAGCGAACACACCTTCGGTGAGCGTGCCGGTCTTGTCCATCACGATGGTGTTCACCTTGGTGAGCACGTCCAGGTAGTTGCCGCCCTTCAGCAGGATGCCCTTGCGGCTTGCCGCGCCGATCCCGCCGAAGTAGCCCAGCGGTATGCTGATTACCAGTGCACAAGGGCAGGAGATCGCCCAGGAAGATGAGCGCGCGGTAGAGCCAGGTGTTGAAGACATACGGATCCACAATGAGCATCGGCACCAGCACGATGCCCACGGCAAGTGCCACCACGATGGGCGTGTAGATGCGTGCGAAGCGGCGGATGAAGAGCTCCGTGGGCGACTTGCTCTTCGCGGCGTTCTGCACCAGGTCGAGGATGCGCGCTAGGCTGCTTTCGCCGAACGGCTTGGTCACTTCCATATCCACCACCTTGTCCGTGGCGATCATGCCGGCGAGTACCGCTGCTTCTTTCACAATGGTGCGCGGCACGCTTTCGCCCGTGAGGGCCGCGGTATCGAAGGAGGCTTGGTCGCTGAGGAGCTTGCCGTCCAGCGGCACACGATCGCCCACGCGGATGCGGATGGTGTCACCGACTTTCACCTCGGCGGCGGGCGTTTCCACCGGGACACCATCGCGCATCACGTTCGCGGTATCTGGGCGCACATCGAGCAATGCCTGGATATTGCGCTTGGCGCGGTCCACGGCGGCATCTTGGAACAGTTCGCCCACGGCATAGAAGAGCATCACCGCCACGCCTTCGGGATATTCGCCGATGAAGAACGCGCCGATGGTGGCGATGCTCATCAGGAAGAACTCACTGAAGACATCGCGCTTGGCGATGGCCTTGATCGCCTTGACCAGAACAGGCAGGCCCACGGGCAGGTAGGCCGCGAGGTACCAGGCCAGTCGCTTCCATTCCGGCTGCAGGAACTGCGGCGCAAGCTGGTCGATGGCGATGCCGCCAATGAGCAGGACGAATGAAGCGATGGCGGGGCAGGCGCTGCACCCGCACTCTGCTTGGGGTCGTGTGCTGTCGTGTTCGGCGGTCATGTCACTGCGTGTGTCCCCCGCGGTGGGGGTGCCCGCCCCCGGGGTCGCGCGCGGCTTCCCCCCGCCCGCCGCCATCATCCTGCCTGGCCCCGGCCCTCGCCCCGGGCGCCGGCGCCCCGGCCCTGGCCCCGCCCCCCCCCGGGGGGCCGCGGCGGCTCGCCGCCGGTGCCCGGGCCCTGGCCCTCCCCGTTCCCGGGGCCGGGGTCCCCGGGGCGGCCCCGCGGCCGGAGAGAAGAGGGCGGCAAGGGGGAAGGGGGGGGGCGCTGCACCGCGGGTGGGGCGGGGGGTGGGGGGGGGGGGGGGGGGTGGCGCGGGTGCCGCCGGTCTTGCGGCCCGCCCAGGGGGGCCCGCCCGCCCCCCCGCCCGCCTCGCGGGGGGTGCCGCTTTGTTCCGTTGCTCAATGCTGATGCCCCTCGCTCGTGTTCATCATCGCGATCAGGTAGTAGGCCCCGCCGGTCACCACCACGGCGTTGGCTTGCACGGGTTGCAGGAAGGTAACGGCCGTGTACGGTCCATCGGTGGTGCCGCGCTTCACTTCCACACGCTGGAAGGTCATGCCGCCGGGAGGCGCATCGTGGTCGTGGCCTTCTCCTTCGGTGTGGCCCGTGCCCTGATCCTTGCCGTGGTCGTGACCGACGCCCTCGTTGTGCTCGCCCTCGGCTACTTCGCCGTGATCGTGCCCGTGGTCTTCGCCTTTTGCGTGGGCCGCTTCGTTCTCCTTGGCGTGATCGTGGTCCTCGCCTTCAGCATGCTTGTGGCCCGCTTCCTCTTTGTGCGCGGGTTCTTCGTCGTGCGCGTGCCCGTGCTCCTCTTCGCCTGCGCTCTGGATGAACACGAAGTCCTTGCCTTCCATGTTCACGATGGCATCGGTGAGCACTGCGGTGGTATTGGCATTGCCCACGTCGATGCGTGCGGTAACGCCCATACCGTCGATCAGGCCCTCCTTGTCGCCGGTGATCTCGGCGTGGACGGGGATCGTCTTCGTTTCGCTCTCGAAGGCGCTGCCGATGGCAAAGACCACGGCCGTGTAGTTCTTACCGGGCAGGTTGGTAAGGCTGAGGTCGATCTTCTGGCCCACTTTCACCTTGGCGATGTCCTGCTCATAGAGGAAGAGGTCCACGTGCAATTTGCTGTTGTTCACCACGCGGAACATGGTGGCGTCGCCGCTCACCTTGCTGCCCACGTTCACGGCGATGTGCGCCACCGTGCCGTCGATCGGGCTGACGATGCTGCCCGTGGAGCGGATGGCATCGGCGTTGAGCTTGTCGGGATCGATGTTGATCAGGCGCAGCAGCTCGGCGTTGGCGTTCACACTGGCGCGTAGCGAGGCATGCTCTGCGGTGGCCTGTTGCAAGGTCTTCTGCGCGCTCACGTTGGCACGAGCAAGTTCGGTCTGGCGGTCCAATTCGGCCTTGGCATAGACCAGTCGTGCTTTCGCATCCAGGTAATCGCGTTGCAGGTCGATGATGGCCTGGTCGGCGATGCTGGCGAGGGCCTGTCCCTTCTTCACATGATCACCTTCTTGCACCAGCACCTCGCGCACGGTGCCGCCCAGCGATGCGGTGACATCCGCCACGTTCTGCGGGGGCACTTTCAAGAAGCCGGTGGCCTTCAGCGCGGTGGTGAGGTCCTTCATCTCCACCTTGCCGAGCACACCATCGATGGCGGTGAACTGCACCGGTGAAACCGTAACGGTGCTGCCACCGCCGTGGCCTTCCTCTTCGCCGTGCCCACCGCGGCCTTCTTCTTCTTTGGCTGCGCTGCCGCCGCATGCTGCGAACAATGCGGCAACAACGACGAGGCCGATGCTATGCGGGATCCCGCTACGGCGGGACAGGTTGCGCGTTATGGCGCTTTGGATGAATTGCGTTTTCATGGCTATGCTGACTTAGAGCCCTTGCAGGGCACGGAGGTGGAGGACGGTGAGGGCGAGCTCGTAACGCACGCGCAGATGCTCGGCGTTGAGTTGGAAGGCCTGCTCGATGCCTTGGGTGAATTGGAAGTAGTCGGCTTCGCCAGCGGTGTATGCCCGCTGTGCATCATCGCGAAGCGTGGATGCCAAGGTCGCGCCGGTGCTCTCGTAGTAGGCGAGACTCTCGCGCAATTGCATCAGTTGGGCCTGCGTGCTCGCGCGTTCGCTGCTGCGTTGGCGGCGTGCGGCTTCCAGTTCCTGCGCGGCGATCTCGCTGCGCAAACGTGCCGCCGAGGTGCGACCGCCCTGGCCGCTGCCGGGCAGGGGTATCGACGCGCCGATGATGTAGCCGCTGAAGGGCGCATTGCCATCGAAGGTCTGGTAGAAGCCGCCGCCCTGCAGGCTCGGTGCCCATTGGCTGCGCTGCAACTTCCATTCAGCCTCGGCCACTTGTGCACGTTGCTCCATGGAGAGCAGCAGCGGATCACTGCCTCCGCCGGGATCAGGTGCTCTCGCGGTGTTCAGCAATTCTTCCGCGATCGGTGTTGCCCCGTTGAGCGCTCCTGTCCACCGCTCCACTTCGGCTTGATAGGCCAGCAGATCGGCCTGGGCCTGGCGCAGACGCAGCTTCACTTGCTCCGCGCGGCTCTGCGCGCTGGTCTTCTCCAAGCGACCGGTCTCGCCGAGCTCGAAGCGTTTGGCCGCGAACGCCGCCATGGACGCATACGCGCTATCGAGCTGTTGCAATCGACGCACCTGTTCCAGCCCCATGGCCCATTGCAGGTAGGCGCCGCCAGCGCTCTCCTTGACGTAGGCCAGGGTGCCGAGCTTCTCGGTCTCGGCCAGCCGCAGGCTTTCCTTCAAGTAGCCCGAGCGCCGTGCGATGGTGGTGGGGAAGGCGATGCCCGTGGTGGCCTGCAGGTTGATGTCCGAACGGTAGGGGCCTTGGATCTGGCCTTGCATGAATTGCGCGTTGATCGGCGAGAGGCCGAAAGCGGTCTTGCGCATAGCGTCCTGTTCCTGCACGTTCAGTTCAGCGGCCGTCATGCTCGGATGCGTGCGCACAGCGCGCGCGATCACGGTGTCCATGGGCACACGGTCTTGAGCCGTGGCGCTTCCACCGATGAAAAGCACCAGCAGCGACGCCACGATGAGCGGAGCCTTCGTGTTTCCGCCTTCGTCATCGCTGCGCTTCTTGCCCGCACCCATGAAGAGCAGGTAGAGCACCGGGAGCACCATGAGCGTAAGAGCGGTGGCGGTGATGAGCCCGCCGATGACCACTGTGGCCAAGGGGCGTTGCACTTCCGCGCCCGCGTTGCCGCTGAGCGCCATGGGCAGGAAGCCGAGGGATGCCACAGCGGCGGTCATCAGCACAGGCCGCAAGCGGATGCGCGTGTTTTTCAGCACGCGTTCCTTCAGGTCGGTGATGCCTTCCTTCTCCAGTTGATCGAAGGTGCCGATGAGCACGATGCCGTTGAGCACCGCCACACCGAAGAGCGCGATGAAGCCCACGCCCGCACTGATGCTGAAGGGCATGTCGCGCGCCATCAATGCGAGCACGCCGCCGATGGCGCTCATCGGTATCGCGGTGTAGATGAGCAGCGCGCGTTTCACGCTGTTGAAGGTGAAGAAGAGCAACAGGAAGATGAGGGCCAACGCGATGGGGACGGCCACCATCAGGCGCTTGTTGGCGGCTTGCAGGTTCTTGAATGTTTCGCCGAAGGTGTAGTAGTACGCCGCGGGCATGCGCACTTCGGCATCGATGCGGTCCTTCAATTCCTCCACGAAGCTCTCCACGTCGCGGCCGCGGATGTTCACGCCCACGGCGATGCGACGCTTGGCATCCTCGCGGCTGATCTGCGCCGGGCCGGGTACGAAGGACACATCGGCCACCTGCTGCAACTGGATCTGTCCGCCACCGGGCAGCGCCACGAAGAGCGCTCGCACATCATCGATGCTCTGCCGTTGCTGCTGCGCCAAGCGGACGACCAGGTCGAAACGGCGTTCGTTCTCGTAGATGGCGCCAGTTGCTTCGCCTGCGAAGGCCGTGCGCACCGTGCGGTTCAACTCGCGAATATTGAGGCCGTATTGAGCCACGCGCGCGCGATCGTAGGTGACGGTGATCTGCGGCAGGCCCACGACCTTCTCCACCTGCGGTTCGCCCGCGCCCTGCACCTCGCCCACGATGCCAGCGATCTTCTCCGCGATCACCGCCAGCGTGTCCATGTTCTCGCCGTAGATCTTCACGGCCACGTCCTGCCGTATGCCGGTCATCAGTTCGTTGAAACGCATCTGGATGGGTTGTGTGGCTTCGTAGAACACACCGGGGACCTGCTTCAGGGCTTTCAGCATGGTGTCCTGCAAGGCTTCTCGATCGTGCGCGGTGGTCCACTCGTCCTTGTCTTTCAGGATGATCATCAGGTCGGTGGCTTCCGGTGGCATGGGGTCGGTGGGGATCTCGGCGCTGCCGGTGCGTCCCACCACCTGCTTCACCTCCGGGAATTGCAGCAGGATCTTCTCCACCTTGGCGTTGTTGGCGATGCTCTGGCTGAGCGATGCGCCCTGTGGCAGGATGCTGTGGAAGGCGAAGTCGCCCTCTTCCAGGGTGGGAATGAACTCGCCGCCCATGCGGGCAAAGAGGAAGACCGAGCCGATGAAGAGCGCCACGGCCACGCCCACCGTCTTGATGCGGTTGCGCAGCGCGAAGCCGATGATGGGGTCGTACCACTTCTGGAAGCGGTCCATCATGCGGTCGCTGAAGTTGGGTTTGTGCGCGGTGTTGCGCGGCAGGCAGAGCGCGCTCATCATGGGCACGTAGGTGAGCGAGAGCAGTAGAGCGCCCAGGATGGCGAAGCTCACGGTGATGGCCATGGGCCGGAACATCTTGCCCTCGATGCCGACCAGGGTGAGGATGGGGATGTACACGATGAGGATGATGATCTCCCCGAAGGCCGCGCTGCTTCGGATCTTGCTCGCGCTGGTGAACACCTCGCGGTCCATCTCTTCGCGCGAGAGCACGCGCCCCTTGAAGCGCGAATGCAAATGATGCAACGTCGCTTCCACAATGATCACGGCGCCGTCCACGATGAGGCCGAAGTCGATGGCACCGAGCGACATGAGGTTGCCGCTCACGCCGAAGGCGTTCATGAGGATGATGGCGAAGAGCATGCACAGGGGGATCACGCTCGCCACGATGAGGCCCGCGCGCCAGTTGCCCAGGAAGAGCACCAGCACGAAGATCACGATCAACGCCCCCTCGATCAGGTTCGTCTTCACCGTACCGATGGCGCGCTTCACCAGATCGCTGCGCACCAAGTAAGGCTCGATCATCAAGCCTTCGGGTAACGCCTTCTGCACGTTGGGAATGCGGGCTTCGATGGCTTCCACCACCTCCGCGCTGTTGCCTCCCTTCAACATCATCACCGTGCCACCTACGACTTCGCCGTTCGCGTTGCGCGTCATGGCACCATAACGCGGCGCGGCACCGAAGCCTACTTCGGCCACGTCGCCCACCAGCAGAGGCACGCCACCTTCCGGCGTCTTCACCACCACCTTACGGATGTCGTCCAATGAGGTGAGCAAACCCTCGCCCCTTATGCTGTAGCTGTTGGGCCGCTTCTCGATGTAGGCCCCGCCGGTGTTCTCGTTGTTGCTCTCCAATGCCGCAAGCAGTTCGCTGATGGTGACACCCATGCTTTGCAGGCGCTTCGGGTCCACCGCTACTTCATACTGCTTCACTTCGCCGCCGAAGCTGTTCACCTCGGCCACACCGGGCGTGCCCAGCAGTTGCCGCGTGACGATCCAATCCTGTATGGTGCGCAGTTCGCTCGGACTGAACTTACCCTCGTAGCCGGGCTTGGGGTGCAGCACATATTGGTACACCTCGCCAAGCCCGGTGCTCACCGGGGCCATGTTGGGCGTGCCCACGCCGGGTGGTATCACCTGGGCCGCCTCGCCCAGGCGCTGGTCACACCAGGGTGCGGGCGAAGTACACGTCCACATCTTCCTCGAACACGATGGTGACGATGCTGAGCCCGAAGCGGCTGATGGAGCGGATCTCCACCAGATCGGGCAAACTGGCCATGGCCCTCTCGATGGGTGCGGATACGAACTGCTCCACCTCCTGCGCGGCCAGCGTAGGCGTGGTGGTGATCACCTGCACCTGGTTGTTGGTGATGTCCGGCACCGCATCGATGGGCAGTTGCGTGAGCGAATACCCACCGTAGAGCACCAGCACGAGCGTGAAGAGCCCGATGATGGCCTTGTTCTTTATGGAGAACTGGATGATCCTGTCGATCATGGGAAATGACTTCGATGTGAAACGAAATGGAATGCGCCCGCGAAAGCGGACAGGCCCGTGCTGGAAAGCACAGGCTGATGACGTCCGCCTTGGGGCGGACTAACTCAGGCCTTGGGAGGGTTCCACTTGGAACCGGAGAAAGCGGCGAGCGCGCCTTCGTCAACAGGGACCGCCGCTGGCCGGTCGATCACCGAAACTTGCATCGAGACCGCGTGCGGCTCCATGGCCAAACCCACCGAACCAAAGGCCGTGCATGTGCCGTGCTCATCGCAGCCGAAGGGGCTGTGGTCGCCGTGCTCGTCGTGGTGGTGGCCGGTCTCCTCGTCGTGGTGGCCCAGATCGGTGTGGTGCTCCACCCAATGCACCACCGTGGCGGGCACATGTGCCCACTCATGCATGTCCGTGGCGCTGAAGCCATAGACGGCAAGGGTGAGGAGAAAGAGGAGGCGGGGCACCAAGGGCGAAAGTAGAGAGCTTGAACGAAACCCGGGCGGTCAAGTTGCTCCCCTCGCTCAGTGGGCTGCCAATTTGATCGAACGACGTTGGGATGGAGGCACCTACGGCTTCGATCTTGGCTCGTTTCGATGCACATCCACACATATGCATCAGCAAATCCGACCTTCGCAACTTCACACTTCTCGCCCATGACATCTCGCTACGTGCTGTTCGTACTTGTCTTGTCGGGGGCCACCACTGTGCCAGCCCAGTGGACGCTGCATTTCGATGGCACTGTTCCGGTCACTCGGCAGGGTAGCGTACTGGATCTGGCATGGGCAGGGGGGATCAACAACATCCATGTAAGTGATGTGGACCTGAACGGCGATGGTGCGAAGGACCTGGTGCTCTTTGATCGCGGACAGCAAGGTGATGAGGTGACCACCTTGCTGCGCACATCGGCACCGGGCGTGGGAGGCTACGTGGTGACGCACGCCTATGATCATGCGACTCCACTGGATACGCTGCATGATTGGGCGCTCCTGCGCGACTTCAACTGTGATGGCAGGGAGGACATCTTCACTTACACCGAGGCTGGCTTTGGCGTTTATAAGAACGTAAGCTCTGGGTCGGAGCCCTCCTTTGTACTCTACTACCCGCGCGTGAACTCCAATTACGTCTCGCCTTCCGGCGCTGGCACGATAGCCAACCTTTTCGTTTCCGAAGTGGACCTGCCGGGTATCGAGGACATCGACAACGACGGAGACTTGGACATCCTCACCTTCAGTTTGCTCGGCTCCTACGTGGAGTACCACAAGAACCTGAGCGTGGAATTGTATGGCACATGCGACAGCCTTGTATATGAGCTGCGCAACAAGTGCTGGGGCTACTTCACCGAGAGCTTGACCACCAATAACGTCACACTGAACACACCCTGCCCCTTCAATGTGCCAGCACCGGAGGTGGGTAGCGGTGGTGAGCACCTGGCGATGGAGGACCCTGTCGCGACACGAGCAGCGCATGCCGGTAGCGCTGTGCTGCCTTTGGACTTGAATGGCGATGGCGTCAAGGACCTGTTGCTTGGGGACATCTCGTACAATAACCTAGTGGCCATATACAATGGCGGTACCGTGGACGATGCGATCATGGTGGCCAAGGACAGCTTGTTTCCCGTGTACGATCAGCCGGTTGACCTTACGATCTACCCTTGCGGGAGTTATGAGGACGTGGATGCGGACGGCACGCGCGATCTCTTGGTAGGCTCGGCCGCCACATCCCTCGCGCACAATTTCGAAAGCGTCTGTTACTACCCCAACACTGGTACGGAAGCCAGCCCGGTGTTCGACCGGCAGCAAACCAACCTCTTTCAAGACCGCATGATCGAACTGGGTGAGGGTGCCTACCCCGTCCCGTTCGATGTTGATGGCGATGGCCTCATGGACCTCTTGGTGGCCAACTATGGATACTCCACCTCCGGGTTGGCATATTCGAGCCAGATGGCCGTGCTCCGGAACACGGGTAGTGCTACCGAACCCTCCTTCGAGCAGATCACGGACGACTACATGGACTTGGGCACGAGCGGCCTCGGGCTCGGCATGTATCCTGCCTTCGGTGATCTGGATGGTGATGGGGACCAAGACCTTTACCTAGGTGACCTGCAGGGCGTACTCCACTTCTACCGCAACGTTGCCACTGGCCCGGCAGCCGCCTTCCAACTCGAACAACTGAGCATCACCGATGTATCCGGTGCTGTGATCGACGTTGGCCAACTCGCAACCCCGTCGTTCGAGGACCTGGATGAGGACGGCCTGTTGGACCTGGTCATCGGCGAGCGCAATGGCAACTTGAACCACTATCGAAATACGGGCACTACGACAACACCCATCTGGACATTGATCACAGATAGCCTCGGCGCGGTGAACAACGCAACTCAAGTAGGCAGTTCGGGCAATTCAGTACCGTTCTTTTTTCGCAATGATCTAGGCGTCCGCGAGCTATTGGTCGGTACAGCATCCGGCTGGATCCATCACTACGGCAATATCGAAGGCAACATCTCAGGCATATGGTCCCTGCTGGATGGCCGGTTCCAAGATGTGCATGACGGGGAAAAATCGGCTCCGTGTGTTCATGACTTCACGGGCGATGGTGTGTTGGACATGGTCGTCGGCAACTATCGGGGTGGGCTTTCCTTTTGGCGCAGCGACGCTTTCATCGGTTTCAACCACCCACCATCCAATGAAAGGGGCTTCACCTTGGCTCCGAATCCGGCCAACGAGCAGATCGAACTGTGGCTAACCATGGGCTCGGTGGTCAGTTACTGGGTGATACAGAACAGCATGGGACAAGCCCTGAACCGTGGGCCGGTTTTGGGCGAACGCACCGTCATTCCCGTGGACGACCTTGCCGAAGGTCATTATCTGGTCGAAGCTGGAGGGTAGTTCCGCTGCGGCGGTGCAACGCTTTGTGGTAGTTCGCGGCGCTCGCAACTAGGATCATTGTCTTCGCTCTTCCATATCGCAGCACATGCACTTGATCGCTTTGCTCTCCATCTGGGACCAATAGGATCCCAACCCCACTACGGATCGGTCCCTTGCCGGACCGGTGCTTCCTTCTAAGTTCGTCGACCGGTTCGCGCTGCAACCTGTTGAGCGACCGCTGAACCGAGTAGTAACGAAGACCGATCAACCCAAAACCTGTCCCATGAACTTGAGAACATTACTCGTAACACCGGCGCTGGTGGCCGGGCTGCTGGCAAGCGCCCAGAATCAGAACTGGACCGTGAACGACATCAACGGCAATCCCGTTTCGATCCAGGACTACCTGAACGCAGGAAAGACGGTGCTTGTGGACATCAGTGCACACTGGTGCGGACCCTGCTGGGCTTGGCACACAGGCGGCATTATGGACAAACTCTATCATGAGTTCGGTCCGGAAGGCACCAACGATTTGGTCATCATCTGGGTGGATGGTGACGCGGCCAGCTCCATGGCGCTCCTCAATGGCGGTTCGGGGTCCCAAGGCGATTGGATCACCGGTGTTGATTATCCGATCATCGGTCCCAACGGCCAGGGCAACATCTTGGCCGACCTGTACAATATCACTGCATATCCCACTCTCTTCATGCACTGCCCCGGTAGCAACGCAGGCGTTGAGATCGCGCGTACCAGCACCTGGCAGTCCTTCTTCCAGAGCTGGCGCAACGGTTGCATGCCTCCTTTCACCAACGGCGTGAACGATGCGACCTTGCTGGCCGGCGAGAGCGGAGTCCTCTGCCCCGGTGAGCACCCAACGGCAACCCTCTACAACATGGGCACGACCAACCTCACCAGCGCCACGGTGGAGTTGCTGGAGAACGGCAGCCCTGTGCAAACGGTGAACTGGACCGGCAACCTGGCCCGTTGGGCTTCGGCCACCGTCACCTTCGACGACGTGGATGTAGTGGGAGCACAGGAATTCGTGGGACGCGTCACCATGCCCAATGGCGTGGCGGATGAGCACCCCGAAGGCTCCGATGAGGAGTACAACTACGAGCAAGCTCCCGAGGCCCTCAGTGCAACGGTCAATTTCGAGATCAAGACCGACAACTACTGCGAGGAGACCTCCTGGAAGCTCTACAACAGCAGCAACCAAGTCGTTTACCAAGGTGGTCCTTACACCGCAGGGTCCCAGGACAACACCGTGTTCAACTACTGGTGGAACCTGAACCCGAACATGTGCTACCGCCTGGAGGTGCTGGATGCCTACGGTGATGGCATCTGCTGCACCTATGGTAACGGCTACTACAAAGTGAAGAGCAATGGCGTGGAGGTGCTCAACGGTGGCCAGTTCGGCGCAGTGGCGAAGGAGCCCTTCGCGGCTGGCGCAGCAGTGGGTATCGAAGAGAACGTGTTGGAACAAGGTCTCAACATGTTCCCCAACCCCACCAATGGCATGCTCAACGTTGGCTTCGAACTCAGCAGTGCCACCACAGTGAACTTCACCGTGATGAACCTGCTCGGTGAGCGTGTGCTCAGCACCAGCAAGGGCTTCGGCGTAGGTGGCCAGCAGACCACGCTCGACCTGAGCAGCCTGCCGCACGGCAGCTACATCGTGAACGTCCTGGCTGATGGCCTGACCGCCACCCGCAAGGTCACTGTGAACCAATAAGGTTGATAACCACCTGAAGGTCTTTCGAGAGGTCAGCGATCCGGCGCAATTTTCGCCTGTGATCGCTGACCTTTCGTTTGCACCCAACCCAAGCACATGAGAACCCTGAACACGCTCCTCCTCTCCTTATCCCTCTCGTTCGGTATCGCACAGTCCACGGTGCCCAGCGTCACGGTACAAACCTTGGCCGGCAAAAAGGTGGATACCGGCACCTTCAGCAACAATGGCAAGCCCATCATCATCAACTTCTGGGCAACGTGGTGCGCCCCATGCAAGCGTGAACTGAGCACGATCGCCGAGAAATACGCCCAATGGCAAAAGGAAACCGGCGTGAAGCTCATCGCCATTTCCATCGACGATGCGCGCAGCATGGCGCGTGTAGCGCCTTATGTGAACGGGCAGGACTGGGACTACGAGGTGTACTTGGACCCCAATGGTGACCTGAAGCGCGCGCTCAACGTGAACAACGTACCGCACACCTTCCTGGTGAACGGTGCGGGCCAGATCGTTTACCAGCACAACAACTACGAGCCCGGCGACGAGAACGAATTTCAGTACTACAATGAGGACGAGGACATTGGCGCGGTGGTGCCCGCCCAGCGCCTTGCGGCCAACGCTTGGATGAACCTGATCTACACGAACAACAACTTCGAGATGGGCGGGCGCTTCGAAAGCTATGAGCCACGCCTTGCGGGATATCCCGCTGGCCAGCCCTACATCGGGTCCGGCGTGGGGTACCGCTACGCCAAGTACCGCATGAGCGATCTGGAGGTGACCGTAGGGAACTTCTTCGAGCAGTTCGGCCAGGGCATGATCTTCCGCAGCTACGAGGAGCGATACCTCGGCGTGGACAATGCGATGGACGGCTTCCGGATCAAATACCGGCCCTATCGCGGTATCTATTTGAAAGGCGTGATGGGTCGCCAGCGTTTCAGTTTCGAAGATGGCCTGGTGAACGGCGCCGGGGTCGTGCGCGGCTTCGATGCTGAACTGAACCTTGGTGAGTTCCTGGATAGTGCGTGGACCTGTTCCGGTAATTTGGTGATCGGCGGCAGCTTCGTGAGCAAGTACCAGGAAGATCGCGATCCACTATTGGAATTGCCCGAGAACGTGGGCTCCTACGCGTTCCGTGTCAACTACACCACACCGAAGTGGAACCTGTACAGTGAATACGCCTACAAGATCAACGACCCGAACGGCAAGAACGGCTTCATCTACAAGCCCGGCCAGGCCTTGTTGGTCAACGCTACCTATTCCGTCAGGGGCTTCGGAGCGAGCTTGGGGGCGCACACCTTCGACAACATGTTCTACCAGAGCGATCGTGCCGCGCCCACGCCGTTCGACCTCAACATCAACTTCCTGCCGCCGCTCACCAAGCAGCACACCTACAACCTGCCCGCCACGCTCTACCCCTACGCCACACAGCCCAATGGCGAGGTGAGCGCGCAAGGCGAGGTCTTCTACAAGTGGAAGAAGGGAACTCCAATGGGCGGTAAACACGGCACCAAACTGGCGGTCAACTACTCTTCTGCGTATTCCCTGGACACCACGCGGCTGGGCGCGGTCGATGACACCACGCGCCGCCTTGGTTACGAAACCAATTTCTTCAGCCCCGGAAAGCGGCAGTACTTCCAGGACTTCAACATCGAGGTGCGGAAGAAGGTGAGCGATGACTGGGAATTCGCCGTCACGTGGTTGAACGTGCTCTACGATATCGACATCATCCAGGGCAAGCCGGGCAAGCAAACGGTGTATTCGGACATCTTCGTGCTCGAGGGCCTGCACAACTTCAATGAGAAGAACTCGGTGCGCTTCGAAGTGCAACACCTGAGCACGGGACAGGACCAAGGCAATTGGGCAACGGCACTCGCCGAGTTCACATTCAGCCCGCACTGGTTCGTTGCGGCCATGGACCAGTTCAACTACGTTACAGCCTCACCCGAAGAGGGCGTTGAACCGGAGCGCCTCCACTACCCCATTGGTTCCATGGGCTATATCCGTGGCGGCAATCGCTTCCAGATCAACTACGGTCGGCAACGAGCCGGCATCTTCTGCGTGGGCGGTGTATGTCGTCAAGTCCCGGCCTCCAACGGCCTCACCGTATCCATCACCAGCACCTTCTGACCATGCGCACGAATTCATTCCTCCTGCTGGTTGCTCTTGCGCTGATGGGCTGCGACTACGTGAACGACCCCGGGGAAATAGTTGGCGATAACACGGGAGGAGAAGGTGTGAAGCGTCGAGCACTATTGGAAGAGTTCACCGGGCACCGCTGCAACACCTGTCCGGCAGCACACGCCGTGGCCGCGAGCCTTGCCAGCGCCTATGGTGACAAGCTCATCATCGTGGGAGTACATGCCACGGATTTTTTCGGCGCACCCTTGGACCCCCCTGCTCCCAACGGCAGTTATTCCACGGATTTCCGCACACCGGCCGGTGAAGCCTATACCACCACCTTCAACATAAGCTTCCTTCCCACCGGCCTGGTGAGCCGTCAAGCGTTCAACTCCAGTACCACCATCAGCAGTGGCAATTGGAGCAGCGCCATTGCCGATATCATCGATGACGACGCAGCGCTGGACGTATGGGTGAGCCAACTGGACCATGACGCCAGCGCCAACACCGTGAGCGCGGAGGTGAAGGTGGCCGTATTGCAGGCCGTGACGGGCGATCACAACCTCACGGTATACCTGACGGAGGACCACGTGATCGACTGGCAGCTGAACTCGCTGGTATCGCCTCCCGATGTGGAGAACTACGACCACCGCCATGTACTTCGCGCCAATTTGAACGGGACCTGGGGCGACCCTGTGCAAGTGGGTTCCGCCGTCGTAGGTGATACCCTCACCATGACCTTCTCGGACATTGCCATGGACCCGGCGTGGAACGCGGACAACTGTGCGCTCGTGGCGTACGTGTACAACACCGCCAGTTACCAGGTCCTGCAGGCAGCCGAACGCGAGTTCCAACCCTGAAGCCGCCACCGGTCACAGGCGCATACCGATCGCCCCCTGCCCCCGTTAGCCTTGCGCAAGGAACAAGGGGGCTGTGGAAAACCTGCCGGCCCAGGGACCCGCCATTCCTTTCTCGTTCGTATTATCTTCAGCCTCGCTAACCCGGAAAAGTGATGATGGACCAGGGAAGAAAGATGATGGAGTTCAGCAAGCAAGTGCTCCATAAGGTCAGCTTCGACCGACTGCTTTTCAAAAAGGAACTCACCAAGGCCTGCAAATGGCTTGGACAAAGCGATCAACTCGTTCTCAAAGCGTGGTGCCTGGCCACTTTCGGCCACGTGTACAAGGACGTGATCATGGAGGTGTTCGAAAAGACGATGAGCCGCTGAACCGTCGCCCGAGGAGCGGGGCGGCAGCCATCAGTTCGTTCCATTGTTGATGAGGAACCGCATGTTGCGGCGGAGACCCTCGTATTTCGTTCGCTTCACCGCACTGCCTTCGAAGATCCTGTCGAAGACCACCTCGGTCATACCGTGCCATTCATCGGCGGTAAGTGCCTTCAATTCCGGCTTGGGGTCGAATTGGGGTTCGTTATGCGGGGTGCTGAAACGGTTCCATGGACACACCTGCTGGCAGATGTCGCAACCGAAGGCCCAGCCCTGCATCTTGCCAGCGAACTCCTGCGGGATCGAGTCCTTCAACTCGATGGTGAGGTAGCTGATGCAGCGGCTACCATCCACACCGTACGGAGTGATGGCTTCCGTGGGGCACGCATCGATGCAACGCCGACATGTACCACAATGGTCGTCGACCGGAGCATCCGGTTCCAGTTCAAGGTCCAGGATCACTTCACATAGGAAGAAGAACGAGCCAGTGCCTTGCCGGATGATGTTCGTGTGCTTGCCCACCCAGCCGATACCGGAGCGCTGTGCCCACGACTTCTCCATCACCGGACCACTGTCCACGAACGCACGCATCTCCACCGAACCGAATTGTTCCGTGATGAAGGCCCTGAGCGGTTTCAATCGCTTGCGCAGCACCTTGTGATAATCGCGCCCGTAGGCGTAGGTGCTCAACTTGGGTGCTGCCGCATCCTCTTGCTGCGGATGTGCGTGGTAGTTGTAGGCCAAGCTGATCACGCTCTTTGCATCCGGAACCAACTTGCGCGGGTCCAACCGCAGATCGAAATGGTTGGCCATGTAGCCCATTTCGCCATGCTTCCCTTGCTTCAGCCATTGCTCCAAGCGTGGCGCTTCCTCCTCGAGGAACGTGGCCTGTGCGATGCCACAAGCGAGAAAGCCCAGGCGTTTTGCTTCCGCCTTGATCATGTGGGCCTTCTCGCGCGCACTGAGCATGTGCCTCATCCCGCCTAAGCGGGGCGGGGAAGGTAGCTGCGTGGTGCCTGTTCCGTGTACGCTAGCTTCGTTGCATGCCACAGAACAACAAGGACCTACGGCTCGCCGTGCTCATCGACGCCGACAACGTGCCTTATACAGCGATCAAGGAAATGATGGACGAAGTGGGCAAATACGGATACCCCACCTTCAAGCGCATCTACGGCGACTTCACGAGCACCCAACTGAACGGTTGGAAGAACGTGCTGAACGAACATGCCATATCGCCCATGCAGCAATACAGCTACACCACCGGCAAGAACGCCAGCGATTCTGCGCTCATCATCGATGCCATGGACATGCTGCACACCGCTGAGGTGGACGGCTTCTTCATCGTGAGCAGCGATAGCGATTTCACACGGCTCGCAACACGTTTACGCGAGGGAGGCAAACGCGTCTTCGGCATGGGCGAGAAGAAAACACCGATGCCCTTCATCAAAGCGTGCGAACAGTTCATCTACATCGAGCTGCTGCGGGCACCACTTGCGAAGGCGAAGCCAGCAGGTGGCAGCAAAGCTGCTGCCCCCATGCACGCAGTGATCGATCCCGGTACCGACCTGAAGAAAATGATGACTTCGACGGTGGAGGACTTCGCCGATGATGATGGCTGGGTGACCATGGCCGGGCTCGGCAGTGGTATCCAGAAGAAGCAGCCCGAGTTCGATGCGCGCAATTACGGGTACAAGCGCTTGAGCGACCTTGTGCGCACCCTCCCCTACCTCGAAGTGAAAACGCGCGATGGCGGATCGGGCAACAGGAACGATTACGTGCGCGTGAAGGAAGCGATCAAGGGGCGCTGATCGCGGTCAGCGGGCGGTCCGTGGATCAACCATCACAACGGCCACTGCCGCTGCACACCGAAGTAGATGACCACCAACAACACCAACGTGAGCGGTGCACCCACCCGCACGAAATCCGAGAAGCGATAGCGGCCTGGCCCGTACACGAGGATGCACGAAGGCTCGAACGGGGTGATGAGCGAAACGGATGCGCTGAGCATGATGGCCAAGGCGAAGGTGACAGGTGATGCGCCAAGCACTTCAGCCGTGCGCGACGCGATGGGAAGCACCACCAAGGCGGCCGCCGCGTTGCTCATGGGCTGCGTGAGCAGCACCGTCAGGAGCATGAAGCCCGCAAGGATGCCCGCTGTGCCCAGCCCTCCGAACCAGTCCTGTATCCGCTCGCTGAGGAAGACATCCGCACCACTATTGGTCATGGCCGTGCCAAGGGCTGTCATACCACCGATGAGCACGATCAAGCGCCAATCGATACTGGTGTACACGGTGCGAGGATCATTGATACCCAGCAAAACCGTGGACAAGGCCGCCGCAACGAACGCGATCACCAATGGAACCACGCCGATGGTACCGGCTACCACCGCCGCGATGAACAGCAGCATGGTGAGGTAGCCCTTGCGCACCCGTTTCGGGTCGGGAGTGAACTCGTCCAGGAGCACCAGCTCATGCTGGTCGTGGAAATCCGCGATCGCTTCTTCGGTGCCTTGCACCAGGAGCATATCCCCCACCTGCAACTGTATACGTCCAATGCGCTCACGCAATGGCTCCCCGGCACGATGCACGGCTGCAACCGCCAACCCGTATTGTTCCAAGAGGCGGGCCTGCTTCACGGTGCGACCAACCAAGTGCGAACGCGCTGGCAACAGTACTTCCACCAATTTCAACGGACTCCCGGCGGCCTGCCCCTCTTGCAGCTCATCCGCCATCACCGTGATCCCGTTCTTCTCCCGCGCAGCGAGCAGTGTGGTGATGTCCCCTTGCACCACCGCCACATCCTGAGCGCGATAAAGTCCGGCCGATCGCGCGGAGAGCAAGCGCCCTTCACGCAGGATGGAAAGCACTTCAAAGCCGCTTTCAGTGAGCGCGGATGCACCCACTTGCGTGCCGATGATGGCCGACCCCTCCTGCACGCGGATCTCGGTGGTGTAGCGGCGGACCGTGGTGGCGCGTTGCGTTGCACCCCCTCCGTTGCGTAAAGGCAACAGCCAACGGCCGATGGTGAGCATGTACACCAAGGTGATGACCGTGAGCGCGATACCGATGCCCGTGAACTCGAACATACCGATGGTGGCTATCCGGTGCTTTTCCAGGTACGCGCTCACCGCAATGTTGGTGCTGGTGCCGATGAGCGTGCAGGAACCCCCAACGATGCTCGCGAAGGCCACGGCCATCAACACCTTGCTTCCCGGCAACCCGCTCTTCCGCGTGAGCGCCAGCACCGGGGCGATCAACAGCGCTGTGACCGTGGTGTTGTTCATGAACGCACTGAGCAGTGCAGTGAACGGCAACAGCCAGATCAGCAACGGGGTGAGCTTCGCCGCCTTGCTGCGGCCCACCCGCGCCGCCAGATCGTCCAGCACCCCGGAACGTTCGATCGCCGAGGTGATCACGAAAATGGCGGCGAGGATCACGATGAAGTCACTGCCGAACGCGGCGAAGGCTTCCTCCGTGCTGACGACGCCGGTCATCACCAGCGTGATGAGCATGAGGCCCGTGACCACATCAACGCCCAGCTTTTCCGTGCTGAACAGGATCACCACCACCAACAACAAGCACAGAACGATCGCGATCTCCATGCTATCAGGGCATGGTCAATGGTGGGGTGGGCCGCACTTGAAGGGTGTAGAAGTGGGACAATTGCTCGCGCAAGGTGTAGTAACGGTAGGCACCAATGATCACCGAGCCCGCAGAAAGGACCAGTGAGATGTAGCCTGCCCAGCGCAAGTCCCCATAGCCTTCCACCTGGATGAGCGCAATGCCACCGATGAGCAGATAGAGCGTGGACCGGATGTAGCTCAATAACGTGCGCTCATTGGCTAGACGCGTGCGCACCAATGCCAGGTGATCGCGAAGGATCAGCTCATCCTTGTTCGTGAAATCATGGTCCGCCTCCAGGAACGGCAGCGTGAGGAACTTCTTCATGGGAGATCGATCAACAGTGCAATGCGCGCTCGCGCATCGGTCGGGGTTCCCAAGTTATGCTTCGATGTCCGGCAGGGCGGACGAATTGAACCGGCCTGAACGGCGAACGGGCCCTCGGCTTTCGCCTACGGCCCGTCCGCACCCCCTGGTCCCTAACCCAGTTCTCCTACTTGCTCAGCACCTTGAACTCGGTGCGGCGGTTGCGTTGGTGTTGGTCCTCACTGCACTTCTCGCACACACAGGTCTCGCTCGGTTTCGCTTCGCCATAGCCCTTGCTCTTCACTCGGTCGGCAGCAATGCCTTCGACTATGAGATAATCCACTGCCGCCTTCGCACGCTTCTGCGAGAGGCTCATGTTGTAGGCGTCCTTGCCGCGGCAATCGGTGTGTGAGCTGAGCTCGATGGTCACCGTCGGATTGTCCAGCAGTGTTTGCACCAATTTGTCCAGTTCTATGGCCGCATCCGGGCGGATGTTCCACTTGTTGTAATCGTAGAAGATGTTCTCCAAGCGCACCACCTGGTCCACGACCAACGGGAACAACTTGAAGTCCGTACGCAGCACGGGTTCGGTTCGGCCACGCGTGGTTATGCGTGCGCTCTGTTTGAAGAAGCCCTCCTTTTCCACCATCAGGCGGTAGTCGCTGTCCTTCTGCAACGGGAATCGGTAGTTGCCGTCCGCGCCCACCACGGTGCGCGCCAGTTCCTTGTCTGTTCCATCGGTCAGTACCACGGTGCTACCGGGCAAGGGTGCGCCGGTCTCGCCGTGGAACACGGTGCCTTCAGCCACGTAGTCGTACTTCTCCATTTCCACCACGATGTTGTCCAGTTGGTCATCGTCCGTGTTGATGGTCACCTCTGCCTGGTTGTACCCATTGGCGGTGGCGGCGAGCAGGTAGCGCTCGCTGTAGGGTGCCTCGATGGTGAAACGGCCACCGGCCTCCTGCTTCACGTTCACCGGCTGGATCGGGTTACCGTCGCCGTCCTTCAGCACGAGCAATGCACCCTCGATAGGCGCACGGCTCACTTTGTCGACCACGGTACCGGCCAGGTACATCATCTGCGGCCGGATGGTGCATCCGTAGATGTCATCGCTGCCCATTCCGCCAGTGCGATCGCTCGCGAAGAAGCCACTGCTATCGTTGAGCAACAGGAGGCTATGGTCGTTGAAGCGCGTGCTCATGGGATAGCCCAGGTTGAACACGTTGCCGGGCCCGCTCTCGCGAACACGTGTGAAGAACAGGTCGAGACCACCCAGGCCGGGCTGCCCACTGCTGGCGAAGTAGAGCGTACCCTTTGCGGTGATGAATGGGTACATCTCGTCACCCGCTGTGTTCACCTTGGGACCCAGGTTCTGGGGAACGCCCCATTGATTGCCCAGGTTATCGCAGTACCAGATGTCCACGCCACCTTCACCACCGGGGCGGTCGCTGGCGAAGTACAAACGGCGCCCATCGGGACTCACGCTGGGATGACCGCTATTGCTGTTGGCGTCGTTGTGGTCGAAGGGGATGAGATTGCCCCACTCCTGCTGCTCGAACTCGCCCTTCACCACATCGGTGAAGTAGATGCCCAGGTTCAGCTCTCCTTCCGTGTCCTTGGTCACCGTGCCATAGAAGTAGTTGTTGCGCGTGAAATACATGCGCTTGGCGAGCGAATCGTAGCTCACCGTGCCATCATGGTAGCGGCTGTTGATATCGTTCCGCATCACCATGGGCTCCTCTGCGGTCTCTCCTTTCAGGAACGCACTGTACAGGTTCAGGAAGGGTTGATCGTCCCACTGGTACATATGGCGGCCACCGGAACCATCACCACGCGCACTGCTGAAGAGCAAGAGGTCGTCCATGACGCTCATTCCCAAATCCGCCTCCGGACTGTTGATGGGCACCGTACGGATGGTGGCGCTGGTACTGTCCTTCCGCAGTCGATAGAAGAGGTTGGGTGTCCTCAGGTAGTTCTGCGCGCGTGGATCCTCCGGTTTCTCCTTCGCGTAGAGCTCATATTGCTCCAGCGCTTCGGTGTACTTGCCATTGGCCCGCAGTTGATCACCGAAGGCGAGAACATCCTCCGCCGTGCGTCCCGTGGTGATCATGAGCCGACGGTAGGCACCTTCGGCCTTGGGTGCATCGCCCAACTTGCGGTAGGCCATGGCCAGCTTGCGCAGGGTGGTTGCGTCGCTCTTGCCCTTGGCGTCGAGGTCCTCGTAGATGGCGGCTACCTTGGAATAATCGAACACTTCATTGTAGCGCGATGCCATGCGCTCTTGGAGCTTCTGGGCTTGTACACCGGGTATGCCGAACACCGCGGTGAGCAGCAGTGCGGCCAGGCCGTGAAGAAGTTGCGTGCGAGCCGTCATGATCAGAAGTAACGGGGTGAACGGATGCCTTTCACTGGTTTGCCCAACAGGTAGCCGAGCATGATCTCGTGACTTCCGCCGCTGTAGTTGTGCAGCGTAGAGAGCGGATAGTCATAGGAGTAACCGATGCTGAAATCATCGTTGATGTTGTACTGCGCCAGCACACCAACAGCATCCTGGTGACGGTACATGGCACCGAGCCAGAACTTCTCATAAAAGAGGAAGTTGGCGCTCAGGTCGAAGCTCACCGGTGCGCCCTGCACGGCCTTTACGAGGAACGTGGGCTTGAACTTGTGGTAGATGCCCATGTCGAACACGTATCCGCCGCTGAGGAACCAGTGCGACCGTTGACCGGGTTCGCTCACGAAGGCGAGCGAGTCTGTCTCGAAGAACTCCGAACGCAGCAACTTCGGTGTGCTCACGCCCAGGTAGTAGCGATCGCTGTAGTACATCATCCCGAAACCGAACTGCGGATCGAGCTTGCTGTTCACGTTCTGCTGGAAGACCTGGTCACCTGCGACCAGCGGATTGAGCTCGGCGAACTTTCCTTGGAAGAGGTTGAGGCCGCCTTTCAACCCGAAAGCCAGCTTGCTTTCACCCATGAAGATGCGGTAGGCCACATCGGCCATGAAACCGTACTGCGTTACCGGACCATGCGCATCGCGCATGATGGTGCCGCCGATGCACAGGCTCTCGTTCACGATGGGGCTGTGCGCGGTGAGCGTTTGTGTGGTGGGTGCTCCCTCGAAGCCCACCCATTGGTGCCGCGTGAGCGCCTTGATGTTCAAGCGATCGCTGCTGCCCGCATAGGCCGGGTTCAGCGCGAGCATGTTGAACATGTACTGCGTGAACTGCGGATCCTGCTGGGCGAAGAGCGCAATACCGAGGAACAGTGCGAACACCGATCCCATCAATCGTTTGGCCGTGCGTTGCATGCGCGTGCGGTGTGTGGTGCGTGTGGTGATCATCGGCGCAGGTAGATGTAACCGGTGTACGGATCGGTTCCGTTGCCGAGATCGAGGACGTAGTAGTAGGTGCTCTCCGGCAGGCCTTCACCGAAGGCCGATCCGAACTGGCTGGTGCCATCCCAAGCCTGTGCATTGGTGTAAGGCGAGGCTTCGTACACCTTGTTGCCCCAGCGGTTGAAGACCACGAAGTCGTTCTCCGGATAGCTCTCGATGTTGGTGATGATGAAGGTGTCGTTCGTTCCATCACCGTTCGGCGAGTAGGCATCGGGGATGGTGATCGTGAGGCAATCCTTGATGTAGATCGTCATCGTATCCGAAGTGGACCCGCAATCGCCGTTGTCCAGCGTCCAAACGAACACGTTGTAGCCGAGCGCGAGCTCATGCACATGGCTGTTCGGGTTGCCTGGTTCTTCCACCTCTCCACTTCCGCTCAACAGGCTCCAGGAACCCGTGGCCGTGCTGGTAGCGGGAACCGCGGCAAGTTCGGCGTGCGTAACGTCCTGGCAGAACTGTTGGCTCGGGCCCGCATCAGCTGGCGGCACACTGCTGTCGTAGAGCATGATGGTCATCTCATCGCTCGTGCTACCGCACTCGCCATTGTCCACCGTCCACTGGAACACGTTGGCTCCGAAACCAAGGTTCGTGATCGCGGTGAAGGGGTTGTTCGGCTGCTCGATGGTGGCCGATCCACTCACGAGCGTCCATGTGCCCACGGCTGGGGCCGATACCGCACTGGCGATCATGGTCACCGGACCTTGAATGGGTGAGCAGTAGGACTGGTCCGGACCGGCAGCAGCGTCAGACAGTTGTCCGTCGAAGATGCTGATGGTGACCTCGTCGCTCGTGGTCCCGCAGGCGCCGTTGTCCACCACCCATTGCAGCACCACCACGCCGGGTCCGGATACGGTCAACGTGGCGTTGGGATCATTGGAGTTGCTGAGCGTTCCCGTGCCACTGACGAAGACCCAGGTGCCCACCGCAGGGAAGGTGACCGCACTACCACTGAGGCCTGTGCTCACGGTAGGTGTGCAGATCTCCTTGTCAGGTCCTGCGTTCGCCACAGGCTGTTGATCGTTGAAGACCGTGATCGTCACATCATCCTGCGTATCGCCGCAGGGTCCGTTGCTGATGGTCCAGCGGAACGTGTTCGTGCCGATGGAAAGACCGCTCACGTCCGTGGTCGGGTTCGTCGCATCAGCGAACACGCCAGTTCCGGTGATCAAGGTCCAAAGACCCGTTGCAGGGAAGGTGACCCCGTTGCCTGCGAGCGTGGTGCTCGTCGCAGGTGTGCAGAGTTCCTGGTCGCTACCTGCGCTCGCGCCTTCGCTCTGTCCATCGAATATGAAGACGCTGATCGTGTCGCTCGATGTTCCGCAGGCGCCATTGTCGATGGTCCACAGGAAATCATGTTGTCCCACGTTCAAGCCGAAGACCGCGGTATTGGGATCGTTCGGATCGGCGAGCGTGCCGGTGCTGTTGATGATCGTCCATGTGCCAACAGCCGGGAAGATGGGATCGTTGGCGATGAGCACGGCACTGGTGGTAGGCGTACACCAGCTGATGTCGTTGCCAGCTTGTGCCAAAGGCGCTTGTCCATCGAACACGTCCACCTGCACGGTGTCGCGGCTGGGTGGCCCGAAGCCGCACTGGCCATTGTAGATCTCCCAGACGAACTGATAAGAACCCACGGCGAGCCCGGTGATCAATGTGGCCGGGTCGTTTATCCCAACGATCGTTGCCGTGTTGGGGCCGAGCACCTGCGTCCATGTGCCCACTCCAGGTATCTCCGGCGTATTGCCCGCCATGGTGGCTTGGTCCGTGGGCGTGCACAGTTCTTGATCGGGACCCGCATTGGCTACCGGTGCGTTCGGGTTGTAGATCAACACGTTCACCGTGTCGGTGAGGATACCGTTGTTCGGGCAGGGATCCCACTCCAAGGTCCAGACGAAGGTGTTCGTGCCCTGTGTGAGACCTGTTACCGTGGTGGTGGGATCGTTGACGTCCGCGAACACACCGGTTCCCGCGATCACCGTCCACGTGCCCTCTGCAGGCGCTGGTGGCGTTTCGCCTTGGAGGTCCATCTGTGTGATGGGCAGGCAGGCCTCCAGATCAGGGCCTGCGTTCGCCGCCGCAGTGGTGTCATCGTAGAGGATGATCGTCACCTCGTCCGTACTGCTTCCGCACGGGCCGTTGTACACGCTCCACTGGAAGGTGTTCACCCCGATCGCGAGCGTTTCGATGAGCGTACCCGGATCGTTCGGATCCACCGGCACGCCTGTTCCAACGAGCGTGGACCAGGTGCCTTGGGCTGGGAAGATCAACGAGCTACCCGCCATGAAGACGCTGTCCTGCGGCACACAGAGTTCCTGGTCGAGGCCAGCGTTCGCGGGCGGGTTCTGTGGGTCGAATACGAAGAGGCTCACCGAGTCCTGCGTGGTCACGCAGATGCCGCTGGTGATGGTCCACAGGAAGATGTTCTCACCGATGGAGAGGTTGGTGATATCCGTAATGGGCGATGCTGGATCGGCGATATCACCCGTTCCATCAACGAGCGTCCATGTGCCAACCGCTGCACCCACCGGAGCATTGCCGCCGACCGTGGTCGCGTTGTCCGGGAAACAGAACTCCTGGTCGGGCCCGGCGTCCGCGGCATCCGCCTGTGCATCGAAGAGGACGATGTCAACGATATCGCTGGTGAGGCTGTTGCCGCAAGATCCGTTGTACACCTCCCACTGGAACTGGTTCACGCCGATGGAGAGGTTCGTGATCTCGGTGTTCGGGTCATGGATGTCCGCGATGTCGCCGGTGCCCGATACCACCGTCCACGTTCCTTGCGCAGGGAAGGTGTTCGCGCTACCTGCCATGATCGCGCTGGTGAGCGGTGTACACACCTGCTGGTTCGGGCCGGCGTCCGCATCAGGATTGTTCTCGTCGAACACGAGGATCGTCACCACATCCGTCGTGAGCGGGTTCGCGCAAGGGCCATTGAACACCGTCCACTGGAAGATGTGTTCACCAACGGGCAGGTCGGTCACGAGCGTGTTGGGATCGCTCGCATCCACGATGGTGCCAAGTCCGCTGACAAGCTGCCATGTACCCGTTGCCGGCGCGATGATGTTGCTGCCTTGCAAATTGGTGCTCGCGGTGGTTCCTGTCGGGGTGCAGAGCTCCTGGTCCGGGCCGGCGTCCGCGATCGGGTTGGTCTCATCATAGAGCGTGATCACCAATTGATCGCTGGTGATCGCGTTGGGACAAGCACCGTTGTCCACGGTCCATTCCACCACGATCACGCCCACACCCATGTTGGTGATGGTGGTGTTCGGGCTGGCCGGGTCGGTAACGGTACCGGTCCCGCTAACAACGGTCCACGTGCCGATGGCTGGGAAGGTCACTGGGCTAGCGCTCAAATTGGTGGTGGTGCCACCGCTTGTGCACAGGTCCTGATCGGCACCGGCGTTCGCATCCGGATTGGCGCTGTCGAAGACCTGCACGCTCACCTGATCGGTCGTCACACCGTTCAGGCACGGGCCATTATCCACGCTCCATTCGAAAATGCTTTCACCGATCTCCAGGTCGAACACCGTGGTGTTGGGATCGTTCACGTTCGCGATGGTACCCGTGCCGCTCACGAGCGTCCACGTGCCAACTGCGGGGAAGATGACCGCGCTACCTGCAAGGGTGGTCGAGGTCACGTTGGGTGTGCACAGTTCTTGATCGGGACCAGCGTTCGCATCCAGGTTGGCATCATCATAGAGGAAGATGCTCACGAGATCGATGCTGCCCGTGGTCTCGCACGGCCCGTTGTCCATCATCCACATGAACACGTTCTCCCCCACTTCGAGGTCGGTCACCAACGTGTTCGGGTCGTTCGGGTTGATGATTGTCCCCTGTCCGCTTATCAAGGTCCACGTACCCACTGCAGGGAACGTGGGCGTATTACCCTCCAGGCTCGTGCTGGTCGCAGGTGTGCAGATGAACTGGTCCGGGCCGGCGTTGGCGCTCGGATTGTTGAGGTCGTACAAGAGGATGCTCACATCATCGCTCGTGATCCCGTTCACGCACGGGCCGTTGCTCACGGTCCAGCGGAAGATGATCTCACCCACTTCCAGATCGGTGACCGTGGTGGTGGGCGATGTGGGATCGGTGATCGTTCCTTGTCCGCTGACCAAGGTCCATACGCCCGTGGCCGGGAAAATGGGAACACTACCGAAGAGCGTGGTGGTGATGTTCGGCGTACACAGGGTCTGGTCCTGGCCCGCATCCGCGACCGGGTTGAACTCGTCGAACACGAAGATGCTCACGCGATCCGTCGTGGGCGCATTGCAAGGGCCATTGCTCACCGTCCACTCGAACACGTTCTCTCCCACCGCCAAGCCGGTGACACCGCTCGTTGGCGAAGTAGCGTCCGTGAGAGCACCTTGTCCACTCACCAAGGTCCAAAGACCGCTGGCCGGGAAGATCAAGCTGCTGCCCTGCAACGTCGTGCTCAATGTCGGCGTGCACAGTTGTTGATCCGGACCCGCGTCGGCGATCGGGTTGTTCACGTCGAACACCCGGATCGTCACCGCATCGTTCGTGCTTCCGCAAGGCCCATTGTTGATGTTCCATTGGAACACATGCTCACCCACGGGCAAGCCCGTGATCGTCGTGTTGGGATCGCTCGGGTCGGTGATGGTACCGAGGCCGCTCAACTGGAACCAGAAACCATCCGCCGGGAAGGTGGGCGCATTGCCCGCCATCGTAACGCTGCTCTCCGGGGTGCAGATCTCCTGGTCGGGACCCGCATCCGCAGCGGCTTGCGTGTTGTCGAAGACGAAGATGCTCACCTGGTCCGTCGTGAGCGGGTTCGCGCAGGGTCCATTGCTCACGGTCCACTGGAACACGTTCTGTCCGATGCTCAATCCGGTGACGAAGCTGTTCGGTGCGTTCGGGTTGGTGGGTGCCCCACTGCCGCTCACAAGGGTCCATGTCCCTACTGCGGGCGAGATCACATTGCTGCCTTGCAAGGTGGTGGTGCTTGTGGGTGCGCACAGCTGCTGGTCGTTGCCTGCGTTCGCCACCGGGTTCAGCGCGTTGAAGACGCGGATCGTCACTTCATCGGCGGTAGTGGTACACGGTCCGTTCACGATGGTCCACGCATAGGTGTGCGTACCCACCGGCAGCCCGGTGATGGACGTGTTGGGGTTGTTGATGTTGGCCACCGTTCCGCCCGGACCGCCGGTAAGCGTCCAGGTTCCCACCGGAGGGAACACGGGACTGTTCGCCGCCATGCTCACCGAACTCGTCGGTGTGCACACGTCGATATCAGGACCTGCGTTCGATGAGGCGGCGGTGTTGTCGTACAAGAAAATGGTGACCTGGTCGGTGGTGATACCGTTCGGACACGCACCGTTGTTCACCTGCCACTGGAACACGTTGGCACCCACGATGAGATCACTGATCGAGGTGGTGGGTGTGTTCGGGCTCGCGATGGTACCGCTTCCGCTCACCAAGGTCCACGTGCCCACCGCAGGAACGGTGAGCGCACTACCGATCAGGGTGGTGCCATTGATCGGTGTGCAGAGTTGCTGATCCGGGCCAGCGTTCGCAGCAGGGTTGTTGGGGTCGTAGACGAAGACGCTCATCAGATCGGTGGTGATACCGCACGCACCGTTGTTGATGCTCCAGCGCAGGATGTTCACCCCGATGGAAAGACCCGTAACGGTGGTGGTGGCGCTAGCTGCGTTGTTGAAGTTGGCCGTGCCCTGCACCACGCTCCATGCCCCCGTGGCAACACCGATGGGTGCGTTGGCCGCCATGGTGATGGTGCTGCTGGTTCCGCATACGCTCTGGTCCGGACCCGCGTCCGCCGCTTGTGCATTGCCATCAGCGAGTGTGATGGTCATGGCATCGCTCGTCACACCGTTGGGGCAAGGGCCGTTGGTGACGGTCCATACGAACTGGCTCACACCCACGCTGATCCCCGTGATCTGCGTGAAGGGATCATTGGGATCCACGATCGTGGCCGCTGGGCCGGATGCTTGCGACCAAGTGCCCTGTGCAGGGAAGGTGACCGCACTCCCGGTCATCGTTGTGCTTGTCACCGGAGTGCAGAAGCTCTGGTCGATCCCTGCGTTCGCGACCGCGTTGTTCGGGTCGTAAACGAAGATGCTCATCTGGTCCGTGGTGATCCCCGTACAGGGTCCGTTGTCCACGCTCCATTGGAATATGTTCTGGCCTACGGCAAGGCCCGTGACCGACGTGGTGGGGCTGTTCGCATTGGTGATGGTACCCGTGCCGCTCACCAAGGACCACAAGCCAGTGGCCGGCGATGTGATGGACGAACCCGCCATCGTGGTGCTGCCGCTGACGCTGCACAGCGATTGGTCCGGTCCGGCGTTCGCGAGCGGATTGCTGAAGTCGAACACGCGCACCGTCACTTCATCGGTGGTGATCCCGTTGGCGCATGGACCATTGTCAACGGTCCAGCGGAACACATGCGTACCTACCGGCAGGTTGCTGATCTGCGTGGTTGGGCTGTTCACATTGGCGATGGTGATGCCCCCCGGAACACTTACGATCGTCCACGTACCGATGGCGGGGGAAGTGGCCGTGCTCGCGTTCATGAACACCACGTTCGGTGCAACGGGAACGCAGATGTCCTGGTCCGGTCCAGCGTTCGAGATCGGGTCGTTCGGGTTGTAATTGAAGATGGTCACATCGTCCTGGCTGTTCCCGCACGGACCATTGTTGATCGTCCAGCGCAGCACCACGGTGCCCGTACCCAAACCGGTAACGGCGGTGTTCGCATTGTTGGGGTTGCCGATGGTGGCCGTACCACTTACTAAGGTCCAGGTTCCCACCGCCGGTCCAACAGCGGTATTGCCTGCCATCACGGTACTCGTTGCACCGCAAAGCGATTGGTCCGGTCCGGCGTTCGCGGCCGCTTGTGCAGGATCGAAGAGCGTGATGCTGACAGCATCGTTCGTCAACGCTCCGGGGCAGGGGCCGTTGCTGATGCTCCACTGGTAGGTGTTCACCCCCAGGCTCATTCCGGTGACCGTCGTGGTCGGGCTGTTCGCGTTGGCGAAGGAGCCGGTACCGGCGATCACGGTCCATGTACCGATGGCTGGTGCCGTGCTGGCGTTCGCAGCGAGCGTCACGCTGGCAACGGGAGCGCACAGGTTCTGATCCGGACCGGCGTTCGCCACTGCTGCATTGCGGTCATATACACGTATGGTAATGTCGTCCGTGGTTGTAGGTGGTGTACAGGGCGCATTGTTCACCGTCCAACGCAACACGTAGGTGCCTACTGCCAGGTTCGTCACTGTGGTAATAGCACTTGCGGGTGTGGTTATGACCGAACCGCCGGGACCGTTCAGGATGCTCCATGTGCCGTGGACGGGGCGGTTGCAGCCGTGGCAGCAAGCGTGGTGGTCGCAAGGCCGGTGCCGCCCACCGTGCATAGTTCCTGATCCGGGCCCAGCGCTAGCCACTGGCGTTGCGGGATCGAAGCGTGTGATCGTGACCTGGTCGGTGGTAACACCGTTCGCGCACGGACCATTGTTCACCTGCCATTGGAACACGTTGGCTCCAATGGACAAACCGGTCACACCGCTCGTTGGGCTGTTGGCGTTGGCAAAAGCTCCCGTACCGCTCACCACGCTCCACGAACCCGTGGCCGGTGCGATCGGGGTGTTCCCCGCAAGCGTTGCGTTCGCCGCACAAACACTTTGGTCCGGTCCGGCGTTCGCATTCGGGCTTGCTGGGTTGAAGACCGTCACGTTCACATCGTCCTGCGTGCTGGGAGGTACGCAGGGGCCGTTCGTGATCGTCCATCGGAAGGTGTTCACGCCGGCGCTCAAGCCACTCACCGTGGTGCTCGGGTTCGCTGCACTACCGAAGGTGCCCGTACCCGCGACCACCGTCCAAAGCCCGGTTGCCGGACCGATGAGCGCAGTACCCGAGAGGGATGTGTTCAGTGTTGGCGCACAAAGCTGCTGGTCAGCACCTGCGTTCGCCGCTGGCTGTGCGTTGCTGTACACGAGCACCGTCACCTGGTCGTTGGTGGGTGCGCCGCACGGACCGTTGTTGATGGTCCATCGGAAGGTGTTGGCACCGAGCGAAAGGCCGGTCACCGCCGTGGTCGGGTTGTTCGCATCGGCGAAAGCGCCCGTGCCGCTCACCAGGGTCCATGTCCCCGTGGCGGGCGTGGCAGCGGTGTTCGCGGCGAGGTTCACGCTGGTGCTTGGCAGGCAGATGCTTTGATCGGGCCCGGCGTTGGCAGCGGCTTGCGCAGGGTTGAAGCTGGTGATGACCACATCATCGGAGGTGGTGCCGCATGTACCGTAGTCCACCGTCCAACGGAAGGTGTTCACTCCCACGCCCAAGCCTGTCACGTTGGTGGTCGGGCTGTTGGCGTTCGCGAAGGTTCCCGCACCGTTCACCACGCTCCATGTGCCCGTCACCGCTCCATGGCAATTGTCCTGCAAGGGTGGCCGTGCTTCCGCACACACTTTGGTCCGGCCCGGCGCTCGCTGGCGTGAACGGTGGCGTCACCTGCACGGCAAAACCGAAGTTGTTCACCCCGTTGAGCGCACAGGCGTTGTCCTGCACGTTCACGGAGAAGAGGTTCTGGCCGATGTTCGCCGTGGTGGGTGTCCAGCAGAAGGTGCCCACGGGCAATCCGCTGCCTGCAATGGTGAACGTGGCACCGGAGATGCCACTGTTCCAACTCATGGTCACCGTCTGGCCGGCATCGGCATCACTGCTGTTCACCGTGAAGCAGAAGGGTACGTTGGCACAAGTGGTATAGGTGTACTGGTTGGTACCGTTCACCCCGCTCACCTGCGGCAGGTTGTTGGTGCAGGCGATGATGGCGAACTGCACATCGCGGATGTACTCACCTATCTGTACGCCATTGCGCCACTCGCGCACGCGTACACTTACCACGGCGAACTGCTGGATGCTCGGAACGAAGGTGATGGTCCCCGTCACGGGGTTGATCTGCACCGCATTGGCACCACCGCTGGTTACGATGGGCTGCAACGCTGAGTAACCGGCGCTGTAAGGAATGTTGGTGCCGTTGGCGCCCAGTGCATTGGTCAGATTGAAGGAAAGGGAATCACCATCGGCATCGTTGAAACCGTGGTTGTAGCTCACGCTCTGGCCCACGCAGGCGAAGGGTGTGGGGGTGTTGAGGTAGGTGGGCGAGTTGTTGCAGGTCGCCAGTGTATTGTTCAACCGCGCGTACAGATAGAGGTTGCGATCGCCAGGGTTGTTTAGCGAGGTGATGGCGTTGTTGCGGCAGCAGAGGTCCCAATCAACGATCCAATCCGTTCCGCAACCGGCGTAAGCGCTCAGGTTCACGACCGCACTGTAGCGGTAACGCTGGATGCCGTAGGTGCCGGAAGCGCTGTTGCAACGGTCGGTGGCGGTAAGGCACACCGGCGTCACCAGGTCCACGCCATCCAGGCTGAAACAAGGGGTGAGGTTGGCACCGCACTGGGTGCTGCGCACGCGGAACTGTCGCCCGTTGCTGCAATTGGTGGGTGCGTCCACACCATTGCAATCACGGTAGAAGTTGAGCCGTACCCGGTAGATGTTGCTCCCGATGCACTCGTAGGTGAGCTCCCCACCCATGGCGTGGGTGGCGCGTGCCTCGCCCTGCCAGAGCAGCAGGCCCGCCAACGGGAGCACCAGGGTGCGAAGGGTCTTCAAAAAAGCGGATCCCGCCTTGCGGGCCGCGATCGAGAGGCGTTGTTGTCTTGCCATGTACCGACCAGCTTTGCGTGCCTCCCGAATGTCGAACGCAGATGTCCATCATCTGTGATCACTGCTGCGCGCACGACCAACTGGGCGTGAACACAACTCCGGGAGGGTACCGGACAAACCTAGAGGCGGTCCATTGCGGTCCACTTCGCGCACGCTCGCACTTGTCAACACGCAGGTGTGGGACGATCACGAACTCGCGCAGTGGTCTGCCGTCCTGGCCTTGGAAGAGGGATCGGCGACCCTGCGCCTAGGGCACGGTGGTTTCGTGTTATCCAGCCGTGCGTTGGACCGATCGCTCCCGCGCATAGCTTTCGATGCCAACCAAACCCTACCCCGCCATGCGCTCCATCTACCCCATCCTTGTTCTTGCCTTCGTGCTTTCCGGCTGCCGCCGCGAAGAACTCAGCGATGCCAGTTCCGCCGATCAAGGTCCCGTGCTCCAGGAGCGCAGTGACCTCCAGCCCGTGCCCGATGGTGATCCACTCTCACAGGACGTAGTGGACGAACTCGTGATCCGCACCCTGGAAGATCGCAACGACTTCCACTGGGAATGGATGGACGTGCGCACCCTGTGGAGCGCGGCACAATACAATGACCACAGCCTTGCCATCGGCTACCAGCCCGCTAACGCCGGGAACGTGGAGGACGCGTTGCACGCGATCAATATCCGAAGCACGCCGTGGAAGGCGGTACACGATGCGTTGCTCGATCGCATCCTCACGGAACTGAACGCATCGCGCACCACCGGCACCATCACCCTCGAGGACATCCTCGTGGAGGATGATCCCGTACTGCCGATCCTCACGTTGCGTATCACCGACAAGCGGGTGATCACCATGCTGCGGAACCTGCGCAATGTGCGCTACGTGGAACCGATCGATTACTGGCCGGCCATTGCACAAGGTGAGGAAGGCCGTAGCACCAGCGGATGCAGCAGCAGTACCACCGCCGTGAACGCCGCTGACATCACGACCATCACGCCGAACGCACGACTGCCGTGGAACTTCAACAACCACAACATTCCCGGAGCATGGGCCAACGCCACCGGGAGCGGCATCACCGTGGGGATGATCGATGCGGGCCTCAGTTCCGCGCAACCGCTCATCGGCAGCGACTTCAACAACGGCGATAGCAACGTGGGCCGCACGATCACCACGGGCTACACGTACAGCAATTCCGCATACAGCACCTGCACGCACGGCACCAGCATGAGCGGACAGGCCGTTGGTCCGCGCAACAACAGCGGTGCCGCCACCGGGGTGGCCTACCGTAGCAGCCTGTCCTTCATCCGCGGTTGCCAGGACGTGGTGCTGAACCTCAGCAGCGAACTCACCGGCGTGAAGAACGCATTGATCGCCCATGGCGACAACAACGCGGTGCGCGTGATCAGCATGAGCATCGGCACACCGTTCAGCAGTGGTTTGTTGAGCGATGGTGTGAACTACGCGCACGGCAAAGGCAAGATGATCATGGCCGCAGCAGGCACCAGCTTCGGCTGGACGAGCTGGTGGGGCGTGATCTATCCCGCAGCGCTCACCAAGTGCGTGGCCGTTACCGGCGTAAAGGAGAACGGGAGCAAGTGCGGCAGTTGCCACGATGGTAGCCAAGTGGACCTCACCATCTGCATGGAGCGCAACGCGAGCAGTTCACGCAATTCCCTGAGCCTGCCACCGAGCGGAACCACCCCCACCTACATCGGTGGCAGCAGCAGTGCGACCAGCACAGCAGCGGGCATCGCATCGCTGGTGTGGAGCGTGCGACCGAACGCGACACGCGAGCAGATCCTCCAATGTCTCACGAGCACCGCACAGTTCGCGGCGGCACCCAGCAGCAGCAAAGGCTATGGGAACATCAACGCGGCAGCGGCTGTGAACTGCGCACTGGCGCTGTAGTTCGCTCCCTGTTCCTTGGAAGGGCGATGCGCATGCGCATCGCCCTTCTTCGTTCCCACCACCGTTCCCGGTGCGATCCGTGCCGTTCCTGAACGCATCGTCACATTCAACTATATTTTTGGCTGTTCGACTATGTACTTAGTTATACTTGTGCCATGGAACGATTGACGAAGGCCGAGGAGCAGGTGATGCAGGCGCTCTGGAAATTGGGGCCCTCCTTCGTGAAGGACCTGGTCCCGGCCATGCCGAAGCCAAGGCCAGCGATCACCACCGTCAGCACCATCGTGCGCATCCTCGAAGAAAAGGGCTTCGTGGACCACGAGGCCTTCGGACGCAGCCACCGCTACTTCGCGAAGGTGACGCGGGAGGCATACAGCGGCCGCTCCATCAAGCGGCTCATGCGCGATTACTTCAGCGGCTCACCACAACAGCTCATGTCGTTCTTCATCGAGCGCGAAGAACTCGACACACGGGAACTCGACGCGCTGCTAAAGATCATCAAGGACAAAAAGAAACGCTGAGATGGAAGCCATCACCTACTATCTCAAAGCGAACCTGGTGTTCATCGCACTGTTCGCGATCTATCACGTAGCGTTGCGTCGGGAGACCTGGTTCAGTGCGCGTCGTGCGTGGCTGCTCGCTACAGCGGTCCTTTCCTTGCTCCTGCTCCGCTGCTACCATCGCTCCACGGCGAACCCGTGCTCCTTGCGTTCGACCTTCCCGGAATCGGTGGCAACACCCGCTGATGCTCCCCCCGCTGGCATCGACTGGATGGGCTACCTCTTCTACGCCCACCTCGGCGTATCCATCGCGTTGCTGCTGTTCCTGACCGTGCGTTGTGCCAACGCGTTCCGAAGCCTTGGAGCGGTGGGCGACGAAGCGGTTTCCTTCTTCCACATCGTGCGCATACCCACGAACACCAAGGCCCATGACCGCGACACACTCGTGGCCCATGAACGGGTGCATGTGCAACAAGGCCACTCCTTCGACGTGGTGGCCTACGAGATCGTCTCCGCGATCTTCTGGAGCAACCCGTTGTGGCGTATCGCACTGCGCGAACTGAGGCTCGTGCACGAGCATACCGCGGATGCGGTCGCGCGTGGCTCACACCGCAACTACGACGAGCTCCTGCTGGCGCACGCGCTCGGCGTACCCACGACATCGTTACTCAACACGTTCGGATCATCGGACATAAAAAAAAGGATCATCATGTTGCACAACACCCGCTCTCCCCGACTCGCGCGCCGCAAACTCCTCTTCGCATTGCCCGCGCTCCTGCTGGCCACCTTGCTGGCCTCCTGGCAAGCTGTTCCCAGCACATCCCCCGCCTCGCGTTCCGCCGATGCGCTCGTTTTCGCCGGCGTGGACCAACAAGCTGAATTCCCCGGAGGGATGGAAGCCCTGGCCCGCTACCTCGGTGACAACGTGCGCTACCCGAAGGCCGCCTTGGAGGCGAAGGCGGAAGGGACCGTGTACGTGGCATTCACCGTGAAGGCCAATGGGAACGTTACCGATGTGAGCGTGAAGCGCGGTGTTCGCACCGATATGGACGAGGAGTCCGTTCGCGTGGTGAAGGGAATGCCCGCATGGAAACCGGCAACTGCGAAAGGCAAAGCAGTGGACGCGCAAATGACCTTGCCGATCTCCTTTCGGCTGGGCCAAGAGAAGTGATGGTCCCTGGATCACTGTGGAAGGGCGCTGGCAACAGCGCTCTTTTCATTCAACGCAACTTGTGAAGACCGACCAAGCGTGCTTACTTCCCGTGCGATCGTTCCCACAAGCGCGATCCGGGAGCAGTCCCCGAAGGATCCTATCTCACCAGCGTGATGGAGCCCTTGACCTCCTTGCGCTTCTGGTAAGGCAGGCGGTATCCCGCGCGATACACGTACACGCCATCCGGTGAAAACGCACCTCCATAGGTGCCGTCCCAGGAGCGAAGCGGATCGTTGGAGGCGAAAACGAGCTCGCCCCAGCGGTTGAAGATCTCCATGGAGAAGTCCTCCGGTTCACACTCTCCGTTCCAGGTCCACGAATCGTTCCTTCCGTCGTTGTCCGGGGTGAACGCCGAGGGGATCCACACACTGCACGAGTCCGAGCAGTCCTGCAAGCGGATCGTTCGCTGCACTTCCACCACACCACAACTGAGCGTGGCGCGAAGCGTTACGAGCACTTCCCCTTCGGAATCGAACTTCACCAGCGGATCGATCTCCGTTGAACTGTTCACTGCCCCATCAAGGTCCCAATGCGCGCTCCACACCGCGGAGTCGGCCAGCAAGGTGAACTGCACCGGCTCCTGCATGCATCGCGCATCATGGATGAAGTCCGCCTCGCACAAGCACTCCACTGCGGAAACGGAAGCCATGGCCTCATCGGTGCAACCGTTCATGTCGGTCACGTTGATGACATACGTTCCTGTATCGGACACCGCTGTTGGATCATCCACGGGTACGCCGTTCAGCGTGTACAAGGCGTTCATGCCACCTACCGGGAACACCGTGCTCAAGTCAACCGTCTGCCAGGGACAGAGCGCGAACGAAAGGTCCGATCCAAGCGAAGGGCCGGGGTTCACGGTGAAGATCACCAGCGCCGTATCGGTGCATGCGAAGCCGTTGGTCGCCACCAGTTGATAGTCGCCGGTGACAGCAACGGCCGTTGGATCGGCCACGATCGCGCCATCCAGCGTCCATTCCACGGAAAGCCCGGTTGTGGAGTACAACGCCGTCAGATCGAACGTCGATCCCTCGCAGACGGACGCCAGTTGATCCGTGCCCAACGCAGGTGCCGGGTCGATGGTCAACAACACCTGCGCGCTCGCCGTACAGCCGGAAGCGTTGGTGAGGGTGATCGTGTAAAGACCACTCGTGTTGACCGCTGTCGGGTCGGCAACGACAACACCGTTCAGCGTCCATTCCGCCGTGTTGGCACCGATGGCATACAACGTCGTGAGGTCCATGGTCCCTCCGCAAAGCGTGTGTGTCTGGCCTGCGCCCGTCACGGGGTTGGGAACGATCGTTACTTGCACGTAGGCGGTATCGCTACAGCCTGCCGCGTTGATGGCGATCAATTCGTACTGCCCGCTCACATTGATCGCCGTGGGGTCGGGAACGGTGGTGCCAGTACCAACGTTGGTCCATGAGGTCGTCAGTGCGCCAGTGGCGAAGAAGCTCGTGAGATCGACACCAACACCATCACATACCGAAGTGGAAGCATCAGGACCCAGCACTGGACTTGCGATCGCGTTCACGGTCACGAAGGCCGTGTCCGTGCAGCTTGATACGCCGAGTGCGAACAACTCATAGGTCCCGGCGGCGATCACAGCTGATGGGTCCGCCACTGGAGCGCCTGCGAACTGCCATACAGCCAGAAGTCCCGTGGTGTTGTACAACGAGGTCAGATCGAGCGAAGCGTTGCTGCACAGATCATGCGATTGGTCCGGGCCCAACGCCGGTGCCGCCTGCATCGTGACGATCACCTCCGCGGTGGTGGAACAGCCCGCCGCGTTCGTGACCGTGAGGGTATAGATGCCCGGGCTCACCACCGCCGTGGGGTCCGCAACGGGAACACCGCTCTCCGTCCACGCCGTCACATCGGTACCAGTGGAATAGAGGGCTGTGAGATCAACGGTCGCACCCGCACACATGTTCACGCCTTGATCGGGACCCAACACGGGACCCGGAACAATGTTGAGCGTGACCAACGCTGTGTCGTTGCAATTGCCGAGGTTCTGGCCGATCAACTGGTACACACCGGGTGCCGTGGCCGCGTTGGCGGTAGCAGCGGTGATGGGGACCCCATCCAAGGACCATACAGGTATCACCCCTGTCATCGGGAACAGCGCCGCCAGATCCACCGGGCCCGCATCAATGCAATGATCCACGACCTGATCGGGACCGAGTGCAATGGCGGGCATGGCCTGTACATCGTACGTTCCATAATAGAAGCATCCACTCCAATCGGAGCCTTCCACCTGGTACTGCCCGGGCTGGCTCACAGCCGTTGGATCGGGGACAATGGCCCCGGTCCACGAATTCCAAAAGGTGAACGTGAGGCCCATGCCCCAGCCGCCCCAATTATTCTGGAAATAGGTTTGGATGTCCGCGGTCTCGCCCGGACAGATGTATGCCGTTTGCCAGCCCATGTCGATCATGCACGGCGGCGGTGGACTGCTGAAACCAAAAGAGAATGCACCGCTCCCCGCTCCTCCATCGAACCAACCCGGCGTCCACGTGCCACCCGGCCCCGTGCCACCGTTGGCACAGGCCGTATCGATCACCGTGATGGTCCACGTGCCGTCCGCATAATCACCAACAAATACGTCGAGCGATCCACCTTGTGGCAGGAAGGTGCCCGTGAAGGGTGCCGCACCCGTGGTGATGTTGTTCACCGCCCAGAGCGAGAAATTGGTGTTGGTGTAATTCTGCCCACCCGCGCCGTTGAAAGCCGAGAGCAACAAGGTGGTGCCCTCCGGAGAGGTCAACGAAACCTGCAGGGTTTGCGGATGATCGCTGGTGATGTTGATGAGCACGCTCTCGAGGTACGAACCCCACGACCAGCCGTCCGGATAGATCAGGTAGCCCACCCCACCCACGGTGGCCGTGAAGGTGCTCGTATCGCACGGGGGGATCGGGCCGCTCGTGAAAGGGAAAGTCTGGGCAGCCGCCGGCCGAACGAGTCCCAGCGCTAGCAAGAGCATTGTACAAGAGCGGGCGAATGCGGACCGAAACATGTCTGAAGGGCGACTTGAAGGCAGCAAGCTACCTGTTCCCTGAAGTGGTGACGCATATTGGCGAAATGGTGGCCTGCCTAGGTCACCTGCCTGCACGCTCGGAACACGCTGCGGGGGTGTAGAGGACACCCGATGGATCCAGTGCGTTCGATCCGAAGCGATCCGATCTATCTTGTTCGTGAGCAGCGCCACCCGGCACGATCGTGTCTGCCTGATGTTCCGCACCGACCAGAAACCCCTGTCATGAAAAGGACAAGCCCGATCTGGTTCACGCTCGCTGTGCTGGCCTTCGCAAGTGGATGCAACAAGGAGGAGGGTTCGCCCGGACATCCAATGCCCCCCATCTTCGAACACCCCCTGTATGCCTGGCACACTGCTAACGAGTTGGCGGCCACACAATCGTTCACGGTGGACGCCGCAACGGGCGGCACCCTGGAACTCAGCGGGCATGCGAAGATCGTCTTTGCCCCTGCGGCTTTCATCACCAGCGCAGGTGCACCAGTGAGCGGAACGGTCCGGGTGAACGTGTTGGTGGTACTGGACGCGGCAGCCATGGTGCTGGTGAACAAGACCTCGATCGGCGACAACAATGGGACGCGCCAACTGCTCAAAAGCGGTGGCGAACTGAAGATCACAGCGGACAAAGACAACGTGGCAGTGGGGATCGTGCCGAACAGCGCCACAGTGATGCTGCCCGGTAGCGACCCCGATACCGACATGCGCACCTGCTACAGTACCCAAATGGCCTCCTACACGGGCGACCTGGTTTGGACCATCACGGCCGACACCGCCTACGTCGGTGCCGGACAGCATTCTGGAGGCGTTCGGCGAAGGGGACTGGTTCTACTACACCTTCACCATCAACACCCTCGGGTGGGTCGGTTGCGGCACCTTTGAGCCGGGGGCGACAACGGCCTTCAATGTCGCATTGGCTCCAGGGGCCGACTATGAAAACGCCCATGTGTGGGTAGTGGTACCCGCGCTCAACACCGCTGCCAGGCGGTCGGGAGGTGTCCCCCACTTTGGCAACCTTCCTATTGGCCAGGCCGCCGTTATCGTCTCCCTCGCTGAAGTGCATGGTTACTACTTCGCCTCGTTCACCAACATCACCATCGCCAACGGGCTTGCGCCGAGCCTCACCTACCAGGCCACCACATTGGCGCAGTTCGAGGCGGCTGTGCGCGCGCTGTGACCTGGTAACGGCTGCGAGCCGCAGGGTCGTGCGTTAAGTGCACGGACAGACTTATTCTATGTCATTTTCAAATGTGATCTTGAGGGTTCGAGGAAGGGCTTGAAGGGCTGGCCTCTGCGGATGACGGCACACACGCGGTGGACAAGCTTGTTGCGCACAGCGTTCACCACCAGGATGGGCTTCTTTCCTTCAGCGCGCTTGCGCTCGTAGTAATCCCGTAGTTCTCCCGGCTCGCGAACGCTGACCAGCGCCGCGCGGATCGAACTATTCCTTTGTGAAGCGTTCCACCTGCGAGCGTGCACCGCTGTTGGTGATCGCCCTGATGGCGTAGCTGCCGGGTGGTAGTGCACCAACATCAATACTTGTCAAGCTGCCGCCGTTCAAGGTCAACACCAGTGCACCCATGGAGTTGAACACTTCTGCCGCCCTGATCGGCTCATCACTGGTCAACATCAATCGATCACCGACCGGGTTCGGGCTTATGCGGATCGTGTTCGCGGTCACAGCACCTTCGGGCACCGTCGTACCTGCGTTGCCAAAGCGATAGATCCAACCATCATCTCCCACGGCCCATCCGAACGTAGGGCTGTAAAATCTCATGCACCTAACCGAGGGGGTCCTGAGCGTATCGGTCACCCAGGCCGAACCCCCGTTCGAGGTGTATCTGAACGGACATCCGATCGGGCAATCTCCGCCGCCCAATGCCGTGGTGGAGGTGACCCACCCGTTCTGGCTATCAGAGAAATAGATGCCGGTCTTGCCGGCATTGGTCCCCTGATGCCTGGTTGGTCCACGTGAGCCCACCATCCACCGTGCGCTTGTTGCTCGACGGATTTCCACATGCCCAGCCCACCGTATCAGAGAGCATATAGATGGCAGATAGGTTGGTCGTCACGTTGGCACCCGGTGCCGCTTGCTGCGTCCATGACACACCGTTGGTGGTGCGGTAGATCACACCCCTGTCCCCACAGGCCCAGCCTTTGTTGTGAGCGGTGAAATAGACGGACTTCAGGACCCGGTCCAGCGAGGTGATAGCCCAGGTCTGGCCACCATTGGTGGTGCGTTGCACCTCGCCGGTAACGCCGCTGCCACCAACGATATAACCTGTATCCGGGGATGTGAAGAACACATCATAGTACGCCGAACCGGCGGACGTCGTCACGTCCGTCCAGGTCCCACCACCATTCTCGGTGGTGAGCAGGGTCTGCGTATCGCCTACGATCCACCCTTTGGTGGAGGAAGTGAAGTAGACAGCCCGCAGATGGACCGAACTGCCCGCAGGGGAGACTTGTGGTGTCCACGTTGCACCACCATCCACGGTGGCCAGGATAACGCCGCTACTACCGACCACCCAACCTTGCGTTGGTGAAATGAAAAAGACGCCCTGCAGGACCGTGCTCACACCAGAGGCCTGTCGTTCCCAATATTGTGCCTCACAAACCGGGCTTAGCGCAACGGAAAAGGCGAGTAGTGTCATCAGCTTCTTCATGATGATGGTATGTGTTAGCTCGGTGGACTTTGATCAGTGGGTGGGCTCTCATTCACTCATCGGAGTGGTGGTGCAAAGGTGAACAGCGCGGTGCTGGTGGCGGGTGCTTACCCCGGACTCCTAGTACCATGCGGCTAAGCGCAACGATCGGCTCATTCGCTCGTGACGGCCGTGCGGCAGGCAGCCGAAGGCTATCAGCTCAGGGTCGTCCGTTAAGTGCACGGACAGAGCGCTGCGGTAATATGCAGGGTGACCTGCGGCGGTTGAAACCACTTCGTTACGGCTCATCTTCCCTAAGGCATGAGCACGATCCGTTGCGGCGGAAAGCGCGCATGATCAGTACTGGAAATGAAGTAGGTGCCCGGCTGCAGCGAAGCCGGTAGTTGCACCGACCCATCACCGTTCGGGTTCACGTTCCCCACCGATCGTCCATCCAGATCAACGATGTGCAGCCCCAGCGATCGCAACGCTCCCGGCGCAGAGACCCAGAGCTGGCCGCTGGTCGGGTTCGGGTGAAAGTGCACGGGGGGTGAATTACCCTCCGCCATGCCCGCCAGGTTGCCGGAGAGGTACTTCAGTAGCACCTGCGTGGAGGTGCCCGCGAACGAAGTCCCGGTCACACCGGTCATGATGTAATTACCATCGGCGGCCAGTGCGAGAGCGCCCCCGCTCTCCCAACCAGCGGGTGATCCGATCAACGTTCTGGTAACACCTTCTGTACCGAACCCGGTGTCGAAACTTCCATCGGCATGGAGGCGCGCGATCAACATATCCGTACCCACCCCGTTGGACGCCTGGCCTGACATGAGGATCTGTCCGCCCGGCAGGATGAACAGCTCACTAATGCCTTGCGAGTGGATCGCGGTCATGATCTGCACCCCGGCGGAACCGAATGTGGGATCATAGCTTCCATCCCCGTTCAACTTCGCAAGGAACGGATGGTCCACCACGCCCATCGTCGTAGTGCCTCCTACAAGGACCTGGTCGTTCGGCAGTACCGCGATCGCTCGGGACCTCGCTCTCCGTACCGATCAGCAACAACCGGTACCCTTCCCCATCGAAGGCGGGATCCAAAGACCCCGATGGCGTGACGCGGTACACGAATGTTTCGTCGGTCCCGTTGATCTCGACGAAAGCACTCCCCAGCACATACACATCACCGGAACTGGCCAGTGCAATGGCGTACAGCCACTCCGTGGCGTTGGTGGATCCATTGTCTATGGTGAGCACTCCATTGGTACCGAAATCGGCATCCAACGCGCCATCTGCCGTGAACTGGATCACGCTGCCATAGCCGTTCCCTATGCTCACGTCAACGGTATTGATGACCACGATCTCACCGGTCGGTCGTACCACGAACCCCCAAGGATAGTCCACCTCATCAGGGTCCTGGTCCAGGGTCAACCATCCGTCGGTACCGAAGCTGGTGTCGACACTTCCATCCTGCTCCACCCGCAGCAAAAGGATGCCCCCGTCGGACTTACCGCCGATCAGGATCTTCCCGTCCGGCAGCAAGACCGCTTCCCCTGGTCGATCATTGGACCCCGCGTTCACATCGATGGTCACAACACCCGCGTCACCGAAGGAAGCATCCAAGCTCCCGTCCGCATTGTACCGCTCCAGAGCGATGTCCGCCGTTGGGTTGTATATGGCTGTTACCGCCAGTATCTGTCCGTTCGGGAGCACCAAGGCATCCGTTGGAAAGGTGTTCTCGCCTCCGAAATAAAAGGTCACATATCCGTTGGTGCCGAAGGACTGGTCCAGGGTTCCGGCTTGGGCCATCACTAACGTGGCGGATGCGAGCAAGGCGATGGCAAGGGTTGGGCGTAGGGTCATGTGCACAAGGATGGGTTCATCGTTCATGACACATCGGGCTGGGGTCTACAATGTGAACAGTACACAACGCAAAAGCCCCGGCATCGAGGCGCCGGGGCATTGCGTTGGGAAGAAGGTTGCACGTGCTACGCTGCCACGCCAATGACGGGATCGCTCAGCGCGCTGGGGCCTGCTGCACCCAGGGCGCATACCGCGAACCAGTAGCGCGTAAGGCTTTGCAAGCCGGTTTCCTTGTACCGTGTGTTCGTACTAGTGGAGACCAGTTCCCGCCTCACCGAAGCACTTGGCAGGATCCTGCTGCGTGCGGTACGGGTTGTACATGCTCGCACCATGCCCAAGTGGATCTTATACAGGTCCGGTTCAAGTTGCTCTACCTCGAGTTCGAACGCCATGCGAAAGTGGGCCGGAACGCCCTTCTCGTATGTCATGCAGAGAACATCCTCCAATGATCGGCCTGCATTTAGCCCCTGATCGACGAACAAGATCGCGGTTGGACGATGGATAACCCGATCAACTGCCTTGACGGAACGACGGTGGTGGTGATGCGTGTGTTCCACACCAGCCAGCACCCGAAGAAGAAGCTCAGGCGGAAGAGGAAGTGATCGCGGCTGCGAGCCGCAGGTGCGTCCGTTAAGTGCACGGACAGACCCGCGGCGGAGGTTTGAAACCAACTACCTGCGCCTACATTCGACCACCAGCTCGATCAGGCCGGTCGTTGGTCCATAAATGCTTGAACACCCGCAAGGATGAAGCACAGCATCACCCTCTTCCTGTTCACTGGGATACAGTGCGTGGCCAATGGGCAGACGCTCCTGAACGGCGATCTGGACGGAACAGTGGACCACCTCAGCTGCTTGCCCGATCAATGGCAGGTGGTGGCCCATACCGATCCAATATGCGAGGCGACCAACACATTCACGGCCACGCCGGACCTCAGCTCGGTCGGCGGTGCAGATCCATTCACCGGCGTAATGGGCACACCCTTCTCGGGTGACACCTACCTCACCGGGATACATGGTACCAGCCCGGGCACGGGTTGGACCTACCATGAAGGGATCCAACAGGCGGTCGGCGGCTTTGTTCCGGGTGCGGAGTACCGCATCTCCTTTTACCAGTGCGTGGATGCGCGTACCCACGTGCGGGATACGATCGGTTCCTGGTCCGTCCATGTCGGAACGATCCTGGCCGGCATCACGGAGACAAGTGCAAGCAACATTGGCGCTGCCGACCTAGGCTTGCAGTGGGAGTACCGCGAACTGTACTTCGTGGCTCCCGCAGCGACGCTAACGCTCAAGTTCCTGCCGCAGGATGACGACGATTCGCACGCACTGGGCATCGATTCGCTCAATGGCGGACTTTCCATGGGTATCGATCTCATCACCATCGCATCCAGCCAGACCGGAGTGCCCGACAACACCGACCCCCACGCCATTTCCTGGCGATACGATGCTCCAGCGGAACTTCTCCGCATCGACGACCAGCCCTTTGCCAACCAGCGTTACTCGATCGCAGATATGACGGGGCGGATCCTGCGCGTGGGTCGGCTGCTAGGCGGGATCATCGACTTGAACGGGCTGCCTGCTTCGCCACTCCTATTGCGTTTCGATCGGCCCTTTGCCGTTGCCCGATTCCTGAAGATCTAGACGCTCCGGCTATCGAAACGGTTCCGGGTGGAACGTGAGTAGCAGGGTCCTCCGTTAAGTGCACGGACAGACCCCTGCGTTGGTGGAGAGGATACCCTGCGTGGGCTTAGAAACTTCTCGAATGAGAACCCGTTAGCGCAACCAGTGGCAAGTCGCAGGATCCCTTGTTCTGAGACCTTCTGTTGCCCTCCGGCAGGCTTACGGATCTGAAGCAGCGGAAGAGATCCGCGGGAGCGGGGGCTGCGTATCGCGAGACGGCTAAATTCACGGCATGAAGGTGCCCGGTCCAAGGCCACGGTTCAAATTCCAGTCGCAGCTAGCGGGGACCGAGATCACCAAACGCATCAGTGACCGCTTGCGCGAAGAGAATCCCTGCGAGTTGTGGCTCAAGAACGCGCACTACCACATCACACTGAATTTCCCGAGGCGCACTGCGCAAGCATGGACGCCGCAAATGGACATCAACTTCGAGGACTTGGGCAATGGCCGCACCTTGGTGCGCTGTCTTATCGGCCCCGGTCCTGGCATCTGGATGCTCTTCGCGGCTGGCTACGTCGGCCTTACCCTGCTCGGTCTCACCGGTATCACGCTGGGCCTTGCCCAACAACTGCTGCACGAAACACCGTGGGGCTTCTTCTTCCTTCCCTTCGTACTGGCAGGCGCGGGTACCATGGTGTACTTGGAGCGCACCGGCCGCGCGCGTGCGCAGAATGATATGCGCGTGTTGAAGGACACGGTTGACAGAGCGCTCGAATGTGACTGTTTGAAGCTGGCCGAGGAACAGGCGTTGTGAGCCTGAGCCACTGGATCGCCTCAAGTTCCATTGCTTCGGAACTCATGGCGCTGCGATGGATGACCAAAGCAATGGCGAAGGGTAGCCACAGGCTTGCCTGCCGAAGGCATGGCTACCGCGCTCTGTTCCTGTCTAGCGCAGGTCCGACGGGCTGCGCTGAGCACACGCCAAAGACACCCTGCGCGCAGTTCGGTGGCTGGAAAGCCCCGCGCCGCTTGAAACTGCGTTGTATGGCACCACTGGATGAAACTGGTTACGGCGACAACAAGCTACAGGGTCATCCGTTACGTGCGCACAGACCGCTGCGGAGGTGGAGAGGACACCCTGCGTGGGTCTGAGAAACTCCCCTTGATCACATTCACGCCACTATCTCGATGTTCCTCAGAAACGCCGGCCGACCCATGCGAACCATTACCCTGACCCTTGCCTTTTGCACACTGAGCGCCTCCGCGCAATACCTGGTCGAAGGCCGGTACTTGCATCCAACGGGCACCAGCAATGCATGGGCGATCGTGGCGGACCCCGCAGGCAATATCATCATCGGCGGGCAGGTTGAAAATGACATCGACTTCGACCCCGGGCCAGGAGTGGCCATGGTGACGATCATCGGTGACGGGGATGGATACGTGTGCAAGCTGGACCCTTCCGGTGTGTTCCAATGGGTGGCGCAGTTCGGCGGGGATGAGACGCAGTTGGAATGGGTGCAGGACCTGGTCACGGATGCCGCCGGGAACGTCTACGTTGCTGGCGCTTTTGGCGGCACTGCCGACTTCGACCCCGGTGCAGGCGTAACGCAACTGAGCGGTGGTGGGCAGGATGGCTATCTACTGAAGCTGAGCCCTGCAGGCGAACTGATCTGGGCGAAGGACATCGGAGGTTCGGGCACCGATGCGCTCTCCGGACTGGCCATGACCGCAGCAGGGGAGATCCTTGTGTGTGGCTATGTGCAACCAGATGCCTATGTGGATGGCAACACCATTCCGCTGGGCAACACCCAGAACGGCGGCTTGGTCGCCTCGTTCCAGCCCGATGGCACCTTCAACTGGGCGCGCGTGCTGCCGGGCAATGGCGGCCGCAACGTCACCGATGTGTACGAGGGGCCCGATGGCGGCATCCATGGCTGTGGCATCTTCTCCACCACCCTGGACCTGGATCCCGGGCCTGGCTCGTTCCCGGTGGTCGCCGTCGGCGATGCCGAAGGCTTCTATTTCAAACTCGATGCTGCCGGTGCATTCCTCTGGGGCGGTCGCTTCGGTGGCATCCTGGAAGATTGGGGCTACGACATGGATGTGGACCAGGACGGGGCCATGTACCTCGCCGGGCACTTCAGGGCGGCCGCCACCATCGGGTATGGAGCGGACACCACACAGATCCCAATTTCCACCACGAGCGACGCGCTCATCGCGCGGATCGATCCCGATGGCACCGTGGCCTGGGCGTACGGCATACCAGCCAGCGGTCGCTCGCATTCCGTGCGGGCAACCAACGATGGGGAGGTGCTCTACAGCGGATACTTCGCGAGCACCGCCGACTTCGACATTGGACCCGGTGTGGCGGAGGTCACCAGCCAGGGCGGCAACGATATGTTCCTGGCGCGGTACACCACGGGCGGTGCGTTCGTCAGCGTGCTCACCATCAGCGGCGTCAGCGGTCAAACAGGTCGTGGACTGTACCTCGATGATGCGAACGTGGTCTACGCCACGGGCTACGCGTCCGGCGTGGTGGACCTCCACCCGGGTACGGAAGTGCTAAGCGACACCGCCCAAAGCACTGCATCGTTCTATGTGCGGCTGGAGGGAGATCTCAGCACCGCTGTCACCGAACTCGATGCCACTACCACCTTCTACCCCAACCCCGTGCGCGCCGGCCAGCTGCTCACCACCGGTTTAGGAACGGGCCAGGTGCGCATCCTGGACAACGCAGGGCGTGTGCACATGGATCTTGGCAAGGTGAGCGGTGATGGGCCCCTAGCGGTGGACCTGCCTGAGGGGACCTACTTGCTGGAGTGGAAGGATGGACGGAAGCAAGTGGT
>JADJDP010000031.1 GCA_016702645.1 Flavobacteriales bacterium
GGTGGCGTTCCTCGACGCCAACCTTGAAGTGGACGCCGTAGAGTACCTCCTCAAGTGCCTTCCCCTTGTCTTCAACCACTGCCAATTGTGGCACTGGCCGCTGACGGACGAAGAATGCAAAGGGAAGATGCTCTTCAACGACCCGGTGTGTTATGGCACGGCCATGTTCCGGCGCGAGCGCTTGCTGGCATCCGGCGCTCGTTGCAACGAGTCGTGGTTGCAACCTGGAATGGACTACCTCTTCCTGTTGTCGATGGCGTCGCATGTCCGCTTCGCCAATATCCACGGGCCTCTCACCTTCTACCGCATCGGGAACAGAACATGCGACATGGCGGCGAACCGAAGTCCGCACGCGATGCTCTCTATCGGGAGGGATTCCGGATGTTCGGAATAGCGGCCAGCGAGGAGGAAGTTCAACTTCAGCTCATGCTTCATCAAATGTTCCCGATAGCCGTGGGGCCCGTATTGGTGACGGCGCTGCATGAATGGATCGTCAAGTTGAAGTCGATCAACAGGGAGCGGGGCCTTTTCCCAGTGCGGGTTTTCGAAGCGGAACTCGACCGTCGTTGGCGGCGATCCTTCCATCCCATCGCAGATCGCGACCTTCGGGCGGCGCTTACCCACATGAAGCTCGAACGCACCCGTGAATTTGCCAGGTACCGCTATCTGGCTGCTGCGGCGTTCGCAAGGCTTTTCCCTGCGAAAGCAAAACACGCAAGTGCATGAGCCGCGCGCAACGCAAGCAGTTTCATCCGTTCACCGCAGGACACCAGGACCTCTACCATGTGCGCACCTCCATCAGACCGCCCTTACCAGCGTGCTTCCCGAAGCTGCGGGGCACCTTCCTGGACGTGGGGTTGTAGCCACAGCCATACCGGTCGTTGATCATGGCACCTCCGTCCCGCGTGGAGCACTACGTAGGCATGGACTTCAAGGTGGGCGATGACGCCAAGTACCAAGCGGCGAAGCCTGATATTTTCTGGGACGGTGTTACCATCCCTTTGGCCGATGCCAGTGTTGACTGTGCCATGGCCACCGGTGGAACATTGCCCGGCCCGCAGGCCGTTCTTCGTGAGATCCCGCGTGTCCCTCGTCCGGGTGGGCATGTGTTTCCATCCCGTTCCGTTCCTGTGGCCTTTGCACGATGCCCCTTACGATGAGCATCTGGTACACCTTCCCGTTGCAGCGCATGTTGCGCGCCAGCGGCTACATCGGGGAAGAAGTGCATGCGAACGGTGGGTGGGATGCCAGCCTTGGGCAGATGATCAGCCTGTGGGTGATGCGCCGGCCCATGCCCAATGCATTGCGCAATGTGCTCAAGTACGTTTCCTATCCGGTGGTGCGCTTCCTGGTAAAGCGGGACAAGGTGCCCGCCGAACTGGATTGGCTGATGATCACCTCGCTCTGGGCCATTGCCCGAAAGGCCTGATCCATGCTCCCGCGCATCACGCTCATAACGCCGAGCTTTCAGCAGGCCCCCTTCCTGGAGGAGTGCCTGACCTCGGTGCATTCGCAAGGCTATCCGAACCTGGAGCATTTCGTCGTTGACGGCGGCAGCACGGACGGATGAAGGCGATCGTCGACGGCACGCGGCAGGCTTGGCGTGGTGGTGCAGCGAACCTGATGCGGAGCAAAGCCATGCCATCAACAAAGGCCTGGAACGGGCCACGGGGGAGGTGTTCGGATGGCTCAATAGCGATGATGTATTGCTACCGGGCGCCTTGCAGCGCATCGGGGAGACTTTCGCTGCCGATCCGAACTTGCTGGTGCTCTCGGGCGCGCGCGTGTTCCGATCCGAAACAGGAGACCGTGCTGCCGCTGGACGATGTCGGACCTGAGCGGCTGTTCGGTTTCCCCGCGCATCAACCAGCAGAGCACTTTCTACCGGATGGGTGCGGTGCGCAAGTCGAGCTCATTGGAGGAGCGTCTCCATTATGTGATGGACTATGAGCTCTGGCAACAGGTGCTTTTCCGTCGTGGGACCAGCGGCGTTCGTATCGTGCCGTGGGAACTCGCCGTCTTCCGCTCGCACGCCGAAAGCAAAACGACCTTGGTCCCGCACCTGTTCCTGGACGAGTTGGCCAGCTTGCTGCACGACATGTGCGCACATACCGATCTGGTCGAGTATGGTGATGTACTCGCCGCCGGTCACCGCATCGTACCGTTGCGCGGTGTTCCGGTGAACGGGTCGCATCGCGAGCGTGTGCGCGCCATGACCGTGCACTTCCTGCTGAAGTGGCACCATACCATCCATTCGCAGCGCGACTTCCGCATGATGCGCATGTTCCGCTCCAAAGGCTTGCCTACCGGAGAATTGTCCGCTGTTCAGCGCGAACGCCTCGCCCGCTTGGATGATCAGTTGCGGGCACCCGGATAACGGCTTCCGGCTGCGGCGAAATGGAAACACCTGCGAAGATGAGAGGCTGAGCGTGGTGGTCCCCGTGTACAACAAGGCACCTTTCATCGAGGCGTGTTTCGCGAGCATCTTCTCGCGGTCCTTCGCGGACTTCGAAGTGTGGTGGTCGTGGACGATAAAACACGGATGATAGCCTGCACGTGCTGCGCTCGCTTCGCGACGATCGTTTGCGCATCGTGGCGTTGGAAAAGAACCTCGGGCCGGCGGGGGCAGCGCAACGGGCCATGGACCTCGCGCAAGGCGAGTATATTGTTCGTGTGGATGCGGATGATATCAACCTGCCTCATCGTTTCGCACATCAGGTGTCGCACATGGACGCGCATCCTGAACTCGGTGCCAGTGGCGGGCACCTGCAACTCTTTGGTGCTGAAACCGGTTTGTGGAAGTACCCAGTAGGGCAGGACCACTGCCGGTCGGAACTGTTCGGCAATCCGGTGGTGCAGGGCGCCAGCATCCTACGCACGCGGTTGTTGCGTGAGAAGAACATCCGCTTCGAGGACCATTGGCCCCGGATCGGAGAAGATTGGATCTTTTGGGCACGCATGGCACCCCATGCCGAGTTCGATAACCTGGACGAACCACTGATCCAGTATCGGCGCGGTGAACAGAACAGCATGCACGGCCAGGACCACGCAGCGTATCGCGGAGTCATCATCGATGAGGTCTTCGCCATGCTCGGCATACCGCTCTCCGCGGATCAGCGCACCTTGCATCTCATGGGCTTGCGTTCCTTTCCGCAGCCACCCACCGGTGCCGCGGTGCGTGCCTTCCGTGGCTGGCTCGATAGACTTCGGGCCTGAACGCCAACAAGGAATCTTCGACCGCGAGGCCTTCGAGCAACGACTGCAACGCGCGTGGGAGGAGCTTTTTTTCGCTTTGCCTCGCTTCGGTGTTGCAACGGCGTTGTCACATTATTCAACCAGCCCCAGGAAGGACAGCGCACACTTGCTGTATCTCGCCAAGTTCACGGTGAACCGCTGGCTGGGCCGCAACACGAGGTGATGAAGGTGAGCGTGGTCATACCCGTGTACAACAAGGCACCCTTCCTGAAGGAGTGCTTCGACAGTGTCTTTGGGCAAACGTTCTCCGACTTCGAACTCATTGCGGTGGACGACCGCAGCACGGATGGTAGCCTGGCAGGCTTGCGGCGGCATGCAGGATCCACGCCTGCAGTGATCGAACTGGAGCGTAACCTCGGTCCGGCCGGCTGCGCGCAGCGCGGTTTCGATGCGGCCACTGGCGAGTACATCGTGCGTATGGATGCGGATGATGTGATGTTCCCCGAACGCATCGCGAAACAGGTCGCGTTCATGGACGCGAATCCGCATTGGGCGCGAGCGGGTCGCAGATGGAACTTTACCATGAACTGGGTGTTCTCCGCTTCGCTTCGCTCACCGATGGTGATTGCCGCGCCGCATCGCTCTTCCATATCCCCATCTATCAACCTTCGTCCATCTATCGTCGTGACCTGCTCGTGCACAACGGACTGAAGTTCGAGGACCACTGGCCACGCTACGGCGAGGACTGGTTCTTCCAACTGCGCCTGCTCAAGGTGCCCAAGTGGCCAACCTGGCCGAGCGCTCGTGCGCTACCGCGTTGGCCCGCAGAACATCTCTCATGGCCGCGACAACCACGCCGACCTGCGTGTGCTTTTCGCCGAAGTGCTAACCTGGTACGGTCTTCCAGCGGATGAAAGGAGCCTGGGTCAGCACCTGCACGCCATCAAATTCTTCCCGCGGCAGTTGCGACCTGCGGATCGTGGAGTTGAAGGACTACTTGCGGGGTTTGCGCAAGGCCGTGAACGAACGCGGGTTGTTCGACCGCGCGGCCTTCGATCGCGGCTTGCGCGTGTATGGGACGATGTCGCCTACCAATTGCCGCGCTTTGGATTCGCGACCACCTGTGGCCTACCTGCGGCGATCGTCGGCCTTCCTGGCCAAGTTCCGCTACTTGTTCTCATCGTTGCTGAAGGGCAGGTGTACCGGCCAAGCTTCGGGCGGGATCGAGCCGGGTGAGGAAGTACTTGGCAGCGCTGGCCTTTGAAGTACTTGCATATGACGACCGTCGCCGTGGGTGATCCCGTGTTACAACGTGCAAGCGCATGGGGTGGCTGTGCGGTCCGTGTTCGCGCAAACGCATGCCGACCTCGATATCGTTGCCGTGGATGATGGTAGCACGGATGGAACGCGTGCCATCCTGCAGCGACTGGTCACCGAAAGCAGCGGTCGCCTCCGGGTGATCTCGCAAGCCAATGCAGGAGCCTGTGCGGCACGCAATGCGGGTGTTGCTGCCACGCGTGGGGAGTGGATCCAGTTCCTCGACGCGGACGATGAGTTGCTGCCGGACAAGATCGAGCGACAGGTCGGTCTGGCTCCGGGGGGAGCCAGCTCGTGATCGGTGGTTATCGGAACCATTACACCGATGGCCGCTCCACAACGACCGTGCTCCCGCTGATCGGTGATCCATGGGAAGCGCTCGTTCGCACACGGATGGGCACCACCAGCGCCAACCTTTTTCGCCGCGCCTCTCTCCTGAGCGCTGGGGGATGGGACAAAGGCTTGCGCAGCAGCCAGGATTACGATCTCCTCTTTCGCATGCTGAAGAAGGGGTCAAGCCCAGTGTGGGGCGATGGGATCTGCTGCGAAGTGCTCAAGCGCTCCAAGGGTTCCATCAGTCGCACCGATGCACGTGCCAACTGGCTGCGCTACCTGGACCTGCGCCTGGCCATGCGGGACCACCTGCGCGTGTTCGACCCCGATGGGCAGGCAGGGAACATCGCCATTGCCGATCAGCACCTGTTCATGGCCATCCGCGTACTTTCGAAGCATGACCGTCAGGCCGCTTTCGATGCCTTCGATCGCATGTTACCAAGAGGCTTCGTACCAGAGCTCAACCGGGCAACCACACGGACCTACTTGTCCGCTTTTCGATGGCTCGGATTTCGTGCCGCCGAGCGTATGTCGAATTTCATCAGTGGTTTGAGCAAATGATCCGCACGCGGGAAGACTTGCACCGTTACCTGGAAGCCGATCGCATCGGCCTGCGGCGGACGGGTTCGCGGCCGCATCCGTATGATGAGGTGTGGATCTGGCAACGGCTTTATCGGCGTACCGAGTTCCACTTCAACACCGCGCGCAAGGGGGACCCCTTCGGCTGGATCGCGCGCAAGTACTGGTCGTGGCGGTTGCATCGGCAGAGCATCCGCTGCGGTTTCGAGATCCCGCTCAACCTCTTCGGTCCTGGCCTTTCCCTTTCACATCGGGGAACCATCATCATACATCCCGCCACCCGCGTGGGTGCCAATTGCCGGTTGAACGTGAACGTGACGATCGGCCCGCGACCGGGCCCACCGCCGGAGATCGGGCCGGTGCTGGGCGATAACATCTACGTGGGCGCGGGCGCGCGCGTCTTCGGTGATATCGTCCTGGGTGACAACCTTGTCATCGGTGCCAACGCGGTGGTGAACCGTTCGTTCCCGGAAGGGCACATGACCGTGGCGGGGGCGCCTGCACGCAAGGTGAGCGATACGCCCAGCGACCAGTTCATCATCGCTACGCGCAACAAGGCCAAGCCGTGAAGAAGCTGCTCGTGGTGGTGGGCACGCGTCCCAACTTCGTGAAGGTGACGCGGTTCAAGGAAGTGGCTCGTGCACGTGGAGACTTCAGCGTGGAGCTGGTGCATACGGGTCAGCATACCGATGTACGCATGAGCACCGTGTTCTTCGAGCAGTTCGGACTGGCTCCCGACCACACGCTAGTGATACCGGGCGGTTCCCCAGCAGCACGGTTGGGACATTTGATCGTGGCGCTTGAAGCAGTGATACGATCAAGCGCTCCGGATGCTGTGGTGGTCGTAGGCGACGTGGATAGCACACTTGCTGCTGCGCTCGCCGCCGATCGTCTTCGTATCCCACTTGTGCATGTCGAGAGCGGATTGCGCAATGGCGATATGACGATGATCGAAGAGATGAACCGGATCACTCACCGACCGCATCGCCGACCATTGTTTCACCACCGAACCGAGCGCTGTGGAGAACCTGCTGCGCGAGGGCAGGACCCCGATAGCATCCACTTCGTTGGCAATACCATGATCGATACGCTCGTGGCATTCGAAGATCGCATCGCTGCTTCGGGTGTGTTGGGCGAACTGGAGTTGACCCCCACGGGGCCATGTACTTATACGCCATCGCCCGGTGGAACGTGGACACGAAGGAGGCGCTGGATAGGGTCATCGATCTCATCGCGCTCGTGGGCAAGCAATACAAGATGGTCTTCCCGGTACATCCGCGCACGATGAACAATCTGGAGCGTTTGGGCCTCGATGGCAGGTTGCGCGAAGTGACGGGACTTACCATCGCTCCACCTGCCGACTATTTCGCCTTCCAGAAGCTGATCGCCACCAGTGCGTTCGTGATCACCGATAGCGGCGGGGTCCAGGAAGAGACCACGTATCGTGGCATACCGTGCCTGACGCTGCGAGCGAGCACGGAGCGTCCGGTGACCTTGCTGGAGGGAACGAACGAACTCGTTTCCTTCGACCTCGATGCGGTTTCCCATGCGATGGTCCGCATACGCTCCGGTGCTTTCAAGCAAGGTCGTGTTCCCGCACTTTGGGATGGACACGCCACGGAGCGTGTGTTCGATGTTCTGAACCACGTCTGTGATCTTTCTACCTCACTTACAACGATCAGCCATCCGGTGTGTACTGGAGCCAGGTGACCGATGTGGTCGATCACCTGAACACGTTGGGAACTGATCAGGTGAGGCTTGTTGCGCTGGTATCGCTGCGGGGATATTTGAGATCGGTCCGTGAGATCCGGGCCCGTCGTCCCAAGGCTATCGTTCTTCCGATGGTGCCGCGCGCCCACAACTGGAGCGCGAATTGGATCTGGCTGTGGCTGCTTTGTCGATGGCACAAACCCACGGGTATCATTGGTCGCGGCATTTTCGCTACTGCGCTCGCGCTACGCATGCGCAACGCGGGCCTTGTCCCTCAGGTTTGCTTCGACGGGCGCGCTGCGTACGGTGCCGAGTGGGAAGAGTACCGCGTGGTGGACAATGATCGCTTGATCGCCGAATGCGTGGCACTGGAACGCGAAGTGGTGAACGGTGCCGATCTGCGCATGAGCGTGAGCCATGTGCTGGTGCAGCATTGGCGGGAGCGCTTGGGTTATCGGGGTGAACGGCACCTTGTGATACCCTGTACGCTTGGGCGAAGTGTGGAAGCACGTCCTACCCGCGAGGCGGCCGATCTGCGTGCCGAACTCGGTTGGAGCAAGGAGGATACGGTTCTGGTCTACTCCGGCACTTCGGTGGGCTGGCAGTCGTTGGATCTTGCAGAAAGGGTCGCACCCCTGGCTTGCGGAGGACTGTACGCGCCGCATGTTGTTCCTGAGCCAGGATCATGCGGTGATCGATCGGTTGAGGTCCGCCTTTCCCGGGCAGGTTGAGCAACGCTGGATCCCTCACCATGAGGTACGGTCTGCGCTGCTCGCCTGCGATATCGGGTTGTTGCTGCGCGAAGCGCGCATCACCAACAAGGTGGCATCACCAACGAAGTTCGCCGAGTATCTCAGCGCCGGTCTTCCTGTGGTGATCTCCCCGGAAGTGGGTGATTTCAGCGCGATGGTGAGTGCGCTCGACCTGGGACAGGTGCTCGTGCCCGGCGACCGTCTGGAGGTGACCAAGCCTGATACGGAACAGCGCGAACGTTCGATGCAACTCGCTGCGGATCGCTTCACCAAGGAGGCCTACGACCATCGCTACCGCACCTTGCTGGGTTGCCTGGAGTCGGAACCGCGGGTGCCCACACCATCGCCCTTCGCGATGCAGGGAACCATGGATCCCTTGGTATCCATCGTTGTTCCAAGTTTCAACAAACGCGGCTTCATTGGCAAGATGGTGGAGAGCGTCATCGCTCAAACGAACGAACATTGGGAGCTGATCCTGGTGGATGATGCCTCCTCGGATGGGAGTCAGGAGCTGCTTGGCGGGTTCGCCGGAATGGATACGCGCATCAAGCTCATCGCGCTCGACCAGAACATGGGGGCCAACCATTGCCGCAACCTCGGCATCCAAGAAGCGAAGGGACGCTATGTGATCTTCCTCGATGCGGATGACCTGCTCGCGCCGCATTGCGTGGAGCGCCGCCTTGCGGTGATGGTGGGCAGCGGCCTCGATCTTTCGGTGAGCACCATGGAGGTGTTCAAGGAGAAACCCGGTGACCATGGACAACAATGGGTGCCGTTCTCGCGTACGCCGCTCGCCGATTTCTTCAGGCACCAGCTACCCTGGCAAACGATGCAACCGATCTGGGACCGTGCGTTCCTGCTTACGCTCGGCGGTTTTGATGTGGCCTTCACCCGCCACCAGGACGTGGAGTTGCATACACGTGCGCTGTTGGTGCCTGGTGTTCGTTTCCATATGCGGCGAACCGAACCGGATTGCTTCTATCGCATCGCGGAGGAACGCAAGGTTATCGACCCGCGTCGTTTGCTGCACAGCTTCAGTGTGAGCGCCGTCATGTACCGCCAGAAGTTCTTACGAGCTGCGGAACGCCTGGGTCGTCCCGATCTGTTGCTTGGTATCATCCACCGGACCTATTTGCAGATCCTGCTCAACGCGAAAAGCGGCCGGATCGACAAAGTTTCGTTGAGATCCCTCGAGGAAGTGCTGCTCGCACCGGAATGGACGAGCCATCTACCGGCGTTCAAGCGTTGGCTCTTCGGCTTCACCCGGTGGTACAATCTGTTGCCCGTACGCGTACCAGGGGTGAACCTGATGGTCTTTGCGTTGCTCACGGGCGGCTGGCCACGCGGCCGCTGAACAACTGGCGCACGCGGTTCGCGAGCGAGAAGCCGAGCAAGCGGTGGAGGACCAGGTATCCATTGCCCGTTGCAGGCGATGTCCCGGGCTTGAAGTCCTTCGGAAGATGTTGCCCATAGAGCGCTACCGCTTCACGGGGCGCGTACGGGTAGAGCGTTCGTATGCTATCGAAGAGCACCTGGTGATAGGGGTGGAGGTCGGTACCGGGCCGTGCATGCGCGATGTGATCGATGATGCGCGTACGCAGTTCAATGAAGCGTGTCCATGTTCCATCCAACCGGGTGGTGGAGACACTACCCCCGTCGCGGATATGGATCTCCGTCAACACTTCCGCATCGAAGAGCAGGTGTGCATCGTGTTGCAGGAAGCGGAACATGAGGTCGTACTCCTGGCTGCTCTTCATGTTCACGTTCCAACCACCCACGGCTTCCATCATGCTGCGCTTCCATAAGTTGGTGGGTGTGCCGCCGAGCCGGTGCCGCATGAGGTCCATCCATACATCGCGATCGGTGCTACGTTGGACATCGGTATTGGTGAGCGTTCCGGTGGCATCATAGGTACGCGCACTACCAACGATCAAGTCGGGTGCTCCATTGGTTCCGGCGAGAAGCACCTGGTGGGCGATCTTTTCCGGCAACAAGGCATCATCGGCATCCATGAACTGGACGTACGTGCCTGTCGCTTTGGCCATTCCGGCATTGCGGGCGGCGCATGCTCCTGCGTTCTGCTGGGTCATCACCTCGAAGGGGAAGGGCGAGCGCGCTCCGGCTTCGAGTAGCATGGCGCCTGTGCGGTCGGTACTGCTGCCATCCACTTCATCCCGTATTGCAATGCACACCCGATAGAGGCCACGGACATCAACATCAGCGGCACCATCCATGTGCTCGATGCATGTGCGGCAACAAAGGGTGTGGAGCAGGTCTTTGTAGCGAGTACGGCTGCGGTCTATCCCATCGCCGATGGTGCCATGGCGGAGGATCACATGACGGGTCCGATGGATATCTATGGCATTACCAAGCTCGCCACCGAGAAGCTCGCGAGCGAGTTCCACCTGCGAACGCGGATCCCCACGATCGTGGGTCGATTCTTCAATGCCTTCGGCCCGAACGAGACCAATCCGCACCTGTTCCCCGAGATCCAGAAGCAGGTGTTGTCGGGTGCCCGTGCCTTGAAGCTCGGCAACCTCGATCCCAAGCGCGACTTCATCCATACCAGTGACATGGCGCGTGCGATGGAAGCACTGTTGAATGCTGGCATCACCGGATATGATGTCTTCAACATCGGCCGCGGCATCGAGTACAGCGTGCGCGAGATCGTGGAGGCCTTCGAGCGCCAGCTCGGCGAAAAGCTCACCATCGAAGTGGATCCCGCCCGGGTGCGCAAGGTGGAGCGCATGCACCTGCTTGCCGATGTCTCGAAGCTCAAGCGCGCAACGGGTGGGAGCCGCGCTGGGGGATCGATGAAGGCGTGCGCACCCTGCTCACCGAGGATGTCCCGCTCTAAGAACCTGTTTGCAATCTCCCTTTTGAAGCGAGCGATGAGGATTTGGCGACCAGACGAGGCGCGGAACCAGAAGCATAGCCGGAGCTACGTGACTGTTGGCGCAGCGAAGTATGGTCGCCAAAGACCGGCGCGCAGCCAAATGCGGGGATTGCGAACAGGTTCTAAGTTGCGCGTTGCGCTTTGCACCGATGGCGTGTTCCCGCACGCGCTCGGTGGTATGCAGCGTCATTCACGCCTGCTGGCGGAGCATCTTGCGCGTCGCGATGATCTGGAACTGGTCGTACTGCACCCGCATGCGGACCGGGTCTTCGATCCATTGCTGGGGATCGAAGAGGTTCGGATCGCCCCGCTGGATGAAGGACGCTTCTACCTGCGTGAGCTCTGGCGATACAGTGGCCGCGTTGCTGACGCGTTGGACAAGGTCAAAGTGGACGTCGTGCTCTCCCAGGGTTTTTGCGTTTGGAAGGACATGCACCGCTTCAGCGATCGGTTGATCGTTCACCCCCATGGCTTGGAGATGTTCAGGGGATCACTTGAAGGACCGGTTGATCGGCGCACCGTTCCGGATGGCATTGAAGCATGTGGTGCGGCGTTCCGCTGTCACCGTATCCCTGGGTGGCAAACTCACCAGCTTGCTGCAAAGCCTGCTCGTGGGATCGAGCGGTCGCGTGGTGGTGCTGCCGAACGCGGTGGAAGTACCGGATATCCCTCCTCCCTATCCCACGGAACAAGGTCCGCTCGTGATCTTGTTCGTAGGGAGGTTCGCGTTCAACAAGGCATCGATGTGTTGCTGTCGGTTGCGGAACGCTTGAGTGGCGGAAGGGCGAGGGGATGTTTTCCGGTTCGTTCTGGCGGGTGATGGACCGGAGCGCGCACGCATGGAAGGGGCAGGGCTGCCTGTGAACGTTTCGCTCGCGGGCAAGGTGGATGATGCGCGTCTGCAAGAACTCTACACCGAATGTCATGCGCTGCTGCTTCCCACGCGGTTCGAGGGCATGCCCACGGTTGTGCTGGAGGCCATGGCGCGTTCACGGCCGGTGCTCGTGAGCGATGTGGGGGCATCGGCGGAACTCGTTTCCTCCGCGAACGGGTTCCTGCTACCACCGGGCGATGCCAACGCCTTGCATGCGGGCCTGATGCGCTCTGCGGGGCTGACCACAGCGCAACGAGCGACCTTGGGAGAAGCAGGCCGTGTGACCGCCTGCGCACGATTCACGTGGGAGGCCTTCACCAACGATTTCGTTTCGTTGTTCCGGGAAGTGGCCCGAATTCACTGAACAAGGATCGTGTCCGCTACGCCTCGCATTTCATCGCGCAGCAGGCGGGTGAAGCGCCGCGCCCCTTTCGCGTTCAGGTGATCGCTGTTGGCGAAAAGAGTGTCGCCCGGGAAGAGCGCGGAGTGGTCGATGACTTAACACCAGCGGCCCGGTACGCATCGGCGAGTTCCTCAAAACGATGCGGTACGCTTCAGGAATTTCCGCGCGATATGCGTCATGGACCGGGGTGGCGACCAGATATAGTGCGATCTGCTCCCGCATGCAGAACTGCACGATCGAATCCAGATAGGCAATGCCTGGTTCGGAGACGGGAGATAGTGTTCCATCCTTCTGGAGGAAGTGTCGCTCAACGCTCCCTGCATGATCCGCGTGGAACTTTCTGCCCAAACCACTGAACTGGCCGATGAACTGGATGTGTGAATCGCGAGGTATCAGGCAAAATTGCATGAACAAGGTGCGCAAGTAAGTCTTCAGGTGGAACGATGATCGCAGCACCTCACCGACCGGTACGAGTGGATAGGCGCGCATCATCAAGCGGTCGGTGGCCCATCCGGCATCCAGGAACTTGCTGTGGTCATTGTTGCTTAGGTTGTGTGGTCCGAACCCGACAATGAGCGTGTCTATGCGCTGCTGTTGTACTATGTACTTCAACTTGAACCAACTAAGGAGGTAGGGCTCGGCAGGAAGCGCGGTGTTCTGTGCGCCGACCAATACAGTTGTGTCCACCGAACATCCGATGTGGGAATCACCCATCGCGATGAGGGGCGAACGCACGGGCACGGGCTCGGACCGCATCAGGCGGAAGTTCACGACCGCCATCGTGCGCACCACAGCAAAGGCAGCAGGCAGAACAGGAGCAGCGAACGTCGGAAGGCTTTCATCAGAATTGGAAGTAGATGAACTCCTGTTCCTGTCCCCCGATCGTGATGATGGCCACGATGAGTGCATAGAGTGACCCAGCGGGCTCCGCGCGAGCGCCAGGTCGCCACGATCTCCAAGGGATGTTGTCGTTCACGGGAAACCCACTCCACCAGTACGAAACCGGAGACCAGCAGCAGCACGTCCTTGGGGAGCACGGTGGGCAGGCTGAACAGCGATGGTGAGAAGATGCCCTGGAGATGCTGCAAAGCCATGGTCACGTTCTCCGCGCGGAAGAAGATCCATGCGAGCACGGCAAGGAAGAAGGTCGCCGCCATACCGAAGAACTCACGCCAGGTGGGAAGCCAACGGCCTGCCGCCACCGTGTCCAGGTTGCGCCGGTTGCGTTTCGCGAGGAGCAGGGGAATGAAGTAGAGCGCGTTGAGGGCACCCCAACAGAGGAAGGTCCAGTTGGCACCGTGCCAGAGGCCGCTGAGCAGGAAGATGATCAACGTGTTGCGCAAACTGCTCCACTTGCCGCCACGGCTCCCGCCGAGCGGGATGTACACATAGTCACGGAACCAGGTACTGAGGCTGATGTGCCAGCGTCGCCAGAACTCGGCGATGTCGCGGGAAAAGTAGGGGAACGCGAAGTTGCGCATGAGGCTGAACCCGAACAGGCGCGAACACCCGATCGCGATGTCGGAGTATCCTGAGAAATCACAATAGATCTGGAAGGTGAAGAGCAAGCACCCACCAGCAGGGTGCTACCCGAAGATCGGGTTCGCATAGGCGGCGCAGTTGTCGGCGATGACCACCTTCTTGAACAGTCCCCAGAGCATCTGGCGCAAGCCGTCCACGGCCTTTGCGCGATCGAAGGTCCGCGGGTGCTCGATCTGCTGGAGCAGGTTGCGCGGCCGCTCGATGGGCCCCGCCACCAGTTGCGGGAAGAACATCACGTAGAGCGCGAACATGCCCGGTCGGCGTTCGGCTTGCTGTGTGCCCCGGTACACTTCGATGGTGTAGGCCAGTGACTGGAAGGTGTGGAACGAAAGTCCGATGGGCAGCAACATGCCAAGGTCCGGCAGGTTGTAGTCGAAACCGGCGGAGGTGAAGAGCGCTCCAATGTTCTCGTTGAGGAAGTTCCAGTACTTGAATGCACCGAGCACGCCGAGGTTGGCAATGACGCTGGCAGTGAGCCAGCGTTTGCGCGCGGGCCCTTGGAGTCTTCGATGAGGATGCCGGACACATAGTCGATGCCGATGGTGACCGCCAGGATCAGGATGTACACGGGCACGAAGGCCATGTAGAACCAGCAACTGGCAACGAGCATCAGTGTGTTCTGCGCCCGATAGTTGCGCCCGAACACGTACCAATAGAGAACGAATACGACCGGAAGGAAGATCGCGAAGTCGATCGAGTTGAAAAGCATCGCTCAGTCCTGCGAGTGTGGTGGTGCTCAGGAGGGTTCGATCCAGGACGGGATGGCCGGGGCTATAGGAATTTACAGCCGTCAACTGCGCTCACCGTGTGAAGCAGCAGCGGAAATACTGTGGTGTGTTGTTGACCCCCCAAGGACCGGATTGTGCGCAGCTGGAATAGCCGATGAGACGCACACAGCAGTCCTCGTTGGCCGTGTCGTTCGTCCATTCCCAGTTCCCCACGGTGTTCTGGATGCCTAATTGGGTGGCCTTGTTACAGCCGTTGTGCCACTCTCCCCAGGTACACAACCGCATGTTCGCTGCAATACAGGTTTGTGCCGCTGCGAACCAACTCGTCGTATCACGTTCCGCATCTCCATGCAGAACTGTTCGTTGACAGCGACCGTTCCCGCTGGGCACTCGCGCCTGCTGCGGGGCTTCCCGTTCAATACCTGGAAAGCGGTTCCATCGAAAACCAGCGAGAGCACGGGTATGGCAGGAACATCTTCCTGCAGGAGCGGTGCCCCGGGGAACCAGATGATGTCATAGGGGCCAAGACCATTCACGAGCAGTTGACCGGTCCCATGGAAGCATTGTCCACCGTGCTCAACATGATCTGGGTGCCTGCTGCCGGTGCACCAGCCAGTGCTGGAGGTCCACTCCACACAGTGCCGCCGACCGCGACCGCATAGCGATGGATCCCCTTTTGCTCCACTTCCGCAGTGTTGGCCGCCGTGCTGTTCAAGAGGGGCGGCAGGCCCAGCACCTGTCGTTGGGTTTCGATCGTCCCGGTAAGCACGATCGGCCTGTCTATCGCTATCTGGCCGAAGCAGGTTACCACGGCGGACCATGCAACGATAATGGAATAGAGCTGCTTCATGGATCAACGAGGATGATAGCAGCAACGCACCCGGGCAGGTACCGTCACGATGCGTGTTCGTATGGTCGTGCAAATGGTGCGTCCCACCTGGTTGGCACCGTGACTGTGGTTCGATGTATCATCCAGCCATTCCCAATCGACGAAGATGTTGGTGAATTGGCCCTGCAAGAGCGCACAGGCGCCATAGTACTTCGTCCCACGTACAGAGCTTTCCGCCCGCACCGCACATTGGTCCGATGCGTGTACCACTCCACCGCAGGGGATGAATTGGCTTCGATGCAATAGTTGGTGTTCACCTGCAGGTATCCTGGCGGGCAGCCGGTTTCCGGCGTTCAGCAAATGGAACTTTCCGTTCGCGTGCATCACCTCGCAAACACGACCGACGCATCACTTGTCCATCGCTCGGGGCCTCACCATCGGGGCGAACCAGGGCCAGCGCCGGCAAGCCGTTGAGGCTCACGCCTCCACTGGTCCTTGCGTTTGGCAGGCGCTACGAAACGGACCAGGAGCCCGTCGCGGTAGGCGGCGATCGGCGATCGACCGTCAACGCCAGCGTGGTGCCCCGCAAGGTCGCGTTCGCTCAAGCCCATTCCGAGCGTAGCGATCCCTCCACCGTTATCGCGGAACTGGCATCGGAAGGAGATGCAAGGCCGTTGATGGCCCTGTTCTCAGGTGACCCAGTGAACTCTACGGACGTGTTCACCTCTACCTGGGCCACCGAAGCGGTCCAAGCACAAAGCGTTCCTACAACAAGGGCCAATGACTTCATCGGTGGGTGCAACATCGATATGGTGGGCGACCGAGAAAGGGTTCTCCGGTGTGGCCCCGGTTACACCCGAAATCGTTCGGAGAACCAAGTCCATCTCCTCCGTACCCCACTAGCTTCGCATCATTGGTGTTGTTCGCGGAGCTGTCCACCCATTCCCAATCAGTTACCGTTGGTAGGAAGGATGGATCCTTGCGGCAGGCGTGTGCCCATTCGCTGAAGGTGCAGAGCCTGGCGCCCGCATCACGGCAGATCCTATTGGCTTCGAAAAAACCGGTGTCCACACGGGAGCTATCCTCGATGCAATACTCCCGACCACCAATGTGGAACCCGGCGGGACAGGGCAAATACGTGGAACTGAGGAGCCGGAAACGCATGCCATCATGCATCAACCTGGCCGGAGCACCGACCATCAGATCTCCCGCTTCCAGCGGAACACCTCCCGCCTTGACGATCTCCTGGGCCCCCAGGTCGTTCAAGTTCAATTGCGCCGCTGCCACGTTGGGTGCGTCAGGTACAATGGTCACCAGCATGCCTGCATTGTAGGCGGCTGGCGCGGGTACCAGATCCCCTATCAACGTCAAGCCGCCTGTAACGGTCGTGTAGCTCACTGCTGAATTGCGGGAAGCATCCACGCTCACCGCAGCGTGCAAGGCGACCGGATCGGCTAAGCCGATGATCTGGCGATCCTGGTCGGTAGTACCGTTCAACTCGATGGGCACAGGAACCTCCCATTGCCCACGTGAACCCAAAGCCATCCCTAAGGCCAGAAGTAGAATGGAGCGCTTCATGGATGGATCAAATGGTACGCCGGTCCGCCGTTCACACGCAATACATAAGGACCGCTCGTTAAGGAAGGCACGGATATGGTCGCAACACCGCTCGCATTGGTTTGAGTGAAGGGCAATTGCACGATCCGACCTGAAGCATCGATCAATTCCGTTCGCTCCAGCGGTGTTCCCTCCGGCAACTTCACCATGAGGACATCGGTGAAAAGCGTCGGCCAAACTTGCGGTCGTTGCAACTCGGAGTTCGCATCCACCCGGGTGGTGGCATCCAGGTCGAATGCAGTGATGTAGTTGGCCGGAGCTTGGTCCGTTCCGCTCAATTCGAACGCCGGTTCATCACCGGTCGTGGCGATGGCGGTCCAAGGCCCGCCGAGGTCGGGTGCCACGAACAGCGACAGGCTACCGGAAGGATGCCGTTCAATTCCGCAGGGTCATAGTGGAACACGACATCCATTTCGTCGCTATTGGTCGTCGGGGTCGTGGTGCGGAACCAACGCGCGATGCTCGCAGTGGAATTGGGTCCTGGGTTGGCAAGTGCCCACGTTCCACGCGCATTCCACCCGCTGCATAAGCGCGCGTGATCGTGAGCCCGAGGCCACCCGGTCTGCTCCGGACATCGGACCAGCTATTGGCCACGTTGCCGTTTCAGTACCCGTGCCAGTGATCGGTGCGCCGATCGTTTCTTCCAAATGCCCCTGTTCTCCCAACTCGATATGGCCATCGTTCACCACTTGGGCATCTCCAGCAAGGTTCCAGGAGATGGGTCCTATCAGTTCGAGTGTCGTGCCAGCTGTCACGGTAAGACTTCCTCCAACGAACTCCATGGTTTGGGCCTTGGAACCAAGCAAGGAGCAGCAAAGGAGCGCCAGCAGTGGAATGTGTCGCAGCATGGTCGGCGACGAATGTAGGCAGTTTGTACGGTCCGAATGCCTTTCCCCCCCCCTGATGTTGCTGGTGCTTCGATACCTAGTTTTGGCGCCAAACAGCAGGCAATGGACTTTAGAGGTTTTGCGGCCGACCACTTCGGGCATTTCAGCCCGTACGACATCGCCAATCTGCTGTTCTCCATGGTTGCAGCTGTGTTACTGGGATATGCCATGGCCCGATGGAGCGGGGGAAGCGTGGACAGGAATTGCGTGCGCTTGCACTCTGGGCGGGCCTCGCCGCATTGGGCGTTGGATTCGTTCGGGCGCAGCTGCCCCTAGCAGTGGCTTTTCTCGCATTGGTCCTGTTGGCCAAGGGTAATGAAGCATCGAAGCACGATCGCTTGTTGCTTTTCGCATCCTTGGTTCTCGGGGTCGGCTGTGGGAGCGGTGCCACGCTTGTAACGATCGTCCTGACCCTCCCGTTCCTGCTCATCGTTCGTTGGGCGTTCGGTCCGGCGGTGAAGGATTGAACATGATATCCACGCACCGCAACGCGGTCCCCGTCTTGTTGATGGCGTTGGTGGGGTGCGCGTTCCTGGCCATGGCGATCGGTCGTGCTCCTCGACCTGCCCGGTCCAAGGAGAGCGGTGCCCCCCTGATACTTCCCGCGAATGCTCGAGCAAGCGAGGGAACGGTGATCACGATCCGTGCGCAACAAGGCGATCACCTATGGTACACCACGAACGGTGACGGATCCGACCCGCGATATGGCGATGACCACATCACGCTGAATGCGGCTCCTGACATGCGCGCGGTGAGCGCCGTGCTCAATACACCAACGGCTGTGCAATGGCGACACCCCTTGTTCGGACTACCGGGTGCCATGGTGGTCAGGGCAGGCGGTTCGGCGCGGGGGCCCCCTGGTCATGCGCACGTATCTCTTTGCGGACCATGGTGTGCTCCCGGTGATCTCCATCAGCGCCTTGAACGAGGATTTGTTCGACCCCGAGGATCGCCGTGGTGGGGGATGGAATGCTGTATGCGGATGAGGATGTGCTGAACGCGTATGCGACCGACCAAGTGGTGGAGGTATCCTGGGAACTATCACGGCCGCGGCAAGGAATGGGAGCGTCCGGCACGGATGCAGTTGATAGCAGCCGACGGCAATGAGGTCTTCCAGTGCGATGTGGACCTCCGGATCAACGGGTACAACACACGCGGGTTTCCGCAGCACGCTTTCCGATTGCTCTTCCGGGAACCATTGTCGGTTGCTCCGTTCCCGGACGGTGATGGTATCGGGAGCGAAGCACTGATACTGCGCGCAGCAGGCAATGATCAGTAAAGGCCATGATGCGGGACGCCTATCAGCATGCGCTCTGCGAGGGCGTCCTTCGAGACGAGCAAGGCCCTCACTTGCGTCGGTTTTACGTGAACGGCGCGTACAATGGCGTGCATCACCTGCGCCAGCGTATGGACGAGAAGGGAACTGGCACGGCGCCATGGCATCAAGACCTCGCAGTCGCCTCTGCTGGAGGACAGCAGCGTGCTCGCACATGGCGATGAGGAGGATGCACAGGTTTTCGGACGGATAGTAGGGCAGACCGAACGATGGAACGGATCGATGGCGGCTGGCCCGATACGTTGGAGGCGCGGGTGGACGTCGACGGCTTTCTCGCCTACATGGCTGGCCAAATGATACTGGGCAACATGGATTGGCCCAAGCAGAACTTGAAGTATTGGCGTTATACGGGAACTCCGCGCGACCAGCAACCCCTGGATGGGAAGTGGCACTTCATCATGGGTGATTCGGACCTGGGCTTCGGTGCCAACGCACCCGCTTCATCGGACATGTTCGCACAGGTGCGGGATACGAACGCCCTATCGCCCGGTTGTTCCTGTCCATGATGCGTTCACCCGTCTTGAAGGCCCGGTTCCTTGCCCAAGCCGGTCTATTGCTCGAAGGTCCGCTCTCGACCGCTCGTTGCGGTGCGGTCCTGGAAGACTTCGTAACGCGCATGGGCCCTGAAATGGATCGGCACACGGCGCGCTGGCGCAAGCCTTTGGACAAGCGCTCTTGGTCCGTGGAGGTCGAGGTGATGCGGCGTTTCGCACAAGAGCGGGCCGGTCATGTCCGTCAGCAACTCGATCGCTTCCGATCCGAATGAAGCACCAACGGCCATGCTGAAATTCCTGCGTGAGCACTGGCAGTTGTTCCTCATCATGGTGTTGTGGCTGTTGACGGGCATGTACCTCAACCAGGCCGTGTTCGCGCTGCTCCCGTTGTCGGTCTTCTTCTTCAAATCGCGTGAGCTTTGGCCGGAAGTCCTGTTCGGGTTGCTGCTGGTTCTTGTGCTATCCGACATCGAGAAGGACATGTTCCCCATGATGCGTGTGTTCAAGAACGCCAAGAACTTCTACCTGATGGCCATGGCGTTCATCTTCCTGGTCGAGGTGAAGCGGTTCGCACCGCTATCGAGCGTGTTCACCATCTTCCTCCCGTTCTTCATCTACAGCATTTTTCCGCTGGTGTTCTCCGACCGCATGCTGGTCGGGTTGCAGAAGACCATCTCCTACGCGCTCATGTTCCTGATCGTTCCCAATTATTTGCTGTACAACTACCGTCGTTGGGGTTGGGATTTCATACGGAACCTCCTGTTCTTCATGGTTGCCGTGCTTCTCTTCGGGTTCGTCATGCAGGCGGTGGATGTTCGCTACGCCCAGGTCGCAGGCAGGTTCAGGGGCATTTTCGGCAATCCCAATGGCATGGCGATCTACTGTTACCTCACCCTCATGTTGTTGGGCGTGGTGGTCTCCATCAACAAGGGCCTTTTTTCCTTCCGGGAGCGGGTCTTGCTTTTTGGCGCGCTTTTCTATTTCCTGATCATTTCCGGTTCGCGCGCGTCGCTTTCTGCGGCCATGATCTTCCTGGTGTTCCACCGCTTCTTCGCGGCATCGCCCTTCTTGGGTCTTCTTGGTCTGGTTTCATTGGTGTTCGTTGTGGAGGTGGTTTCCTCCAATTTGGAGATCATCATCGTTTCGCTCGGGCTGGAGGAGTATTTCCGGCTGGAAACGCTCGAGGACGGCAGCGGCCGTTATTTCGCATGGCAGTTCAGTTGGGGGCACGTCCAGAACTACTTCGTCTTCGGGGGAGGTTTCGCCAATGATGAGAGCATCATGCGCAGGTACCGGCTGTACCTCGAAACCCAGGGCCACCAAGGCGGCGTGCACAATACCTACTTGAGCATGTGGTTGAACGTGGGCATCGTCGGTCTGCTCATCTTCCTCCGCAGTTTTTTCTTGCTCTTCATCAAGGCCAGCAAGCTGGTACCCATGAGCACCGCCGTTCTGTTCTCGTGCTTGTTCTCCATCATGTATGAATCCTGGCTCATGGGTTCGCTCAACCCGTACACGATCGTGCTGCTCATGGTCATGACCGTGGTCACGGAACCGGAGATCGCCAATTGGCAGGACTTCACCAATGAAGATGCTGCGGAGGGCACCGAGGAGGAGGCCACGCCCGTGCCAGCCATAGCCTCTTGACCGACGCAGCTACCTTGCCACGCCAGGAATGAAGACGAAGCAGAAGGACCGGACGCGAAGACGCAAACGCTTGTTGGTGGCGCTTCTTGCGCTCACCACACTGATGGTGGTCGGGGCCGTATTGGGGATCGCCTGTTGAAGAAGCGGAACCACCCGGGTCTGCGCACGTTCGTCGGCCAATGGATGCGCAACTACCCGGCGAGCTTCGCTGCGGAGCCCATGCACCTGCAGATCGTTGTGGATGAGCAGGACATGGAACAGCTTACCAATGTGGTGGAGGAAGCACGCGAGCGAGGAGTTATCATGCCCGAAGGCAACGAGTACGTGACTGCGGAGATCATCCATGGCGAGGATCGCTTCAAGGCGAAACTGCGGATCAAGGGCAAACTCACCGATCACGTACAGGGCAGCAAGTGGAGCTTCCGTGTGGTGGCGAAAAAGGGTGGGGGCTTCCTGGGCATGCAGCGATTCAGCCTTCAACATCCCGGGACACGCAATTACCTGTGCGATTGGTTCTACCACCGCCTCATGGCGGGTGAAGGGATCATCGCGTTGCGCTACGGCTTCTTGCGTCTCACCTTCAACGAGGAGGACCTTGGTATTTACGCGTACGAGGAGCACTTCGGGCCTGAGCTACTGGAACACAACGGACGACTTTCGGGGCCGCTCTTCCGCTTCGATCCAGCGCTTTTCTGGGAGCACCGCTTGAACGAGATGAACAAGCTGCGCTTCAGTGAACCCTTTGCCGCATACCAAGCCGCTGCGGTGGATGCCTTCGGAAGCAGCGACCTGGTGAAGGACGGGGAAATGCGGGCGCAGTTCGAGGAGGCGGTGGCACTGCTCGACGGTTTCCGTCGCGGCGAGTTGAGCGCATCACAGGTTTTCGATGCCGACCGCATCGCCCGTCGACATGCGATCCTCGATCTCATCGGCGGTCACCACAGCATGGACTGGAGCGATGTGAAGTTCTACTACGATCCGGCAGCCAAACGTGTGGAACCAGTGAGCTACGAGGGCTTCAGTGCGTTCCCCTTGCGCACGTTGGCGGGCAGCAACAGATGGACCGGTCGGCGCGAGGCCAACCAGGACCTGCACGACCAGTACTTCAACGACGAGGAATTGTTCCGGGCCTATGTGCATCATCTCGAGCGCATGTCGCGCAAGAGTTGGCTCGATAGCACGTTCGCGGCGGTGAAGCCCGCGCTCGACAGCGCGAGTGCCACGGTCTATCGCGAGTTCCCGTACAAGGAACTGGATCGCACCATCTACTACAAGAACCAACAGGTCATCCGGAAGTTGCTCAACGGCCCGAAGCCGTTCCATGCTTACTTCGATGGAAGCACGGCCGATACTGTCCGCCTCAGCATTGTGCCGATCGAAGGGTTGCCGATGGAGGTGCACGCGCTCCTGCTGGCTGACGGAAGTCGAGTTGCTCCCGCAATGAAAACCATCGTTCCGTGCCGCAGGCCGGGCAAAGTGGGTGAGCCGGTTGAAGTGGTGTTCGCGGTGAAGGGCAAGGTGAAGCGGGAGGACCTGAAATTGGAGTGCTCCGTGCTGGGAGCGAGCGCGAAACGTGCGGTGGAGGTCTTCCCGTATGCACTGCTCAGCGGACTGGATGTTGCGATGGGTTCCGGTGTTCGCGTGGATCCGCGCGCTCTTCTGTTCTTCTTTTTCGACGATAGTGCGCGTACCATCACCATCAAACCCGGTGCATGGAAGCTCGATCGCACGGTCGTGTTGCCGTCCGGCTATCGCTGCGTGGCCACTTCACCTCTACGGCTCGACATCGTGAACGGCGCGGAACTGATCAGCTACTCTCGGCTCGAATGGAAAGGGATGCAGGACATGCCGATCGCGATCTTCAGTACGGACAGCAGCTCCCACGGCGTGCATGTGGTGGGTGCGAGCGGGATGTCGCGCCTTGCGCACGTGAACTTTGGCAACCTCACGCGGTACAAATACGATCAGGATCGCAGCGGTGATGTCTCCTTCCACCGAAGCAATGTGACCATGGACCACTGCTTCTTCACGGGTACGGGGGCAACGCTGCTGGATGTCTCCGTAGGTTCGCTTGACCTGAGGAATTCACGCTTCGACCATGGATCCGATCAACTGGAAGCACACTATGCCCAGATCGATCTGGAGGACGTGATCTTCGAACTGTCGGCGGATGACGCGATCAGCATCAATGGTGGCACGGCATCAATGAAAAAGATCGCCATCGGTGGTGGCGGAGGAATAGGAGTGAAGGGAACGAAGAACGCGCGGATCAGCATTGACGGGTTGAAGCTCGATCGCATGGCTGCTGCGTTCGAAGGCCGGGAAGGAAGCAGGATATCGGTTTCGAACGGAGCGGTGGAGAGCGTAGGTCTGGTAGCCGAGGCCAAAGAGCGTGAGATGCGCTATGGTGCTGTCACCATTGAACTGCTGAAGGTTTCGATCGTCAAGGCGACCAAGGAGTTCGAGTGTGGCGCTGGAAGTACGATCACCCTGGATGGCAAGCGAGTAGGAGAGACCAAAGTCGCAAAGGGGACATGAGGAACGCAGGCTCCGAGCTTGTTGTGCTTCGTTCTATGGCTGATCGCGTTCTCGGCGTCGGCACAGCGTTCCCCGTTCAACAACCTCGAGGTCCTGCCGACCGATAGCAACGGTCATTACCGTATCCTCATCGGTGGCCATTTCCACGGCGCGAGCTCAAATCGCAGCGGTTATCCGGCAGCCACGATCCTCGCGAACCTGGATACGATCAACCAGCTCGGCGCGGACATTTTCCTGAGCACAGGCGATCTTTTCATGGATGCAGAGAAGGACCGCCCGCGTTACGAGCGCGCGTTCTTCAGCAAATTGACGGTGCCGTTCTTCAATGCGCCGGGGAACCACGATGGGGCGGGTTCCGCTGCGGGGGATGAAGATCTTCGCCTTCCAAGCTGGCAGCAGAGGATATCCGCACCGGTCGATCCGGGGCCGTCGCTATCGTCATCGATGGAGGTTGTAGGACCGCATTTGCTCCTGTTGAACACAGAGCGAAGGGAAGGGAACTCGGATGAAGACAGGCTCGGCATCTTGGAAGGGATCCGGGGCGCGGTCGATCTGTACTACCGGCAGACAAAGGCTCGTCAAGTTGTTTTCATCATCTCCCACCGCCCGATCTGGGCAGAGGACGATCCACGGTACTCCGATCTCTTCAAGGACAACACCCGCTCGCTCACCGGAACCAACTTCAAAAAGGACGTGTATCCGATCCTGCAAGAGATCGCGAAGCACGCGCAGGTGTTCTGGATCAGCGGCAGTCTCGGCGGCGGCGCACCCAGCAGCATCTTCTTCCAACAGCACGCTCCGAACATCACCTTCATCCAATGCGCCATCCGCGATGAGCCGCGTGACGCGCTGATGATAGCTGACGTGTACCCGGACAGCGTGCACTGGAGCGCGTTTTCGCTCACGGGCCAGAAGCTGCTCCCTCCGCAGTCCTTTGATGCGGCTTGGTGGCGCTCGCAGCGTGGGAAAGGGGAAGGCTTCAACTGGCGGTTACTGCCCTACTTGACCAAGATGACCGTGACAAGCCGCGCGTTCTGGTGGGGTGTTGCTGCGACGCTCCTGCTCGTCTGGCTTGTTCGTCGCCTGCTGCGGCGGTGAACGGGTCGGTTACCTTTACCGGCCTTCAACAAGTACGCATGTCCCGCATCCTCGTTACCGGCGGCGCCGGTTTTGTCGCCAGTGATCTGGCCATCAAGCTTGCCTCGGACCCTGCAAATGACGTCACGGTGGTGGACAACCTCCTCACTGGGGACCGTGCGAAACTGCCGACGTCACTCCCGCCCAACATGCACTTCATCAAGTGCGATGTGAACAGGTACGAGGATATCAGCGCCGTGTTCTACGCGCATCGCTTCGAGCATGTGTTCCATTACGCAGCTGTCGTGGGTGTGAAACGCACCACGGATAATCCCGTGATGGTATTGCGCGACATCGATGGCTTGCGCAATGTGCTGGATCTCGCCAAGAACACGGGTGTGAAACGCGTGCTGTACAGCAGTAGCAGCGAGGTGTACGGCGAACCGGTGGAGATCCCGCAGAACGAGAAGACAACCCCGCTCAACAGCAAATTGCCTTATGCCATCGTGAAGAACATCGGCGAAGCCTTCCTCCGCAGCTACCACAAGGAGTACGGACTGGACTACACGGTGTTCCGCTTCTTCAACACTTATGGTCCGAAGCAGAGCCGCGACTTCGTGGTGAGCAAGTTCATCCGCGCGGCGCTGGCCAACGAGGACATCACGCTGTATGGCGACGGACTTCAAACACGGACGTTCTGCTACATCGAGGACAACGTGGACGCATGCATCGCGGCCTACAAGGGGACTTCAGTGCTCAACGATGTGGTGAACATTGGCAGTGACGTGGAGATCACGATCAAGGACCTGGCCAAGTTGATCGTCGAGCTCACAGGGAGCAGCAGCAAACTCGTGCATCTCCCGCCTTTGGAGGAGGGTGACATGACCCGACGTATGCCGGACATCACCCTCATGCGCTCGTTGCTGGGTCGCGAGTTGTTGCCGTTGCGCACGGGCTTGGAACGCATCCTGGCGCACAGCACGGTTGCGAACTGATGTGCGGGATCGCGGGCATCCACGGTCTGGATCGGCTCGACGATCCGGAAGCATTGGTGCGTTGCATGACCGATGCGATCGCGCATCGCGGTCCCAACGCTGAAGGAGTGAAGCGCATAGGCGATACGGTGCTCGGTCATAGGCGGTTGAGCATCATCGATCTCTCTACGGCCTCCGATCAGCCGTTCACCAGCAGCGATGGGCGGTACACGATCTCCTTCAATGGGGAGATCTACAATTACCGCGACATCAAGCGTGAACTAGGAACTGTGACCTGGCGCACTGGCTCGGACACTGAAGTGCTTCTTGCTGCCTACGCGCGCTGGGGCATTGACTGTCTGCACCGTTTGCACGGCATGTTCGCTTTCGCGGTGCATGATTCGGTGACGGACGAACTCTTCATTGTTCGCGATCGCATGGGTATCAAGCCGGTCTATTGGTACCGCAACCAGCAGCACCTGGTCTTCGCTTCCGAAGTGCGCGCTATGCTTGCATCGGGACTTGTTCCACGCAAGTTGGATGAAGTCGCCTTGATCGACCACCTCCGTTACCAGACGGTGCATGCTCCTTTCACGTTGTTGAAGGATGTGCGCATGCTCGAAGCTGGACACTACTTGCACATCCGTGATCGCGAGGTAACGGATCATCGATGGTACGATCTGGTTGGTTCCGCAGCGAAAGAAGCCGGTACCATGCCCTTGCCCGATGTGCATCGCGAAGTTCGCGAGCGCCTGTCACGGGCCGTCGAGAAACGTCTCGTCAGCGATGTGCCCTTTGGTGCGTTCCTGAGCGGTGGGATCGATAGCAGCGCTGTCGTTGGGCTGATGGCACAGGCCAGTGCGTCACCGGTCCACACCTTTTCCGTGATCTTCAACGAACCGGAGTTCAGCGAGGAGAAGTACGCGCGCATCGTCTCGGAGAAGTTCCGTACGGAACACACCGCCATCCGGCTTCGACCAGAGGACATGCTGCGCATGTTGCCGGACGCGCTCGATGCAATGGACCATCCCAGCGCCGACGGACCGAATACCTACGTTGTCTCCAAGGTCACCAAGGAAGCCGGGATCACCATGGCGCTCAGTGGGCTGGGCGGAGACGAGGTTTTCGCGGGTTACCCTGTGTTCGAGCGCAGCCTTGCACTCTGGAGGAAGCGTTGGATCGCGTCCATGCCGAAGCCGTTGCGATCATTGACCGCATCCATCATCGCCGGTGCTCGGCCATCGATCAGCAGCGACAAATTGGGCGAATTGCTCCGGCTCCCGTCGTTCGCTGTGGAAGAGACCTTTCCTGTTTCGCGGCTTACCTACAGCGATCGTGAACTGAGCGATCTTTTTGGGCGGGATCGTTTACCGGAGAACCGAGTGCGAAGTATCATGCATGCGTTGCTTGAGGAGGAGGGGGGGAACGCTCTTCCCATGCTCAGTCAGGTATCGCTCGGCGAACTGGGCACCTACCTGCAGAACGTACTGCTGCGTGACACGGACCAGATGAGCATGGCTCATGCGCTGGAAGTCCGCGTTCCCTTCCTCGATCACGAACTGGTGGAGTTCGTGCTGGGTGTTAGCGATACGCACAAGTTCCCACACACACCCAAGAAGCTGCTCGTGGATGCGCTCGGTGATCTCTTGCCACACGAGATCGTGGACCGACCGAAGATGGGATTCACGCTGCCATGGGAGGTGTGGATGCGCAATGATCTGCGCTCGTTCTGTGGGGATCGCCTGCACAAGTTGGACTCACGTGGTGTGTTCGGACCGAAATGCATGGCCCGCGTGTGGGAGCGCTTCCTTGCGCGTGATCCACGGATCAATTGGTCGCGCGTTTGGTCGCTCGTTGTTCTGGGCGACTGGCTCGACCGGAACGAGATCATGTAGTGGTCGGGCACCCATTCGGGCAGCCCGCAACGAAGAACGGGGACCGAAGTCCCCGTTCAAGAACGAAAGCGCCTTGTGGCTAGAACTTCGCGCGGGACTTCCGACCTACCCGCTTCGTACCACGGATCCAGCTGTAGCGCTGGCGGTAGAAGTTGGATTGGCCACGCAACACATAGCTGTATGTGAACGTGAGCGTGAGATAGCTGTCGTTGTGCGTGGGATCGCCGCGGATGTTCTTCGGCTTCTTGGACAGCCCGGGCGTATCGGGCCACCAACCGTAGTTCTGCGGCGCGGGTAGTGTTGGATCGTCCAAGTAGGCGAAGCTGCTTTGATCGGCAAGTTGAGCGCCGAGAACAGGATCGGGCATCAAGGAAGGATCCTCGTACACCGTGCTAACGTCATCCAAGTAGTCGGTGAAGGTCGTGCGCCACCCCATATCGAAGCCGAAGCGATGGCGACGCTTCTTGGTGAAGTGAAAACCAACACCTACTGGAACGGCCAACCCGATCCGGGAGTAGTCCACCAATTCGGTCTGCAAAGGCTGCAGGGCATAAAACTCACCCTCCCTGTTGATCTGGCCTTTGGGATTGTGGTAGTACACAGCGATCCCCGCGTAACCGAAAAGACGGAAGTCCAAGCGGTAGCGACCACGACCACCGAGATCGTTGTCCTGGAAAATGGTGAACTCGGGACGGAGGTACCATTCGATAATGTCATTGCGGAAGTTCAAGTTGCGACCGCGACGGGGGCGGTAGTCCTCCGTCAAGGCATCGGCGCCCTGAATGCGCAAGTAGAGCAGGCCGGTGTTCACCGAAATAAGGCGGTTGATCTTGCGGCGGGCGAAGCCACCGATGGCCCACCGCGTCTGGCTCAGCTTCATGTCCCATACGAAATCACGGCGGGGCTCATCCTTACCACCCATTTCGCCGAGGCAATTGGCCCCACCGACGTGGATACCGACATCCCAAGCATATTGGGCTTCGGCGCGGGAAAGCCCGAACGCCACGAACAGGGCGGCTAGCGCGAGGTGTAATGATCGACGGCTCATGCGGTTGCTCGAACGAAGAGGTTATTCCGGGCAAACATAACAAAGTTCCACCCGGGTTCGGCATTGGTCGAATACCTTGATTATCAACGATCCTGCGAGGTGGACGATGGGCTCGACCAAGCGGATAGATTTGCCGCTGCTCTTACCGGCCCAATGTCGTCCCGAATCACGTCCCTTTTTGGCATCCAGCACCCCTTGGTGCAGGCGGGCATGATCTGGTGCTCGGGCTGGAGGTTGGCATCGGCTGTGAGCAACGCGGGCGGCTTGGGTGTCATCGGTTCGGGATCCATGTACCCGGAAGTGCTGCGCGAACATGTGCACAAGTGCAAAGGGGCCACTGACAAGCCCTTTGCGGTGAACGTGCCGATGCTTTACCCGGACATCGACAAGCACATGGCCACCATCGTGGAGGAACGAGTGCCGATCGTGTTCACATCCGCCGGGAATCCGGCCCAGTGGACCACGTTCCTAAAGGACCAAGGCATAACGGTGGTCCATGTTGTCAGTAGCGTCAAGTTCGCTCTCAAGGCTGAAGCGGCCGGGGTGGATGCCGTGGTAGCCGAGGGCTTCGAAGCGGGTGGACACAATGGGCGCGAGGAAACCACAACGCTCGTGCTGGTCCCCATGGTGAGCGATGCCGTGCAGGTCCCGGTCATAGCTGCGGGCGGCATTTCTGATGGTCGTTCGATGCTTGCCGCCATGGCACTGGGAGCCGATGGGGTTCAAGTCGGTAGCCGCTTCGTTTGTTCCGTTGAATCCTCCGCGCACGACGCCTTCAAACAGCGTGTGCTGAACAGCATGGAAGGCGAGACCGTCCTCACCCTGAAGGAACTTGCGCCGGTTCGACTCCTCCGGAACCAGTTCTATCGAGAAGTGCAACAAGCCTATGCAAGCGGTGCCTCTGCGGAAGACCTCAGGATCTTGTTGGGTCGCGGGCGTGCCAAACGCGGCATGTTCGAGGGGGACCTTGAGAATGGCGAACTGGAGATTGGACAAGTGAGTGGTCGGATCCATGATGTGAGGCCCGCAGCGGACATTGTGGCCGGGATCATGCAGGAATTCCACGAAGCCAAAGCGGCTCTAACGAACGTGTGATGGTGGATCGGCAACAAAGGGCCCGACCTGAACGTCTTTGTAACGTGCAACAAAGCCCCGTTCCGCACTTCCTTCTTTGGTCCCTGTTGGCGCTGGTCGCATTTTGCGCGCTACCGGGAATTGCCAAAGCAGTCGTTCTGGACCCTCCCACCATGCACTGTGCCTCGGTAAGTGTGAACGGCGACGTTACCGTGACCTGGACGATACCACCGGACCCCGGCGGCGACTTCCTCAGCTATGAGATCTGGCACGCAACGGATATCGCCGGGCCTTTCACGCTGCTGACCATACCGCCCATTTTCGTCCAAGGTCAGGTGAACTACGTGCATGTCGGTGCTGGTGCGAACGCTGGAGCACAGTTCTACTTCATGGTCACCAATTCCACTGGACCTCCGCCGAACGTCTCCGTACCGAGCGACACCATCTCGACACTTTTCCTGCAGGTGTTCCAAAGCACGCCATTGGGCAACGCCAACCTTTCCTGGAACGCATCCGCACTTTCTGCTTCAGCTGCTGCGGATTTCACTGTCTGGTTGGAGTATCCGATCGGCACGTGGACGCAGATCGCTTCGGTGCCCAACACCACCTTTTCCTATCAGTGGGTCGTGGATATCTGCGAGGACTCGCTCACCTTCAGGATCGGGTCAGCGGATGCGCTTGGCTGCACCTCCTTCAGCAACCGCGATGGCGAGATCTTCAACGACGTGACGCCACCGACCGTGCCTGTGATCATCGCAGTGACCGTTGACAGCATCACTGGCCTTTCGAACATCGTTTGGGGTCAGCCACCCGAACCGGATACCGATGGCTACATCATCGTGTGGAACGGCCCCGGTGGGGGTGTGATCATCGACACGGTGTTCGGTGCGGGCAACCTGAGCTATGAATGGCCGCTGAGCAATCCCTTCGATGCCTCGGAGCAGTTCACGATAGCTGCCTTCGACACCTGTGAGACCGGAACACCGCCGAGTCCCAATACGAGCGCCACTGGTCTGCCACATGCCACGATCCTCGCGGAGATCGATTACGACCGCTGCTCTTCACAAGTGCGGGTCCACTGGTCAGCCTATGTTGGGTGGGCGGTTCAGAGCTATCAAGTGCTGGTCCAGCAGGACGGTGGCCCGTGGGCTTTGCTCGGGAACGTGGGCGGCACCGAGCTCGAGTACTACCACCAAACAGAACCGGGGCACACCTACTGTTACATCATCAAGGGCGTGCAAGGCGTTGGACAGGCGGAGTCGCTGTCCAACAAGGCATGCATATTCACGGCCTACCCGTCGCAGCCGCAGTTCAATTATGTGCGCACGGTCACGGTCACGAGCCCGTCAACGATCCTGGTGGTGGATAGCGTGGACCAGTTCGCACAAGTCTCCAGCTATGTCGTCGAGCGTTCCGCGAACGGCAACGCGTACACCGCAATGGCCACCATCCCCGGGAGTGCAGGTCCGGTGATCTCATGGACGGATAGCGATGTGCGGCCTCACGACACCGGGTACCTGTACCGCGTTCAAGTGCGGGACAGCTGTGGCAATCCTTCGGTGACGAGCAACATAGGAAGCAACATCCTATTGCGCGCGGCCCCTGACTTGCGTGGCATCAACAAGTTGGAGTGGAACGGATACATCCAATGGGCCGGCGTTCTTGGCACGCACAGCATCTACCGGAGTATCGACGAAGGCGACTTCGAGCTCATCGCCGTAGTGCCGGCGATACCATGGGTGTACGAGGATGATGTGAACGCCTATGTGCTCAGCAGTGGTGGGCGGTTCTGCTACTACATCGAAGCCCAGGAGGTTGGCAATGCCTCGGGCATCAACGCCACCAGCGTGAGCAACATCGCATGTGCTGCGCAACAGGACCTGATCTACATCCCCAACGGATTCATCGTTGGCAGTGGTGTCGCGGCCAATCGGGAGTTCAAACCGGTGCTTGGTTTTGTGGACGTTCAGGCTTACACCCTGCTCATCATCAACCGATGGGGTCAGGTCATCTGGGAAACCGATGATCCCGATGAAGCGTGGGACGGCGAAATGAACGGCACGCCATGCCCCATAGGGGTTTACGGTTACTTCTGCGCGGTCACCAACGGTGCAGGAAAACGAGTGGAAAAGCGTGGGACGGTCACGCTCCTGACCGCCGAGGAATAAGAGTCGCTCACGGCTTCAGCGCCTAGCGCGGGTTCTCAGCGCGGATCGATCCGGTACTTACTTTTGTGCATGGAACGATCCTCTGTTGCCCCGCCGAAGAGGTCCGCGATCGCGGCCCCGGCGAACGGTCATCTCCCCGCCGATAAGTTCGCTGCCGAAGGACTCACCTACGACGATGTGCTGCTGGTACCCGCTTATAGCGAGGTGCTGCCTCGGGAGGTGGATGTGCGCTCGATGTTCTCGCGGAACATCCAGCTCAATGTGCCCATCGTCAGTGCGGCCATGGACACCGTCACTGGTGCGGAACTGGCCATCGCCATTGCGCAGCAGGGAGGTATTGGTGTCATCCACAAGAACCAGCCGATCTCCGAGCAGGCTGCCGAAGTGCGCCGGGTTAAACGCAGTGAGAGCGGCATGATCCTGGACCCCGTGAAGTTGCAGCAGCACGCCACGGTTGGCGATGCGCTTCGGTTGATGGCCGAGAACAAGATCGGCGGCATTCCGGTCATCGATGAACAAGGGAACTTGGTGGGCATTGTCACCAATCGCGATCTGCGCTTCGAGAAGAAAATGGGGCGTCCGGTCACGGAGGTGATGACCAGCACCAACATCATCACCGCCAAGCCGGATACGACAATGGCCCAAGCCGAGGTGATCCTCCAGAACCACAAGATCGAGAAACTGCCGGTTGTGGATCCCGATGGCTTGCTCGTTGGATTGATCACCTACAAGGACATCATCAAACTGAAGCAGCGACCCAATGCGTGCAAGGACAAGATCGGGCGTCTGCGAGTGGCCGCTGCGATCGGCATTGCAGGTGATACCATGGAACGCGCGAAAGCACTCGTGGACGCAGGCGTGGATGCATTGGTCGTTGATACGGCACATGGCCATACCAAGGGCGTCATCGACATGGTGAAGCAGGTGAAGAGGACCTTTCCGGGTGTTGACGTGGTGGCGGGCAACATCGCCACGGCGGAGGCGGCCACGGCCCTCGTGGAGGCGGGCGCGGATGCGGTGAAAGTTGGCATCGGACCCGGTAGCATTTGTACAACGCGCGTTATCGCTGGGGTTGGCGTGCCGCAGCTAACGGCCGTCTTCGATTGTGCCAATGCCATCGCGGGCAGCGGGGTTCCCGTGATCGCGGATGGAGGAATACGGTACACGGGCGATATCGTGAAAGCCCTTGCTGCGGGTGCTGGCACGGTGATGGTTGGCAGCATGTTCGCCGGCGTGGAAGAGAGCCCGGGCGAGACCATCATTCTGGAAGGCCGCCGGTTCAAGACCTATCGTGGTATGGGCAGCATCGAAGCCATGCAGCAGGGTAGCAAGGACCGTTACTTCCAGGACATGGAGGACGACATCAAGAAGCTCGTGCCCGAAGGCATCAGTGGTCGTGTACCCTACAAGGGAAAGCTCGCTGAAGTGGTGCACCAATTCGTTGGCGGCCTGCGTGCTGGAATGGGCTATTGTGGTGCCAAGGACATGGAAGCCCTCAAGCAGGCGCGCTTCATCCGCATCACCACGGCTGGGGTGAAGGAGAGCCATCCGCACGATGTGTACATCACACGAGAGGCACCGAACTACAGCCACCACTAGCGTTCATCGGCCGACCGCTTCCGCGTAGATCCGGTCAAGTACCCGCGCTCGATGGGAGGGGTCATGGTGCGTCCGGATCCCGATCAAGCGCCAGTTCCCCCTTCTTCCGGATCATATCCGGGTCCCGGACAAGAGCTTCCAAGTAAGCGGTCAGTTGTTCCTCGATCGTTCTCGAAAGAAGCAGGCGGGCTTCCGGTGTGCGCCAACGCCCCTCCCCGAATTCATCCTTCGGTACTTCGATCATCCAGCCTCTTTCGTTGTCGTTGATCTCCGGTAGTGCGGCAACATCCGTAGTGATCACCGGACAGCCAAGCGCCTGGCCCTCGAGCACGGAGTATCCGTAGGAGTCATGATAAGTGGGCAGCAACGCGACATCGCTGCGATGCATAAGGGCCATCACTTCCGTGTTCGGAAGCTGCTTGTGGCGCACCACGTGGTGCGGATGCCGTGAAATGATGGCGAGCGCCTCCTGTTTTTCGGCCGGCCCGCTCTGGCTCACGTAATCTCCTGTAAGCAACGAACTCACGATGGTCAGGTGCAATGGGGCTCCGCTCATGATCGCGCGTTCCACGGCTCGCAGCACCTCGAGCCCGCCCTTGCGGAAGAACTCATGGCCAACGAACACGAGTTGGATGTTCGTTGCGCTGCGCTCCTTCGCCGCCATGCTCGCCAGCAGCGTCCGTTGTGCCGGATGGAGCACCACCATTTTGGACATAACATCGGCCTTTACGTTCGGATGTTTGTCCAGAAGGGCTTCCTCGATCCTTCGTGCTCGCTGGCTCATGGCGATGAGCCGCTTGCAACTGTCGCGGGCAAGGGCGTTGAAGTACCTGGCACCTGGCTGGTGGATGCGTGGTATGCGCGTTTCGAACGTGCTCACCCACGGGGTGCGCGAAAAGCTCAGCTTGTTGAAGAAGTGCAGGACATCCGCCCGGTTGAAGCCAAGGTCATTGTGAAGGGCGTGCAGCGTCGGGTGCAGGTTACCAGTGGCCTTGAAGTACAGCCAATCCGCCCATTGCACCGGATCACGGTGCCTGATGAACCGAACACCCTCGTGAGGGAGGTCGACGATGTTGCGCTTCTCCGGATAGCCAACGCCCGTAATGCCGACCGTAATGGGCCCAGTTGGGTTCATCCGTGGGATGGTGCCCTCCATTCCTTGGAAACAAGTTGTGTGGGCGCCCAAATGTAGGTGGGGTGGTCGGCGGTGGGTCGGCATACGGACCACCCTCCTGGCTTGGATCTTTTTAACGCCCCGCCACGCCCTGCCGTGCATAGTGCCAACGGTTACATTTGGCACCCTTTCAACGACCTTACAATCAGCCTGATGACGCCTTCGAAGTACCTGAGCACTGCATTGCTTACCCTGTGCATGCTGAACGCCGCTGCGCAGAGCGGTGGCACCGATCCCGTATTGATGACGGTGGATGGACAGCCCGTGACGCGTGGGGAGTTCGAGGCCATCTACAAGAAGAACAACAAGGAAGTCGTTGTCACACAGCAGGCATTGGATGAGTACTTGGAGCTCTTCATCAATTACAAGTTGAAGGTGCGCGAGGCCGAGAAGCTGGGTATGGACACCATAGCCAAGTTCCGCACTGAACTCGATGGATATCGCAAACAACTTGCACGGCCGTACTTGATCGATCGTGAATTGAACGATGCGCTCATGCGCGAGGCCTTCGATCGCAGTCAGCGCGAAGTGCGCGCGAGCCACATCCTCGTTGGTGTGCAACCCGAGGCATCACCCGAGGATACCTTGATTGCTTGGAAGAAGATCACCGCCATTCGCGAGCGGGTGATGAAAGGGGAGGACTTCGCCAGCATCGCCAAAGGTCCCGGGGGGAGCGATGATCCGAGCGCACAGAAGAACGGCGGTGATCTCGGTTGGTTCAGTGCCCTGCAAATGGTCTATCCCTTCGAGAACGCGGCCTACACAACACCGGTGGGTGAAGTGAGCAAGCCGGTGCGTACGCGCTTCGGTTACCACATCCTCAAGGTCATTGGCGAGCGTCCCGCACGCGGCCAAGTGAAGGTGGCGCACATCATGCTCCGCAGCACGGATACCGACGCTCCGGAAAAACAAGCGCAAGCGGAACAACGGATACGCGAGATCCACAAGCAGATCACGGAGGGCACCTTGACCTATGCCGATGCCGCCTTGAAGTTCAGCGAGGACGAGAGCTCCAACACGAAGGCTGGCGAGTTGCCGCAGTTCGGAACGGGCAAGATGATCGAGGAGTTCGAGGACGCTTCGTTCGGGCTTGCCAAGGTGGGCGACATGAGCGCGCCGATCAAGTCGCGCTACGGTTGGCACATCATCAAGTCGCTGGAGATCATTCCTCCGCCCACCTACGACGCTACCAAGGGTGAGTTGAAGAGCAAGATCTCGCGTGATAGTCGCGCGGACATCACCCGTACCGCGTTCCTCGCGCGCTTGAAAAAGGATTATGGCTTCGTCACGTACCCCAAGAACTTGAAGGCCGTGTACAAGCTGGTGGATACGACCATTTTCGCCAAGGGCAATGCCAGCACCGATACGCTCATTCGGAAGCAAGTGGTGGAAGGGCCGTTCACAAAAGGCAAGATCCGTTACAAGCGCGAACTTGCTGGAGCCATGAGCTGTGGGAAGATGTTGGCTGTGCGCAGCCGTCCGTATGAGGAGATGACCCAGACCTTGGATGACACCGTGGTGGTGCGCGAGGTGATGGAAGGTTGGGCCTATGATCGCAACAAGGCAGCGAAGCTCACCAAGCCGGTATTCAGCTTCGCGGGTGTGACGGTCACTCAGCGCGACCTGCTCGATCAGTTGGAGAGCCGTCAGCGCCGTGAGCGTGCGGTGCCGATCCCTGCGTACGTGGATTCCCGTGCGGCCGAAATGGCCGATGAGCGGATCCTTGCCTACGAGGACGAACACTTGGAGGAGAAGTATGCGGACTTCCGCTTGCTCATGAAGGAGTACCGCGATGGCATACTGCTCTTCGAACTGACCGACCAGAAAGTATGGGGCAAGGCGGTGAAGGATACGGCCGGGCTCGATGCGTTCCTGGCGGCGAACCGCGATCGGTTCATGTGGGATACACGCTACGAAGGCGACGTATACACCTGCTCCGATGCCAAAGTCGCCAAACAGGTGCGCGGTATGCTGCGCGCGGGTAAGCGGGACGAACAGCTCACTGCTGTCGTGAACAAGACCAACGCACTGGCGCTGCATATCGAGAGCGGGATCTATACCACCGAACAGAAACCCGCGCTGAAGGGCATCACCGCGCCCGGGCTTAGCGCGGATATCGTAACCGACAGTAATGTCACGATCGTTGACGTGAAGAAATTGGTCCCCCACACCGAAGACGCTCGATGAAGCACGGGGCTTGATAACCGCCGCTTACCAGGACAGCTTGGAGAAGGACTGGATCAAGGAACTCCGCGCCAAGTACGCCGTGAACGTGAACAAGGAAGTGCTCTACTCGATCAAGTGAGCGGAACGCGATACCTCCTTCGGATGCTGGCCCCCGTGTTGGGGGCCTTCGTCCTTGGGGGCTGTGCAACGGACGTCGATAGCGATGACCCACCTATCGCAAGGGCCTATGACCAGTACCTGCGTTGGAGCGATCTGCGGCAAGTGGTGCCCATGGAAGCCCCACCGGAGGACAGTGCGGCCATGGCCCAGGCGTTCATCAACAACTGGCTGCACCAACAGGTGGAACTCCATCATGCGGAAGTGAACCTCGCTGCATCGCAGAAGGAATTCGAAGCCGAGCTGCGCGATTATCGCAACTCGTTGTTGCTTTTCGCCTACGAGGAAGCGCTCGTGCGCCAGCGTCTGGATACGCTCATCAGTTCGAGCGAAATGGAATCCTATTACCAGGCCAACAGTTCCAACTTCGACCTGAGGGACGATATCCTGCGCGCCAGGTGGTTCCGTGTGCAGGATGAGGATCGACGTGTACTGAAGCGGATGGAAGAGCGTTTCCTCAGTGGCAAACCCGAGCAGATGCGCGAAGTGGAGATCCAACTTGCTGAGAAAGGTGTTGCGATCACCGATCGTAGTGGTTCATGGACGACCTTGGAAGAACTGCGGAATGAAGTACCCTTGACGGAGGTGCCAACCGTTGGTCCTGAGGGTAAGCGCCTGCTCGTGCGCAATGAGACCACGACCTGGTTCCTGGACATGCTCGAACTTCGTCCCCGGCATGGTCCGGCACCCATCGAACTGGTGCGGCAGGATATCCGCACGACGATCTTGAACCAACGCAAACTGCACCTGATCGAGCAGATGCGTAAAGACCTGTACCGTGAAGCAAGCAACACGAAGGATGTGGAAGTGCTCTAGCCTTACCGTTGCTGTCGTGCTGCTGTTGAACACGGCCCTGTTCGCGCAACCGAAACCGCTGCTCATCGATCAGGTGATCGCCGTGGTGGGACGTGAAGCGATCCTTCACTCCGAGCTTGTGGTGAAAGTGGGTCAGGCGCAACAGCAGGAACCGGGCTCAGCGGATCCCACATGCGAATTCCTCGAGGACCTGCTCTATGCGAAATTGCTGGTGGAGCAAGGGAAATTGGACAGTGTGGTCGTGGATGAGGCGCGGGTGGACCAGGAACTCGATCGCCGGATCGGCTATTACGCGCAGCAGCTTGGCGGTGAGGCCAAATTGGAGGAGTTCTATGGCAAGACCATCACGGAAATAAAGGCCGAGTTCCGTATTGCGGTCGAAGAGCAGTTGCTGGTGCAACAGATGCAGGAGCGGATCACCAGCGATCTGGCCATGACACCGCGGGAGGTGAAGCAATTCTTCGATCGTATCCCGGAGGACAGCATTCCACTGATCGGTGCCGAAGTGGAATATGCCATGCTGCTTCGCATCCCCAAGCCGAACGAGGACGAGGAACGTCGTGTTCGGCGGAAGATGGAGGAGTTCCGCGAAGCGATCGTGAAAGGGGAGAAGGAGTTCTGCACCGTTGCCATCCTGTACTCGGAGGATCCGGGTTCCGCGAAGGAATGCGGGGAGCTGGGCATGGTGCCCACCGGCGTCATGGTCCCCGAGTTCGATGCGGTCGCCGTCAGTTTGAAGGAAGGAGAAGTGTCGCAGGTGTTCAAGACGCAGTACGGCTGGCATTTCATGCAGATGATCGAGCGGCGCGGCGAACAATACAGCGCACGTCACGTGCTCATGCGGCCCCAGGTTTCTTCCGCCGACCTGCAACAGCAGAAGGCGTTCCTCGACAGTTTGCGCACTGCGATGCTCGCTGGCAAACCGGATTTCGGCACAGCGTGCGCCATGTACAGCGATGATGAGGAGAGCAAGGGCTTGAACGGAATGATGATCGAGCCGAACAGCAACAGCGCACGCTGGGACATCAGCGATCTGGACCAGCAGGTCTTCTTCGTTCTGGACAAGTTGAAACCCGGTGAAATGAGCGAACCTCAATTGCTGGTGCTGCCCGATGGTTCGAAGGCGTATCGTATCCTCAAGTTGAACGTACGTACCGATCCGCACCGCGCCACGTTGCGCGAGGATTATCGATTGATACAGCAGGCGGCCGAAGGCAAGGTGCGTTCGGAGATGATCGAGCGGTGGATCACGGACCATATCGGCAGTACCTATGTGCGCGTGTCCGAGGACTATGCCGCATGCACCTTCGTGCATCCGTGGATGAAGTCGCAGGAACCCTGAGCAACGAGAAGAACAAGTATGAGCAACATCAACGACGTGCAGAGCGTGGAGCGTTTCGGCGAGCATTATCGCAAGCTGAAGCGCGAGGTGAACAAGGTGATCATCGGCCAGGACGAGGTGGTGGACCACGTCCTATTGGGGATCTTCGGCCGTGGGCATTGCCTGTTGGTAGGTGTGCCCGGTCTGGCGAAGACGCTGCTGGTGAACACCGTGGCGAAGGCCCTCGGCCTCAGCTTCAATCGTATCCAGTTCACGCCGGACCTCATGCCGAGCGATATCATCGGGTCGGAGATCCTGGACCAGGAGCGGCGCTTCCGGTTCATCAAGGGACCCATCTTCGCCAACATCATCCTTGCGGACGAGATCAACAGGACGCCACCCAAAACACAGGCCGCCCTGTTGGAGGCGATGCAGGAAAAGAGCGTCACTGCAGCTGGCCAAACGCACCTGCTCCCGGAGCCCTTCTTCGTGCTGGCCACCCAGAACCCGATCGAGCAGGAGGGCACCTATCCACTTCCAGAAGCACAGTTGGACCGCTTCATGTTCGACATCCGTGTGGACTATCCCAGCTATGCCGAGGAACTGGCGGTTGTGAAAGCCACAACGAGCGATCATCAGGCCACGGTGGAGCCGGTGCTCACGAGCGAGGAGATCCTGCACTACCAAGGCCTCGTGCGTCGCATACCGGTACCGGACAACGTATTGGAATACGCAGTGAAGCTGGCCACACGCACTCGCCCGGGTTTGAGCGGCGCTCCAGCAATGGTCAATGATCAGCCTGAGTTGGGGTGCTGGACCGCGCGCCTCACAATATCTGGTGGTAGGTGCCAAGGCCCATGCACTGGTCCATGGGCGTTTCTCCCCCGATATCGCGGATGTGCAGGCGGTTGCCCTGCCCATTCTTCGTCATCGCTTGGTGCGTAACTACAAGGCGGAGGCGGAGGGTGTGACGGTGGACAAGATCGTGGCCCAGATCCTCTAACCATCGATCGGCGCGGTTGGAGACGTGCTCAAGGTTGCAGTACTAGCCTTGCAAATGATGGACGAGTGCGGCTTCGGTAGCCTAGCTTTGCTCAATATGCAACGCACGTTCATGCAACGATTCTTCTTCCCGGTCTTGTTCGCGACCCTCGCTTCAACTTCGGAACTCTCTGCGCAAACCTTTCCCAGTAGTGTGGACATCTGCATGCAGCAGGACGCCGGAGCCGGAGTTCTTCGCATCAGCCTTCGCGCGAACGATCAGGATTTCGGGGAGGTGTTGAGCGGCTTGGTCTTCACCATTCGCTGGCCTCAGGGCTCCCCGGCAACATTGGGTTTGACCGCGAGCGCTTGGTGTCCACCGGGTCAAGCTTTCAATCCCGGCCCTTCCGCACAGGTGTCTCCGGGCAATGGGTTCAAGTACAAGACATGGACCTCCACGGGCTTCGCCTTGTTGAACGCACCGGTCGATATCAGTGGCTGCGCGCAGACGCTTCTGGCGGATACTTGGACGGAGGTGCTGACGATCCCGTTCATCAATGGTGCGAGTACCTTGTTCCAACTGGTGAACGATGATTTCACCTTCGCTGACAATCGGGATTATTTCATCTCTCTGAACGGGCAGTGGATCGCGAACGGCGATACGCTCACAGGCACCATCTGCTCGGGTTCGACATCCATCTCTTCGGTGGTGGACGAAGCTCCTTTCTTCCGCTTGGCCCCGAACCCGACCACGGGACTTGTTCAAATAATGGCTCCGTCAGTTCCGAACGCTTGGTGCGAAGTGCTTGATGCAACTGGAAGATCGGTCATGACCCAACGCCTCAACGCCGCAGGTCCATCGATGCTCGATCTCACGGGTGAGGCTCCGGGTGTATATCAGGTCCGAGTGAACAGTAGTGAGGGTTGCAAGACGATGAGTGTTGTATTGGAACGACCATGACGCGCGCGCTCGTTCAAGATCGGCTTCTTCTGCTTGCCTTGTCACTGCTGGGCATTTTGAACACCTTGTCCGCCCAGACATGGGAAGTGTTCGATATGAACACCGCTGGCCTACCGAGCAATGTGGTCAAGGCCATCGCGCATGATGCAAATGGCAATACCTGGGTCGGAACCGAGTGGGGCCTTTGCCGCTTCGATGGCACCGCTTGGGAGGTTTTCCAGCAGGGCACTTCCGGCCTACCGGAGAATGATGTGCGCGCGCTGGCGTGCGACTCGCTGGGTCGCGTTTGGATCGGGTTCCTTTCCCAAGGTCTGGTGGTATACGATGGCGTGGACTGGTTGCAGTTCACACCGGATAACTCGCCACTTCCCTCGGATCAATTGCGGAACATCACGTTCGATGGTGAAGGTTATGCATGGTTGGCCACCACGGGAGGGATGGTTCGCACAGACCTTTCTGATTGGCGTGTTTACGTCGATACCGATGAGAGCTACAATGGCCGGATCCTGCCAGGAACGAACATTACTGATATCGCCATACGCAACGATGGAGTGGCCTGTGTTGGCACGCTTAACGCCGGATTCACATACGTGACGGAGACTTCGGTGATAGTGTACACGCATGCTCAAGATGGGTTGCCCGACAATACTGCGCTTGGGGTTGCCATTGATTCGAATGGTGATCGTTGGCTCGCCAGCCCATCCGGGGGCTTGCTTAGGAATTTTGGTGATGTGCAAGGTGGATTTTGGGCCCAGTACATCACTGAGTCCTCCGGTATCCCAGGGAACGCATTGAACGACGTAGTGATAGATGCGTCCGATCGCAAGATCATCGCCACGCAAGCGGGAGGGGTGGGCATCCTGACGTTCAACGACGAATGGCAAAATTTCAACGCACAGAATTCGGACCTTCCCGATAATGATGTGCTTTGCCTTTCGATCGCTGGGGATGGATCGATCTGGGCGGGCACTGCAACCGGCGGTGCTGCCAGACTTGTCGAAGACGTCTCCGTGACAGGACAGACGCCACAGTCGTTGATGAGGCTTTATCCGGTGCCCACAGCTGACATGCTTTTCGTGGAGTTGCCTACAGGTGGCTCGGACGATACAATGATTTGGACACTACTGGATTCCAGAGGCGTTTTGGTGGATCAAGGAGCTTGGTTCGGAACTGGTCGCAAGCAATTGACCGTCAACCGATACCCGCCCGCTACCTATGTCCTCCGCATTGTCAGCGATCACTTTGTGGGCACTTCATGCTTCGTGGTCGAAGAATGAGCGGGTTCATTGACCTCGTGTGCGGGAATCGGTATGTTTGGGACCCGCCTTCAAAAGGGTCAGGGCAAACCATCCGATCATGAGAAATGTCTACGCCTCGCTCGTGGCTGCTTTCGCTCTAGTTGTGCAGCCATCGAACAGGCTCTTGGCCCAGTGCTCGACCACTAACGCAACCAGTTGTGTTTGCAGGACCAGCGGGCAGACGAACTGCCAGCTTCTGCCCGACATCACTATCAGTTGGAGCGCATTGGCGAACTACGCGGGAGGTCCGAACGAGTATCCTCAGAACGACGCATCGAACCCGGGAAGGCTTCGGGTCACCGGTTCTACCCCGAACGTGGGGTATGGTCCCTTGAACGTGCGTGGTGTCGATCAGAACGGGTACCGTTGGTTCCTGTGCGGGGTCGATACGATCTCGGTTTACGACCCCAATAGTGACAGCACGTTCAATGACTGCGCGAATCCGAAACAACTCATCCTGCAGCGGATCTATCGGAAGAACGGGTCGTCCATGACCTTCACGGAGCATTTCGCCGGTACCATGACCTACCACCCCACGCATGGTCACAACCATGTGGATGATTGGGCCACTTTCACTTTGCGCACGGAAGTACCCGGCGAACCCGATGCCCGCAATTGGCCTATCGTCGGCGAGGGGGCGAAAGTGGGCTTCTGCTTGATGGATTATTATGCTTGCTCGAACGCCAGCGCCAGCGGTCACTGTCGGACCTCCCAGATGTACAATCAAGGAACAGCGCTCAATTCCAATAGCAACTTCCCGAACTACGGATTGGGCGGTGCGGCTTACAACTGCAGCCAGATCTCACAAGGTATCTCCGTCGGCTGGACGGATGTGTACTCGGAGAGCTTGGATGGTATGTGGGTCAACATTCCCCCGAACACTTGCAATGGGAACTACTGGATCGTGATGGAGGTGGACCCGAACAACAATTTCGTGGAGGAGAACGACAACAACAACTGGACGGCTGCTCCATTCACCCTCACCCAGCAGGTTCCTGCCGGCAGTGCTTCTGCTTCGATCACACCATCCACTTCCACCACCCTGTGTGCGGGAAGCCCCATCACACTTACTGCTTCAGCCGGGTCTTCCTATTTGTGGAGCAATGGTTCCACCACCCAGACCATCTCCCCTACGAGTTCCGGTACCTATGGATGCACCGTAACGAGCCCTTGCGGTACCGCAGCGGCGCAGCCTCTTACCGTGAACTTCGTCAATACTTCTGCTCCATCAGGAACGGGTGCTACGATCCCTGGCCCCGGACAGGCAACGCTTCAGGCAACGGGTTCGAACGTCCGTTGGTTCGATGCCGCTGTCGCTGGGGGGCAGGTCGGGACCGGTGCGTCTTTCTTGACACCTCCTATCACCCAAACCACGAACTATTGGGCAGAAGCTCAGACCATTCAACAGCAGAGTTCGGCCTATGTAGGAAAGACCACCAATACAGGTGGTGGTGGTTATGGCGACTTCGATCAACACCTCACCTTCAATGCGTTTCAGCCGTTCACCTTGCGCAGCGTGAAGGTTTACGCCCAGAGTGCAGGTAATCGCACCTTCCAAGTGCTCACTTCGGGTGGCAGCTTGATCACGCAGACCACGGTGAACGTGCCCACGGGTGAATCGCGAGTGACCTTGAACCTGAGCGTGCCAATAGGCACGAACATGCGCCTCAAGGTGACCACAGCGCTCTTGAACATGTACCGTAACAATGCCGGGGTTTCATATCCCTATACCATCGGCGGCGTCGTGAGCATCACTGGTTCGAGTGCGGGAGCGGCTTATTACTACTACTGCTACGATTGGGAGGTGCGCGGCCCGGATCTAACATGCTCAAGCCAACGGACCATGGTCACCGCCACGGTGACCGATGGTGTTGTTCCTGACATCAAGGTCCTGTTGGAAGGGCCTTTCGATCCTGCAACGGGCAAGATGACCGATGGCCTGCGCGCCGCAGGATCCATCCCACTTACAGAACCATTCACAGGCTTGGGATTTGTGCATGCTGGTGGTGGCGGGGGAGAGACGACAACGGCTGGATTGCTGAATGTGACCGGTGATGCTGCGGTGGTGGACTGGGTTCTCATCGAACTCAGGAACGCATCATTGCCGGGTCAAGTGGTTGCCACACGCAGTGCGCTCGTGACCCGTACAGGACAAGTCATTTCAACCACGGGTTCAACGGTCCGATTGTCCGTGCCCGAAGGGAATTATCATGTTGCAGTTCGCCACAGGAACCACCTTGGTTGCATGACGGCGTCCCCGGTCGCACTGAGCGGCACGCCGTTATCCATCGATCTCCGTTCCGCCGCAACGGCGTCTTGGGGATCTTCTGCAAGAAAGCAGGATGGCTCGACCATGTTGCTATGGGCCGGTAATGTGGTCCGCAACACAACCTTGAAGTACACCGGTGAGTCGAACGATCGCGATCCTATACTGTCCGCCATCGGTGGTACGGTCCCTACCAATACCACCAGCGGTTATATGGTTGAGGATGTGAATCTTGACGGCTTGGTGAAGTACACCGGCAATGGGAACGATCGTGATCCGATCCTTTCCAATATCGGCGGTTCCGTTCCTACCAATACACGAACGGAACAGCTGCCCTGATTTGCGTGCGATACGCGTTGATCGAACCCTGAACGAGACCCCTACCAAAACCCCTGTCCATGTTGCGTAATGTGAAGAACCTGCTCCGTCGAACATTTGGAGCTGCGGCCCTGTCCCTGTTGTTCGTCGGGACGGCCTCGGCCCAGTTACCCACCTCGGTGGATATCGATCTGGTTCCCGGAACCACCGTGAACACATTGGATGTTCGATTGAGGGCGAACGGTAGTTCGTTCAACCTTGTGGTCAGCAACTTGGTCTTCACGGTTCGGTGGGCGACCACTGCACCCCAGACCTTGGGTCTGGGTACTAGTGCATGGTGTCCCGCAACCACGCTGGCTTTCCCGCTCGGGGCGGCCACCGGCACGGTATCGTCAGGTGGGTTCGACTATCAAACGTACTCAATGGTGGCCACGCAACAGATCGGCCAGCCGCAGCTCAACGGTGGTTGTGGCCCGAACGGGCAATCCCTGCCTGCGGCCACGTGGCTAACCGTCTTCACTACTCCGGTGAGTGCGAGTACGACCTGTACCACGTTCCAGATCGTCACGAACGAGACCTACACCAACGCGAACAACGCCAACTTCTTCGTCTCCTTGGGCGGAACGGCAAGGACGGGAGTGATCGAGCCAACTTCGGCTTGTGTGAACAATACCTCCTGCGGGACCACGATCCCAACGGCCACCAGCAACAGCCCGCTGTGTCAAGGGGCCACCCTTAACCTATCTGCAACCGCAGCGAATGGTGGCAACACGATGACCTACTATTGGGTTGGCCCCAATGGTTTCACTTCGACCCTTCAGAACCCCACGATCACCAACGTTACCCCGGCGATGTCGGGTGTTTACACGGTTACTGCTGCCATCAACGGTGGTTGCCAGAACTTCAGCCGCAACGTAACGGTAACGGTGGTGGATGCCACGGTAGGTGGCCCGCAGTCGATTTGTACTCTTGGCACCACGTTGCCCCTTGGAGGAAATGCGGTGCCCTCTGGTTACACCGGCACATGGAGCATCGTTACGGGTGGTGTTACAGGCACCTTCACGGACCCGAACGACCCCAATGCGACGTTCACGCACCTGACCGGTAACGGCCCTATTACGCTGCGCTGGACGATCAGCGGTGGTCCTTGCCCAACAGAGACGGCCGATGTGGTGTTGACCTTGACCGCAGGACCCACGGTAACATGTCCTGGGAACTCATCCGTTTGCGTCACAGCGCCGTCCTTTCCCCTCACGGGTGGAAGCCCGGAGTTCGGAACTCTATACGGTTGATGGGTCGCCTGCCACCGATTTCGATCCGGCCGCTGTCGGGGTCGGACCCCATACGATCGTCTATGAGTTCTTCGATGGCAATGGGTGCTTCAATAGTTGCACTTACACGATCACGGTTACAGCAGTACGAACGCGGGTACGATCGCTGGCACTCCACAAGGCATCTGCATAGGTGGCACGACCACTTACACGATCAGCGGTAACAGCGCCACGGGCACTTGGGGCACACAGAACGCATCAGTTGCCACGGTAGTTGGCGGCGTTGTGACCGGAGTTGGAGCAGGTACCACGAACATCACCTACACGGTGGCGGGTACAGGTGGTTGCGCGAACGCAACAGCCACCGTTCGGTGACGGTTACGGCACCTCCGACGGCGGGCACGATCGCTGGCACACCACAAGGCATCTGCACAGGTGGCACGACGACCTACACGATCAGCGGCAATAGCGCATCGGGCACCTGGGGTACGCAGAACGCTGCGGTGGCCACGGTGGTGGGCGGTGTTGTGACGGGAGTAGGAGCAGGGACCACGAACATCACCTACACGGTTACGGGTACAGGTGGTTGCGCGAACGCAACGGCCACTCGTTCGGTGACGGTTACGGCACCTCCGACGGCGGGCACGATCGCTGGCACGCCACAAGGCATCTGCATAGGTGGTACGACCACCTACACGATCAGCGGCAATAGCGCATCGGGCACCTGGGGTACGCAGAACGCTGCGGTGGCCACGGTGGTGGGCGGCGTTGTGACGGGAGTAGGAGCAGGGACCACGAACATCACCTACACGGTGACGGGCACTGGTGGTTGCGCGAACGCAACGGCCACCCGCTCGGTGACGGTTACGGCACCTCCAACGGCAGGTACGATCGCTGGTGTTCCGCAAGGCATCTGCATTGGAGGCACGACCACCTACACGATCAGCGGAAACAGCGCCACGGGCACTTGGGGCACGCAGAACGCTGCGGTTGCCACGGTGGTGGGCGGTGTTGTGACCGGAGTTGGAGCGGGCACCACGAACATCACTTACACGGTGACGGGCACTGGTGGTTGCGCGAACGCAACGGCCACCCGTTCGGTGACGGTGACGGCACCTCCGACGGCGGGCACGATCGCTGGCACGCCACAAGGCATCTGCGTTGGTGGCACGACCACCTACACGATCAGCGGAAACAGCGCCACGGGCACTTGGGGCACACAGGACGCATCGGGGTTGCCACGGTGGTGGGCGGCGTTGTGACCGGAGTTGGAGCAGGTACCACGAACATCACCTACACGGTGACGGGCACTGGCGGTTGCGCGAACGCAACGGCCACCCGCTCGGTGACGGTGACGGCACCTCCAACGGCAGGTACGATCGCTGGTGTTCCACAAAGCATCTGTATTGGAGGCACGACCACCGCCACGATCAGCGGTAACAGCGCCACGGGCACTTGGGGCACGGAGAACGCATCGGTTGCCACGGTAGTTGGCGGCGTTGTGACGGGAGTAGGAGCAGGGACCACGAACATCACCTACACGGTGGCGGGTACAGGTGGTTGCGCGAATGCAACGGCCACCCGCTCGGTGACGGTGACGGCACCTCCGACGGCGGGCACGATCGCTGGGGTTCCACAAGGCATCTGCATAGGTGGTACGACCACCTACACGATCAGCGGAAACAGCGCCACGGGCACTTGGGGCACACAGAACGCATCAGTTGCCACGGTAGTTGGCGGCGTTGTGACCGGAGTTGGAGCAGGTACCACGAACATCACCTACACGGTGACGGGCACTGGTGGTTGCGCGAACGCAACGGCCACCCGCTCGGTGACGGTGACGGCACCTCCGACGGCGGGCACGATCGCTGGCACGCCACAAAGCATCTGTATTGGTGGCACGACCACTTACACGATCAGCGGAAACAGCGCCACGGGCACTTGGGGCACACAGAACGCATCAGTTGCCACGGTAGTTGGCGGCGTTGTGACCGGAGTTGGAGCAGGTACCACGAACATCACCTACACGGTGACGGGCACTGGTGGTTGTGCGAATGCAACGGCCACCCGCTCGGTGACGGTGACGGCACCTCCAACGGCAGGTACGATCGCTGGTGTTCCACAAGGCATCTGTATTGGTGGCACGACCACCTACACGATCAGCGGAAACAGCGCCACGGGCACTTGGGGCACACAGAACGCATCAGTTGCCACGGTAGTTGGCGGCGTTGTGACCGGAGTTGGAGCAGGTACCACGAACATCACCTACACGGTGACGGGCACTGGCGGCTGCAACCCAGCAATTGCTACACGTTCGATAACGGTCAGCGCAAACCCTGCCACGCCGACCCCGGGCAGTTATGGTCCGTTGTGCAGCACTGCTTCTCCGGTCACGTTGGGCGGAACTCCAGCGGGAGGAGTGTGGACCGGAGTCGGAGTGAATGGCACGGGACCATATACGTTCGACCCAAGCGCCGGAACTCAACTACTTACCTACACAGTGAGCAGCGGTGTATGCGCCAGCAGCGCCCAAACTACGGTAGTGGTTGGCGTATGTGATTGCGAAGGAGTAGTGGGCGGTACCGCTTTGCCAGGCACTGCTTGCGATGACGAGAACCCGAACACTAGTGGTGACACTTGGTCTGCGAACTGTGTATGTGCTGGCGTTCTGCCGAACGATTGCGAAGGCACGCCAGGTGGACCAGCTCAGCCTGGTACTCCTTGCGATGATGAGCTTGCCACCACCGGCAACGATACATGGTCCGCGAACTGCACCTGCGTTGGTCAGTTGATCGACTGCGAGGGTGTAGCAGGCGGTACCGATCTGCCAGGCACGCCTTGCGATGACGGTCTTGCCACCACGGGCAACGATACGTGGTCTGCGAACTGCACCTGCGTTGGTCAGTTGATCGACTGCGAGGGAGTAGCGGGCGGTACCGATCTGCCAGGCACGCCTTGCGATGACGGGCTTGCCACTACGGGCAACGATACGTGGTCTGCGAACTGCACCTGCGTTGGTCAGTTGATCGATTGCGAAGGTGTCGCAGGTGGTACCGATCTGCCAGGCACACCATGCGATGACGGCCTTGCCACCACGGTGACACTTGGTCCGCGAATTGCTGGTGCATTGTTGGCGAACGATTGCGAAGGTGTCGCAGGTGGCTCGCCTGGCAGCCTTGCGATGACGGTCTTGCCACCACGGGCAATGACACATGGTCCGCGAACTGCACGTGCGTTGGTCAGGTGATCGACTGCGAGGGTATTGCGGGCGGTACCGATCTTCCGGGCACACCATGCGATGACGGGCTTGCCACTACGGGCAACGATACGTGGTCTGCGAACTGCACCTGCGTTGGTCAGTTGATCGACTGCGAGGGAGTTGCTGGTGGTACCGATCTGCCAGGCACGCCTTGCGATGACGAGAACCCGAACACCAGTGGTGACACTTGGTCTGCGAATTGCGTATGTGCTGGCGTTCTACCGAACGATTGCGAAGGCACGCCAGGCGGACCAGCTCAACCGGGTACTCCTTGCGATGATGAGCTTGCTACAACGGGCAACGACACATGGAGCGCGAACTGCGAGTGCATTGGTCAGTTGATCGATTGCGAGGGAGTTGCTGGTGGTACCGATCTGCCAGGCACACCATGCGATGACGGGCTTGCCACCACGGGCAATGACACATGGTCCGCGAACTGCACATGCGTTGGTCAGTTGATCGACTGCGAAGGTGTCGCAGGCGGTACCGATCTGCCGGGCACTCCCTGCGACGACGGTCTTGCCACCACGGGCAACGACACATGGTCTGCGAACTGCACCTGCGGTGGTCAATTGATCGATTGCGAAGGTTGCTGGTGGTACCGATATGCCAGGCACGCCCTGCGATGACGGGAACCCGAACACCAGTGGTGACACTTGGTCTGCGAACTGTATCTGTGCTGGCGTTCTGCCGAACGATTGCGAAGGCACGCCAGGTGGACCAGCTCAACCGGGTACTCCTTGCGATGATGAGCTTGCTACAACGGGCAACGACACATGGAGCGCGAACTGCAAGTGCGTTGGTCAGCGGTGATCGATTGCGAGGGAGTTGCTGGTGGTACCGATCTGCCAGGCACACCATGCGATGACGGGCTTGCCACCACGGGCAATGACACATGGTCCGCGAACTGCACATGCGTTGGTCAGTTGATCGATTGCGAAGGAGTCGCTGGTGGTACCGATCTGCCAGGCACACCATGCGATGACGGACTTGCCACTACGGGCAACGACACCTGGTCCGCGAACTGCACCTGCGTCGGTCAGGTGATCGATTGCGAGGGAGTTGCTGGTGGTACCGATCTGCCAGGCACGCCTTGCGATGACGAGAACCCGAACACCAGTGGTGACACTTGGTCTGCGAACTGCGCATGCATCGGCACTCCGATCGGCGGCTGCGATCATGAGGTGAACCTGGACATTTGGACCGATGACAACGGAGATGAAACCACCTGGGAGATCATCCCACAAGGCGGTGGTTCGCCAACTTGCTCCGGTGGGCCTTATGTTGGGTTGGACAACGACCTGGTGAATGCGAGTTGCTGCCTTTCCACAGGATGCTATGTTCTACGTGTGCTCGATAGTGCCGGGGATGGCATCAGCACAGGTGGCTACGTGCTCACTACCTCTTCCGGTGCCCGTATCATCGATAACCGGTATGATGGGTCCGGATTCACGGATGTCAGCCAGATCGCGAACGGCGGAGGCTTCTGTGTTCCGATCGGAACGGACCGTCTCATCTCCACCTCTTGCGACAAGATCTTCTGGACCGTGGGTGAGTACATCGTTGCCAATGACAACGCTGCCGTTGCTCTGCAATGGCAGCAGGGTATCCAAACGGACGACGGATACGAGATGTGGTTCTTCAACCCGAACGGCGGGTACAGCTTCCGCAGGTTCCACAGCCATGCAGTGAGCGACGGTTTCGGTCCGGCAAGGCGCCTCACGCGCCTGCCATATCAAGATCAACAACTGGGCAGTTGCTAACCACATCCCAGGTGGGTGACCCATTGAACGTACGTGTACGTGGGCGGGTGAACGGTGCGAACTTCGAGTGGGGTCCAGCGTGCAGGTTCAAGTTGGATCCTGTGCTGGCATTGTGCCCACCGACCATGTTGGTCAATGGCAGCACAGCACCCAGTTCTCCTGCGGTGTTACCCGCCAATTCCCATCCACCCAACGTTTGTATGCTTGGGGACGACCTGGTGCCAATCGCTACCAGTTCGAGTTCACGTTGCCAGCGGAGAATTATACCAAGAACGTGATCTCCACTGGGCCCAGCGTTCAATTGAACTGGACGTCGAACCCGCTGCTCGATGGACGTACCTATAATGTGCGTGTGCGGATCAGCAAGAACGCTGGCGTATCATGGTGCGCTTGGGGCGAAACCTGCCTGGTCACGATCGATAATGGTGGCGGTTCCGGGATCGTGGAGTGATGGTGGCCAGCGGTACTGCTGAATGTGGACGAGCCGACGATGAACCTGTATCCCAATCCGAACCGGGGCGAGCAAGTGTTCCTGAACCTGAACGGACTTGGGGATGGCGCTGGCAGTATCTCAGTGGACGTCTACGATATGTTCGGCAACCAGGTCATGGCCCGTACATTGATCGCTCAAGACGGCCAGGTGAACACGATGCTTGAACTGCCGGGAACGCTTGCCTCGGGTATGTACGTGGTGAACGTCTCTTCGGATGGACGCACTTGGACAGAGCGTCTGGTGGTGCAGCGTTGATCTTGAGCAATACGAAAGTGAAGGCCGCTCCCTCGGGAGCGGCCTTCTTGCTTCTACCTGTTTTCCGGTAGTGAAGGGGTTCAATGTGGGGTATGGGGCCACATTAAGCCCCTTTGAGTACCTGTTTTCAGGTATTGTGGAGGGCTGTTGGGCACCCGTCCTTGCTTCCATGAAAATGTTGATCAGCGCCCTCAAATTCGAGCTCCGTCCTACTCCGACAACAGAACGCATCACGCGCATCTGCTTCGTTACGACGCTGCTGTGCTTCACCGCGCTCATGGTGATCGCATTCACGGCACCCTGATCGTATCCGCCGGTAGGTGTTCGCGCTTGGTGCGAATGGAGCACATCTACCGCATCCGAAGCCCTGGCATCCGCCAGGGCTTTCGGCTTCGTGGCGGGAAGTTCTCCAAAACGGAAAGCCCCGGACGAACCGGGGCTTTCAACGAAGGAAGGGTTGGTTCAATAATAAACCAGCCTGCGCACCTTGGTCACGTGCTTGGCCAGCCGTATCACTTGTTTGGTGTAGCCGAATTCATTGTCGTACCAAGCGTAGAGGACCACGCTCTTGCCATCCGGCGCAACAATGGTCGCGTTGCTGTCGAACACACTACAACAGGTATCCCCGATGATATCGCTGCTCACCAGTTCCGGGTCCATCTGGTAGTGGATCTGGTTCACCAGATCACCGACCAGTGCCGCATTGCGGATCAGGTCGTTCATGGCGGCCAGGTCAGCGATGGGTTTCGTGAGCGTGAGGTTCATGATGGCCAGTGACCCGTTCGGCGTGGGCACGCGCACCGCGTTGGCGGTGAGTTTGCCTTTCAGGCTCGGTATGGCTTTGGCCACCGCAGTACCAGCACCCGTGCTGGTGATGACCATGTTGATGGCCGCACTACGACCCCGACGTGGACCCTTGTGGTAGTTATCGAGCAGGTTCTGGTCGTTCGTGTAGGCATGCACCGTCTCGATATGGCCCTTTTCGATCCCCAAGTGGTCCTCCACCACTTTGAGGATGGGGCAAATGGCGTTGGTGGTGCAGCTCGCAGCGCTGAACACCTTCTCGTTGTCGATGTCCTGCTCCTTGTGGTTGATGCCGTACACGATGTTCGGCACCTCCTTGCCGGGGGCGGTGAGCAGCACCTTGGAAACACCCTTCGACTTGAGGTGGCGTTCCAGATCGGCGCGCTTGGTGAAGGCGCCCGTGTTATCGATCACCAAGGCGTCGTGGATGCCGAACTGGGTATAGTCGATGTCCTCTGGATTGGAGGCCGCGATAAGCTGGACCAACTGTCCATTGATCCAGATGGCCTTCTTGGGCACGTCCTCTATCACGGTGCCTTTGAAGGAGCCATGGACACTGTCGTTGCGCAATAGTGCAGCACGCTTCACGATCTCGGCATCCGTGAGGGTGCGGGTGACGATCGCGCGTAGGCGAAAGCTGCTGACCCTTGCCAGCCTGCTTGACCAACTCGCGGGCTGCGATGCGGCCGATACGGCCGAAGCCATAGAGTATGACATCCTGTGGCTGGAACGTGTGTTTGTCCTGGCCGATGAAGCCCTTCAGGTGTTCCTTCAGGAAGTCCCTCACGGGTGGCTTACCCGCAATGGTGTACTCGTGCGCAAGGCGACCAATGTCGATCTTGCTGGGTGCAAGGTCCAACTCAAGAAGACCACGAGCCACATCGGCGGTGGTGAACACATCGATCGGCTTCTTCACCACCTGCTCGGCGTAGTTGAAGAGCTTCACCACTTCGGAAATGCTGATGTCCAGCAAATGGTTACGGAAGAACACCAGTTCGACACCCTTGCCGTACATGAGTTGACCAACTGAGTTGATCAAGTCCACGGCAGCGCGTTCGCGGTCGACATACTCTTTCAGGCCGGCTTCATACCCGGCTTTGGCAGCTACGGTCTCCATTGGCGGTTTTTAATGAGGAATAAGGACGTCATAAGAAAGCAAAAGGGGGCCAGCAGCCCCCTTTTCGATCAACCCAGGTAAGCCTTCAGCAATTTGCTTCGGCTCGTGTGTCGTAGGCGTCGGATGGCCTTCTCCTTGATCTGGCGCACCCGTTCCCGGGTCAGATCGAACTTGGCACCGATCTCCTCCAGCGTGAGGCCGTGGTTGATGCCGATCCCGAAGAACAGCTTCACCACATCGCGCTCACGCTCGGTGAGGGTGCTCAGGGCGCGTTCGATCTCCTTGGCGAGCGACTCGTTCAGCAGCAGGCGGTCGGCAGGGGCGCTATCGTTGTTCGGTAGCACATCCAGCAGGCTGTTGCTCTCACCTTCCACGAAGGGGGCGTCCATGCTGATGTGGCGACCGCTCACCTTCATGGTGTCAGCCACCTTTTCAGGCGGCAGGTCCAGACTGATCGCGAGTTCCTCCGCACTGGGCGGACGTTCGAACTCTTGCTCCAACTTGGCGAAAGCCTTGTTGATCTTGTTCAGACTACCGACCTGGTTCAGGGGTAGACGCACGATGCGGCTCTGCTCGGCCAAAGCCTGCAGGATGCTCTGGCGGATCCACCACACCGCGTAGCTGATGAACTTGAAGCCACGGGTCTCATCGAAGCGCTGGGCCGCCTTGATCAAACCGAGGTTGCCCTCATTGATCAAGTCCGGCAGGCTCAGGCCCTGGTTCTGGTATTGCTTGGCAACAGAGACCACGAAGCGGAGGTTGGCCTTCACCAGCTTTTCCAGCGCCCGGCCGTCACCCTCCTTGATGCGTCCGGGCCAATTCCACCTCCATGTCGGCGGTGATGAATCCTTCCTTGCCGATCTCCTGCAGGTACTTGTCCAGCGACTGGCTTTCCCGGTTGGTGATCGACTTGGTGATCTTGAGTTGACGCATCCTTGATGCCACGGTCTTCTGCTTTAGGTGATTGGTCCGGAGTAGCTACCTGATGGCACGAACACGTCGTGTCCAAGCCTCAGGCTGCGAAAGTACGGCCCACTGCACCTTCGGGACAACCCTCACAGCCGCTTCTTCCGGAAATCCTTTTCCAGCGCGGGTTCTCAAAGCCCAAGGCCGTAATAAGCCCTCATTCCATTGGGGTAAGAGCCTTCCACGAGCACCCCGCCGCGCTTGGCAGCTAGAATACGCTCAACGTCCTCGGGGGATGAAACGGGTTCCTCGTCGATGCGTGTGATGATGAAGCCCTCGCGGATACCGCTCGAACGGAACTTGCCACCGTGGATACCGGTCACCTTCACACCTTGCTTCAACCGAAGGGCCTTCAATTCCTCAACGCTTGCGGCGCGCAGTTCAGCTCCCAAGCTCTCCAGCCGTTCGCTGCGCTCCTTCGCGGTGGCCACCGTGCTGCCCTCTTTTCCGCGCAGGGTCAGTTCCAACACGCTCTCCCGGTCTCCGTGCAGCACCGTAACAGGCACACGGTCACCGGGCTTGAACTTGCCTACTTGCTCTTGTAGTTGGGTCACATTGTTCACCGGGATGCTTCCCACCTTGAGGATCACGTCCCCCGCCTCCAAACCGGCGTTCTTCGCCGCTCCACCCTCCGTGATCCCGTTCACATACACCCCACGCGGGCGGTCCATGTCCAGTTCATCCGCCAGTTTTTGGTCAAGATCGCGGATGCTCACACCCAAATAGGGCGCGCTGCACGCTGCCGAACTCGACGAGGTCGTTGGTCACCTTCTTCACGATGTTCACCGGGATGGCGAAGGAGTAACCACTGTACGAACCCGTGGTGCTCGCGATAGCGCTGTTGATCCCGATGAGTTCACCGCTCGCGTTCACAAGGGCCCCTCCGCTATTACCAGGATTCACGGCTGCGTCGGTCTGAATGAAGGACTCCAGTGGGAAGATGTCCCGGCTTGGGTCGTACTGCAGCAGGTTGATATTGCGAGCCTTCGCGCTCACGATGCCTGCTGTGACCGTACTGGTCAGGTTCATTGGATTACCAACGGCGAGCACCCACTCGCCCACACGCACATCATCCGAATTGCCGTAGCTGAGTGTGGTCAAGTCGTCCGCATCGATCTTCAATACGGCGATATCGGTACTGGGGTCCCGGCCTACAACGCGAGCCTCGAAATTGCGGCGGTCGTTCATATGCACCGCGATCCGGTCGGCACCCTCGATGACGTGATTGTTGGTGACGATGTAGCCATCGGGGCTGATGATCACGCCGGATCCAGCTCCTTGGCGTTGCTGCTGTTGGGTAGGTGCGCGGTATCCCCAGAAGAAATCCGCGAACGGGTCGCGCAGGTTCACCGTTGTTTCAGTGGTCACATGGACCACGGCGTTCACGCTGTGCTCAGCGGCTCCGGTGAAATCCACGGCGACCGCCCCATCACCTCCGGGCAGGCTCACATAGCGAACCGGGAGTGGGGAGTTGGTCTCGGAGGATGGAACGTTGACGCTTGTCCGCAAGAAGCGGTCGTGCGCGACCAAAGCGATGAGGGCGCCTGCAACGCCCATGGCGAAGTATCCGAGAGCACGTTTCATGGTTGCTACGTTTTGTCGGGCGGCACGGGTCAAAGGCTGTGCCTGCTCCAGCGAAACAACGCTTTGACAGGGCGGAAGTGACGGCTTGTCGCGTTAAGAAGTGTTGATCGGGTCACGAGCCGCATGCCCCCCACGAAGCGCGATATTTGGACCGGGCGCCCAGCATGGAACTCAGCTTCTCCAAATGGCACGGTACGGGCAACGACTTCATCCTCGTTGATGATCGCTCTGGGCTGTTCCCGGTGGACGACTTGGCACTGGTGCGGCGCATGTGCGACCGCCACTTGGGCATTGGTAGCGATGGCTTGGTCTTGATCCAGGCCACCCGATCGCCCGACATTGACTTCCACATGGAATTCTTCAACCCGGATTCCAGCCAGAGCTTCTGCGGCAATGGAAGTCGCTGTGCATTTGCGTACTGGCGGACGTTGGTCGGTGACCGGGATCATGCGCGCTTCTCGGCCATCGATGGGTTGCATGAAGCTGCACTTGACCCTGCCGGTGTTCGGGTTTCCTTGACGGGGCCGAAGTCCGTTGAGCACGTCAACGATGACATCGACCTCATACACACTGGCTCACCACACTTGTTGGTATGGGTGGGTGATCCCGATGCCATCGACATCGTTCCTGCGGCACATCGTTACCGGTACAACGAACGTTTCGCCAAGGAAGGGGTGAACGTGAACTTCTTGCGTTGGAACAACGGCCGCTTGGAGATGCGCACGTACGAGCGTGGTGTGGAGGCCGAGACATTGAGCTGCGGAACCGGAGTAACGGCTGCGGCCATCGACGCGCTCCATCGCGGACATGCCAGCGGCCCTTCCGTTCCGGTGAGCACGCGTGGAGGCGATCTTCGCGTAGACGTGGAAATGGAAAACGGCAGCGTGAGCAAGGTCGAACTGATCGGACCTGCACAGTTCGTGTTCAGGGGTACCTTTTCCATCTGAGCGATGGCCAAGCGCTCGAAGAAGTGGAGGGTTGTGGCGCTCTGTGTACTGTTGGGGATGGGTGCACTTGGCTATTGGGCATGGCATCGGATCAACGGGCCGGCCACCAAGTTCACGGAGGAGAACAGGGTGCTCTACATCGCAACCGGTGCCGACTTCCAGCGGGTCGTGGATAGCCTGAAGAAGTTGGAAGCCATCACGGACGAAGAGAGCTTCCGCTTCCTGTGCGAACGCAAAAAGTACACACAACGCATTCGTCCAGGTAGGTACCGAATTGCGCGAGGCATGAGCATGAACGCGCTCGTGAACATGCTGCGTGCAGGCGAACAGGAACCGGTGCGCGTCACTTTCTCCAACATCGATCACCTTCCGGAACTCGCTGGTCGCTTGGGAAGAAGCTTGGAACCGGATTCCATCGCGTTCCTGCAGGCGTTCCTCGATCCCTCACTTCAAGAAAAGGCAGGCCTTTCGAGCGAAACAGTGATCAGCTTGTTCATCCCGAACACCTACGAGTTCTGGTGGACCACCACACCTGCGGGCTTCATTGAGCGCATGAGGCTCGAACACGAGGATTTCTGGGATCAGGAGCGCCGCCAAAAGGCCCGGGCCCACGGCCTCTCACCTGCGGAGGTCGCCACACTGGCATCCATCGTTCAGGCAGAGACCATGAAAGCAGTTGACGCGCCGCAGATCGCTGGGGTGTATTTGAACCGACTGCGCATCGGCATGCCGTTACAGGCGGACCCTACGCTCAAGTTCGCATTGGGGCTGGATACGTTGAACCGGATACTGGACCGGGACAAGGACGTGGTTTCACCCTACAACACGTACAAGAACCGCGGGCTTCCTCCCGGGCCCATCAATATGCCTGAGCCGCGCTTCATCGATGCCGTGCTGGACGCGCCGGAAAGCGACTACCTCTACTTCTGCGCTCGCGCGGACCTGAGCGGCCATAGCGACTTCGCTCGAACGTATGAGCAACACTTGGTGAACGCCCGACGCTACCAACGCGCGCTCAACGAAAGGAAGATATACCGCTGAGCGGCCCGTGCGGCTATTTTCGCCGCCTCTTTCGGAGGACCACGTCCATCACACCATTAGTCATGATCAAGATCAAGTTCGGCACCGACGGTTGGCGGGCCATCATCGCGGAGGAATTCACCGTGGACAATGTGGCACGTGTCAGCGTTGCCGTTGCCGAATGGGTGATCAAGAAGCACCCGGCCAACAAGCGGGTTGTGTTGGGTCATGATTGCCGGTTCGCAGGTGAACTCTTCGCCACCACCGCGGCCAAGGTGTTCGTAAGCCGTGGCATCGAAGTGCACCTGGCGAAGGGTTTCGTGAGTACGCCCATGGTTTCATTGGGTGCGCAGCGGGTCAGCGCTGGGATGGGGGTTATTCTCACGGCGAGCCACAATCCCCCGAGCTACAACGGGTACAAATTGAAAGGCATTCACGGCGGACCATTGGTGCCGGAGGAAGTGCAGGAGGTGGAGGACATGATCCCTGCTGTGCATGGGGTGGATCTTGCGAACATCGACCTTGAAGCAGCGCGGAAGAGCGGGTTGCTGCGCTCCATCGAGTTGGAGGACATGTACGTGGAGCATGTGGAGAAGAGCTTCGACATGAAAGCGATCCGGGGTTGTGGAATGCGTTGGGGATATGATGCGATGTACGGGTCCGGGCAGAACGTGGTGCGTCGGATCCTGCCCGATGCAAGACTGCTCCACTGCGATTACAATCCCTCGTTCCATGGGCAGGCGCCCGAGCCGATCCACAAGAACCTCATCGAGTTCAGCGAGCTGATCAAGAAGGGCGGCATCGATTGCGGCTTGGCAACGGATGGTGATGCGGACCGCATTGGCCTCTACAATGGCCGTGGCGAGTTCATCGATTCGCACCACATCATCCTGCTGCTCATCCACTACCTGGTGAAGTACAAACAATTCACCGGGAAGGTGGTGGTGGCCGTGAGCACAACCCCCAAGGTGAAGAAGCTGTGCGAGCACTACGGGCTCGAGTACCAGGTAACCAAGATCGGCTTCAAGTGGATCTGCGGGATCATGATCACGGAGGATGTGCTACTGGGTGGCGAAGAGAGCGGCGGGATCGCGATAAAGGGACACATACCCGAACGCGATGGTATCTGGATGGGCCTCACCATTTGGGAGTTCATGGCGAAGAGCGGTAAGACCCTGGACGAGCTCATCGCGGAAGTGTATGCCGTGGTGGGTTCCTTCGCTTATGAGCGCAATGACCTGCATATCAGCGAAGCGTTGAAACAGGAGGTGCTGAACAACTGCACCAATGGGAAGTACACGCGTTTCGGCGACTATGAAGTGCGACGCGTGGAGACCATTGACGGGTTCAAGTTCCACTTCGATAAGGAGCAGTGGCTCATGATCCGTGCGAGCGGTACGGAACCGGTCCTGCGTTGCTATGCGGAATCGGATACGCTGGAGAACGCTCGTAGGATCCTGGCTGCGTGTCAGGGCGCGATCGGGGCCTGAGCCTTGATGAAGCGGCCGCGCGCCAGGGGCATGCCCTGTGCGTCCAGCAGTTCCAGCGAGTAATGCCCGTTGGGCAGTTCTGCGATGGATGCGGGAAGACGGCTCGCCGGAGATAAGCGCTTCGTGAACGCACCTTCCCGACGCATCATGGACACAGCCGCACCGCACCACCTGAACGGGTCCAAGTGATGTGATCGCTCGCTGGGTTCGGGAAGATGATGGGCCCGCTCGTGGAGCGCACCACAGCGATAGCGTTGGATAGATCCTCGTTCGCACTCAAGGTCCACCATGCGCAGCCTGTAGAAGGAAATGCCATCTGGTGCGCTGCGGTCCATGAAGTTGTAGGCCGTGGCTCGCTGGCTGTTTCCCATTGCGGTCACCTCGCCGACGGGCGCGAAGCGCAGGCCATCGTTACTGCGTTCGACGGTAAAATGATCGCTGCCCGTTTCGGAGCCGGTCGTCCACTGCAGGTGATTGCCTTCGGCCAGCGCCTCCCCCGCGGAAGTCGAGCAATTCCACCGGGAGGACCCCGATATCGCCCTAAGCCGGATGCGTAGCCATAGAACCACCGGCTGAAGCGCTGCCCATCGATCATCTTGTTCATGGGGTACTCTCGCGCACGCGCCACTTGTAGCGCAGGTGGGAGGGAACCTTGCTTACAAGTTCCTCGATCTCCACACCGCCCACGCCATGGTCCGTCCACGCAGGCCGATGGCCGCTGACGACACACTGTTGGTGATCGGCGCCGGAGAACGGCTGACCCTCGAAGACCACCTCCCAACGCAGACGGGCGCGGCTGCGTTGAATATGGCTGCGAGTGAGATGACCGATGCCGAAGAAAAGGACGTTCGCGAAATCGTTGCTGTTGGTGCTGAGCGGGCTGACCAGGTCTGGCAGGTATTGCCTTGTGCGGCGATCCCGGCTGCGTGCCTGGTTGCCATTGAACACGTAGAAGCCACCCTCGCTAGCGAGTGTAGGAGAAGCGCTGGGGGCACCACCGATGATGTCGGAATAGCCATCGCCGTTCACGTCACCGCCACCCGCCACGCTCCATCCCATGTTGGCACCGACAGTGGTGCTCTCCTTCTGAGTTGGCCCCGATGCCGGTGGGACCTCCTTCCACCACCCAAAGTCGGCCTTCATCGGCCTCGACATTGGTCACGTAAGGAACACCGATCACGTGTCCGGCATATCCATCGCCGTTCATCGCCGGCCTCGTTCATCGTGACCAAGTTGCGGAGTTGACGATGTTCGACTGGATGCGGTTTGCATTCCG
>JADJDP010000032.1 GCA_016702645.1 Flavobacteriales bacterium
CGTGAACGAACTGAGCAACGGGCCCACGGGAGCACAGGAGTACATGGAGTTCATCGTCGTGGGGCCGTCATGCACCAATGTGGACATCCGCGGCATCAAGGTCGATGACAACAACGGCACCATTTACAATGGCTTCGGTACCACGCTCACCGGCAGCGGCGTGAGCGCTGGTCATGTCCGTTTCGGGAATGTGGCGGCGTGGAGCGCCGTGCCCACCGGCTCCATCATCCTGCTCTACAACAACGGCGACCTCAATGCACTTTTACCAGCTGACGATCCAACGGACACCTCACCGAACGACAAGCGCTACATCCTTCCCATCAACCACGCCAGCATGGAAGGTTGCAGCACATCGCCCAATGCCTTGAGCACGTCGGGTTACTTCACTTGTACATGGGGTGCGGGCAACTGAATTACGTCGGCCTCCGGAACACCGGCGATGCGGGCCAGACGCGTGACGCGCTTGGCCGTTACTTCCACGGCATCAGCTATGGCCCCACCAATGCGACCAACAACATGAACACGGGTGGGTTGGACAACCTGCGCATCAGCACGATCGACCACACCGGGCGTGTGATCTTCTTCAACAGCGGCAATTACCGCCTCGCGGCCAACTTCACCAGTGCGGCGGTGGCTGGCAACGAAACGCCCGGCGCACCCAACAATGCGGCCAATGCAGGGTTCATCGCCACCATCGATTGCTCGTTGCCCATCGAACTCTTCCACTTCGATGCTGCAGCGCTCGATGATCGTGTACGCGTGGAGTGGAGCACTGCGAGCGAGCATGACAACGACTACTTCGCCGTGGAACGCAGCGGCGACGCCATCCACTACGACGCGATCGGTGCGGTACCCGGTGGTGGGAACTCCACTTTGCTGCGCAGCTACATCTTCGTCCTCGAGACCCCAGCTCTCAGGCTTGAGCTACTATCGATTGAGGCAGGTTGATCTCGACGGCAGCAGTTCATTGAGCAGTGTGGTGACGGTGGAGTGGGAGTCCTGGATCCAATTCACCGCGACACTGGACGCGGAAGGTGTGCTCATCATCCGCAATGCGGAAGGACCCGGCACATGGAGCGTGAGCGACCCTTTGGGAAGAACCTTGGCCACAGGAGTCTTGAGCGACGCGTGGGAACAACGCCTATCGCTTTCCTCACCGCCTCGTTCACCGTTGTTCATCACTGTGCGGTCGGGAACGGGACGGTCCAAGTCGTTGCTCCTGATCAAGAGCTATTGATACCAGCCCCCTTCGGCCGTCAGCGAGGGGCCAGGGGCACCAGCACGTTCACCGGAGCTGCTGGTGTAGCGATGATGCGCGCGGCCACCGCCCCGTGCACAACCTCCTGCACTTGGGTGCGAATGCCCATTTCGAGCAGTTTGTTGCTGTTGGCGTTCGGGTAGATGCGGTTGCTCAGGAAGATGTACACGACCTCTTGATCGGGATCGGCCCAAGCCATCGTTCCGGTGAAGCCGGTGTGCCCGAAGCTCGCGTAGCTCACGCACTCGCAGGTCGGTCCTCCTTTGCCGCGCATGGGTTTGTCCCAGCCAAGACCGCGGCGGTTACCCGCACCGTTGGGCGCACAGAACTGGCACTTGGTGAAATCCTTCACCACGCTCTCGCTCAAGTAACGCCTGCCACCGTAGGTGCCGCCGTTCACAAGCATCTGCATGAGGATCGCCAGGTCGTTGGCATCGCCGAAGAGACCGGCATGTCCTGCAACGCCACCCTTCATCGCTGCACCTGGATCATGCACATCACCCCACACCTGTCGCTGGCGGAAGATGACATCGTACTCGGTTGGAGCGATGCGTTCCCTGGCGAACCGTTCCCACGGCTTGTAGCCGAGCGTCGTTGCACCGAGCGGTGCATAGTAGGTCTCACGCACGAACACATCCAGCGGTTTGCCGGAGATGCGTTCGATCACTTCCTGGATGAGGTAGTAGCCCATATCGCTGTACAGGTAGTTGCCCTTCGCATCCAAGGGCGTTTCGAGCACCCAGGTCAGCAGGCTATCGCGGTACTCGTTCTTCAGGTAGAGCCCTTCGGCCACACGCACATTGTGCGTTTCGCTGGCGGTGTCGCTCACGAGACCTGTTTTGAACTTCCCATCCTTCAACAGGCGTGTGTAGAACGGACTGAACGCTTTGAGACCTGCTTGGTGTGTGAGGATATCACGCAGGTCCATGCGAGCGTGCGGTGTGCTCCCCTTCTATTTCTGGTAGGTAGTGTCCCAGTGGTTGGGTCAGGTCGATCTTGCCTTCGTCCACCAATTTCATCAGCGCGAGCGTGGTGCTCGCCACCTTCGTGATGGAGGCGAGGTCGTAGAGATCATCGGTGCGTACGCGGCGGTTCTTCTCGTAGGTGCTGTGGCCATACGCTTTGTTGAACATCACCTGTCCGTCCACCGCCACCAGCACCTCACAACCCGGATAGGCTTGTGCCTTGATCCCGCTCGCGGCGATCTCGTCGATGCGTGCGAGGTCCTTGCTCTGGATCCCGATGGATTCGGGAAAGGTGTACCCGAAACGACCGATGGGGCGAAGGTCCCTTCCATCACCGGCGGCGAAGAACGACGACGCGGTGATGGGCAAACGGCCGTTCGCGCCAAGTCCGCCGAAGATCACCTGCGAAACGAGGTCCTGTGTTTCTTCGGTCTCTTCGTACGCGGTGATCACGCTCGCGAGGTAGTGCGCACCGTAGGCACGGGTCAACCGGTAGGGATTGGCGAAGAGCGCGAAGACCGTGGGTTTGCGGGAAGCGATCTCGCGCACGATGTCCATCGCCGTTTCCGGGATCCCGAAATCCTTGTTCACCCGCCACGTGGTATTGTGAACGCTCACGATCACCCGGTCGAAGTCCTCGAGCTTGCGAAGGAGCGCAGTGAGGCTGTCACGCTTGATCGCTTTGTCGCAACGGAAGGTCTTCACGTCGGCATAGCGCTGCAGGCCAAGTTGGAAGGCGTTGTTCAACGTGTCGCCGATCACCAGCGAGGCGATCCGCGTGGTCCCGACCTCGCGGAAAGGAAGGATCTCCTTGTGATCGTTGAGCACGGTGATGGCACCCGCGTACAACTGGCGACGCAGCAACTTCCCCTGCATGGTGTTGAGGTCCGCATGCAGCCCTTCGGTTTTCACAGGTTCCATGCGCGCGAGCCCTGCCCATTCCTTCGCGCGCAGCACCTTCAAGCACTTGTGATCGATCAGCGCACGATCGATCAGGTTGCTGTCCACCGCCTGGCGGATGCGTTCGATCGCGCGCACGGGATCCTGCGGGAAGAGGAGCACATCGTTGCCTGCGAGCAATGCACGCAGTTCGATCGCCCCGGGCTTGTCCGCGTTCGCCACCCCTTTCATGTTGAGCGCATCGGTGAAGACCAGCCCACGGAAACCGATCTCGCGTGCCAGGAGATCGCTCACGATGGGATGGCTCAAGGTGCTCGGCTGTCCTTTGGTACTGTCCAGCGCGGGAACCTCCAAGTGGGCGACCATCACGGCGGCGAGCCCTTCATCCACCAGCCGCTGGAAGGGATAGAGTTCCAGCGAATCGAGGTGCGTGCGGCTGTGCGCGATCATCGGTAGCGTGAGGTGGGAGTCGCTGTCCACATCACCATGCCCAGGAAAGTGTTTCGCCGTGGCGATCACACCTCCGTTCTGCAAGCCGCGCATGTAGGCAATGCCTTTGCGTGCCACATTCTCCCGGTCTTCGCCGAAACTTCGGTCGTTGATCACCGGGTTCGCCGGATTGTTGTTCACGTCCACCACCGGACTGAAGCTCACATGGATACCCAGGCGCTTCATCTGCCTCGCGATCTCTTCGCCCATGGCTTCCACCTTGCGGTCGTCCTGCAGCGCGCCCAGTGTCATCTGGCGCGGGAATCGGATGGTGCTGTCCAAGCGCATGGCCAGCCCCCACTCCAGGTCCATGCCCAAGAGCAAGGGTGTCTTCGCGGCCGCTTGGTAGCGGTTGGTGAGTTTCGCCTGCCGTGCCGGCCCGCCTTGGAAGAAGATGAGGCCCCCGATGTTGCGCTCGCGCACCAGTTGCTCGATCTCCGTTTCATGCCGTGCGTCCTTGTTGCTGTAAGCGGCCACCATCATCAACTGCGCGATGCGTTCATCCAGCGAGAGGGTGCTGAAGACGGAATCGGCCCACGGAGTGGAAGGGACCAGGAAGGGGGGCGGGGTGCCTATCGGGCGGCCGTTGGGCGGCGTGCCGCTCGTGGCGAGAACGCCAACTGCGAGCAGACAGAGCGGAAGGAACGTGCGTTGCATATGGAACATCCCTCTCGGCGGGAGAACGGTGCGAAGCTACCGGGGTGCGTAGGGGGCTTCAGGCGAAAGGCGGGCCACTTTTGAACAAGGGAACAGGGAGCACGACTTGGGTCAAGTCGTTGGCAGGACAACGCGAACCAGACCGACGAAAGTGTTCGCTGTTCGACCGATCGAGGCATGTGGCTTGCCCGCTGGCCTATGTAAGCGTTCTTTGTCGAAATTCGCGCGCTCATGCGCTCGTCGATCTTCCTACTTATCATCCTGCTGGCCTCTGAGATGAAGGCGCAAGTGCCTTTGCCTCCGTGCGATGTATCGCTCGCAAGCACGCCGATAACCTGTGCTGGTGACGACAACGGCACGATCACCGTGGTGGAGAATTCCGGTGGTCCGTACACCTTCATTTGGGGTCATGACCCCAACATCACCACAGGATCGGCCACCGCGCTGCCGCCGGGCGCCTACACGGTACAGGTGACGGACGGTACCACCTGTGATACGCTGCTCTTCCTTCTGCTTGAAGACCCGGCCATCAACATCTTGGGGACCACGGACTACTGCCCCAGCGATCCGCCCTTGCTCAGCGCCGATCCCATCGGCGGATTCCAACCGGACATTTTCTTGTGGAGCACAGCCGAAGAGACCAGCTCCATCCAGATCCCGGCGGGCACAAACGGGCAGATCGATCTTACCGCCACGGACACCACCACGGGTTGTGTGGCCACGGCCCAGGTGGTGCTCAACGAATTGCCCACTCCAACGGTGGCTTTCGCCACACCGGACACCACATGCGTGAACGTGCTGACGCTCGTGAACACCGTCGCCACCACGGCCGATTCGCTCGTGTGGCGGTGGGCCGACTTCGGGTTCAGCAACGAATTGAACCCGCTGATCCACTTCACCCAGCCCGGTTGGGGACAGGTTTCCCTGCAGGGCTTCGATACGCTCGGCTGTGGCGGCCTCGCCATCCAGGACAGCATCTACGCGCAAGCGCAGGTGCCTGCCATCCTCAGTGTGGTGCAGGTACCGTGTACACCGTTCGTTGACATCGTCTTGGGGAGCACGGCGGATAGTTGTGCCTTCTTCATCGGCGACAGCCTTATCACGAACATCTGCTCGGGCTACATCCGCTACGATATGCGGCGTTACTTGGAGTACACCTACACGCACTACGCGACGCAGCTCAACGGCTGCAATGACACGGTGGGCGTGGTCGTGGACGTACGCACCGAGCCCACGCTCTTTCTTGCCAATGCGTTCACCCCGAATGAGGACGGTATCAACGACTTCTGGCCGGTACGTACCGATATCCCGGACACCGGTTATGAGCTGAAGGTCTATGATCGCTGGGGTCTCGAGATCTGGAGCACGATCGACCCGGAGGAACAATGGGACGGCCAGGCCGATGGGGCCCAGGTGCCGTTGGGCGTGTACGTGTACACCATGAAGATGCGGGACCCGTGCGAGCCGACGAACGAGCTCACCAGCACAGGGCACGTCACCATTTTCAGGTGACGCGGGGCTCCCCGTACCCACGACCTTCCCTTTCGCGCAATGCCCGAGCAGTGGCAGGCGTTACATGACAAATCCCACCTGTCATGGAGCCGAACCGAAGAATGCTTGCTGCGCTTTGCGCGGCCTGGGTGCCGATCGCGGTCACCGCGATCGATCAACGTTCGTTCATCGAACTACTGGAGCATCGCGTGATCGATGTGAAGCCCGTGGGTCTGGGTGGTCATAGCGGTGAAAGCTTGCGCGTCACCGTGCGGAACAATTCCGGTGGTCCGATCAGCACGAGCATCCCTGTCGGTTGGGTCTTTACCAGCCAGGTGCCCGAAGTGCAGGACCTGATCGTGGTGCGTGAGGAGCTGCTGGCGATCGCCGGTGGCGCTTCACGCTCGGTGGTCTGTCGTGCTTTCTGCTGCGAAGCGAGCGGTAGCGGTCCGGAAGAGGGAGAGGTGTACCGCGCGGGTCGTCCGGGATCGGCGAAGCTTATGGCGTTGGCGCAAGCCATCGCTCGCAGTGTGTATCCGGATGAGATCGTGCAGAACGCCGTTTGGGTGCTGAGCGATTCGAACGACATCGCCAGCATGGGTGCAATGGACAGCACCGCGATGGATAGCCTTCGCCTCGTGGTGAGCGAATTGAGCGGACAGCCAGCGCCGCTCTACTCCATGCAGTATGTGGAAGAGGAGGGACGTGTGTGCTCGCAGCGGCCTTCATCCGTTCAACGCCATTTGCGCTACACCACCATGGGCACGGTGTTCACCGCCGTGGTGATCGATCGCACTGGGCATGTCGTGCAGGTCCTGCACGCCGGTACTGCGCTCGATGCCGGCACGCACACGCTGGCCTTCGAGCTGGATGTGAACGGATGGCCGCCGGGCAACTATGCCATCCATGCCCACAGTACGGACAGGGCAGGGGTGCATCGCATGCCTTTCACCTTGTGAGCGGGCCCGGCGTCAGAGCGCATCGATCGCCTCCGTCATCCGGTCCAATTCCTGCGCGCTCATGCACACGTTGGGCACAGGCCATGGTTGAACGACGCATCGTCCGGGCTTCTCGTCACGTTCGTCTCATGGTGTGGATCGTCCATGCAGCCGGCTAACTCAGCGTTTGCGGAGCCGGAACACCATGGCCGAGGGGCCGCCCAGCCCTGCACTAACCCTGGTCCAAAGCCACCTGGCTCGTGGGCCCCTCACGGCGGGGAAAGGCATCACCAGCTCGTGACCAAACGCACCGGAGCACCGGCTAGAGCGCGAAGAAGATCGGGATGTTCACCGGCAAAGGAAGGACGGCGGGGGGGTGCACGATCCCAGGGGCACCGCCGATGGTGTGTATCGCCTCCACCAAGCGGTCCAGCTCTTGGGTAGTGGTGTACACGTTGGGCGTCACGCGCACGTGGTTGAACGGTGCCTCGATACCCGGCTTCGCTTCGCGCTCGATCGCAACGGTGTGGATCTTCCACTTGGCAAAGAGCTGTTCGCTCAGTGCAGTGGCCTTCTTGCCTTCCATGCCGAATGCGCCGATCGCGCAGCCGTAGGAAGGGTTGAGCGAGGTCTTGAAGAAGATGCCCGGAACATCCTTCACACGCTCCATCCAGTAGTTCTTCAGGAAGTGCAGGCGTTGCTGCTTGCGTGCCGATCCGATCATGTTGTGCAGGTCGAGCGAATAGCCGGTGGCCATCTCCACGGGGAAACTGCGCGTCCCCAGCGTCTCGAACTTCCGGATGTCGTCGCCTTGCGGCTTGTCGTTGCTGAGCAGCGGCCACAGCTTGCCGATCTTCTCCTTCTTCACCCACATGAGCCCGTTGCCGAAGGGTGCGCAAAGGAACTTGTGCAAGCTCGTGCCCCAATAGTCGCAACCGAGGTCGGGGATCTTGTAGTCGAGCAACGCGAAGGAATGTGCGGCATCAACCAGCACTTCAATGCCCCGCGCATGCGCCGCATCCGCGATCTTCCTAACCGGCAGGATCTGGCCGTTCCAGTTCACGATGTGGGTGATGTGTACAAGCTTGGTCTTCGCACTGAACTTGCTCGTGAAGGCTTCGACCATGGCACCTTCGTTCTCGCTTGGTAGTTGCGGATCGGCGTACACCAGCTTCACGTCATCGCGCAGGGCACGCTGCCGCCACGCGTTGTACATGTTCGGGTAGTCGTAGGTGCTCATCACCACTTCATCCCCCGCCTTCAACGGCAGACCGAAGATGATCGTGTTGAGCGCCTCGGTGGCGTTGCGACAAATGGCCAATTCATCGTGCGGCACACCGGCGAGCGCGGCCAGGTTCATGCGCAGCGGCTCGCGGTCCTGATCGAGGATGCGCCACATGTAGTAGCTCGGCGCTTCGTTGCACATGCGGTTGTAGTGGTCCAACGCTTCCATGGCAGCGCGGGGCGAAGGGCTCACACCACCGTTGTTCAAATTGATGAGGGTTGGGCTGCACGCAAAAGCAGCGCGCACATGGTGCCAGAACGCGCTCTCGCCATCGTGGCCACCATCCAATGTCGCCCTGAGCCTGCCGAAGGGCGATACAGGTAGACCGGGGTACGCTGCATCAAGGGTGTTGTGCAATGCGAGACCGCCGAGCAACGCGGCGCTCTGTTGAATGAAGGATCGTCGGTCGGTCATGGGAGTTGTCCCACGCGCACGTTCGTGGGTACGCTGCCGCCAATGTTCACCAGGATGGGGTCGCGGTCGTTTTTGGCCCCCACGTATCGTATCGTGCCATCCATGTTCACGTCGCTGTTGGAATAGCCGGTCACCTCGTTCGTTGGGACCGATCCGCCGATCTCGATCAGGATCGGGTCGCGGTCATTGCCATTGCCCACGTATTTGATCTCCTTGTCGAAGCCGACATCGCCGGCCCAGAGGGCCATGGTTGGGAATGCACCTTGAATACTCTTGCGGGCATCAGTCCCATAGGTTCCCGTGGTCGGCGATGTGAGATCCACAGTGGTGATCGCCGACGATAGCGGGAACGCCGCGCTGGTCATCGCCCCCAAATGGTTGCGGTGCCGGACGGCCACATGGTAATCGCCCGGTGCGAGATCGAAGTGTACCGGTGCGATGCCGTCCATGTCCACCACATGGCCATCGCTCTTCAAGAACGCGCAGCGGGTGGCGACCACATTGGCCGGGTCGGCTGCACTACGTAGTTCAAGGACCACCCAATCCACGAGGGGTTGTACGCCGATCTGGCCGGTCGTAGGCGCTTCGCCACCACCGCCAACGTGCGTGTAGCCGAGCGCTGTGTACGGTTCTTCATTGAGGGGGAGCAAACCTGTTGTCATGAGCGTATCGCTCATTAGCCCGGTGCCACTGTCGTATGGTCCTTCCAACATGACACGCGTCCGCAGCAGGATCGGGCAGTGTTCATCAACTACGCCATCGCAGTTGTCATCAACAGCATTCATCGCTTCCTGCTCGTAGGGGCGGTCGATGTACAACAGGTACCCGCCCGACCCGTTCACGCGCACCAAGTAGGTACCGGTCTGGACAAGGTCGAAGGCCCGCATCCCCTGCGACACGGTACCTACGGCACCGTACAGGCTTCCGAACGGTCCGATCACTTGCGTCACTTCAAGCGAATTGGCGGTAGTAACAAGGAGCACCCGTTCCCCCGCATAGCCGGTGAAGGAGTAATAGTCCACGACATCAGAACTGATGACATCCGATCCGACGAAGTAGTTGGAACCGCTTTGTGGTTGGGAGGGCAGATCATTGCAGCTTGGGGCTTCTGGGGTTGCCATGCCAACCGGTGGCAAGACCACCGCAGACAGCTGATAGGATGCGATGGTGGCATTGTTGCCCACCTCGTTCACGCGGACAAAGACGTGTCCACCGGGAGCAACTGTGCCTTGGAGCTTTGCTCCGAACGGACAATTCAATGAGCCTTCCTCAACATCGAAACCCAGCGTTCCACCGAAGTCATCGAAAGCCGTGAGTTCAAAGTGCTGCGATCCGCCGCCGCAATCGATGGTGGCGAATATCAGGGAACCAGCTTCTACATCCCCAGGTCGAAGTAGTCCTGGTCCCCTACCGGTGCTATTGCCGCCGAAGCGATGAAGCTGTTCCCGCAATACGCTGATGCGGTAGCGGGTGTGCCGTTCGGTTCCTGCTCTGTGAGTTGCGGCACGATCACGCATGGGTACGTTTCGCACACGTCGCCAATGTTGTTCAGATCCGCATCCCGCTGGTCCGGGTTGAACACAAGAGGACAGTTGTCCGCGCAAGCAGGTATTTGATCGCCATCAGCGTCCATGAGGTCATTGCTCTGGCCGGGCGTGGCGCACCAAACCCTCCAATCCGTGCTGTTGTCGTTCGTATCGCTACCATCGGGGTAGCGCGCTACAGTGATCGCGGTCAAGGCGTAATTGTCCATATCGTCACCGAGGGTTCCAGCTCCAGTTGTCTCCGAGTAGGGCGCGCCGGAGCTCCCTTCGTAGCTCAGTGCGTCCAGGAGAGGCCCGCCTGCTTGGTACCGCAATCCGATGGCGTCCGGACTACCGTTCTGGATGAGGTTCTGCGCAGGCGTCACCACGAGGTCGATGTTCGGCGTTGCGGCATTGTTCCCGATAACGAAATAGTCACCGGCGGCCAGCATGAAGCTCGGCAATACGATGGTTCGGTAAACGGTCGCGGCACCACCGTTGCCTTGCACGAGTTCAACTTGGACACCTGCAAGATCCACCGCAGTGCTGCCGATGTTCTTCAGTTCGATCCATTCCGCAATATCGGCGTAGGGTTCGGGGCTGCCACCTGTTCCGGCATTGTCGTAGTCCACTTCGTTGATCACCAGTTGGGCGTTCACACTAGGGGTCGCAACCAATAACAAGAGGTTGGCCACGATCGTCCTTGAATAGCGTTTGGAATGGAGAGCAGCCTTGGCGCGCATACGGGAAACTCGCATGATGAAAGCGATGGTTACTGATGCTCGGTTACCAAAGGGTGGGCGCGAAATGGCTATACCAAAGTAGGAAGATCCTAACATGGGCAAGTCTCGAACGGTAAGGGCGCGGCAGGTGCAGTGAAAGGCCAGCCAATGGATCACCAGGGCGCTCCTTTGGAGAAGATGTCGGTGCGATCCAAGCTTTGCCTCCGTTTCCCAAGTGGGGGGCAAGCGACCATTGTTCATGCAAACCGGCGGGGACCATGGCGCTACCGCTGGAGGCAGCTTTGGCTGAAGCTATCCTTGCCGCGTTGTTGATAGTGCGATGACAGTGGGGTAACCGGCCATGGGGAGCGCGATGCGACCTTTGCGCGTCCCGCGCCATGAAGATCACCACGTCCGCTTCCCGTATCACGCTGCTGACACTGGCTTTGTCGTGTGCCATTGCCGTGGAGGCGCAGATCCCCACCAAGTGCTTGGAGATCGAGCGCATCCTGGTGGATGCCTGCATCGACCTGAACGCGTGCCCCGGAGGGCAGGAGGGGCAGAACGAAATGGTGAGCTTCCGCACGGGCCCGCAAGCCACGGCGCTCACCGAGTTGGAAGCCGATTGGCCGAACAATAGCTGGAACGGCTTGGTGCAGAACGCGATGACCGCCACGACAACGGCCACGCTGAACGCGACGATCACCGCCTGTGGCCACTTGCTGGAACCTCCCGGTGGGATCATTCCTCCCGGCAGCCGGGTGCTGCTGATAACGAGCACCACCATGTGTGCCGCAGCCAACCCGTTCACCAACCTCACGGATACGCTCTATCTCGTGTTCCAATCGCCCGGCAACATTTCGGGCCACTTCGCCAACCACAACAACGGCAGCACGATCTCGCCCACACCGAGCGGTGGATCAGCACCCCGCACCCTCATTCTTACTTACCTGCCAACAGCGTGCAGCGATACCGCCACCTACGATCGCGAGTTGCTCACCAATGTCTTGGGTACGTATGGCGGAACATCCGCTGAGAACGATGGTGCCACGGCGGCCTTCAGCTGGCCCGGTGTGCCCCAGGTGAGCTACGTGAACTTCGGATGCCAGGCACCCATTGTACCCACGGAAGTGCTGGTGGACCAAGTGACCGGCAGCCTTTGTGGGGGCACTGGGACGGTCCAGTTGGTCACCTCCGTTACCGGTCCGTACACCAGCGTGCAATGGTCGGGCGGAACGGGCGTCATCAGTGACCCGACATCGTTGAGCACGTCCTACACCGCCGGCCCGAACGATGTGGATCCAGTGGTCCTCACATTGTGCGCCACGCTTGCCTGTGGTGATCCGGTGTGTACCACGGTAACACTAACGGTTTCCATCACCCCCGATGGACCGACGACCCTCTGCCCCGGCGAAAGCGTAACGCTCACTGCCGGCGGCGCAGATACCTACCTCTGGGGCGATCAACAGACGACGGCATCGATCTCCGTTTCGATAGCAGGTACCTACACCGTTACCGGAACGAACGCATGCGGGAGTTCGGATGCGCAGATCACGATCACCACGGCATCTGGTCCCGCGGTGGCGATCACACCGAACGGGCCGACGACCCTTTGTCCAGGAGAGAGTGTGGTACTCACGGCCAGCGGTGCCGATAGTTACTTGTGGGATGATCAGCAGACCAGCACTTCCATCACGGTCACGCAGCCGGGCACGTATGGGGTGACCGGTACCAACGGTTGTGGCCAGGGCAATGCGCAGATCATCATCACTGCCGGTTCCTTACCTGCTGTCTCGATAACACCGGACGGATCGACCACCCTTTGCCCCGGCGAGAGCGTGACGTTGACAGCGAGCGGGGCGAGCACCTATCTCTGGAGCAATCAGCAAACCGGTGCATCCATCACCGCTTCTGCGACGGGAACATACAGCGTCACGGGAACGAACGGTTGTGGACAGGACAACACGTCGATCGAGGTGGATGCCATCGACCTGAGCGCCTCCTTCACACCGAGCGTGACCACGGGCACGGCGCCGCTCACCGTTGTCTTCACCAATACGAGCGACCCGGCGGATGTAAACTCGTGGGACTTCGATGGTGATGGAAGCAGCTTGCTCACTTCACCCACCCACACCTTCAACGAGGCGGGCGTGTACACGGTGGTGCTAACGATCACTGCACAGGGTTGCACCGCTGCGGCGGAGGCAACGATCGTGGTTGCAGCGGAACTGTTGGGTGCCAGCTCGATCACCGTCCCCAACGTCTTCAGCCCGAACGGCGACCGCGTGAACGACCAGTTGATGGTGCTCTCGGAGAACCTCACCACGCTCTCCATGCTCATCTACAACCGCTGGGGCGAGAAGGTGGGCGAACTCCGGACGGCCAAGGATGCTTGGGATGCTCGCACGTTCAGCGGCGAACCTGCTCCCGATGGCACCTACTTCTATGTGCTCAATGCCACCGGTGCCGACGGCTTGAGCTACGACCTGAGCGGCGCGATCACGCTGATACGGTAGAGCAGGGCAGGGATCGGGCCACCTTTGTACCCTGCCGACCGTCGGTCCTGTAGCGCGCATGTCCTTTCCCTGTCGATACTTGAGCTTTTTCATCGGTGCGCTGCTGCACGTGGGTGGTTTCTCGCAATGTGGTGTTACCATCAACACGTTCCCCTATCAAGAGGATTTCGAAGCATCAGCCGCATGGACCAGCGGCGGTGTCGGCGATGATTGGGCATGGGGCACACCGGCACATGCGGTGATCAACAGTGCTGGTGGTGGGCTGCGCAGTTGGAACGTTGGCGGATTGACCGGTGCTTTCTACAACCTCAGCGAGCAGAGTTGGTTGGAGGGGCCTTGTTTCGACTTCACCGCGGTGCAGTTCCCCATGGTTTCGTTCAAGATCTTTTGGGAGTGTGAGCGCACCTACGATGGTGCTGGCTTCCAGTATTCGTTGGACCAGGGGAATTCGTGGAACAACGTGGGCAGCTACAACGACCCGCCCGAATGCGTGAACGCGAATTGGTTCAATGCCTTCGATATCCTGAACCTGAACCTTGCGCAACCGCGCGAAGGGTGGTCCGGGCGCATAGGACCCACATCGGGCTCCTGCGCCGGTGGTGCAGGTAGTGGTGGCTGGGTCACCGCATCCCATTGCCTTGTCGATCTGGCCGGGGAACCCAGTGTGAAGTTCCGCTTCATTTTTGGAGCGGGGTCCACCTGCAACAACTACGATGGTGTCGCCATCGATGATGTGTTCATCGGGGAAGCCCCGCCGGAATCAGCATCGTTCTCCTACGAGTGCTTCGGCGATGAGGTGAGCGTGCATGACATCGTCAGTTGCGCGACATCCTGGTCCTGGAATTTCGATGACCCCGCTTCGGGTTCGGCCAACACGAGCACGCTTCCGACCGTGGACCATGTTTTCTCCGCACCCGGTACCTACGACATCACGCTTTCGCTCACCTACTCGTGCCGACCACCACAAGAGGTCGTATCCACGGTGAACATCCTGGATCTGCAGATGGCGAGCACCGATCCAACGTGCGCCGGCAATGATGGCTCCGCGTCGGTGTTCGTGAGTGGTGCCAGCGGCCCGCTGACCTATGCGTGGTCACCGGGCGGCGCATCCACGGGAGCCATTACCGGCCTTGGCGCTGGCACCTACACGGTCACGGTCTCCGATGGAGGCAGTTGCCCAGCGGATGGGAGCGTAACGCTGGCCTCGCCACCCAACGCCCCGACCGTTTCGGTCGCGGCGGCCAACGCGACGTGCAATGGTTCGAGCGATGGCACGGCCACGGTTTCCGTGAACGGAGGAACACCGGCATACGGCTATGCTTGGTCCCCCCAAGGAGGGACAGGTCCAACGGCCGCCGGACTTCCGGCCGGCAACTACACCTGTACCGTGACGGATGCATCGAACTGCATTGCCAGCGCGCAGGTAACGATCACGGAACCGGATGCGTTGGTGATCACCGCTCAACCGGATACCGCGATCTGCCTCGGAGAGAGCGTGACCTTGACCGCCACTGCTTCAGGTGGAACAGCACCGTACGACTTCACTTGGAACCCGGAAGGACCTGCAGTAACGCCGTTGGCCGCGACGGCCTACACCGTGAACGCGACCGATGCCAATGGTTGCACTGCAATAGCGCAGTCGATCAGCGTGGAGGTAGGGAGCGTGGCACCTCCTCAGTTCGTTCGTGATGACAGTCTTGGTTGTTCCCCGCATTGCGTCCTGTTCACCACGGCGGACGCTGGCAATGGCTCCTACGCGTGGGACTTCGGGGATGGAACCATCGGTTCGGTCGGTCCGGAGATAACGCATTGTTATGTGCAGGCAGGGGTGTACGATGTGGTGCTGACGATCACCGGAAACGGCGGGTGCAGCGGTTCCTGGACGATGCCCCAAGCGGTGGAGGTGCTCCCGACACCGAACGCCGGTTTCACGGCGTACCCGGCTGTCGCCACCATCGAGGATGCGAACATCCAATTCGTGGATGCTTCCAGTGGTGCCGAGACCTGGTCATGGTCCTTTGGAGATCCGTTGGACAGTACGTCCACGGAGCGATCACCGGTGTTCACCTACGAGGAAGTTGGCTGCTATGAGGTGCAGTTGGTCGTGTCGAACACGCTCACTTGTTCGGACAGCACCTCCTTTGTCGTGTGCATCGAGGATGAATTCGCGGCCTATGTACCGAACGCCTTCACCCCGAACGATGATGGCTTCAACGATGTGTGGGGCGTTGTGATCACGGTCGGTTCACCGCGCGAGTTCGAACTGGATGTTTTCGATCGTTGGGGCGGTATTGTGTTCCACAGCGAGGACAAGGGCCAGTTCTGGGATGGCACTGCGCAGGGCGGCGAACAGCCCATCGGCGTTTACCAATGGCGCCTGCGCTTGCGCGATTCCACTGGACGTATCCAGGAGCGCAGGGGCCATCTCACGTTGGTCCGCTGATCCGCGGGATCCGCACTAGCGGATCGAGTCCATCTTCCTTTTCAATGCGTCCACGGTGCGCTGCACGTCGGCTTGCGTGCCTGTGCGATCCTGCGCCTCGCTGCTGTTCTCTTCCAACTGGCCTTGGTATTTGGCCAGGTCGCCCTGCACGTCGGCTTCCTGGGACATCAGTTTGGCGATGGTGGTCTCGATCTTGACCAGTTTGCCGCGCGACTTGGTGAGCTTCTCCAGATCGTTCGGGTCGTTGGTGAGCGCGAATTTCTTTTCGAGGCCGGCGATATCCCCTTGTTGCCGCGCCATGTCGGTCTGGGTCTTGCTGCGCTTCGATTTCAACTTCTCCAGTTTGCTATTGGCCTTGGTGATGTTCTTGCGGTTCTTGGCAACATCCTCCTGCGCACCGGAGAGCTTTGACGAGGCCTTGCCCAACATCTTCTCGTAGGTGGCGATCTGTGCCTGTACCACCGTGCGGTTGTACTTCACCGCCAGCGAGCGCACATGGGCTTCTTGAGCCGCGCTTCCGGCTATCGGGGTCGAATCGTTCGCGCCGAAGGCGAGGGTGAGCTTGGCCAGCTTCGCTTTCTTATCGGTGGTGCTCATAGCGAGCATCGTTGTGCCTTCAGGTACCTCGGGGATACGGACACCAAGGGCCTTCATCGGTTTGCTTCCTGTTACCGTCGCGCCGATCGCTTTCATATCAGCCTTCCAGATATCGAGTGCCGTGCCCGCATCAGCCTCGAACACGGTTATCGTCCATGCCGGAAAACGATGCGCACCGTTGCTGAGCGAATCGGGGACCGCAGTGATGGTCTTGTTCCAAGCAAGGGCGAAGCCTTCCTTGGTGGTGCCCTCCTGCCCATGGAGCGCGAGGCCAAGGGTGAACGAGAGAGCGATGAACGAGGAACGGAGGTGGGAGGAGCGAAGCATGTGGTCGTAGGGTGGTTGGCGGCTTGAAGCTACATCTTGTGCGTGCGATCCGCGTGATCGTTTTCTCGCGTTCGCTCAAGAGGGTATCGGAAGTGCGCGCAAGGCGGTGTACACGCGGTGCATGGGCAGGCCCATCACGGTGTAGAAACTTCCTTCGATGCGTTCCACCGCCGTGTAGCCGATCCAGTCCTGCACGCCATAGGCACCGGCTTTGTCGAGCGGGTGGTGCTGCTCCACGTAGTAGGCGATCTCCGCCGCATCAAGTGCACGGAAGTGCACGATGGCGATATCGGCGAAGCTGGTGGGTCCATGAACGGTGCGTAGGCATACACCGGTCACCACGCGGTGGGCGCGGCAACTGAGCAACGCGAGCATGCGCCGCGCATCGGCAACATCCACCGGTTTGTTCAGGACCACCTCATCGATCAGTACCGTGGTATCCGCAGTGATCAGGACTTGGTCCGGTGCCAGGGTCCCGCTCCACGCGTCGGCCTTCTTCACCGCGAGGTGTTCGGCCAGTTGGTCGTTGGGCACATGCGCAGGTGGTGTTTCATCCACGTCCACACTGGTGATCTCCACGGGCAGGTCCAAGCCTTGCAGCAGTTGTCTTCTGCGGGGTGATGCGGATGCAAGGATCAACCGCCAAGGGAACAAGGGTGGTGCGCTCACGGCAGAAAACGGATGATCGCAGCAAAACCGACACCCATGACCATGGCCACCTTCATGAGGTTGCCGGCTTGCATGTGTTCCTCACGTTACACTGCATTGTACGTGAAGCCGGCCGATAGCAACAGCGGCACGATGATCCCCAACTGGATGTACCAGAACGGGAGATCGCCGCGCAACGATGGAATGGCCATGTGCAGGGCGAGCAATACGAGGATGAGCGCACCGATGTATGTGAGCGTTAGCGCACGGGCCCAACGCATGCCCCAAACGATCGGGACCGTACGGCATCCATTGGCTTCATCGCCTTTGATATCGGCCATGTCCTTCTGCAATTCGCGCACGAGCGAGCTGAGGAATGCGAACGCCGCGAAGCCGAGGATCCAATACCACAGCTCCGGGAAGTAGGCGTCCATCTGGTATTGGCCACCGCCGGGCAGGGCCACGATGGCGTGCGCTGCGAAATTCGCTTGCAGGGCAGGGATCTCATACAAACCCACTGTGAGCGGAACGAGCGCGGTAAGCAGTGCCACGGTAGTGTTGCCGATGATCAGCTGGCGCTTGAAGGTGGTGCTGTAGGTCCACAGAGCGGCGATGGCGAAGGCCGGCACCACCAGTAGATGCCACGCACCCGTTCGCCATGCGACCACTGCCCCGCAGAGGAAACCGGAACCGCTCAGGACCAGATGGCCCATCATCGCTACACGCCGCTTCACCGTTCTTCCCACGATCACTTGGCCGGGTTTGTTGATGCGGTCGATGCGGGTATCGAAGTAGTCGTTGATCACATTGCCACCGGCCGCGATGAGCACGGTGCTCAGTAAGAGCAGGATGAATAGGTGGAGCGGCAGCTGTGGCCCGAAACCTGGATCGATGATCAACTCGTCGCGCGTTGCGGAGGTGCCCGTTTCATGGAGCAGTTGCTTCAATCCGCGTTCCAGATGCCCGACGATGAGCCCGTACCGGATGAGCACCATCGTGATCGCCATGATCAACAAGTTCAGCGGGCGCGTAAGTCGGAGGAAGTCGAGCATGCTTACCAGGTATGTGCGCCTTCCGTGAGCCACTTGCCCTGCACCTTCATTGCCTGTTCGAGCAGATCGCGCACGCATCCGTGACCGCCGGGCCTTGCGCTGATGAGACGACTGATCGCCTTGATCTCCGGCGCGGCATCGGCGGGACAGCAGGGTAGTGCCACGCGTTGCATCACACGCAGATCGGGAAGGTCATCGCCCATGTACGCTGTGCGCTTGGGATCCAGGCCGGCAGCGATGAGCTCATCGAGCTTCGCGCTCTTGTCATGCACATTGTCGAAGTAGTCGGACACACGCATGCGTCCGAAGCTCTCGCGCACGCCATCGCTCCTTCCGCCAGTGGTGATGATGATCCGCAGGCCTTCCTTCACCGCATGCTGCACGGCGAACGCATCACGACTGTGGAAGGTGCGCACGGGGTCGAGACCGGGATACAGTTGCACCCGATTGTCCGTGAACACGCCGTCCACATCGAACACGAAGGTGTCGATGTCCGCGAGGAGCTCCTTATACGTCGATGCCATCCGTGTCGTGGCCGTACGCCTTCAGCACCATGGTGCTCAGCAGGGCGTAAGCGCGGCGAAGGTCGGGATCCGACTCCAAGAGATGGATGTGCCGTTGCACGGAAGATGTGTCGCCTCGGCGGGCCGGACCGGTGAGCGCTTGATCGGGTCCGATCGTGCTCACCTTGTTCGCGGTGGTGCGCCAAAGCGGCATCAGCAGGTTGGGCGGCAGTTTCTGTTGTTTCAACAAGCGCTGCGCTTCGCGCACCAGGAACACCGGGAAGTTGCTCGTGAGGACAGCGGCAAGGTGCATCACTTCACGCTGTTCATGCGTCAACTCGAACACGCTGCCACTGATCGCTCGTGCGAGCTTCAGCATGGCTTCGCGCGCTTCGGCCGTGTTCCCGTCCACCACGAGTGGAACATCCTTCAGGTCGATGGGCGCGCCATGGCTCAATGTCTGGACCGGCCAAAGCACGCCTCGTTGCTCATGCGGGGCGAGCACGTCCAGGCCTACCGCACCGGCCGTGTGCGCCATCACGCTCTTCGATGCGGCAAGCGCAGCCGCCACCTCGGCGATGGAATCATCGCTCGTAGCGATAAGGATGATATCCGCTTCTGGAAGCGGAGCACCCCAGCGCAAAGCGGGACGGTCGAGATAGCGAGAAAGGTCCGCGAGTTTTTCGGCATTGCGACCGGACACGCCAACCACGGGAACGTCGGCTTCGATCATGGCGTGGCCGAGGTGGTAGGCCATGCGGCCGGTCCCGATCAGGATGACACTAGGCATTCTTAGGGCTCGTTCGTTTCCCCTCTTTCACGCGTTGCCACACCGCCATGCCGCTGCCAAGCGCAAGCAGCACGCAACCGATCCAAAGGATGTTGATGCCGGGGAACATGATCGCTTGCATCACCACGAACTCCGCTTCGGCCACGTTGAGCCCCAGCTTTTCCCCGTCCACGGTGGCAAGGCTGTACTTGATCCGCAGGGCTTCCACTTCCGCAGCACGGCCGGCAACAGGCTGGCCGTTCGCATAGATCACCAGCGGCTTCGCTTCGAACCAGCGCTCCGGGTTGTAGAGGTCGCGGATGCGCAACATCGCGGCGTACACGGTGTATTGTTCGCCGAGCATCGCCTTGGTCGCACTGTCCCGCACGGTGTACACACTGTCAACGATGACCACGCTCGTAGGTGTTACGATGGTATCGCCCACCTGCTTCTCGTAGAGCCGATCGGGCATCCAAGCATCATCGGGCAGGATGGTGCCGGTGCTCAGCGTATCCGGATCGAGCGCGAGATCGGCGTAACGCACGTGCGTGTACAGGTCGCGCGTGGGCCAATGTTTGGTGCTGGGTTCGGCCACGTTCCCGAAACGGGGGTTGATCTGCACGAAGGGCTCCAGCCCGAAAACACGTTCACCCGGTTGCGTTGGGCTCCATTCACGCGCACGCCATAGGTCGCGCTTGCTGTATTGTTCCAATGCCACCCAATGTTCGGGTTGTTGTACCAGGAATTCAGCTCCGGCTTGGTGATCGTTGCGTGCGCTGAAGAGTGTGCCGCCAATGCGCACCGTGTCGCCCGAATGGTAGTTCTTCGGAACCACGGTGAAGTAGTCCATTTCGTAGTACAGGTTCACGCCGTCCTGCCGCTTCTCGCGGTAGTGAACGTAGTGGTCGCCCATGCGAACGGTGTCGCCGCGATAGAGGAGAACGTCCGTGCTGTTGTTGAACTCTTCGCTCAGGAACCGCAGGTCCATGTTGCGCGCGTTGCGGCTCACTTCATCGCTCCTGCTGGTACTGATGAGCGCGCCGAGCAGCACCAGGGCGAAGCCGGTATGCGCCACGCTAGGTCCGGCGTTCTTCAAGCTACCCTTGAGCACCACAGGCACGTAGCTGAGGTTGGCGAGTGCGGCGAAGACCGTTGCGAACAACAGGGCCACCAGGGTGAACTCGCGCCACTGGTAGTCCAGGAACAGTGCGACGATGGTGGTGATCAGCACCGCGAGCGCGAAGGAGATGGCAAGCTGTCGGCGGAACTTCTTCATGTCGCTGTCCTTCCAACGCAGGTACTGCGTGAACGCGACAAGCACCGAGATGACGAACGCGAAGGGAACCTGCCATTTGTTGTAATGCGCTTTCGCCTCGCCCGGTGGGGCGAACTTGGCATCGGCGAGGTCCGTGAAGAAGCTGCTGCCCGTCTTTTCGCCGATCCACGCGAAGACCTGTCCGAAGGGTTCGAGCAGGATGTTGAGCACCGGTACGCTCGTGCTGAACGTGATCTGCACCGCGCTGAGGAGCAGTACCAATGAGCCGATGAACATCCAGAACTCGCGGGACCACAGCGACTCTTCGGGTGAACTGCTCATGAAGCCTTTGCGATAGGACTGAACGAGGTGCACCAGCGTGACGGCACCGAAGAGCAGGATCGCGGGCACTTCCTTCTCCAACCCGATGCCGATGATCATCAGTGCGACGGAGATCAGCACATAGAACCAACGTTGCGACTTCTCGGGATGCAGCATCGCCGCGCTGATCCCGATGAAGATGAGCAGGAAGCGCACGAGCGCCGGCAACATGCCGTCGCCGGTGAAGCTGTGTACGCTGGTATCGCCGAGCACCCCGCTGCGCGTGAGGAAGGTGGAGTAAAGGATGAGGATGAACGTGAGGAGCGTGAGCAGGAAGGCCGCATACAAGGAGGTCTCCTTGCGCTTGTTCACGAGCATGAGGTGGCCAGCCGCGACGAGCGTGATCCACGGTACCAGCGATGCGTTCTCCACCGGGTCCCATGCCCAGAATCCGCCGAAGCTCAACGCTTCGTAGGCCCAGGCACCACCCATGAGGATGCCGGTACCGAGCACCATCACCCCGAAGAAGGTCCAGGGTAGGGCAGGGGTCATCCATTCCTTGCGCTGGTTGCGCCAGAGCCCGGCAATGGCATAGGCGAAGGGAACGAGTGTGGCGGAGAACCCGAGGAACAAGGTGGGTGGATGTATCACCATCCAGTAGTTCTGCAAAAGCGGGTTCAAACCGCGACCATCCGCGAATTGCGGAATGCGGGTGAGGTAGTCCGTCAGTCCGGTCCAAGGCAGGCCGAGGTTCTCGGGCAACTCGCGGATCAGCAGGAAGGGCGAACTGCCGAGCCTGACGTCGCCAACGTAGACGCCCAGCAACATGAAGGCGAGGAATACCTGCACCAGTCCGATCACCGCCATCACATGCGGTTCCCAATCCTTCGCGCGTGCAATGAGGATGTTCCCCAGCACCACGTGCCAGAAGGTCCACAGCAGGAAAGAGCCCTCCTGTCCTTCCCAGAAGCAGCTCGCGATGTACTTCAGCGGCATCTGCAAATTGCTGTGCTTCCACACGTAGTCGAACTCGAACCAGTGGTTGAACAGCATGGTGAAGAGCGTGACCACGATGCCGAGCACCGCCAGGCTGTGCATGCGGAAGCCGATGCGACCGAGCGCGCTCCACTCGTTCTGTTTGCGCATCGCGCCAAGGAAATAGCCCAGTGTGGCGAGCACTGCACCGATCAGCGATACCACCACGAGCGCATGCCCCAAGGTGCCAGCCCAGGTGTGTTCGCCGATGTATTCGATGGTGTCCTTCACGGTCCAACAACCCTTGCGGTTAGCACTTCCTCTTCCTCCTTCGGCCTCCCCTATCCTTCGATCTTGTGCTCCTCGTTGTACTTGCTGGGGCACTTCATGAGCATTTCACGCGCTTCGAACTCACCGCTCGTGTTCGCCTTGCCGATGAGAACCAGACGCTCACTTCGTTCGAAGTCCTGCGGTTTCGCCTTGGCCAAATGCACTTTGCAGGTGCGGCCCTCCAGGTCTTTCATCGTGAAGGAGGTGAGGCTCGCGTCGAGACTTGGTTCGTACACGATGGCTTGGCTGCGATCCAAGGTGCCCACCACGTGGTATTCCTTGCCCGGGTTCGCGGTGGCTTCCTCCAGATCGGCGTAGGTACTGCTGTCCGCCAACGAACCGATCAGAGCGCCGATGGCGACGGCGATGATGACGATGGCGATGATGTGTGAACGTTTCATGGTCCTTACTACTTCTTCATGCGCTGTTCCATGCGCGTGATCTTCCTGTCCATTCGGAACATCCAAATACCGATGCCCGCGATGATCACTCCTACAACGATCAGCACAACATTGATCTTGCCATTACCGTACAGCGTTGCCTCCAGCCAGCTCGGAGCAGCTTCCTGCGCATGAGCGGCAAGGCCGAGGACGGAGAAGGAGAGGAGCAGCAGTGTTCTCATCGTTCCAATTGTTCAGTGATCCGTGCGGCGCGGTTGCGCAACGTGAACATCCAAATGCCCAACAGGATCCAGCCGAGCACCGCCGGATAGAAGACCGTGCGCAGCCTGTTGTCCATGTCCAGGTCCCCGAATCCGCTGTTCCCACCATTGCCGGGGTGCAGACTATCAATGGCGTTCAGCCGTGGCAACACGAAAAGGAAGAGCACCAGGAGCACGAAGGCGAAGATGTTGTAGATCGCAGCGAGACGCGCGCGCTTGTGCGCATCGGGGATGGATCCGCGCAACACGAGGTAGGCGAGGTATATAAGGGCCGTCACCGCGGCACCGTTGAGCTTCACGTCGTTCGTCCAGAAGGCGCCCCACGTTGCACGCGCCCACAGTGCACCGGTAACGAGGCCGAGCGCGCAGAAAAGCAATCCTATCATCATCGCGCTCAACGCCGCACGATCATGGTCGAGCGAATTGGACGCGAGGGTCCTGATGCTGAACACGAGCGAGATCCCCATGAGCGCGATCATGGCGAACCACATGGGGACATGGAAGTGCAGGTTGCGGATGCTCTCGTACAGGATGCTCCGATTCGGGAAGACGAAGGCGAGTCCGCTCAGATCCAATTTCTGCACACCGGGCCCACATGCTCCGCTTTCCACACCTTCTCCCAAGCCCTCTGTGAAGAGTGCTCCATCGTATCGGAGTTTGCCAACTCCGAGGTCGGTAAGGTTGTCCTTCAAGCCCATCGGAACATCGAAGCGGGCAGTGATATGCGTTTCATCCTTCACGACGACCTCCACCGGGCATACCCGCTGGTCGGTGTTCTCCAAGTAAACTGCGGAGCCATCCGTGAAGTGTGTATTGTACCCTGTGATCGTGAGTTCGACCGGTCCTGGGGCGATACGATCCGGTGATACATGAACGAGGTCCGGGGCCAGCGGCACCCTTAGGGCGGCGATGGATGCAGCGAGCAAAAGCACCACCGCCAACAACTTCCACCAGCCCTGTTTCATCAGTCGCGCCAAAGGTAGGGGAAGAGCAACCAGGCCAATGTCACGGTGATCACATCCAGCAGTACCAGTCCGCCGAAGTAAGTGCTGTTCACACTGAACGCAACACCGTCGAGCGCGAGCTTGCTTGCCCGCATCACCGCGAGCAACATGGGCAACACGATCGGGAAGCCGAGGATCGCCATCAAACCAAGGCCATTGCCCGCGCGTGCCGCGATGGCTGCAACCAGCGTGAGCACCGCCGCGAAGCCGATGGCACCAAGCACGACCGCAAGCAGGAACTGCGCGAGGTCCGCTTCACTGAGCGCGTCGTTGCCGAGGAAAAGAACGTAGAAGAGCAGGCTCAACAGGCTCAGCACCACCATGGTGATGGCATTGTAGAGCGAACGGGCCAGCACCACGCTCCGAGGATGCACCAGTGTGTAGAGGTACAATTGCCGGCCGCCATCCTCCCGCTGGAAAGACCGGGCCAAGGCGTTGAACGCCGCGAACAAGAGGATGATCCAATAGAGCGCGTTCCAGGTGGCGGTCCCCAAACCACCCTTCACCGCGAGGAAGCAGACGTACACAGCGCTCACCACGTACAGCAGCATGCCACCCCACGCGGCTCGCTGGCGGAGGTCCAGTGCTATTTCCAGTTTCAGCAAGTAGGCGACCTCCTTGGTTCTCACGGTGGCGAAGGTACTCGGAGGCTCTCCGCAGAGGCTCGCTGGGAGCGTCGTGGTGCACCTGCAAACATTCGGATCGTTCGATTGTTCGTAGGTTGCATCATGCGCACGTTCACACTCTTGCTTCCGCTTGTTTTCGCCTTTGGCGTTCAGGCCCAGCCCTATCTCATTGGTAGTCGGAACATCACCTTCTACGACGCCTTACGCGATCGCGACGTCCCCACGAACCTCTATTACCCGGCGGTAACGGCGGGCAACAATGCGGAGGTGGTCGGTGGCGCGTTCCCCGTGCTGGTGATCGGCCATGGCTTCGTGATGAGCACCGATGCCTATGCCAACCTTTGGAACCACTTCGTGCCGAAAGGCTACATCGTGGCACTGCCTACCACCGAGGGCGGATTCGCGCCGAACCATGGGACCTTCGGGGAGGACATCGCCTTCCTCGCCCAAGCGTTGCAAGCCGCCAATACCGAAGCGGCTTCCCCTTTCTTCTCGCACGTACTTCCGAGCACTGCGCTCATGGGCCACAGCATGGGTGGTGGTGCCAGCTTGTTGGGTGCTGCAGGTAACACTTCGATACAAGCCGTGGTGGATCTTGCCCCAGCCGAGACCAACCCGAGCGCGATCGCCGCTGCAGCCGAAGTTCTTGTCCCCACCTTGATCTTCGCCGGTAGCAACGATTGCGTGACACCCATCGCCGATCACGCAGGCCCGATCTACGCCGCTCTCACGGTGCCTTGCCGTGCTTTCGTGAACATCAGCGGTGGGGGGCATTGCTTCTTCGCCGAGAACAACTTCAACTGCGCTTTTGGCGAATTCACCTGTTCGCCCTCACCCACGATCACGCGCCCGCAACAGCATGATGTGGTGAACGACTTCGCCGGCCTTTGGTTGGACCACTTCCTGAAGGGCGACCAGCAGGCCTTCGCGGACGTGCTGGACAGCATGGCATTGACCTCGCGGGCGGTATGCACGAACACGTGTTCCATCCCGACCGGAGTGGATGAGCGGACCTCTTCCACGTGGAGTGTTCACCCTTGCCGGCCACGGATCGATTGGTGATAAGCGGCCAGCCCAGCGGATCGACCATCAGCGTTGTGGATGTGAGTGGACGCGAAGTCCTGCCAGCGCGGACCATCACCTCCGGACAGTCGGTCGAACTGGACCGTTTACCGGCAGGGACCTACCGGGCCGTATTGCGATCGAGCGGCCGTGTGGAGATGCGCACGTTCATCGTGTTGCGCTAGGAGGGGTACTTTCGACACGGCTGAACGGCCGTTCGCATGCGGAAGCAGGTCTTGTTCCTGGCGCTCTTCGTTCTCGGTAGCGCGGTTGCGCAACCCGCGCACATGCGTGTTGAAAGATCAACGGTCTCTTTCATCAGCGAAGCGCCGCTGGAGACCATTGAGGCGGCCACCGTGAAGACTGTTGGCCTGTTGGATGCTGCGGCGCGCACGTTCGCCGTGCAGATCCCCATCGCAACCCTTGAAGGGTTCACCTCCCCCTTGCAGCGGGAGCACTTCAACGAGAACTACCTCGTTTCCCGCACCTGGCCGAACGCCACGTTCCAAGGACGCATCATCGAAACGGTGGACCTTACCAAGCTCGGTTCGTATGACGTCCGCGCCAAGGGCATGCTCAGCATTCGAGGGGAGGCAAAGGAGCGCATCATTCCCTGCCGTGTTGTGGTGCATCCGTTGGGCGTGGAAGTCACATCCTCCTTCGAGGTGGTGCTCGAAGACCATGGCATACGCATACCACGCGTTGTTCAGCAGAAGATCGCGGCCACGGTACGGTTGGAGGTGGACCTGCATTTCGTAACCGGCCCTGCACGTTGATGCGCTTCATCGCCTCGCTCTTTTTCGGCGCGGTGTCGCTCGCGTGTCTGGCCCAGTTCCCGTTGGTGCGTTCCCTCGAGGTGCGCTATGGCCAGCGCCGCCCGGCCATCGATCGGGTGGTGCAGGACGAACACGGACTGATGTGCGTGGCGAGCGATGCCGGTCTTCTGCGTACGGATGGAGAACGGGTGGAAGTGATCCTTCCCACCGAGCAGGACCGGATCGTAGCGCTAGCTGCTGCCACGCGCGGAGTGATCGCGATGACAACGAGCGGCATCCTCTTGCGCTGCGATCGTGGTCGCTGCGACACGTTGATGCACATCCCGGCCCTTGGCGATGGTCTTGTGCGTTCGATGGTGAGCGATGCGGGCGGTACCATCTGGATCGCCACCTACGGCAAAGGCCTCGCTCGTGTTGGCGGTGGGAAGATCAGTTACATGAACGCTGCCGGTGGATTGCCTGATGATCATGTCAACGACCTGGCGCTGCTCCCCGATGGACGTGTGGTGGTCGCCACCGACCAGGGTCTCGCCATTTGCAAGGGCGATCGTGTGGAACGGATCCTGGGTGATGCACAAGGTGCACCGGACAACCTCACGTTGAGCGTTGATGTGGCGGACGATGGCAGCGTGTGGGCGGGTACCGACCGCAATGGCGTGTTCCAGTGGAGGCATGATCACGATACGGCTTCCGTGGTGCTGCTGAACACGGAGTGGCATTTCGGCCCGGTGCACAGTGTGCGTGTGGTTGGTGGCATGGTGTGGGCGGGTACCGAAGCAGTGGGTCCCATCGCCATCGACCGTGATCTGAAGCAGGGTACCTATCGATCGCAGGAGGCGGCCGCAAAACCGGTGCGCGACCTGTTGTTGGACCGCGATGGGGCCATTTGGTGGTGTGATGGAACGGAACTGCTGCATCGCGCCGATCCAGCGATCCTCATCGTGCCCGAGCACGAGGGCCTCGACCTGAAGCACATCACGGCTCTGTGCGCCGACTATCGGGATCGTATCTGGTTCGCAACCCCCGATGGTCTTTTCCAACATGTGGCTTGGTTCAGTGAGGAGCGCACCGTTACACGGGTACCGTTACCGCTCGACCGACGCAATCCCATCGTTTCGCTTGCAGCGGACAAGGATGGAACGGTGTGGGCAGCCACCCTCGGCGGGGGTGTCATTGCCATGTTGGACAACGGGCCTGTGTTCCGGTACACCACGCGCGACGGCCTGTCCAATAACAACGTGCTCGCTGCTCGACGGGGTGCCAAGGGCATGTGGTTCGCCACGCTCGAGGGGCTTTCCCGGTTCGATGGGAACCGGTTCCATCCGGTGGCGCTCGAAGCAGGCTTCACATTCGATGTGGCCGAGTTGGACAACGTGGCGTACGTGGCCACCGATGGCCATGGCGTGGTTCGTGTGGACCGCGCGGGCGTGACCACCGCCGCGCTGGAGGGCCGCAGTTGCTACATGCTCACAGCCGATGCACAAGGGGCGTTGTGGACCGCCGGACCCGGCACGGGGTTCTGCCGCGTGGTACCACAACTGGCCGAGCCCATCGGAGCGGGTCGGCCACCGTTCGATGGTGATGTGTTCGCGCTTTGTGCCTATCAGGACCGCCTCATCGTGTTCGGTAGTACGGGTGTCACCGCCCTGCACCCGGCCACCGGGGAGCTGAGCGACGTCACTGCCGCGTTAGGTCTGGAAGGGATCACTGCGGAACTGAACGTGGCCACCACGGATCGATCGGGTGCGTTGTGGTTGGGTTGCAGCAAGGGCTTGGTGCGCCTTCGCCCCACGGAGGGGCATTTCGATCGCCACATCCCCGTCTCGTTCCTGAGTGTGCTCATGGGCACCGAGGCCGTGGAACCGGATAGCGCGATCGACGTCGCGTACGATCGCAACACGTTCACCGTGCGCTTCACTGGGCTGCACTACGTGGATCCCAGTGCGGTGCGGTTCGAGTACCGGCTCGTGGGCCAGGGGGAGAAGGCCGTGGGCACGCGCGATCGCGAACTCACCTTCGCCGGGCTGCGCGCCGGTTCTTACACCTTCAGGATCCGCGCCTTCGCGGGCGATGATCCGGGTGATGCACCCTGGAAGGAGATCCACTTCACCATCTCACCACCGTGGTGGCGCACGCCTTGGGCTTTCCTCGGAGGGGCACTGGCGGTGACCGCCATCGTGTTCCTCTTCGTACGCTCCAGAGAGCGGCGGTTGCGCTATCGGGAGCGCATGGAGCAGGAGAAGGTGCGCTTCCAACTGGATGCCTTGCGCAGCAAGGTCGACCCGCATTTCCTGTTCAATAGTTTCACCGCGTTGGTGGAATTGATCGAAACCGATCCCAAGGTGGCCGTGGACCACGTGGACCAGTTGAGCATCTTCTTCCGCAACATCCTGCTGGTGCGCGATCGTGAACGCATCACCGTGCAGGAGGAAGTGCGGCTGTTGGAGAACTACTTCGATCTGGAACAACGACGCTTCGGCGCAGCCATCGCGTTGGACCTGCAATTGGACGAAAAGACCATGGAGCGCGGGATCGTCCCGCTCACTTTGCAGTTGCTCGTGGAGAACGCACTGAAGCACAACGTGATCAACGGTGGCGCTGTCTTTCGCGTTACCGTGCGTGGCGATGGGTCGTGCATCATCGTCACCAATGAGATCCGCCCGCGCCTCTCGCCACCGAGGTCCACGGGCTTCGGCCTGCACAGCATCGTGGCGCGCTATGCCGCGCTCACCGAACGCCCCGTTATGGTCGAGCGTTCGGAGGTGTCGTTCACTGTTCGTATCCCGCTTATCGACGTAGGACCATGAAGATCGTGATCATCGAGGATGAGGACGCCGCCGTCAAACGGTTGCGCAAGATGCTCGCCGCACTTGGCGGCGATATCGAAGTGGTGGCCGACATCCCCAGCGTTGCGGGGGCGGTGCAATGGTTCCAGGAGAACCCCGCACCGGACCTTGCGCTCTTCGATGTGCAACTGGCCGATGGTGACAGCTTCGCCATCTTCTCGAAGGTGCAGGTGGGTTGTCCGGTCGTGTTCACCACGGCGTATGATGAGCATGCGCTCAAGGCGTTCCGGGTGCATGCGCTCGATTACCTGCTGAAGCCGGTGAACGCAGCGGACCTTGCCGGCGCGATCGAGCGTGTGCGCAACACGGGCGTGGTGCGCGACCACGCACCCATTGCGCAAGAGCCTGCGCAGGAGGGGGCCACGGCTCCGATCAAGCGCTTCCTCATCCGCTATGGGGAGCGTTTCAAGGTGGTGGAATCCGATGAGATCGCCTACATCCATTCGTTGATGAAGAACACCTTCCTGCGCACCAAGGAGGGGCGCGACCTGCCGCTGGAAGAAAGCCTGGACAAATTGGAACGACAGCTCGATCCGGAGAAGTTCATCCGACTGAACCGACAGCTGATCGTCCATATGCAAAGCATCAAGGAACTCACCGCCTACAGCAAGAGCCGCGTGAAGGTGATCCTCGTTCCTCCCTACGGTGAGGATGCCGTGGTGAGCAGCGAACGGTCAGCGGAATTCAAGCGCTGGCTCGCCGGTCGGTAGCCGGGATCACCGGTTCGTCGTTCCGGCTGCCCGTTTCGGCGACCTCGCTGGTGCGTCCATGTTGTTGCCCGCCCACTTTCGGTGCAACAAATCGCCCATGGACCCCCTACCTGCCTTGGAAACGCGTGACCTGGACATGCTGCTGGCCTTGCCTTCCGAGGAGTTGCTCGGTAGCATCATGCGGCTCAACAACGGGGCGCGCTATCATGGTCGCCTCAACGCCATCGAACTGGTGACGCGCTTGCTGGAGATGCGGCAGCGATCGATCCAGGGCATTACCGCTGATGCTTCCCTGCACAGTTGAACGGGTCAACCGCGATGCGCACCATGAAGAACAGGTCGTTCCTGACCGCAGTGACCTCCTCGCTCGCGCTGCTCCTGCTCGTGCAAGGCTGCAAGCACGAGCCCCCGGAAGCGCCCCTGGATCCGGGGATCGGTGGTGGAGATGATCCGTGGGTGGAGGAGCCAACGCCCTGTGACCCCAACACGATCTACTTCCAGCAACAGGTGCTTCCCATCCTCATCAGCAATTGCGCTGTCCCAGGGTGCCATAACACGGCCGCGAATGACAACGATGAGATCCAGATAACAAGCTACGAGACGCTCATGGGCAGCGGAATTGTCCAGGACGGCGACTTATGGGAAGCGGTCAACGACAACGATCCGGACAAGATCATGCCACGCCCTCCCCAAAGCCCGCTTACGGCTGAGCAGATCGCGCTCATCGCCCAATGGATCCAGCAGGGCGCGCAGAACAACAGTTGCGAGTCGGCGGTGTGCGACACGCTCAACGTGACCTATGCAGGGACCATCCGACCGATGGTGCAACAGCGTTGCCAGGGCTGCCACAGCGGGGCAACACCACAAGGCGGGCTCGACTTCAGCACATGGGGCAACCTCAACTTGGTGGCCACGGACGGGCGGCTCGCGGGTGCCATACAACACCAAGCTACCTTCACCGCCATGCCGCCCAGCGGTCCCATGCTCAGTGATTGCCGCATCGCGCAGTTCCTGGAATGGATCGATCAAGGAGCGCCGAACAACTGAGCCGTATGCGCAACGCTACCGTAGCCACCATCATCGCCGTGCTCCTGCTTTCAGCTTCACCCGGTTGCTATTATGACAACGAGGAGGAACTGTACCCCAACACGTTCTGCGATACCGTGAACACGTCCTATTCCGCGGCGATCTCCGCGATCATCGAGAGCAATTGCGCCACACCTGGATGTCACGTGGCGGGAGGTACCGGTACGGGCAACTTCACGGTCTTCAGCGAGCTGAGCGAACAGGTGAGCAACGGTCGCCTGCTCCCGTCCATACGGCGCGAGGCGAGTTCGATACCGATGCCACCGGGTGGCACGCTCCGCGCCTGCGAGATCCGGCAACTGGAACTGTGGGTGGCCGCAGGCGCACAGAACAACTGACGCCATGACGAAGAAGACGCTGATCATCGTGAGCGCGTTGACGGTTACCGCTGTTGGTGCCAGCATTGCCATGAGCGAGTACGGTCGCAAACCGGAAACGGCGCTTGAGAAGACGGAAGTCGCTTCCATCACCGCCACGGACCTGCTCGCCGCCTTCGTGGCGGATGAGACGGCGGCCAACGCGAAATATGTTGGCCAACAGGAACAGGCCATCCGTGTCACCGGTACCATTCGTTCCGTGGGGCCCGAGAGCGGCGGCCTGGTGAACGTGATCCTGGAAACCAACGACGCCATGGCCGGCATTGTGTGTGAATTCGCCAAGGCCGATGTGCCTGCCTCGTGGAAGCCCGGTGACCATGTGACCCTCAAGGGCATTTGCACCGGCTACCTGATCGATGTGATACTGAACCGTTGCGGCTCAGTGGAATGATCCTTGCCTGCACACCCGAACAATAGAACCCATCCATGAACACCTCCAAGAACCTGCTCCTTTCGCTTGCCCTGTTGCCCCTGGCCACCGTTGCGCAAGAACGTTACATGACACGCACGGGCCACGTCGCCTTCCATTCGGAAACCCCCATCGAGAACATCCACGCCGACAACCGCAAGGTGAGCAGCGTGTGGGACGTAACGACCGGGGCCGTCGAGTTCGCCGTGCTCATCAAGGCGTTCGAGTTCGAGAAGGCGCTCATGCAGGAGCACTTCAACGAGAACTACATGGAGAGCAACACCTTCCCGAAGGCCACCTTCAAGGGGAAGGTGACCGGCATCACCGCCGAGCAGGTGAAGAAAGCAGGCACCTATGATGTGATCGTGGAGGGTGAACTGACGATGCACGGTGTGGCGCGCCCCATGAAGGGCAAGGGCAGCGTGGTCGTGGATGCGGCCGGCTTGGTGAAAGCTGGCAGCGAGTTCACCGTGAAGCCCGAGGACCACGGCATTGCCATTCCCGGCGTGGTGCGCAAGAACATCGCGGAGCAGATCCAGGTGATCGTACGCATGGACTACCAGAAGATGTAAGCAGAACGCTCGCGATATTCACCACATGATCCGGAACCTTCTTTTCGCCGCGTGTTGTGCCACCGGCCTGCTACCTGCGTTGGCACAGGACGACCTCTTGCAATTGCTGGGGGAGGAGGAGACCGGTCCGGTGTTCACCAACGCTTCCTTCAAGACCACGCGGGTCATCAACGGGCATAGCCTGGAGAACACGGCGCACGGCGTGCTCGACTTCCGCATCAACCACCGCTTCGGTACGTTGGACATCGGGGTGGAGAACTTCTTCGGCCTCGATCAATCGGAGGTACGGATCGGTTTCGACTATGGTATCACGGACCGGTTGATGGTCGGCATCGGCCGGAGTGGTTACCAGAAGACCGTGGACGGTTTCGCGAAGTACAAGTTCCTGCGCCAGTGCGACAGCGGGTGCGGCATGCCGCTCACCGCTGCCTTGGTCGCATCGTCATCGGTGAACACCATGACGGCACAGGAAGTCCCGTGGTACGGCACGGACCGTCAGGACTACTTCACCCATCGCCTTGGCTACTCGGTGCAACTGGTGCTCGGTCGCAAGTTCACCGAGAAGTTCACCTTGCAGGTGACCCCTGGCCTGGTGCACCGCAACCTGGTGCAGTATGCCGAGGAGAAGAACGATGTGTACAACATCGGCTTCGCGGGCCGCATCAAGTTGAGCAAGCGCGTGGCCCTCAACGCGGAGTACTTCTACGTGCTGCCCAACCAACTGCGTGAAGCGACAACTGCGGAACTCGCCATTGACGAGAATGCCGGGTTCAAGGATTCGTTCTCCATCGGTTTCGATATCGAGACCGGTGGCCACGTGTTCCAGTTGCACTTCACCAACAGCACCGGCATGTTCGAGCGTGCCTTCATCACCGAGACCACCAATAGCTGGGCGGATCGCCAGGTGCACTACGGCTTCAACATCTCACGGGTCTTCACCGTCCACGAGCCCAAGAAGCCGAAGGTTTAGGAATGCGAGCGCTGGTGCAGCACCAGCAGCGGCACGTGCGTGTGCATGACCATACGGGCCGAGGTGCTGCGATGGAACAGGCCATCGAAGATGCCGCGTTGGCGATGGACGATCGCGATGAGGTCCGTATCACCTTGGTCGGCCAGGGCGTTTATCGCCCCCTGCACATCATCACCATGCAGGTATTGGTGCGTGTGCGGTATGGCACCCAGCAGCACGTCGTACGGTGAATCGTTCGCGTCCGTGTCCTCGGATGCGCCTTCGTTCAATACGCGCACGATGGTGACCTCTCCCTGCGACCACCGGGCGATGTCCAACAGTGGCTTCAAGGTGTTTTTCTCGATCGGTCCCGCATCCTCGGCCAGCAGGATACGCCGGGGGCTGGTGTAGGTGCATTCATGGGGCACTGCCAATACCGGCAGGCCGCTGTGCTTGATCACATCCGCGGTATTGCTGCCGATGAGCACCTCCTCGATCCCGGTCGCACCTTGTGTGCCCATCACCACCAAGGCGGGGGCGTTCGCGTCATCGCGGAAACGCTTCACCACGGTGGAAAGGACGCCGTGTTCGATGACCGTGGCGAGGGATGGTTTCATCCCCGCAAGCGCCTTGCTCAACTTGGTGGAGAATGCCGTCAGGCCTTCCGCGGCGATCCGCGCCAGTTGCAGATCGGTGGCAACATCCACACCCTCCATGGACATGGAAGGCGAGAGCACATGCAGGAGGGTGAACGTATGGCCCTCGTCCCCGAAGAGCCGCACCGCGTAGGTGGCGGCGTTGAGCGCGTTATCGCTCAGGTCCGTCGGGAGGAGCACATGGGCCATGGGGCCGGGCTCAATGGCCGTGGGACCCCGAACCGGCGCTCGCCTTGGTGCCAGCGGAATCCACGAGCCAGTAGCCAATGAAGAACAGGGCGATCATCGCAACGAAGCTCAACAGGCCCATGATATTGTCCGCGCGGCCGTCCTCCAGGATCACCTCATCGGTATCCAGGATGGCGTACTTGAACGGGATCAGGAAGGCGAGCAAGCCACAGCACAAGGCCGATGATCTTCTTCATGGTGTCATTGGGGCCGGGGGGGGGGGGGGGGGGGGGGCACAGCCGGAAGCGCAGAGCGGGCAGGAGCCGGCTCTGTTGTTTGCTTGTGGTCCGGCGAAGGCAGTGCAGCGAGCCTTTGCGGCGGCCAGCCCCGGTGGTAGTCGCCCTTTAATTCACGGAAGAGCTTTTCATAGGTCTCCATCCGATCGCGCAGGTCGGTGTGGTCCGTGAAGGCGCGGTGGTCGATGGCGATGGGGTGTTCCTTGCTTTCCTTTTCCAGCAGGTTCTCGTGCTGCTTGATGTCATGGCGGAGCTCATCGATCACCTCCCGCTCGCGGATGAACTGGTTCTGGAAGTGCTCCAGTTCCGCCATCACTTCGTTCTTGGTGTTACGGCGCACGATGTCCTCCAAACGATGCTCAAGGATGCCGATGTCCTCCTTGTAGAAGCGTAGTGCGTTCAACCACTCCATGTGGTCGAAGTGGAGGTCGCCGATGTGTTTGGTGGGTGCGGTTTGGGTGGCGGTGCTCATTGGGTTGGGGCGTTGGGGATTGACACCCCGAATTTGGTGAAAGTTCCGCGCATGAACCAGCAAAAAGGAACGGCCCGCATAAACAGCCGCTTGGGGCCTCTCAAGCTGCGCAGGGACTCTCGTCTTCGACGACCCCTGCGTGTTGCATCGCGCCGGGCCAAGTGCATATAGGTGGTTGAGTTCTTCTTCCACCTCAACTTCCGCAGGGTCTCCCGTCTTCGGGGACCCTGTGCAAGAATCCTACTTCCGCTCCGCCAGCGCCACGTAATCGCGCTTGAGGGCACCGGTGTAGATCTGGCGGGGGCGGCCGATGGGCTCCTTGTTCTCCACCATTTCCTTCCACTGGGCTATCCAGCCGGGCAGGCGGCCCAGGGCGAACATGACCGTGAACATGCGCGTGGGGATGCCGATGGCGCGGTAGATGATGCCGCTGTAGAAGTCCACGTTCGGGTAGAGCTTGCGGCTCACGAAGTAGTCGTCCTTGAGGGCGATCTCCTCCAGTTGCTTGGCTATCTCCAGTACGGGGTCGTTCACGCCCATCTTGCGCAGCACCTCGTCGCAGCTCTTCTTGATGATCTTGGCGCGCGGGTCGAAGTTCTTGTACACGCGGTGCCCGAATCCGAAGAGGCGGAAGGGGTCGTTCTTGTCCTTGGCCTTGTCCACCCATTTCTGGATGTCCCCACCATCGTTGCGGATGGTCTCCAGCATCTCGATCACTTCCTGGTTGGCGCCGCCGTGCAGCGGTCCCCACAATGCGGCGATGCCTGCGCTCACGGCGCTGTACAAATTGCTCTGGCTGCTGCCCACCATGCGCACCGTGCTGGTGCTGCAGTTCTGCTCATGGTCGGCGTGCAGGATCAAGAGGGTGTTGAGCGCGCTGGCCACCACGGGATCCACCTTGTAGTCCTCGGTGGGCATGGCGAACATCATGTGCAGGAAATTCTCCACGTAGCCCAATTTGTTGTTGGGGTACATGTAGGGGTGGCCCAGGTTGTTCTTGTAGCTGATGGCCGCAAGGGTGGGCATCTTCGCAATGAGGCGGTACACGGTGCGCATCACCTCGTGCTGCGGGCGGTGCGGGTCCTGGCTGCGCGGGTAGAAGGTGCTCAACGAGTTCACCATCGCCGAGAGGATGCCCATGGGGTGGGCATTGCTCGGGAAGAACTCGAAGAAGTGCTTCATGTCCTCATGCACCAGCGAGTGGTAGCGGATGTTCCCTTGGAATTCCTCCAATTGGCTCGCGTTGGGCAACTCCCCGAACAGCAACAGGTAGGATACTTCGATGAAGGTGGCCTTCTCGGCCAGTTGATCGATCGGGTACCCGCGGTATTGGAGGACACCCAGTTCCCCATCGAGGAAGGTGATGGCGCTCTTGGTGGCACCGGTGTTCTTGTACCCGAAATCGAGCGTGATGTAGCCGCTCTCGTCGCGGAGCTTGCTGATGTCGATGGCCTTCTCGCCTTCACTGCCTACTACCACGGGGCATTCGTAGGTCTTGCCGTCCAGGATGATCTGCGCCTTATCGCTCATCGCGCTCAGGAAAATGGGTTGTTTTTGATCGAATGGCCGCTAAGGTAGCTTTGCACGCGGAGGAAAGCCCCGTGCGGGAACCCGCAATGCCGAAGAAAGCTTCCGCGGATGACGCAGATGGAACGCCTACCAGCGGAATGAGTGCAACCGATAACGGAGGCTCAGCGCCGGTGGCGCTTCCATCTGCCACCTGCGGACTTGTATTCGACCCCCGTGGGGAAGGTCCACCCCAGAAAAAACCCCCGCCCCCGGAAAGGGGGGCCGGGGGCGGGCGGGGGTAGCGGAGGATCACCGGCGCTGTCCAGCGGCTCTTGAAGGTGCCCATGAAGGTCTGGTAGTCCTGGGTCTTGTAGTTCCCTTCGCCGAAGTAAACGAGGATGGGTTCCATCTGGTCCGGTGTCATGAGCCCTTGCACCGGGGCCAATACGTTCAGGTCGCTGTCCAGATAAACCACGGTGGGATAGGCGATGTTGCCGTTCACGTTCGCGATGGCGTAGGTGAGTTGGTGCGTGCCGTTCCGCCCTGCGGTGTTGCCCGGTTTGAAGTCGGGGTTCTCGAACTTCTGTGCTTTGAAGGTGACCGGGTCGCCGCTCTCGGCATTGAACTTCACCGGATAGAAGTGCTTGTTCACGTAGTCCGCGAGCTTCGGGTCGTTGAAGGTCTTCGCATCGAGCATCTTGCAGGGCCCGCACCAGCTCGTGTACACATCGATGAAGAGCGGCTTGGGCGTCTTCTTCGCAAGGGCTTGGGCCTCTTCGATGCCCACCCACTTGATCAGTTTACTGCCCGCGGGCACCGCGAGTTGGGCGTTCAATGTGGTGGTCGCCAGCGTCAGCAGCAGCAGGGCGCTCAGGGGGCGGAGGAAGGAGGCGGTTGTCATGTTCACGGGAAGTTGAAGCAAGGTATCAAGGTTCGTGCCGGTAGGTCCAAGGCTCAGCGCACCTCACCCATGAGCCTGCGCACGAGCGGGGAAATAATGATGAGGATGAAGCCACAAACGAGCGCGTAGAGGGCAAGCAGCCTGTAGCCGTCCGTGTAGCACTGGAGGCGTTCGATGGAACGGGGCATCACGCTGGCTTGCAGATCGGTACGCTGGATCAGCGAAGCAGGTGGGGTCACGGTAGCCGATCCATTGTTGGGCACCTCGGTGGTCATCCAGGCCACCACGTCACCGTTGGCATTGAAGCGGGCGGTGGTATGCTCGGCATCCGCAACGGCTTGCCATTCGAACTTGGAGGTGTCGGCCTCCGGGGAGGAGATGAGGATGTCCATCTTCTCGAAGGTGGCCTTGTTGTCCGAGGTGTCCTTCCAAGCGATCGTGCGCGAACCCATCATGGATGGATCGTTGGACGCTTCGTTCATTTCCACCTTGTACTCACCGGTGGTGGCCATGCCCGCACCCAGCACACCGGCTATGTACTGGCCATACGCGCTGGCCAGGAACCAAAGACCCATGATGATGCCGACCAACCGTTTCGGCGAGAGCTTGGTCATGGCCGAGAGGCCGATGGGAGAGAGGCACAACTCCCCGATGGTCATGACCAGGTAGGCCATGGCGAAGACGGTGAGCGAGGTGATACCCGCGCCGCTGCTGTAGCCGATGAGCATGTGGAACACATAGAAGGCGGCGGCAAGGAAGACGAAGCCGAGGCCGAACTTCACCACGGTGTTGGGTTCCACTTTCCGGCTGCTCATCCACAGCCAAAGGAGCCCGAAGAGCGGGCTCAGCAGGATCACGAACAGGGAGTTGGCCGTGTTGTTCACCTCATTGGGATCCAAGGGCACGCCAGCGATGTTGTGCGTGACGTGCTCGCGCGCCACAATGGCAAGCGATCCACCGCTCTGCTCGAAGAAGGCCCAGAACAAGATGGAGAAGATGATGAAGACCAGCGCGGCCAGCAACTTGCTCACCTGTTCCCGGGTGCAGCGCGTCATTTCATACAGCAGGTACAACAGGGCGATGGGCCCCACGATGTACATGAAGAGATCGGTGTAGCTGGAGTTCTGCACCAGGATGAGGATGAAGGGGATCATGATCAGCGAGCCGATGTACACGCCGATCTGCGCGAGCTGGACGCTGGAGGCTTTCATCCCTTCCTTGTCCGCGAGCGGGGAAAAGCCCAAAGGCCCCAGGGAGCGCATGCCACCGCCGAAGACCGCCAGGCCGATGACCATGGCGATGCCAGCGGAGATGAAGGCCCATTCCCAGCCGTAGTTGTCGCCAAGGTTGAAGCACAGGTAACCACCGAGCAACGCACCGATGTTGATGCCGGAGTAGAACAGCGCGAAGCCCGCGTCGCGGCGCTTGTCACCATCGTGGTACAGGAAGCCGACGATGCCCGAGATGTTGGGCTTGAAGAAACCGGTGCCCACGATGGAAATGCTGGTACCGATGTAGAAGAGGTCGCCCGGTGCGAAGGCGATGGTGAAACTGCCGACGATCATGAGCAGGCCGCCCCAGAAGATGGACTTCCGGAAGCCAAGGATCTTGTCTGCGAAGAAGCCGCCGACGAAGGTCATGGTGTACACGAAGGCCTGGATGGCACCGTACTTCAGGTTGGCCTCGGCCTTGGGCATGGCCAATTGCTCGATCATGAAGACCGTGAGCACCCCGCGCATGCCGTAGAAGCAGAAGCGCTCCCACATTTCCGAGAGGAAGAGGAACCAGAGCTGCCTGGGGTATTTGCCGCGGAAGTCGCGGATCTGCTCCAGCGTGGGTGTGGTTGCCGTCATGGTTGTTCGTTGCGGCCGTGAAGGTGATGCTCCTTCTCCAAAAAAGAAAGGAACGGGTTTGGGCCGTTCCTTTCCTTGGAGTTCGTTCTGTTCAGTAGTGTCCCGTCTTCTCTTTCAGCACAGCTGCGATGCGCTTCACCGCGATGAAGAGCAGGATGGCGCAGATGGCGGCTCCGGTGAAGTTGATGTAGAACACCAGGCTCTTGTTCTCGCTGTCGCTGCCCATGTGGCCGAGCACACCCGCCAGCTTGTTGCCGATGGAGGTGCTCAGGAACCACCCACCCATCATCACGGCCGTCAAGCGTGCGGGGCTCAATTTGCTCACCAGCGAAAGGCCCATCGGGCTCAGGCATAGTTCGCCGAAGGTGATCACCGCGTAGGTGCCCACCAGCCACATGGCGCTCACTTTCATGGCGGCGTTGTCGCTCGCGCTCACGGCAGCGATCATCACCAAGGTGCTCAGGCCTGTGATCAACAGGCCGAAGGCGATCTTGGCCGGTGTACTCGGTTCCTTGCCCCGGCTAGCGAGGAAGGTGAAGATGCCAATCACGAGCGGGGTGAGCAGCACCACGAAGAACGGATTGAGCGATTGGAACAGTTCGGTGCTGATGAGCTTGGCCGGTTGCTGTTCCGTGGGCCACTCGGCACGCGGCAGTGTTTCCAGGTACTTGTTGTAGGAGAGCTTCTTGACCAGGCCTTCGGCGAGCACTTTCTCGGCCAGCACTTTTCCTTCGGCACGTGTGGTAACGGGCAACGCTGCGGCGAATACGGCACCGGTATCAGCAGCCAACGAATCGGTCTTGATCACGGAAGCTCCGCCGAGTGAGGATGCGATCGCATCGGCTTCGCTCTTGTGCATGCCCTCGAAGCGCACACTGTAGCTCTCGCCTTGCTTGCTGACCTTGGTGGCCACCTCACCGGGGATGTCGTCCACTTCCTGCAACATGCCGGTGGCACGTGCGAAGCCCACCATGTTCTCCGGGATGGGACGCCAAGTGTTGCGCTCGGCCCAGTTGGTGAGCACGTTGCCGTTCTGGTGGAAGATGGCCCAGAAGACGATCACCACCACATAGATGTACATGAGCGAACCCAACGGCTTCTTGTCCTCGCTGCTGCTCTTCAGGTAGGTGCTCAGGTAGAACCAGATGACCGGGATGCAGGCGAAGAGGAAGGTGTCGTTGCTGGTGCTGCCGAAGATGTTCTCGATCCCGAGGATCTTGCCAGCGAAGAAGCCGATGATCGCGAAGACGATGGCCGGCAGGAAGATCGTGGCCACAATTCGGCTCATAGGCATGTCCTCCTTCTGCGAGGCCTTCATCTGGTCGGCATGCGCGAGGCCTTTGCTACCACTGATGAAGAGGCCCACACCGATGAGCATGCCCACACCGGCCGCAGCGAAGGCATAGCCCCAGCCGTACTCGTTGCGCAGCCAGGCAGCCACGAAATTGCAGACGAAGGCACCGATGTTGATGCCCATGTAGAAGATGTTGTAGCCCTTGTCCTTCAGCTTCACGTACTCGGGTTTGTTGTAGAGGTTCCCGAGCAGCGTACTGATGTTCGGCTTGAAAAGGCCGTTACCGATGATGATGAGGAAGAGCGCAATGGCGAAGGCCGTGGGCCCGGGCATGGAGAGGGTGAGGTAACCCGCCGCCATGAGCAAGCCACCGGCGATGATGGTCTTTCGATACCCGAAGATCCTGTCCGCCAGCAATCCGCCGATGAAGGGTGTGAGGTACACCAGCGCGATGTAGGTGCCATAGATGTCGTTCGCCTGCCCATCACCGAAACCAAGACCGCCCTTGAGGCCATCGGTCATGTAGAGATAGAGGATCCCCAACATGAGGTAGAAGCCGAAACGCTCCCACATCTCGGTGAAGAAGAGCAGGTAGAGGCCCTTGGGGTGTTTGCTCGCAGTGGTAGCGGGGGTACTACTCATCGGTTCGGTGTTTCAGTAAGGGGTTGGAGGAAGATCGCCCAAGATAGAAAAGCATGAATATCGGCCCACGGTTCCCCGCGCCATGTGGTCATGTGCGCCCGCGCACAAATGCTCGCCCATGAAAGCATGCGCCCATGGACAGTACCTTGGCGTGGCGGACGACCACAGGTCGCATCTTGCTCACAGGTTCTCGTCCAGCCAGGTCATCATCATCTCGAACAAGTGGAGCCGGATATTGCCTCCGTAGATCCCGTGGTTCTTGTCCGGGTACATGAACTGATCGAAGGGCTTGTTCGCTTTCACGAGTGCGAGCACCATTTCCGCGCTGTTCTGGTAATGCACGTTGTCATCGGCAATGCCGTGTACGAGCAGGTAGTTGCCCTTGAGCTTCGATACATGGCTCACGCGACTGTTGTCATCATAACCGCTCGCATTGTCCTTGGGCAGGCCCATGAAGCGCTCGGTGTAGATACTATCGTAGTAGCGCCAGTTCGTTACAGGTGCCACGGCGATCGCCGCCTTGAAGACGTCCGCTCCCTTGGTGATGCATAGGCTGCTCATGAGCCGCCGTAGCTCCAGCCGAAGATGCCGATGCGGTCCTTGTCAACCCAGGGTTGCTGCCCAAGCCACTTCGCTGCGGCGATCTGGTCCTCCACTTCGTACTTGCCCATTTGCCCGTAGGTGATGTGGCGGAAGTCGCGACCACGGTGTCCCGTGCCACGACCATCCACGCATGCAACGATGTAGCCTTTCTGCGCGAGCATGGAATACCAAAGCTGGTTGCGGCCGCCCCACTGGTCCTGTACCTCGTTGCTGTTGGGCCCGCTGTATTGCGTCATGAAGACCGGATACCGCTCGCGGCTCTGGAAACCAACGGGCTTCATCATCCAACCGCGCAGTTCCACCCCTTCGGGCGTGGTGAACGTGAAGAACTCCTTCGGTACGAGGCCGTATTCCGTCAGGGCTTTGTTGAGCTTGGCATTGTCCTTCAACACCTTCACCTGCTTGCCGCTGCCTTCATGCAATGTCACCACCGGTGCGCTGTTGCGCGTGCTGCGGGTGTTGATGAAGTAGCGGAAGCCCGTGCTGAACTCCGCATTGTTCACGCCGCCTTCGGGTGAAAGAGCGATGACGCCCTTGCCGCTGAGCGGAACGGCGAGCACTTCCACGTTCTCCGGTGCGCTCTTGCTCGCGGTGAAGATCACGCGCTTGTTCTTCTCGTCGATGCCCTTCACGCCGGTGACGTCCCATGCACCGCGCGTAAGTGCGCTGGCAGTGGCGGGTGCCTTCACCTCGGAGCCGTTCGCTGCGATCGGCTGCAGGTAGATGTGGTTCCATCCATCGCGCTCGCTGGTGTAAACGAATGCGCTGCCATCAGCGAGGAAGTGGAGGTCGTCCGTCACATCCACGTAGGTCTTGCTTGTCTCGCGGAAGATCTCGCGGGAGGTGGGCCTGGACTTCGCACCGGATACCGGAAGGTCCACTTGCAGGATCAGCTTCTCGTTCTGCAGGCGGTTCATGCGCATGAACCAGGCTGCGCCCTTCGGCGTGAAGCCCAGACGCGGGATGTAGATGTCGGTCTCATCGGTGCCAAGCGGAACCGTTATCGTGGAACTGTTGGTGAGGTCGTGCAGGTGCAGGGAGATCGTGCTGTTGGCTTCGCCTGCTTTCGGGTACTTGAAACGGTACTCGCTAGGGTAGAGCTGGTTCTTGTAGTACGTGAGGTCGAATTCCTTCACGCCGCTCTCATCGCTGCGGAGGTAGAGCAGGCGGTTGCCGTCGGGGCTCCAGGCATAGCCTTGCACCAGCGTGAATTCCTCTTCGTACACCCAATCCGTTGCGCCGTTGAGGACCTGGTTCCATTCACCATCCTTGGTGATCTGCTTCTCGGTCATGGTGGCGAGGTCCACCACGAAGAGGTTGATGTCGCGCACGAATGCGGCCTTGCTTCCATCGGGGCTGAAGGTGGCCAGTCGTTGTTTTGCCTTGGTCACATCGCTCAACGGGACCAACTTCTTGCTGGCGCGATCGAACACGTAGTTGTAGGCGTAGTAGCTGTAACGGTAGATGGGTTCGCTGCCCGTCTCTATCATCATCTTCTTCTCATCACCGCTGAAGGCATAGCCGTCCATTTCCACCGGCTCCTTGCCACCGGCGGGCACGAGGTCCTTTCCGCGCACGAGCGTGGCCACCTTGTCACCGGTGCGGTAGGCATACTGTGCGATCACCGGTTCTCCGGCGTCGTCCTCCATGGCGGTGTAGTGCACACCGTCCTTCATGCTGGCCAGTCCGCCAACACCTTCGGAACTGAAGGTGGGGCTGGCCCAGATGTCGCGATTCGTGAGTTTGCTCTGTGCGGTGGCCGCGGTTGCGGTGAACGCAGCCGCGAAAAGGACGATATGCTTCAGCATGTAGAGGGGTTTGCAACGAGGGTGCCGAAGGTAGAGCGGCACTCGGAATGGAAGAACAGCGGTGGTGGCAGGTGCAACCGTCCATCCCAACCGCTTGGTGGATGCCGCCGAACCATGCCCCTGCACCGGGCGTTACTTTCGGCACATGCTCGGCGTACGCTTCGCGAAGTTCATTCCCCCGCAGGACGATCGAACGCCCTTCGAGAAGCTGTTGCCGCTCTTTTTGGAGATGCTCACCCATACGAGCGGCGATGTGGAGGAGGCCCTCGATTGGATGGACCAACTGGACAAGGAGCATGGTTTCTACACCAAGGAATACGGTCGCAAGGAGTTCGAGGCGGATCTGAAGAAGCACGGCCTCATCGGCGATCGGCCCACGAAAGGAGGGAAGACCCCGCTCACCGGCAAGGCCGAGAAGCTGATCCGCGAGCGGGCATTGGAGCAGGTCTTCGGCGAATTGAAGAAGACCGACCAAGGTGCCCATGCATTGCGTCGCGTGGGCCAGGGCGATGAAACCACGAGCGATCGGCGGAGCTACCGCTTCGGTGACCGCATCGAGCAGGTGGCCATGAGCGACAGCATCCGCAACGCGCAACAACGCGGCATCGATGACCTGCGCTTGAGCGAGGACGACCTGGAGGTGATAGAAACCGAACACCAGAGCGCATGCGCCACGGTGCTCATGATCGACATCAGCCACAGCATGATCCTCTATGGCGAGGACCGGATCACACCTGCGAAGAAGGTGGCGATGGCACTCGCGGAACTGATCGCACGTCGCTATCCGAAGGACACGCTGGACATCGTCGTCTTCGGTAACGATGCCTGGCAGGTGAGCTTGAAGGACCTCCCGTACCTGCAGGTTGGCCCCTTCCACACCAACACCGTTGCGGGGCTCGAACTCGCCATGGACATCCTTCGCCGCCGCAAGCTGAAGAACCGCCGCATCGTGATGATCACCGATGGCAAGCCGAGCTGTATCAAGCGTGATGGCGAGTACTACATGAACAGCTTCGGGCTGGATGATGTGATCGTGGCCCGCACCCTCGATGCCGCCGTTCGTGCACGCAAAGCGCAGATCCCGATCACCACCTTCATGATCGCCAAGGACCCGTACCTGCAACGTTTCATCGAAAAGTTCACGGAGATCAACCAGGGCCGTGCGTTCTACACGGGCCTGCAAGGGCTGGCCGACATGGTGTTCCGTGATCACGCGAGCAATCGCAAAGCATCTTGATCCGTCAATTTCACGCCCTTCCTGAGCGGAGTCGAAGGAGGGCCATCCCAATGTGCAAATGAGCCATCCCCAGGTACTCGGAGAATTGAAGAAGAGCGGCTACCAGAGCCGCAGTGTGAAGGAAGAGCTCCGCGCCAACCTCATCGCGCGCATCGCCGCGAAGAAACCACTGTTCGAAGGCATCCACGGCTACGAGGACACCGTTGTGCCCGCGCTGGAACGCGCGATACTTTCAGGGCACAGCATCAATTTGCTCGGTTTGCGTGGACAGGCGAAGACGCGCATGGCCCGCTCCCTTGTGCAACTGCTCGATGAATGGATGCCGATCGTGGAGGGCAGTGAGATCAACGACGACCCGCTCGAACCCATTTCCCGCTTCGCCAAGGACCTCATCGCTGCGAAGGGTGATATGACGCCCATCGCATGGGTGCATCGCGATCAGCGCTACACCGAGAAGCTCGCTACGCCGGATGTCACCGTCGCGGACCTCATCGGCGACAGTGATCCCATCAAAGCTGCGAACCTGAAGCTCGATTACAGTGATGAGCGTGTGATCCACTTCGGCCTCATTCCGCGTAGTCATCGCGGCATTTTCGTCATCAACGAATTGCCGGACCTGCAACCGCGCATCCAGGTTGCTTTGTTCAACATCCTCCAAGAAGGCGACGTGCAGATCCGTGGTTTCAAGCTGCGACTGCCCTTGGACATCCAGTTCGTCTTCACCGCCAACCCGGAGGACTACACGAACCGGGGTGCCATCATCACACCGCTGAAGGACCGCATCCAGTCGCAGATCCTCACGCACTATCCGCCCACGATCGAGCTGGGCATGAAGATCACAGCACAAGAAGTGCGCTCGCCCAAGGAGCAAGCCACGCGCGTGCTCGTGCCGGATCTTGTGCGCGTGCTCATCGAACGCATCGCCATGGAAGCGCGCGATAGCGAATACGTGGATCGTCGTAGCGGCGTGAGCGCGCGCCTTACGATCAGTGCGCTGGAGAGCGTCATCAGCGCTGCTGAACGTCGTGCTCTGCGCAACGGAGAGGAGCGGACCAGCGTGCGCATCGGCGACCTGCAGGCCGTGGTACCCGCCATCACCGGCAAGATCGAACTGGTGTACGAAGGCGAACAGGAAGGCCCGGAGCATGTGGCGAAACACCTGCTCAGCGTATCCGTGCGCAACGTCTTCAAGGAACTTTTCCCGGAAGCGGTGAAGGCGCGCCGCCAAGGCAAGGTTTCAGCACAGCAGCGCCCGATGAACGACCCTTTCGCCGATCTCATCGCCTGGTTCGATGCACGCGAAGTGGACCTGCTGCTCGACGCGCCGGACAAGGAGTATCATGCCGCTCTCAATGCAGTGCCCGGACTGAGGGACCGCGTGATGAAGGACCATCCCTACTTGCGACCGGAGGAAGTTCCGCTCTGGATGGAGTTCGTCCTCCACGGTCTTGCGGAGCATAGCCGGATCGGTCGGAATGCCCTCGTGGGTAGTGTGCGCTTCGGCGATGTGCTGGGGTCGCTGATGAGCAGCGAAGCAGAGGAGGAGCGCGAAGGGTGAGCACGTCACCGCTCCACGAGATCCATGTCCGGCTGAAGGTCTCGCTGGTGGATCACCCGGAGGCCGCAGATATTGGTCCGATGGCACCTGCATCGCAGTACCTGTTACGATGTTCGGCACGACATGCACTGTGAAGCCGGGCCCACCTTCAATGTCGCGACCGAACAGGCCGTCTGCATCCACCCAGATGCTATCGCAGAATTCCGAACTACAGCCCGCACCATCATCGATGGTCAGGCAGATACCGAAGGGGCCAGCCGTTGGATACGTATGGACAGGGGCAGGATCGGTCGAGTTTTCTCCATCTCCGAAATCCCATAGGTAGCTGTATGTACCGGATCCTCCATAGCTGGTGTTGAAGATCGCCAGATCGAACGGGACGGGTGCCCCCATATCCGTTGATTGGGTCACGATGTACTCCGCAGTGCATGGCAGGGTGACCTGGTCCAACACGGCCACATCATCCACGAACCACGAGTAGCCATAGAGCCCTGTCCAGTGGAATCGGATCCACACTTGGGTAGGGTCGCCTGCGATCGCGCTGGCGATATCGAGCATCGCAACCTGCGGGTTCGCAGTGCTCTCATTTCCACCAACCGCTGCGAAGAGCGGGAAGACATTGGCCATTGGGCCCATGTTCGTGTTGAGCGCAGGCCAATCCGTGTTGTTGGTGCTCACTACTACAAAGCAGCGTGTTGGAGGGTAGTTGCGGAAGTTCGATTCGAAACGCAGCACTGCGTTCGGAGTAGCGCTGAGGTCGATCGGTACGGCCGTGGTCATGAAGCTGCTCTCCTCGTACGGTCCAGGATTGTTGGCTCCATCCGAATCGAGCATTGCACATAGCCGTTGGCTGACGTCGTGCTTGGACGGGGTCGGTAGGAAAGCCGCCTGTATTGGTCAAGGCCCACCCCGATCGCCAGTCCAGGTCCACCGGACCGTCATGAGCCAGTTGTCCAATTGGCCGGGTTGGAGAAGTCGTCGGACCAGACCACCACTTGGGGAGGTGGCCGCGAGCGCGGTGAACGGAAAACGGGAAGCAGTGACGAGTTTCTTCATGTCCGGTGCATTGGATGAACGAAGCTAGCCTAACGTACTATATCCGTGATGGCCAGGAGGTAGGGTCTACCGTTCCACGAAATCCATGTCCGTGCTGAAGGTCTCGCTCGTGTGCAGCACGGCCCAGAACGCACCGCCGATGCACACAAGGCCCACCACCAATGCGCTCCACACATTGCCCATCGAACCCACGAGCAGCCCAATGACCGTGGTGATGGGCCACACGCTGCCGCGAACGAAGTTGGGTGCGGTGATGGCCACGGTGCTGCGCAAATTGGTGCCGAACTGCTCGCTGGCCACGGTGGCGAAGATGACCCAGTACCCGGTGGCCATGCCCAAGAGCAGGCATACCCAGTTGTAGGTTGCGATGCTCGCACCGTGCAAGCCGAAGAGGAAGATGAGCGTGAGCACCAAGTTGAGAACGAGGTACAGTATGATCACCTTTCGCCTGCTCCGCTGCCACTGGCTCAAGAGCCCGCTCAGCAGGTCGCCGATGCTGAGGCCGATGTAGCAGTAGCGGATCGCCGTGCCGTTGATGTTCTTAAGCCCATCTGCATCCAGCGAAGAAGTATCGATCCCGAATTCCGGGATGAAGACATCCTGGGAGAGGGCAACGAGCGCGCCGATGACGTACCAGATGGGTACGCCGATGAGGATGCACGCCAGGTAGCGGAGCGCCCGTGTGCGATCGAGGAAGAGCATCTTCAAACTACCGCGCTGCACATCTGCTTCCTGCGTGCGTTTGAACAAGCCGCTCTCGAAGGTGCCCACGCGCAATGCGAGCAACAGAAGTCCCATGCTTCCGCCCACAACGTAGGCCACTTGCCAGTTCATCAGCGCGTGACCGGTCACGTTTTCGATCGCGGCGGAGATGCCTTGTCCGTGCCCACCCACCAGCGATGCGAAGACGGCACCGAGCGCTCCCACGGTGACGATGATCATGGTGCCATAGCCGCGTTTCTCGCGCGGCATGGTCTCGGCGATCAAGGTGATGCCTGCGCCCAATTCGCCCGCCAGGCCCACACCGGCAATGAAGCGCACAATGGCGTAGCTGGTGATGTCGTAGGTGAAGGCATTGGCGATGTTGGCGAGCGAGTAGAGGAGGATGCTGCCGAAGAGCACGGTGATCCGGCCCTTGCGGTCGCCCCATACGCCCCAGAGGATGCCGCCCACCAACATGCCCAGCATCTGGATGTTGAACAACGTGATGCCTGTGCTCTTGATGTCCGGATGTCCAACGCCAGGATGAACTCCAGGCTTTCGCGCTTCACCCACGTTGAAGAGCACGAGATCGTAGATGTCCACGAAGTAGCCCAGCGCCGCCACCAGGATCAACAGCAGCGTGCGGCGGTCCATCGTTCGCTCACCCATGTGGCGAATATGGGGGAATAGTTGGTAGTTCTCAGTTGTTGGTCGTCAGGCTTCGGCAAGCTCGCCCGACAACGTGCACCAACAACTGACAACCAACAACTGCGAACTCAATCAACCTTCACGTACATCTTCTTGATCCGCATCATGGGACCCGGGCAGTGCGTGGTGTGGCAGTTCGCGCAGCTCATCACCAGTGCGTTGTAGGCCATCGGCCGGTCCTTTCGCGCGGCCTTGTAGAGAGCGGCCACCTTGTCCTGGTAGTCCTTCCCGAAGGTTGGATAGGTGATGGGGTCGATGTGCATGTCCTTCGTCGGCGTGGCCGTGAAGAGCGTAGTGATCTTGGTTGGATAGGGAGGAAGTTCCTTGTCCCCTCGGGCGAGCCCCACCTTCACGCTATCGGCGTGTGCGGCCATGTGGCGCATGAGCAAAGCCAGTTCGCTGGGCGGCGCCACTTCCTGCGGATCGGCGGCCAAATCCGGTTCACCGGCTTGTTGCGCTGAACAGGCAATGATCCCGAGCAACAACAACGGAACGAGGAGGCGGGTAGTGAAGACCATGACGCAAAGTAATGCGGGCCGCTCCGGACGGACCCCAGCCGATCACATTAGTTGGCGGACGCTTTTCGTGACCTCTGCACATCTGCGTTGACCTCGCCATCTACGGCTTCCATTCTTCTTTGCGCGCTTCGCGCCCTTTGCGGCCAATTCTCTTCGGCACTGCCGATCTGTCCCGCTCTTTTCATAGGCCCGGTTCTTTCACATGCACGATCAGATCACCTTCGCATCGTGCAGCCGATCGTCGCCCCGCAGCCCGTCATCCGCAACCGCGCTCTCAACGCGCTGGTGCTACCCTTCGTGGCAGCGGTTATCGTTTGGGCCATCTGGCTGCTGGACGATGGCTTCGGCTGGAACTTGAGCCATTACGGATTGCTGCCTCGCACGGCGCGAGGCTTGCTCGGATCGCTACCGCCCCGCTCTTGCACGGGGATCTCGGCCACCTCTTCGACAACACGGTGGCCATGCTCGCGCTTGGCTGGTGCCCATGTATTTCTACCCGCGCATTGCAGGCCGCGTCGTGATCGTGAGCTGGCTCGTTGGCGGCATCGGAGTTTGGATCATGGGCCGCATGAACTATCACATTGGAGCGAGCGGTGTGATCTATGGCATCGCTGCCTTCCTCTTCGTGAGCGGACTATTGCGCAAGCAGCGCACCCTCATGGCGCTCTCACTTCTGGTGGTCTTTCTCTATGGCGGGCTCATCTGGGGCATCTTCCCCATTGTGGAACGCCTCAGTTAGGAAAGAGCCACCTTTGGGGCGGGATAGCAGGCGTTGCCATGGCCTTCATCCACCGGCATGTGCCTCCCGCTGTGAGCGATCCCAAGCCCGCTTTCCTTGATGAAGAAGATGAGCCGGATGAGGTTGTTGCACCCTACGGCGAAGGCGATCCCGGGGATGAGGTCAACGATGCGGAACTAGCGTGGAAGCGAAGGTTGGCCGAGGAGGCGGAGAGGCCGGGGAATGTGAGTACGACGTGGGACCCTAAGTGAACGGGCGATCACTGTGCTTTCAACGCCGCCATTTCCTTCCCGCCGCCCATCAGCTTCAGCAAGCCATCCTCCATCTTGTAAGCGTCCACCTGGCCAAGGGCTTGCTTGATCGCGTTCTCCGTGGGCTGCACGTCTTGACAGTACTTCTTCGTGCTCCCAA
>JADJDP010000033.1 GCA_016702645.1 Flavobacteriales bacterium
CGCGTGCGTAGCGATACGCGAGGTAGCATTAGGCAATGCGTGCTTGAAGTGCGCATGCACGTGCTTGGTGAGCTTCCTCCTGTCGGCGTAAGCCGAAGGCATCATCACGTTCACACTGAAGCCGAACCGCAGGTAGAGCTGTCTTCCAAGCCATGAGCGGGCGATGCGTGCTGGCTTCACGAAGCGTGGATCATTGTTCAGCGGCCACATCCACGTGTTGTACAGCACAATGCCCTTCACCTTGTCGGGATGCTCGAGCGCGTATTGCAGACCGATGCTGCCACCGAAGTCGGTCACCACCAGCACAACATTTTTACGCACTGGTGATCGATGAAGTCCCGCAACCTACGCGCGTGCGCAGCCGTCGTGTAGTTGGCGTTCTCCGGTTTATCGCTCAACCCGAAGCCGAGATGATCGATGGCAATGCAACGGTGATCACCCCGGAACTCCTTGACCAAATGGCGGAAACCGAAGCTCCAATCAGGTGTGCCATGGACGAAAAGCAGGATCGGCCCCTGGCCTTCATCCACATAGTGCAAGCGACCGTCGGTATGTTCGAACGTGCGGCTGGTGAACGGGAACTCCGATCGGTCCAGCCAGGTTGGTTGCGTGATCATGGAGGCAAAGCTCCTGCGACCTCCAATGCACGTTCTTGGCAAAAACCAACTTCACGGCTCCGGCCAACACGTTAGATGCGGATGCTGTTGTACAGTTTGCTGAAGTTGGTGGGGTGGATGCCGAGATAGCTCGCCAGCAACTTGTGCGGCACGAGTTGGAACAAGTGCGGGCTCTGCTCTGCGAACTGCCGGAACCGTTCTTCTGCGCTGGTCGATATCTGGCGGTAGCGCCCCTGCGCCGCAGCGATGAGCATCACTTCCGTGATCTTCCTGAACAGCCGTTCAATGGAAGGGTGGTGGTCGAACAAGCGTTGCAGTTCACCGTGAGAGATCGTGAGTGCTCGCGAATCGCTTATCGCTTCGAGCGTATAGGTGCTCGGAGCTTGTGATAGGAATGACTCCGGTATGCCGCTCAGCCCGATGGGGTAAGTGAAGGCCATCACGAACGGCTTCTCGTCCTTCAGGAAATAGGAGTACTGGACGCCTTCCAGGATCAACAGGAGTTCGCGTTGCACGTCGCCCAGACCGGTGATCACCTGCCCGCGTGCGTAGCTCCGCGTGCGGAACGCGTTGCTCACTGCATCCCACGCCCGGTCATCCAGCACATGGAAATGATGCAGGTAGGAACGGACCTCTCGCAGTTCTTGTTCCGTCGGCATCGTACCACGAAGTTGCGGAACCGCCCCGGACTCCCTGAACAAGAGTTGCTCCGGTGTTTGCTTCGGGTCAACGCCCCATCATCTCCACCGCCTTCCGCGCTACGCGTATCCCGATCGCCACCCCCATGCCGCCCAGGCGCACCGCCACTCCAACGCGCTCGCTCACCCGTTCGATGATGGGTGATTTGCTCTCGCTTCCGAAGCCCATGATGCCGCTCCAGCGCTGCGCGATCGTGAAAGGCTGATCGGGCAGGATCACGTCGCGCAGCAATTGTTCCAACGCTTGTTGGATGCGATCGCTGAGTCCGTCCTCGGTGGTGGTTTCACCCGCGATGTCGAGGTTGCGTCCACCGCCGAGCAGCACCGCACCGCGATGCTCGCGGAAGTAATAGAAGCCTTCGTCCAAGTGATAGGTGCCGCGCAATTCCAGGTCGGGGATGGGCGCAGTGAGCAGCACTTGCCCGCGAGCCGGTACAACATCCAACCGGGGTAGGAGGGTGCTCGTGTAGCCGTTCGTGGCCACGATGATCCGTTCGGCTTCGATCACACCGCCGCCCTTCATCACCAGCCGAACGCTGTTCCCATCATCCTCGATCCGATCGATGTGCGTTTTCGGACGAAAGATGACGCCCTGATCCCACGGCTTTCTGCAAGAGGGCACGCATCATGTTCCCCGTATCGATGGGTCCTTCCAGATCGGTGCGGGCGAGGTGTTCAACTCCCCTCAGACCGAAGCGATTGATGGCGTCATGGTCCCAGTGGAATACGGTCTTCCCGAAGATCGATCGCAACGAGGTGTTCAAGCCATCGAACCCTTCGGCCACCTGCGGGTACAGCACATCGCCCGCGCGGTAGATCTCATGTCCGCCAGTGCCCTCGAAACCGATGTTCGCATCGCCCAGTTCCTGCCGCAACTCCTGCAGCCCGAGCCAGCGTTCCTCCACACGGTGGAGCATGGCGTCGGTTCCTTCCTTGGCGATGTCCGCCAAAAGCTCGCTCGGGCTGCCGAAGCAGGCGAACCCGGCGTTCTTCACACTGGCACCGCTCGGATGATCCCCGCTCCACCACCAGCACATGATGATCGGGATGTTGGCGTTTATGGAACAACGCGGCAAAGAGCCCCACGATGCCGCCACCGATCACCACCAAATGCGGACGCCGATGGAACGAGGTGCTTTCCCAAATGCTGAGCATGGAACTGTTCTGGGCTGGAGGGGTGGGATCGGCGGCCAAAGATGTCCTAAATTGCGGCGTTCGGGAAACGACCTGCACACCGTTCCAGCCTTGAACCCCAGTCGTTTGTACAAGATCCTGCGTCCGCTGACGCTGCTCGTCCTGCTGGGCGCGCTGTTGCCCGCCATCGCCCAAGTGGATGTGGTGGTGGTCTTCGGTACCGTCAAGGACATGAGCACGGCCAAGAAGCTCGATGGCGTCACCATCACCGTGTTCAAGAACGGGGGCAAGCTGGTGGAAGTTCCCACCAACGCCAGCGGCAAGTACGAGGTGAACCTCGATTACGGTGCGGAATACAAGATCATGTGTTCCAAGGCCGGCTTCATCGGGAAGAACATCAGCATCGATACGCGCAACATCCCGGAGGAGGAGCGCCAGGGTGGTCACGGGATGAACATCGATTTCACGATGATGTTGAACATCCCGGATGTGGATTTCTCCATCCTCAACGAGCCGTTCGGCAAGGCCAAGTACGTGGGTGCCACGGGCAACTTCGAGTGGGACATGGAGTACACCAACCGCATGCGCGATGCACAGGCGCGGCTGCTGAAGGAGTACGAGGAGAAGAAGAAGCGCGAGGCGAACGCCGATGCGGACTTCGCGAAGAAGATGGCCGAGGGCACCGCCGCGCTCACCGCACTGGAGTTCAAGAAGGCGGTGGACGCCTTCATCGAAGCGTTGACCTTGAAGCCCGGTGATGCGGTGGCGACGGCCAAGCTCAGCGATGCCCGTATGCGCATGGAAGCGGCCGATGCGGACAAGAAGCAAACCGAGGAGTACGCAGCGCTGATCAAGGAGGCCGACCAGCTCTTCGGAAAGAAGGACTACACAGCGGCACGGCCCAAGTACCAAGCGGCCAGCGATCTGCGCGATCAGGATCCGTATCCCAAGCAGAAACTGCGGGAGATAGAGACCTTGCTCGATGAGGCCGCCAAGAAGGCCGAGGAGGAAAAGAAGGCCAAAGAGTTGATGGAGAAGTACACAGCGGCGATCGCTGCTGCCAATGCTGCCTTCCAAGCCGAGAACTGGGACCAGGCCACGGCGAAGTACACCGATGCGAGCGTGCTGAAACCCGACGAGCGCTACCCCAAGGACCAGATCGCCTTGGTGGCCACCAAGAAGGCCGAGGCAGCCAAGAAGGCAGAAGAGGAGAAGAAGGCCAAGGAGTTGGAGGAGAAGGACAAAGCGGCCATCGCCTCCGCGGATGTGGCGTTCAAAGCGAGCAGTTGGGACCTGGCCACCACCAAGTACACCGAGGCGGGCGGCTACAAACCCGAAGAGAAGTACCCGAAGGACCAACTCGCCCTCATCGCCACCAAGCGGGACGAAGCAGCGAAGAAGGCGGAAGAAGAACGGCTTGCCAAGGAGCTCCAACAGAAATACCAAGCGGCCATTGCGGCCGCGGACCTCGCCTTTCAACGCAGCGAGGTATGATGAGGCCGAAGGGAAGTACACCGAAGCAAGCGGTCTGAAGCCCGAAGAGAAATACCCGAAGGACCAACTCGCTGCCATCGCGAAGAAGAAAGAGGAACTGGCGAAGAAGGCGGAGGAGGAGCGATTGGCAAAGGACATCGATGAACAGTACAAGGCGCGGCTTGCCGAGGCCATGCAGGCCTTCAGCGGTGAGCAATGGGACGAAGCCATCGCCAAGTACACCGAGGCGAGCACCCTGAAGCCGAAGGAGCAATACCCGAAGGACCAGATCGCCGCCATCACCAAAAAGAAGGAGGACCTCGCGAAACAGGCCGAGGAAGCGCGCAAGCAACAAGAGATCGATGAGCGCTACCAAGCCGCCATCACCGCTGCCGATGAGGCCCTGGCCAAGGAAGAATGGGACGCGGCCACGGCGAAATACACCGAGGCAGGTGGCATCAAACCCGCCGAGCGTTACCCCAAGGACCAGTTGCTCGTCATCGGCAAGCGCAAGGCCGAAGCGGAGGAACGCGCCCGGCAGGCGGAGATCGATGCGCGCTACCAAAAGCTGATCGAGGAAGCCGATGGGGCTGTGGGCACCGAGGACTATACCACCGCCAAGGCGAAGTACCAGGAGGCGAGCACCGCCAAGCCACAGGAGCGCTATCCGAAGGACCGCATCGCGGAAGTGGATGCCTTGATAGCCGAAAAGGCGCGCAAAGCGGAGGAGGAGCGCAAGGCGAAGGAACTCGAAGCCAAGTACACCGAGTTGATCCGCAAAGCGGACGCCTCCTTCGACGGTGGTAAGCTCTCCGCAGCACTGTCGGACTACAAGGACGCGCTGGCCTTGAAGCCTGAAGAGGAACATCCGAAGACGCGGATCGCCACGATCGAAGGACAGCTGGACGAAGCCGCCAAGGCCAAGGCCGAAGAGGAGCGCCTTGCACGGGAAAAAGCCGATCGCGATCAACGGTATGCCGACCTGATCACCACGGCGGACCGCGACTTCACGGCAAAGCGGTACGAACAAGCACGCACGAGCTACAGCGAAGCGCCTGGGGTGAAGCCCGAGGAGAAGCATCCGCAGGATCGCCTTGCCGAGATCGAAACGATCCTCGCGGAGATCGCCCGCAAGGCCGAGGCAGACCGATTGGCGATGGACCAGGCTGCTGCCGATCGCGCACGCAAGGAGGAAGCGGACCGCTTGGCCGCTGAACTGGCTGCTGCTGAGAAGGCCCGTCTTGATGAGGAGGCTCGTCGCAAACAAGCGGAAGAAGCCGCGATCGCCGAGCAATACCGCAGCCTCATCGCTGCCGGTGACCTGGCCTTCACAAAGGAGGACTTCGAGATGGCGCGCACCAAGTTCACCGAGGCCATTGGTGTGAAGCCCGAGGAGAAATACCCGAAGGACCGTATCGCTGCCATTGATGCGGAGATCGCGCGTCGCGACAAGGACCGTAGCGAATCAGAACGACTGGCCGAACAGAAGCGGCGCGAAGAGGAGGAGCGGCTACGACGTGAAGCCGAGGAGGCCGAACGTGCGCGTCTGGCATCGGAAGAAGAGCGTGCGCGGTTGGAAGCGGAGCGCAAGGCGAAGGAGGACGCTGATGCCGAAGCGCGTCGACTGGCCGAGGAGCGCGAGCGCGCATTGCGCGAGGATGCCAAGTCGGTGGAAGAGCGTTACCGCGGCATTGTGGTGAGCGCGGACGAGGCGCTCGCTGCCAAGGAGTACGAGCGTGCGCGTGGCCTGTACGCGGAAGCCAGCGACTTGCGTCCGGACGATACGTATCCGCAGGCCAAGATGGACCAGATCGATCGCATCCTGGCGGAGTTGGAACGCCAGCGGCAGGAAGCGGAACTCGCCGCGGAGCGCAAGCGGCAGTCGGATTCCGAACAGCGTTCGCACACCAACTCCACCATCGATCCGCGCAAGGTGCAGGAGGCGGAGGAGTTCATGCGCGAAGCGCGCGAACGTGAAGAGCGGGAGAAGTGGGCGCGCATCCAGAAGTTGCGTGACGACCTGGGTGCCGAGGAAGCTTCCAACGCGAGCGATGCACTGCAACGTCGGGACCAGGAAGTGGTCACCAAGCAGCGCATCGAGGAAGGAAGCGCGGGCCTCTACCACGGTGATGAAAGCCGTCGCCAGGTGAGCGCTGCGGAGATACAGGCGCGCAAGGACGCACTGGCAGCATTGGAAGCTCAGCATGTGGAGCGATCGGCACAAGGCAGTGCCCGTAACTACGAGGCCAAGCTCACCATGCAGGATCACTTTGCAGAGCGTGAGAAGAACGCGAGCGAACGCCAGACGAACGCGACCGCTGCAGCAGTGACCACGGCCGAGAACATCCGCAATGCGGAATCGCAGCGGGTGGCACAAGCCAACGAGCGCACCAGCGCACAACGTCGCAATGTGGAGCAGGTGATCGAGCAGCAGGCCGAACAGCAGCGCCGTGGTGCGCTCACCACCGAGGAACGCCTACGGGTGATCGAGGACGAGAAGCGGAGCGCTTCGGCGCGTGAGGCGGGCTACGTGCAGGGCAGCGAGCAGGCCCGCGCGCGCGCCAAGGAACAACTGGACGCCACGAGCACCGGCCAGCCGCGCACCTTCGCGGAGTTCAACCGCAACAAGCTCGCGCAGGAGTATCCACCGGGTGTTACGGAGGAGAGCTACACCGAAGGCAACAAGGTCATCATCCGCCGCGTGGTGGTGAACGGCAACAAAGGCGATGAGTACAGCAAGGTGATCGCGAAGTGGGGCGTGTTCTACTTCAAGAACGGCCAGAGCATCACCGAAGCGATCTGGACGAGGGAGACGGAGGGAGGGTAGTGTTCCGACCAACTTCTTCAGAAGCGGTTTCGGCGACCCGGCCTAGCAGTGCGCTTCACCTTCCTCGCCTTCCTCCAGATTTTTCACCAGGTCCTCGATCTGGTCGGCACTGAGCGATTTGCCAATGAACTTGCGTTCGCCGTCCACCACGAAGAGCTTGGGCGTGTGCTGAAGACATCGTAGGTATCGGCGTAGTTGAGGCTCTCGAGTGTGGTGTACTTCGGGATGAACTGGCGGGGATCCTTGCGCGCTTCGGTGAACACGGTGGGTGTGAGGCCCACGTTCACCCAATCGAGCCCCTTGTCGTGGATGAACTTCTTCCAGTCGCGCATGAGGGCGGGCTCCACGGCCTTGGCAACGGCGTACACTTCAATGCCCATCGGACGCAGCTTTTCGGCGTACACCTTGTGGATCTCCGGTAGCTCCTCCTTGCAGTGGCCGCAATGCGGATCCCAGAAGATGATGACCACGTACTCCTGTGGCAGGTCGTAGAAGTTGATCCACTTCTCTTCGGTGGTGTCCGTCAGCGCGATGTTGGGCGCCTTCTTGCCCAGCGTGAGCGGCGCCATCTTCTTGGCGCGGGTGCAGAGTGTGTCGAGTTTGCCGGCATCCATCCAATCCACGCGACTGGGTTGTCCGGGTTTCGGGCAGTAGTAGGTGAGGGCCATGTGTACGAACATGGCGTCCATGCCCATGATGTCGCTGGTCTCGAACTTGTGCGTGATGGTATGCACCATGTACTTGAACACCTCGCTCGAGTTCCCGCACTTGGCGATAAGCTCATCGGTGAGGCGCGCGATCGTGTCCGGCACCTGCGGGATCACCTTGCTCATGTACTCCTCGAACTTGTTGGCGAAGACAGGGACGCGCACGATGCGATCGTCCGTTAGGTCGAAGTTGTCCCAGAAGTGCGCGCGATACTGATAGTACGCGGCGGCGCTGTCCAAACTACCGTCGGCCTTGCGTGCTTCGGGCAATTCCACCACCATGCTCATGCGCACCAACGAGGCAACGAGCATCCCCGCATTGTTCGCCACGAGATCGCGCTGGTACTGTTTCACCGCGCTGTCCAACTTCGTCATCTCGGCCTTCACTGCACTACGACCGATGGGGTCCTTGGCACCGTCCAGCCGTGCGCGCAAGGCATCACCTTGCAACTTGCGTTCGTTCAGGAAGCGTATGTAGCCGATGAAGAACTCGTTCTCCTTGCTCTGCTTAACCTGCAAGGCGGGGAGGAGATCGTCCTTCTTCGTGGCCAGTTTGATCACCGGCTCGTTCACGATCAGCTCGAAGTACTTCGGGCCCGGCACTACCACGGCGTACACACCGGCCTTGTAGCCCTTCGGATCCTTGAAGGTCACGTTGCCCTTGGCGTCTGCGTATGCAGTGTCAGCGTAGTAGAGCTTGTTGCCGTAGTAGTTGGCCAAGTAGATCGTGTCCTTGGCCGCCCCCTCGATGTGTACTTCGATCGTTCGCTTGGGATCACCACCTTCTTTGGCAGGACTTCCAGCTTGCGCGTTGGAGCCGAACGTGGCGACAGAGAACAGGGTCGAAAGGACGAGGACTTTTTCCATCATGGCGGCAAAAATAGGATCGTGCACTGTGCGTCTTCCAAGGACCGTTCCACCGGTTGACCGACTTCTACGCAGGTCGGTGTCCGACGTGCCGTTAAGAAATGCAAAGCCGGTACCGGTCAGTAGCGGCTAGAGGTGACCTCGGTCTTGAACTCGCTGGTGGTGTGGAAAGTGATCGACGGGTTGTTGCGCCGCTCCAGGTCGAGCATGTATGCGCTGGGAGCCATGAAGACCGGATTGTCGTCCTTGTCCTGCACGATCTGCTGGGCCTTCACGCGGATGAAGCGTTCGAGTTCTTCGGGATCGGTACTGGTCATCCAGCAGGCCTTGTAAGCTTGGATCTGTTGGAACGCGCACTTGGCGCCGTACTCATGCTCCAACCGGTAGGCGATCACCTCGAACTGCAGATCGCCCACGCAGCCCACGATCTTCTTGTTGCCTGGCTGTTGGGTGAATAGTTGCGCAACGCCTTCGTCCGTGAGCTGGCGGATGCCCTTGTCGAGTTGTTTGCTCTTCATCGGGTCCTGGTTCACCAGCTCGCGGAAGAGTTCGGGTGAGAAGGCGGGGATGCCCCGGAAGTTGAACTTGGCCCCATCGGTGAGCGTGTCGCCGATCTTGAAGTTGCCGGTGTCGAACAGCCCGATGACATCACCAGGCCATGCCTCGTCCACGATGGTTTTGGCGGCGGCAAGGAAGTTCGTTGGCGTTGCAAAGCGGACCTGTTTGTCCAGGCGCACATGATGGTAGTAGGTGTTCCGCTGGAATTGGCCGGAACACACGCGCAGGAAGGCAATGCGGTCGCGGTGCCGGGGATCCATGTTCGCCTGGATCTTGAAGACGAAGCCGCTGAAGCGCGGATCGTCCGGAGCGATCTCACCCTGATCCGTTGGTCGTGGGCCGGGGGATGGCGCGATGCCCACGAACGCGTCGAGCACCTCCTTCACCCCGAAGTTGTTGAACGCACTGCCGAAGAAGACCGGCGCGATGCGGCCCGCGCGGTACGCTTCCACGCTGAGCGGCTCGTACACGCCTTCGATGAGGTCCACATCCTCCCGCAACTGGTTCGTGCCGTCCTCCCCGAGGTGCTCCACCAACGCAGGGTCATGCACATCGTTGATGCGCACGCTGCTCTGTTCAACCTTGGTCTTGCCGGGATCGAAGAGGCGCAGGCTTTTGCTGTACATATCGTACACACCTTGGAACGTAGCCCCAATTCCGATGGGCCAACTCATGGGACGCACCTTGATCGAGAGCTTGTCCTCCAGTTCGTCGAGAAGATCGAACGGGTCGCGGCCCTTCGAGGTCAAGCTTGTTGATGAAGACGATGACCGGCGTGTTGCGCATGCGGCACACTTCCATCAGGCGCTCGGTCTGTGCTTCCACGCCCTTGACGCAATCGATCACCAGCACCACGCTGTCCACTGCCGTGAGCGTGCGGTAGGTGTCCTCGGCGAAGTCCCGGTGACCGGGTGTATCAAGCAGGTTGATGAGCTTGCCGCCGTACTCGAAGGTCATCACCGAGGTGCTCACGCTGATACCGCGTTGCCGTTCGATCTCCATGAAGTCGCTCGTGGCGCCGCGGCGGATCTTGTTGCTCTTCACCGCGCCTGCGGTTTGGATGGCGCCGCCGTACAGCAGGAGCTTCTCCGTGAGCGTGGTCTTGCCGGCGTCCGGGTGACTGATGATGGCGAACGTGCGCCGGTGTTCGATGGCTTCGGTCAGGCCCATTGGTGGGATCCCCATAACGGGGCGGCAAATGTATCCGTTGGTCGATGTGGGGGACGGCGCGATGGAACGCCTGCCTAGATTTGGCCAAACCTGCTTCCCAAACCATGTTACGTACCCTTCTCCCGCTCGCAGCGGGATGCCTGCTGCTTTCGGCGCAGGCCCAGACCTCTTCACCTGTCGCGCTCCAGTTGGTACAAGTGGCCACCGGCCTCACGCGCATCACGGACATCAGCCATTGCGATGACGACCGACTTTTTCTCACCCTTCAGGCGGGCGTTATCCGCATCCTGGACGGGAACGAGCAGTTGGTCGCTACGCCTTTCCTCACCATCACGGACCGTGTGAACGATGGTGGCAATGAACAAGGCCTTCTGGGTCTGGCCTTTGCGCCGGACTATGCGACGAGCGGTTTCTTCTACGTGCACTACACGGCCGGCACAGGCAATGGAAGCTCGCGTGTTTCACGTTTCAGCGTAACGAACGACCCCAACGTGGCGGATCCGGCGAGCGAGGAGATCCTCTTCACCTGGCCCCAGCCGTTCAGCAACCACAATGGTGGTGATCTGGATTTCGGCGCGGACGGTTATCTGTACATCGGCTTGGGCGATGGCGGCAGTGCAGGTGATCCGCAAGGCAACGCCCAGGACCTTTCCGATCCGCTCGGCGACATACTGCGCATCGATGTGAGCGACCCCGACACCACGTACACCGTTCCGGCGGACAACCCGTTCGCGACCGTGACCAACGATACCATGCCCGAGATCTGGGCGAGCGGGCTGCGCAACCCGTATCGTTTCGGGTTCGATGCGTTGACCGGCGATCTCTGGATCGGGGACGTCGGACAGAACGCTTACGAAGAAGTGGACTTCTGGCCCGCCGGTGATAACAGCCACGCCAACTTCGGCTGGCGCTGCTATGAAGGCAACACGGCGTACAATACTGCTGGTTGCACGGCAGCGAGCACCTACGATGCAGCAGCGACGGTACACACCCAGTCCGCTCAAGGTTGGTGCTCGGTCATCGGCGGACGTGTGTACCGAGGCGATAGCTACTGGCGCATCGAAGGCCGCTTCATCTATACCGACTATTGCGGTGGCCACTTCTATTCGCTTGTTCCGAACGGGCCGGGCGCATGGACCCGCACCCAGTTGCTTTCCTCCGGGCAATTCGGATTCTCATGCATCGGTGAGAACAGCGCGTTGGAATTGTATGTGGGCAACAACGAGTCCGATGTCCTCTACAAGATCAAGGAGACCTGCGTGGATACCATCCCGACCATCACCTCCAACGGCAATGTCATCACCAGCACGGTTGCGACCGGGTACCAGTGGTATTTGAACGGAGCGGTCATCACCAGGAGCGACCGGTCAAAGCCATACCGCAGTGGCCTCTGGCTACTACTCGGTGCTGGCCAGTTTCGGTGGCGGTTGCCAGCTCGCCTCCGACACCACGTGGGTGAGCTTGGTCGGCATCGAGGACATGGATGCAAGCAAGGTCACTGTTCGCCCAAATCCTGCCCATGACGTGCTCCGTGTGGATGGGCTCGACCCAGCGGTAGGTGAGGTGCTGTTGGTGGATGCCTCCGGCCGCACAGTGTTCCAAGCCACGCACAGCGGTGCCGGCACGGTGGGCATTCCGGTTGCCGAGCTGGCCAATGGAGCCTACAACATGCTCGTGCGCGATGCTGCCGGAGCGGTGGTGGTGCGTAGACCGGTGGTTGTGCAGCACTGATCGCCACGAACCCCGTGAACGCCGGTGGGCTCATCCACCGGCGTTCGCGTTTCTGTTACTTCCGGTTAACACGCGGGTTGGCGACGATCCGATACCTTGCCTGCAAGCACCCATCAACATGCGTATCAGTACCCTCGTCCTTTTCTCGCTTTTCGTCGCAGTCACTCAGGCGCAAACGGTCCTCTTCAACGAGGATTTCGAGAGTTCACCGGCCTTCACCCTCAACACCACCGATGCCGCTTCGACCGTGGGCATCTGGAACACCTGGGTGATAAACAACAGCTACACCGGCGGTGATGGTGATGTGGTCTGTCTCGGCTTTCCGTTCACCTATTCCATCGTGAACACACCTGCACAACCCGGGGGGATCAGCACGCCCAACGGCAACTATCTGCACACCGCCAGCGTGGAGGGCATCGCGGACGGTATCACCTGCTGCTCCTTCGGTGCCGCCGATGGTTTCTGCATTACCGCCGACAACACGTTCAGCCGCATGAGCACCGATGTGGGCACATTGGGCAGCGCCGATGTGGAGTTGAAGTTCTGGTGGCTTTGCCAGGGTGGCAGCACCTTCTACGGACAGGTGTACTACAGCACCGACGGTGGAACCAATTGGACGAATGTGGGTACCCAATACAACCTGCAAGGCTCTTGGACGGAACAGACCGTGACACTTCCCGCGTTCGGCAACCAAGCCACCTTGCGTTTCGGCTTCCGCTTCGTCAATAGCGTTGGCTTGGGTGCGCTGGATCCCGGCTTCGGCATCGACGATGTACGCATCACCGCTTCCGCAGCGGTACCAAACAGCATCACCACGAACGCCATTTCGCCCACGGCGTATTGCCAAGAGGCTTCCCTTTCGGTGCCCTTCACCGCAGTGGGAACCTTCAATGCAGGTAACATTTTCAGAGCCGAGTTGAGCGATGCCAGCGGAAGTTTCGCAGTACCCGTGCAGATAGGCACGCTTACCAGCACCGTATCCGGAACGATCATCTGCACTATTCCTGCGCTCACTCCGGTTGGCACTGCTTACCGTGTGCGCGTAGTGGCCAGTAATCCCATCACCGTGGGCCTTGTCAACACAGCGGACATCAGTGTGAGCGCCGCACCATGGGCCGGTGCGGATGATCAAGTGACCCTGTGCAAGAACTCCGGCATTTATGACCTGCTGCAATTCTTGCCTTGGGCTTGGAGCTGTGGTACGTGGACTGGGCCCCTCGGATCTTTCAGTGGCCAACTGAACACAGCGAGCGATCTGGGCGGCATATATACCTATACCACCAACTGTCCAGGAGGTTGCCCGCAGGATGCTGCCACGCTCACGATCGCCTTGCAGGATCCTGCCAACGCCGGCAGCGATGTTGCCACCTCGCTTTGTTCCAACAGCACCCCCGTTCCGCTCATCAGCTACGTGGATGGTGGTGACCTCACGGGGATCTTCTTCTACAACGGGGCACCCACTACCGGAAGCCAGTTGAGCACACCCGGCACCTACGACCTGGAGTATGTTGTGTTCGGCACTGCGCCATGCGGGAACGACACGGCCGGTTTCACGTTCACGGTGAACGCACCTCCGAATGCGGGCACGAGCACCAGTGCGACCATCTGCCAGAACGATGGACCGACGGCGCTCATCAACCTCCTGGGCGGCTCGCCCCAGCTGAACGGGACATGGACAGGACCCGCTGGGGGCTTGGTAACAGGTATCCTCAACCCAGCCACCGATGCATCCGGCCTATACACCTATACCGTGAACGGCACCCCCCCTTGTGCGGATGCTCAAGCGTTCGTTGCGGTGGTGATCGACCCGTGCTCCGGCGTGTTGGAGCATGCCGATGGACTCGGTGGTATGCAGTGGCTTGGGCAGGAGGGAAGTGAACATGTCATCCTCGTCGGGGGAACGGTGACCTACTTCGAACTGCTTGATCTCTCGGGCCGCAGTGTTGCGCGTTTCAATGGTCCGTTCGGAGCCGGTCGCGTGCGGATCGACCTTGCCGCGAACGGTGGTGGTCATTACGTGCTGCGTTCCGGCAACAACCCATCGAACACGCTGCGTTTACTGCACGTTCGTTAGGCCGGTGCACAAGTTGTGCATAACGCGAGGGGGTGAAAATTGGAAGCCACTTGCGCGCAAGGCTACGTTCGTACCACTAACGTTCATTGAAGCCGGTCCTGCGAGGTCCGGATCGTTCGGGAGGAAATGTGGATCGAAGCTGACGACGTCCTCGGACGCTGTCGCACCTGGTAAGAGGTCATGCGCAACGGTCTACACGGTAGCATGCCAGCCATGTGGCCAACCACCTGATGATCCACGCGCCGTTGCCGCAAGGGAACGGAGCGAGGTTGAAGAACGAAGGGCATGCGATAGGCCAAGGCCCATCGGATGGGAGCGGGGGGCGCCGAAGAGGCGCTCCCCGCTTCGCTTTTGTGGTCGTGCCATCCGCTGGTAGGTCCGCATGCCGCGCTGTTGCTGGCGATGCGCACCATGAACACGATCGATCGTTCAAAAGTGCCATTGCACGCGACCATGCACCGATCGGTGCCCCGATACTTTTGAAGCACACCGTTCATTGAGAGAATGAAGAAGAAAGACCGAAAGATCTTCGTACTCGACACCTCCGTGATCCTGTACGACCACTCGGCCATCACCAGCTTCGAGGAGCATGATGTGGCCATACCGATCCAAGTACTCGAAGAACTCGACACCTTCAAAAAAGGGAACGACACCATCAACTACGAGGCCCGCGAATTCATTCGACGCCTCGACGACATAGCGAAACTCGATGTCCTCACGGACTGGCAACCCCTGAACGGCGCCTCGCATGGCAAGTTCAAGGTGGTGGCGAAGCATGACCTCAACGGGGTCGATGCCACCAAGGTGTTCCAGGATGGCAAGAACGATCACCAGATCCTCAATGCCACGCTCACCATCCAGCGGCAGAACAAGGACCGCAAGGTCATCCTTGTCACGAAGGACATCGCGCTGCGTCTGAAGGCAAAGAGCCTCAACATCATCTCGGAGGATTACCTCACCGGGAAGGTGCGGAACGTGAACGATCAGCTCTACACGGGTCGCACCGTCGTGGACGACTTCCAAGAGGAGGCCATCGACAAGTTGTTCGAACGCGGAAGTTTGTCCGTGTCGGAAATGGGCATCGAAACACCCAAGGGCAATCACTTCTACATCCTCAAGCACAAGAAGAAGAGCATCCTGGCCAAGTACGATCCGCGCACAAGCACCGTGGACCGTGTTGAGAAGAAGAACATCTACGGCATCGGTCCCAAGAACGCGGAGCAGGCCCTGGCGATGAGCGCGCTGCTGGATCCCGAGATCAAGCTCGTGACACTGCAAGGTGCTGCTGGTACCGGAAAGACCCTGCTTGCGCTCGCATGTGCGTTGGAACAGCGCCGCGAGTACCGCCAGATCTACGTCACGCGCCCGGTGGTGCCGCTCAGCAACAAGGATATCGGCTACCTGCCCGGCGACATCCAGAGCAAGATGGATCCCTACATGCAGCCGCTGTGGGACAACCTGAAGCTCATCAAGGGCACCTTCGAGAAGCACGATAGCACACCGAAGCGCATCGATGAGATGCTGGAGAACGACAAGATCTCCATCGCTCCGCTCGCCTACATCCGCGGTCGCAGCCTCAGCAACATCTTCTTCATCGTGGACGAGGCGCAGAACCTCACCCCCTTGGAAGTGAAGACCGTGATCAGTCGTGCAGGGGAAGGGACCAAGATCGTTTTCACCGGGGACATCCACCAGATCGATTCACCCTTCCTGGATTCGGAGAGCAATGGCCTCAGCTACCTGATCGACAAGGCCAAAGGCGACCCGCTCTTCGCGCACATCACCTTGGAGAAAGGCGAGCGCAGCCCGCTGGCGAACCTGGCCAACGACCTTTTGTAGGATAGGAAGTCACCAAAGAAGAACGCCTCCCAGATCGGGAGGCGTTCTTCTTTGGTTTGGTGGACAATTTTCCCAGTGAACCCAGCGCTCTGGTGGAGGAGAAGGAGTTCAGAACAACTCCGCTACCTCCACGAACTTGAAGTCCAAGCGGAAGAGGCTCTCGTAGTCCTTGCCTGTCTCGGCCATTTCCTCGTCACCGGTCTCGTAGTGCCAGTTCACCTGCACTTGCTGCCCGCGCTCGTTCACGGCGTTCAGCTTGCTGAAGATGTTGTAGAGGGGCTTGGATGAACTGGTGTCCAGGTAATCCAGCCGCATGTGCACCGTGGTCTGCTCTCTGGGAGCTTCGAGATATTCCTCGATCCAGCGGTACACCCGCGCATAGAACTGCTCGGAGTTGTGCGGAAGTGAGCGACCGATGAATTCCAGCAAGCCCTGATCCAGGTCCAGATCGATCTGCGGGGATGTTTCGGTACGGTCGATGTGGAAGCGCTTGTTGGACATGGGAACGGACCCTTCGGCCCGTGCCCCAAAAATGGATCGCCATGCGCCCCCTTTTCGATCGCACGCCCGATGCGCATCAACACGCTGTGGTTCAAAAGAGAAAAGGCCGGGAGTTCCGGCCTTTTCTCTTGCAGAAGCGATCTTATCGCTTCATGTATTCGGTGATGATCTCCTGGTCGCTCGGCAGCACGATCTCGGTGTCGTTGGCGCGGCGCACCCAGTACAGGTATTTGCCGCTACCCTCGCAGGCGAAGGCGTTCATGCTCTCCGAAGGACCCAACGCGCGCACCGGGAAGGTTCGCCATGTTCCGTTCTTCTCCTGCACGGCCACTTTCACTTCGATCACGTCGCGACAGGTGTTCTTCAGGTCGATCTGGTAGGTCCCGCTCCAGTCGCGCTTGTATCCTTCCACATAGCTCTCACACTTTTCGCAGGGTGCGCCCCAGCGGCTGTTGGTCTTGATCAGACAATCGGAGTAGCTCTGGTCCTGCGCGCTTGACCAAAAAGCCACCAACAACAACACGATGAGCAACAGGGTCTTCTTCAGTGTCATTTGCAACGGTTGTTCTTGAGGATGATGCGGGCTTCGCCATTGCCCATGCGTTGGCTGGTCTTCCAATCCTTGCATCCGCCTTCGGCATCGCCGCCGGCTTTGCGCGACCAACCGCGGTTGTTGAAGGCTTCGGCGTTCTTTGGGTCCAGGGCTATCGCTTTGTCGAAGTCGGCAATGGCCTCGGCGTGTTTCTCCATTTTGGCGTAGGCGCTTCCTCGACTGGTATATGCCCACGTATGATCCGGCTTGCGATCGATCACCGCTGTGAAGTCTGCAACGGCCTTTCCGTACTCCTTGACCAGTGTATGGCAGAAGCCCCTCTGGAGATGGGCGTTTATGTGATCGGGGCTTGCTTCGATCACCTGGCTGAAGATGTTGATGGCGGTGGAATGGTCGCCGTTCCGGTAGGCTTTCTCACCTGCCTTGTACAGGTCCCCCACGGGATCGGTGGCACGATTGTCCGCCAAGTACTGGGCGTTCGCGGCGCCGGCGAAGAGCGAAGCGGTCACGAGAACGATGGTGTAGCGCATGGTCGGTGTTTGCAAAGCGTCACTTTCTACGCGGAGGTGCCTCACGGGTTTCGCCGAGGGCGACCAGTTGCTCCTGAGCAGCCAGTATCAGCACGCGCAGGGCCTCCATGGAAGCCGCTCCACCATCATCGGACGCTGGCCGCGAGAGGTTCGATCGTCCGGTGGCACGTATGGTGTTCAGCTTGAAGATCTCCTTGCTGATGCACTGTGGGAACTCACCCTTGCAGGCGAGGATCACGGCATCCTCCTCCACGGAATAGTGGAGGTTGTGCGCATCAAGCTGTTCCACGGGAACGACATCCTGCCGGAAGCGACCGTTGGCATCGAAGAAGTCGAAAATGAAGTTGTCCCGCCGGTCGATCTTGACCTGCACGGTGCCAGCGAACCGGTCGTTGACGGCCGCGAGCTCGTTCGTAGCGATCTGGGCGCACAGTTGCGCGGAAACTGTCGAGTAGAGGAGTACGAGGAGGATGCGTTGCATGGTGATAACCAATGGGCGCCGTGCTACGTTGAAGAGCGCCACAGGTTCCCGATCATGCCCTCGCTCCTCCGTTCCGGTTTCCGCAATGCCCTGCTCATGGCCATCCTTGTTGGTCCCATGTTCGGCTTCGCTCAAGGCAAGTTCACGGTGAACGGCCGGATGAAAGTGGAGGGGGGAAGCATGGAAGGGGCTCGTGCGGTTGTGTACAAGGATGGGGTGAAGGAGCGTACGATCACCACCAGTTTGGCCAAGTTCACCCTGGACCTGGGACTGAACTCGAACTACGTCATCTCCTTCGAACGCGATGGCTTCGTGTCCAAGAAGATCTCCTTCAATACCAGTGTGCCCGCGGATGCGGTGGCCAACGGGTTCACTCCTTTCGATTTCGCCGTATCGCTCTTCAAGCAGTACGATGATGTGAACATCGTGGTCTTCAACCAGCCAGTGGGTGTTATCCGCTACGAACCCAGTGTGGGGGACTTCGACTACGACACCGACTACACCAAATCCATCCAATCCCAATTGAACGAAGTGGTGGAGCAAGTGGAGAAGAAGAAGAAGGAGGAGCAGGAGCGCGATGCGAGCAAGTTGAAACAGGAGGCTGAAGCCATCAAGGCGAAACAGCGGGCCGAGGAAGAAGCCAGGAAGCAAGCAACAGCGCAGCAAGCCGCTGAGGCCAAGGCCAAGGCCGAAGCCGACCGCCAGACCGCCGCACAACAAGCCGCTCAAGCCAAGGTCGATGCCGAGAACCAACGAAAAGCGCAAGCGGAAGCGAAGGCCGAAGAAGCCCGTCAGGTAGCGGCTCGCAGAGAGGAGGAAAAGCGCAAAGCCGCAGAAGCCGCTGCAGCTTCCGCTGTCAAGCCAGTACCTCCTGCGCCCGAACCCAAGAAGGAACGAACACCACCTGCGCCACCGCCTGTGCCCGTGCGCAACTCGCTCGCATCAAAACCGAACGAAGGACAAGATGGTCGCAGAACATCGGTGCCGGTGATGGTGGAGGAAGCTTCGCGCATGGCCAAGGCCGTTGCGGTGGAGCAGAACGAGGAACGACCAGCGGAGATCGTTGAGGAACCGATCGTCAACCGCACCGAAGACCTGCTCGTGGAGAGTGGCAAGGTCACCACGGTCGTAAAACTGGAATCGGAGGGAGTGACCACCGAATACCGCCGGGTCTATCACAAATGGGGCGGCACGTTCTTCTTCAAGAACGGCGCAACGTGTACCCAGCAGGTGTACGAGAATGAAGCGCTGGCACCACAACTCGCCGGTGCAAGCCCACGCGGCAAGTTGGATTGATCCGGACCTACTTTTCGGGCATGAGCACGCGCACGTATTTGCGTGATGGCAGGGCCCCCATACCCAAGGACGAGCGCACGAGTGCGCTGATGAGCCGCATCCGCAGCAAGGACACGGCACCGGAGCGGGCAAGGCGCGCGCTGCTGGCTGCGGAGGGGATCAAAGGCTATCGACTGAACCACGCGACAACACCCGGTCGCCCTGACATTGCTTTTGTCGGGCGCAAGGTGGCCGTGTTCGTGCATGGCTGCTTCTGGCACGGCTGTCCGCATTGCTCACCGCAGAAACCCAAGAGCAACAGTGCATGGTGGAAGCACAAGCTTGGGGCCAACAAGGCGCGTGACCTGCGAAAGACGCAAGCCCTCCGCACTTTGGGATGGAGCGTGACGACGATCTGGGAATGCAGGTTGCGAGCAACACCCCAGGTCCAGGTGAAGCGTGTGATCAGCGCGCTCTCCCGTCGGGCGGGCGACGACCGAACAAGCGACGGAAGAAGCGCTGTTCGAACTCCCAGAAAAACCGGAACTGGCCCAAGAGGGCGCCGTAGATGAGCAGGATCAGGTTGTAGATGGGCAGGATCAGTACGTAGTACAGTACGCTGAAGAGCAGGGGCTGCTCGCCGTCGCTCCCTGATGCCCATGCCACCAGCGGACGCTTCAGGAACATGACCGTGAATCCGGTGCAGGCGAAGGCCAAAAGGATGATGAGGACACGCGAAGGAGAGACGCCCCATCGCTTGCCCAGGCGCTCCATCCAACCGGCCTTCTTCATCGTGACCTCTTCGTTCATCTGCGGTGCGAAGATCGCAGCCGCAGAACATCGATCACACCCCGTGCATCAGAATACCACGATCAGGGTATCGTTGCGGCGCTAGTCCACCCATTCGGCCAGGAAGAGGTTGGTCTCGCGGGTGCCACCGTTGTTGCGGTTGCTGCTGAACACGAGGTGTCGCCCGTCCGGGCTGAAGACGGGGAACGCATCAAAGGTGTCGCCGTAGCTGACCTGCTCCAGACCGGTACCATCGATGTTCACCATGAAGAGCGTGAATGGGAAACCACGTTCGCTCTTGTGATTGGTGGCGAAGATGACCTTCTTGCTGCTTGGGTGCCAAAAGGGAGCCCAGTTCGCTTTGCCCAAATCGGTGATCCTACGGGCATCGCTGCCATCGGCATTTGCAACGAAGAGTTCCATGTTCGTAGGCATCACAAGCCCTTCCTTCAACAACGCTTTGTACTCGACTTCTTCCTCCGGCGTCTTCAAGCGGGACGCACGCCACAACAACTTGGTCCCGTCAGGACTGAAGAACGCACCGCCATCATACCCCAGCGTATTGGTAACCCGACGTACATCGCTGCCGTTGATCTTCATGGTGTACAGGTCCATATCGCCATCGCGCATGCTCGTGAACACGATGCGATCGCCTTTGGGGGAAACAGTAGCCTCCGCATCATAGCCCTCAGTGGTCGTAAGGCGTTTGCGGATCTTCCCGGTAAGGTCGCTCACGTAGATATCGAAGCTGGGATAGATGGGCCACACGTACTTGCCATCGGCACGGCGCTCCGGGGTGGCAGGACAGGTGGCGTTGTGCTCGTGCGTGCTGGCGAAGAGCACCAGGCTATCGCCGGGGAGAAAGTAGCTGCAGGTGGTGCGGCCCCCTTCCACGCTGATCAGGGTGGGCTTGCTCGTACGCAGGTCGTCCTTGAACGGATCGAAGACGTGGATCTGGTCGCAGCTTTCTCCCCATTTCGGGTTCGTGCTCTGGAAGATCAACTTGCTGCCACTGAAGCTCCAATAGGCCTCGGCATTATCACCGCCGAAGGTGAGCTGCTTCAAATGCTTGAAGTGCTTCTCCTGTGGATGGATCAGCGAATCACCAGCGGCGGACCAAGCGGTCGCTTGAGTATCAGGAACGACGATGGCTTGACGAGGTGCGGCGCAGGTGAGCGCTACGAGGGGGAGGAAGAGGAGGGAACGGATCATGAGGTGGGCAAGCGGGCCGCGAAACTATCCATGGCCGTGCCATACGATCGTCATGACAATTGCAGATGTGTTCCCTGGGAAGCAGCGGATGTGTCATGCGGCTCCGAGTTATCCACCGTTCCTTGCGAACGCCTTTTCTCGCGCATACATTCGTCCTGTCGTTCTTTCCATCGTCCAGTACGAGCATCTTTCACCCAGCCCTCATGGACCGGGTGTCTACGAGAAGCCCATACAGGCCATCTGTTCATCGGAACCAACAATTTCCATCAGGGACCGCACCCTCGGTGGTCTACGGCGGGCCTCAGGCACTTTCGGGTGTTTCCCTTCGGGGACAGGAGGATTACGGAAGCCATCATCGCGGTCCCGCCCATGTGATACCATGGGTTCCTTGAACGTGGCCCTGTGTGGGCTTTTTTTTGGCGGTTGACACCGATGTCGGTGCTCACCGGACCACTTGCTCCGTCGTTCCTTTGCCGCCATGTCCGCGACCCTGCCTGTGATGGAGGCCTTTTATACCGTGCAAGGTGAAGGGCGTTTCACCGGTCATGCCGCGTATTTCATCCGATTGGGGGGCTGTGATGTGGGGTGCACATGGTGCGATGTGAAGGATAGTTGGGACGCCCACGCACACCCGAAAGTGACCGTTTCGGACATCGTCGCTGATGCGAGCAAACACCCCGCGCGCTTGGCCGTGATCACTGGAGGTGAGCCGCTGATGCACGATCTGTCCCCATTGACCTCGGCGCTGCGCGAAGCAGGCTTCCGCACCCACCTCGAAACCAGCGGAGCGCATCCCTTCAGCGGGGAATGGCACCATGTGTGCCTGAGTCCGAAGAAGTTCAAGGCGGCATTACGGGAAGCCTACAACAAAGCAGACGAGTTGAAAGTGATCGTGTTCAATAAGCATGACCTGGTGTGGGCCGAAGAGCAAGCCGCGAACGCAGGCCCGAACTGTACGCTGTTCCTTCAACCCGAATGGAGCAAGCGCGAAGCGATGATGCCCTTGATCGTGGAACACGTGAAGATGAATCCTCGTTGGACGATCTCGCTTCAAACCCACAAGTACCTGAACATCCCTTGAAGAATTTCAGCTTGCGATCCCTTGCCCTTGTCCTCGCTGTCTGCTCGTCGGCAGCATTATTGGCTCAACCCGGCGGATATTCCACCCAGGACAAAGGCGCGATCAAGAAGTACGAGAGCGGCGCGGAGTGCATGCGTATGCAACGGTGGGATTGCGCACAAAGTGAGTTTGCGAAAGCCGCAGCCGCTGATGCGCGGTTCGTGGAACCACGCATCATGCTTGCCGAGTTGGCTGAACGGCAGGGCAAGGATGCCGAGGCAATGGGCTACTATCGGGAGGTCGTTGCGATCTCGCCGCGTTTCTTTCCCGTGGCGCAGTTGCATTTGGCCGATCTGGAGTTCCGTGGTGGGCAATATGGCGATGCAGAGAAGCATTACCGCGCGTATCTCGAGATGGAACAAGAGCCTCAGCGCAAGGCGCGGGCCCGCATGGGTTTGGCGAATTGCGCCTTCGCGGCGGAGGCGATCCAGCACCCTGTTCCGTTCGAACCGAAGAACCTCGGGCCGGGTGTGAACAGTGCCGATCCGGAATACTATCCGTGCATCACCGCCGATGATGCAACGCTGATCTATACCCGCAGGGTGAAAGCTCCGGAGATCCCGGTCTATGGTATGCAAGAGGATTTTTATGTGAGCCGACGTGGACCCGATGGAACATGGCAAACGGGAACGGGGATCTCCATGGTGAACACCCGTGCTTTCAACGAAGGAGCCGGTACACTGTCACCCGATGGCCGCTTCATCATTTTCACCAAGTGCTCTTTGGAGGACGGCTCTTACGGTGGTGAATTACGTGGGCTCGGTAGCTGCGACCTCTTCATCAGCCGCCGCATCGGCGATCGGTGGACGTCACCGGAGAACCTGGGCCAGCCGGTGAACTCCCGGCAGTGGGAAACGCAGCCGAGTTTGGCGAGCGATGGTCGCACGCTGTATTACATCCGTGGCATGCTGGCACAGGACGGGATCAAGAGCATGGACATCTTCACCTGCACCTTGCAAGATGATGGCACATGGAGCAAGCCGGAGAAGCTGGGCGAGAACGTGAATACGCCCTACCAGGAAGAGAGCGTTCAGATCCACCCCGATGGCCGTACCCTGTACTTCAGCAGTAATGGCCATCCCGGTTTCGGTGGGCTCGACATCTATGTGAGCCGGAAGCAGGACGACGGCACGTGGGGCAAAGCGCTGAACCTGGGTTATCCGATCAACACCGGTGCGGATGAGAACAGTTTGCTGGTGAGCGCCGATGGCAAGGTGGCCTACTTCGCGAGCGATCGTCCCGGCGGTCTTGGTGATCTGGATCTCTATGGTTTCGATCTCTATCCCGAAGCACGGCCCTTGCCTGTGAGCTACATCCGTGGCAAGGTCACGGACAAAACCAATGGCCAGCCGGTGGAGGCCGATGTGGAACTCTACGATCTAACCACGGGTAAGCTTGCCACGGGTGCCTATAGCGATCCCAAGACGGGTGAGTTCCTCGTCTGCCTGCCCAGCGGACGCAGCTATGCGTTGAACGCTGGTGCCGAAGGCTACCTCTTCTTCTCGGAGAACTACGATATCGCAGCGAGCGCACCGACGGAGCCGATCACGCTCAACGTACCCTTGAGCCCGCTCACCGCCGGAAGCACCATTGCATTGCGCAACATATTCTTCAATACGGCGAGCTATGAGCTACTGCCGACCAGCAATGCCGAACTGGAGAAATTGGTGAAGCTCTTGAAGGCGAACGCGACGCTGCGGATCGAACTGGGTGGCCACACCGACAACGTGGGTGCCGATGCTGCGAACCTGACCCTGAGCGACCAGCGCGCCAAGGCCGTGCGCGACCATGTGATCGCCCAGGGCATCGATGCTGCGCGCATCACGGCCAAAGGCTACGGCGAAACCAAGCCGACGGCGACGAATGATACCGAAGAGGGTAGGGCGTTGAACCGCAGGACGGAGGTGACTGTCTTGTAGGTTCAGGACCCCGACAACTCCTTCGCTCGCGAACTCGCCGCACCGATCCCGCGGTCGAGCGTTCCGGCCAGGTCACCTTGTGCGAACACCTTGAAGGCCGCTTCGGTGGTACCGCCCTTGCTCATCACCGCATTGATCAATTCCTCCGGGCTTCGGTCCGCGTGCTCCATCAGGTGGAAGCTGCCGAGCATCGTCTGTTTCACCAACGCGTTCGCAACGTGCGGTTCCAATCCCAGCCGGATGCCCGTGGCGATCATGGTACGCACCATCTCGAAGAAATAGGCGGGGCCACTTCCACTGAGCGCGGTGACGGGATCGAGCAGCGCTTCATCGGCAAGGTGTACCGCACGGCCGGTACAGTTGAGCAGTTGTTCCACCATCAATGTCTGACGCATGCTGAGTTCCGTGCCGGTCGCGTAAGCCGTTATACCCATGCCGATCTGCGCCGGTGCGTTGGGCATTGCGCGCACAACGGTGGTATGTCGCAGGCTGTCCTTCAATCGCTGCAAGGTGATGCCCGCCATGATGGAGAGCACGACTTGACCGGGCCTGAGGACAGCAGCCAATGATGGAGCGATGGCTCCGAAGTCCTGCGGCTTCACCGCAACGATGACGAGATCGCTTTCCGAGATCGAAGGATCGACCTCCGGTGCGACACGGCCGAGCGTTTCCAGCTGCGTGCGCCTTCCTTCACCACGGATGATGAGCAGCAGGTCTTCGGCTTTCACCAGGCCGTACTTGCGGAAGCTGCGTGCATAGGCGGTGCCCATGTTGCCGCAGCCGAGGATGGTGATCTTCATGGAAGGAGTCATTGGCCGCAAAGGCGCGGAGGCGCAAAGGAAGCCCAAGGGTTTCCCACGCTCAAATCACTTGCGAGGAGGTTCATCAATTCCCATACTTCCGCCGGGTTGTCGCGCTCTCTGCGTCTATGCGTCTTTGCGGCCCCCTCAATGCGTAACCACCTTCAACCCAACAATGGAAGCGATCAGGGTGAAGAGGAAGAAGAGCCGCCAGAAGTCCGTGGGTTCCTTGAAGAGCAGGATCCCGACAACAGCGGTTCCGACCGCGCCGATGCCCGTCCATACCGCGTAGGCCGTACCTATCGGCAACGACTGCGATGAGCGGTAGAGCAGGTACATGCTGATAGCGAGGCAAACGAAGAACCCGGTCATCCACCAAAGGCTTGCATTGCCGTGCGCTTCGCGGGCTTTGCCCAGGCAAGTGGCGAAGCCTACCTCGAAGCAGCCGGCTATGATGAGCAGGAGCCAGTTCATCGGCGATCAGAACGCTACCATCGCATTGAACATCGCGCCTGCGCCGCGCGCCGAGCCAAGGAAGAAACCGGGTAGGTGGGGAGAGGATGCTTCCAGAAGGACCCTTCCTCCTATGCGGTGCCGCACCATCGCGCCCAATCGGAGCCCGCCGAAGCCACCGAAGCTCAAGCAAGCGCCAGCGCCCGTCCGCGATCCGAAGGCCCGCTCACCTGCGAAGACGAGTTGCGGTAAATAACCCGGCAGGTTGCGCTGATCGACGGTGGCGCTTCCATTCCAGCGCTCGCTCATGGGAAGGCGCAGGCTTGCGCGCAATACGAAGGGTAGGAGCGTGGCGAACGATCCACTACGGTAGCGAAGTCCGAACGTGTCCAGCAGTTGATCTTCACCAATGAGGGCGTTGTCCAATTCGAGGATGTTGGCCACTTCGATGCCGCCATACTCGATGATCGTGTCCTTGGTTATCCGCTGGCTCGTACCGGACCAACTCGCGAAGCCGAGGTCTTCCACCTCCAGGCTCAGGTGCGCCCCGTTCATGCACCGCTTCAGCTCCGTTTCCCACCTGCCGCTCACCGCAAGCCCGAAGCCGTTGACTTGCCCGAAACGACTGCTCGCAGTATCGCTGCGGTAATAGTCGCCGAGCACCGTGGCCCGGATCACGCGGCCATCGATGCCGGTGTACATCCCCGCCCATTCCACATCGGCCGCATCGTAGCTCTGGCCAATGACGAAGTCCAGCCGTACGAAGCTGTTGGTGCGAGCGTGCTGCATGCCCACACCAATGGTCTGGTAGCGAATGCGCGTGACGGCTGTCGGACCCAGATCGGCGCGACGCCCCTCGTAACCGGCGTTTCCGAAGAAGGTGACCGCATAGAGGTCGCGTGTGAAGCGTGCGCCCATCTGCTCATGGTAAGCCATGCTCATCAGCGATCGCCAGCCAACGTGGCTCTCTACGCTATCCCCACCGACCCATGTGACGCGGCCGCCGAGCACGTAACCAACGCTGTTGCGTTCTCGCATCACTGCGCGCGTGCGTTCGCGCAGATCGCGATCTAGATAGCTGCCACTCCATAGCCCGGACACCAGTTCGTTGCGCAGGGAGTTGGTATTGTAGTCGAACCAACCATCGATGCTGATGAGGTCGTTGTGTTCGCTGTGCAACTCCATCGCGCGATCGGATCGCGAAAGTTGCCATTGGGCGTTCGCCACGAACACGATCCCCTGCACGAGCAGGAGGCACAACGCCCTACTCATCACCGTTCACCATGTAATTGGCTGCGAGCGTGATCTGGAGGTCCATGCGATAGCTGTCCAGGATGCGCAGGTGTTGTGATTGATCACTTGTGGTGAAGGCCACACTGCTCCGCAAGCGCGCGCCTGCGTATAGGATGTTCACCAACTCTTCGCTCAGTTCCGCGGTAAGGACGCTTTCCGTACGTGCGGTGACGAGGTTGTTCGCACCAAGCAACCCAGCTGCGGCGATACCATCAACCGGGATGGTGGCGATCATTTCGCCGTTGGCGTCGATGAGGTCGAGTTCGAAACGCGCCGACATCGGGAATCCGTTCGTAGCGAAGAGCTTCAATTCACCGCTGCGCAGCGCATGTCCTTCTGCGTTGCGCGGCAGATCCGGCGTTGAGACCGTCTGAAGGGTGAGTTCATTGGTGATCAGGCGTAGGGGGACTTCCAGTTCGAGGCCTGCCTTCAACTCGCTTTCATAGTACAGGAAGTCGTTCCCGCTGCTGATGTCGCCGAGAGGATTCAGTCCCAGGTCCAGTTCATAGCCGATCTGGTCCGGCAGGTTTTCCAGGAAGAGATCGATGTTGCTGTTGCTCACGTCGATCGTGTTGCTGTATTGGCTGGGGATGAAGCCAGAGCCCAGATCGATCGCACGGTTGATGTTGATCGGACCTTGGAAGATGGTGTGCGTGAGATCCACCGTATTGCCCGTGCGTGTATTGATGGCGCTCAGTTGCCGCATGCGCACTTGCAGGTCCAAGCCGAAGCCGTTCTCCACGGTCAATCGCAACGTGGCCACATCAAGGTCCAGCGTTCCCGACACGAGGGCATCGAACAGTGAAAGATCGTTGGTGTCCGGTCCGGCTTCCACCGTGCGCTGCCCGAAATAACCCCGCGCATACTGAGGAACAAGCCCCAAGTAGTTGGCGGAGAGCACAAGACTGTCATCCGCTGTCACCCACGCACCCTGTCCGGCGGGATCGAGCATGGCACCGATACTGGTTTCCAACGTGTTCACCGCGTTGAACTGTGGACCGCGCAAGTCGAAGCTCGTGCCTGCAAGGTCCCGCACGGCGGTGGAATACGTAGGGTTGGACGGTGTTCCGGCACCCACCGAAGTGGTCATGCTTGTCCCCCCGTTCGGAAAAATGGCTCCTGGGAGATCGAGGGTCCCGATCACAAGACTGTTCACCCGGTTGTCCATGCGCAGTTCCAAGCGGCCTTCGCGCAACACGAGCGTGCGCAACGCCAGTTCCTCCAGATCGAAGCGCTGCACATCGTTCTGGCTGAAGAAATTGAAACCCGCTGGGAAATTGAGCGAATCAGCGATCGGAAGCGCGTAGCGGTATGTGAAACTGGTGTCCGGTGCCAACAACAGGGTATCCAGTTCCAGTTTGAAGAGATCGCTTCGGTACAGCAGCGTGACCGTTCCCTGCGGGTCGGTGGTGACCAGTGAATCGGCCACCAGGTCGCGGATGGTGAAGCTGGTGCGCACCAAGGGAACCAGCAGATCCACATCCCAGGTGGGTCGGTCGCTCTCTTTGCGACAGCCAACTGACAATAGTGAACAAATGGTGCCGGTCCAGAAGGCAACCCAACCCCAGTGGCGCACGTTTTTCATTCGCAGGCAAAGTACGGCCTGTGGACCATCGGCATGGTAGCCTCCGAGCGGAGGCGTAACATTGCATCAATATCCAGGACCGTGTTCCAACTGAGACGCTTCATCCTGCTCCCATGGCTGCTCAGCGCCGTGGTGATGTTCGGTCTCAGCTACGTCTGGCATGGGTTGCTGCTATCCGACCTACAGGAACTGAAGATCCCCCTGTGGCTCTATTTTGTTCTGGCGACCTTGGTCTACCTGGGTCTTGGATTGGGGATCACCATCGCCACGCACAAGGCGGTCCAGTACGAGTGGATCAGCCTGAAGGGGGCCTTCCCGTTCATGTCCATGCTGCTCGCTGCTGCGGTCGGGTTCTTCGTGTACCTGGTGATCTTCGTCATGGGCATGAGCTTCGCCAAGCAGGGCATGATGCATGTGGTGGTCGACATCCTCTGGCAGATGTTCGAACAATCGATGGGTGGCCTGATGGTGAGCTTGGGCATGATCTACGACATGCACAAACGCTTCCTGGACCAGGAACGAGCGAGCTGATCAACCAGCTGGGGTGTACTTGTCCTTCCAGAGTTTCTTGAGCAATGCCGCATATTCCTGCTCGCGCGGGTTCATGCCCGGTTCATAGAACGCGGTGCCAGCGATGTGCTCGGGCAGGAACTCCTGATCGATGAAATTGCCCTCACCTTCATGGCTGTATTGGTAGTTCGCCCCGTAGCCGATGGTCTTCATCAATTTCGTGGGCGCGTTGCGCAAGGCCAATGGTACAGGCAGGTCCCCGCTCTTTTTCACTTCGGATTGAGCCGCGCCGATCGCCATGTAGCTGGCATTGCTCTTCGGTGAACAAGCGAGGTAGATGGCGCATTGGCTCAGGATGATACGGCCTTCGGGCCAACCGATCATCTGCACGGCTTGCATCGTGGTGGTCGCCATCAACAAGGCATTGGGGTTGGCATTTCCGATGTCCTCGCTCGCGAGGATGACCATGCGCCGTGCGATGAACAGCGGGTCTTCACCTCCTTCAACCATGCGGGCCAACCAGTACACCGCCGCATTGGGGTCGCTGCCACGCATGCTCTTGATGAACGCACTGATGATGTCGTAGTGCTGCTCGCCTTGTTTGTCGTACCGACCCGCATTGGTCTGCACTACGTTCTTCACAAGCACATTGGTGATCACCACCGGATCGGTCGCTGTTGCCTTGACGCATAGCTCGAAGGTGTTCAACAACCGTCGGGCGTCGCCTCCGCTGGCGCGCATCAACGCATCGATCTCTTGCAACTCTATCGTCCTCTGCTTCATCTCCACATCGGTGCCAATGGCACGGTGCAAGAGCGCCAGCAGTTCTTCTTCGGCGAGGGCTTCGAGGACATACACCTGACAGCGCGAGAGCAAGGCACCGATCACTTCGAAGCTCGGGTTCTCCGTGGTGGCACCAATGAGCGTGATGGTTCCTTTTTCCACCGCGCCGAGCAATGAATCCTGCTGCGCTTTGCTGAAGCGGTGGATCTCATCGATGAAGAGCACCGCGCTTCGTGCGAAGAGGCCACTGCCACCGGCCAGCTCGATCACCTCGCGTATATCCTTGACACCGCTGCTGATCGCGCTCAGCGTATGGAACGGGCGCTTGAGATCTTGGGCGATGAGCCGCGCGAGGGTGGTCTTGCCAACACCTGGTGGCCCCCACAGGATCATGCTCGGAAGCATGCCGCCCGCTAGAGCTTTGCGAAGCACGCCATCAGGCCCTACCAGATGCCGTTGCCCCACGACATCGTCCAATGTGCGCGGGCGCATACGTTCTGCGAGCGGGGTCGTGGTATCCAAGAGCTGGTTGAGGAGGGCGCAAATTAGCACGGGCACCAAGCAGGAAGCCCCTGCAATTCGCAGGGGCTTCCGCATGACGAAGGTCTGGTTGGTCAGGGCTGGAACAGCATACGACCATGGATCTCCTCACCGTTCAAGCGGATACGGTAGAGGAACACACCGCCACTGTTGTCCGCAGGGTGGAAGGTGAGGCGCACGGGTACACCGGCTTCCACACGACCGTTGAATAGGTCGGCGACTTTGCGGCCATGCATATCGGTCACTTCCACTTGTGCAGTACCGCGTTCCACGGCGCGGAAGGTGATGGTGCTTTCCTCACGGAAGGGATTGGGTGCCACACTCGCAAGGATCTTCGGGTTGAACGTGCCGTCATCCTTGGAGGGTTTCTTGTCGCACCACACGGTGATCAACTGAACGATTGTGGTGGTGTTGCCGCAATCGTCCGTGGCGGAGTAGGTACGTGTGATCACGTATTTGCCCACTTCGTCGGTAGCACCTTCCTCATCCTCGACGGTCACAACCACCTCTGTATCGCAGTTGTCCGTGACCTCGCACTTCACCGGCTTCGGCACATTGTGGCAGTCCACTTCGGTGTCCTTCACAGTGCAGCTCAACGAAGGCGCCTCAGTGTCCTGCACGTTGATCGTCCAGCTTGCCGTTCCCGTGTTGCCGCACTGGTCGGTAGCGGTCCAGGTGTGCGTGATGGTGTAGCTGCCGGCGCAATCACCAGGTTGTGTCGTCACGGTATGCTCCGCTTCGATGTTCATCTTGGTGCACTCGTCATAAGCCCACACGCTCGGCATTTCCATGCCGTCGATATCCGCATCGCACGCCATGTTGATGTCCTGCGGCACTTCCATGAAGATGGGCGCAACTTCGTCGATGACCGTGATGTACTGCACGCACGTTTCATAGGTTCCCTCGGTATCCTCGGCCCAGTAGGTGCGACGGATCACATAGGGGCAGTTGCTCATGATCAGGTCCGTCCAGCCCACGTCGATGATATCCGGGCATTTCTTGTCCTTGCGGAACACCGGCTCACCGGACACACCAAAGGGTGACCAGTCTTCCGCGCACTGCACGGTCACATCCTGCGGGCATGAGATGATCAGTGGGCCGCAGTCATCGTCGCAGTTCGTATCAACGCTCACCTCCACGGTGTATTCAGCGGCACAGCCGTTGTAGCTGAGCAGCACGAGCGTGTAAGTGCCCGGTATAGCGGTCAAGGCTGTCGTAGTTCCTGCGTTGAATCCGTTCGGACCGCTCCATTGGATCTGTGAGGGCGCATCGTTCGAGGTGAAGGACAGAACAGCTGGTTCCCCTTCGCAACCGATCAGGGTGGCGTTCACTTCGGCATCGATCACGCCGATGTCCTCGAGCACTTCCGCAGAAGCCGCCCCGACGCAACCGTTCGTGCCAGTGACGGTGAGCACGTAGGTACCAGCCACCGACACGGTCGGGTTCTGGTCCTGGCTGGTGAAGTTGTTGGGTCCGGTCCAGGAGAGCGTTGTCGGTGCTGGTGCAACCGTTCGCGCCGGTCACGGTGAGCACATAGGTTCCAGCCACCGACACGGTCGGGTTCTGTTCCTGGCTGGTGAAGTTGTTGGGTCCGGTCCACGAGAAGGAACCGTTGCCGCTACCGGTGAGCATGATGCTCGTGGTGGTGCAAGTGAGCGTTCCACCAGTTGCAGTTGCACCGGGAGCTTCATCATCGAGGATCACCTCGGCGTTGTCGGTGCTGGTGCAACCGTTCGCGCCGGTCACGGTGAGCACGTAGGTTCCAGCCACCGACACGGTCGGGTTCTGTTCCTGACTGGTGAAGTTGTTGGGTCCGGTCCAGGAGAAGGAACCGTTACCGCTGCCAGTGAGCATGATGCTCGTGGTGGTGCATGGGAGCGTACCACCAGTTGCAGTTGCACCGGGAGCTTCATCATCGAGGATCACCTCGGCGTTGTCGGGGCTGGTGCAACCGTTCGCGCCGGTCACGGTAAGCACATAGGTTCCAGCCACCGACACGGTCGGGTTCTGGTCCTGGCTGGTGAAGTTGTTGGGTCCGGTCCACGAGAAGGAACCGTTGCCGCTACCGGTGAGCATGATGCTCGTGGTGGTGCAAGTGAGCGTGCCGCCGGTGGCCTGAGCGCTGGGGACATCATCGTCCTGGTCGACTTCGGCTTGCGCCATGCTCGTGCAGCCATTTGCACCGGTTACCGTGAGCACATACGTACCAGCAACAGACACGGTGGGGTCCTGATCGAAGCTGGTGAAGTTGTTCGGACCGTCCAGCCGAAGGTGCCGTACCGCTACCATTAGCATTACACTGGTGCTGACACGTGAGCGTGCCGCCGGTAGCTGCTGCACCGGGGCTTCATCATCCTGATCGACCTCCGCTTCATCCATGCTGGTGCAACCGTTGCTACCCGTGACGGTGAGCACATAGGTGCCAGCCACCGACACCGTCGGGTTCTGGTCCTGACTGGTGAAGTTGTTCGGACCGGTCCATGAGAAGGAACCGTTGCCGCTGCCGGTGAGCATGATGCTCGTGGCGGCGCAAGTGAGCGTGCCACCAGTTGCCGTTGCACCCGGAGCTTCGTCATCGAGGATCACCTCAGCGTTGTCGGTGCTGGTGCAACCGTTCGCGCCCGTCACAGTGAGCACATAGGTTCCAGCCACCGACACGGTCGGGTTCTGGTCCTGGCTGGTGAAGTTGTTGGGTCCGGTCCAGGAATAGGAGCCATTGCCAACACCCATCAGCAGCACGCTTGTGTTCGCACAGGTTAGTGTACCGCCAGTTGCAATTGCACCGGGAGCTTCGTCATCAAGGATCACCTCCGCTTCGTCGATGCTGGTGCAACCGTTCGCGCCGGTCACAGTGAGCACATAAGTGCCAGCCGCAGACACCGTCAGCGTTGTCGGTGCTGGTGCAACCGTTCGCGCCGGTCACGGTGAGCACGTAGGTTCCAGCCACCGACACGGTCGGGTTCTGGTCCTGGCTGGTGAAGTTGTTGGGACCGGTCCACGAGAAGGAACCGTTGCCGCTACCGGTGAGCATGATGCTCGTGGTGGTGCAAGTGAGCGTGCCACCAGTTGCAGTTGCACCGGGAGCTTCATCATCGAGGATCACCTCGGCGTTGTCGGTGCTTGTGCAACCGTTCGTTCCAGTGACGGTGAGCACGTAGGTTCAGCCACCGACACGGTCGGGTTCTGGTCCTGGCTGGTGAAGTTGTTGGGACCGGTCCAGAGAAGGAACCGTTGCCGCTACCGGTGAGCATGATGCTCGTGGTGGTGCAAGTGAGCGTCCAGCCACCGCGGGTCCTGGCTGAAGTTGCACCGGGCGCTTCATCATCAGGAGCACCACCGGTGGCGTTGTCGGTGCTGGTGCAACCGTTCGCTACCAGTGACGGTGAGCACGGTAGGTTCCAGCCACCGACACGGTCGGGTTCTGGTCCTGGCTGGTGAAGTTGTTGGGACCGGTCCACGAGAAGGAACCGTTACCGCTGCCGGTGAGCATAACACTCGTGGTGGTGCAAGTGAGCGTGCCACCGGTTGCAGTTGCACCGGGCGCTTCGTCATCGAGGATCACCTCGGCGTTGTCGGTGCTTGTGCAACCGTTCGCGCCGGTCACGGTGAGCACATAGGTTCCAGCCACCGACACGGTCGGGTTCTGGTCCTGGCTGGTGAAGTTGTTGGGACCGGTCCATGAGAAGGAACCGTTGCCGCTGCCGGTGAGCATGATGCTCGTGGTGGTGCATGTGAGCGTACCACCAGTTGCAGTTGCACCGGGAGCTTCGTCATCGAGGATCACCTCGGCGTTGTCCGTGCTTGTGCAACCGTTCGCGCCGGTCACGGTGAGCACATAGGTTCCAGCCACCGACACGGTCGGGTTCTGGTCCTGACTGGTGAAGTTGTTGGGTCCGGTCCACGAGAAGGAACCGTTGCCGCTGCCGGTGAGCATGATGCTCGTGGTGGTGCATGTGAGCGTGCCACCAGTTGCAGTTGCACCGGGAGCTTCGTCATCGAGGATCACCTCGGCGTTGTCGGTGCTTGTGCAACCGTTCGCGCCGGTCACGGTGAGCACATAGGTTCCAGCAGCCGACACGGTCGGGTTCTGGTCCTGGCTGGTGAAGTTGTTGGGACCGGTCCAGGAGAAGGAACCGTTGCCGCTGCCGGTGAGCATAATGCTCGTGGTGGTGCAAGTGAGCGTACCACCGGTTGCAGTTGCACCGGGAGCTTCATCATCGAGATCACCTCGGCGTTGTCGGTGCTGGTGCAACCGTTCGCGCCGGTCACGGTGAGCACGTAGGTTCCAGCCACCGACACGGTCGGGTTCTGTTCCTGGCTGGTGAAGTTGTTGGGACCGGTCCACGAGAAGGAACCGTTACCGCTGCCGGTGAGCATGATGCTCGTGGTGGTGCATGTGAGCGTACCACCAGTTGCAGTTGCACCCGGCGCTTCGTCATCGAGGATCACCTCGGCATTGTCGGTGCTGGTGCAACCGTTGCTACCTGTGACGGTGAGCACGTAGGTTCCAGCCACCGACACGGTCGGGTTCTGGTCCTGGCTGGTGAAGTTGTTGGGACCGGTCCACGAGAAGGAACCGTTACCGCTGCCGGTGAGCATAACACTCGTGGTGGTGCAAGTGAGCGTGCCACCAGTTGCAGTCGCACCGGGAGCTTCATCATCGAGGATCACCTCGGCGTTGTCGGTGCTGGTGCAACCGTTCGCGCCGGTCACGGTGAGCACATAGGTTCCAGCCACCGACACGGTCGGGTTCTGGTCCTGGCTGGTGAAGTTGTTGGGACCGGTCCAGGAGAAGGAACCGTTGCCGCTACCGGTGAGCATGATGCTTGTGGTGGTGCAAGTGAGCGTGCCACCGGTAGCTGTTGCCCCGGGGAGCGTGTTGTTCACGGTAACCGACGCAGCGTCCGTGCTGGAACAGCCAGTCTGTGGGTTCGTTACCGTGAGTGTGTAGGTCCCTTGTTCATCCACCGTCACATCTTCCGTGCTGCCGCCAGAAACTATTCCTGGGCCGCTCCAGCTGAAGGTGACACCCGGTGTGGACGACGATCCGTCGAGCACCACCTGTCCGTTGTTCAAACAGGTGATCTGCGCGTCGGCACCAGCATCGACATTGGGGACGGCTGTTCCACCGATCTCCACGGGCAGCACGAACGTGCAACCCCGCGAATCAGAGATCGTGACACTGTAACTACCTGCAGGAACGTTGCTCAGCGTTGCGCCTGTTGCACCCGTGCTCCATTCCATACGAGTATCCTGGTGTTCCACCGCTTCCTGAAGCAGTAGCAGCTGCCGTTGCTATTGGAACAGGTTGCGTTGTCCACTTGCGCACCGCCGCCGACAGCGTTCGGTTCGCCCACTTGGAAGGTGTTGCTCGCGCTGCACTGGTTCGCATCGGTTACCGTAACGCTGTATGTACCAGCCGAGAGGTTGATCGCTGTTTGTGTCGATTGACCGTTGCTCCATGCGTACGTGAACGGTGCGAGACCATCGGCATCCGCAGTGATGCTTCCATCACTGCCTCCGTTGCAGCTCGCATCGGTTACCTCACCGGTCACGGTCATCAATCGAACCGTGACCACCTGATCAGCTGCTCCGGCAAGGAGGCAGGCATCACCCCCGATGATGCGGCGGATGTACGTCGTTTGCGTGATCACACCGATCTCTGCGCCGGTCAAGTTCTGTCCCGTAGCGCCTCCGATATTGGTCCAGTTGACACTGTCAGGGCTGATCTGCCATTGGTAGGTGGCGGCAGAAGGAAAGGCAGGGTAGGTGGATGCGCTGTTGTTGCGCACGATCGTCGGCAAGGTGTAGTTCGGGACCGATCCGATGATATCACCCGGAACGGAACCGGCGCAGATCGCTGTTCCTTGGTAGGAGATGGAATTGCCCAACAGGTCGGGCGGATTGGCCCAAACCACCAGGCCCGGCTCGTAGCGCGTGGTCGGGCTGCTCTTCGTGGTGTTCAATGCACCTTGCGTGAGCGGAACGTTGTTGCTCTGGGCGGTGACAATGGTATAGATGCGGCAATCGTTGAACTTGATGCCGCGCTCACCCACCGGATCATAGTCATCGTTCGTTCCGCCGTAGTAGGAGCTGAATTCAAGTGCGCTCAGGTCGCTTTCCAGTTTGAGGAACACCTTGTCGTTACTGCCCTGGTTGGTGGATTGCAAGGGCACGTTCGGTGAAACGCTCACGGGGAAGTTGGTGCTGTTCGTATACCCGAACACGTAGACGTCGTTGTTCTGGTCCGTGTTCAAGCCCATCATGTTCACCTCGTTCGCGGTGCCCCCGATGTATGTTCCGTTCAAGAAGGTCTGGTCGATACCCATTCGTGCCACATAGAAGTCGTTGCTCCCATTGTGGCCCGTATCGAAGGAACCGGCGGAGATGTTCGCGCTGTTCAAGCCTTCGGTCACACCGCCGAAATAGAGTTCTGTCCTGGTCGTATTGAACTCCATGCACAACAGATTGGCGTCGTCGTTGGTGTCCGAGGAGAAATAAGAGGACCATGTGGTTGAACCTGCTCCGGTCATGCGTTGCAGGAAACCAGCAGTAGTGCCACCTCGCGTTGCCTGGCGGGGGCTTACCGTCGGGAAGTTGGTGCTGCTCGTGTTACCACCTACGAAGAGATCGCCGCTCGTAGGGTTGTGCAACATGATGCTTGCGCGGTCGCTGCTGGAACCACCGTAGTTGCGCATCCACGTCAAGGCGGACAGGTCCTGGTTGATGCGAAAGACCAGAACATCGCTTCCGCCGTTGTTCGTATTGCTTGCACCACTCCCCGCGTTCAGCGTGAGGAGGTTGGTGCTGGTGGTGCTTCCGCAAACAAAGACATCGCCGTTGGAGGCGGTGCGCACGTCGAAGTTGTCATCGGCGCCGTTGCCACCCACGACCGCGGCTTTTATGGAAAGGCCATCCTGCGTGATCTTCAATACGAACACATCGATACCGGATTGCGCCTGTTGGTTGATGCTACTGCCGGTGAAGGCGCTGCCGCCGATGAGCGGAAAGTCGGTGCTCGATGTCTGTCCGGTGATGTACAGGTTGCCGTCGGGTCCCTGTTCCATGGCGTACGGGTTGTCGTCGCCGCCGCCGCCGATGTATGTCTGCCATACACGCGTACCGCTACCGCCCACCGTTGCGGGTTCCAGGTATTTGCCCACGATCGTCTCCAAGTTGCCGTTGGCCGTCACATCGAAAGCGCCCACGGTGATCTGGTCGGTGGTTCCCACCACACGAGCCACGACGTAGATGGCCCCATCGGTGGGATCCACCCAGATCGCGTGACCGTGGTTGTCGCCCGAGCTGTTCGTGTTCACCCAAGTGGCCCATCGCATTGCGATCGGATCGATGACCAGGGTTTGGGTCCTGTCATAGGCACCCAGTATGAAACGCACCACGTTCGTACCATCGACACGGTAGGCTGCATCCACCTTCGTTTCACGACCGTTCAGGCGCTGGTATACAACGGGTGCGGGGTAGCTCATATCACCCAGGCTGGTGGACATCACGAGTTCCCCTTTGTCGTTCACGTATGCACGACCAATGCCCTTCAACTCGATCGCTATGTCGGAAGGATCGCTGCCTGGTTTGCAGATGATATCGTACTCCAATGAACCATCGGCAGCAGGGTAGTAGCGAACATCGGTGCCCTTGTACACATCCTTGTACCACACTTCCTGGAAGCTTTGCACGCCACTGGCATGTTGCTCCTTGTTACCGAGGAAGTAGTTGGTGGTCCCTTCGTGGGCGTCCTTGCTCTCCACGCGCATGGTGGGCAGCGCATTGCGGAAGTGCATGAGCCAGCCGTGACCCCGTTGCTGCCATTTCAATGGCCGGTTCGGCAGGCCTCGCTGCTGCTCCTCTTCAATGGCGATCCCTTCCCGTTGGCGCGCTTCCACCGCCAGAGGGTCGAAAGTGCTGATGAGCATACCATCACGCGTCGCCACGGCTTGGCCCATGGGGAAGTCCGCTCGATAGAGAACGGTGGGGCCGAACTGGCCTTTGTTCTCCAGGAAGTTGATCTCCTGGTCGTGCATGTTCAGCAAACCGGCGAGATCATCGTGATCATGGCCAGCATGGGCAGCCGTTGTCGGCTTATTGACCGACCGTTGCCCCATTGCGGGACCCCACGCCGCCAATAGCAGCAAAAGAGCCCACACGGATCGCGGCAGGCGGAACATCAAGGTTTGTTCGAAGTTCATGGGAGGGGTTTTGGGTTCATGTTGCGTATGGGAAGCATCGAACCGATCGGCATCCCACTGGACATTCGAAGTGGGCCGAAAGGGATGGCCGAGACCGTGGTCCGGATCGAGCCAGAGCTGTTCTTGGCGAGGTGTCTCCGCAACCACGCCTTGGGCGTTGTTGCCTGTTTGTTGTTCGGATCGCATGGTCTTGCCCAGTTTGCTGGTCAAGTGTCCAAAGGCGTTGTCTGAAGAGCGATCCTTCCGAGAAGAGTGGCGCAAACCTATCGGGTCAGGGGAGCGGCTGTCAAGTGCTCATCGAAAGAATCGTGGTTTTGGTCGATTCTATTGGGTGGTTCAGCGTGTGTGTCGAAGCCTCTTGGCACAGAGCTCTGTAATGCCCTGTTCAAAACTTCTTGCCGAGAAATTTGGCGATCCCGATCAGCAGCGCTTATTTGTGCGTCACAAGTTCGACAGGAAATCCGTCAGAACGAAGCTGAGGTCGACTAGGGGTGGCGGAAGTGCCGAACAACGGAAAAGGAACAACAACCAAACACGATAGCCATGGCAACGGAGATCAACAAGGAGAAACTGAAGGCTCTACAGCTCACGATGGACAAGCTGGAGAAGACCTTCGGCAAAGGAGCCGTCATGAAGATGGGCGATGATGCGGTGGAACAGGTTGAGGTGATCCCGACCGGTTCGATCGGATTGGACCTTGCCCTTGGGAGTGGGCGGATATCCGAAGGGCCGCGTTGTGGAGATCTATGGCCCGGAGAGCAGCGGTAAAACCACCCTGGCCATCCATGCCATTGCCGAATGCCAGAGGCGTGGCGGCATCGCCGCCATGATCGATGCTGAGCATGCGTTCGATCGCTTTTATGCGGAGTCGCTCGGTGTCGATACCGAGAACCTGTTGATCAGCCAACCCGACAATGGTGAGCAAGCCTTGGAGATCGCGGACAACCTCATTCGCTCCGGTGCCATCGACATCATCGTGATCGATAGTGTGGCCGCTTTGACACCGCGCGCGGAGATCGAAGGGGAAATGGGCGACAGTTCGATGGGATTGCAGGCCCGACTGATGAGCAAGGCTTTGCGCAAACTCACTGGTACCATCAGCAAGACCGGCTGCTGTTGCATCTTCATCAACCAGTTGCGCGAGAAGATCGGTGTGATGTTCGGCAACCCCGAAACCACCACCGGTGGTAACGCCCTGAAGTTCTACGCGACCATCCGCCTGGATATCCGGCGCATGACGCAGCTGAAGGAGGGTGAGAACGTGATCGGCAACCGCACCAAGGTGAAAGTGGTGAAGAACAAGGTGGCACCTCCTTTCCGCAAGGCGGAGTTCGACATCATGTTCGGCAAGGGCATCAGCAAGACGGGCGAGATCATCGACATGGCGGTGGAAATGAACATCATCAAGAAGAGCGGTAGCTGGTTCAGCTACATGGACAACAAGCTCGGCCAAGGGCGCGACATGGTTCGCCAGCTATTGGAGGACAATGTGGAACTCTGCGAGGAGTTGGAGAAGAAGATCAAGGAAGCGGTGGCCAAGACCGAACAACCGGTCACGGCTTGAGTGGGTAGTGCCGCTACTTTTGAAGGCCCCGGAATTTCCGGGGCCTTCGCTTTATACACTTGATGCGCTCCGTCCTCTTCCTTGTTCCTTGCATGGCCTTGCTGGCATGCACCGGTGATGATCCATCCGTCGACTCCGTCCCGGCCAAGCCATCAGCTTCTCTTACCGAGGTGGAACAGCGGATACTCGCCGACCCCACGAACCCGGTGCTGTTCGCCGAGCGTGCCATGTTCCACGAGCGGATGGACAGCTTGCGCCTGGCCGAGAACGATTGGAAACGCGCCATCGCACTGGACAGCACCAATGCGACCTGGCGTATCGCGCTGGGCGATCTCTATTTCCGCAAGATCAAATTGCTCGATGCCGAGCAGCGCTTTCAGGAAGCCATCGCACTTGAACCGGACAGCACCGAGGGTCGATCGAAGTTGGGAGAGGTTTACCTGATGCAATTGCGGTTCAAGGAAGCCATGACCGTTGCGAACGACGCATTGCGCATGGATCCGCTCGATCCGAAGCTTTACAACCTGAAGGGCTGGATCCATCGAACAGCGGGTGATACCGCATTGGCCATCAGCAGTTACCAGACCGCCGTTGAGCGTGATCTTTCCTACTACGATGCGTACGTATCGCTTGGCATATTGCACGCGGCCAAGAACGACCCCTTGGCCATGGAGTACTACAACTCCGCGCTGGAAGTGCGGCCCAGAAGCGTGGAAGCGCTTTACAACAAGGCCATGTTCGCTCAAGAGCATGGCTCGGACAGCACGGCACTCGCGTGTTATGCCACGATCAAGGAGATCGAACCGAACTACCCGTTGGCATACTACAATACGGGGTACATCCTGTTGGAACACAAGCGTTTGATCCCGCAGGCGCGGGCCGAGTTCAACAAGGCCATAGAGATGTTGCCGGATTATACACAGGCCTATTTCAGCAGGGGGCTCACGTACGAATTGCAGAACATGCTTGATAGCGCCATTTTCGACTATAGTCAGGTGCTTCGCTTGGATCCGGGCAACACGGAAGCAGCCCAAGGCCTGAGCCGCATGCAAGCGAAAGGGAAGAAAGTGAAGGTGCGCTAACGGCGCGAAGGACCGCGCTGGTTGACCCAAAGGGTCCCACCACGACCGAGGACAACGAAGCGGCGCACGTGCATCCCGTTGTGCGAATGCGCGCGAACCGTCCATGTACCCGCTTTGAGTGCTCGCAGGTCAAGGTGCGTCGCCTCCTCCGGATCAAGTTCCTGCACAACGGCTCCACCAGCATTCAGGAGATCCACTTGATAGGTGCCTGCGGGCAGCGCAAGGTCCACGATCCCCGGTTCTGCGGTATCCCGGAAGCCGATGGAAACATCATCGGCCGTGCGCGCAGGCGCTTCACGGGGACGTAGGCGATCTCCTCGCTTTGCGCCGTTGCGAAGCCCGCGAACGAGCATGCGAGCAGGAGAGGAAGGATGCGCTTCATGACCCCTCTTACGCAGGTCGAGGACAACCGGTTGCCGTCCCATCGAAGTGCCATTGCCAGCCGAACGAACCGCGGAACTTCGCAACTTCGTGGTCCCGGGGCTTTAGCTCAGCTGGCCAGAGCGCGTCGTTCGCAATGACGAGGTCGTGGGTTCGACTCCCATAAGCTCCACCTGTTAAGACCGTCCCGAACCAACGATGGCGATGAGCACTGGAAAACCAACGATCGTCGACGTGCGCACTCCCCAAGAGTTCGCAGCGGGTCACGTTCCCGGGTCCCTCAACATCCCACTCAACGAAGTGCCGGACCGATTGGATGAATTTCGCGCAATGGCCAAGCCGCTGGTGCTCTGCTGTCGAAGCGGGGCACGCAGCGACAACGCCATGCGCTACCTCCAGCAACAGGGCGTCACCGATGTACACAATGGCGGTTCCTGGCAGCAGGTCCTCGCTGAAACCCACAACCCATGAAGACCCTGATCACCATTATCGCTGTCGCCGCTTGCCTTACGTCCTCGAATTTTGTCCTTGCACAAACCACCAAAGCACCCGCGGAACTGAGCGTTGAGGCGTTCAAGTCGGCGATCGCCGCTGGCAAAGCGAGGCTTGTTGACGTGCGCACCCCTGCGGAGTATGCCGCGGGTCATTTGCAGGGAAGCATCAACATCGATTGGACAGCGGATGATTTCGAGGCTGGTTTCGCCAAGTTGGACATGAGCATGCCCGTGCTTCTTTATTGCCACAGTGGTGGCCGAAGTGAACAAGCGCTGGAATACCTGACCGAGCGTGGTTACCAAGCGCAGCACATGACCGGTGGTTTTGCTGCCTGGAAGAAGGCAGGCAACCCATCGGTGAAGTAGGCCTTTGTCCGTCGTTGAACCTGCCCGGCAGTCCCAGCATGGCTCGAACCGTTCACGTCGTGTTGCCGTTGCATTGTTGACCGCCACGCTAGTTTCACGGCATGCGTTGGCTACCGATCCCCTTTGTTGTTGCTACGTTGCCGTTGCAAGCCCAGCAGACCTCCGTGCTCTTCCTTGGCAACAGCTACACCTATGTGAACGACCTGCCGAACACCCTCCGGCAGCTGGCGCTTTCCTTGGGCGATACCATGACGGTGGCGAGTTCGGCCCCCGGCGGGTACACGTTGTTCCAGCATTCCACCTACGCGCCTACGCTCGCAGCGATCGGGTCGCAGCAATGGGACTTCGTGGTCTTTGCAGGAGCAGAGCCAGTTGGGCGCTTTGCCCGTGGAAGCCACCAATACGGGAGCTTGGCGCCATTCAACTGATGGAGGACATCGAGGCGAACTACGAATGCACCTATCCGGTCTTCTACATGACCTGGGGGCGGCAGAACGGTGATCCACAGAACTGCGCCAGCTTCCCCTTCATGTGTACCTATGATGGTATGCAACAAGGGTTGCGTGACAATTACGTCTACCTGGCCACAATGAACGACGCCTACGTCTCCCCAGTGGGCGTGGCTTGGAAGCAGGTGCGCGATACGCATCCGCTCATCAACCTCTATGATGCCGATGGCAGCCACCCTTCACCGGCGGGCACCTACCTCGCGGCCTGTGTGTTCTATTGCACGCTCTTCCAGGAAAGTTGCGTGCCTTCCACCTACGCGGCCGGTCTGCAGGCCGATAGCGCTGCCATCCTACGCAGCATTGCAAGCTCAGTTGTGCTGGGCGACATCACGGAGTGGAACCTCGATGTGCCAAACGGCACTAGTGCGCTGCTTGATGGCGCCACCGTTGGGCCGGATTGGATCACCCTGGTCCACAACGGCCAGGGCACGCACCTTTGGACCTGCACGAACGGGCAGTCCTTCACGACCGGGACGGTGACGTTCAATTTCTCCACGTCGGATACCTACCTCGTCACGCACACCTACAACGACCCCTGTGGCAACACGGATACCGTGACACTCACGTTCAATGTGGTGGTGGGTGTGGAAGAGCAGGGCAGCGCGAATGCCATCAGCTTGCGATCACCGGAACCTTCGGTCGTCGAGGTGGTCGGTGGGAGCGGAGAGCTCACCATCACCGATCTGCAGGGGCGTGTGGTACTCACCCATCGGCTGGATGCTGACCGTGTGCTTCTTTCCTGCCCGCGCGGAATGTTCGCGTGGACGATCCGCGATGCATCAGGAAGAACGCGGGCGGGGCGGGTGGTGGTGCCCTGAGGCTTATGGCGTGAGCAGGCCCAGCGCTGCCAAGCGCGCCTCCAGGTCGTTGATGCGAGTGCGCATATTGTCGATCAGGCCGCCGTGGTGGGGTCGTAGGTGCTGCTTACGGCGGATGCATCCGCAGGGGTGAGGGCAGGCGCACGGTAGAGTTTGACAATGGCACCATCGCCGGTCATGAGATGGAACACTGATGGACCGCCCGCACCCAATTCGCTCGAGTAGATCTGGATGCCAGCGGTAGGTGTGCCCGATGAGGCCGCGGGTGCCGCGCCGTTCTGAATGGCCAGGACGTTCGTTCCGCCCGTGCCTATTTGCTGGCCGGTGATACCGCCGACTACGACATTCCCGTTCATCACGGCCGCGATGTTCGATGAGGCTTCGCTCTGACCGGACACAGTGGAGACGTAAAGGCCGATGTTCTTCGCTTCCGGGTTGCTGCTCCACACACCCGTGCAGGAAATGTCCAAACCCACGCGAGCGGCGCTGGCACTCGTGCTCAAGGTCACGGAGGAGTTCCCCATGCTCGCTGCTGCGGAGCCCTCATCGCAGGTTTCTTCCCCGCGCACCTGCAAGGTTGCGTCCGGCGTGGTCGTACCGATGCCCACGCGCGGTGCACTCCCGACGTTGTAATAGATCGCGTCTGTGATCTCGTTCGTGTTGTCCACCTTCTCCCAATTCGAGCCCAGACTTGTCCAAGCATTGCCTACGACACCTTGGAGTTCGTCGCTGCCAGCATTATAGCGGATGGTGCCGTTCATGGGGGCGGCGTTCTCCGTGTCGCCGACGACCACAGCGCCATTGATGTGCAGCTTCTCGACAGGGGTCAGGATGCCAAGACCGATATTCCCATCGTCCGTGATGATCATCTTCCGCGCATCGGATAACGCCGCATCGCCATGGATGAGGATATCGCCTCCCAAGCGCTGCAGGTTCAAGGTGGTTGCGGTGAGGTTGAACACTTCACCCACGTATTCCCGTGACGCGCTTGCAGGCCCTGGTGATCGAATACCACATTGTCGGTCATGGGTCCAAGGGGGTCATGATACCGGTGCCTTCCATCAGGTTGATGGCCGTGGAGGGATCGCTCACCGAACGGCTCACATGCAATTTGGTGTCGGGCACGGGCTCGTTCACGCCGACATGGCCGCTTGGAAGCACGGTTATGCGTTCGAGGAGCCCGGTGCCGGTCTCTTCAAGGATCGAGAAAGCACCATCCCGTTCGCCCGTATCCTGAAGGTGGCCCATCCTCCAGCCCTGGTTACCCACGCTGGCCGTATTGAGGATCTTCAATCCCGTGAGACCGCCGGGGGAGGCATCTTCGATGTGCAGCTTCTGCTCCGGGGTGATGGTTCCGATACCAACGAACCCGGTTGTTCCCTGAATGAACATGCGGCTCGTCAAGCTCGACGGTGTTCCTTGTTGAATTCCAAAACCCGCACTGTTGGATGTGAACCCGAAGTTGTCCTGCGCGGGTATGTCGCCGGTTTCGAAATAGGTCTTGAGCACCTCGCGCGACTTGATCGCCAGTGGTGCTGGCGGGTCGTTCGTACCAACGCCCAAGTGCCCTGTCGAGCTTTGCAGCGTGAGATGGATGTGCGCACTGTCCGGGCTGCCCTGACCCGTATTCATGCCGTAGCTGTCTATCGTGTTCCAGAAATCACTTGACGTCGGAACATCGCCGTTCTGGAAGTGCTGCTTGAGCTCGTTGCCGGACCGGATGGTCAGCGCCGCATCGGGATCGGTGGTTCCGATACCCACATTGCCTGTGGTGTCCGCGATGAACAGCCGAGTTTGCGATGCGCCCGAACTTTCATCGGTAATGCCCAGTCCGGAATTCGGTGCGCCGGGCGCGATGAAGCGCATGGCCCAGTCGATGTTGTAGGCTCCATTTTCAGGGGCTTTGAAGCGGATCACATCACCGCTACTGCTGGACGTCACAGCCAAAGGTGCTTGCGGTGCAGTGGTTCCGATGCCCACGCTTCCCGTGCCTCCCTCGATGAACAGGCGGCTCTCGTTTCCCGTATCGGTCACCTCATCAATGCTCAGCCCTGTGCTGTCGGGTCCATCGAAGGCGATCTCGAATTCACCTGGATCGAAGTTGGCGGCTCTCTTCGCGTTGAACACCGCCAGGTTTGCACCAGCCACAACGCTCAATGGTGCTTCCGGCGTATTGATGCCGATACCGAAACGCTTGTTCGACACATACAGCCCGCTATCCGATACCCAAGCGTTACCGTTCCAGTGCAAGGATCTGGCCCACCTCGGTTCCATCGGGAACATTGCTCTTACCAGCGTACAACGCGTACGGCACGCTCATCAGCTGTTGTGTGCCGATGTTCGAGTAGCTGCCCGAACTGCTCACGTCCATTCCCACCTCCATGAAGTAGGGACCGTCGCTCCAGTCGATACTGCTGAAAGTGCCCGTGCTGTTGGAGCCTTCACCGACGGTCAGGGCGAACAGGCCGTTCGAGTTGGTGGTGCTGCTGTGTGTTTCGGCATAGACCACCGCACCCAAAGCGTTGCCTTGGTGCAGCACGAACTGCACACCAATGGACTGGCCCGTGACAGCGTTGCCGAACATGTCGCGCGCCACAGCTTGGTAACTGAAGCCTTGCGGTGCTTGCGCGAAGGAGGAAGCGGTGAACAGTCCAAGACCGATAAACAGGAGGAGCCGGTTCGTTCGCATGGGAGCGGGGAATAGGAGAGGTCGTCAGGGAAGCTGGTCCTGCCGCACGTTCGTGGGCACGGATCCGCCGATGTTCACAAGAATGGGATCGCGATCGTTCGCGAGGCCGACGTAACGCGTGATGCCGTCGAGATTGACGTCGGTGGTGCCATAGCCCGCTGCCGTGTTCGTTGGAACCGTGCCGCCGATGGCCACCAGGATGAGGTCGCGATCATTGGCCGCACCCACATAGCGGATCGAACCGTCGGCGTTCACATCGCCACACCACATCACCTGGACTGCGCCGACGTTGGTCTGCGCATCGGTACCGTACGTAGCGGTGCTTCCATCGGTGAAGTCCAACGCAACGGCGGTGCTGGTCAGGAGCAGGGTCGTGAGGCTCATCACCCCGAAGTGGTTGCGGTGGTGCACGCTGATGAAGTAGCTGTCCGCTGGAGCAACGAAGCGCACTGGTGAGGAGCCATCCACATCCACGACGTCACCATCGGCTTGCACCAGCGCGTTGCGTGTGGAAACAACCGCGCTCGGGTCGTTCTTGTCGCGCAACTGCACATGCACCCAATCCACGATGGCATCCGACCCTGTTATGGCGAGCGCACTGGCCGTTGTGAGTTCGCCGCCGCCGCCGAATTGCGGAAAGCCCAGCGCCGAGTAAGGTTCTCCCAACGGCACCAGCCCCAAGCTGCGGAGGTCGTCGCGCATCAGCCCTGTGAACTCATCGAACGGCCCTTGCAGGAATGCGCGGATGTTCGCTCGCATCAGCACTGGTTCGGCTTGGTGGAACCCTTGCGTGAGCTGCACGCTGCTGCTCTCGATGGTGCTCACCATCACCTCGCCAGTGGTCTGCTCGATGGTGATGACACCGATGTTGGCGCTTCCACCCCACGATGCGATCACGCTCGGCGATGCGCTTTGTGCGGCACAAGCCACCGTGAGCAACACGGCAGGGAAGGAGAGCACGCTGCGCATGGCCGGTTTAAACACAGGTCAAGGTACCCGCTTGCGGACCTGCGTCAAGCATGACTTATCCACCGATCGGCCGCGCCCGGTACCACACCGGTCCACGACCGAGCGTGTGTGCGCATCCAGCTCCGAGGCTCCCCAACTACCATGAACTGCTCACGGAGCCCCTGTTCGGGACATGCGCTTGTTCGAACAAGCGCAGCCGGAACGTTACCTAACGATCGCTCAGTTCTGTATCGATGAAGCCGATGAGCCGCTTGGTATCCGCGACGATGTCCTGGTATTGGTTGCGGATGTAAACGTTGTTCCCGCGGGCAAGCTTCAACCCGTTGCGGATGGTCAGGTCGCTGAGGAGGTCGGTTGATTGGGCGATGAGCACCTCCAAACGCTCCGGTGGTACCAATGTGTCGTTCGCGCCCCGGCCCATACGAGAGGTTTCGTCCAGGTCTTGCAGCGGTGAATACTCCCGCATCCCGGCCGTGCGGTCGTAGAGGTACATGTGGTATTCCCGCTCCATGTGGTTGGTGGAAGTCACAACCACGCCGTTCCGCTCCTCGATCCGCAGCAGCAACGTCTTGATGGAATCGTTGCGGATGATGTTCAGGTCGCCCGAGTTCGTCAATTCCTTTAGTGTGCTCGTGCGCGGGAGATAATTGCGCCAGCGGTACACGCTCCAGATCACACTGTCCAGCTTGATCAAGCCACGTGCATCGGTGGGTGGCGTGTAGTTCAGCAAGGCGATCGCCGACGATATTTTCCTGTTCCGATCGGCGATCATGTCCTCGAGGTTCACAAGGTCCACTTGCAGGTCCAGCTTCAGGCTCTTCAAGTACTTGGTCTCGAGGATACGGTCCTTGCGGTCCTCGTTCCAGTTGTTCACCTGGAGGGCGAGCAAGATGCCGATCATCACCATGAGTACCTCACCGATGCCGCTCACGAGCAACTTGGTGAGGCGATGCTCGGGGCGCATGTTGTTGCGGAGGGTGCGGAAGAAGGACATGGGGGGCGATCAGGAGCGAATATCGGGCAACGGAGCGGACCCCGTTGGTGATCCACCCGGAGAGCCACACTTACCGCGTCCTGTGCAGCCGCGAGATCGGCACATAGCCTTCGGCTCCTCTCATTCCCGCGCTGCCAACTCCTTGTCGATCATCCCTTGCAAGGCTTTGATCCTACGCTCCACCCCTTCGTACTGCTTGATCATCCAGCCTCGGACGAAGATGTTCATGCGGAGCAAACCCTTGAACGAAGCATCCTCCATCAACGCTTCCGGATCGATTGGCCGACCGCTCTCCCACACGCTGTCCACCACCACCTTGGCCATCAGGTGTGGTAGGATGTGGTCGAATTGCAGCTTTCCATCCGCCTCGAACTCCAAGTTGCGCAGGTAGGTGTATCGTTCAGAATACAGCGTGGTGATCATCTGCCGCAGGCTGTCATTGCGGATCAGGAGGCGGAGGTGTTCGCCGTGAGCTGCGTATTGCCGAAGATGTTGCCGTAGTGGATGCGCAGGGAATCATGGAAAGGTGTGCGGTCATCGAGTTGCTTCAGCACGGCCTCGTTGGCCCGCAACAGTTGCCCGTTCCTTTCAGTATTGAAGCGACAATCCACCAGGTCGCGATCCAGGTTATCCCGCATCTCGCGCAAGATCTTCATCTCCTTCACACCATCCTTGCGGTCATCGTTCCAGTTGTTCACCTGCAGGGCAAGGAGGATGCCCACCATCACCATGAAGATCTCCCCTACGCCACCTACGAGCAGTTTGGTGAGGCGGTGTTCGGGGCGCAGGTTGTTGCTGAGGGTATTGAAGAAGGACATGATTGGTGGGTCGGGAACGAATATCGGGCTCCCGAGCGGACCGCGCAGCCCAATTCGATCACCGCAACGACGCAACGAGCGCAACGAATTCGCAACGTTGCGTTGCCTGGCGTTCGTTGCGCCGCTGCGGTTGAGCATTCATCCCGATCTTCGCCGCTATGCAATTTCAGAACTACGCCAGCGGCCAATGGATCGCCGGTTCGGGCAAGCAAGCCGAACTCATCGACGCCATCACCGGCGACCTCATCGGCACCACCAGCAGCGGAGGATCGGACTTCGACATTTAGGTTATCCAGATGAACACCCGTCTATCCACCGTCTTGTTCGTTGTCGGCATTGTGTTCTTGACCTCGGGCTTGTTCCTCTATCTCACTTGGTGGTACTTCTTCTATGGAATGATCGCAGTTGTCATTGGCGCGGTGCTGGTTCTCATCACGAAGAAGTCATGGCTAGTGAAGGGCTTGGTTGCTGGCGTTCCTGTCCTGTTCGTAGCGTGGTCATTCTCTCGGACTTTCGCACCCGCGCAGACCTATCTGATCCCGGAGAATTTCTCGGGAACCTTTACGGTGGTGCATGGAGAACCTTGTGGCGAACCGGACGAGATCGAGGATGATCGGTTCCTGATCCGGGTACCCTCCTCAGGGATACTGATCCTTCAGCGCGAACTCCCGTCTGGTTGGATTGATGACCGCTTCTTCTTTGAGAACGCACGCGGTGAGCGAACCATGATCCGGTCTACTTCAGTTTTGCAGAAGCGCAGAAATTCCCAGCGATAGTGGGTGGTGGAACTGGGAACATTCGGGTCCACTTCCCAATGGCGGCTTTCAAGTCACGCTCCGGGTACCATTCACTTTCATCAGTACTATTTGGTCGCGGATTCCACGGACGCATGGCCTGATGATCCAGACGTGGAGCCTATAGTACAAGAGTGTCGCTCCAAGTCAGAGAAGTGACGGACTTTCCGCGTGAGCGATCGAACGGAAAAGCCCGGAAGCTGGTAATCCGGCTGAGGACTTGGACCCCGGGTCAAGCCCGGGGTAAACTCAGAGCGCGACGGCGAGTCTTCGAGCCGACACGTCCACACTTCGGCAAGCTCAGTGACACCTCCCTTTCAGAACGTTGCGGGTCCTTTGCGTCCGTTGCGCCGTGGCGGTGAAAAGACCTCTTGCATTCTACCTTGGCCTCCCCCGCCTATCGTCGGGATGAAACACATGCAGCTAGAGAACTATACGTGCGGCGAATGGGTCAAAGGATCCGGGAAACAAAGTGAACTCGTCGACGCCATCACCGGCGACCTCATCGGCACCACCAGCAGCGGCGGATTGGATTTCGCCCACATGCTCCACTACGCCCGCACCGTGGGTGGACCGCCCCTGCGCAAGATGACCTTCCCCGAGCGCGGGCGCATGCTAAAGGCCCTCGCCCAATA
>JADJDP010000034.1 GCA_016702645.1 Flavobacteriales bacterium
TAGCCTGTGGCTACCGCAACCTGGCACTGAGGGGTCCGCCTAGTACTGCTGTTTCTGCTGCGCGGCTGCCTGCCGAATGTCCGGCGAAGGCATGGACCACTTCAATACGTCGACCGGGAGCCAAAACTTCATGAACTACGAAGGCAAGCCACTGACCATTCCCGCCGAGGCCGCCGGCCCCAAAGCCCGCACACCTGGAATGGCACAGAACGCACCACAGCTTTCCGAACTGAACGCGCATCGCATCTTCGTGTACCGTTTGCTCATGCGCACCGCCCTCCTCCCGTTCGTGCTGGTCACCCTACCACTCTGCGCCCAACCCGGCTGGCGCGAGCCTGGGAGTTCCCTTCCGTGCTCGAGCATTGCCGTGTGTAGGTGTCCGACAAGGAGCTGCGGGTCACCGGTGTGATGCAAGGCTTGGGCATACCCCGGCAGACGAGCCCGACCTTTGAACTGAATGCGCACTGCGGGTGCGACACGGTGCGGAATGTGGCCACGGGCCTGCGCAACGCCATGGACTTCACACTACGGTGCCGCACCCGGTTGCGTGATGGATCGGAGCAGGCCGAGGTGGTGTTCTTCACCCGCAGCGGACCCTTCCAGCCTGATCTGCAGATGGTGGTGCGAGGCAACGCAGAAGACGGCCGCTGGCCCCTGGATACGGTGCAGTTCACACCCACTCGCTTCGTAAGTGTTGTCGGCATGCCCTTGTTGCCCGACGATTCCGGGCCGCGCGACCTCGTGCTCGGCCTCCAGAAGTTCAGCAACTGGACGCGTATCTCGCCGGTGAATCCTTTTGCGGGCGGCACGGTCCGCTTCACGCTGCAGTGGCTCGGCGGCGGTGAGTGGCTCACCCTAACGCATACCCTGGTGCCCCCTGGGGATCGACACCACGGAGGCTCGTGCTCACCGTGCAACGCGAACCGATGCGCAAGATCGCGAGGCCATGTTCCGCTTGAAGGCCGTGGCGCACGAGGTGCCGGTCCTGCGCTCTGGCATCTACCGGCTGCGCATGGAGTACGCGGAAACCAATGGTTTACCTGTGCCCCGATTCCCGGAAGCTGAGGGGTTCATCATACATGTGGCTCCCTGAAGAAGCTGCGACGGGCAGGGGCAAGCCACTGACCATTCCGGCGGAGGCTGCCGGCCCCAAGCCCGAGTACCCGCCTTCGCTCCGCTACTGCTGACAAAGCCTGGAGTGGTACCGGAACACAGTGTTCGGGCGGTAGCTGTCACCACTATCTTGTCCGAACCTGCCTACCGCAGGCAGGCGCGGTTGACGCAAAGTGCGTTGGCCTGCTGGGGCCGAGCGATGCTGTTGCTCGACCAACGCGATCACCGGCTCGATGCATCCAGCGGTGAATGCGCCCATTGAGCACGCGGGGCAACGCACGGGATCGATCGGTCCGGCGGGGATGTTGGTGCCGTATAGATTTGCATATATCCACATCCGCACCATGGCAACACGAGCGATCGGTTCGTACGCAGCGTTCCTTCTTTCGCGCTGCAGGCACACACGCAAGCCCCCGACCTGATCTGGGGCCGCAACTTCGGTGGGCTGAACGTCAGTGGTCTCGCAAAGGTCACGCGTTCGTGCATCACTTCGGATGGAGGCGTGGTGAGCGGCGGTTGGTTCCTGAACGAGGCCGACCTCGACAACGATCCGAACGCGGTGCAGGTCTTCGACTCCAACGGCTCGGAGAACGGCTTCGTTATGCGCTTGGATCCCGCTGGCCTCACCGAATGGGCCGTGCGCTTCAGCGGCATCGGGCAATGCCGTGTGCTGGATGTTGAAGAGGATGATGATGGGAACCTGCACGTGGCCGTCAAGTTCGACGGCTCGCTGGATGTGGACCCTGGTGCAGGCTCCGTTCTCCTTTATGCAGCGGGAATGAGCGGTGATTTGCGAGACGTGGCTGTCGTGAAGCTGGATGCACAAGGGCTATACCTCACCAGCGCGCAATTCAATGATGTGGAGTACCAAATGGAGGGCGTGATCCTGGAGATCAACTCTGCGGGCCAGCCGGTCGTCGCTTTCATCAGCGATTACGGGATCATCCATTCCTATACGTTGTCCGGTGCGGACCTCTCCACTATCTCCTCCTTCGATTTCCGGCAACATAGGGGTCGGCACCGGCTTCCTCGGCGATATGCAGTTGGACGCGCAGGACAACCAGCTCTACGCGGGTCGTTTCTCACAAGAGTTCAACCTCGATCCGCAGGATCCGTTTGCAGACACACCGGCGTTCGGGACGGGTGATGATCTCTTCTTCTCCAAGATCAGCCCCGTGGGCCAGCTCATTTGGGGACATACCATGGGCAGCAACAATGGGAACGACGGCGCCTACTCCATCTGCACCAGCCCCGATGGTGGCGTACTTTGTGACCGGCTATGTCGGCGGTATCATGGACGTGGATCCAGGACCTGCGAACGTGAGCATCATCAGCTTCGGCGACCCCGACATCTTCCTGCTCAAGATGAGCGCCACGGATGAGTTCGAATGGGTGAAGCGGATCACCAGCACCGGTGAGGACAGAGGCTGGTGCGTGCGCACGGATGCGCAGGGCAAAGATCGCGCTCACCGGCTTCATCGGCGCCACCTGCGATGTGGATCCGGGGCCGGCCACCACCACCATCACCACCAGCGCCTCTTCGATCATTACCTGGGAATTCAATGGAGTGGGCGACTTCCTCTGGGCGGCCTACGTGGCACTGGGCGACTATGTGAACAGCCCGTGCGCGTGGATCATTTCGCCGATGGCGCTCTCCATGTACACGGTTGTGTTGCTGATCTTCAGATGGACCGCGACCCTTCGGCGGCCGTCGATCCGCTCTATACCAGCGATGGCCTCGGTGCAATGAACTTGAAATGGGGCACTTGCGCTGCAGTAGTGCCGACGATCGCGATAACCGCGTCCACGAACCCGTTTGCCCAGGTGATCCCGTGACGTTCACTGCGGCCATCACCAATGGTGGCAGCACGCCACAGTACGAATGGGCGGTGAACGGCGCACCTGTCGGTGGGAACAGTGCCACCTATCGGTCTCTGCATTGCAGATGGGCGATGTGGTCAATTGTACGCTCACCTCGGCTGCGGACTGCGCTGATCCCAATGACGCGCTGAGCAACGAGATCGCGTTGACTGCGGCCAGGCGTTGGGAGTGTTGATCTTCTCCGAGTATGTGGAAGGATCGGCGAACAACAAGGCCATGGAGATCTTCAACCCAACGGCAAACGACGTGGATCTCGCCGATTATTCGGTGGCACTTTACGCGAACGGTAGTGCCACGCCCACGCAAGCCTGCAACTCACCGGTATCCTGCCGTCCGGCCAGGTGTGCGACGCCAACAGCAGCGCATCGGCCGCCATCCCGGCAGTCGCTGACATCACCTCCGCCGTCTGCAGTTTCAATGGCGATGATGCTATGCGCTCCTCTATCAAGACCTCCCGACCGATATCATTGGTGAGATCGGCATCATCCCGGCGGGCAATGGGGATCCACACCGGTGGTGGAACCGCCGACAACACGTTGCGACGCATTCCACCGTTACAGCGCCAGAATCGGATTGGAGCATCGCGGAGTTCCAATGGAACGATTTCGATATGGATGATTTCACGGACCTCGGCGATGGGATCACCACCGGGTTCACCGATCGTGAGAATGAGAAATCGCTGCTGCTACCCAACCCAACGCGCGATGGGTTCCGGATCAGGTGCACGACGCTGGTGCGTGTGCGTGTGATCGCACCATCGGGCGCCTTGGTGATGGAGCCGGGCAGAGTGGCACCAGGTGCTTTCATTTCAACGGACCATTTGGATAGCGGCGTGTACATCGTCGAGATCAGCGATGGGGACGTGCTGCAGCACCAGCGGTTGGTGGTGGAGTAGAAGAGGTGTAGCGATCTCGAACAGGCCTTGTTTGCGCCGCTTCGCTCCACGACCACTTCGCTCACGCGACCGTTGCCCAGCACTTCCAAGCCTACGAGGGCAAGCCACTGACCATTATGGCGGACCCCGGTTCGTGACCGGGGCAGGTCCCGCCGGCCCAAAGCCTGAATACCTGGAATACCACCGAGCGCGGTGTTCGGGAAGTAGGGATCCTAGCCCAGCCACTTCCGCAGCCGGTCCTTGATCTCGCGGAGCGTACTCGGCGAGACCTCGCCAATGGCCCCTTGCACCATCTTATCAGGGAGGGTGGTGAGTTGCGCCACACGCACTACGCTTTCCATTCGCAGGCCGGTCCGGTGGAAGTCCGGGTGCCGCGTGTCGATGACCACGTCAAGGTCCTTCACTGCGCGTTGCACCTGCGAACTCACCGCGCAAACCAGCCAGTCGTTGAACGGAGGCACGGCGCCGAGGATGATCGCAGGCCGCATCTTGCGCTGGCCGTCGCCCTGCACGAAGGCCCAACGCACGACGTCGCCGGGTTTCATTTCCCGCTGTTAGGGTTCGGCTCCTTCAGCACCAAGCCACTGATATCCGGCTCATCCTCGGCATTGGCCGCAGCACCAAAGACACTCGCCGCAGCAATGAGTTCCTCGTCATGCTCCTCCTTGGAGCCGGACGGCTTGGCACGGAGCAATTCCAGCAGGCGCTTCACTTTGGTGAGCACGCTCGCATCGTTCGTGTTCACGAGCGCCTCGACTAGCTCAATTTTTAAGGCCTGAATGTCCATGGTTCTCAAAAAGTACGGCCTCATCACCTTCGATACCGAGTTGCGCCTTGACCTGCCCCGGCCTCCGAGCCGGGGTGTGCCCCTCGCTTCGCGACCACTTCCGCTCACGCGACCGTAAGCCAGAACTTCAAGACCTACGACGGCAAGCCACTGACCATTCCCGCCGAGGCGGCGGGACCCAAGCCCGAATACCTGGAGTACCACCGGAGCACGGTGTTCGGGAAGGGATAGCAACTCGTGCACGCCCAATGGCGTTCAACGCTTAGATTTGCAATCCATAAATCATAAATCGTGAACGAGCATAAAGGCATGCGGCCGCAGGACGTGGTGGTCTTGCTGAGGATCGGAGCGCTGGGCAAGGAAGCCTGGCTGGCGCGGGACATCGCTGCCGCCTTGCACCTCAGTGCGGCGGAGGTCAGCAATTCGCTGAAGCGTTCCGCCCTGGCCGGGTTGCTCGGCTCAGACAAGCGGACCGTTTCCAAAGGGGCCCTGCTCGACTTCCTCCAGTACGGGCTGCCTTATGTGTTTCCCGCGCGACCGGGCGGCATGGTCAGGGGGCATACCCACGGCCCATTCCGCCCCCGCCTCTGCGATCGCGGTTCCTGAGCGATGAGGCCTTCGTCTGGCCTTCCGCGAAAGGCACCGACCGCGGGCATGAGATCTCACCACTATACAATGGGGCTGTTGATGCGGCCTTGGAGGATGCACAGCTCCATGAACTCCTTGCGCTGACCGATGCCCTTCGTGTGGGCCGCGCGCGGGAGCGTGCAGAGGCGGCCAAGGAACTGGCCAAGCGATTGAGGTGATGCGCGACGCGGTCAACATCCAGGCGGTGCAATTGGTCGCGGCTGGACTTCAGGACCTACGGGACCAAGTGGTCTTCGTGGGTGGAGCAGTGGTGAGCTTGTATGCGAACGATCCGGGAGCGGATGTGCCGCGGCCCACATCGGACATCGATCTGGTCATGGTCGTTTCGAGCTATGCGGAATACGAGCGGTTGGAGGAACGGCTCCGACAATTGGGATTTCACCACTCACCTGAGGATCAGATCATATGTCGCTATAGGTATCACGGTGTGATGGTGGATATCATGCCGACCGATGTACCGGCCATTGGCCCGACCAACAAGTGGTACATACCCGGAATGGCGAACGCTGTGGATCATTCCCTGCCTGACGGTTCGATGATCAAGTTGCTGACCGCGCCCTACTTCCTGGCCACGAAGTTGGAAGCCTTCAAGAGCCGTGGCGACGATATGCGCACAAGCAAGGACTTCGAGGATATCGTTTTCGTTCTGGATAGTCGCTTGCGGATGGTGGATGAACTGCGGGAAGCGCCTTCTGAATTAAGCGACTACCTCAGGAGAGAGTTCGGGGAATTGCTCTTGAGAAAGGGCTTTGAGGAGGCGGTCGCTGGGCATCTTGATCAGCGCATAGCCAGCGAGCGTGCAACCATGGTCCTTGGAACGCTGCATGGGTTCGCGATGAGCAAGCCTTGAACGATCGTCTGGACCCCTAGCTTATCGGCGCCCCGATCGACGGGGAAGACGTCATGAGCCAACTCGCTCTTTTCTCTCTTCCTGTTTGCCCGCTAGCGGCTCCATCTCTGCCAGGCTGCACCCCCGGCCTTTCGCTGCGTTGTCAGTACCTCGCCGTTAGAAGCCCTCCTCCTTCGATCCACGATGCAGTGGATGGAATGAAGGCTGACCTGGATCGCATGCTTGGGGGCGGCAACAAATGGCGATGGTCGAAACCTCACATCACACTCTTCACAGCCAAAGCCGCGCGTGCGGACGAACCGATACTGGTGGATCTCATGCGTGACGGCTGTACTTGTTACAAGCCGTTCGACCTCCACTTCTCAGGATATGGTCACTTTCAGCATAGCAGGACGGTCTTTGTGAACCCGATCGAAAAGGCCCCCATAGAGGACTTGAGTGTTCATCTGGGAACGATCGTCCGTCTTCAACAGGGTATGCAGCCGAAGGAGGTTTGGGGTTCACCCCATCCGCACATGACCATCGGCAAGGGCATTTTTGGTCGTGGTCAATTCGAAATGGCATTGAAGTTCTTCGAGGGTCGGCCCTACTCAGCTGAGATGCGTGTTGATGGCGTTCTATTGCTGCGACGAGGGGTGAACCCAACGACCTGTTACCAACCCGTGGGAGAGTTCAGGCTTGGTTGAACCCCGGGAAGGCACGCCCTGCTCCTTCTGCCGAGGCCACTGGGCTGTCCTGAAGGAGTTCCCTTCCAACCGTTCGTGGATCTCCCTTGCAGTTGATCATCCGATGGTATTACTTTGTATCGCAAAGTACTTTGAGAACGTACGAACACGTTCACCGATCGGATGAACCACTAACAACGAACGAACATGGCAACAGCAGCGCAAGGCAACAAGGCAATGGGGGCGGCCTCCTGAACGGTCCCGAACGGTGGTGGAACATCCTGCGGATCGTGGGCTGGTCCATGGCCACGCTCTTTCTCCTGCTGCCACTGGTGGCGATGCAGTTCACCGATGAAGTGAACTGGGGACCGGAGGATTTCCTTTTCGCGGCCATCCTTCTGGGTGGATCCGGCCTCATCTGCGAACTGGCTCTCCGCCGGTCCAGCGATAACACCTACCGCGTGGGTGTGCTCTTGGCGCTCGCTTCGACCTTCCTCCTGATCTGGAGCAATGCAGCAGTGGGCTTCGTGGGCTCCGGAGCCAATGCGGCCAACGTGTTGTACTTCGCGCTGCCGGTGATCCCCTTCCTCGGCGGCCTGGTGGCGCGCTTCACCGCCAGGGGCATGTACCTCACCATGATCATCACGGCGATCGCACAGGCATCCATCGCGCTGTTCGCCTTTGCCACCGATCAGGTAGGCGCGGATGAACACGGCGCGATCCTGGCGACATGCGCGATCTTCATCCTGTTCTGGAGCGCATCGGCCGTGCTGTTCCAACAGGCTGCAGTAAGGAGCGCATCACCGGGCCGGGAAGCCGATGGGAATGCTGGTCCCCTGCGCACGTCCCCGATCCAGTTCGTCCTCTCCGCGCTGCTGATGGCGATCGGAGCGGTGATGCTGATCTTCATGATCACCGTGGAAGACGAACCGGGGATGATCCCACTGCTCATGTTCCTCCTCGGCGCGGGATGGTTCGCCATCACGCTCTATCGATGGAGGGCGGCGCAGCGCAGGTAACGCCACGGATCAGCAGGTAGCGGGGCGTTCTGCCAGCGCTCACGCGGCCGCCATCGCCACCATCACCAGGCTCTCCGGCGCGTACTTCTTCCCTTCGTATTCCACTTCGGCGTCCTGTAGTACGGTCGTGCTGATCGGGTTGAATCCGTTCGCGTGCAACACGTTCTCCCAGTCCGCCTGCTCATACATGGTGAAGCCGAAAGGGGAGAAGGGTAGTTTCTCCATGGAGGAGCGTCTGCGTAGCACGGCCGTGAAGGTTCCGCCGGGCCTGCCTGCCGCGGCAGGTTTCAGCACGCGACGCACTTCGCGCAAGTGGGCAGCGGGATCGTCCCAGAAGTACACCACGTTGATGCAAAAGATCCGATCGAACGATGCATCGGCGAAGGGCATGGCGTCGCTGGCACCATGCGTGAGCGACAAGCTGCCCGATGCGATGAGGGCGTCGTTGCGCGTGCTCGCCTGCGTCACCATGTCCTGGCTGAAGTCCAGTCCATGCAACTTCAAGTTCTTCGCCTTGTTCGCGAGCTCGCCGAAAAAGACCCCGTTGCCGAAACCGATCTCCAGCACGCTCATGCCATCGCGCAGGTCCAGCGCTTTCCATGCGCCTTCGTAAAGCGAGCGGTTGGCGGCGTTCATGCGCTCGCCCACCTTGCGCGCCATCATCCCGTGCGGCTGGCGCAATTGCGCGGCCATCTGCTGCGGTGTGGGTCCCTTGATGAGCAGGCGCAGGAACTGGAGCGGGTTCATGTGGTTCATCCCGCCTCAAGCGGGCCGCCAAAGGTGCATACGGATCCGACCAAGGGATCTCCTCTTCGCAGCCTACTTCACACCCATGATCACCATGGCGCAGGCGTCGACGTTGCCTTTGGGGTAGCGTTCTGTCATGTCCGCCAGCACATCTGCCTTCACCTTGGCCACGGTGGCGGCGTCGGCTTTGCTGAGCACGGCTACGAAGGGGGCGGCCACCTCGGTCATCATGTCCCAATACTGTTGAGGGCCGTTCACGCCCACCACGTTGGGCACATCGCGTTCGGCCACATCCTTGAGACCCGCATTGCGGAAGAGGCTGGCGATGAGGTCCGGCTGCGCGCAACGGAACATGCCTGGCGCACCGGGCTCGGGCGGTGCCACATCGATGTGCTTCTTGATGTTCTTCTGCATGCAGGTTACCCAGAAGTTCTTTTCCGGGCCGGCCCAGACCGTGGTGGCGATACGGCCACCGGGCTTCAGCACACGGGCCATCTCGTTCGCGGCCTTTTGCATGTCCGGGAAGAACATGAAGCCCATTCGGCAGCTGATCTCATCGAAGCTGTTGTCCGCGAAAGGGAGTGCATTCGCATCGGCCTCTTGGAACTCCACGTTGGTGATGCCGGCCGCTGCGGCCTTTTCGCGCGCCACTTCCAGCATGTGTTCGGCGAGGTCGGTGATGATCACTTTGCCACCGTGCAGATGCTTTGCAATGCTGAGCCCCGGCTCACCGGTGCCAGCGGCGATGTCGAGCACCACCGATGTGCCCGTTGCACCCAAGTGGTCCATGATGGCTTCGCCAGCGGGAGCGAGGAACTTCATGGTGAGGTCGTCCCACTTCTTCCATCCGGCGCTGAACTTGTTCCACGACGCCTTTTGCGCCGCGCTGATGTCGTTGATGAGCGTTTCCATTGGATCGGGAGTTGATGCCTACGAAAGGTAATGCTGTCCTTGGCGCTCGGGACCGGATCGTGGAAAGATCGTTCGTGGCCTGGCGATGGGCCCTGGCAGGACGTTCCGCCTCAATAACGCACCAACCGTGTAACGTGCGGCGGCCCATCGGCAAACACGCTGCGCACCAGATAAGTGCCCGGCAGATCCGGCGCGGGGATCGTTCGAAAAGCACCGTTATGGTGCGCAATGGACCTTCCGGCTGCATCCAGCACTTCAACGCTCCGCAAGGCCTCGGTGCTTTCCACGCGGATCGGTCCTCCGTTGCTGGGGTTGGGGAAGAGGGCGATGTCGGCGAGATGTCATGCTCACCAATGGCCATCGTTAAAGGACAAAGGGGAAGCACTTGGTGCACCTGCAAGCGCACAGGAGCCAAGCCGCCTTGAACATCGAATGAGAGCAGCATCCAACCCACCTGCGCACCGCGACGATAGGCGATGTACACGCTGTCGATGCTGATCGGCCCGGTGGCGGTGAAGCCGCCGAAGTCGCCAAGCATGAGCTGCTCCGCACCCTGCCAATCGAAGTCGCCTGCACAATCCAGCAGCTCATCGAAGGCATAGTAACGCGGCCGCTGTTGCAAGCCCGCACCGAAGTCCATGCACACCTCGATGTCGCTATCGATGAACTTCAGCATGGCCACATTGGGAGCGTCGATGGGAGGAGCACCATGGACCAGCACCGCCCATGCATCCATGAAATCGTCACAATCCAATTCGAGGCTGGCGGAGTCAGCGGTGAAGGGTGTGCTCAGCGCGATATCGATGTTGAGTTCGAGGGCGCTCTCATGCCGTTGGGGACTTCGCCGGCGGTGAGCTGCGCACTCGCCGGGGCGCTTTGGAAAAGCAGTACGGCGAAGGGGAGCAGATACGTTCTCATGTGCGTTCGGGATAGATGGCCGAGTACATGACGAAGTTCGGTAGGTCGATGCTGCCTACGCGGGGATGGTGTGAGCGCCGAACTTCTTTCCACCTTCGGTGTACGACTTGGTGGCGGATCTTGGTGCGATCATGAACCTGCAATGAACTCACTGCGTGCGATAGCGATCTTTTGGCTGGCGCTTGGTGCGTTGGTTTGCTCGGCGCAGCCCCACCCACCCAGCATCACCTTCTCTTTGGCAGCGGACAAGGCACGGCCGCAGCCGTTCTTACGCAACCATCGTGTGGAAGGCCATTGCCGCTATCGGGACGATTACAATTACGAACTGGGCAAGGCCGGCACCTGGGAGCGACGCGAGTTGTCAGGTAGACCGCTCTTCACCGATACCACCACGGGATGGATCAGCTACCACTTGGGCGACTCGTGGTGCGCCACCAGCTACCTCCTTGTCATCGTGGATGCGGATACCATGCGCCTGGAATTCGTGGATAGTCTAGCTGCCCATTGGCGCCTGATGCAACGGGCTTGGAAGCGCTGGGACCGGGAGTCGCCCGAGGTGATCCGTTTTCGCAAGGGCACTTACGCGTTCGAGGAAGTGATCGCGGATCCCTGGGCGGTGGAAACAGCCAACGCCTTCGCGAAACGCTTGATGGCCGAGGAGGATGCAGCTTACCGCAAGCAACTGGCGGATCAGGAGGAGTACTACCGAAACCTGCCACCACCCGCTCCACCAATTGAACCCTATGTACCGCCGCCACCCATGACACCGGAGCAATGGCAACTGGAACTTGCCAAGCAGCCCGGCTTGAAGAAGGTGGAGTTGGATCGCGTGAGCGCCGACACCGTATGGGTGCGGATCACAGGTCGTGTGCGGCTGGATGGTGGATGCGCCAGCGGTATGCCGCTATTCGGTGTGGAAATGTTGACGGACACCGGTTGGGTGGAACGCCTACCGAACGAACTCTCCCAAATGGACTGCGGCATGCCATGGGGTGACTGGAACCAGCGAATTGTGATGCTGCCGCCGTTGCGTTGGTGGGTGGGCGCACACCAGCCGGAAGGGAAGAAGGAACTCGTGCCCGGAAGCTACCGACTATCCTTCGTTGGCGGTAACGGAAGGCAACTTTGGACGGATCCCTTCTCGATCCCCGGTCCTTGATCATTCGATCGTTGACGAATGGCTCAAGCAGTGGTTGGAGATGCTTCAGCTCCGGATTTCCTTTGTTCGATGCCCCGCAAGTCGAACACCGATGCGCTCTCGCTCTTCGACACGTTGGTGTACACCTGTCAGTACAGGCTGGTGATCGATCCGGCGAGCCACGCCGCTGCGCGCGTGATGGAGTGGAGGCAGCAGTTGCGCGATCGTATCGGTAAGTTCAACGAGGCCTATCAAATGCCGGGCATCGTGCTCTTCGGTGCTGAATTGCCGCCGGAGTACGAAGGGTCATTGACGGATGCGATCGAACGCGGATCGACCGGTTTCCTCCCGTTCGGATTGAACCTCGGCGGCATGGCGCACAGCGAGGACAAGAAGTGCATCTACATCGATCTGAACGAGAAGGGTACCATCGCTGCCTTGCGTCAGCGCATCGTGGACCATGTGCGCACGAACCGGCGCATCAAGAAGCTGGGAGTGGATGTCGCGGAGCGGCCCATGCTCACCATTGCCAGCGGCCTGAAAGCGGACCAGTTCAACGCGGCTTGGGCCATGCTTGCACCGATGGGTTTCACCACGCAACAGCGCGTGAGCGATGTGGTGCTGATGAAACGCGAGCTCGACCACATGAGCATCGATCAGCATGTGCGCACCTTTCCGCTTTCGACGGCGGTCTAGCCATGCGCTTCCTGCCGCACGAGCACACGGACATCACTGCTGTACTGGCGAAGCATGGCATCGATCCGGCTTTCGTGCTTTTCGTGAAGCGTCGCGGCCGGTTGAACGTGGAGATCCCCGGTCGCACCGATGCCTTCGCCTTCTTTCGCGAGAAGAGTACCAAGCTCGATGAGCATGGGAAGTGGCAGGAGCGGGTGGACTACTTCACTGGCATGGGAAAGAAGGACCCGTGTGATTGGGAGGCGGTGATCGCCGCGCTCGGGAAGTGGTTGAAAGGAACGTGAACCTATATTGTCTCCGTGCCGGATGACGGGAATTGCGTCAGTGACAACCGGAGCCGTTCTATTCAACCTTAACCGATGTCCATTGAAGTAGTTGGTACTTCCACCACGATCCGTTCTTCCGCAGCGCCACTGAGCGCGAACTTGCGCCCCATGATCGGCGAAGTGCTGGAGGAGACCGAAATGGCCACGCTGGCCGCGCGCTTCGTCAACAGCACGAACCGCCACGTCTTCCTCACCGGCAAGGCGGGCACGGGCAAGACCACCTTCCTCCACCAACTCGCTGCCAGCACGCACAAACGGTATGTGATCCTGGCACCCACGGGCATCGCGGCGCTCAACGCCAAGGGCGTCACCATCCATTCGCAGTTCCTGCTTCCCTTTGGTTCGTTCATTCCCGAGCGTCAACTTCCCGCGGACATCAAGGGCCAATTCCACGATCAGGACACGCTCACGCGAAGGCATCCGCTCAACGCCATCCGCCGCAATGTGCTGCGCGAAGTGGATCTGCTCATCATCGACGAGGTGAGCATGTTGCGCGCGGACCTGTTGGATGCGATCGACTTCCGCATGCGCGCCGTGAGACAGAACCGCTACCAGAGCTTCGGCGGTGCGCAGGTATTGCTGATCGGGGACCTCTATCAGTTGCCGCCCGTGGTGAAGGACGATGAGCTGCGCGTGCTGAAGCGTTGGTACGCGAGTCCGCACTTCTTCGAGAGCAAGGTGATCCGCGAGCATGGCTACGCGCACATCGAGCTTGACAAGATCTTCCGGCAGCAGGACGGCAACTTCATCCACATCCTCAACAACCTGCGCAACAACACCGTGACGCAAGAGGACGTCACCGAGTTGAACAAGCACTACAAGCCGGAGATCACGGAGCAGGATAGCGATGGCGTCATCACCCTCACCACACACAACGCCCTGGCCGACGAGATCAATCGACGCGCGTTGGCGCAACTGCCGGGCAAGTCCCACACGTTCGAGGCCGAGTTGGAAAGCGACTTTCCCGAGAGCATGTACCCGGTGCTCTCACGCATCGAGTTGAAGGTGGGCGCGCAGGTCATGTTCGTGAAGAACGATATGGAGAAGGCTTACTTCAACGGCAAGCTCGCCAAGGTGGAGTCGCTGGGCAAGGATGGCATCATGGTGCGCATGGATACCGGCGAAGCCGTACAAGTTGAAGCGCGAGATCTGGGAGAACAAGCGCTACGTGGTGAACGCGAGCACCAAGCAGCAGGATGAAGAAGTGCTCGGCACCTTCGAGCAGTATCCCATCAAGCTCGCGTGGGCCATTACCGTTCACAAGAGCCAGGGCCTCACCTTCAGCAAGGCCATCATCGATGTCGGCTCGGCATTCGCGCCGGGGCAGGTCTATGTGGCTTTGTCGCGTTTGCGTTCACTCGATGGACTTATCCTGCGCACACGCATCGACCCCAGCGTGGTAAGCAGCGACAGGGATGTGGTCGCCTTCACGAACCGGGGCTTCGAGCAAGAACCGCTTCCGCAGCAATTGAAGGCGAGCCAGCGCGAGTACTTGAAGCTGCTCCTCTCAGGCACCTTCGATTTCAGCGACATGCTGCGCAAGGTGGAGTACACGCAGAAGGACCATCCGGAAACCGCGCAGTTCGAGGACGAGAGCATGAAGACCGCGCTGAAGCTTTTCCAGGAGAAACTGCGCAGTGAAGAAGAGAACACGCAGAAATACCGTGGGCAACTGATCCGCCTGTTGCACGAAGGCAAGCGCGATGAACTGCTGGTGCGCATCGAGAAAGGCGGTGCTTACTACGGCGACATGCTCCAAGCGCAGATGAAGGGGCTCTTCCAGCATATGGCGCAGGCTGAGATGCTCAGCAAGACGAAGGAATACACCAACGCACTGAAGGAGATCGATGGCATGCTGATGAAGAAGGTGGCCACCATTGCCAAGGTGGGCTACCTCACTACCTGCATCCTGAGCGGCGAGGAAGTGAAGAAACAAGAGGACTTGGAGAAGGGCCTTGCCGCGAAACGCGCTGCGATGGTAGGAGAGGTGCGCGCTTGGGCGGAAGAGAACCGACCGAAGACCAGCGGCAAGAGCGGACGCAAGCGCAAGACCGGAGAGAAGAAGGCGCCGACAAGGCGAGAAGGGCAGTACCTACGAGGCCACCTATGCCTTGCAGAAGGAAGGCCTCACGCTGGGAGAGATCGCCGCCAAGCGCCAGATGGCGAAGAGCACCATCGAAGGCCATTTCGCGCGAGGCATAGCGGAGGGCGTTCTGGAGATCGATGGCCTGATGCCCGCGGCCGAGCGCGACCTCATTGCCGACTGGATGCGCGAGAACAAGGACCAAGGGCTCAACGCCGCCCAAGGCCACTTCGACGGCCGTTTCAGCTACGGGCAATTGAGGATGGTGCAGGCTTGGGTGAAGCGCGAGGCCACTGAGGCCTAGGCCCAATTGGGCTTGCTGAAAGGACCAGAACCCGATCAATAGGAACCTGTTGACGGATTACCTGTCGGTATCATTCCGGATAATTGGCCATATACTTGTGCCGGATTACAGGCCAAGACCATGACGGATACCCTGGCAATGGAACCGCCCGCCCCTTACAAGGCAGCGCCCCCGGCCGAAGCGGCCATCACGGGCCGCATCCACTATCTGCGTGGGCAGAAGGTGATGCTGGACCGTGACCTCGCGGAACTCTATGGAGTAGAGGTGAAGCAGTTGAAGCAAGCGGTCCGCCGGAACATGGATCGCTTTCCGGAGGACTTCATGTTCGAACTGACCGTACAGGAGATGGAAATTTCAAGGTCGCAATTTGTGACCTTGAATCAGATGAAGTTGGGATGAGCCGTTGATAATGAGGTAGGTATAAGGTCGCAATTTGCGACCTTAAAGCAGGGCCAGCACGCCAAGTACGCACCCTTCGCCTTTACTGAGCATGGCATCCTCATGCTGGCCAATGTGCTGCGCAGTGAGCGGGCCATTGCCGTGGGCATCCACATCATCCGCGTTTTCACCCGGATGCGCGAAGTGCTCCTCTCGAACCGGGACGTACTCCAAAAGTTGGAGCAGTTGGAGACTCGCATAGGTGGGCACGATGAAGAGATACAAGCCCTCTTCGATCATCTTACGGCCATGGTCTCACCGGCTGAACAGCGCAAGGCCATCGGTTTCAAACCGGACGAAGCATGAGCGCCAACAAACCGCATCAGACAGCCCTTCAACCGGCATAAACCGATCCCACCATGCCAAACGCAGTCTTCGGCAGCAACATCAAGCTGCTCCGCTCCCGTCGCGGCCGTTCCCAGGAGGAAACGGCCATCGCCCTCGATGTGAAACGCTCCAGCTATAGCGGCTACGAGAACGGTAGCGCCGAGCCCTCGTTCGACCTGCTCGTGCGTATGAGCGAATACTTCAAGGTGAGCGTGGACAAGTTGCTGCGCGATGACCTTACCGCACTGAGCGAAAGCCAGATCGGGGTCATCGAGCGTGGCGGCGACATCGATCTCAACGGTCGTCGACTGCGCGTGTTGGCCACAACCGTGAACAGCGAGGATCGCGAGAACGTGGAACTGGTCCCGGAGAAAGCCAAAGCCGGCTACGCGCTGGGCTATGCCGATCCGGAGTACATCAGCATCCTGCCCACCTTCCAGATGCCTTTCCTGGCGCGGGACCGTAAGTACCGCACCTTCCAGATCAGCGGCGACAGCATGCCGCCGGTGGGCAATGGTTCGTGGGTAACCGGCGAGTACGTGCAGAACTGGCAGACCATCCGCGATGGTCAGCCGTACATCGTGGTCACCAAGGAGGACGGCATCGTCTTCAAAGTGGTGTACAACCAGTTGAAGGACAAAGGCAATCTGCTCCTGTGCAGCACCAATCCGCTCTATGCGCCCTACGAAGTGCCGGTGACGAATGTGCTGGAGATCTGGAAGTTCGTCCACTTCATCAGCGCCGAGTTGCCCGAGCCCAACATGAGCCGTGATGAACTGGCACGGAGCGTGGTGGAATTGCGCAAGGAGGTGAGCCAGTTGCGCCTTTCCATGGAGCAGCAGGGAAGGTTGGCGTTCTAGGAACGCACATTGGACGGTTGACGACCCAATGTTAAGTCCATGTTAATCCGTGGTGAACTTGCGTGTACCTTTGGGCGTACCAAGGAGAAATCAGTTCACCATGCGCTTGCTCCTGATCCTGTTCACACTGCTGCTCGCCCAAATGTCCTTTGCCCAAGAAGTACTGGGACAGGAGCGTTGGCCCGACGGTACGCTGCGCGCGACCCGTTATAGCGAAGGTGGCCGCATCCACTTCATCACCTATCACGAGAACGGGAAGGTGAAGGAGATCGGCTGCTTCAAGAGCGGTCGTCGTGATGGTGTGTGGAAGCAATTCAGCGACACGGGTGCCCTGATCGCCCAAGCCGGTTTCCGCAATGGGCAGCGCCAGGGGGTGTGGGAGTTCCGCAACGCGGATGATCGTACCACGGGCAAGCTCATCTACGCAGCCGGTGCGCTGGCACAGGCCGAACAGTACGATGATACCGGTGCCTTGGTGGCGCAACGCACGTACTGATCACCGAGAACGGCATACACCGAAGAGCGCTCGCAAGGCGCTCTTCTTCTTTGCCAGGTCAGCGGTCAAGGAAGTCCTTGAAGCCAGGATATCTGGAAACCTTGATCGCCAGAACGATCACAGCGATCGCTTGCATAAGCGAAGAGGCGACGAGAACCATGGTCGAGTATGGCCAATGCTGGACCTTGAACAAAGCACCAATGATCGACACCGCGAAGCCGATCAGAAGAAGAACGACCGCACCACGTGCGGTCATTCCTTCTTGAACAGGTCGTCCTCGTCCTCGAAGGCCTTGAACTCGATCGCGTGGCCATCGGGATCCTCGATGAACATGCTCAGCTGTTCGCCCACTTCGCCTTTCATCACCGTGCGTGGTTCGATGAAGAAGGCGTAGCCCACTTTCTTCAGCTTGTCGCGCAACTTCTTCCAATCGCTCATGCTCAGCACGATGCCCCAGTGGTCGCCGGGCACGTTGCTCTTCGGGTTGTAGATGCGTGCGGTCTTGTAGGTGATGGGCACCTCCTGGATGGTCAATTGGTGGCCGAAGAAGTCGTAGTCCACCCAACCATCAGCACTGCGGCCCTCCTTGCAGCCGAGGAATTTTCCATAGAACGCCTTGATGCGCTTGAGGTCGGTGGTGGCAAAGGCCAAGTGGAAGGTTCCTTTCATGGGTCGTTGCTATGCCACCAAAGTAAGAAGGCCCCCGCAGTTCTTGCGGAGGCCTTCTCGACGGTTCGTCATCGATCAGTCTTCGTCATCGTCCTTGTCCTCATCTTCTGCGGCATCCGGGTCGTCGTCATCGTCGCCATCATCATCCCCGCCATCATCGTCGATGTCGTCGGCATCGTCATCGGCATCATCCTCACCCCCGGCTTCGGGAGTTTCCAGTCCGGCATCGTCCTCCGCGTCCTCGCTCGGTACGGAAGCCGCCTCGTCCTGATCGAGGAACTCCTCGATCTCCGCCCGGCTCTCCGGATTGATCTTGATCAAGTACATCGCTTCGGCTGTACTGAGTTCGATCACCCGCAGGATGTCGCCCTTGGCGGTTGGGATGGTCTTGATGTGCGAGGCATCTATCCCGTCAGGATATTGTTCCTGCAGGGTCTCCTTGAGCTCATCGGTCAAGGTGTTGAAGGAGCGGATCAGGCGTTGCATGGCTGGTCACATATCAAGGACGTACGCGAAGATGAGTGGTGCTACAATAGTAGCATCGCTTTCGATGATGTACTTCGGGGTGTCGATGTCCAATTTTCCCCAGGTGATCTTCTCGTTCGGCACGGCACCGCTATAACTGCCGTAGCTGGTGGTGCTGTCGCTGATCTGGCAGAAGTAGCTCCAGAACGGAATGCTCTCCCGCTGCAGGTCCTGGTGCAGCATAGGCACGACACAGATCGGGAAGTCCCCCGCGATGCCGCCACCGATCTGGAAGAATCCGATGCCGTCCGTTCCACAGTTGTTGGTGTACCAATCCGCGAGGAACATCATGTACTCGATACCGCTCTTCATCATGCCGGGCTTGCAGTCTCCAACGATGCAGTGGCCTGCGAAGATGTTGCCCAAGGTGCTGTCTTCCCAGCCGGGGCAGATGACCGGGATGTTCCGCTCGGCGGCCGCCACCATCCAACTGTCCTTCGGGTCGATCTGGTAGTACTGCTTCAGCACGCCCGAGTTGATCATTTCGTAGAAGTACTGGTGCGGGAAACGGCGGTTGCCGCTCTTGTCGTCCGCAGTCCACAGGTCCACCACGTGCTTCTCCAATCGACGGAACGCTTCATGCTCTGGGATGCAGGTATCCGTTACGCGGTTCATGCCACGATCCAGAAGGTCCCGCTCTTGGGCCGGAGTGAGGTCCCGATAATTCGGTACGCGCTCGTAATGGTCATGCGCGACGAGGTTCATCACGTCCTCTTCCAAGTTCGCACCGGTGCAACTGATGATGTCCACCTTCCCTTGCCGGATCATCTCGGCGAAGATCTTGCCCAGCTCGGCGGTGCTCATGGCACCCGCGAGCGTCACCATCATCTTGCGGCCCTTGGAGAGGTGGGTCTTATAGCCTTTGGCGGCATCAACGAGCGCGGCTGCATTGAAGTGCAGGTAGTGCTTCTCCATGAATGCCGAGAGGGGACGTGCGTTGCTCATTGTTCGTTCTGGGCGAAATATAGAGGCGGTGTATGAAATGCAAAGGGCGACCGCAAAGAACTGTGGAAGTGGATCGGGTAACTATTTCCTCACGGGTTCCTCCATCGGCAAATAACCCAGCAACTGGAGCATCCTTTCCGCGCTCTGCTGTTCCGCGAAGACATGGTCCGTCAGTGTACCATCGGGAAGGCGGTCGATGAGCACATGCTTCGGTTTCGGGATCAGGCAGTGTTGGATCCCGCCGAAACCGCCGAGCGTATCCTGGTAGGCACCGGTGTTGAAGTAGCCGATGTACTGCTTCTTCTCCTCGTTGTATTTGGGCAGATAGATGGCGTTGATGTGCTGCTCGCTGTTGTAGTAGTCGTCACTGTCGCAGGTCATGCCGCCGAGGAAGACGCGCTCGTACTCATCGTTCCAGTTGTTCACGGGCAACATGATGAAGCGCTTGCTGATGGCCCAGGTGTCCGGCAACGTGGTCATGAAGGATCCATCGATCATGTTCCATCGCTCCTTCTCGTTCTGCTTCTTCTGGTACACGATGCTGAAGAAGGTGGCGCCGCTGTCGCTGACCGTGAAGCTGCCGAACTCCGAGAAGATGTTGGGTTCCTGCACCTTGTTCTCCTCGCAAACGTCCTTGATCCGCCCGATGATCTCGCCGATCATGTAGTCCGTGTCGAAGCTGAAGTTGAGGCTGTTCTTGATCGGCAGGCCACCACCGATGTCGAGTGTGTCCAGCGTGCGGCAAAGCTTCCACAGGTCGCAGTACACGTTCACACATTTGCTCAACTCGTTCCAGTAGTAGGCCGTGTCGGTGATGCCCGTGTTGATGAAGAAGTGCATCAGCTTCAAGCGGAATTTCTTCTGCTTGCTGATGTTGCGCATGTAGAAGGGGATGATGTCCTTGTACCCGATCCCCAGGCGGCTGGTGTAGAACTCGAACTTGGGTGCTTCTTCCGCCGCGATACGGATGCCGATGTCGCAGGTGCCATCGATCACCTCGTCCAACAGGTAGATCTCTCCCATGTTGTCGATGATGGGTACGACCTTGAAGCCGCGATTGGCCAGCCGTCCAATGCCCTTGATGTAGCGCTCGTCCTTGAAGCCGTTGCAGAGGATGGTGCTGTCCTTGGTGATACGGCCGCGTTCGATGAGCAGCTCGATCATCTCCAGATCATAGGCACTGCTTGTTTCCAAATTCACGCCCTTGTCCAGCACCTTGTCGATGACGTAGTGGAAGTGGTTGCTCTTGGTGCAATAGAAATACTCGTAGCTACCACTGTAGCCATGCGTTTCAAAAGCTTTCGCGAAGCACTTCCGCGCGAGTTCGATCTTCTCGCCGATCTTGGGCAGGTAGCTGATGCGCAATGGTGTGCCATGCTTCTGGATCAGCTCCACCAAGGGAAGGTCGTTCCACAGGAGGTTCTCGCCATCGAGCTTGAACTCGTCCTTGGGAAAATCGAATGTCTGCTCGATCAGATCGACGTAGCGGGTCTTCATTGCGCGTGAACGCGTAAGGCGGTTGGGTGGAACAAGGACGCGGCTCGGAACAAGCGAGATGTACCGGGTGCAGGAGACTGTGTGGCTCTGGGTGCGGCGGCGAAGGATCGCCAGTGACCGGAGAGAGCGTGCGCGTTCATCAGCGGAATGCGGAACGAACGGCACGGGCGCCGCCAACAGCGCTAAGCAAGGCCGACCAGGTCTGGTCACAGATGCCGATGCTGCGCTTGCGTGCCATGAGAGTGCGTACAAAGTAAAGTCGCTGGAAGATGCAAGGGAACAGCTGCTGGAAATTTCCGGATGGCCTCACAGCCATCGTTTCCTACGGAACCATGCGAGCATGATCAACGCGATCACAGCCATCGATCCCATCACCACGGGATAACCGTACTTCCAATGGAGTTCCGGCATGTTCAGCGGTTTGGTGCCATCTTCCCAATCGAAGTTCATCCCGAAGATGCCCACGATGAAGGTGAGGGGGATGAAGATGGTGCTGATGATGGTGAGCAGTTTCATCACCTGCATCATGCGCGCGTTCTGGCCAGCGTGGTAGGTGTTCTCCAAGTTGGTGAGCATCTCCCGGAATGTTCCGATCGTCTCCGCGATGTACACCGTGTGGTCCTGCAGGTCGTTGATGTAGCGGCGCGTGCTCTTGTCGATGAGCGTGCTCTGGATCGTGTTCATACGACCGGCCAGTTCGCGCGCCGGCGTCACGTACCGGTTCACGGTGATGAGCAATCCGCGCAGCTCCTGGATCGTCACCAGGTCCTCATTGCCGGGGCGCATCATCACCTTGCGTTCCAGTTCTTCGATGCGTTCACCGAGGTCCTCCACGATGAGGAAGTAGTTGTCCACGATCACATCGAGAAGCGCATAGAGCAGGTAGTCGGAGCCGCTCTTGCGCACGCGCCCGAGCTTCTTGCGGATCCGCTCGCGTATGGGATCCAACACATCCCCCGGCTTTTCCTGGAAGGAGATCACGTAGTTGGCGCCAAGCACAAGGCTCACTTGCTCGGTGACGATCCCTCCGGTCTCGTCATCAAGGCTCAGCATCTTCACCACGATGAACAGTGTATCGCTGTACTCCTCGATCTTCGGGCGTTGGTCCGTATTGAGCACGTCCTCCACCAATAGGGCATGCAGGCAGAAGCGGTCGCCCACGCGTCCCACCAATTGTCCATCGCTGAGGCCGTCGACGTCAAGCCAGCCCACCTTGCCGGTTGGCGGTGGAAGCTGTACCTCGTTCACATCGGTGTGCGTGGATTCGGAGTAGCCCTCCACATCATAGATGAAAGTGCGGAGTTCGACCTTGCTCGTGGCATCTTCGGAAACCACCACGAGCGAACCGGGCGGTAATCCTGCCTTGCCACTGCGGCGCTTCACCTTGTTCATGCCGGGGTGGTGTTGGGCTTGATGGTGATCGTCCGTTGGGGATACGGAATGTTGATCCCCTCACGATCGAAGCGCAATTTCAACGATCGGTTCAGGTCATAGAGCATCAGGCGGGCCGTGGGGGCTTCCGTCGTCCACACATAGGCGCGCAGGGTCAACGCTGATTCCCCCATGTTCACCAACCGCACGGATACACGGGGCTCACCTCTTTCAAGTTCTTCCGGGGTTCGCCGATCGATGCAGGACGGGTGCGCTTCGCATTCTTGTTGAAGCACGCTCATCGCCTTGTCCAGATCGCTCTCGTAGCTGATGCCCACTTCCACGTACTGGCAGATGGAGGGATCGGTGATCGTACTGTTGACGATGGTTTCGTCGCCGATCTTGGCATTGGGCATGATCACGCGCCGGTTCTCGTTCGTCACAAGGATCGTGTGACGCAGGGTGATGTCCTCCACGATGCCGCTGAAGTTCCCGATGGTGAGGCTGTCGCCTACGCGAAAGGGTTTGAAACTGACGATGAAGATGCCGCTGATGATGTTGCTGAAGGCCCCTTGTGCGGCGAAGCCGATGATGATCGCCAGGATCCCCGTCCCCACGAAGAGCGTACTGGCCACGTCCTTGAAGGAAGGGATGCTGTTCACGATGACCGCTATCGCGATGAGGGTCACGACGAAGCGTGTGCCATTGCGCAGGAATCGATAACGCGTACGGTCCTCATTGCCCTTGTCGCTCCGCAAATAGGCCCGCTTCAGAAGAATGCGGATGAAGCGCTCCAATACGAAGGCCGCCGCGACGATCACGATGATCTTGAAAAGCAGCACCAGGTTGAGCCCCAGCGCCGCAAATGCTCCCTTGAACCATTCGCTCATGACGGGGCCGAAAGTAACGTGCGAAGCATGCGGGGATCAGAGCCCTGTGAGGTCCAAGCGGAAGCTGCTTCCGTTGGCAACATCGACCGTTCCGCGTCCGTGGCGGAAGAGCCGCATGTCCGATCCATGCAAGTACGCCTGGCCGCTCTTCACATGCAAGAGCGATCCCTCACGCAAACCCACCACGGGCATGCTTGGATTGGCGGCAAGGAACTCTGAAATGCGTTGATCCCTGCTTTCGCCGCCATGTCCTGGGATCGTTGCTTCGGTGTAGTGCGGGTTGATCTGGAAGGGGACCAAGTGCATGGCCTTCAGCGACGGAGTCTCCACAATGGGCATGTCGTTCGTCGTCATCACCGTGGGGCAGGCCACGTTGCTGCCCGCGCTCCAGCCTAGGTAGGGCATACCATGCCTCACCTTTTCCGCAATAGCCCTTACGAGTTGGGTGCGATAGAGCGAACGCAGGAGGAGGAAGGTGTTGCCCCCGCCCACCACGACCGCGTCGGTTCGATCCAAAGCGGCAACGGGATCCCGCTCGCGATGCAGGCCGACGAGTTCCACGCCCAACGATGCGAACACTTCCCGCACACGATCGGTATACTCATCCTGCTGGCTTTCCATGGCGGCAAAGGGGGCGAAGGCCACATTCGACTTCCCTTGCAAAAAGGCTGCGACGAATGGCCGGGGCCAGGTGAAAAAGGGTTCACCTGGCAGGGTGCTGTTGGAAAGGAGCAGTAGTTCCATGGAACAAGATCAAGGTATCACGTGTCCTTCGATGACCAATTCGAACCGCTTCGGTATACCATCGGTTTCCACCGTTACGGTGCGGCGCAGGGGACCGTCGGGTGCCCGTCCACTGAAGATCACCTCGATATCCACGCTTTCGCCCACCGGGATCTTCCCTTTCGGCAATGCGGCTGTTGTACAACCGCAATCTGCTCGCGCTTGCAGCAGTTCCAGCGGCTTGTCACTGCCATTGCGCACCATGAAGCGTATGGTCCGTTCAACACCTTGCGGTAGATCGCCAAGTTGCATCACGTGTCGTTCGAACAGGGCTTCGCTCTCTGGTTCCGACAGATGAAAGGCCACCACTTCAATGCGCCGTTCCGCAGCTGCCTCCCTACTGTAGACCGAGTTCCGCAAGTCGCGTAGTTCATCGCTTACGCCACGCGATGATCGTTCTTCACCGAACGGAAGTTCGCGTATGGTAAGATCGGCGCGCGAGCTGTCCGACTGCTCCATGTACGGGCCGAGCAGTCCGGAACGAACGGTGCGGAGGTGATTGCGAAGGCTCTCTATCCTTCGCATGCTCAGGTTGCGGTTGTAATCATTGCGTGCCAAGGGGCTTGCGTGACCGCGCACTTCCAGCACCACGGACCGACCGCCGGCCAACACCGGTTCGAGCGCTTCAATGAGATCGCTCAATTGAGCGAAGCCATGGTCCACTTTCTCCACGAAGAACGATCGAATGATAACCGGGTCCGGGTTCTCGCTCTCGTAGGTCGGCTGCAAGACCTTGTAGTGCTCATAGGTTTCGCCGTAGGTCTGTGGTGTGGTGGTTGCCCAACTCCGCGGTTCGGGTTCATCGTTGTGGAAGTACAGCTTGAGAGGGAACCGCTCGCCCAGTGCTGTCAACTTTTCGACATGGGTGAGCCTGCGTATCGGCTCCGGTATCTGCGCGATCACCTCGGTCTTCTCCGCACTGAACTCGAAACGGTAGAGGTCGTTGCAGCATGTTTCACCCTTGGCAGCGAAAGAGCCAACGCGATTGCTCGTGAGCCATCCCTCTCCTCGTTCAGGGTCGTACACGGGATAGAGATCGTTCGCCGGACCATTGATCGGTCGTCCAGCGTTCACCGGGTTCGCGAACACATCATCCCCGAAGGCTGCGCTGAATATGTCGTAGCCGCCATGGCCGGGAAGGAAGTCCGAGCTGTACCAGATCGAATTCGTCACGTTGTCGTACCATGGTGTCCGCTCATCGCCCGGTGTATTCACCGGTCGCCCCAACGGGTTGAGGTACTTCACCTCGCCGCCGTGCAATTCGCCCTGCCAGATGTCGGTGCCGCCTTCACCCCCGGGTCGATCGCTGACGAAGAGCAGCATTTCGCGTGCATCCCAGAGCACCACCATGGGTTGGGTGCTGTGCAATGTGTCGCCGATCCCCGGCAGCACTTGCGCCTTGCCGATGCCGTTCGTGGTTACTGGAGCGATATGGATGCGGCAGGGAGTACCTGAATCACACCGGGTGAACAGGAACCACTTTCCGTCCAACGACCAGGTCGCGTTCGCATTGTCACCGTGCCCGTTGGTGCCACCTGCCAGCATCGCTGGCGCTTCCCACGTGTTGTTCCGGCCTCTCGATCGATAGAGCGCGGTCCTGTACGAAGCGGTATCCTTCACCTCACCTTCTTCATTCACCTCACCACGCAGCGATGCGAAGTAGAGCAATGAGTCGGGGCCGCGCCGCGCTCCGAACTCGCTGTCGTAGGTGTTCAGCGGTTGCGGCAGGTGGGACAGTACGATCTCCTTGTGCACCTTGCTGCTATCACGCGCCATCGCACACCCGGCAAGTGCGTTCTCTGCACGACGCGCCGTGAACGAGCTCTTGTCCTTCTCCTTTTGCAACACCTTTCGCCAAGTTGCTTCCGCCTCCGTGTACTGTCCGGTGCATAGCTGCATTTCAGCCAGCCACCGCAGCGCTGTTTGGTGCGTACGCCCCATGTCCTTTCGGTGCACCTTTTCGTAGAACTCCGCGGCCCTGTCGTACTGGTTGCTCAAACGGCATGCTTCGGCCTGTTTCCACTGAAGGCTCATGCGGCCCCCATCGATGGCCAGTGCCCCGTTGTAAAAGCGAGTGGCACCGTAATGCTCACCGCGCGCAAAAGCCGCATCGCCCCAAGCTGTCCATTGCTCCAGCGATTGAGCGATCGAACAAGATGCTCTTAGGAGCAAAAGCAAAAGGAGGAGGCTCCGGGAGGAACGCATGTTCAGAGTTGGCTGGGGCAGGCCTTGAACCGCACGGGTACGGGGGGGCGTTTTTTCCAGATGCGTACAACGGTGAATTCGACCGCGCCTCGATTTCGGCTGGCAGGGACCAAGTCGCTTGTATTGATGTCATAGCTGGCTCCGAAGGTCCAATCGTCGTATTCGAATCCAGCGAAAATGTATCCCGCGTCCGCTGCACGCAGGTGTGGGCCGAAGAGCACGGCGCGTTTCAAGCCGTAACGCTGCAGCAGGATATAGCGAAGATTGGCACCCACGTCCATTTCACGGAAGGTGCCCTGCTTCATGTAGTTCATCATCGGGACCACGTCCATTTTTTCACCGACCGGGAACGACAGGAGCATGTGGAAGTTGTTGCGTCGATCCAGCGGTACATCGGGTTCTCCTAGGAAGCCGATGCCGGGCTGTGTGATGTTGTACAAGCCGAAGCCCGCTTGCATCAACCTGCGCGGGGCAGGGGTGAAGCGGTAGACGATGCCCGCGCTCACATCGGGATGCGCTAGGCCGTAGCGTCGAAAATCCTCACCGCTGTCCCGATCGGGGTCATGGTAGAAGCCGTTGTACTGGGCATCGAAGGTGAGCCCGCCGTTATCGATGGTGAGCGAGGTGAAGCCAACTTGCGCCCCTACGGTGAAGCCGTGTTCCTGAGCAGCGCCGAACCGCTGGGTCCAACTGGCACCGAGATCCAGGTGGAACTGGTTCAGTTGGCTGTCGCCCGCCCGGTCGTTGAACATCCATGCGCCCACGCCAAGACCCTTCACTCCTGCGAAGTCGCGCGCGTCGCCACCGGCTCCGAACGTCCGGTATGGGATGGTCACCGATCGCCACTGCTGTCGGAACACCCCGTGTACACGATGGTCGCCAACGAACTGCCCGATGAGAGCAGGGTTCCACGCCAACGGCACATTGAAAAACTGGGAGAAGTGGATGTCTTGTGCATTTGCCACGTACGTGGTCAACAGGGTGAAGCAGGTTGCTAGCAGCGGGCCACGAGCCACGAGCTTGGATGACCTCCGACAGGCTTGTGGCCGCAAGGACGGGCTGATGTGCCTTGTGTCTCTCATCGCACCACGGTCACATTACCCTTCGTGAAGTAGCGCTGACCATCCACGCACCAAGCGGTGAGGTGGTACACGAACACGGCAGGATCGACCTGCTTGCCGCCGAAACGACCATCCCAGCCTTTCGTTCGATCTTCTGTTCGGAAGACCCGCTCACCCCAACGGTCGAAGACTTGGAACTCCAGTCGTTCGATCTGTCGTCCACGCACGAACAGCGTATCGTTCACGCCATCACCGTTCGGAGTGAAGGTGTTGGGCACGAAAATGTCGGGTTCCTCGCAACGCAGATCGTACACGAGCACTTTCACACTATCGCTGCGTGTGCATATGCCATCGCTCACCGTGACGAAGAACGTGGTGGTTGCTTGTACGGTGGCTGTGGGGTTGGCAATGGTCGCTTCGCTCACCAAGTCCGTTGGTGTCCAGGAATAGGTCACCCCGGAAGTAGGAGTGGCCTGCAACTGGACCACCGTGCCGGGAACAACCACGGATGGGGCTACGGCCGCACTCACTGCCGATCCCGAGAGCGGTGATACGCTCACGGCGATCGTAGCGCTCCAGGTGCAACCGAAAGGCGCGATCACATCAACACCATACGTAGTTTGCTCACTTGGCGACACCGTGACCATGCCGGTGTTCTGCCCGGTCAGGATCTCGTCGGGTGGGCTCCATTGAACGATCGAACCGGCATCGATACCCGTTACAAGGAGCGTGGCAGTGTCTCCTGCACAGATCAGTGTTTCTCCGCCCAATGCGGCGGATGCAAGCGGGATGGTGAGTTGCACACTATCCACCGCAATGCACCCCGCACCATTGTCGGAACGAACGAAATAGGTGCCGCTCGCCACGGGTGCAAGCAATGCCGTACTGTCCAAGGGAGAACTGTTCAGCGTATTGGAGAACAAGGGATCGCTGCTCCATTGGAAATTGTCCGTCGTTCCACCGCCTGAGGCTACCAGCGTGAACGAAGCGAGGGGCCCGCAAACGATGGTGTCGTTCATCGCTTGCAAAAGGGGCACCGCGCCTGCCACAACAATGGTTCGTTGCGCGAAGTCCTGTCCGTTGCACGAATTCGGGTCGAACGCGGTGAGGGTGACCAAGTAGGTGCCGCTAACGTAACTGTGCGTCGGCGAGGTTGCTGTGGATCCCTGCTGATCGCCGAAGTCCCACTGATAGCTGGTTGCTCCGTTGCTCAGGTTCGTGAAGGTGATCGCTTGACCAGCACAGATGGTGTCCGGGGCGATGAACGCGGCGATCACCAGCGGTGCATCGAAATCGAACTTGAGCACGCCATTGTTGCAGCCGGTGCTGTTGTTGGTGGCGCTCCACGCATCCGGAGAAGTGGGGAAGTCATCATTGTTCTGGCAACCAGCGCACACGCTTTGGTACACACGTCCGCGACGATCGAACCGGCTCGTGCCTCCGTCCACATGCTCCGGGCTCAGGCTCCCGCCATAAAAGGTGGCATAGGTGAGGGCCGTCATGTCGATGTCGAAGACAGCGAGGTAGAGATCGTGCCCTTCGGTGGTTGTTTGATGCGCGTCGGGGGTCACAGGGAGACCGGTGGTGGTGAGCGCCCCACCAAGTCCCCCGGCACTGCTGCCCCATCCACTGGTGTAGATCTTGTCGCAGACATCCACGAGGAAAGCGGTAGGAGAGATGTCAGGAGTGCCATCGCCTGCCCCCACGCGCGAACTCAGCAGAACGGTGGAGAGATCGGGGTCCAGTTTGGTGATGAACTGTCCACCGGATGGTATGTTGTACGGAGCGTTCTGGATCAGTTCGCCAACTGGTGCATTGGTCTGTCCGAAAAGATAAACGTTGCCTCCATTGTCCAGTTCCAGGAAGTAGGACTGGTCGTAGCTGGTACTTCCCCAGTAGGTGAGCGCATCCACCGTGTTGCCGGTCGTCGTGAAACGTGCTGCGAAAGCATCGCTCAACCCGCCGTTGTAGGTGTCATCCAATGCGGTAGCGCTGGCAGGCAGATCGGCGCTCGTGGTGCCGCCGCACACGTACAGGCGACCGAGGGCATCGAATTCGCCGGAGAAGGTCGCATCGGCCTGTGCGCCACCGAGGAAAGTGGCGTACTGTAGTTGCACGAGCAACGGGTCCAGGCGTGCAACATAGCCGTCGTGCGTTCCGCCTCCGAAGGCGGGTTGTGCAGCTCCCGACGTGACCGGGGCGTTGCTGCTCTGCGTACAACTCACCACCCAAACACGCCCGAGCGCGTCGAGCAAAACCTCCCCACGTACCTCGTCGGCGTAATTGAACTTCAATGCGGGCGCGGAGTTCAATCCGTCGTTCGCATTGCCACCCAGATAGGTGGAACCAAGCAGTGCGGAGCCATCGGCACTGAGACGTGCTACGACCATGTCGCAGCCGTTCGGGTAACTCAGCCCCAACCCGGCTGGCGTGAAGGAGGTGCCGCCAGCGAAACTGCCGTCATAGCCATTCGTGGTTATCGGGAAATCGTTCGATCCGGTGGTGCCTAGAACGAGCAGTTGGTCGTTCGGTCCGACGATCAAGCTGTGTGGCATTTCCGCTGCCGTTCCGCCTAGGTAGGTGCTCCAAACGAGGAAGGTCCCCGTCGTGTCGTACTTGGTGATCGCGATATCCGTGGTGCCACCGGACCAACTGGTCTGGTAGGCACCGGTGGTCACTGGGAACTGTGTGCCGAAGGCCGTGCTGCCTGCATACAGGAAGCCAGCTTCATCGAAGGTGGCGGTGTAGCCGAAGTTGTTGCTCACCGACCCTGAGAACGTGGCGAACGCGAGGGTCGGGTCTATCACCAAGGGGCCGGGTGCGATCATACGTTCCCGGCTTCACACCGACCACGCCGTTCTTCAGCGTGTAGGTGCATGTGACCAGTTTACGTTCTCCATCGACTTCCTGATAGGCGAGCGGGATGCGTTCCACCAGACGACCCAATGAAGTGGACACGATCAGCGCACCATCGCGCAGGCTCAACTTTTCCGCCCCCTCATAGGTGAACTGGATCGAGGACGCGTCGGCATGAGCTGCCAGCACAAGGTCATATTTCAAGCCTGCGCGACCTTCGGAGAAGATCGCATCGCAGCCGGGGGCAATGTCATGCATGATCACCCGCGCGTACGACTTCGCACGGGCCGCCCACTTCGATGGATCATTGCCGAGGAAATAATTGTGATGTCCGCGCAACGCACCGTCGCTCGAGGTCCAGGATGTCGCCGTGGCGTTCAGGAATTTCAGCCGCACGGAATGATGTTGTACCGCGATCGGCAAAACCGCGTGGACGTCGGCGTGCACGTTCGCCATCGCTTCCGCATCGTAGCGATCGATCATCAGCGCACCGCGCTCGAACCAAAGCGTGGCTCCGTTCAATTCACCACGATGCGTGACCCCTTCGGGCCATTGCCCCTTGTTCTCCACGAAGCGCAAGGTGCCCTGAGCTTCCCCACGCAAGGTGATGAAAGCGACGCTCAGAAGGAGGAGGAAAATGCGTTGCATCGAGGAGTCCGACGAAAGTAGCCATCGGCCACTTCCGTATGCGGCACACAATGCACTGACATGTGCAAAGCATCATGCGTTGCTTGAACGCTCAGCGGTGAACTGGTGGTACGACGGCGAGTGTTCCCGTATCAGCGGGAAGGAGGCGCTGCGGTGCGCGCAGGCATGGCGATCGTGAGGTTGCTGGTAGGCACATCTGCGGCACCCTTCACGGTCATGCGGAATTCCACACGGCGGTTTTGGCTACGACCTTCCTCCGTCTTGTTGCTCGCGATGGGCTGGTTCTTGCCATGGCCTATCGGTATGAGACGGGAGGGATCGACCTCGTGTTCGATCAAGTAGGTCGCCACGGCCAGCGCGCGTTCCTGCGATAGCCCCAAGTTGTATTGGCGACCACCGATATCATCGGTGTGCGCTTCGATCACGAGTTGGAGTTCGGGGTGCTGGCGCAGCAGATCGATCATTTGTTCCAGAACCAGCTCGCTTCCCGGTTCGAGTGCTGCGCTCTTGTATGCGAAGTTGATCGCGTTGGTGCGAAGCTTCTTGTAGTTGAGGTCCTCCAACGAGGCGAGGTCGAGTTGGCTCATGTCCATGAGTTTCTCCACGCGCAAGGCGAAGACCTCGGCATCCATGAACTGTAGTTCTTTCACCTTTCGGAAGACCTGGTAGAGCTCCTCCACGCTCGATGTTTCGCCCACCGAGTAGGTGTACAACTTGCTCTCCGGGTCGAAGCGTTCCACCACACGATACAGTTTGCGGATCTGCGCGAAACGTGGATCGTCCAGGTCCATGCGGTCCTTGCTGGCGAACAGTTGTACGCTGAACGTGACCTCCGTGAGCGCATCGCCTTCGATGGAGGCTGCATCGAACGGCAGTTCCTGGTATTCGAAGGTGTGCGTCTTGCCAAAGGCATCCTGGTAAGCAGCCACTACGGTCATGTCCTCGTGATCGCGGAAGCGGTCGATGACCACGATGGTCTTCGTGTTGCATCGATTGCTGATCACACCATTGGCATCCGGTTCCGAGAGCACGTCCAACCGTACCTGGTAAGTGCCCGGCGCACGGAACACATGTTCTTGGCGCAAGCCGGCCAGAATGGATCCATCGCCCATGTCCCAATGATGTTCCACGGCTTTCATGCCGGGCAGGAAGCTCATGCTACCGTCCAGTTCCAATGCGCGGCCTGTGCGCACGGTATCCTGCGAAGCGATCCAAGCCTGTTGGATGTCCTCCACCACAAGGTCATTGCTGCTTAGAATGTGGAAGATCTCCCGGCTCTTGCGATCGAGCAACAAGGAGCGCACGGTGTAGTTGCCGGGCTTCGCATAGCAATGCTGCGCTTGGTAGCCGGGGATGCGTGTACCATCCCCCATGTCCCAAACGTGGTCGACCGGGATGGAAGTGGTGGCGGCATGCTGGCGGCGCTTGAAGGAATAGCAGTAGTTGTTGAGCTGTTGTTGCGCGCACTCGCGGAACTTGGGAACCGTGAATTTGGCGAAGTGGATCGCGTCCGAACCGCCACGGTTCGAGCAGAAGAGGGCTGTTCGCCCTCCCGGAAGGAGCGTGAACCCGTGATCGTCCCCCGGTCCGTTCACAGGTGCGGGCATGGCCGTAGGCGGGAGCCATGCGCTGCCATCCATCGTCGTAGTGAAGATGTCCAGCTTTCCGAGCCCACCACTGCGGTCGCTCGCGAAGCTCAGGCTTCCATCGGCGTGCATACGCGGATAGACCTCGTTGCTCATGCTGTTCACCGTGGTGCCCAAAGAGACAGGTGCGGACCAACCTGCACTCGTTCGCTGACTGCGATAGAGGTCCATTCCACCCGTTCCGCCGGGCATGTCGCTAGCGAAATAGAGCGTCCGCCCGTCGGGACTGAACGTGGGATGAAGGATGCTGTACTTGGTGTTGTTGTGTGGAAAGGCTTCGGGCGTACCCCACGCACCGTTCTTCAAAGTGGCGAAGAAGAGCCCGATCTCCCCGTTGGCGCTACGCATGTTCGCGAGCTTCTTCGGGAGCACTTGGTTGCGCGTGAAACAGATCGTGCGTCCACCGTCCGTGAACGCCGCAGGACCCTCGTTCACCGGGGTGGCGAGGTTGGCGCTGAAGATCACCGGTAGTCCGGCAACGCCGTTCTTGAAGGGCACCCAGTAAAGATCGCTCAACGGCTTGTTCGTTTCGGCATCGGTGAAGGTGATCGTACCGCCGGTCTCACGCACCGAACTGATCACGAAGCCGCTGTCAAGGAAGACCGGTGCATAGTCCTCACCCGCCGGGCTGATGGCAATGGGGGCCACCTCCCAAATGTCCTGTGCCACTGCAGCAGTGGCCAGAACGGAAAGAACCGATATGGACGCGATGCGTTTCATTCAGAAGTAGCGAGGGTCACGCACCCGTATGCGATAGCCGAATTCATACTGTACCAATAGTTCGTGCGAACCACTGTGATAAGGGCGAATGGCAGAAAGGCCGAGATCGTATGCGTACCCGAAGCGCCACTGCGGGGTGGGCAGTACTTCCACCATGCCAATGATCGCATCACCGGTGCGGTACGAGATCCCGGCCCAGACCTTGTCCTTGATGATGAGGTTGCTGCTGAGGTCCACTTGCATTCCGCTTTCGAGCCGATAGCGCAGCAGTGCGCTTGGTTTCAACTTCAAGTCTTCCGTGAGTTCGAGCACGTATCCGCCGGTGAGCATGGGTTGCGCGTCCAACCGTTCCTGGTCGAATCGGAATCCCACATCGCTCACATCGTAGCGGTGTACGAGAAGGAAGGGCATTGAGATACCGACGAACCAGGTTTTGGTGTAGTAGAACGCGCCCGTGCTGAAGTTCGGGCGGATGGCTGCTTGGGTGTTACCCGAGAAGACCTGGTCGTTGTCCTGCTGCAATGCCACGTCCGCCCAGTTGGCGCGCAAGACGGTGAACCCGGCGCCAAGGCCCAAGGAGAGCTTGCCCTCGCCCATGCGGACACGGTAAGCGTAGTTCCCGAAAACCCCGGTTTCGTTGCTCACCCCGATCCGGTCATTGTAGAGCAGCAGACCAAGGCCCATTTTGGTGCGGCCCACGGGGGAGTGTATGCTGATCGTCTGTGTGATCGGTGCGCCTTCGAACCCCACCCATTGCTGGCGGTGGGTAAGGTTGCCGGTTAGTGCGTCCCGGCTACCCGCATAGGCCGGATTGATGACCAGCCCATTGAAGAGGTACTGGCTGGTCAGCGGTGTGTGCTGAGCGACCAAAGTCGCCGCGCACAGGGCACCTGCTATGGAAAGAATGCTGCGGATGGACCTCACCGTTTCAGGATGACGTGGCCGTTGTACGTACGATCACTGGTTAGGTTCAGCACATAGAAGTAGGTGGCATCGGGCAGGTCTCGCCCGAACAGGGCGCGGCCGTCCCACTCGTTCTCGTAGCCATAGCTCTCGAAAACCAGTTGCCCCCACCGGTTGAACACTTTGAGCGTGTTTTCGGGGAAGGCACCTATCCCTGTGACCTCCCAGCGATCGTTCACACCATCGCCGTTCGGTGAGAAACCTTGCGGAATGAAGAGGTCGTTCACACGGATGAGCATGGTATCGCTGATCGACGCACACTGACCCAGCGATACGGTGAGAACGAAGTAGTTTTCGCCGATAGCGAGTTCTTCCACCGCGCTGTTGGTATCCGATGGTTGGAGTATGGTACCGCTGCCGCTGAGCAGCCACCAATTGGTGTTCGCACCGGGTGTTGCGCTGCCCTCGAACCGGGTCGTGTTCACCACGTCCAATTCCTGGTCTTGACCGGCATCCACCGTCAGTCCCATGTCCGGATCGATGAAGTTGATGGCTACCGTGTCCACCGTTGTGCAAGGACCGAGCGTCACTGTCCAGTACAGGTTGTAGCGACCGAAGTCGGAGCTATGGATCTCCAGTCCCGGAGAGTTCAGGTCGCCATATGATACCAAGCCGAATGGAATGCTCCAGACCCCATTACCAACGTTCATGGATGCGCTCAGGACCACTTCATCCCCGCACACGGTTGCGTCGGTTCCGGCATTCGCCGTGGGTGCCATACCCACTTCTATGTTGTGCGACTGCTGGGCAAGGCAGGCACCATTGCCCACTGTGTACGTCAGTTCGATCATGCCAACATGGCCGCTCGGGTCGAAGTTGTTGCCGATCACTCCCGTACCGGTCCATGTACCACCTTGGTCACCCGTCACCAGAGCGCCCAAGGCGATCGCGCTGGAGGTTGCGCAGATGGAAGGCCGGGCGGTCCAAGCAGCATTTGCCCGAGCAGTAATGCTGATCGTTTGGGTCGCTGATGCTGGACATGGACCAGTAAGCTGATAGGTTATCGAATAGCTGCCCGGTGAGCTCGTGCTTGGGTTAATCGATCCGGTGCTTTCATCGATCGAGAGACCGGTGGCAGGCTGCGAACTGAAGAGGCCGCCACCGTTCGCCACCGATGGTGTGACCGCTGTTTCGTTACTACAGAAGCTGCTGGGCCAATAGGTGAAACTAGCGTCCGCGGGTTCCAGGAAGGTGACGCTCACCACGTCCACGGCAGTGCAGTTTGCCCGTGTTGACGGTCCATGTCAATTCGAA
>JADJDP010000035.1 GCA_016702645.1 Flavobacteriales bacterium
CGCATTGCACGTTCCTGTTGCGCAGCCGGGGATACCTCACCGGACACACCTGCCATCAAAGGCTGTGTGTTCAAGACCGTTTACGAGGGAGAAGGCCTGGACAGCAGCTCGTTTTGCCACGCCGCTAAAGCGTTGCTGAAGGCGGAGCAACTAGCCTGGAATGGTTGGTGAAGGCTGAGGCCAACGATGGTGGTGTAAGCGCTGGTTCACATTCTCCGTGAGGACATCTCCGATCCGCATTCCGTGAGCTCCGATCAAGCGACAACGACCATGGTAGGTATGGCGCTCATGCGCACGCTCGGCGGCACACTCGTCGCCGTTGCGTACCACGGACAATTGTCGCGATGCCACGGAATACCTCCTAAAACAGGTCGAGTCGGCACCGAAAGGGCGACCGAACATCACGTAACTTCAAGGCACGCAGATCAAGGCGAAACTCGGCGCGGAGCTCGACATGGCGCTCACCGCACAATTCCAGAGCAATCCGGTGGCCAAGATCGGCGAGCAGCACCCCAAGCACCTGCGCGCGATGGCTGCTTGAACTCCTGCGTGGCCATCATCACGTTCCCAACGGCCCGATGGCAGTGTGCGGGGCGATGGTTGGGGCGGTGTGTTGCGGAGTTCCTTCGCCGCAAGCGCGCTTGGAGAGTGCCAAGGACAAGGGCGCGAAGTGAACGACGAAGCGCTCGATACGACGCGCGACTACCCGAAGGCCACCCTCTTGGTGTGAACACAGGTAGTGTCGCCACGGAGCGCGCGGCGAGTGCCCTGTACGCGGTAAGCAGCGCACTGGGATTAGCGCTATGGAGTGGCGCGAGGTGAACGAGGTGGTCACGAAGGCGAAGAAGGAAGACAAGGTGGCCGGGGACGCCCCGGTGACCGTGGAGACCCCTACGCGATGCTGGGTACTCTGCGGGCGAGGCGGAGAAGATGAACACCGCCTACCAGGAGTTTACAGCGCAGCGACAGGCAGTCCACAAGCAGGATAATGTGGTCAGCGGCTTCAGCAACAACCTGGTGGTGAGGTTCCTCAGCTTCCGCAAACCACGGTGAAGTCACTGGTGATCGGCAAGGACGCTACCTGGAAGAACTGGTACGCCAGACCACGGTCGCTTGGTGCGCATCCAACCAGGATTGGTACTGGAACATCAGCACCAGTTGCATCAGCCCGGTGTTCTGCAGGCCACTTCGCTGCCGATCGCCAGCATCAACAACGACATCGAGCACTTGGTGGCACAAAGGTGCCGTGAAATACAGGGGAACTAGGAGGCGTGTTCCCTTGCGTGGGGCGGAAGGTCGAGGGGCCTTCCGCCCTTTTTCACGGCAGTTGCTCGAAACGCACCCAATGTTGGGACACCGCCACCGATGGCTGACAAGGACCGGATCGCGGTCATTGCCCGCACCCACGTAGCGCACCACGCCATCGGGACCCGTATCGCTCGGAACGTAGCCTTGCGTGGTGGGCGTGGGTTCTGTTCCGCCGATCGCCTGGAGGACTCGGATCGCGTCGTTGTCCCGCTGCCCCACATAGCGAACTGTTCCATCACGCGCGCGTCGCCCGTCCCCAGCGCCATCCACCGTTCCAGGTCGTGACGGGCCTCAGTTCCCCAAGTGATGCGTTGCGGGTTGTGAAGTCGATCGCACAGGTACGTAGTTCAAATGGACCGGCGCATTCGTCATCGCACCCAAGTGATTTCGGTGACGCACCGAAACGAAGTAGTCGCCGACCGCCACGCGGAACCGGACCGGTGAGATGCCATCCACATCCACAATGCTGCCGTTGCGCAACAACAGCGACGAGCGCGTTGCCGCGACGATCGCGGGATCAATCTTCGATCGCAGTTGGCAAACCAATCCACAGCTGTTTTGGACCCGCAACCGCAAGCACGGAAGGTTGCACGGTTTCACCACCACCACCGACATGCGTGAAAAGACCCGTGTACGGTTCTATGGCAGGCAGCAATCCCGCTGTGCGCAAGCTGTCGTGCATCATCGCTGTCTGCGGATCATAGGCTCCTTCGAGGACCGCTTCGCCGCGACCCTCCGCATGGCTCGCAGAAAGGTTTCCGCGATTTCAAAGTGGTCGATCCTTTACCCACTGTGTAACCAAAAGGTGTCGCCTTCAACGAATCGCCTTTTACATCGAATCGAGGCAGTGGGCGCCGCTGCTCAAATACATCACCGGATGGTTCAATCCGCCACCGGCGTCGAGCTTTCCGGAGACACCGCAGACCGTGTAGACCGTACCTGCGTGCGCCGTGGGATCTGCGGGTTTGCTGTAGGCGTGCGGCGCTCCGATGCGCCCGCTGGTCATGTCCAGTCCCATGGTACCCGGGTTGAACGTGCTCGAGACACCGTAATGACCATCGATGAGATAGGAGCGCTCGTAGCAATGGCTGTGACCGGTGAGCACGAGGTCCACGCCGTACTGTTCCAGCAGCGGATTGATGTTCGCCCGCATATCGGTGGTCGCGCCCGCATTGTCGGAGTTGTGCGAACCCTTGCTGTAGGGGATGGTGCCCAATAGGCGATGGTCCACTTCGCATTGGCCTTCGCGTAGGCGAGGTCGGCAAGAAGCCAGGTGGCCATGGGGCCGTTCGCTGCGCGCGACACACCGTCGCTGTCCAACACGATGAAGTGGACATTGCCGATATCATAGGAGTAGTATGCCTCCGTGTTCGACGCTACACCGCCGGATCCCCCGAGCTTGGGCAGTGCGAAAATGTTGAAGTACGGGCCGGTGTTGGTGAGGGCGTTCGAATCCGAATCGTAATCGTGATTTCCCGGAGCGGGCCATGCCGTGGTATTGCGGAAGATGCCTTCATACATGTTCCGGAACATGGCCAGGAGGTATTCACATTCCCGGCCGTGACTGTACACATTGTCTCCCAACATGAGACACGCATCGGCCTTGGGCGAGGCCGCGGAGCAAATTACGTACGAAGTCGGACGCTGCCATTGCCCGCGGGAGGCGGAACCCATCCCCAGCCCCCACGTGGCAAGGGTTGTTCGCTTCCCTGCTCAGGACTGGTCTTGAAGAAATGCGTTGCGTCCCCACCGGCAAGATCCTGCGTGCTGGTGCCGATGGCGTAGTAGTACGTGGTGTTCGGTTGCAGCCCGCTTATCACCGCTTCGTGCTGTCGCAGCGGTGTTGCCACTTCATACATGGAACTGAGGTCGCCGGGGTAGGCCCGTACCGCACGCGCGTTGAACTCGGCACGTCCGTGTACCAGCAGACCGTGATCCCCGTTGGCGAAGCGGATTGTAGATACGGCCCGCGATGGACAGTCGGACTGGCATCGAGGCCCATCAATTCCGAGATGGAAGCTCAGGTCACTGCTGTTCGCAGCGTTCTGGTGCACTTCCACCGCGATGGTGTTGTTACCATTGCTGAACTGTGGCGGGAGCAATATCTGCTCGAGGATCTGTCCTTCCTCTGTTGTGGCCACGGCCTGGTAGGCCAGGGTGGTGTATCCGATCGCACCTTCATTGAAGTTCTGGCGCAGTACTTCGGTGCCGTTCACGTAAACTATCACGCCATCATCGCGCTTGATGCGCATGCCGTAACCAGCGAACGCGCTCACATCGGCGATGGTGAACGTCTTGCGGAAATAGGTGGTGATGTACTTCGCGGATGAACTCGGTCCATAGCTCACCACCGTGGCTTCGTCCCCATCACCGTACCCGAGTTGTGCGGGTCCGCTGGCCCATGCGGTATCATCGAACCCGCTGGCGCGCCAGGCCGTGCCTTGGTTGCTTCCGGTGTCGCGGTACTTCCAGGTGGAACCGAATGGGATGAGCGCCACGTCCTGCGCTTCCGATACCAAGCGGCATAGCGCGAGCAATAGGAGGAAGTAGGAACGCATGGTGGGTGGCTTTCGGAGCGTGAAACTAGCCTCATCAACCTATGAAGGCAAGCCGGTCGAGCGGAAGTGCGGGTCTGACGAACGGTGTGCCGTATTCGAGGGCGCATTTGGATGACGCTCCGTTGAACTTCACCCAATGCCAAAGGCGTCACCCTTGCGGATGACGCCTTTTACAGAAGTGATGTGGATCAGTGCGCGATGCTCAAGCGCTTCTGTTCGCGGAGGGTGCCCTTTGCATCCACAAGAACGGCGGTGTAGTTGCCCTCGGGCAATTTGCTGACGTCCACGCGATCGTTGCCCTGCACCTTGTGACGCAGCACTTCACGGCCGCTCACATCCACCAGCGTGAGGTACGCGGCAGTGGCCGGGTTGGCTGTCACCGTGAGCATATCGTTGGCCGGGTTGGGAGAGAGGGTGAAGACCGGCACGATATCGTTCTCGTTCACACCCGTATTGGCTTCCACCACGATCCGGCCTTTCATGCCGAAGCTGGCCACGTGCGGCACGCATACATAGTAGTAGGTACCGGGAACGGTGAGCGTGAGTTGGTGGGTACCGTTCAGGAAGTCGAAGCCGCCGTTGGAAGTGGTGCCATTGGCGTTCCACGTGGCTTCGCTCACCTCGCGGGCGTGGTGGTTGCTGTTGACGAAGGTGATCTCCGTACCGGCGGTAACGGTGAGTAAGTCCGGGGTCCAGGCGAACCCGGAGTTCGTGATGGACTGTGCTCCAGCGGTGAGGGGTGGACGTGGCAAAAGCAGGGCAGCGGAAAGTTGTTTCATGGGTAGGCTTTGGTTTCTGGTACAAAGGACGCAACGGAGTGCGTTTTTGCTGCCTGCCGGTGAGGTTTGCCTTGGGGGTCATGCTGAACTTGTTTAGCATCCGCGTTCTCCCGTTGATCCAGCTACCGCGACCGCTGGTTCACGCATGCGGACCCCGGAATTCGTTGGGTGACCGAAAGAGGACGAAATGGCCAGCCAAGAAGAGGCTTCGGTACATCAGGTGAGCTACAAGGCAGGTCTGAACCAAATGTTCTACATGGGCGTTACCAATAACCTCAGGGCGCAGGGCGGATGGAACATCAAGCGAGGTGTGCTGGGATAGGAGTTAACGCCGAAAACGCGCGCTGCAAAGGCCCTGCCGGTCTACTTCGAGCGGCACCGATGGTCATCGTGGCAGGCCATTGCGCGGGAGAAGCAGCTCGAAGAGCTGGCCACCGACCGAGGAAGCTCAACTTGATACAGACGGCGCTTGAACGAACCCGAGATGAAGGACCCTGTCTGGTTCAGTACCATGTTGCATGTGGACCCGAAGGGGCACCCTGGAGAGTCCAGGACCCACTCATGGAGGATATCGGCTATCAACTTGCAGATGCTGAGAACGGGACAGCCAAGCTCGTGCTCCACATCGTTGACCGCTGCCAGGATGCTTGGAACACCATCGCCGGGATCTTGCCGGAGCTCGCTGCGGACATCCTGCCCATGCAAGAACTCCTGAGCCGACACGGAGCAGCGATGCGCCAGGAGTTCCCCGATGCCGGGAAGTTCATCCGGCCGGGTTTCGATGCTCCGGTGCGCTAGCGTTCAGCTCTTCCGCAACCCCTGTATCGCATCGCGGATCTCCGCCACGGACGCTGGCTTGAAGTCCAGGTCCATGCGCTTGCGCGGATCCACGGCCTGCTTGCAGAGGAAGGCCTTTCCGTTCTCCACTTTGTAGGCGACCACGGTGGCCGGTTGGTTGCGCGGCACGCCGGGTTGCGCGTAAGACCCATCACTGCGCTTCTGCAATCGCATCATGCTGTTCATGCCAGTGTACACGAGGTACACGTTCTTCTGCGTCGTATCCGCATCGTGTACGACCAGCTCGTACTTCTGGCTCGCGGGCACCTCGTAGAAACGATCGCAGTTGATCCAACCAAGCTGGCTTGCCGCGAAGACGTAGGTTCCTAGATCACGCGCACCGCTCAGGCCCAAGCTGTCGAGTTCGCGGCCTATCTCCGCCATGCGCGCTTCGTAGAGCGGACGCCACTCCGCCTCGCGCCGTTCGCATTCCGCCTTGTAGGAAGCCAGGCGTTGTTGGTAGCGCTCCTCCGCTTCCGGCCGGGCTTTTTTGTAAAAGTCCTCACGGGCGCAGAGCGTATCGTTCACCCATTCCATGTGGTCGCGCTTGTACCTGGCATAGCGCTCCGGCCAGGTCTTGCAATCGGCGTGGTATTGCTCCATTTTCTGCTCGTACTTGGCCAAGCGGTCGGCGTACACGGTCATGGCGGCTTGGTAGCGCTTCTCATCGTCCGCGGCGATCTTGTTCTTGCTCAGGGCCTGGTACCACGCCACGTTGCTCGTATAGCTCTCGCGGCGGGGCGGTGCTGGTTCACGCGGACGCGCAGGTTCCACCGGCAACGCCGGTTTGCCACTGAGGTCCGCCTTGTACACCGCGATCAGTACTCGGGCCACACGCACTGCGGCCGTTGCGGGTAGATCACGGTTGCGCAGATCCAGCGGTTCGGTGCCGGTGTTGTCCCAATCGCCGCCATCGTTGCTGGTGAAGAGCGTCATGCCGGTCTGGCGCATGGCGGCAGGCAGTGAGACGAGCATCGTTGATCCGGCGCTCAGCGCCAGGGTGCTTCCGCTGGCATCGACCGCATCCACGCGCAGCATGCCACCGGTTTCCAGGATCTTGCCATCGCTGCGTGTGCTCAAGCCTTCGGCGATCATGTCGTTGAGGGCTACCGCTTCAGTGAGCGTCACCGTGGCGTTACCTCCGACGGGTTTGCCAGCCGCATCCACCAAGGAGTTGGCCGCCAAGCGCACTACCACCCCTTGTTGCCCGCGCAGCCAGTTCTCCTTGGTGGGGTCTATCGTATGCGTGCTCACATGCGGCGATGCGATGCGCGCGTTGAGGTCGTCCAAGCCGCCCAGCACTTGGTGCGAGAAGACCAACTCTACGCGACGGTTCCGTTGCTTGTCCTCATCCGTTGTATTGGTGGCAATGGGGTCGCGTTCGCCGAAGGCGCGTGTGCTGATACGCGCTGGATCCACACCCAGCGAGATCAACCGTTCACGCACACTACGTGCACGTGCGCGGGCAAGCACCTCGTTGTAGCCGAGGTGACCGTCGGCATCGGTGTGACCCAGCAGGGTGAACTCATGTTCCTCGCTGCGATCGGTGGTGGCGAGGAAGCGTTCGATCTCGGCGAGCGCGCGCTCATCGAGGCGGTGGTCGTCCACTGCGAAGTGGAGCGTGGTGCGAGTTTCTGCTAGCTGGGCCTGTAGGACGAATGCCAGGACGAGCGCTGCGAGGAAGAGGAGGAACCTTTTCATGGCGATCAGGATCTTGGTTTTTGAACTGAAGAAGACCGCGCCGTATTGCGCGAGTTCATCCCTGAATGCCGGAAAAGAGAAAGGTGACCCCACCCAAAAACAGAAGAGGGTCTCCCTGCGAAGACCCTCTTCCATGCAGGAACTCTGATCGTTACCTCACCTTCAACAAATTCCTCACTTGCTGTGCGCCTTCGTTCTGCAAGCGGGCGTAGTACACACCGGATGGCAGATCGCCGAGGTCCAAATCCACTTTGTAGGTGCCAGCTGGCACGGGTTGGTTCAAGACCGTTCGTAGAGCTGTCCTTCTTCGTTGAAGACCTGGATCAGCACGCGGCCACCGGCGCTCGTGTATTCCAAGCTGGTGCGCTCCGTGAAGGGGTTCGGATAGGCGAGGAGCAAATTGGTGCCCGCCTGCTGGTTGATGTCGTACGCCGGTACCCAAACAGCCATCGGGGTTGATGATGTTGAGCGGCTGGTAGGTATCGAGCAGGACGGTATCGATGTCCGTTTCCTCCAGGCAGAACCAATCCTTCAGCACGCTGGCATATACCGAACGGAAGTCGTACTGCATGGCCAGGTTCGTCTGGAAGGTGGCGTTGCTGGGGATCTCTGGGTTCGTGCCCGTGATGGTGTTGATCACCTGCGTCCCGAAGAAGAACATGGGCTGCGCGCTACCATGGTCCGTTCCACCGGAAGCGTTGTCCACGATGCGGCGACCGAATTCCGAGAAGGTCATGCCCAGCACGCGGTCTTCGAGACCGAGCAGCGCGAGATCGTCCTGGAAGGCGCGGACTGAATCGCTGACACCTTGCAACAGATCCGCGTGGTTGCCAGCACTGTGATCCGCCGATTCCACCTGCTGTGCGTGCGTGTCGAATCCTTGCTCGCTCACCCAATAGATCTTCGTCTTCAAGCCACCGCAGATGAGTTGGGCCACGATCTTGAGCGCATTGGCCAGTCGCGCGCCGGGCGCATTGCCGGTGGGGTACATCGTGCTTTGGTTGCAGCCAACCGCAGCGGCTGCTTCGATCACATCGCCGTACAGGTCCGTCTGGCGCTGCACCTGCCGCACGAAGTCCAATTTGCCGCCGTTGCATTCCGCGCTGGCGGGATCCAGGTAGATGTTGCCCGTGAGATTGAGCGGGTCATCGGTGTTGTTGATGGCCACGCCCATGCTCACACCCATGTATTGCAGGCCGGGTCCCACACTGCCACCGATGCGGATGGCGAGCGGATCGGGCATGTCCGTGTTGGGGTAGCCCGCCGGATAGTTCGGATACTCGAAATTGAGGTAGCGGCCCGTCCAACCGCTGCTGAGCAATTGATCGGCATTGGCACCGGTCTCGTAGATGTCCGTCGCGCGGAAGTGCGAGTAGTTCGGTGTAGGATAACTCACCCCTTGCACGATGCCGAGCTTGCCCATCTCCCACAGTTCGCGCATGCCGTCCATGGCCGGGTGCAATCCGGTGGGACCAGCAAGGTCCAGCGGTAGCACGAGCCCTTCGGGGATCAACACGTTGGGGCGCTTGATAGCGAGCACGTCGTATTGGTCCAGCGGGATCACAGTGTTCAAGCCATCGTTGCCACCGAAGAGTTGTATCACCACCAGCACGCGGTCTTCCGCGGCGCGGTTCCACAAAGGGCTCATGAGCGGACTGCTGAAACCGCGCACGGTAAGGCCACCCAACGTTACAGCCGAGGAGGTGCGGAGGAATTTGCGACGATCCATGTTCGGGAGTGTTGGGTCTAGTGCATTTTGGTTTCAGCGGCGCCGGCCATGTCGCCGAACATCCAGAGCAGGATGCTGGGCACCAATTGCGCGGTCATGTTCGTGGTGTTCGGATCGGCCACGTACAACTCGTAGGCATCGCTCCAGTACACATCGTTCATCTGCCCGAGCAGGAGGTAGTTCGTCTTCAACTGCGCCTTCACACCGTTGCTCACCGGCACGGCGAAGAGCAGTTCGGCCGCTTCGCTCACGAGTGTGTTCGGGTTCGGGGTCCGGTGAACTCGGCCACCACGGCGAGCAGATCGCACTTGAACTCCAGGTTCTGGCTGGAAGGCTGGTAGATGTCGTCCGCCGTGGCGAAGCCACCGTAGATGATGCCGAGCAACGAGTTCTTGCGCGCGGGATAGGTAGCCGTGTCCATCCAGATGTTATCGAAGGACGGCGACTGGTAGTAGGCCGGAAAGCCCGCTACGTTCGGTGGGTTCAGCAGTTCCTGGCCGCTGTAGGAAGTGAGGTAGTACACATCGCGCCACACACTGTACTGCGCTTCCAGTTGGGCAGGAGTTGGCATGGCCACCTTCAGCTTGCGGATGGAGCCCATCACCAGGTCCACCGGTGCCATGATCATGCACGCACGTACTTGTGCGCTGAAGAAGTGGTCGCTCGTGAGCAGGGCGCGGATCACGGTGCGCATCTGGTCCGGTGCAGCCGCGTTGTTGCGGAAGATCTCGGCCAGCGGTTCGATCACGTTGGTCTCGGTCGTTGCATCGATCTCGCCGTGAACGAAGAAGCGGTAGAGGTTCCGGCACATGAACCTGGACACTTCCTCGTTCGCCATGATCATGTCGAGCAACAGGTTCAACTCACCTTCCCCGGCACCTGCACCGCTTTGTCCGATGATGAGCGTGTTGTTGAAGAAGCCGCTGAACTGCTTGTTGGTGGTATCGTGTTGCGTGGGGCGGAAGGCAACGTAAGGAAGCACCGGGTCGCCCAAGGCGTCGGTCTCACGCACGGTCCATCCGGTGAGCACGCGGGCGGCGGCCTGCACATCTTCCTCGGTATAACCGCTGCCCTCGCCCACGGTGAAGAGTTCCAGGAGCTCGCGAGCGTAGTTCTCGTCGGGTGCCAGCACGGTGTTCAAATAGCCGTTCAGGTAAATGAGCATCGAGCCATCGATGGTCACATCGTGGATCAGTTGCCGGAAGTTGCCGAGCGCTTGGGTGCGCAGCAGTTGGTCGTAATCGTAGCTCAAGCGTGGATTGAAGACCTGGAACACCTGCGTGGGCATGTGGTTGAACCAGAAGAGCGCGAGCTTCTCGCGCAACGTGCGGTCCTGTTGCACCATCAAGCCCGTGCGCCACCACATGTAGCTCTGGATGCGCGCGCTGGTGAGTTCCGTGATCTCCACATCGTTGCCGTAGCGGATGGTGTCGATCCAGGTTTCACCGAAGGCCACCTGCGGATCCAGCAGGGTGGGGTCGGGGGTGTTGCCGTTGAGGTTCCAGTAGGTCTTCAGCGGCGGCGTGGTATCGTTCGTGAAGTTGAGCAGTGCATCGATCACCTGGTCCAGCGATTGGCCGTTGAAATGCGCGAGGTCGGCATTGGTGCAACCGAAGAGCGTGCGCTTGAGCAGGTGGTTCAGTTCGGGACGGCCGAACGGACCGGTGTAGGGTGTTAGCGGCATCGGTAGTGGATCAGGTGGGCCTATGACGTGGGAAGTGATCGAAAGTTAGATCGGGCCGGGAAGAAGGGTCCACGGGTATTGGATGAACTATCACCAGCCCGCCGTTGAGTGCGTGGGGGCGATCGATGGATGGCCCGAGGAACATCGCATCGGCCTGTTGCAATATGAAGGGATCATTACGCCAATGTCGCCCACCCTACCGATGACGTTCCCAATGCGATCTTGCACCATGAAACTGATCTCCTTCAACGTGAACGGTATCCGTGCCAGTGTGGGCAAGGGTCTGCACGAAACCATCAAGCGGCTCAACGCGGACATCATCTGCTTCCAGGAGACCAAGGCCACGCCGGAACAAGTGGCCGAAGCGCTCAAGGATGCGAACGGCTACCATGTGAGCGCCTATGGAGCGGTGAAGCTGGGCTACAGCGGCACGGCCATCGCCAGCAAGGAGAAACCCGCAGCGGTGGACTTCGGCATTGGCATGAAAGGCCATGATGATGAGGGCCGCGTGGTCACCGCCACCTTCAAGGACCATGTGGTGGTGTGCGTGTACACACCCAACAGCGGCGAAGGCATGAAGCGCCTGGGTTATCGGAGCGAATGGGATGCCGCCTTCAGGTCCTATGTGACCAAGTTGGCGAAGGGAAAACTACCGGTCATCGTCACCGGCGACCTCAATGTGGCTCACCAGCCCATCGACATCGCACGGCCCAAGGAGAACTACAACAAGACCAGCGGTTACACGCAAACGGAGATCGACGGGATGGCCGCCTTGCAAGCTGCTGGCTTCGTGGACACGTTCCGGCACTTCCATCCCGATGTGGTGAAGTACAGTTGGTGGAGCCAGCGCTTCGGTGCGCGTGCCAAGAACGTGGGCTGGCGGATCGACTACGTGCTCGTGAGCAAGGGCTTCGAGAAGAAGGTGAAGGACGCCTTCATCCTGAACGAGGTGATGGGGAGCGATCACTGCCCGGTGGGGATAGAGTGGTAGCTCGAGCGCACACTATCGGATCGCACGCTCCGTTCGTTCAAAAGCATCCTTCGAACCTTCCACCATGAAAAACCTGTTGAGACTGGAAGAGCTTGCGCAGTTCCTGAGTTGCCTGCTGGCGCTCATCGTGGCGGACATGCCGTGGTGGGTCTATCCAATCCTATTGGTGGGGCCCGATATCGGAATGCTCGGTTATCTGATCAACCCGCGAGCAGGGGCGATCAGCTACAATCTGTTGCACCACAAGGGTGTCGCCTTCGTGCTCATGGTCACCGGGATGTACATGAACGCCGTGACCATTTTCGAAACGGACTCCTGGAACAGCGACCTCCTCCTCTGGACAGGGGTCATCCTCTTCGGTCATGCCAGCATGGACCGCATCTTCGGCTACGGCCTCAAGTTCGGCGACAACTTCCACCATACGCACTTGGGGTGGATCGGGAAGTTGAAAGGAAGGAACCATTGTCACCTGAGCCCTGAGCGGATTCGAAGGGTCGAAGGGTGGTGTTCTTCTCTTCCTTGTAATGGGAAGCACACCACTGACACTTCTCGCCAAGTTCTCGGTTGCTGGTTGTTGGGCTTCAACAGGCTCAGCCTGACAACCACCAACGCTCCCTCACCCCTGCGAATGCATCGCTACGGCGTTCCCTTCCGTGTCCTCGAAGAAAGCCATGTGTCCGATCTCGTCGCTGATCTTGGTCTTGGGCATGATCACCTTGCCACCGGCTTTTTCCACGCGAGAGAGCGGGTCGCTCAGGTCGGGATTGGCGTTGAGGTAGATCACCGCACCCTCCTTGCTGGGTTTGTGCATATCGCTCTTCACCAAGGCACCACCGGCTTTGCCGTTCATGCTGTCGGCAGGAAAGCTCCGCATTTGCATGCCCGGAAAGTCCATGGCCTCCATGTTGATGTTGAAGACGGTCTCATAGAACTTCGTTGCGCGGTCCAGGTCGTTGGTGGCGATCTCGAACCAGTTGAGTGCGTTGGTCGTGTTGTCCATTGGTGTTGATGTGTTTGTTGATGGTCACCCCGAACTTGTTTCGGGGTCTGCGCTAACCGATCGACGGTGATCGTCGATCGTACGGTGACAAGCTAACGGACGCGATCGATCGTTCGTGGATCACGTGATGGAACGTGGATCAGGTGCGCATCGATGCTGAACGAATACAGAAGCCGAACGGTCATGCCGAACTTGTTTCGGCATCTGCATTCGTTCGGCTTCTGCATTCGTTCAGCATAGCCGGTCGCGTGCCCACGAGGGACGGAACGTGGATCCTATCCTTGTTGTCGCTGGTCACGCAGGGCACCTCTGCTACCTTGCCCGCGGTGTCGCTATCACTTCGCGACGGCCAGCCACGTCCCTCTTCCTCGCGCTTGGCCTGCTCGCTCTCCTGTTCGCCGTGTTCGTCTCCACCCTCAACGCATGGGCGGTGATGCATGCCCTGCTCATCCGCTTCCTTCCACAGCTGCCCACCGGACTGCGCATCTTCATCACCACCATGGTGCCGGTGCCCATCGCGGTCTTCGTCCTATGGGGGCCGTGGAAGTCCTTCGATGCCTTCGCCAACGTCGCCCAAGTCCTGCTCTTCCTTGCCGTGCCCGCCGTGATCATGAACGTGCGGTGGCTACTTGACAACGCCCGCATGAAAGGGCAGGCCGGGCTCAAGGTCTTCGTGCTCATCCCCGTGATCCTGCACGGCGCCATGATCATCTTCATGTTCCTCACGCTGCTCGTGATCCACGCTGCGTAACACGGCTGGATCGTCATGCCCGAAGGTGCGTGATGGAGCAGGTGCGGGGCAGGCACCTATCCGGTGTCTCACAAATGATCGGCATTTGTGAGACACCGGATAACCCTTGCGGGTTTCCGGTGTGACGTTCGCAACCAACGATCTTCGCCCGCCGTGCGCATCCTGCTCCTCGACAACTACGACAGCTTCACCTGGAACCTGCATCATCTGCTGGAGCCGTTCGCGCAGGTGGATGTGGTGCGCAACGACGCCATCACCGTTGCCGAAGCCGCGCGCTACGACCGCATCGTTCTATCACCCGGCCCCGGCCTGCCCAATGAAGCGGGCATCCTGATGGACTTGCTCGTGAAGCTCATGCCCACGCATCCCATCCTTGGTGTATGCCTCGGCATGCAAGGCATGGTGCTGGCTTGCGGTGGCACGCTCTTCAACCAAGCCCGCGTCATGCACGGTGTGGCGGTGCCGTGCATTCCGGTGGAACCGCGCGATCCGCTTTTCGCGGACCTGCCATCGACCTTCGAAGTGGGCCTCTATCATAGTTGGGCCGCGGAGCCCGCCACCTTGCCTACGGAATTGCGCGTGACCGCGCGAAGTGAACAAGGCATCATCATGGCATTGCGGCATACGGTGCATCCGCTCTGCGGTGTGCAGTTCCACCCGGAGAGCGTGCTGACGCCGGAAGGAGGGAGGGTTATTGGGAATTGGGTGAGGTATCCGGATTAACCGTTCATCAAAACACCAGTTTCCAGATATTGGGAAATACTCCAGTATTGACAGGCCCCACAACGACAGATTCAATCTGACAATAACGAAGCACAACGGCGACCAACTCGGTTACTGTTGTGCGTTCGTGCCTTCATACGGCCATTCGCCGGTAAATCCGCACCTGTTGAAAGGCCAAGGCCTACCTTCAGGCATCCAAATCCCAAGTGGGCGTCTGCCAATTGGCAGGGTGCCCACCCAGCCGCTACCGAACCCTGCCCATATGACGCGAACCCTACGCGCGCTCGCTTTTTTCCAAGCACTTGTTCTCACCGCCGCTGCGCAGGCGCTCACGGTGCAGATCGATGTCACGCACCATTACTGCGGGCAGTACACAGGATGCGCCACGGCAGAGGTCTTCGGAGGGGTGCCCCCCTACAGCTATAGCTGGAGCACGGGGGAGACAACGGCGTCCATACAGGACCTGGTCTTAGGGCCATTGAGCGTCACGGTCACTGACTTCGAGGGCACCCAGGCATCGGCCAACGCGACGGTGGGCACACAGGAGTGGGAGGTGTTCAGTTCCGTGCAGGCCTATTGCAACACGCCTGCGCTGGCCTATCAGGGTACTGGTCTTTTTGCCGAGTTCCCGTATTGTGGCACATACATCGACGTTGTGCATCCGGTCGCGATCAACATGTTCACGGGGTTCCCGGTCGAGTTGGGTCCACCTTACAACGGCACCTTCCTGATCCATGGGTTCTTCAGCGCGCAGCCAGGGGTGAATTTCGACGTACCGGCCGTGGATGCCAACGGCTGCTCGGGAACGATCCATGTGCAGATGGGTTGGCCGGTGGAGTTCCCGGTGGTTGGGATTTTGAACGTTGAGGGATCATGCGCCGGTGCACCGAACGGGTCCATCCTGTTCGCACATACTGCCGAAGGACACGGTCAGGCGACGAAGGCATACCTGCGCAACGACGCGACCGGGCAGATCGTCCAGTCCATGAACCTGGCTGGAACGGCCAGCATCCGGGCGTTCACGGGATTGGCACCGGGTGCGTATTGGCTCCGCCAGCACGTGGATCCATTGTTCTCCGCCGCCGGCATCAACAATCTATGCGGTGATTCCATGCTTGTGAGCGTGCCGGACTTGGGAGCGGCGTGCGGCAACGTGAACGGCACCGTGTACATGGATTACAATGCGGACTGCGTGATGGGCAACAGCAGCGAAACGCGCGTGCCTGGTGCTTTGCTGGAGTTCACGCCCGGTCCGTACTACGCCACGGCCAATGGAGTTGGAGCATACAGTCTGAACCTGCCGAGCGGTACTTACGCCATGCAGCAGATCGCTGCCGACATCGCGCAGCATTGTCCCACGCCACCCGCACCGGTGAACGTGAGCGGCGTGCAAACGATCAACGTGGGCGACACGGCCTTGGTGCCATTGGATGCCGAAGTGATGATCGCCAGCGGCGCTGCTCGACCCGGCTTCGTTCTGCAATACGCCATCCAGCAGAGCGATCTCACACCGGCCACCACGGGTGCCACGAGCACGGTCATGACCTTCGACCCAACGGTCACCTTCATCACGGCCAACCCGACACCATCCCTCATCAGCGGTACTACGCTCACGTGGAACCAAGCTGCCTTGGGAGCTTTTCAGCAACGAACCATCCATGTGCAGTTCCAGGTTCCGCCTGACGTGGGCTTGATCGGCAACGTGCTCAGTGCATCCGTTTCGTTCAGCACCGCGAACACCGATGCGGTGGTTGCGAACAACAATGCAAGCACCTCGGTGACCATCACTGCCAGCTTCGACCCGAACGACAAGACGGCCCGGACCAGCTCCCAGTGGAGCAACGACCTCTACTACATCGACGTGGACAACTGGATCGACTACACCATCCGTTTCCAGAACACCGGTACAGACACCGCATTCACGGTCATCATCACGGATACTTTACCCGGCACATTGGATCCTTCGACGATCCAATGGGGAGCGGCATCGCACGCATGCATGCGCAGCTTGGTAGGGCAGGGGGTGGTGAAGCACATCTTCCCGAACATCCTCCTACCGGACAGCAATGTGAACGAAGCGGCGAGCCACGGCTTCGCGTCCTTCCGCATACGCCCACACCTTCCATTGGCACCCGCAACGGTGATCGAGAACATCGCCAACATCTTCTTCGACTTCAACCCGCCGGTGATCACCGAGCCGAGCGTGCTGGTGACGGAGTTCAGTACCGAGGTTGTTCACGTTCCAGCGAACACCGACCGATCGGTCAACTTGTATCCGAACCCGGCTGGCGAGCGTGTTGTCGTGAACGTTGAGAACGGCACCGTGGCAGAACTTGCCGTGCTTGCTGTTGATGGACGCGTGTTGTTGGTGCAGCGTGGTGGGAAGTCCCGTATGGAGCTGGACCTCGGCCTGATCCCGACCGGGATCTTCGTGGTGCAAGTACGCCTTGTCGATGGCACAATGCAGATCGTAAAACTGGCAAAGCACTGAACCCATGACGCGTTCCGTTCGCCGACATCTGTGTACCATGCTGCTGTGCGTCCTGGCGATGCCCTTGGCGCATGCGAGCATCACCTTCAGTATCACCCCGGAGCATTGCGCGTATGCCGATGGCTACATCGGGACGACAGTGACAGGCGGGGTGCCGCCATACACCTATGCTTGGAGCGATGGGCCGACCACCCAGAATCGAGGCAGCCTACCTGCGGGTTCTTATACGCTCACCGTAACGGACTTTGTAGGCGCGCAGCAGCAGAATACCGCCATAGTGCCCAACCTGCCGAATTGGGAGTGGAACCCCATGGATGGACTGGCGCAGGCAATACCCTCTTGCGACGGAACACCCGGTGGATTGATCACTCTTTGGCGGGGACATACCATCCTATCCCTTGGGCCCCGGCCCCACCAGAACGATGCGGGTTGTGTGATGGAGCTGCAGCCGCAAGACGTACCTGATGATTTCCCTAGGGTTCGGAGGGGTGCTCAGAGCGTAACGGAAGCCTGCACTTCAGTTGTGCGCCGGAGCCGGATTATATCTACGGCGTGTTCCCTCGGCTCCTAAACGACCAATGGCAACCAACTCCGCAATTCTACACGTTGGGGACGAACTGGACAGGCGGGTGGACCTACGATGTGCCCAACCTCCCGGCCGGGACCTACGCCTTTGTTCGGCGCATGCTGCACGACATGGATTTCGACTGGGCCACCGGCGGCTGCGGCGATACCACCTACTTCACCATTCCGGACCTCGGACCAACCTGCGGGACATATCAGTGGAACGGTGGCTATGGACGTCGATGAAGATGTGCGTTCGACTTCAGGGACGCGCGTGCCGGAAATGATGATCGAGTTCACACCGGGACCCTACTACGCCACCACCGATACGCAAGGTGAATACGGCATCAACCTGCCCTTGGGCACTTACACCGTTGCGCAACAGACCAGCGTTGTGGATGAGCACTGCCTGCCGGATCCCATCACGCTCGATGTAGTGGGCAGCGCCACGTTCGACCTGCTCGATACCGCTACGCAGGCGCTCGATATCCAGTTGAGCATGGCCAGCGGACCCGCGCGCCCCGGTTTCGAGTTGTGGTACGCCATCGACCTCGACAACCTTACCAGCGCCACGAGCAACCCGAACATGGTTGTCATGAATTTCGATCCCGCGCTGGGCTACCTCGGTGCAACACCAACACCAAGCAACGTGAGCGGGAATACGATCACATGGAACAACGTCGGCAGCATTTACTACTTCCAGCACCGTGACATCAGCGTGCGTCTCCAGGTCCCTCCGGATGTGGGGCTGCTCGGAACGGAACTCCAGGCGACCGCCACCGTCACACCCAGTGCTGCCGATGTGAACGCTGCGAACAATTCGGCAACGGTCATTACTACGGTCACGGGTAGCTATGACCCGAACGACAAGACCGCCACCACGAGCAGTGCATGGAGCAGCGACCTGTACTTGATCGATGTGGACCAGTGGGTCGATTACACCATCCGTTTCCAGAACACCGGTACCGATACGGCCTTCACGGTAGTGATCACGGATACGTTGCCGGCCACGCTCGATGCGGGCAGCTTGCAAGTCGGTGCCGGCTCGCATCCCTTCACCTGGGAGCTGCAGGACAGCGGCACCTTGAAGTTCTACTTCGTGAACATCCTGCTGCCGGACAGCAACGTGAACGAGCCGCGGAGCCACGGCTTCGTTTCCTTCCGAGTTCGACCCACGTTTCCGCTACTGCCTGGAACGGTGATCGAGAACACCGCCAACATCTTCTTCGACTTCAACCCACCGGTGATCACGGAACCGAGCGTGCTGACGGCGGAGTTCAGTACCTCGGTGGGTCGTGGTGAGCCTGTCGAACCACGACAACTCGTTCTAGCGCCTGTTCCGGTGAGCGATGAACTCTGGATCACTGCGGATGGAGCGATGGAGGATGTTGTCATCCTTGCTGCGGATGGAAGGGAAGTGATGCGCCGCTCCGTGCACGCATCGAACGTTGTGCTCGATCTGTTCAGCCTTGGTGCCGGAACCTACTTCCTCGTCGCCACCAGGACCGATGGAGGCGTCGCTCGGGAACGATTCGTCAAACACTGAACAACGCATGAACCACGGCACACATGGAATGCTCGCAGCCATCGCTTGTGCTTTTGCGTTGGACGCGAGCGCGGTCCTCTCGGTCCAGTTCTACCACTTGGACGCCACCTGCGGCAATCCCACGGGTAGCGCAACGGTTTTTGCTTCCGGGGGAACACCGCCCTACACCTACCTCTGGAGCAACAGTGAGGTCACGCAGGCGATCACCGGCCTTGCCCCGGGGACCTATTCGGTGACGGTAACCGATGCGGTGAGCGACGAGGTCACTGGGGGGGTGACGATCCAGAATCTCGCGAACCCAACACTGGTTTACAACGGACCTGGTGCAGGTTTGCACGGATGCCACGGCCTGTGCAACAACGGTATCTGGTACTACGAGGCACAGATGCCTCAGAACCTGGTGGCGCCTTTCACTTTCAGCAACCCGCCCGTTACAGGTGTCAACCCGTTCGCTCTCGAGGATCAGGCATGGGTCGGTTTCTGCGATGGCCCAGACCAGTTCATCACCAACGTGACCGATGGCAACGGATGTGTAGCTGCATTGGTCATGGATTGGTACCCCATGGATGGCAGCGATCCCGGACCGATGAGCGTGGTGAGCACGACACCCTCGTGCGAAGGATTAGCCGGTGGGAGCATGACCGTGAACGTGGGCTTGGAGATCAACAATGCATACACACCGTTGTGGAATGCGACGCTCCTCAACGAGAGCATGGTCGCGGTGCCGGGCCATCCGCTCTTCGCGAAGCCGATGCTCGGGGAGAACGTGGAACTCGAGCGCGGCTTGCCACCGGGCGACTACTACGTGGAGCGTCGCTTGCAGAATTTGCAGGGAGATTGTGTGGACCTGCTGCCGGTGACGATCCCCAGCCTTGGCACCAACTGCGGCGCGGTGAACGGTACCGCGTTCATGGATTACAACGAGAACTGCCAGAACAACGGCGAGACCGCAGTGCCGGGAGGGATCATCGAAGTGATGCCGGGTCCGGTGTACACGGAGTTGATCGAGGGTAGCTACATCGTTTGCCTTCCGCCGGGTGACTACACGTTGCAGCAGATCAGCCCGGCGATCGAAGAGCATTGCACCGGAGGACCGATCCCGTTCACCATCACGGCTTCCACCATCCCGGTGAACGTGCCCTTGCCAGATACATCCTTGGTGTCGCTCGATCTTGCTGTTTCCATGGCTACGGGTCCTGCGCGACCGGGATTCCAGTTCCAATGCAGCATCCACATTGAGAACCTCACTCCCAACGCCAGCGGAGCCATCACGCTCACGATGGATTTCGATGCGGTGCTCGGTTTCGTGAGCGCGATACCCTCGGCGAGCATCGTGAGCGGGAATACGATCACCTGGAACCTGCCACAGCTCACCGGATGGCAGACCAGTTCGGTCATTGTGTACTTCAATGTGCCGCCGGATCCATTGCTGATAGGTACACCGTTGGTGAACAGTTCAGCGGTGAGCAGCGTGGCCCCTGATGGCAACATCGCGAACAACTCCGCCTCGACCAGCACCACGGTCACTGGTAGTTTCGATCCGAACGACAAGACCGCGCGCACCAGCACCGCTCAGAGCGATACGCAGTACTTGATCAATGAGGACGAGTGGATCGACTACACCATCCGCTTCCAGAACACGGGCACGGACACCGCCTTCAACATCCTGGTCACCGATACGTTGAGCGATGTGCTCGATCCATCCACGCTGCAGATGGGTGCGGCATCACATCCGTTCACGTGGGAACTACGCGATGCAGGCACATTGAAGTTCTACTTCCAGAACATCCTCTTGGTGGATAGCAACTACAGCGAACCGCTCAGCCATGGCTTCGTCGGCTTCCGCATACGACCACGCACGCCTGTGCTAACGGGCACGATCATCGAGAACACCGCCAACATCTACTTCGATTTCAACCCACCAGTGATCACCGAGCCTAGCGTGCTGGTGGCGGAGTTCAGTACGGGAATGCAGGAGCAGGCGCAAGGGCAGGGGCAAGTGCGCCTGCTACCGAATCCGGTGGAGGACCAACTCACGGTTTCTTCTTCTGGTATCATCGGGCTCATTCGGATCATCGCGGCAGATGGTAGGGAGGTGATGCGCTGGAATTCACGGGGGGCCAGTGCCAGCATTGATGTGAAGGAACTGAATGGCGGCGCCTACCTGCTGATCGCTGAATTGAGTAGTGGAACGATCGCGCGTGAGCGCTTTATCAAACACTAGAGCACGATGATCCTCTTCCGGACACTGCTGCCTATCGGATGCATGGCGCTGAACGCGCTCTGCTCATTCGCCACCGAAGCCTACATCTCGATCCTGAAGCCGGAGACTTGCGGCAATGCGAACGGCGAGCTCATAGCCGGGCTTCAGGGCGGCGTCATCTACAACCCGCTCACCTACGCATGGTCCACTGGCGCCACCACGCAGATCATCACCGGCTTGGCCGCGGGCACCTACTCCGTGACCGTAACCGATGCGCAGGGTACGCCTTTCGTAGCGAATGTCACGTTGAACAATTCGAACGGCCTGCCCATCCAAGGATTCGAGTCACCATCCTTCACCGGCATGTTCGAAGACCTTGGCTATACCGGTGGAGCCTGCGAAGGGATGTGCAATGGCGCAGTCACCTTCCCGATGGTGCAACTCGGCGGAACAGCCCCCTTCAACGTCACCTTCGATGTGGCGGCCAACAACCTGGGGACGAACAGCGATGGGTTCCCCATGTACAGTGGTTTCTGCGCGTTGGACCTCGTGAACTACACGCTAACGGATGCCTTCGGTTGCGCAGGAACGGGCATGTTCCAGGTGGTGCAGATCGACGACAATTGGAACCCACCTGCGCTGGCCACAGGTGCGTGTGATGGGGCCTCGATCGGGAGCATCACCGTTCAGGCGGAAGGCAACGCGTACCACCACGAATTGACGCTTTGGTACGGGGGCTCGCCCGTAGCGGGGCCGATCGAGATCTTCGGCGGCGGCATGCACACCTTCAGTGACCTGCCGCATGGCTTGTACGAGCTCCAGTCCGTGCCCGAATGGTCCCAGTGTACCATTACACAGCAGTTGGTGGTGGAAGACCTTGGGCCTGGATGCGCGCAGGTGCAAGGCCAGGCCTGGTACGACCAGGACGGCGATTGCGTCTTCGACGGAGGTGAAGTGGGCGTGCCGGGCAGTGTGATGGTGCTGCAGCCCGGAACGCAGTACGCGATCACAGGATCCAATGGGTCGTACAGCTTCATCCTGCCCGCTGGCAACTACACCATCGCGCAGACCGATCCCACCTTGGACCCGTACTGCCCAGTTACAGTGCCCGTGCCTTTCACGGTGAACGGGCCGATCGCCGACATCGACTTCGCCAACAACAGTACTGCGCCGCTCGATCTGCGCGCGCACATCAACGCCGGATGGGCGCGGCCGGGGTTCACGCATTCCATCAGCGGTTCGGCCATCAATAGCACGGCGCAGCTCACTGGTGCAGTGGAAGTGATCATCACGATCGACCCAACGGTGGTCATCGGTAACGTCACGCCGACACCCACCGCCACTGTGGGCAACGTGCTCACCTGGCAGCTCACTGAGCTGGATTATTTCGGTTCGCAAGGCTTCAGCATCCAGACCACCGTCCCGGTGGGCACCCCGCTGGGCGCCTTGCTCAGCCACAGCATCAGCGTAAGCAGCGCGAACCCGGATGCCGACCTCAGTGACAATACCGACCTCGTCACGCGTGTAGTGTCGGGCAGCTACGACCCCAACGACAAAACCGCTCTGACCAGCTCTCGCTTGAGCGAAACGCTCTATTTCATCAACGAGGATGAATGGATCGACTACACCATCCGGTTCCAGAACACCGGCACGGCCGAGGCCTTCTTCGTCACCATCACCGACACGCTGCCGGAGGAACTGGACATGACCACTTCCAGATGGCCCTGCCTCGCACGCGCACACATACAGCTTCAAGCCAGGTCGCGTGGTGGAGTGGTTCTTCGATGACATCATGCTTCCGGACAGCACCACCGACCTGGTCGGCAGCCAAGGCTTCGTGAAGTTCAGGATCCGCCCCGTGCAGCCGGTGCTTGCTGGAACGGTGATCGAGAACACCGCCAACATCTACTTCGACTTCAACCCGCCGGTGATCACCGAGCCGAGCGTGCTGGTGGCGGAGTTCAGTACGGGTATCACTGCGGATGCGGCTTCGGACTTTGTGCTGGCGCCGGTCCCGGCGAGCGATCAGCTCCGGATCGTGTCGGGAACGATGATCGACGTGGTCACGATTTTGGCCATGGATGGCCGATCGATCGCACGGCAACGCGTTAGCTCGACCACAACCACGCTCGTTGTATCCGCGTTCCCCTCCGGCACCTACTTCTTGATCACGAACAATGCCGACGGATCGATGTATCGCGCGCCGTTCACTGTCGTTCACTACTAAGGTCGATCATGAATCAATTGATCCTCTCGTCCGCTCTCGCGATCGCTTCGTGCACCGCGTCGGCGATCACCGTGAACATCCAGATCACCGCGCACGAGATCTGTTCGTATGCCAACGGCACCGCCCAGGCCGCTGTGAGCGGGGGTGTTCCACCCTACACGTACCTGTGGAGCACAGGGGCCACAACGGCTTCGGTTACAGGACTGAGCGCTGGGCCGATCTCTGTGACCGTTACGGACAGCCAGAGCGACGAGGCAACTGCGAACAACACCATTGCGACCGCAGGGTACGACCTCACTGCCATTAGCGGAGGCAGTTTGTGCCCTGGGGATGCCTATGGCGGTTACTTGGTCATGAACGAGCTACCGGCCAATGGTCCGGTCACGTTCACAACTCCGTTCTACACGGGTTTGTACATGGGTGAGCCCATTTACTCCGCTTACTACTCGGGTCCGTACGGACCCCTGAACAACATAACGCTGCAGTTCACGGACGCCAACGGTTGCGCAGGCGAACTGAGTACCACGGGTACACTAGGGCAACCGACTTGGACCACACCGGTGATCTTGGATGTACAAGGTGCGTGTGCGGGCGGAGCCAACGGTTCTATCCAAGCTCTACTCCAGCACAGTCCCACTTATGCGCGAACATGGCATCAATTGACGGATGGAGCAGGAACGGTCTTCGGGCCGAACGGATCGATCGTCGGGTCTGGTCAAGGCACCTACGGGCACACTGCGATATCGACCATGGACATCGTCAACACATGGACAGGTCTCGCGGCAGGTGAGTATTGGTTGACGCAGGTCACCAACTTCGCCCCATACACGCAATGGCAACCCGGTGGTGGATGCGGTGATTCGGTATTGGTGACCATTCCCGATCTGGGACCCGGCTGCGCGAACATCACAGGCAAGGTGTTCATGGATTACGATGAGGATTGCGTGAAGACGGGTGTTGAACCCTTGCGGACCAACTCATTGCTGCAATTCGATCCAGGTCCCTATTTCGCAAGCACCGGGCGAACGGTGTTTACTCACTGAACGTGCCGAACGGTACGTACGATGTCACGGAGATCACCAGCGATGCACAACAGCATTGCCTGCCGGAGCCGATCACTGTGAGCGCCAATGGGCTGGTGGTACTGGACTTCGCGGATACCGCGCTGGTGGACCTTGACGTGCAGCTGACCATGGGCAGCGGTGCGGCCCGCCCCGGCTTCGAACTGGTCTATGCGATCTACATGGCGAATTTGACGCCCGGTGCTACTGGCAACAACCAGGTGGTCATGTCCTTCGATCCGATCCTCACCTTCCTTGGCGCATCGGTCACACCGAGTTCCAGCACGGGCAGCAGCCTCACTTGGAACAACGTGGGCAACATGAACAACTTCGGGACGCGCGACCTGCTGGTGCGCTTTCAGGTTCCCTCTGATGTGGGCTTGATCGGCACTGTGTTCTCCGCAACCGCTGCGGTAACACCGACCATGGTGGATGTTCTTCCTGCGAACAATGCCGCGACGTCGTTGGTGACGGTGACCGGCAGCTTGACCCCCAACGACAAGCTGGCCAACACGAGCCATGGGAACAGCAGTGCGGTCTACGTGATTCGATGAGGATGAGTGGGTCGATTACACGATACGTTTCCAGAACACGGGAACGGATACCGCATTCCCGATTGTGATCACCGACACGCTTCCGCAGTACCTGGATCCCGCAACCATTCGAATGGGTGCCGGATCGCACGGTTTCTCATGGTCCCTCTCCGGCCAGGGTACGCTGCGATGGGTCTTTCCTAACATCCTTCTACCGGACAGCAATGTCAACGAACCGCGCAGCCACGGTTTTGTGAGCTTTCGTATTCGCCCATACCAACCCTTGCTTCCAGGAACGACGATCGAGAACATCGCCAACATCTACTTCGACTTCAACCCGCCGGTGATCACCGAGCCGAGTGTGCTAGTGGCGGAGTTCAGTACTGGCGTTGCCGACGCGAGTTCATCGGAACTGGTGCTATCACCAGTGCCCGTGAGCGATCTGCTGACCGTGCAAGCCTCCAGCGCTATCGCTGCAGTGCGGATCATGGCGGCTGATGGGAGGGAAGTGCTTCCGAGCAACACCCGCGGTTCTGGATCGTCCATCGACGTCTCGCGATTGAAATCGGTGCTTACCTCTTGATCGCTGAACTGAACAACGGTACAACCGCGCGCGCGCTTCGCAAAGAACTAGCTCACCATGATCAAAGCACTATTCGGATCCGCAGTCCTGCTCGCATCGACCGAGGCGCTGGCGCTAACGGTGGACCTTCAAGTGCTGAATGAGACCTGCAACTACGCGAATGGATCCGTACACGCGCAGGTCTCAGGCGGTGTACCGCCCTATACCTACCTCTGGGGCGGTGGCGAGACCACGGATGGAATAACCAACCTGAGCCCGGGCACTTACAGTGTTACCGTTACCGACTTCGTGGGCACGCAAGTGACCGAGCAAGCCACCGTGATCAGCGTGGACTACGGAGCGTTCGACTACAACTTCCCGCACGCCTACTGCCCCGGCCAGAATTACCATGAGTTCTTCTTTCCCCCCCAGCCGACCGGGGTGCCAGCCGATGTGAGCCCCTGGTCCGCTTCGCAGGGGTTCATTGATGTAGTGCCGCCCCCGGCAGGTCTTGGCAACTATTACCTGAATCCCGGCCCGATCCCTCCGGGTAGCGGACAGATGGTGACCTTTTGGGATGTGAACGGATGCACCGGTACATTGAGCTTCACAGCCGGGTTCCCGATCACTTCATGGCCCAGTTTCACCGTGGTGGACGTGCAGGGCTCCTGTGCCAGCGTGGCTTCGGGCCAGGTCACTTTCACGACTACTCCAGTTCCGACGAGCGATACGTACTACATACTGAAATCTGAAGGGAGCAATGAGTTTGAGGGTTGGGCGAACAATTTCCAATCGGTTGCTCCCAATGTGTATGCATTCGTCGGCTTGGAACCCGGGAACTATTACCTGATGCACCGTCTGGGTATTACGCTCTCCCTGCTACAAGGCGCTGGCTGTACCTCGGATAGCATCCTGGTAACGATACCTGATCTGGGACCCACCTGCGGCAGCATTTCCGGCAGCACCTACATGGATTACAACAGCGATTGCCTGGACACCGAAGCGAACGCTTCGAACGTGGTAGTGGAGATCCAGCCGGGTCCCTATTACACCACCAGCGGCGGCAGCTATTCCGTGGTGGTGCCGAACGGCAGCTACACCATGACCACCAGCGCACCTGCCATCGCACAGAGCTGCCCCGCAGCAGCCACTGTCAACGGCAATACGGCGATCGTCAACATCGGTCACCAGCCCACGATCCCGCTGGATGTGGCCATCAGCCTGGCATCCGGCCCAGCGCGCCCCGGTTTCGAGCTGCACTACACCATGCACGTGGAGAACCTCTCGTCCGCATCGAGCGGTGCCACCACCACCACGCTCACCTTCGAGCCAGGGCTGACCTTCATCAGTGCAACGCCAACACCGGTGGTCAGCGGCAATACGCTCACCTGGAACCAATCGGCGCTCAGCCTCTTCCAGGACCGTGACTATTTCATCCGCCTGCAAGTTCCGCCCGATGTGGGCTCGATCGGAACGGACCTGCTCGCAAGCGCCGGAGTCTCCACGGCGAACACCGATGGCGAGCTAAGCAATAACACTGCTAATGCCGCGACACGGTCACCGGCAGCTACGACCCCAACGATAAGACCGCTTACACCAGCACGCGGGCGAGCGAGTCGCTCTATTTCATCAACGAGGATGATTGGATCGATTACGTGATCCGATTCCAGAACACCGGCACGGACACGGCCTTTAACATCGTGGTCACGGACACGTTGCCACCCACCTTGGACCCAGCGACGATCTCACTGGTCACCGCATCGCACCAGCACACGTGGAACGTGCAAGGGCAAGGCACGCTCAAGTTCATATTCCCGAACATCCTGCTGCCGGACAGCAACGTGAACGAACCGCTGAGCCATGGGCTCATCAGCTTCCGCATACGTCCGCGGCCACCGGTCCTGCCCGGCACTGTGATCGAGAACACCGCCAACATCTACTTCGATTTCAACCCGCCGGTGATCACCGAGCCGAGCGTGCTGGTGGAGGAGTTCAGCACGGGGGTGGAAGAGATGAGCACGGACCACCTTCAAGTCTACCCTGTTCCAGCGCGAACACAATTGAACGTTCATTCGACCACACTGCTGACGCGGCTGTCGATCCTGACCTTGGATGGGCGCATGGTCCGCGAAGAGCCGATACAAGGACACCGCGTTTTGGTGGATCTGCAAGGGCTTCCTTCGGGCGCCTACCTCCTCCAGGCCACGGACGTTGAAGGGCAACCGGCTGCACCGATCATTCCTCATCGAGCACGAATAACCGCCGCCATGAAACAAATCAACGCATTCGTCTTCTGCGCGCTGATCAGTTCGCCCGCGCTTTCCGTCACGGTGAGCATCCAGATGTACATACCGGCATTCTGCTCTTACCCGACCGGATCGATCTACGCGCAGCCACAAGGCAGGACGGAGCCGTACACCTATTCCTGGAGCACGGGCTCGACGGACTCGTGGCTGAACGATCTGGTAGCGGGCACTTACAGCGTCACCGTAACGGACGCGAACCTGGAACAGGCCACTGCGGATTTCACGCTCTCACCCTATCCCTTCGAAGCGTATGTGGACGGGATGGTCGGCTGCCCTGACCAAATGCTCGGCCCTCCATTCCGGATGCTCGGACAGGCGGGCCTTTACAACACGGGCGTGCCTCCATTGACCCTATCGGGGAATTATGTCTCGGATGTGATCAATGGTCCGAATGGCTATGCCGCCTTGTATGTGGGCAACTTCGATATCTGGCCTCCTGCTGGCACCCCGCTCTCCATCGCATTCACCGATGCCAACGGCTGTCCGGGAACGATCTACGGGCAGGTACCGCAGCCGCCTGCGCACCCTCAACGGCAAGTGCTGATGGTGGATGCGGCTTGCGCTGCCGGGTACAACGGAAGCGCCTTGGTCCAAGTGGACGAATCGCCCAACGATGATCCCTACCTGTTGCGGCTCATTCGCGATGGTGCGGACGCAGGTGATCTCCAGACACAGTCCACGGTCGGCCAGATGTTCGGCCAGGTCCCGCACACCATCCTGCGGCAGGACCTCGCGCCGGGCGAATACGCGCTGGTATCGTCGCCGAGATTCGAGGACTCCGCTTACGAATGGCTTGAAGGGTACTTCTTTATATCTGAGGATTACTGCACGGACACCGTGTGGTTCACCGTGCCTGAGATGCCGGGACCCTGTGGCACGCTGAAGGGCACGGTCCATATGGACGATAACCAGGATTGCATCATGGCGGGCCTCGAGACGCGCGTGCCGAACGAGGTGATGCTGATCGAACCTGGAGGCTACACTGCGATGTCCGGCGCCAATGGATACTACCAGGTCAATTTGCCCACCGGGTCCTACACGGTCGAACAAGCTTCTGCAGTGCTCGACGAGCATTGCATCGGCGGGCCGATCCCATTCAACCTGGGAAGCAACGGGCAATCCGTGACGCAGAACATGGGCGATACGGTACTGGTGCCGCGTGACATTGAGCTATTTGTCGGTTCAGGCCCGGCGCGTCCTGGCTTCAATCATCAGCTGGTCTTGCACGTTCATCATGAGACGCTTGGCGGAACCGGCACGCTCACCGTGTCCTGCACCTTCGATCCGGCGCTCACGTTCACCAGTGCCAGCCCGACGCCCGTGGTGAACGGCAACACCCTCACCTGGACGCTCGCGCAGCTCACCTCATTCGGCGATCGGCACATCAACGTGAACCTGCAGGTGCCGCTGAACCCGGCCTCGATCGGCACCGAACTCATGCACAGCGCCACGGCGAGCATCGCGCAGTCCGAAACCAACCCGACCAACAACAGCGCGGTGCACTTGCGCACTGTAACCGGCAGCTACGACCCCAACGACAAGCTGGCCTCGACCAGCAGCCAGTTGAGCGACGCGCTCTACTACATCGATCAGGACGAATGGATCGACTACACCATCCGCTTCCAGAACACGGGAACGGACACGGCCTTCAACGTGGTGATCACGGACACGCTCCCGCCGACGCTCGATCCTGGCACCTTCGAGCTTGGTCCGCGCTCGCACAGCTGCATCACGCAAATGGCTGGTCAAGGCATCGTGCGTTTCATCTTCAACAACATCCAGTTGCCGGACAGCAATGTGAACGAGGCGGCATCGCACGGCCTGGTGCAATTCCGGATCAAGCCGCACACGCCGATCGCGCCTGCCACTACGATCGAGAACATCGCCAACATCTACTTCGACTTCAACCCGCCGCATCACCGAGCCGAGCGTGCTGGTGGCGGAGTTCAGTACGGGGGTTGGGGAGGAGCGCACAGCCAATTTGCTGCTTTCGCCGGTGCCGGTCATCGATCAGCTGAATGTGGTCTCGCCCATCGAGATCCGCTCGGTACGGATCGTCGCCGCGGACGGCCGAGAGGTGGTCCAGCGAACGGTCCGTTCATCAGCAGCCGCCATCGACGTCTCTGCGCTGAAAGCAGGCGCTTACCTGCTCATCGCCACAATGACGAACGGAAGCGCCGTACGCGAGCGCTTCCTTAAACTCTGAACCATGCGTGCTTCCTTCCTGCTTGCATCGTGCGCCTTGGCTGCAGGTGCATCGGCGTTCAACATCCAGTTGACACCCTATCCCGAGACATGCGGTAACGGCAATGGATACGTGACCGTGTACATCGATGGACCGGCCATGGAACCCTTACGTACGCTTGGTCGGACGGGTCAGATGGTCCGGAGCTCATGAATGTGGGCGCTGGCACCTACAGCCTCACCGTCACTGACTTCTTTGGTGAATGGGCCACCGCCCAAGTCACCGTGATCAATCAGCCTGGGCTGACGAGCATCGGCGGTGGGCAAGTGAATAATGGCGTTGATGATCTGTTCGGCCACACAGGCGTGGCCTGCCCGGGAGCGTGCAACGGAGCCCGCTATATGCACTTCTTCGACGGGACGGCTCCATACACCGTGACGTGGTCGGACCCATCCGTCACCTTCTACGCCAACTTCTTGGGCATGCCTGTTTTCACGGATTTCTGTTACGGGACCGTGGCGACTACACCGTGACGGACGCCTTCGGTTGTCCCGGAAGCGGCAGCTTCATCGACACCTCGATCAACCCGGCCTATCCATCGGAGATAACCTTGCTTGAAGGAGCGTGCGGTGGTGGGGCGAATGGAGCGATCGAGGTCTGGATCAACCCGGCATGGTTCGATGGTGGCGGGAATTGGCTGTCGCTGTGGCAGAACGGGTGGACATCACCTTGCAAGTTGGATATCAATTCCTCGGTGGCAACATGCTCCGCTATTCTGAATTAGCACCTGCGCCTATGAATATCGGCGGATCGCTGGCTCACCAGGATTGCCGTCTGAGTGCACGGAGATCATTCCTTCGTGATCGAGGACCTCGGTTCGGCATGCGGGAATGTTTCGGGCACCTTGTTCATCGATCATGACCAGGATTGCGCGCAGGATGCGAACGACCCCGGAGTGCCCTTCAGGGTACTGAACATCGAGCCCGGGTCGGAATTGGCCATCACCAGCACGCACGGGGAGTACTCCCGGAATCTTCCGCTCGGTTCATACACCCTGGCGCCGAGCGGATCCGATCTCTATCCGCTGTGCCCATCCTCTTCGCCAGTCCCATTCGACCTTACCACGCCCATTCCACTGGCAGCGCTGGATATGGCGGACAGCAGCCTGAGCTCCTTGGACCTGGAGACGTTCATTTCAGCTGGTCCGGCCAGGCCGGGATTCGTTCATCAAGTGCAGGGGCAGGTGCGCAACACCGGTGGGCAGCTATCCTCCTCGGTGGATGCCACCTTCACCTTCGACCCATCGCTGTCGTTCATCGGCGCCGCGCCGACACCGACAAGCGTGGTGGGTAACGTGGTCACATGGAGTGGCCTTCCAGGCTTGGTCGGTTTTGATATGCTCGACTTCTCCGTCGTACTGCAGGTTCCACCGATCCCGGATTGCTCGGAACCGCCATCACGCACGTTCTCGAAGCGGCGCAATCGTTCGCAGAAGCCGATGCAGGCAACAACATGGCAACCGGAACGATGCGATCACGGGCAGCTACGACCCCAACGACAAGTTGGCTCGCACGAGCAGCGGCCAAAGCGCTTCGCAGTACTTCATCGCTCAGGACGAATGGATCGACTACGATCCGGTTCCAGAATACGGGAACAGATACGGCCTTCACGGTTGTGATCAGCGATACGCTTTCAACATGGCTGGACATGGCCACGTTCGAGCAGGGTGCGGCATCGCATGGGTTCAGCATACGGTTCAAACCCGGGAGGGTAGTGGAATGGCGCTTCACCGACATCGCCCTTCCCGATAGCACCACAGACGAGGTTGCGAGCCATGGATTCGTCACCTTCCGCATCTGGCCGCAATTGGCATTGTTGCCCGGCACCGTGATCGAGAACATCGCCAACATCTACTTCGACTTCAATCCGCCGGTGATCACGGAACCGAGCGCGCTGGTGGCGGAGTTCAGCACGGATGTCAGCGATGCTGATAGCCGTATCGGGTTGCTGAGCCCGAACCCCGCAACAGAATATGTGGCATCATCGATGCATCGATCGCGGCGAACGTGAATTCTTGGGAAGGCTCATTGCCTCTACAGGGCGTACCGTGCTCCAAAGGGGAACGGCCCCATGACCAACCCGGATATCGCTGTGGGACATCTTGACAATGGCGCATATATGCTGCGTCTGTACACCTTGAACAAGCGCACCAACGCTTCATCGAAGATGACCAATGACCAACTAGACCCTTGGCCTAACGCTTCGCATCCCTTCGCTGCGCTGCGCATCGTAGCACTTCAAGTGGAGGTTATCAATCCCGTCCAGTCAGCGTGCGGCTATCCGACCGGCATTATGGAGGCCTTGATCAGTGGTGGTGTACCTCCTTACACGGTCGCGTGGAACACGGGAGCCACCACGGAGATCATCACGGGCCTGCTGCCAGGCTCACCAGTGTAACGGTGACGGACAACGTGGGTACGCGGCCTTCGGGCAAGGGATGTGGGCATCCTTCGATGCAACAAGGCGGACAGACGTATGCCAACCTCGCGCATTGCCCTGGAGGATTTCCCCTGGCGGAACTCACGCTGTTCAACCGTTCAAAAGCATGGTGCCTACATCTGGGGCGCACCACCGTTCACGATCACCGGACCCGCAGAGGTCCAAGGTGTTTCCGGGGTGCAATGCACGAACTGCACGGGGATGGATTCGTTGGTCCGCGTGGAGATGGATGTGCCTGCGGGGTCCTTCAAACGATCTCCAGGGAGGATGCGAACGGCTGCCCCGGCGAGAGCCAGGTGGTCGCGAGCACGGAGGCGGTAGTGGCCCAGCGTCGTGTCTATGACGTGCAGGTCCGTGCGCGGGCGGCAACAACGGGAGCTTCGCTTTCTCGGTCAGTCCGCTATCGTCTCAATTGATGACCCTGCGCATCTACCGGCCGAGCGGCAACTTGCTCTCGTCGGTTCCTATCGGTCCAGGCACGGCCGGTGCGCATGGCCAGCTTTCTCCGGGGACCTAGTGCTGAAGGTCGTTGCCGAGACCAACGGTCCCTTCGATGATGAGCTCTGCTGGGACCAGACCGTCGCATTGATCGACGACTTGGGCAACGGCTGCGCGAATGTGAACGGTCGGTCTTCATCGATGGCAATGCCAACTGCACCTGGCAGCTTCAACGAGAACCAGATCCCGCAGGCCATCGTGGAGTTCACCCAGGACCTTTCTACGCCACCTCGAACGCCATCAGCGGCTACAGCACGAACCTGCCGCTCAGCACCTACGACCACACGGTCATCCATCCCGGTGCGCAGCAGGAATGCCCCGGTCCCTTCACGTTGGATGGTTCACAGAGCAGCGTCAGGTCGATCGGCTGTTCATCGCTTTTCCCGCTGGATGCCCAGGTGACCGGATGCAACGGACCGGCACGACCCGGCTTCCAGCTCTTGTATGGGCTGAACCTTCGCAACAACACGGCTGCGAACGCAGGTGCCAGCACGCTCACCTTCGAGTTCGATCCGGTGCTGAGCTTCGTTTCGGCATCGCCCACGCCATCGTCCGTGGTTGGCAACACGATCACATGGAACTTGACGGGGATAGGCGCTTATGCGAGCACCAACCGCTTTGTTCGGTTGCAGGTGCCAACGGACATTGGTCTCATTGGCACCATGCTATCGGCCACGGCTACGGTTTCCACCACGAACACCGATGCCTCACCAGCCAACAACGTGTGGGCATCGCAGCAGATCGTCACGGCCAGCTACGACCCCAACGATAAGCAGGCCCGAACCAGTACCGGTGGGAGCGAGGTGTACTTCATCGATCAGGATGAGTGGATCGACTATGTGATCCGCTTCCAGAACACGGGCACGGACACCGCCTTCCATGTGGTGATCACGGATACGCTGCCAGCGACGCTCGATCCTTCGACCATAGCGTTGGGTGCCACCTCGCATGCGTTCAACTGGAACCTCACAGGCCATGGCATCCTACGCTTCAACTTCCCCAATATCCTGCTGCCCGATAGCAATGTGAACGAACCACGGAGCCACGGCTTCGTGGGCTTCCGCGTGGACCTCGATTGCCGTCGGGCCAGGGCACCTCATCGAGAACATCGCCAGCATCTATTTCGACTATAACCGCCGGTGATGGCGGAAGCCGAGCGTGCTGGTGGCG
>JADJDP010000036.1 GCA_016702645.1 Flavobacteriales bacterium
ACCCCCTCCGTCACCTTCCTCACCGCCCCTTCCACCTTGTCCAGGTAGGCATCCAGTTCCGCTTCGGTCCAGGTGACGCGGATGTTGAAGCTGATGAGGCGGCTGAATGCGGCATCGCTCTTCGGGAAGGTCGCGGTCTTCAGGTCCTGCGGCAGGCCGAGCTCGTGCGCCACCATGCGGAAGGGCATGCTCAGTTCCTTCACTTGGTACCGTTGCTTGATGTGGTGGTACATGTTGTCGTGCCAGTAGCGCCGACCACGCCCGGCTTCGCCCATGGCCTGTGCGCCGCGCGCGCGTGGCTAAGCTGGGGAAGAGCAGGTGGAAGAAGGTGGCGCTGTCGCCCGGCATCGTCGCATTGCTTGCGGAAGGACAGGCCGGGGATGTCTTGGAAAGTCGCGCCTGTATGATCGCCTTGTGCTTGCGCTGCTGGCTGATGTACGGCAGTTTGCGCGCCTGCGCGCCAGTCCGATGCCGCGTTGATCTCGCCGATGCGGTGGTTGGTGCCCACGATCGGGTGGGGCTCCATGCCTGGGTTGTCGCCCTCGTGGCTGTGGCCGTGGTCGCTGAGTACTCGGAGTCCTGATCAGTTGCTCATCATGTCGGTGATGACGCCGCCCCTTCGCCGCAGGTGTTGATCTTGAAGAAGTCGAGCTGAAGCTGCCCATCTTGCCGAAGAGGCCGAGGTGCTTGCCCTTGAGTGGCGCCGAGCGCTTGGGCGGTGTCCTCGATGAGCATGACGATTTCTTCTGCTCTTGGCCATGATGCCGTCGAGATCCGCCGAGGCGCCGCACATATGGACGAGCAACACGGCTTTCGTCTTCGGCGTGATCGCCGCGCGAATTCCTTCCGCGCTCAGGCACAAGGTCTCATCTTTGTCTCCGGAAGACGGGCATGGCACCTGCGAAGAGCACGGCTTCGATGGTGGCCACGAAGGTAAGGCGGCACGATCACCACAATCGCCATAGCCCACCCGCAGGCCGCGAGCATGGAACTCACCGCTGTACTGCCGCTGCTGACCGCCAAGGCATACTTCGCGCCGGTGAACTTCGCGATCTCGGCCTCGAAGTCCTTCGCCTTCCAATGGCCCTTGCGGGCGTCGTGGTTGTAGCGGAAAAAGCACGCCCGTGTTAGGACGTCCATCACTTCCTTCTCTCCCCTTCGCCGAACAGTTCGGTGCCTGGCACGGTTAACTGTTTAAGGGGCCAAAGTAGCTTGGCGTCAGGATGTGACAGGACGAGCGACCGCAGACACACCGTTGTCTTTCACCGTTAACCAGCACCGAAACATCCATCTGTCCCAGCAGCTCCGCACTCCTCGTCCCGCCGCGATGCGTACTGTTGGCGCACAGGAGTTCCCAAGCCCAAGGTTGCAGCGATGCCGGTGCGTGCACGGCCGGCCCGTTGGCCACACTGGTAGCCTGGCAGGATAGCCGTTCCCGACCAGACCGTGAATCGCCACAACGCGCGCCTCGGCTTCAGCTATGCCAATGGCGAACAAGGTAACCGTCATCACGCAGGTGAATCCGAGCTCAACATCGGCTTCGCGCGAAGAATTGGAGCCTGCAACTGAAGACCGCGTACATCAATGCGCAGGGCGACTGGGGAGCAACAATGGTGTCGGTGATCTTTTCGTGACCACTCGCATTGCGTTCATCACGAGACCGACCGGGAGCTTCAGCGGGGCTCTTGGCTTCCGCCCGCCCACGGGATCAACAACGGCGAACGTCCCGGTGCGACCATGGAGATGGATGAGCGACCCTTGCCAATGCCCTACCAGACCGGCCTCGGTACCCACGGACCTGATCACTCGGCATCAACTACCGGTTCAAGCGCTGCATGGCGGCCATCGCGCACCAGCATGTGCCGGTGCAGAACAACGAGAACCGTCCGCGCGTTCGGCGTGGTTCGACGATGCAGCGGTCGGAGGCTACTTCGAATCCCGCGTGGCTTGCGCCGTTCGGAGGACCTGGTGTTGCGCGCTCAGTACGCATACGGTTGCGGAAGGCTCTCCTTACAACCCAGCTTACCCGCCATTTATCATGTGGACGACGACACGCGCCGAACGATGCGGTGCCGGGTCGAACGAACCGGAACGCATAACGCTTTCTGGATTCCAAGGTCTTACGCTGAACGTAACGATGGACCTGCGTTTCCGCTTGCCGGACCGTTGGGCATTGGAAGCTTCGTTCGGTGCGCCAGTGATCGCGCGTTAAGTGCGACCCGACGGACCCACCCGCGAACGTGACGTCGTTGGGGCTGCATTACCGGTTCTGACTCGGATCGAGAGATCCGCCACGACTCCGTGTGGCAGACCGCAGCTGCGTTACTGCCGCGGTGATCCATCGGATCCCGCTGGTACAGTATCGCTTCCACACCACGGCACCCAGACGTTCCAGTTCGGCGCACATGCGGGTGTTCCGTTCCATCACCAAGTGGCTGTCCAGGTGCGTGAACCCGCGTTGGCGGGCGGCATCGAAGAGCGATACCCCGAGTGCGGCGGTAAGTCCTCTTCCCTGAAGGTCCGGACGCACCGCGCCCAGGAACAGATCGAGCTGCTTGGATCGCCTCATGGCGCGCAGGATGTGCAGGAACCCGAAGGGAAACAGTTTGCCGTTCGCGTGCTGCAGCCCTTCGCTCGTGTCCGGGCTGGCGATGACGCAGGCCACAGGTTCGTTCTGCCCGCCGTCAGCTTCCGGGGCAGCGTTGCGGTTCGAGGATGAACATGACCTTTATTCGCCAGCGCGTGCATCTCCGCCTCGCTCATCGGCGCGTAGCCTGGCAGGTCGCCGTAGGTAGCGCCGTTGACCAGTCGCAGCACGGGCACCACCCAGGGCCTCAACTCACGCTTGGTCCGAAGCGGAACTCGATGGTGCATGGTTCCGGAGGCAACGCTCGCCGATGGCGATGGTACACCTCCGGCAGGCGCAGCGGGATGTCCATGCGGTAGCTCACCACAACCTCGTAGCCCGTGTATCCACAGGCTTCGACCATCTGGCGGAGCCAATCCGGATTGATGGGTGTGGCGATGTACGGGAGGTGCTCAGAAGACTTCGATCGCAAGCCTTGTGGGTCCTATCGCTGAAGCCGAAGGGGCCGATCATACGATCCATTCCTTGCTCCTCGCCCACTGCTCCATCGCTCCGATGAGCGCGTGCACGACATCCGCATCACGAACACAATCCAAATTTTATAGAACCGCGCAGTGCGTTCGCCGTGCGCCGCATTGGCTCTTTGGATGATGCCCATTGATCGGCCCACGGACGGCCCTCGCGCCAAGCGACCCAGCGTTTTGCATCGCACTGCGTGAGCTGCGGGTTCTTCTTGGGGGCATGGGACCCGTGCTCGTCCACAGAGCAGCGGTGGCACCCTGTTCGGACGTTGTTCCGGTAACCGGAACGGCAGCTTGATGAAGATCGAGATCCCTTGCTCCTTCGACCGGCCTGGTCTCGATTCGACCAACAAGCTCCATTGGCACAAGGTCGCAACCAAGGCGCGACACGCCACTTTTCGGCGGTCGTGAAGAAGCGCTCTCACCTCTTCTCGGCGAGCTGGTCTGGCCGAGCGGTCCGGAAAGGAACTGGATAACCGACCGCTGCACCCGGCCAGCAGGACCTGCGCATCCACTTGGACCGTTGCGGAAAACAAGGAGGCTGGCGCGTGTCGTGGGCTTCGTGGGCAGGCTCGACCTCGATGAACTCGGCCGCGCGTTGAAGAGCAAATGCGGCGTGGTGGCAATAGCAAGGATGGTGTGATCCGGCTTGCAAGGAGACCACCGCGACAAGGTGCTGGCCTACCTCACGGAGAAAGGTACAAGGCCAAGAAAGCCGGAGGATAGACCATGTCCCCATGTGGGCATGTGCTCATGTACACATGGTCATGGGCCTGCGTATGAAGAAGCCCAAGACTTGGAAGTTCTCCGCCCCCATGGAGCGATTGACCGGCCGCTTCGCTTGGAGCTACGTGGAGTTCCCGCACGATGTGAAGGAGCTGTTCGGCAAACGCGGTGATGTGCGTAAACCTCGATCAACGGAGTGGCCGCTGACCGTGCGCTCATGCCCACCAAGAGCGGCTACCACATCATCGTCATGGGTGGCGATCTGCGCAAGAAGGAAGGTCAAGAGGCCGGGCGACATGGTGACCATCGAACTCTGGCTGGACCCTGAGCCTGACCGCACGACATTCCTGAAGAACTAAGTTGAGACGCTCGACTTCATCCCGGAGATGAAGGCCGCATGGGACCAATTGAAGCCCGGCATGGGCTTGGTATGTGCTTTTGGATAGGCATTGCGAAAACAGCACCTACCGCGCCAAGACGGTCGCGAGCTATTGCGCCGCTCGAGTCCGGCTACTTCCATGGGGCGAAAGGAGCCAACGCCGAGCCCAAGAAGAGTCCAAGCAGTGAATACATCCACAGAGCGATGATCGCAGATGAAATGCTCTGATGAGCTATCTGTGTCCTTCTGTGCCATCTGTGGATGAGCCTGGAACGAAGGCCCCGACTCGCTCGCAGGGCTTCTATCCCGTTGTGTTCGCTTACTCAGCGGCAGGAGCCTCGTCTCGGCAGCAGGGCGTCAGCGACAGGAGCTTCAGCCCCGGCGAGCTCCCTCAACAGCAGGAGCCTTTGCAGCAGCTTCAGCGGCGCTAGCAGCGGCCGTTTTGCACTGGAGCGGCGGCTTTGTCGTTGCGGTTCTTCACCTCGGCGGCGATCCGGGCCTTCTCGGCGTCCGTCTTTCCAGCCTCCCAAGTTGGTGCGCTTCGCTTCGATCTTGGCGTTCTTCTCGTTCAACCAAACATCGAAGCGGCGACTCGCCTCCTCTTGGGTGAACGCTCCTTTCTTCACCCCGCGCCAGCAGGTGGTTCTTGTACACGATGCCCGTGTAGCTCAGGACCGCACGGCAGGTATCACTGGGAGATGCTCCTTTTGGAGCCACTCCAGTGCCTTCGTTGTGATCTCAATGAACGCGGGATTCTGGTTGGGATCACAGGCACCGATCCTCTCGATGTGCTTCCCGTCGCGCAAGGCGTGGGAACGGCAACCACCAAATGGTAGTAGGGCCGGCCTTTCTTGCCTTTTCTCTGAAGGCGGATGCGAGTTGGCATGTCGCGGTTTGTGTTTGATTCCCTGAATTGGGGCGCAAATATGGGCTTTTTGGGTTGGAGTAGCCAAAGGAGAGGTGAATGCTGTCCCGGCCAAGGGCTCCATTCCCACCCTTACACCCCCCACGCGTGCCTCCCTCTCCGCTCCCTTCCTGGCTCTGGCCTCCTGCGCCACGGCCCAAACTCCCGCCCGAACCCACCCTCATCCACGTCCGGCCCAAATGACCTGGGGCAGGGCTACTCCCGGTGACCAGCGCAGTGAGCATCCTTATCGATAGCAAAGAACCTGAAGCCCGAAGGTTCCTACCTGCGGGACGCCTTGGCCGCGCTGCTCCCCGAAGCCCCCATGCTCTTGCCCCAACGCACGGTGGAAGGTCCGTGATCGCACTGACCGTAAACGAGCGATAAGTCACTTCCCAATGAAGGTTACAAGTTGGTCTTACGCAAGAGCGCATCGACCTGCGCAAAAGTCGACAGGGCCGGGCTCTTCCACGGGATCCAAACGCTGATCGAGTTGCTACCACCCAGCAAGAGAGACCATCCCCAGCCTCACCATCACAGACCATCCGCGCTTTGCCTGGCGGGGCATGCGCGGATGTATGCCGCCACTTTTCGGGTGGACTTCGTGAAAAAGTACATCGACCTGCTGGCGCGCTACAAGATGAACCGCTTCCACTGGCACCTCACCGACGACCAAGGCTGGCGGATCGAGATCAAGAAGTACCCGAAGCTCACCGAAGTGGGCGCGTGGCGAAGCGGCAGCCAGATCGGTCCGTACGGCCGGCGCGAGTACGACAGCATTCCCTACGGCGGCTTCTACACGCAGGAGCAGATCCGGGAGGTGGTGGCTTATGCGGCCGCCCGCCACATCACCGTGGTGCCGGAGATCGAAATGCCAGGGCATGTCATTGGCGGCGCTGGCCGCCTATCCGAACTCAGTTGCACGGAGGCCCTTTGAAGTGAAGAAAGGTGGGGCGTTGTTCGAGGAAGTGTTCTGCGCCGGGGAACGACAGCACCTTCCCCTTTCTACAAGGTGTTCTTGCTGAAATGATGGAACTCTTCCCCCGGCGAGTACATCCACATCGGCGGTGAGGAATGCCCCAAGGAGAGCTGGAAGGCTTGCGCAAATGCCAGGCACGCTGAAAGCGAACGGCCTGAAGGACGAGCACGAACTCCAGAGCTACTTCATCCAGCGCATGGAGAAGTTCGTGAATGCGAAGGGCCGGAAGATCATCGGCTGGGACGAGATCCTGGAAGGAGGCCTTGCACCGAACGCGGCGGTAATGAGCTGGCGCGGAACCGAAGGCGGTGTGGCGGCGGCGAAATCAGGCCACTACGCGGTGATGAGCCCCGGATCCCATTGCTACTTCGACCACTACCAAGGCGATCCGGCGAACGAGCCATTGGCCATTGGCGGCTACACCACCGTGCAGAAGGTGTACAGCTACGAACCCGTCCCCGCTGAACTGAAGCCAGAGAAGCGAAATACATTCTTGGTGCGCAAGGCAACGTGTGGACGGAGTACATCCTCACGCCCGATCATGTGGAATACATGGCGGTGCCGCGCATGCTGGCCTTGGCCGAAGTGTTGTGGACGCCGAAAGAGAAGCGCGATGAGGCGGACTTCATTCGGAGATTGGAGGCCGAATTCCCCAGGCTTGATGCGATGAAGGTGAATGCGAGCAAAAGCTTGTACAAGTAATGGCTGCGCAAGTCCCCTCAAGGCGAAGCCGGATGGATCAAGGTGACGATGGTCCCGCCAACAGAGGGCACGGTTGCCATCGCACAATGTCGGACCTGCCCGACATCCGGCGATGCCCATGGCCGGAAAGTCGTCGAGCAGGATTGGCACGAACCATCCAGAGTTCAACTTCGATGCAACACTACAGTTCAGCCTCAATGAACGCGGTCTGTTTCGGGACAAGCAATCACCCGCACATTCCGCTTCAACAAAGCCACAGCCCAGAAGATCACCTGAGCGAACACCCACCCACGAGCGCTACAACGAAGGCGGGGCCTTCACCCTCGTGGACGGCATCACCGCGCAAGAGAAGCGCGTGAACACCGAGTGGCTCGGCTGGCGCGAAAGCGTCACCATCACCGTGGATCTGGGCAGCGAGCAGGACATCAACTACATGGGCATTGGCTCACTCAACGAGACCTACAGCTGGATCCACCGACGCGCGCAGTCCGAAATTCCTCGTGAGCAGCGATGGGAAGAGCTACACTCGCACGGCACGAATGGACGAAGACGAAAACCGGGCGAGCGGTGGCCTTTGGCGTGGAGAAGAAGCCAAAGCACGCCCGTCCAACGTGGTGAAGACCCCGGCAACATCCCGAGGTCATTCCGGAGCGGGCGAACCAGCGTGGTTGTTCCTGGATGAGATCGAAGTGCGCTAGGAACGAACTTTGTTGAACGCGAACGTCATGAAGCACTTACTCTCCATCGCCCTCCTGCTCTGCGGGATCTCGACCTTGGCACAGAACACCATCTACAGCCACGCCATTGGCAACTGGCGCAATGGGTCGGTGGTGTACATCACGCCGCTGGTCCGAGACCACCGGAAGCGAACCCGTGACAAGGCCGCAATTGATCGAGCGATACAAGAACGAATACCCACTGCTGAAGGATGTCACCGACATCGACGTGCTGTTCGGCACCACGGAGGAAGGGGAGAAGCAGGCGGTGCTGAAGTTGAAGTATGGTGATGCGCAAGCTGGAGGTGGTGATGCTGGAAGAGCCAAAACCCGTCAAAGGCAATTAGTCCTCAGCGCGCGATACTCACAAGAGGCGGTACCACGTGCGTGTCGCTTCGGGCGACCAGACCGTGTACATACCGGGCAGCAAAATGCCCAGATCGATGTTGATCGGGAACCACGAGGAAACCTTCATCCCGTGGACGGTGCGATGCACCACTCCGAACGATGGCAGGACCTTTCAATCCTTCGATCCGGTACCTCGTGCATTGGAGGGTAGCGGGAACAAGCGCGGTCCGGTGGGGTAGCGGTTCTTGGGCATCGACCGTTTGACCTACTTCAACGGACCACAACGCAGGCGCAAACCCGGGCGTCATTTCATTGCTGATGATCCATTTCATCCGGTGTGTACCACGCGATGCCTTCGGTCTGGTGCGCACCATATCCACCTCGCGACGAATGCCGCCCTGAGCGAAAAAGTCGCGGTCATCGATACTGTTGAAGAGCCAGACGAAGGGTTGAACGGGATCGTTCTCATGGCCGAGCAGGGCCAGGCCATCGATACCATCCCAGGAAGCCGATGTGACCAAGCCATCGCGTGTCGAACGTGCCGCGAACCTGCGCCACATGGTCGCCCGGTAGCGCCGGTAGCGCATAGGAGCCGTGTCCGTCCGTCCAGCCAGCGTTTTGTGAACAGAAAGAGACTATCACCCAGCGACCATGGCTTCGCAGTCGAAGTTGGTCGCGTTCGAGCCACGGTGTGAAGTCGGTCTGGTCCGCGTAGGTGAAGCAATGGTGTCCATCCGCCACTTGGTGACCCCTCATCCTCCAAGGCCGAACGCGGAATGCGATAGACACGCAGGTTGGTGCGCGCACCCCGCATTGTTACCGAAGTCGCCGATGTAGATCCACTCATCATCCGGAGGCGTTATCCCTCGTAGCCCGTCACATTGCTGGCACCGAGCAGATTCCACCGTGCGGATCACGCCGCCATCAATCGGAGCGACTTCATACAAGGCCGCAGGATTACCGCTGTCCAGGATCGTCCAGACATGGTTCTGCAGCACCAGCAAGCCGCTGGTCTCGTCCAGTTGGGCAGGCAGTTCGGTAAGGAGATCCGGTTCCAGTATTTGTCCCATCACGGACCATGGCAGGAAAGAAAGCAGGGCAATGCAGGATCTCACGGGTGTAAATGGGTAAGTCCGGCCAATGGACACCCTAAGAGGCGCGCATCCTTTCAACAATGCTGCCCTGTGACGATCCGTTCCAATACCGGCGAACGGCGGCTTTCGGCCGAAGGGCCGCCAAATACCTTCGCCCAGCCGCATCATCTCGGGAGGACACATGCACCGGAGATCCCTCTGTTCCGCCGCCTTGCTCAGCGGTGGATCGCGTTGCAAGCACAACTCGGGTGCTGTCCAAACAAGAATACACGAAGGAGGATTCCTTGCGCGGCTCCATTGGGCCTTACCGTGCTTGGTGGATGTGGTCCACTATGATGTGAGCGTGTCGACCGAACCTGAGGAACGTTCGATTACGGGATCGACCACCATCGCCTTCGATGCGGTGGCTGATGGTCAACGTGTGCAGATCGACTTCCAACAGCCGCCTTCGTGATGGACATGGTCGTGACCGAAGTGGTGGTCTACGAAAATGGTTCCCTGGGGGGGAAGGATCAACGTGTGCCCTTCGCTAAGAAGACAACGTGGTATGGGTCGATCTCCCGTCGCCCATGGTGAAAATGCCTCACAATCACGTTCCACTACCACGGCGTGCCGCGCGCGGCTGTTACGCCCACCATGGGATGGCGGCTGGATCCCAAAGAAGGACAGCAAGGGCAACCCATGGATGAGCGTGGCCTGCCAGGGACTTGGTGCGAGCGTTTGGTATCCCTGCAAGGACCACCAGAGCGACGAACCCGATCGTGGGGCTTCATTGCACATCACCGTACCTGACAGCTTGGTAGCCGTAGGAAATGGCCGCCTGCGCAGCACCGTGAAGAACGACGATGGCACAAGCACTTGGAACTGGATGGTGAACAACCCGATCAACACCTACAACCTCGTTCCGTACATCGGCAAGTACGCGCACTGGAGCGAGGTGTTCGATGGCGCAGCCGGCAAGCTCGATTGCGATTACTGGGCATTGTCCCGCAACGAAGCCAAGGCGCGCGAGCAGTTCGAAGCAAGCAGCTCCCACGCTGGATTGCTTCGAAGAGTGGTTCGGACCGTTCCCCTTTATGAGGATGGCTACAAACTGGTGGAAGCGCCGCACCCAGGCATGGAACACAAGCGCCATCGCATACGGCAACGGCTACCAGAACGGATACCTCGGCACGGACCGCAGCGGTTCGGGCCGGGGCATGTCGTGGGACTACATCATCATCCACGAGAGCGCGCACGAGTGGTTCGCCAACAGCATCACTACGGCCGATATCGCGGACATGTGGCTGCATGAGGGTTTCGCGTGCTACAGTGAGACGATCTACACCGAATGCCAGCAGAGCAAGGAAGCAGGTGAGGACTATGTGGTCGGCCTGCGCCCGGCGATCCGGAACGACAGGCCGATGATCGGTCCGTACTGTGTGAACGAGGAGGGCAGTGGCGACATGTACACCAAGGGCGCGAACCTCATCCACATGATCCGGCACATCGTGGGCGACAGTACCTTCAAGGCGATGCTGCTGGAGATGAACAAGCGCTTCTACCACAAGACGACAAGCAGCGGGGAGATCGAGGACTTCATGATCAACTTCACCGAGCGAACCAAACGGCGACTGAACGAAAGCATCTTCGATCAGTACCTGAGAACGACTCAGGTGCCCACGTTGGAGTGGGGCGTGTACAAGAAGAAGCTCTGGATGAGATGGGGCAACTGCGTGAACGGCTTCGCTCTTCCAATGAACATCACGATGGTGAGCAGGAACGGGAAGTGAGGGTATGGAGCGAGTACCACGTGGTACAGGAAGGCGTCCAGGGGGAACGTGGAGGTTGAACTGGATCGCAACTGGTAGTCGTCCCCAACGAAAGACCAAGAAGGAGGTGAAAGCAGCAAACCCCAAACAACTAGGACCATTGGCGTTCCGCCATTCTAAGAACACAATGACACGAACCACCCACCTCGCCCTCCTCACCTCCGGCGGCGATGCGCCCGGCATGAACGCGGCCATCAGGGCGGTCGTTCGCACTGCGCATTTCCACGGCATCAAGGCAACGGGCATCATGGACGGCTACGAAGGGCTCGTGAAGGGCAACTTCATCGAGCTCGGCCCACGCGATGTGCGGAACATCGTGCAGCGTGGTGGCACCATGTTGCGCAGCGCGCGCAGCGAATCGTTCAAGACCGCCGAAGGCCGGGCGACCGCCGCGAAGAACCCTCCGCGATGAGGGGCATTGATGCGTCGATTCGCATCGGCGGAGGTGGAACACAGGCCGGTGCGCACCAGCTCTCCACTGAGCAAGGAGTGAAGGTCATTGGCGTTGCAAGCACCATCGATAATGACCTTGGAGGCAGCGATCGGACCATTGGTTTCGATACGGCGTGCAATACCGCATTGGAGGCCATGGACCGCCTGCGTGATACGGCAGCGAGCTACGGCCGCATCTTCTTCGTGGAAGTGATGGGCCGCGATACAGGGATTCATCGCCATGCACACGGAATTGCCGCAGGTGCGGAATACGTCATGGTGCCTGAGCGCCGCGAGAACGTGAACGAGTTGGTGAGCGTGCTGGAGAACCGCTCCAAGGAGAAGGGCAGTTGCATCGTGGTAGTGGCCGAGGGCGACGAAGAGGGCGGTGCGTTCAAGCTTGCAGCGGAGGTGGGAAAACGGTGCCCACAATTCGACATACGCGTGAGCGTGCTGGGACATTTGCAACGCGGCGGAAGTCCGACGATGGCCGACCGCCTGCTCGCTGCGCGGTTGGGCGCTGCTGCGGTGGAAGGCCTGATCGCCGGAAAGCACAACTGTGTGGTGGGCATCGTGAACGGAGCGATCACCTTCACCCCGCACGCAAAGGCGATCGCGCAGAAGAAGATGATCGAGCCGGACCTCATACGCCTGCTGGCGATGCTGGCTGTGTAAGTTCGTGGTCCCGTTATTTCGGGATGCAACACATGCCTCGTCACCTCCTCTCCTTCCTTGTCGCCTCAAGCATTGGCTCGCAAGCAGCCGCCGCCACTTTCACGATCGCACACTTCGGCACACCACCCGATGCACAAGTGGCGATCCAGCATGCTGCGGATATCTGGGGAAGCATCCTCGTGAGCGATGTGCCCATCAAAGTGAGCGTGAGTTGGACCGCACTTGGAAGTGCCGCCCTTGGCGTCACCTTCCCGAACGGTCGCAAGGATTTCTTGAACGCCCCGGAGCCCGCAACATGGTATGCGACGGCGCTTGCCAATAGCATTGCCGGTGAAGAGTTGAACCCGGGCGAGGACGACATCAACGTGTACCTGAACAGCGGCACGAATTGGTATCTAGGACTGGATGGCAATACGCCAGCAGGTCAATACGATCTCGTGAGCATTGCGCTGCATGAGCTCGGGCATGGCCTCGGCTTCGTGGGGCTCGCGAAGAAAGTGGGCAACGAAGGCTCCCTTGGACTGCTTCTGGCCAGTGACTTCGCGCCCTTGATCACCACCTTCCCTGGCCTGGTCAGGACACGTTGCCCGGCATCTTCGATCGTTTCCTTACCAATACCGTTAGCGGTGAGTTGATCTCCTTGCAGAATCCGGGAACGATCCTGGGCACAGCGCTTACCAGCAACCAGGTGTACTTCAACGGTGCGTATGCCATGGCCGCCAACGGTGGTTCTTCGGTACGCATCTACGCGCCATCCGTGTTCGCCTTGGGAAGTAGTTGTGTCCACCTGAACGAGGCTACCTATCCGCAGGGCAACCCGAACGAACTAATGACGCCCTTCAGTTCCGCAGGTGATGCCAGCCATTGGCCTGGGCCTATCGGACTCGCGATCATGCGTGATATCGGCTGGACCCTTTCTCCCGGTGTAGGAGTGGAAGAAATGAGCATCGATCGCGAGATAACTGTGTTCCCGAACCCGGTATCCAGTGAACTCACCCTGCGCATGGATCCGCGTGATCTCCTGGGAACGATCTCCATCGCCGATCTCAGCGGACGTGTTGTCCTTTCCGTGAGCGGGCAGCACAGGCTGGATGTGACCGCCCTGGATGCAGGCACCTACGTGGTCATGAGCTTCGGGGCACGACCGGTGCGTTTCGTGAAACAGTAGGAGACCATGGCCACCCGGCGTTTCCCCTATTTTAGCGGACCATGTCGCCCCGCCCCCTGTTCGCGATCCTCCCCTTGCTCGTGCTGGTGGGTTGTTCCACCCACAAATACACGGCAGCCAGCCATCCCAATGGCAAGCCCGAAGTGGTCGTTTACATGAAGGGCAACGGAGAGGATGCCGTGAAGGTGATGGAGAAGGTGTACTACCCCAACGGACGTCTTGAATACGTGGGGCGCTTCGAGAACGGTGTTGAGCATGGGGAATGGATGTACTACTATGAGACCGGCGTGAAGAAGTACGTGGAGAGTTGGGAGAACGGTGTGGAGCATGGCATCCACTACGACTACAGCCCCGATGGCCAGGTGTACCGCGAATTGCATTATGACCACGGCCGCCTCGTGAAAGAGGTGGACCTGACCAAGACGAAGTAGCGTTCATCCCCTTGCGCTGGAACCGATTCCCCGGTCGCTTCTCGATCATCGTTCTTGTCGTCGCGCTGATCCTGGTGGTTCTGGAGGTGATCAACGGCCGCTTCTGGCTGAACGACTTCCGTGTTTACTACGAAGCCGCCAATGCCTTGCTCGGCGGCGAAGAGCTCTATGGGGTAGCGCACGGGCTCGATTCCGGATACTTCAAGTACGCGCCTTTCATGGCCATGCTCTGCGTGCCGCTCGCTATACTGCCATTCTCCATCGCCGCAGGTATCCAATACGCGCTCATCGTTTGCGCCTTCATTGGTTCGGCGTTGCTGGCTGATCGGCTGGTTCGCACGCATGTGTTCGCGGGGAAGAGCGCAACCTATACCCCCCTCTTCCTTACGTTCCTCATCGTGGTGGTGCACCTGCATCGAGAACTGCACCTGGGGAACATCAACGTGCTGCTCGTTTGGTTGCTCCTGTACGGACTGAATCGGTTGTTGAGCGGCAGAACAGGGACAGCCGGCTTGTTGATAGGGCTTGCGATCCTCGCCAAGCCGCACTTCGTGGTCCTCCTGCCACTAATGCTCTTGCGTGGGCAATCGAAAGCGATCTGGTCTGCGCTCAGCACCGGGCTTGCGGGACTTCTGCTCCCGACCCTCTTCCTCGGATACAGCGCTTCCATCACCATGCACCACGAATGGCTCGGAGAAATGGCAAAGCACAATGCATCCCTCATCTACACCGGGGGTGACGCGTACAACAATGTGGACACGGTGTATTCCTTCCTGCATCGCGCAGTGCTGAAATACTTCATTGCAACACCAAGCACCATCGAAGCAGTCGTGATCCTTGGAGGTATCGTGGTCATCATCGGTGCTTTGGTGGCTTGGAACCTGAAGCGCGAACGCGCGCGCGGTGGCTCTCCAGGTCACACGGTGATCGAGTACTTCCTCTTGCTCGCCTTGGTGCCTAGCATCACGCTCACGGATACCAACCACTTCCTCTTCTGCATGCCGCTGGTGATGCTATTGGTGCACCACCTGGCACCCCGTACCGATCCGAAATGGCTCGTCGTCCTGGCAGTTCCCGTCCTCCTCGCTTACGGCGGCAATTGGGCGGATGCCCTAGGCGGTCTCTCCGACCGTATGATCCACTATGGGGTGCTGGGCATCGCGAACCTCGGCCTGATCGTATTCGGCGTGTTCCTGCTACTAAGCCGATCGAACCTTTCCGCCACCGAGGCGTCCTCCTGACAACCCTCATCGTATGCGCTCGATCATTACGCTATCCACCGTGGTCTTCATCGGAAGCACGTTCGCGCAGAGCACGTACTTCCCCCCAGCAACCGGTAACACGTGGGAAACCGTGGATCCAGCCACATTGGGCTGGTGTACGGATTCGATCGCGCCATTGCTGGAGTTCGTGGAAGCGAACAACAGCAAGGCCTTCATCGTGCTGAAGGACGGCCGCATCGCCATCGAGCACTATGTGGGCACCTTCACACAGGACAGTGCGTGGTATTGGGCCAGTGCTGGCAAGTCGCTGACCGGCTGGACATCAACGACCCCAGCAGCGACCATCTGGGGATCGGATGGACCAGTTGCTCGCCCGCGCAGGAAGCAGCGATCACCGTGCGCAACCAACTCACGATGACCACCGGGTTGGATGATGGCGTGGCCAATGTCGACTGCACCGACCCTACCTGCTTGCAATACTTGGCCGATCCGGGCACGCGGTGGTCCTACCACAACGCACCCTACACCAAATTGGACGGAGTGCTCGAATCCGCCACCGGCCAAACGCTGAACGGCTACGTGTACAGCACCTTGACGCCTACCACCGGCATCTCCGGACTATATCTGCCGATCGAATACAACAACGTTTTCTTCAGCACTCCACGAAGTATGGCACGCTTCGGGTTGCTGGCACTTAACCGGGGCGTGTGGAACGGGACCGACATCCTGGGCGACGACAATTACTTCGAAGCGATGACCACGCCCTCGCAAGCCCTCAACGAGAGCTACGGTTACCTGTGGTGGCTGAACGGACAAGCGACCGCGATGGTACCCGGCCTTCAGATCGTCTTCCCAGGCCCACTGCTCCAGAACGAACCACTGGATGCCTTCAACGCGCTCGGCAAGAACGGCCAACAGATCAATGTGGTGCCATCGCAAGGTCTTGTGGTCGTGCGCATGGGAAACCTCGCCCGGCACCGGTGCAGCCGTCGCCATCCAGTTCGCTGATGAGCTATGGGCGCATTTGAACAATGTGTTCTGTACCACTACCGCTGTCGATGGCGCATCATCAACTTCAACCGCTCTTCCCTACCCTGTTCCCGCCTCCGATCGGTTGGTGGTGCCCGGAGCAACAGGCGAAGCCATGGTTTCGTGCTTGGATGGGCGGAACTTGAACGTACGGATCGAGGGTGGCACGCTCGATACCAGTGCCTTGGCCAATGGCACCTACCTGCTTCAATACGTGGACGAAAAAGGTGCGCCTGTGTCGAGGCGCTTCCAGGTCCTTCGCTAGGCGAACTGCTGCATGCTGACAGCGATGATGCGGCAGCATTCCATCAGTTGCTCTTCGGTGATCACCAAGGGCGGGGCGAAGCGGATGATGTCGCCGTGCGTTGGCTTGGCAAGAAGGCCATTGTCACGCAGGAGCAGGCAGAGTTCCCATGCGGTCTTCGGCGACCCATCCGACGCGACCCTCGCTTCGATCACCACCGCGTTCAATAAGCCCTTTCCGCGCACGAGCTTCACGAAGTCGTAACGATCAACGAGCTTCTGCATCTCTGCACGGAAGGTCCCCCCCAGACGATCGGAGTTCGCCACAAGCGCTTCATCCTTCACCACGGCTAGCGCCTCCATGGCGATGCGGGCGCCCATCGGATTGCCACCATACGTACTGCCATGCGTACCAGGAGTGAACACTCCCATCACTTCGTCGCTGGCGAGCACAGCACTGACCGGGTACATACCACCTCTCAGGGCCTTCGCGAGGGTGACCGCATCCGGGCGCTTCGCTGGATCACGCTCTTCATCCGGCACGCTGCAGAGCATGCGACCCGTTCGTGCGATCCCGGTCTGTATCTCATCGGCGATGAACAGCACATTGCGCGCCTTGCACGCAGCGATCGCCTTCGCGATGTAGTCATCCGCAGGCGTGTACACCCCGCGCTCCCCTTGGATGGGTTCGACCAGGAAGGCGCACACGTTCGGATCGGACAACGCCTTCTCGAGCGCCGGGATATCATCGTAGGGGATGACCAAAAAACCAGGCGTGAAAGGCCCGAACCCCCCTTGGCTCTCAGGATCGGTGCTCATGCTCACGATGCTGATCGTACGGCCGTGGAAGTTGCCGTCACATACGATGATCTTCGCCTGTCCGGCCGGGACACCCTTTTTCTCGTAGCCCCATTTCCGCGCCATCTTCAGCGCGGTCTCAACGGCTTCCGCCCCCGTGTTCATCGGCAGCATTTTGTCGTAGCCGAAGAGTTCGCACACGGTCTTCTCGTACTCCCCCAGCACACTGTTGTAGAACGCACGAGAGGTGAGCGTCATGCGCGCGGCCTGCTCTTGCATGACCGCGACCAATCGAGGATGACAGTGCCCTTGGTTCACCGCGCTATATGCACTGAGAAAATCGTAGTAGCGCTTGCCATCCACGTCCCAAACGAAGACGCCTTTGCCGCTATCGAGCACCACGGGCAGCGGGTGATAATTGTGCGCACCGAACCGATCCTCCAATTCGATGGCGTGCTGGCTCTTGGTGCGGGTTTGTGTGAGTTGCGGCATCGTGGTGGCCTTGCGAGGGGCCGCTAAAATAGGAGCTTGTGGAGGGCGGATCCGTTCGCCACGATGCGCACGGCGCGCTTCACTTGAACTTCTTCGCTGGTATTGATGACCGTTCCATCTCGAACACATGGCGAAGGATCACTTCGTCCTGGTCGGTGAGCGGCACATGACGACGCTCCATCACTCGGCGCGCGGTGGTGAGTGCCCGTTCGATATCGTATACCTCGAAACCATCGGCACCACCCCATGCGAACCCGGGAATATGCTTCGGTGGGAAGCCGCCTCCGAACACATTGGCACCTACACCCACCACCGTCCCCGTATTGAACATGGTATTGATACCGCTCTTGGCATGGTCCCCCATGATCAGACCACAGAATTGCAGACCCGTATCCACTTGGTCGTTCGCGCCATAACTGAAGACCTTCACGTCACCGTAGGTGTTCTTCAGGTTGCTATTGTTCGTGTCAGCCCCCAGATTGCACCACTCTCCTATCACGCTATTCCCGAGGAAACCGTCGTGGCCCTTGTTGCTGAAGCCAAGGAGCACACTGTTGTTCACCTCGCCGCCAACACGGCATTCAGGTCCGAAGGAGGATGGTCCGTAGATCTTGGCACCCATTTTAAGTTGGGCATGATCGCCCAGCGCGAAAGGTCCACGGATCAGGCAGCCTTCCATCGCCTCCGCGTTCTTCCCGATGTAAATGGACCCGTTCTTGGTGTTGAGCACACAGGCCTCCACAACCGCGCCCTCCTCCAGGAAGATCAAGTTGGGATCGCCCACTATTGTATTGAGCGAGCTCAGTAATTGCGAACGACGTCCCTCCGTGAGCAGCTTGAAGTCGTGTTCGATCGCTTTACCGCAATGCTGGAACAACCGCCACGGTCGGTCGAAGCGGATCACCTCCCCAGAGAAGGACACTTGCTTCAAATACAACGGAGGAGCGGTCCAATCGACCTCGGTCGGTGCTGCCTGACCTTGAACACCGAAGGCCAGTGACCGCCCATCCTGCACGAGCACTTCACCCGCGCGAAGGTCCATCACCGCTGCGACCAGGTCGTCCGTGGGGAAGAGCGAGGCGTCCACCTCGAGATCGGCCGGCTCGGTGGGAAGTGGAAAAGCCCGGCTGAGATAAGCTTCCGTTCGATAGCCCGCCGCAAGCCCGCTCCGCACGTACCAGCCTTCGAAAGTCGAAGGATCCTGGCCGCAACTGACCAACCGGTCGCGTGAAGGTGAGCGGCAAAAGATGCTTATGAAGACCGGCGTCGGACAGTATGATCGACATGCAGGCGAAGGTATCGGAGTAGTTGTCAGGGTGAACCGCCTGAACGCCCCGGAGCTGTCGAAGGACATGACATGTTCACCCCTTCGACAAGCTCAGGGTGACAATTGGTGCTCGCTCAGAGCAACAAAGGTGCTCGCTGAGAGCGACAACGGTGTTCGCTCAGGGGAAACAGCCCATCAAAGGCCAACGAGCCTGCAGATCCAGTAGGTGATGCCTGCAAGCGCTGCGCTCACGGGTATCGTGAGGATCCACGCCCATAGAAGCCGCACCGTAACGCCCCCAGCGTACCGCGCTCAAACGTTTGGTGGCACCCACACCCACGATAGCACCGGTGATGGTGTGCGTGGTGCTCACCGGTATACCCATTTGCTCGGTGAGGTAGAGCGTGGTGGCACCTGCGGTTTCCGCGCATACTCCTTCCAGCGGTGTCACCTTGGTGATACGCGTACCCATGGTCTTCACGATCTTCCAACCACCGCTGAGGGTTCCGATACCGATGGCGGTGTAGCAGGCCAGCGGCACCCAGTTCGGCATCTCCTTGATGTCCATGATGTCCCCATTGGCGATCATTGCGGCAGTGATGATACCCATGACCTTCTGGGCATCGTTGCCACCGTGCCCGATGCTGAAGGCGGCCGAACTGAGCAGCTGCAGCTTCTTGAACATGTTGGCCATGGAGTGCGCGTTCGGGGTCTTCACCTTCTCCACGTACAAATAGGTGAGGACGACAATGATATCTGCCACCATGAGCCCGATCCGGATGATCGAGTTGTCCGCCTTGTCCAGGGCCTTTGCCAACTTCTGCTGGTCGGCGCTGTTGTCCACGTTAGCGACGATGTCCGCAGCGATCCCTTTGCCACCTTGGGTATTGTATTTCACCAAGTAGGGCATGGCGGCATCCACCCTCTTTTGTGCGGCCTGGTAGTCCGCCATCCTCGCCGGGTCCTCCGCGGCTTCCTTCTTGAGCACATCGGCCTTGTAGAACTTCTGGAGGTTCTCCTCGAGCTTGCCTTGCTGCAAATGCGTGAACAGGAACCACGTGGCCACCGAGGCGATCACGATGATCCCGATGCGCGTCCAAACCTTGCGCACGATGGTCACGAAGGTGATGAACATGCTGATGACCATGCCCACGAGGGGTGCCAGGAAGATGAAGAGCAAGGTCTTGGTGATCTTGTCGTTCTCCACCACTTCGCCCAGGCTGAAGCCATCGGTGGTTGCGAACGCATGTGCGATGGCCGCACCCGCGAAACCTCCGATCAGCGTGTGTGAACTACTGCTGGGGATACCGTACCACCACGTGAGCAGGTTCCATATGATGGCGGCGATGAGACCACTGAGTATCACCGGCAGGGTGATGAACTCGGCATGCACCGTTTTGCTGATGGTGTTCGCGACCGCATGGTCCTTGAAGATGAAGAAGGCGACGAAATTGAAGAAGCCCGCCCAGAGCACGGCCTGCAGGGGCGTGAGCACCTTGGTGCTCACCACCGTGGCGATGGAGTTCGCGGCGTCGTGGAAGCCATTGATGTAATCGAACACCAAGGCCAGGATGATGATGACCAGCAGAAGGGTCATGCGCTCAGGCGTACTTCAACATGATGGATTCCATCACGTTGCTCACGTCCTCGCACTTGTCGGTGGCGAGTTCCAACATGCTGTAGATGTCGCGCATCCGGATCAGTTGGATGGGATCCTTCTCATTGGCGAAGAGGCGTTGGATGGCTTTGTCGTACACCTCGTCGGCCTGGTTCTCCATGCTGTTGATCTCCACGACGAACTGGTTCTGCGCGTTGCTCTTGTGCATGTTGCGCAGGTTCTGCACGGCCAATTGCACGATCCGGCAGCCCTCGTTCACCAAACGTGCAAGTTCACGGCAGGTCTCATCGGGCTTGTTGATACCGAAAAGCTCCAGGTTCTTTGCTGCAGCGAGGATGAAGTCGGCCACATCATCCAAGCTGGTGGCCAGGCTGTGGATGTCCTCCCGGTCGATCGGCGTGATGAAGTTCCGCGCAAGGTCCGTGAAGATGGTGTGCGTCAGATCGTCGTTCGCACGTTCGGCGATCTCGAGCCGCTCCAACAATGCAGTACGCTGGGAGCCCGGCTCCGTGTTCATGATCGCGATGAGGTCCTCGCTCATCTTCAACACGTTCGCGGCCGATGCCTCGAAATGGAAAAAGAACACCCGGTCGCGGGGCTTGAATATGTTGAGCAGGGAGTCGAGGGCCATGGGGTGCGTTTTCGGCGGTCAAATGTATCCGGGCCATCTGCGCTGAACAGTTCGCGGCCGGATCCTTAACCTTGGCTTAACATACCGCTCGGGGCGCCCTTGGACAGTTCCATTCCTTCCTCTTCAACTTCGTTCCCAAAAAGCACTGCGATGACCTACGAGTTCAATGGCTACCGACCGGTCGTTCACCCCAGCGCTTTCGTGCATCCGCAGGCTGCAGTTACGGGCAACGTGGTGATCGGGCGCGATGTGTACATCGGCCCCGGGGCGGCCTTGCGGGGTGATTGGGGCGAGATCGTCGTGAAGGATGGCTGCAACGTGCAGGAGAACTGCACCGTCCACATGTTCCCCGGCGTCACCGTCGTGCTCGAAGCCGGTGCGCACATCGGCCACGGTGCCATTATCCACGGTGCGCACGTGGGAAGGAACTGCCTCGTGGGCATGAACGCCGTGCTCATGGACAATGTGGTGCTCGGCGAGGAGTGCATCGTGGGTGCACTCGCCTTCCTGCCGGCCGACAGCATATGGGAACGACGAAAAGTGATCGTGGGTAATCCTGCAAAGGCGATCAAGGACGTGAGCGATGAGATGATCGCCTGGAAGACAGCGGGTACGGAACTCTATCAAGGATTACCGGCACAATTGCATACCACCTTGCGCGAATGCGAACCCTTGCGGGAAGTGGACAAGAGCCGTCCTCCGATCACATCCGCCTATGCCACGTGGAAGCAGACCAAGAAGGATTGATCAGCCCTCGGTCTTGCCTTCATCCAGGTGTAGGATGTGCAGCATACGGTGCATGACCGGCGTGAGGAAGACGGCTACCGCGCCCAGCAAGCTGATCCCGCTGTAGAGCGCATAGAAGGAAGCGAAGTACTTGGCCTCGTCGCTGTGCAAGGGGTCCACGGGTCCCATTCCCCCAAGGATCATGGACGCATTGAGGAAAGCATCCACGAAACGGAGATCGGCGAAATGCATGTAGCCCCAAACGCCGAGTGCCAGTGATGCGGCAACCAGTCCGAGAGCATAGCTGAGATACCGCAGCAAGCGCCCAGCGAAACGCTTGGGGCTTAGAACGGGGTGGGACCGGTGCTCGAACACGAGGCCAAGGTATTCGAGGATCAACTTCCGATCGTTGACCACGGATCATGAGTACGGTCATGGCGAACACCGCTCCGCACACCTTCGCATCAAGCACAGACCACAATGAAAGCGCTCGGTACCATTGGACTGCTCGTGCTCTCGAACGCCTTCATGACGTTGGCGTGGTACGGGCATCTTCGTTTCAAGGACTTCGAGTGGAGCCGCAGCCTTGGCTTGGTCGCCATCATCTTCATCAGCTGGGGCATTGCGCTCTTCGAATATGCGCTGCAAGTGCCGGCCAACCGCATGGGCCACCTCGACCACGGTGGTCCTTTCACCTTGGTGCAATTGAAGGTGTTGCAGGAGGTGATCACCTTGGTGGTCTTCACTGGGTTCACCTTGATCGCCTTCCGGAACGAGCAACTGCGCTGGAACCATGCAGCGGCGGCACTCCTATTGATCGCGGCCGTTTGGCTGGTGTTCAAAAAGTAAGCGAACGTCAACACCCGGTCAGTGCGATCACCTGGTCCCAAGCGATCGAACGCGCGCCGCATGAACGTGTACCGTGTGCAAAACCATCCACATGCGTTCGCTCACGGCATCCCTCGTCCTCCTTTCACTTGCAAGTCAGGCACAATACAACTCGGACAATCTGAAGGTTGCGCCCGAGGCCCCAACGGGCATCACCTACAGTTGGGGCAAACTCGCGATCTATCCCGTGGTGGCGAACGCAGTGTTCACCCAAGCGCATAGCACGGTTGGAGAAACCATGCCCCTGAGCGACGCGATCACCAAGGGTGCCTTGAAGATCAATGAACAAGCCGGAGGGGGCCAAGTGAACAGCTTGCTTGCAACCAACACCTCACGCGACACGATCTATTTGATGCAGGGTGAGGTGGTCACCGGCGGGCAACAGGATCGCATGCTCGCCCAGGATGTGCTATTAGCACCCGGGCAGTCGGTGGATATCGCGGCGTTCTGCGTGGAGCATGGGCGCTGGAGTGCCGGGGCAGATGGCAGCAAGTTCACCGCGAGCACCGGGGTGGGTGCACAGAAGATGCGCAAGGCCGCCGCCAAGGAGAAGGACCAGGGCGCGGTTTGGGAGAACGTGGCAGGCTACCTGAAGGAGAACGAAGTGAGCGCTCCCACAGGCACCTTCAATGCACTGCGGACGGACAGCATTTTCAGCACAGAGATGCAGGGCTACCAGAACCACTTCAGCGGACTGTACAATGCGCGACCCGGGGTGATCGGCGTGGTGGTCGTGAGCGGCGACAAGGTCATCGGCTGCGACCTCTTCGCCACACCCGGCATGTTCCAGAACGCCTTCGAAGGCCTGCTTACCGCGTACGCCACCGAGGCCATCTCCAATGGGGCCGAGCCAACGCTGGATGCGGCGGAGGCACAGCACTTCATCGAACGCCTGCTCGTGGACGAGGATGGATTGGAAAAGCGGGTGAACGACCGCGGATCGATGTTCAAGGAAAAGGGACGCACGCTGCGCGTCAGCTACTTCTGATCGCATTGGCGGAACCTTCAGCGGAGGTGGAGCGTTCCAACGTTCCTTCCCATGACCACCTCCGTATTCGCCCACGTCAACCACATCCTCCTCGTGGACGATGAGGACGATTGCAACTTCGTGACCAAACTGGTGTTGAAACGCGCAGGCTTCACCGGGCGCTTGAGCTGTTTCACCTCCGCTACCGAGGCGCTTTCGCACATGCGCAACGGACACGATCTCCCGGACATCATGTTCGTGGACATCAACATGCCTGCCGTGAACGGGTTCGAGTTCCTGAGCGTTTGCGAGGCGGAAGGGCTTCTTCCCAACGAACTCACCAGCGTGGTCATGTTCAGCAGCAGCAACCGCCCCAGTGACCTGGAACGGGCCTTGTCCTTCCGCAGTGTGATCGGTTATGTCGAAAAGGCCTTGAGCGTGGATAGTTTCGAAGGCGTTCTGCGCGACCACCATGCGGCACGAGCCTGATACCCCAGCCTTACCAAAGCCTTCCCTCCCCCTCCCATGAAAAAGATCCTGATCATCGAGGACGAGACCATCATCTCCTTCAGCTACCGGCTGCAGTTGGAGCGCATGGGCTTCGAGGTGATCGGTACAGCGCGCAGTTCCGAAGAGGCCGAAGAACTCATGGAAAAAGAGCGACCGGACCTCATCATCATGGACATCTACTTGAAAGGACCCAAGACCGGATTGGAACTGGCGCAGGACATCCATGCACGCGGACCGATGCCGATCCTCTTCCTTACTGCGAGCACGAAACCGGAGATAGTTGAAGCGATCCGGAACTTGAAGGACTGCCAGTATCTCCCAAAGCCGATCAACTCCGATAGCTTGGAGGACATGCTGCGCCGCTTCGCACGCGGCGAAGGGTGATGGACCGCACGGATCCATTGAAAGCGACCGCAGCCCAGGCCGAACGCCTGCATACCCACGCGCATGATCTGCGCAACAGGCTGGCAGCGATCCAGCAAGTGCTCGCCCAGTTGAAGGAGGGTCCTTCGGATCCAGGAAGCAACGAACTCATCGAGTTCGCGGAGCAGCAGTACTTCAAAGCCATGCGTGCGACGGAGGAACTACTGGACGACTTCGCCGTGGAACGCGGCATGGGCAAGCTGCGCTTGGAACCGATCGATCTGGCTTCGCTGGTGTCCGCTGCCATCGCATCCTTGCAACACCGGTTCGATCGGAAGCAACAAGTGGTCACCACCACGATCGACCAGAGCGTCATCGTGGATGGCGATGCGCATTGGCTCGGTCAGTTGCTCAACGCGCTCTTGAGCAATGCATCCAAATTCACACCCCGCGAAGGCCACGTACAGGTCACCTTGAAGCGTGACGGACCTTCGGCGATCTTCTCGGTCCAGGATACCGGTGTTGGTTTGGACCTCGCAGATCTGGGGAGCGTCTTCGTTCGGTACGCGTGGTTGAACAGTCGGAGCACCGAGGGAGAACCGCAAGGAAGAAGCACCCTCGGACGTGCCGTAACCTGGGCACAAGCGCACAACGGATCGCTCATCGCACAAAGCAGGGGATCCGGTCACGGCTGCACCTTCACATTGCGCTTGCCAGCCATCCCATAACACCGCCTGCGCTCCCACCCCTTCAGCAATGGTGAGGTTGTTGGGTACGCGTGGATGGAGCGTGAAGAAGCCACCCGCTACCCGGCTAACTTGCACGCCATGCTCCGTGGGATCTCCATCGCATTCGGCATCGTGCTCGCCATTGCGGCGCAAGCACAGGAGCCCACGAGCGACGCCACCGCCGTTTCCTATTCTCGTTCGGTTGCCGTACCGCTCAATGGTATCAAGCTGTACGACAAGGTGAGCGAAGCGTGGACATGGACCTTGGGAAAGGAACCCGGTGCCAAAGTGCTCAAGAGCGATCGCGAGGGCGGGGTCATCGAAGGCACTGCGCGGGTCAACTTCCGATCGGCTCAGTTGCTCCTGCGCGAAGAGAGCATGGGTACCATCCAGTACCATGTGTTGGTGAACGTGCGGGCTGGCGAATGTCGCATCACAGTGAACGAACTCGTGCACAGTGGGAACAAGACCACGGCGCGTGGTGGCGTCCACTTGGGCCTGCTCACCCGTGGCCTGGAACCGGTAAAGCGCGTACGCGGTGCCGGAGGTGGAAATGCCAAGCGGCTCTACGCCGAGGCGAAGCAGGTGGCCGATGCGCGGATCACTGTGCTGCTGCAAGCCTTCGAAGCACGTTTACGCGCCAGCGCGGAACCCTGAAACCCTCCTCAGCAGGGTGCGTTGAACGGCGGGCAATATGCTTCGCTTCAAGCCCCACTCCTGGCGCAAGTGGCCCATCGCGGCCGCCCTGCTCGCCGTGCTCTTCATCACTTACGGCATCAGCCTGGTCTCCCGATCGCGCAGCATACAGGCACGCATAGGCCAGGAAGTGAAGCTGTTGGACGAGTTGAGCCGGATCAACGATGACCTGCACCAACTCGCGCTCACCCACCGGGTGGACGTGAACAGTGAACAGTTCGCGTGGGGAGCAGAATTGGAAAAGTTGAAGGATCGCGTGGAGAGGGCCCCGGCCACCTTCGCCGGTTCACCAGGCATTGATGAACTGCCGAAGAACCTGGGCCTCGTCCTGCACCATGCAGATTCGCTTCACCAACAAGCAATGATGGGTGGCGGCTCGCTCGCCGATCCGCGATCGGTGGAAGCCGTGTTCCAGATCATGATGCAACGCGCGCAGAAAGTCGTTGACCGCACAGCGCGCAGTGTTCACGAACAGGGCCTCAGCGCCCACACCGGTACCCTGAGCGACCGATGGAACGAAGCGCAATTCCTGCTCGTAACGGCGTGCCTCCTGGCCGTGGTGTTCGCATGGCTGGTAGGCGTGAGCAATCGGCTCCTCGTTGAAAGCCGCTTGCGAAGCGAACAACTCGCCATAGCGAAACAGAACCTCGAGCACACCAACAAGGAACTCCGCGAGACCATGTTGAGCAAGGAGGAGAAGGAGGTGATGATCAAGGAGATCCATCACCGGGTGAAGAACAACCTCCAGATCGTCAAGAGCCTCATCCGCTTCCAGATGGACCAGGTGAAGGACGCGCGCACCGCGGAACTCTTCAACGAATGCGTGAACCGCGTGAGCGCGATGGCCCTGGTGCATGAGCAAACGTACCTGAGCAAGGACCTCGCGAACATCGACGTGAACACCTACCTCACGCACCTCACGCGCGACCTCTGTTACGCCTACACGATCGACATCAAATTGAACCTCGACACGCGGATCAACATACCCACCCTGAGCGTTGACACCTTGATCCCCCTGGGCCTGATCATCAACGAGGTGATATCCAATTCGCTCAAGTACGCATTCAAGGGTCGCAAGGAAGGGACCATCATCGTACACATCGACGGCGATGAAGAGGGCGGCATGCACTTGCGGATAGGTGACGATGGCGTGGGCCTGCCCGACCGCAGCAAGTGGGAACGCCCCAACAGCTTGGGCATGGACCTTATCCACACCCTGGCGGGCCAACTCGGAACCGCCGTGGAATTGATGCCGGGACCAGGCACCGTGTACGAGTTGGTGACCGTGAGAGAGCAGCGTCGTAAGCGCGCCTAAGCGTCACACCGTTCGTCCCTTCTTGCTTCCGATGCCACCTCGTGGCGACGGCTATTTTTGGCGGCCTTCCCACAAGCGGAAGCCAGCCCCATGAAAAACCCCTCCTTACTTGCGCTACCACTGCTCGCCTTGTGCGCTTGCGGAACCAGCGAAACGCCCGTTGTCGAAAAGATGAGCTACCCTGAAACCCGGAAGGACAGCACCGCCGGTGATACCCTGCACGGCACTTGGGTGGCCGACCCCTACCGCTGGCTGGAGAACGATACCAGTGCCGAGACCGCGGAATGGGTGAAAGCCCAGAACGCGGTAACCAACGCTTACTTGGAGAAGATCCCGTATCGCGCCGCGCTGGCCAAACGCTTCGAGGAGTTGTACAACTTCCCGAAAGTGGGAGGGCCGATGCGTGTGGGTGAACTGTACTTCATCTGGAAGAACAGCGGATTGCAGAACCAGTCGGTGATCAATGTGCGCAAGGGACTGGATGGCGAGGACCAGGTCTTCATCGACCCCAACGAGATCGATCCTGCGGGCACCACCACCTTCAGCCCTATCGGCACCAGCACGGACAACAAATACATGGCCATTGGAGTGCAGAAGGCCGGTAGTGATTGGCAGGACATCAACGTGTACGACCTCACCACCATGAAACCCACGAGCGATTTGCTGAAGTGGGCCAAGTTCAGCGGTACGGCATGGTACAAGAACGGCTTCTTCTATAGCCGTTATCCCGAACCAGCAAAGGGCACCGAGTTGAGCGCTGCGAGCAAATTCCAAAAGGTGTACTACCACAAGCTGGGCGACCCACAGGAGAAGGACGTGCTCGTATGGGAGAACAAGGAGAACGGCGACCTGTACGTGGGTTGTGGTGTTACTGAAGGCGAGGAGTTCGCAACGCTCTACGTGAGCACCGGTACCGATGGCTTCGAGATGTACTTCCACGACCTGCGCAAAGGCGGCATGCCCAACCCTTCCACCAAATGGGTGCCGTTGCAGCAAGGCTTCGACCACAAGACCAGCATCACCGACTTTATCCCAGCCACTGGCAAGTTCCTCGCGATGACCGAGGTGGACGCACCCAACTATCGGTTGGTGGAAGTCGATCCTTCGAACCCGGCACAAGCGAACTGGAAGGACATCATTCCGCAGAAGAAGGAATTGCTGCAAGGCGTGAGCACGGGCGGCGGGAACCTCTTCGCCGAGTACCTGAAGGACGCCACCAGCCGCTTCTACCGCTACAAGCTCGACGGCAGCGACATGCAGGAGATCCAATTGCCGGATATCGGCAGCGCAGGTGGCTTCGGCGGCAAGCGCGATGCGACCTTCAGCTTCTACAACTTCACCTCCTTCACCGATCCCGGCACCACGTACAAGTACGACTATGCCACCGGTAAGAGCGAAGTGTTCTACCGCCCGGAACTGAAGTTCGACCCTTCACAGTTCATCACCGAACAGGTCTTCTATCCCAGCAAGGATGGAACGAAAGTGCCCATGTTCATCGTGCACAGGAAGGATGTGACCAAGAGCGGGGCCAATCCTACGCTCCTCTATTCGTACGGCGGCTTCAACATCAGCCTCTCCCCCAGCTTCAGTACGAGCCGTATGCTACTGCTCGAACAAGGAGGCGTTTTCGCACTTGCCAACCTGCGCGGCGGTGGTGAATACGGGGAAGAGTGGCACCGTGCGGGCATGAAGGAAAAGAAGCAGAACGTGTTCGATGACTTCATCGCAGCAGCGGAATACCTGATCGCGGAGAAATGGACCGACACCCCGCGCTTGGGCGTGAACGGTGGCAGCAACGGCGGTCTGCTCATCGGCGCGGTGATGACACAACGCCCGGATCTCTTCGGTGTGTGCTTCCCGGAGGTGGGTGTGCTGGACATGCTGCGTTACCAGAAGTTCACCGCCGGTTTCGGCTGGGTGCCCGAGTTCGGCAACGCCGATAACAGCAAAGAGGAATTCGACTACCTCCTCAAGTACTCGCCATTGCACAACGTGAAGCCGGCTAAATACCCGGCCACCATGGTGATGACCGCCGATCACGATGATCGTGTGGTACCCGCCCACAGCTTCAAGTTCATCAGCGCGCTGCAACCAGCGCAACAAGGTGATGCGCCTGTGCTTATCCGCGTGGATGTGCAAGCCGGACATGGCGGTGGCAAGCCCACGAGCAAGATCATCGAGGAGCAGGCCGACAAGTGGAGCTTCTTCTTCCACAACGTTGGCGTAACGCCGGTCTTTGCAGGTGACGACACTGCCGAGAAACACTGATCCAACCGCTTGCACGAACGCCCGGTCCAGCAATGGTCCGGGCGTTCTACATTTCGGTCATGGCTCGAACGATCATCACCCTGCTCGCGCTGCTCGTTGGCGGAAACGGCTTCGCACAAGACGCTGCGCGCTATCAAGCCTTGGTGAAGGAGGCATACTCGCTCTACGAGAAGAAGGAATACAAAGCCTCAGCAGGACGATATTCAGCCGCCTTCGAAGAACTGGGCTGGAAAGGTCAGGCCAACGATCGCTACAATGCGGCATGTTCCTGGGCGCTCGCCGGCCAACCGGATTCGGCCTTCTTCAACCTGTACCGGATCGCGGAGAAGATGGACTACAGCAACCTGCCGCATATCACGACCGATAGCGATCTCAACAGCCTGCACAATGATGCGCGCTGGGAACCGCTGATCGCCCTGGTGCGTGCGAACAAAGAGCGGCTTGAAGCGAACCTGGACAAACCGCTCGTGGCCTTGCTGGATTCAATTCATGCCGAAGACCAAGGCATGCGCCGCCGGATCGATGAGGTGGAAACGAAGTACGGTCGCGAGTCGAAGCAGATGCAGGCGCATTGGCAGCGGATCCACGAGAAGGACTCCATGAACCTGATCGTGGTGGAACGGATCCTCAACGAGCGCGGTTGGCTGGGCGAGGATGTGGTAGGCCGCAGTGGCAATAGCACCTTGTTCCTGGTGATCCAGCACGCTGACCTTGCCACGCAGGAGAAGTACCTGCCCATGATGCGCGATGCGGTGAAGAAGGGCAATGCTCGTGGCAGCGACCTCGCTCTGCTCGAGGACAGGATATTGATGCGCAACGGAAAGCGCCAGCTCTATGGAAGCCAGATCGGGCGCGATCCCGATAGTGGCGAGTACTACCTGAGCCCGATCGAGGACCCGGACAACATGGATCGGCGGCGCGCAGAAATGGGTATGCAACCGCTCGCGGATTACCTCATGAACTGGGACATGAAGTGGGACGTGGAAGCATACAAAAAGGAGCTTCCAGCATTGGAAGAGCGGATAAGGGCGCGCAAGTGGTGAGCGTTCCGATCACCGACCGTCATCTCGGTGCCTTCCCCTCCGCAACAAAAGATAGATCGGCAGACCAGCGCAGGTGATGAGCGTACCCAATAGCGAATTGATCAAGACACTTCGGCCAGCGAGATAGTCCGCGACATCCGACCACACTGTGATCACGAGGAAGGCCGCAGTGAACAAGACGAACGAACCAGGCACCCACGGATAGCCCGGTACACTGTACGATCGAGGGGTACCCTTGCCCCGCGTGCGCTGGAGGATCACTCCCAGCGCGAGCATCCCGTAGAAGAACCAGCTCACGAAAATGAGCATGTCGGTGAGCATGTCGAAGGAACCACTGAAAATGAGCACTAGCATCCACGCGAGCTGGAGCAGCAAAGCGTTGCCCGGCGTCCGCGAGGTGGGGCGCACCTTGCCCACCCATGACAGGCCCTTGAACTGTGCGCCAACGGCATAGGTCACGCGCGCGGTGGCGAGCACGTTCGCACTCGTTGCACCCATGGTGCTCAGGACGACCAGCGCGGCCACCAAGCCACCTCCGGATCGAACCCCAGACCACTTTGGCTGCATCCGACGCGACAAGGGTCGAACCGGCCATGGTCGCGATCGGCAGGACATAGAGGTAGGTAAGGTTCACCAGTACGTACACGAGCACGCAAAAGACCATCCCGACAAAAAGTCCACGTGGAATGTTCCGCTGAGGCTCCTTGATCTCGCCTGCAATGAAGGAGATGTTGTTCCATCCATCGTATGCCCAGAACGCACCACCCAAGGCGGCGAAGTAGGCCGCGAGCAAAGCCCAACCGACCGGGCCATTCGTCGTGGCAGCGAACAGTTCGTGATCCGAGGAACCCCCTCCACCTGCCAAGAGCCCGATGATCAGCAGCGCGATCGCCATGGCCTTCAGCGTGGTGAGCACGCGCTGCACCGCACCTCCCATGCCAGCGCTGAAGTAGTTCAGGATGGTGAGCAACGTTACCAGCAGCACGGTGAGCAGCTTCTCCCCGATGTTCTCCAACGGCATGAGCGCCCCGACGCCCGGAAGATGGATAACCAAGGAGGACACGGTCCTATCGGGGAAGGATGGCAGATCAATGAACCAGGAGGCATAGTGCGCGAACACGTATGCGATGGAAGCGGTACCCGCGGTATTGAACACGGCGAAGGCCGCCCACCCGTACAAAAAGGCGAAGCCCTCTCCATAGATCTTCCGGAAGTACACGTACGGGCCGCCGGTGTCGGGATCCGCTGCAGCGAGTTCTGCATTGGACATGGCACCGAACAGTGAGACGATCCCGGCCAGCACCCAAACGCTCAATAGCAACAACGGCGAACCGAGTTGCGAAGCCATCAGCGCAGGCTTCATGAAGATGCCCGAACCGATGACGGTCCCAACGATGATGGCCACCGTGGTGTTGAATCCGAAACGGCGTTGAAGTCCGTGCATGGATCAGCCCATCATTTCGGCGATCAGCCGATGGAAATGGTGGGTGCCCTGTTCACGCGTAACCGAGTAACGACCATGTGCATAGTTGCGTGAACGCACGCCGCGTTGCACCGCTTCCACCACTTCCTCATCTTCCTTTTCAACTTGGTCCAGTCCCACACCAGCGCCTTCTCCCAGTTTGGTTTCATCAGCAACGAACGTGAGGAAGGAGATCCTCGTGATGCCCACGCTCTGCGGCCGAACGATGTTCAATGAAAGTCCCCACGGGTAAAAATTGAACATCAGGTTCGGGAAGACCCACCAGTAATAAGCCGCCACCTTCTTCCCGTGATCGGGATGTCCCGCTGGAATATCGAAGCATGCTTCGTCCTTCTTCGCAATACCCAGTTGCAGGCTGGAACGCGCATACAGTTCGGTGGTATAATCACCGAAGTCCAGCAGCGCGTTCAGCGTTGGATGCACGAAGGGGATGTGGAATCCCTCCAGGTAGTTCTCCACGTAAAGCGCCCAGTTCGCCTGCACCACATGTTCGCTGGAGAGGTCGGCCCGGTGAACGAGCTTGTCCATCGGCGACCACTGCATGCGTTCCTCCATGGGCGGGAAGGAATTCGCGGGGGCTTGTCCCAAACTTGCGAAGAGCAGCTTTCCCCATTGATGCAGCGGCAGGCTTCGCAGGTCATCCGATCCGCTCGGAAAATCCTTCACCTCCTTGAACTCCGGCATATGCGCGAAGCCACCATCGAGGTGGAACTGCCGACCGTGATAACGACAACGCAACTTGTCCACCTTTGCAGGGAGCGTTCACCAGAATGTTGCCCCGATGCGTGCATACGTTGGAGAGGCAGCGTAGTCGTGCCTCCCCGTCGCGCACCAGCACCAGCGGTTCATCCAAGTAGTTCTCCAGCAAGGTGAGCGGCAGTGCCGTCCCGCTCCCGCTGACCTGGTCCGTGTGTCCCACGTACTGCCAACTCGGTGCGAAGAGCTTCTCCTTCGCGGCTTCGAAATGATGAGGGTTCGTGTAGAACTCCTTCGCGAGGGTGCGGGCTTGGGAGATATCGGGGTGAACCTCGAAGGTGGGCATCGGCACTGAGCTGCGCTCCAATGTAGACCGATGCGCGCGATCGTGGCCAACTTTGCGCCATGGCGAACGAACATCACTACACGCTGCACCTTCAATGGAACGGCGACCACACCCGCACCTACGACGACTACACACGCGAGCATGTGATCCGCATCGTGGGCAAGCCCGACCTCGTCGCCACCGCCGACCCGATCTTCCGTGGTGATGCCGCGCAGCACAACCCCGAAGACCTGCTGCTGGCCGCGTTGAGCAGTTGTCACATGCTCACCTACCTCGCCCTGTGCGCTCGTGCGCGGATCGACGTGCGCAGCTATCGCGACCAGGCAACGGGAACCCTGCTGCTCACACCCGACGGTGGTGGCCGGTTCACCGAAGTGGTGCTGCATCCCGAGGTGATGGTTGCGGAAGAACAGATGCTCGCCAAAGCGCGCGAGTTCCACCTGGCCGCGCACAAGTATTGTTTCATCGCCAACTCCGTGAACTTCCCGGTGCGCTGCGAGCCGACCGTAGGCGCAGCCTAGCGCATCGACCGCTCCAGCGCCGCACGCGCGGTGCGTTGCACCTTGTTGCGCACCATGGGTGACCAACCGAGCAGCAAGCCGGTGAGCCCAAGCGCCTGTCGGCTCCACCGCCAGAAGTCGAAGTGGTCGCGCTGCTGGACGATCGAGCCATCGCGCAGCACGAATTCGCTACGAATGATGTTGTGGACCTTCCTGCCAGTGCTGGTGAAGGTGTAATGTGCATGCCACTCGCACACGCCGCTGCGTTCATCCTCCTCCAACACCTTGTATCTCACGCGTAGGTCCGCGCTCCTGCCCACGAGCATCTTCCACATCGCGCGGACCTCGGCAGCGTTCAGGTCACCGAACGCCGGATCGTTGAAGGTGGCATCGTCGGCATAGCAGGCCGCCATCGTGGAAGAATCACGCGCAACGAAGGCACCATAGAACCGATCCAGCACGGACATGGGGTGAAGGTAGTTCGGTGTGGAGCGGATCGAAGCCGGACGATCACATCCTCCTGTACCAGCCCTTGATGCGTTCGTGGTCCAGCACCTGTTGCCAGTTCGGTCCGAAAGCATGGTCCCACATGTGGGGCAGGTTGTACGCCACTTCGGCCATGGCGGCGATGGTCTCCTCGCTCCAATCCTTCGCCAATCCCTGTGGGATGTGCACCCCAAGGTGCTTCACCATGCCCTTGAACTCCTGCACGTGGTCCCCATAGACATCCTCCAGTTTGTCGAACGCGATGCAGTTGGCGATGCAGTGGTGCAATTCCAACACCTTGCCCAAGCCGTAGCTCAGCGCGTGGCACACCCCTACTTCGCTGTAGGTGAGGCTAAGGCCCCCCATGTAGCTGGCGACCATGAGGTTCTCATCGCTCTTGACATTGCTGCGCTCCATTCGCAGGAAGACCTCACGGCACATCTCCAGCGCTTTTTCGCTGTATGCCTCGGCGAAGGTGTTCTTCTTGGTTCCGGTGATGGCCTCCACGCTATGGATGTACGTGTCCATGCCCGTGTAGAACCACTGATCTCGCGGCACGCTGGCAATGAGGTCCGGATCCAGAACGATCTGGTCGAACACCGTCCAGTCGCACTTCAAGCCCAGCTTCTTCACCGGTCCGGTGAGCACGGCGGTCATGCTCACTTCGGCACCCGTGCCACTGATGGTGGGCACACCGCAGTGATAGATGCCGGGCTTCTTGATGAGGTTGAGTCCTTGGTACTGCACACTGCTGCCCTCGTTGGTGAACATCAACGATGCAGCCTTCGCAATGTCCATCACGCTGCCGCCACCGATGCCCACGATACCCGCAGGCAGTCCCCGCCGTTCCAGGACATCGTCCCGCAAGGCGTCGATAAGGTCCGTGGTCGGCTCTTTCAACACACTGATGAAACGCAACTCGTCACCCTCCGATCTCGGAATGCGCTCAACGAAGTCGGCCTTGCCCTCGAAGTAGTCGTCCACCACGAACACGAAGAAGCCATCATTGGCCGTGCGTTGGGGTGCGATGATCTCGCCCAACTTGTTGAAGCTGCCACGGCCGTAGCAGGTGCGAGTGACCGACTTGAAGTTGCGGAAGAGTTCCATGAGGGGGCTTTCGGTGGCTGGGGTTGAATGAGCGCCGATCGGCGTCAGCAAAGAACGCAAGGACGGACCGCTCTTTCCACACCCCCCTGTTCACAGCCACTGGCGCGGCTTCCATCAACCCGACCTTGTTGGAACATGCACCCGACCAGACCATCCGGCCGCCCCTTGCCCGGATAGTTTCGGCCTGTCTCCTCTTACCACCGGAGGCCCCCCCGATGAGCCATAACGAGATCCGAGCACTGATCACCTTGATCGACGATCCCGATGAGACCATCTACTCGCAGGTGCGCGAGCGCATCGTGCAGATGGGTGACAACATCGTTCCCGACCTGGAACGCGCGTGGGAGATCGATGACTTCGGCGATCTCTTCCGCAACCGCATCGAGGACCTGCTGCACACCATCCATCTGGCAACCGTGACCGATCGCCTCAAGGCGTGGAAGGAGAGCGGCGGCGACGACCTGCTGGAAGGGGCGCTCATCATCAGCCGCTACCGCTACCCGGACATGGACGAGCAAAAGGTGAAGGCCCGGCTCGCCGCCATCCGGCAGGACATATGGCTTGAACTGAACGACAACCTCACCGCCTTCGAGAAGGTCCGCGTCTTCAACCACATTTTCTTCCAGACGCACGGTTTCAAGGGCAACAAGCGCAATTACCACGCGCCGCAGAACAGCTACATCAACGAGGTGCTCGACAGCCGCAAGGGCAATCCCCTCTCGCTGGCCATCATCTACCAAGTACTGGCCGAGGACCTGAACCTGCCCATGCGCGGCGTGAACCTGCCCAACCACTTCGTGCTCGCCTATCTGGACGAGGAGAGCATCGGCGGTGCCGACAGCGGCCAGCAGGGTGAAGAGAGCGTGCTGTTCTACGTGAACGCCTTCAGCCAAGGCGACATCCTGGGCCGTAACGAGATCAACGAGTTCCTCACCAAGTTGAAGATCGAGCCACGCCCTTCGTTCTACGCGCCGTGCACGAACATGGACATCATTCGCCGCCAGCTGAACAATCTGGCGAACAGCTACCAGAAGATGGGCGATACCGACCGCTCCACGGACCTGGAGAGGTTGCGGGACCTCTTGGGCAAGACGGAGGAGGAGTGATCACACCCGCGTGAAAAGCAACGGCCGGAGCCATCGCCCCGGCCGCCGCCCCTCAAAAGGACACCGATCTACTCGATGACCAATCTGCCAACGGCCCGGCCCTTGGAACTTTCGACCACAATGAGGTAAACGCCGGGCGCTTCTCCACGGAGATCGAGCGTGTAGCGTTCGTCGCTGGCACGATCCGTTCGGAGCACGCGGCCACTAGCGTCCGTCACGTTGATAGTCGCGGGTCCGACCTTAGCGAGCGAAACGTGGAAGAGCCCGATGCTGGGGTTCGGATACGCCGCCAAGGTCCCTACGGTATGCTCATCGAAACCGATGGTATTGGCGTCGATCATCTTCACGCCAAGGCTTGATACCGGTCCACCGGTGAAACCAACGAACCAGTTCGCGCCGTTCCGGTTCGGGTAGTCGGGCTGGTCATAGACCTGCTGGTTGGTGGCATGATGCACGTTCTCGTTGTATCCGAAGAAGACGTTCGGATTGATGGTGGCCGTACAGATGAGGTAGCGAACGTTGTCCTCCAGGACGACCGGCTCATCGAAGGGCAGGAAAACCTGTGTCTGGTTCGTGGTGGCTTCCAGGATGTGCTTCTGGTAGTGGAGTTGCCCGAGCGTGGCAATGTTGAAGTTCGGATCGCTCAAGCCCGTGAAATTGTCCATCCATTGGTACACGCGCGTGAAGACCAACTCGCCTTCCAGTGTGAGCGGTGCGCTGATGGACGCATATCGGTGAATACCGCTCACCGCCATGCGGCTGGCGTTGGCATCACGGAAATGAACGCAACTCTCGTACTCCCCGGTTGGCGTGGCCGGTTGTATGCCGATCGTGCTCACGGGCAAGCCGGTCGTGACATCGACCGGTGCGAAGCTGTACAGGTCGCCGAACTCGAACGGCACAGCGAAGGTGTTGTCCAGGGTGTGTTCGTCGGCGTCCACCGCCTGGGTGCTGTAGGTAAGCGTGTATCGCCCCTCGAAGGATGGCTGCGTGAGATCAGCCAGTGTGATGAAGGCGCTATCGCCGGGAGCCAGATCGAACGGGAACGAACTTTCATCGTAGAGCGGTGATCCCAGTTGATCCACCACAGCACGAAGGGTCACACCGGTACGCGCATCCGAGCCGAAGTTGTGTACCCATGCCCCCAGTTGGATGTTGTACTCACCCGCATTGGCGGCCAGCATGCTCGGATGGGCCAGGCTTGGTGGCATCAAGATCCCAAGCTTGTTGAAACCGACATCGGAAGCGTAGTACCCATCCTTGTTGCCCAACAATGCGTTGATGATGGTACCGGCATCGAGCGCGGTCCGCAGCGTTGCTCCATCGCTCGCACGGATCTGGAACACGGGGATGGTCACCTGCGTCCCAAGATCCCCGGAACCCATGACGGCAGGCGGTGCACCCACCACGTTGTTGATGATGATCACAGCGAGCGCTCCGGCATCCTGGCAGTTCTTCGCCTTCAGCGAATAGTCGCAGGTGGCGCGGTACACCACCGCGATCTTGCCGTTCAAGGCCGCCGCATTGATCAACGGCTCGCAGCACAAGCTGTCGGAGGCGCTGCCGTCAAGAGCGAGCACCAGTTCTCCAATGACACGGTTGCCAACAAGTACCATGTCCGGAGTGGCCCACGATCCGGCGGCGGGTTCAGCCCACGTATGCGGCAGGCTCGCCTGCATGATCACCGGATCCAGAATGTCGCAAGCCACCTGGGCTTGCGCAGCGATGCCGAACGGTAGAAGAAGAAGTGTGAAGCGTGTTCTCATGTTCATGCGGAGTTGTCGTTCCGCACGAATTGACCGAGTTAGCGCTGCGTAAGCCGCATGTTGGGTGACCAGGCGTGATCCGCGTGGCGTAACGCTTCGTACCGATCGGGCTATTCTCTACACCTCCGAAAGGCCGAGAGAATCAGGTCTACGCTCACGAACCCGGGATGAAGACCTTGGCCAGCGTTCGGACGATGATGTGCAGGTCGAGCGCAACGCTCTGATCCCGCACATAGCGCAGATCGAGCGCGAGCTTGGCAGGCATCACCTCTTCCACATACGTGCGTTCGGGATCATTGCTTCGACTCAGCAGCTCGTTCTCGTTGATGTACGCAATGCTCGCCAAGCTCGTGATGCCCGGACGCACACGCAGCACGTCGCGCTGTTCGGCCGTGTACATCGCCACGTACTTGGGCACTTCCGGGCGCGGGCCAACGATGCTCATGTCGCCGATCAAGACATTCCACAACTGCGGAAGCTCATCCAGCTTGGTCTTGCGCAAGAGGTAGCCGATACCGGTGATACGCGGATCACGACCACCCACGGTGATCTGTCCCTTCACCTCACTGCCCGGTCGCAGTGCGATACAGCAAAAGGGAACAGCCAGCAGGCCGAAGTGAAGAAGGTTCAATGCCCCTTCAAGGAGAGGCGTCGACCGCGCAGCAAAGGCAAGTCCGATGAAGAAGGAACCGCAATGACCACCTTGCCGTGGCGAAGAAGAAGCCAGCACCAAGCCCAGGTGGGGTCGCGCGGAAGAAGCGCGATGGTGGTGAGCGGGCGATACGAAAGGGGCCCCCAGGCAGAACCGAGGAAAGGGCACCAGCAACTTGGCCCGCATTATGGGAGGGGGGGCCCCCCGGGGGGGGGGCGGGCATGCCGAGACCAAAGGGTAGACCCGGTGGTGGGCAATTAACGACGCCAGGATATCGAAAAGGACTCCGTGTTGCTGCGCTTCATCACGGGCCACCTATGCAGCGATGACCTCGGCCCCACGAAAAAGGAGGGGTGTTGGCCGGACAGCACCGTGCATTCACTTCACCGCTGGGCGACACACCTCGTCCACCGGTGCGGCAAGTTTGGTCGAGGTCGACTGGGCAACTTGGTAAACGGCAGCAGGCTGGCGGACCTGCGCGACTGTAGTGGCGATACGTGTTCGGATGGTCCTTCATGCCATATCCCTGTCCCTTGTAGAAACTCAACAAGGGGAGCGGAATGAAGTGAACGTTCACGCTCACCTCGCGCCTGGCGATGGCGGTGATGATGGCATCGCGCTGTGCCTCGGTGGCCTTGGTGATGCGCAGCATGTAGAGATGGTAGCAGCTTTCCCGGTCGTCATCCTTGAAGAGCGGAAGATCGAAGCGCGCATCGCTCTGAAAGGCCAGCGAATAACGTTCGCAGATCTCCTTTCTCCGTGGCGTGGTCTCGCTATCGAAGCGTTCCAGTTCCACCAGCCCGATGGCGGCCTGCAGGTCGGTCATGTTGCACTTCCAACCCGGCAGTGCCACATCGTAACGCCATGCACCGGGCTGTGTCTTCGCCAGTGCGTCCTTGCTCTGGCCGTGCAGGCTCATGGTATTGAAGAGCTTGTAGAGCGCCTCCACATCGAAGGACTCGGGCAGGTTGAAGGCCAACGCACCACCCTCAGCGGTGGTGAGGTTCTTCACCGCGTGGAAACTGAAACCCGTGATATCGGCCTGTGAACCGATGGCCTTGCCTTGGTAGCGGGCACCGAAGGAATGCGCAGCATCACTGAGCACGAGCGGGCGACCCAATGCGCGTTGCTCGCTGTTCGCCGCGCGGAACCTGGCTCGTGCTTCTTCGGCGACGCGCATGATCGCTGCCATGTCGCATGGAAGACCTCCTATGTCCACCGGAAGGATGCACTTGGTGTTCGGCGTCATCGCCTTGCGCAGCGCCGCAGGGTCCATGGTGAAATCATCCAGGATGTCCACGAGGATCGGCTTGGCGCCCACGTGCATCACGATGTTGGCTGTAGCACAGTAGGTGTAGGCGGGCAGGATCACCTCATCCCCGGGTCCCACACCGAACCAGCGCAGGACGAGTTCACATGCGTTCGTCCAACTGTTGAGGGCGATCACTTTCGGCACGCCGCAATACGCAGCAAGGCGCTTCTCGAACTCCTTGGTGCGCGGTCCGGTGGTGATCCAGCCACTCCGCAAGGCTTCCTCCACGGCCTGTAAGGTGCGGTCATCGATGCGCGGTGGACTGAAGGGAATCATGGCCGCGAAGATGACACCGCTGCGCGGGGCCACCAAAGTACCCAGAGAAGGAATCCGGTGAAGACGGCCCCCGCCTGCACCTCCAACATGCTCTCCACGTTGAAATTCAGCGCGATCAGGACCAGCGCACAAGCCCGCAGGCTTCCGTCTGGATCGCGCGGCAAAAGGAGCCGGGCAAGGGGCACCAAGATCAACAGCAGCAGTGCTGCCAAGCCGGGCAGGCCCAGTGCAGCGAACGTTTGCAAGAACTGGTTGTGCGCGTTCAGCTTACGCTCTTCGGCATGCACCGCCCCTATCTCCTTGTACCGCAGCAGCAGTTCGTCCTTCACATCACCGGTGCCGGTTCCCCAAGGCAGGTTGTGGTTTCCCACGTCCCATGCCGCCTTCCACACCACCGTCCGGATCGCAGCACTGGCACCAGCGTCCGCTGTGGCGGGGTCGGTCGGGGTGAAGAGTTCCATGACGCGGTAACGGACACCTTCCGAGAAGATCGCAAGCGCAGTCCCCCCGAGCATGCTTGTCACCAGCACGCTCAGCAGCAACCTACGCGTCCACCGATCCTGCCAAGCAGCCACCAAAGACCAAACGAGCACCAGCGGAAGTGTGATCCAGCCCATACGGCTCTCCGTGAGCACCAAACCGATGCACAAGAGCCCGACCAGGAGGATGCCTTCGATCCGTGGTAACCGGTCCTTCAACCCACCAAGGAAGTAGCAGGCGAGCGCGGTGACGAGGTACCATGCGAAGTAGCTCGGATGCAACATGGCGGAGAAGTTGGAACTGAGGAATTCCGAAGCCCCTGCCCCACCCGGCATCGTTGCCCGGAACACGGCACTGAAAAGACAGATGATCACGGCAACCATGTTGCCTGCGCAGAACGAGAAGAGCACCGCATCGCGACCGGTTCGCCGCACGCCGGGAAAGAAGGCGAGCATCGGTAGCAGCAAAAGCGGGAGCTTGATCCCCACATCGAACCAGCCGAAATCCGTGTTGGTGGTCCATGCCATCCCTGCCACATGTAGCAAAAGGAGCAATACCGACCAGAGCGCCGGTGAGAAGAGATCGAAACGCACCACCGGTCGGTTACGCCAGACCTCCCGATCGACCAGGTGCGTGGCTATCACGAGCAACATGAGCAAAGGCAGCACCACCGGAGCCAATGGAAGGCAAAAGGCGAAGAGACAAATGCTCAACAAACGCCACCGATCTCCAAGTGAGGTGACGTCCCCGATGAAGAGGTCCCGCAATCGACCATCGAGCCCTGTCCTCTTCATCGCGTGAGGTTCGAAGCGCTGGCCTTGGGCTCCTTTTGCAGCAAGAGGAAGTCCCCAATGCCCTGCAGGTAGCCGATGCCGTACGCTGCATGCAGGGTGAAGAACGCCAGCAATACACCGGGGATATCGCCGGGTGCTTGCGCGGCACGAACAGCGCTCACGAGCGCGAGCAACATGTAGGCTCCCATACCCACGAGCCAGACAGGTAGCAGGACCGGTAACAAAACCGAGATGAGCGCACCCATGACGGAGCCGACGACAAAGAGCGCGGGCACGAGCTGGCGCAGGGTGGTCACCGTGCGATGCAACCGGTTCACATACACCTTCCAATAGCCGTATTGCCGATACTGCTTGAACAGTTTGGCGTAGCTCCCACGCACGTAGTAGCGACTGCGAACGGTGTTCGCCAACCAAATGCGAAAGCCCGCTTTGGTGACACGATAGTTGAACTCATCGTCCTGGTTGCGCACGAGCCGCTCATCGAAGAAACCCACCCGATCGAACACCTCACGTCGGTAAGCACCAAATGCCACCGTATCCACGTAGCCCTCCTTCAACCCGGTGCGGAAGTGCGCACTGCCAACACCGAACGGATGACCCATGGCCGAACCAATGCGGCGGCTCGTGGCATCGAGGTACACGTTCTCGATCGTGCCACCAGCGCATCCCACATCCGCATGTTCACGCAGGATGGAGAGGTTCGCCTGGAAAAAATCACGATCCACTTCAGCATGTGCGCCGAGGATGATGCCCACCTCGTAACCAGGTGGACGCAGACCCAAGTTCATGGCCTGAGGTGTGGTGCGCTGATGATTGTCCACGAGACGGATCCATGGATGCGCCGCAGCGAAGCTCATCACTTCATCCCGTGTTCCATCCTCACTGAGCCCATCGCACACCCAAGCTTCCACCGCCAGTCCTTCCCTATTCGCATCCAGGAGGGACCGAAGGCAGGCAGCGATGTAGGGCTTCTCGTTGCGACAAGGGATCACCACACGGATCCGGGTGGGATCGGTATGTGTGCCCATGGTCATGCTCTCTTGCGGTCGATGGCCGAGCGAAGAACGGCGATCTGGCGATCCACGCATGCTTCCCACGCATAGAGGCGTTCCACACGATCGCGGCCTGCTGAACCCATGCGCTCTCGCAACTCCTTCGATGCGAGCAACTGCTCCAGTGCGTCAGCAGCAGCAGCCGGATCCTCGGAAGGAACGATGAAGCCCGTGACGCCTTGCTCCACCACTTCGGGAAGACCGCCCACATTGCTCACCACCACGGGTAGCCCACATGCCGATGCCTCGATCACGGCCACACCGAAGCTCTCGCTCCTGCTCAAAGCAACGTACACATCCAGTTTCCGCAACTCATCAGGAACGCTGGCATGTGGAACGACACCAATGAAGTCTGTGGCCTCTTGGATACCCAGTTGTCCGGCCAGTCTCTTGAGCTCTCCGGCTTGCGTGCCACCGCCAACGATACGCAGCCGCATCCTTCGAGCCGGCTGTCGATCAACCAAGTTCTTGAACGCCTGCAATAACGTATCAATGCCATAGGTGGGTGCGAGCGTCTTCACCGCTCCGATCACGAGTTCCTCACTGTCCATGCGCGGCATCGGCGAAAACCGCGCAACGTCCACACCGAACGGAACTACCGTGATGGGGCCGAGCCCTGGACATACTTCAGCGGTCCGTCGCGCCATAACCTCGCTGGTGCTCACCACAGCATCGGCGCGGCGCAGGTTCCGTCGCAATAGCCACCGTTGGACAGGACCAGCATCCGGGAATTCGTAGACATCACTGCCCCACACGTTCAGCACGAGCGGCACGTTCGCATCGCGCACGGCCAAGGTGCCATAACCCGAGGCGTAATGCGCGTTCATGACATCGGGACGGAATTCACGAACGATCCTGCGCAACGCCTTCCGATTGAGCAGGTAACCCAGGCCTCCAAGGTGTGGGAGCCGATGCAGGCGCACCGCTTGATCGAAGCCGGGGATGGGGTCATGCTCGCTCACCAGATGCACGATGGCACCGCGCTGCACGAAGGCGTTCGCCCAGCGCATGGTATGCACCGAACTGGCGGCGGCGATCAACAGCAGCTTCATCCTTCTTCGATCACGATGGGGTTACCGAGGAACCGGGACCGCGATCAGGACCAAGGTACTTGGGGGCCAGCACCGCCAACGCGAAGAGCATGAACATGGGTAATGAGTACGCCATGCTGCTGGGACCGAGCGCCAACGGAACGAGCGCAATGAAGGCCATGACGAAGGCGAGCCCGACACGACTGCCGTTCCCACGGTCGCGGAGATCGATCTTCTTCCAGATCACCAGAACAACTCCGATCAACCAGACGACGAGCGCCAACAGCCCTAAAAGGCCGAGGTCCACGGCCAGTTCCAACCACCAGTTGTGCATGTCGGTAAGCACACGTCCACCGGGTATCGGATGCGCACCGAGCCAAGCCGCACTGGCACCGAGGCCCATGCCCAAGCCGCGGGAAACGCGCACCGCCTCGATCCCGCTGCGGTAGATGTGCTTTCGCATGGCCGCGGATCCTTCTTCCTCGGCACTGCTCATCTGCAGTTGGGCCAGATCGATGTCGGCACCGACCGACACGCGGGAGAACACCTGCATCTCGCGCAGCTTCACCGCCTCGCTGTAGCGAGCGGAAAACCCATTGGTGGAAACGATCAACACCATGATCAGTGTGACGAGACCTGCGATGCGCGAAACGCGAAAGAAGATGGCCATGAACGCGATGAGCGCTACCACCACGTATGCGATACGTGCACCGGCAGCCAACACCACCACCAATACGGCAGCCGCCACCAATGCCCCTACCCACCAGCGGCGGCTGGTGAGGGTAAAGGGCAGGAAGAGGCAAAGGCCCGTACACAGGTCGTTCGGGTTCCAATGGAAGCCCGTGGGTGATGAAGCGATATAAGCGGCCTTGCTCGGCGTGTCCGTGAGTTCCGCCAGGTCGTTGGGGCGCCCGAACAGTTCAGCGGCCGACGAGAAGCGGGAGATGGGCCACCGCACAAGCTCCGCCGCCTCCAACAGCGAGAGGACCAACTCCGTTGACATGACAACCGCCGATGTGAACAATACGGTGCGCCAGAGCTGCGGGTCGTTCACCAGCAGGATCAAGGCTATCAAAAGCGCATGGCCGCAACCGAGGGAGACCACGGTGATCAGTCCTTCGTTCACTGATGGTGACCTGAACAAGGCGATCAGGGACAGGACCCCGAAGGCAAGGAAATACCACAACGTCCATCGCTCCTCTCGCAGACGCCCAATGATCCGTCCTCCTTCGAACCAAAGCAGTAGCGATGCCACTGCCACGAGCACAACATGGAAAGCGTAGCACGGTCCGTAGCTGAGACCGGGGCCCACGAGCCCTGTGATCGTAAGTGCGACCAACGCGAGCTTTCGCAGGTGCTGGGGCATCATGCGGCGCGGAAGGTCACCGAACGAAGGAACGCATGCGTTGCCTCAAGGCTGGTCGGATCCTGCGTCGGCAGCACGCGGGCCTCTTCGTGCCGCCACCACAAGCGCTCGCGCAACTCTTCCCGATCGCAAATGATCCCCGCGCTGAAGAAGGCGGCGAGTTGTGAGAACAATTTCCCCAGGATGCTGCGGCGGTAACCCAGATCACGTCCACGCAGCAGATCGCTGCCATGGAAGTTCACCACCACCGGCACAGCGCTGGATAGCACCGTGAACAGGGCCGCCACGGAACCGTAATGCACATGCACCACATCGGGGCGGCTCTTGCGCAAGAGCTTCTGGAGACGACGGCGATCACGAAGCAGTCGCCAAAGCGATGTGCGGCTCGCGAGGTAGAAGATCTCCACATGCGCACCGAAGGAAGCGCCGAACCGTGCGGCCTGTTGCCGGGCGAAGTCGTAAGCCTCCACTTCCTCCTCGCGCGCCGGGATCACCATGACCATGCGGAGCCCTTTGCTTTCGTCGTGGGCCAGCCGTTCCAATTCGCTGCGCACGAACTCCACATCGCGCCAAGTGACCCAACCCAGGTAGTAGAGCGATACCACCAGTGCGATCGCGACGACAACGGGTGACGACGGTATGATGAAGTGCAGGAACGCCCCGGCCATGAAAATGACGAACGACATGAGCAGGTTGACCCCGTTGCGCGGCGTGTGATAGTAAGCGTCGAGCACACTGCGCAAGCCGAAGTAGAAACCGAACGGTAACGCACCCAGGAAGACGATGCGTGCGCTGAAGACATAGGTCTCGCCGGCGTCACCGAGGTAGAGATGGAGCAACAGATCGGCTCCCACCTCGAACGCGAGCATGATACCCAAACTGGCGAGCAACATGATCCGCACCATGCGACCGATGCGCGTGGACAGCCCGTGATGATCACCCGCCGCCAACTGCGCTGCGGATGCCGGTAGCAACAGGAGCGTCACCGGTGAAAAGACCGCGGCCACGAAATTCAGGAGCGTGGTACCGAAGCCCAGTTCAGCGCTCTCCGCAAGGCCATGCGTGCGCGCCACCACATAGACCGGCACCGTGAGCAGGGCACCCAAGGCCATATCACCGGGCAACCGGGGCAGTCCGTAGCGCAGCAACTCCGCACGCTCGCGCTTGCTTGTTGCTTGGGACGGAGCCAGCAGGTCGCGTAGGACCGCCAGCAGTGCCGCCACCAACCAACCGATGCCGGTGGCCCAGAGGATCGTGGACATATCGTCGAAGGCCACGAGCGCGATGCAAGGTGCCAAGGCCAAGGCCCATACCTGCACCGAATTGGCGAGCGTGAGCGTCCCCTTGCCACGCAAGTAGCTGTAGCCCACCCCATGCACGCTGATCGCGGCGATCATCAAGGTGAGCGGAGCCACCAGATCAACCCCGACCCCGGGGCCGAAGAGCAGCCACGCGATCGGTTCGGACCAGATGAAGCCGATGGCCGCGAGCAGGAGGCCGAGCGGAGCCACCCAGCGCAAGGTGCCGTGCAAATAGGCCCGCTGGCGAAGTGGATCCGCCGCCATGGCCACGAAGCGCATGAGCCCCACGGCAGCGCCGACGAGCAGCAACGGGTAAATGAACGAGACCGTGCGCCGAACAACGACGTACAGGTCGAGGTCCTGCTTGCCCATGTTCGCCGCCAAGCGATAGGCCAGCACCATGCCCAGCATGGACAATCCTTCCGCTGCGAAGGTGCTCATCTGGTCACGGCCCTGTCGGGTGCGCAAGTGGGCCAGGACACGTTGTATCATGCGGTGCCGAAAGTACGCGAGGCCGTCCGCTCCGGCGGAGTGCTGCGCTCATCAGCGTGCCGAGCCGCTCATCCGCGCGCAGTGGATCCGGCTTGTGGCACCCGCCTATCTTCGGCATCGAACACAACGAACGATGGAATTCTTCCAATGGCATTGGTGGGCCGGCGCGGCGATCGTCCTCTTGATCGCCGAGATCTTCGTACCCGGCTTCTTCCTCTTCTGCCTCAGCATGGGTTGCCTTGCCGCGAGCGGGGCGGCTGCATTCGGTGGCGGGGCTGTTGTGCAGCTCATCGCCTTTTCCGTCGTTTCGCTCATCGCCTTCTTCACCGTGCGCCCGATCCTCATGAAGCGCATGTGGAAGGACAACGGCGTACGCACCAACACCGATGCGCTTGTAGGCCAGCGCGGCAAAGTGACCCAGGACTTCGAACCCGGCCTGCGACTTGGTCGCGTGCTGGTGGCCGGGGACGATTGGCGTGCCGAGTGCACCACCGACCGCGCACTCCATGTGGGCGACCTGGTGGAAGTGGTGCGCGTTGATAGCAACACCCTCATTGTAAAGGCGATCGATCACGCCTAGCTCAAGCAGTACCCACCTGTTCACCCTTCGACAAGCTCAGGGTGACGTTCATCCCCAAGACCAACCCCCACCTCATGGATACCGGAACCATCATACTCATCCTCGTTGCACTCTTCGTCGTGTTCATGATCGTTAAGGGCGTGCGCATCGTACAGCAGAGCGAAGCCATGGTCATCGAGCGCTTCGGGAAATACCGCACCACGCTCACCGCCGGGTTCAACATCATCATACCGGTGTTCGACAAGCCGCGTGAGATCATCTCTCGCCTCACGCGCGACCTGCCCGATGGCAACAAGTACATCCAGTTCCTCAAGAAGGAGCGGATCGACCTGCGTGAATCGGTGTTCGATTTCCCGAAGCAGAACGTGATCACCAAGGACAACGTGATGACGGAGATCAACGCGCTGCTCTACTTCCAGGTGATGGACCCCGTGAAGGCGATGTACGAGATCGAGAACCTGCCGATGGCCATCGAGAAGCTCACGCAGACCACCTTGCGGAACGTGATCGGCGAAATGGACCTGGACGAATGCCTCACCAGCCGCGATACCATCAACGGCAAGTTGCGCGCGATCCTGGACGAAGCCAGCCACAAGTGGGGCGTGAAGGTGAACCGCGTGGAATTGCAGGACATCAACCCGCCGCGTGACATCCGCGAGGCGATGGAAAAGCAGATGCGTGCCGAGCGCGACAAGCGGGCGCAGATCATCGATGCCGAGGGTAGCAAGCGTGCAGCGGTGTTGCAGGCCGAGGGCATCCAACAGGCGCAGATCACCACGCCCGAGGGCCAGAAGCAAGGACAGATCCTGGAGGCCGAAGGCGATGCACAATCACGCATCCGTCGTGCTCAGGGCGAAGCTGAAGCGATCCCGCCTTGTCACCGAGGCGATCAAGGGCACCAATGCCGATCCAGCCAACTACCTGATCGCCATGAAGTACCTGGAGACCTTGGAAGCCATGACCAGCGGCAAGGACAACAAGGTGGTGTACATGCCCTACGAGGCCACGGCCATCCTCAGCAGCGTAGGCGGTATCAAGGACATGCTCGACGCAAGCAAGGTGCTGAAGTAGACCGTGCACATGTTCACGATAGCGGGAGCCCGACTTGCCGGAACGCTGCTCGCGTTCGGTGCGCTCTTCTGCCTTGAAGCACAAGCGCAGTATTGCTACGATGGCAGCGGCAGGACCATCGGCCGCATCGACGGCAAGTACTTGTACGATGGTAGCGGCAAGACCATCGGGCGCATGGACGGCAACTACATCTACGATGGCAGTGGCAAGACCATTGGTCGCGTGGATGGCAACTATTACTACGATGGCAGCGGGCGCACCATCGGCCGCGTGGATGGCAAGTACGTCTACGACGGAAGTGGTAGGACCATCGGTCGTGTGGATGGAAAGTACCTGTACGACGGAAGCGGAAGGACCATCGGCCGGGTGGATGAAGTGGATGAACGCACCGCGATCCTCTTCTACTACTTCTACTTCGTGTCAGGTGATTGATCATTCGCCGACCGTACGATCATGACGACCAAACTCATGATCGCGTCCATCCTGCTGGTCACCTCTTGCACGCACGAATCGGATGGTATCGCCGTGGACGCGGAGCTGCTGGAACGCGCGCGCACGAACGAAGCAGCGGTGTGGTACAAGTTCAACGATACCCTGTTGCCCAGAAGTAGCGGATCGGGGCATTCGCAAGCCCTTCTCCGCACGCGCTTCAACGCCAAGGCTGCCACCGTATTGGATAGCCTGGGGAAGGTGTTGCCCGATACGCTTTTCCCGGAAGGTTCATTGATCGTGAAAGAACTGTGGGACGATGCCAACTCCTTGAACCGGTACGCCATGTTGCTCAAGCGCAGCAGCGATCCTGCCGCCGATCCTGATGGGTGGGTGTGGGGCTACATCCTTTCCAATGGCACTGTTGCCAACTCCGCCGCCGATCAAGGTGTCGCCTGTCGCACTTGCCATGGCCAAAGCGGGCAGATCGACCGAACGCTCATGAACCACTACTTCCCTTAGCAAAGGGAGAACGCGTTCGCCGAGTTCTTTACTTCGCGTTCTACCGCGATGACCGCCTACTCCACCCTCTCCGAGGCCGTGAACGATCTGCAGCGGCGCGGCTATACCGATGACCTCGTGCTGGCCGAGCGTTGCCTGGTATGCGATGCCCGCAGCCTCAGCTTGGATCCTGCGGATTTCCAGATCGACGAATTCCACCGCTTCGAGGGCAACAGCGACCCGGAGGACCAGAGCATCGTGTACGCGATCAGCTCCGATAAGCATGGCTTGAAAGGCATCCTGGTGAACGCCTATGGCCCTGATGCCAGCAGCATGACGCAAGAAATGGTGCGGAAGCTGGCGACGCACTGACCAGCGCTGGCTGAAAAGAAAGAAGGCACCTCGCGGTGCCTTCTACTTCGTGAACCCGTAGGGAGTCGAACCCCAAACCTCCTGATCCGTAGTCAGGTGCTCTATCCAATTGAGCTACGGGTCCCTTAAAAGCGGGGGCGAAGATAGAGATCGGGGGAAAACCCTGAACGGATCAGATCCAATCGTTCAGCCAGTAGTAGCCGATGGCCACGTATTCCCGCAGGCAGGTCACCTCCAGCTTCAGGTAGTTCCAGAAGGTGTACCGCAGGCCGGGGTTGCCGGAAATGTCCGGTACCCATGCCTTGCCACCCACCGCACCATGGCCGTAATCGAAGTTGTGGAACATGGCATGGTCCCAAGCGGGCACCCCGCAGGCTTGGGTGAAATGCACCTTCCGGAAGGTGAGCACGGTGCGGTACATGTTCTCCGGTGAGCTCACGAGGGCGATGGACGGTTTCTTCACGAAATGGCCGTCCAACACCAGGGCCTGCTCCCGCGTATTGTTCCCAGCGTTGAGGCGGGTGATGCGATCCTGCTGCACACCCCGCAAGTGCAGTTCCGCGGCCATGGCATTCAATGCGGACGGGTTGCCCGGATGGATCACTACCACACGAGCTTGGGGCCACAGCGCTGCCAATTCCGCTGCCCGGTACAGCCGCACGAGTTCCGGACCGGAAGGCATGCCGCTACCGCCCAGCACGACGATGACCTCCGCAGGTGCATTGCACTCTCCTGCGGAGGAACCAAGCCAGCGATGCGCATCAAAGGGCACGCGGGTGAACGCCCCTACCAACATGATCGCGGCCATCACGCCCAGCCCTCGCAACGCCCATTTGAACAGGGGCCTCAGCCAATGGGCCAAGGCACTGATCACCATCGCGATCGTGGAGGGAAGATCAGCCCAGCGTGACATGCTTCCCAGTGCGGCGATCCCCGATCGTTGCGAAGTACCTCGCTACGGTTTGTAATACTTGAGCGCCTCGTTCATGAAGGCCTCCAGGTCCCGCATGCGCGTTGCGTCGCTCGGGTGCGTGCTCAGGATCTCCGGGGGTGCGGCTCCCCCACCAGCGCTCATGCGTTCCCAGAACTTGGGTGCCTCGCGCGGATCATAGCCCGCCATGGCCATGAAGACCAGGCCCATCTTGTCGGCTTCGCTTTCGTGCTTGCGGCTGTAGGCCAGCATGCCCAGTTGGGAGCCTATCCCAAAGCTCTGCAGCAGCAGGTTCTCCGTCTGGCTCGGGTTCTGGCCCATGGCCACTTCCAGCCCAACACCACCGAGTTGCAAGGCAAGACCCTGGCTCATGCGCTCGTTGCCGTGGCGTGCAATGGCGTGCGCGATCTCGTGCCCCATCACCACCGCGAGTGCGGTCTCGTTCTGCGTCACCGGAAGGATCCCGGTGTACACCACCACTTTTCCGCCGGGCATGCACCAAGCGTTCACGGTAGGGTCATCGACCGTGTTGAACTCCCATTCGAAGTTCGCGACACGATCGGACGCGTTGTTGTCGGCAAGGAACTTCGTGGCGGCATCGGCGATCTTCCGGCCGATGGTGGAGACCATCTTGGAACGCGGATCGCTCGCGGGCAGCACCTTGTTCTCCCCGAGGAACTTCTGGTACTCGCCCGTGGCCATGCCCATGAGCGTGCCTTCGTTCACCAGGTTCATCTGGCGACGACCGGTGATGGGCACCTTGGCGCACGCTTCCATCAGGACGATCGCGCCGAGCACGATCGCCGTTCGCATGTGGTTCCTTTTCATTGTATGTCTGCTGAAAGGCCACGGTCCTGCAACGCAGTGCAACGCGGCTCGAGTTGATCGAAGGTGCCACGCTTGACACTGCACTTGCCGTTGTAATGCACGATCCAAGCGCACTGTTCGGCCTGTATGGGGTCGTGCTCGCAGAATTCCTGCAAGCAGTCGATCACATGCTCGAAGGTGTTCACGTCATCGTTGTGCAGGATGATCTCACGGATGGGACCGGTCTCGAGGAGGACTTCCTCCAAGAGCGCTTCCTCAGGATCGTAGGTGGCGTGCATGACGGGACAAAAATAGGCTGTCCACGCCTGAGCACCGACTACGGCTCGGCTTGAAGCGAGCGACGATGGAAGATGCGGTAAAGGAGAGTAAGTGACTGTTCCAGGGGCGCGCAAAGGGGCGAGATCGCCGGGCCGAACTTCTCCAGCAATGCGTTCGCCTCGCGCATGGGGATGCGCTTGCCGTTGAGATAGGCCGTAACGAAGGCGTCCTTCACACCAAGAGCCACCGTTTCATCCTTGCGCACACGGGCTTTCTCCATATCGAGGAAGATCCCGGTGGTGTAGCGGACCTTGGCGGTCTCGGTGCGTTCGCTGTTGAGCGGGGTGATGTTGAAGATCCTGCCCAGCGGAACCGGTTTGCTGTACACACCCACCTGCACGGTGAAGAAAAGACCCCGCACGGTTTCTACCTGACGGGCGGGCGCTGCCCCGGGCACGTTGTAATAGCTCGCTGCGTCGGGCGCAGGTGTGAATCGCCCGATCACCTCCTCTGCTGTGGGTGGGTAGGCCGCCAGCACCGTTGCGATGTCAGGTTCCACAGCCACAGGTTGCACCACGACCGGACGTTGGATCGTCGCCACGGGTGCCTCCGCACTGGTCGCAGTGCTCGCGCTCGTTCCGGTGGTCACAGGTTGCTCGGTTCCCGGGCGCTGTGCCACGGCGGCCTCGTTACGCTCTGCGCGCATGGCCTCGCCCAGCGGAATGCGCTTGCCATCGCGATAGGCCACTACGAAAGCATCACGGTATCCGCGGTCGCGCACAAGGTCCTTGGCGGTGGCAGCATGATCGAAGCCGGTGAACAGACCCGCTGTGTAGCGCACCAGTCCGTTGGCCATGGTTTCACCCATCACCGGGTTCATATCGCTGAAGGTCTGCTGCGGCACCGGTTTGCGGAAGGCCCCGATCTGCACTTTGAAAACAATGCCCGATGGCATGGCAGCATCCAACGGGATAGCCGCCTCGCGTCGCTCCTCCGGTGCGCGCAATTGGAAGATGTCCGCGTTGAGCACTTCCGGCATGCGCGTCGCGATGGGGTCGGGCACCTCGCGCGGAACACCCTGAACGACCGGATCGGAAGCGATGGCGGAGCCACTGCTCACTTCGGACGATCGCACCGCCACATCACCTGTGTTGGTCGCACGGTCTTCCGTGTTCCGTGTGGCAGCAGCGGCAGGGGTCCGACCCGCCTGATCACGTGTTTCAGCAAGCAATGATTCCGTGCGGCGCGTGCGCATCTCCAAGGCCATGATATCGCTGCTCTTCTCCTCCGGCATGCCTTGGAGCATCACACCCGCCTGGTTCTCGTTGATGCCAGCAGCGCCACGCAAGCGTGCGGCGACGTTCTCGAGCGAGTCCGCACGATCGAGCAAGAGGGCTGCGCGGGCATCGAGCAAGGTCGCACGTTCGGCGGCTTCTGCGGCGGGTACCCGCCCGCTGGCCGCATCACGCTCGGCCATACGAGCCTGCTCCTGGAGCAGCGTGCCCACTTCGCGATTGCTTTGCGCTGCGCTCGCGGCATCATCCGCAGCGGCTAGTTGTTCCAACGCGCGCGTCCGGGCCTGGAAGTAGCGGCTGCGATCCTCGTTCTGCATCACCAATGCCTGCTCCTCTGGAGTGAGGTAGTAGAACTTCACCAAGCGCTCGCGGAACTTGAGCGCCTGCTCCGCTTCGGCCATCATGCGATCGGCGTTCTGTGCCTCCTCCGCCATCTGCAAGGATGCTACGCGCAAGGAATCGGAGGTCGTGCGTTCCCGCACGGCGAGTTGCTCCAATCGCTCGCGATCCTTCTTCTTCCGCGCTGTGGTCGCACTATCCGCATACGCCGCTGCGCGATCCGCAGCCTGCAACGATCCTTGCTGTGCATCCGCCGATGCCTTTGCTGCACGTTTCGCACGCAGGTCCAGGAGTTGTGGATCGGCATCAGCGCCTTCCACCGGGGAGGTCATGACCGAACTCTCGCCACCGAGGAAACTCTCGTACATGCGCGCTGGAACCCGATCCTGCGGCGCAAGACGCTGCTCAGCACGTTGTATCAGGTCGGCAGCGGCTTGTGATGGATCGGTCGCCGCCGTGCCTACGACCGGTGTCTCGGATCCGGTTGTGCTCGTTGTCGGGTCAGCCGATGCTTCCGAAGTGGAAGATGAACCGATGGCGGCTTCCGTCGTGGACGGCTCGTTGGATCGCACACCCTCAGCTGTCCGGGTCGGGGTAGCATCGGATGCAGCGACTCCTTCTTCCACTTGCTCACCGGTCCTTTGATCCTCACCGCCTGTTGCAACAACACCTTCGGATGCGGGGACTTCCGGTTCTTCGGTACTTGGAACTTCGGATGCCCTGCCGGTCTCGATCGGAACGGAAGGTGCTTCCTCCCCTTCCGCCTTCGTGACGCTGGACGCATTCGCCAACATCGGTTCTTCCGGTGCGGTGAGCGGAATGCCCAAGACCTTCGATGCCACCTCTTCGTAGGTCAGCGTTTCGCCTCGCTGGTGCGTATTGCCGGCGAGGTAGTTCTGCACCGTGACGGCACGGTCCATCTCGCGCAATGCCTCCAACTCCGTGCGATAGGCCTCACGGTAGAGGTTGTCACGCTCCACGATATCCTCGATCCGATCCGCACACTTGCGCATCTGCGCTGCCTGGTCCATGCCGCGCTTCGCATCGGCCTGCATGCCCTGCGTCATCAGTACCAGAGGCTCGTCCGGAGCGAGGGCACGCTGCGCGGTGGCCTTCTCGAGCACTTTCATGCTATCGGTGGCGGTGCGCCATTCCTCCTTCGTGAGGAATGCGCTGCGCTGGCCCAGATCGGTGCGGATGATCAATCGCTCATCGATCATCTGGTCGGCGTTCTTGCGCAGCTTGTCGCGATCGCGTCCCACAGGCATCGCGGCAAGCACATCCTCCAGCGAGTCGATCTCGGTGGAGAGCGCGCTCATGCGCGCCACATCGGCTTCCTTGAAGGCCACCGCGTCAGCAACTCCTTTTGCCGTGGAGCGATGTGCCACCTGGCTCGCGAAGACGTTCTCGGCGTACCGATCCACGACGATGAACCGATCATTGATCGGATCATTGCCATCGGCGGTACGTGTAGCGTTACGCGAATTGGCTGCCGGTGCCATGGGCTGCGTGGGCGAAAGCATCGCGAGTTCCTCACGACGTTGCGCCAACGCGCGCTCGCCTTCCGCGATATGCGCCTCGCGCAGTTCGCGCAAACGTGCCACCCTTGGGAGGACTTCCTCCGCACGCTGGGGCGCTAGTTGCAGGATCGCCACCTGCCGGGTCATCTCCGCGCGCAGGCTGTCGGCCAGCATGAGCTCCAGTCCGTTCTTGCTCGATGCGCGCTCATCAGCATCCGTCAACTGGTCCACGCGCTGCTTGTCCGTCTCGAAGTCCGCGAAGAGCTCCTCGATGATCGCCTCGTCCTTGGTGGCGCTGGTGAACGTGAGCGCAGGCTGGGCCATGTCCACGCCTTCGGTGTCCGTGAGCTCCGGATCGCGGGTCGGGTCCACGTTGCCCGTCGGTGCTTCCGTTGCAGGGGCTTGCGCCAGTGCCGCGTCGATCTCGGCGATGCGTGTCCGCAAACTGTCGCGACGTGCCTTGTTCCGCTCGGCTTCGGCGAGTTGAGCCAGTTCTGCGCGTTGGTTCTCCAACAGGAAACGATCGTTGCCACCATCCGTGGAAGTGGGCTCACGCTCCTCCCCGCTTGAAGTACTTATGGAGCTTGTGCTGGCCGCTGCATTCGTACCGCTCTCGACCGGAGGAGCATCCTGCGTGACCACCGGTGTCAACCCGGTTCCTGCTTCCGCTGTGCGCTCCTCGGTCGCGGTGATCGGCCGTTCTTCGGCACCCGTTGTGGTCGGCACCTGAGCCACGGTGGCGCCTTCGGTGGCGCGCTCATCCAGGCCGGACCCCTGAACAGTGGTCGTGCGCGCGTTCGCTTGTTGCGCATCACCCGCGGTGTTGCGATCGGCGGCTTCCGTGGCCATCCGTTCGGTGCCCGTTGCCGTGCTCGCGGAAGCAAGGTCCCAATCGAAGGTGCGCGCTTCCACTTCGGCCGGGGTGAGCGCCAGTTGTGCTTCGTAGCGTTCGTCGATCGGGAGTTCGCTGATGCGTGCATCCGTTCCAGCGATGCGCGTACCAAGCTGCTGCACCTGGGCCGGTGTGAGTTCCGTACCTGTTCCGTGGTCGCTCGACTTCGTCAAGTGGTTCGTGAGCGAAGCCTGTCCGCGCAGGGCGGCGGTCTCCTTCTCCATGGCGGTCACTTTGCTGAAGGCATCCTGTGCCTCCTTGCGCAAATGGCCAAGTTGTTCTTCGTAGGTGGTGATCTCGCGGCCCAATTCGTCCTTGCGCGTACGTGAACGCGTTTCCTCCTGCTCGCGCTTGAGACGTTCCACGCGACCGGTGAGTTCGATCTCTTCACCACGTTTCGCGTTGGCGGCCTGCATCGCGCGCTCCACGTTCTTCGCGTGGTCGCCCACTGCGCGACGGGTCGTCTCGGCGACATCCGGGTCCGCCTCGGGGCTGCCTTTCACATCCAGGCGTTCCTTCAGTTGCACCAGCAGCGGCAGCGTGGCTTCATCGTTCTGCGCACCAACAGCGTTGGCCACATCGGTGGCGAGCTTCGCTGCAGCGATCGCCTGCTGGTGCTTCGTCATGGCCGCGGCATCCAGGTCCGCACCGGTGCGATAAGCGGCCCGTGCCCTCAGGTTCGCTTCGCGGCTCCGTTGACGCATGCGCGCCGCTTGCACCATCAAGTCGTTCTGCTGTGCCGCATCCGCAGCGCTCGCTTCCTGCACCAGGCGTGCGGCTTCGCCCGCGGTCCGGTCCGCCTCGGACGACGCCTCCACGGCGATCCCGAAGGCTTCCCGGCTTTCGGCATCGAGGTCCATGGCCTCCTTTTCCAATTCCGCCGCATCGTCCTTCGCCAATTTCACGGCCGCCACTTGATCGATGTCACCGGTGAAGCCCGCGCGCGTCATCACATCGCCTTTGGGAGCTTCCACCGGCGGCGGCACCTGCACCACCGGCTCGCTGGTGCTGATGTCCAATCGAGCGCGTCGTTTGATCTCGTCCAGCGCCAGAGCGACCATATCATCTTCCAGCGGCGTCTCGAAATAGTTGCGGATCACCAGCTTCTCCAGATCACCACTGCGCTCCAGCACGAGTTCCTGGCGGAAGGCCCGCGGCCCATCGCGCTTGGGCACGTCCACCACGCCAGTGTGCGTTCGACCCGATGGCCCGCATTCCACCGAATAGCGGAACGAACCGCTGCGCGGAACGGAGAGCACGTAGTTGCCGTTCATGTCCGTACGCACATCCGCAACGCGTTCGCGGGTGATGGCATCCTCCACCATGATGTGCGCGCGGCGATCGTCCTGGTCGAAGCCGCTGGCATAGGTTCCCTTGAACACGGTGATGACCAAGGGCTGTTGCACCGTTGCAACGCGGTACACGTGGAGCATGCCCTGGTGGCTGTTCCTTCCGCTGGCGAAGCAGGCTTCCTTCTGCTCGCCATCCACCATGTACATGATGTCGTCATCGGGGGTGTTCACCGCGAAGTCCATGTTCTCCGGACGACCGAAGGCATCGAGACCCCGGTCATAGGTGGTGCGGAAGACATCGTAACCACCCATGCTGTTGTGACCCTTGCTGCTGAAGTAGAAGGTCTTCCCATCGGGATGCATGAACGGATAGTTCTCGTCCTGATCGGTATTGATGTAGCCAGCGAGCTTCACCGGGGTGGCGAAGGTGCCGTCCAGGAGCAGCTCGGTGCGGTAGATGTCACGTCCGGTCGATCCATCCCTGCCGTAGCTGCTGAAGTAGATGGGGCCGCCCTTACCGGGCAGGTACACCAGGTTGCGCTCCTTCTTCTTTTTATCAATGCTCGTGAGCAGCTCATCCGGAAGCACCACGATCTTCCCACCGATATCCGTGAGGTCATAGAAGCGGAAGAACTCCGCATCGTCCACTTCCACCTTGTTGCGCACGGTGATCTCCTTCAGGTTGCTCAGGAGCTGCTCGCCGTTGCGGCACTGTTTGTCCAGCGCTTCCACCGGCCAAGCCGTGATGGCCTTCTTGTCGCCCGTGCCCAGGAAACGTTGGTAGGCCTGTTGCGCCTCCTTGAAGCGGTAGTTCAAGTGGTACGCGCGACCCAGCCAGTACCAGGCCTGTGGAGCGATGGAAGGATCCTCGGTGGCGAACTTCAGGTGGCCGATGGCCGGTTCCTTGTCCTCGCTCCCGAAGAGCAAGCAGGTACCAAAGCGGTAGTTGAGTTCGCGATCGCCCGGTGTAAGGCTGACCAGCTGTGAGTAAAGGGGAAAGGCTTCAGCGAAGCGTTGCTCCGTGAAGAGCGCATCCGCCTGTGTACGCACCTGTTGATCGCCACCCTGCCCGAGGGCCAGGAGTGGGAAGAGCGCACCGATAAATATGACCGCAAAGCGGGTCATGGTCCGAGAGTGGGCGCTTGTACCGGAATTGAGCTCCCTAGGTTCCATGGGGACCGCCGCTCCTACCGGCAAGGCTCATGCGGTTCTCCTGTCCGCGCCACAAGCGGCCTATGTTCTCTCGATGGGTATAGAACACCATGATGCACAGCCCAATGGCGAACCCGATCTTGACGGCGCTGATCTCCTGGTAAATGAGCACCACCGCCAGCGGGAAGGCCACGGCCGCGGAGAGCGAGCCGAGCGATACGTAGCGGGAAAGCCAGAAGACGATGGCGAACACCACCACACACACCGCAGCTGCCCCGGGATGCACGGCGAGCACACCACCGAGGGAGGTGGCCACGCCTTTGCCACCCTTGAAGTTGGCGAACACCGGATAGAGATGGCCGAGCACGGCCGCGATCACAAGGGCCACACGCAGCCACATCCACGGCCCTTTGTCCACCTGCAACTCACTGAAGTTCGGCAGGATGCGCACCGGGACGAAGCCTTTGAGGATATCGATCAACAGCACGGGCACCCCGGCCTTTGGACCGAGCACCCGGAAAGTGTTGGTGGCACCGGCGTTCTTGCTGCCATGCTCGCGCACGTCCACCTTGAAAAAGGCTTTGCCCCACCAAACGCTGGTAGGAATGCTGCCGCACAGGTAGGCCAGGACCATTGCAGCAATGCCGTACACCCAGGGGAAATCCATGGTTCAGGTTGTCCGAATCTGGCGTTCGGGACCGCTTATCGCGGCCACCACGCCCCGCTACGGCCGTTGCTGCGGTGTCGGATGTCGATAACTCCTGCACCAGCGGCTTCCAGCCTGTTCAAAGCCCGAACCGTTCGCGGAAGTCGTCCACCTTCTTCTTGTTGGTGAGGATGAACTGGTACGGGGCCTCGTCCTTGCCGGTGGGCAACTGGCGTTTGTCGTCCTTCAACTCGGACAGCATGGTATTGAACTGCTGGTCGCTGCTGTAAGCGTAGAGGTAGTTGCGGGTGTACTGGAAGAACCAGTAGGTCTGGTCGTCCAGCGCCAGGTAGATGGTCATGATATCGCCACTGCGCTTGCGCTCCACGTGCACCTTGCCTTTCACGTTGCGGTACACCGGTTTCTTCAGGATGGTGGCAATACCGATGAGGCCGTCGCTCACCCAGCTCTGCTCCGGACCATCCCAGCGCATCTTCACATCGCCGAGCACGAGGGGCTTCACCAGCTCATCGGGCAGCTTCTTGATCTCACCCTTGATGCTGAGTTCGCTGATGAGCTTGTCCGAACGCTCAAGGCCGAGCACTTCGCGCATCATCTTCTCATAGTACGTCTTGCCGATGTCCAGCGCCGACTGCTCGGGATACGCCAGGATCTCCGTGGCCATGCGCTCCAGCGCGTTGTCGAAGAAGTGGAAGTCGGCGATGAGCACGCCGTTGCCGAAGGTCTTCTCACCATCCGTCTCGTAGCGCAGGGTGCCCACCTGCGTGAGCTTCACGCGACCGAGGTCCACGCCGTAGTCGATGCGTCCATCGGCGAGCACCGCGCAGTTCTCCACGGCCAGGCTCACGAGGTCGCCGGGAAGGGCGCGCTGGCGGATCTTGTCCTTGTTGCTGATGACGTATTCCTTGCGCCCCTTGTCATAAAAGAGCAGGCCGCGCGCCGCGATGATGCGCCGATCCTCCTTGCTCCGTGTGCGGCTGAGGAAGGTCCCGTAGGTCTTGAACGGGTCCTCGTCCGTAAGGTAGATGCCTGCACCGATGAGCGCACCCTCGTCGTCGAAGAGCGTATCGCTCACCGGAATGAAGACCTCCTTGGGGTCCACGGCTCCGGTGAAGCGCATCCAGTTGCGCGCAAGTCCTTCGCAACCGTGCTGGATGCGGGTGCTGCCTGTGAAGGTGAGTTCCTTGATGCTCGCCGTGAGCGCCATATCGCCGAAGAAGTCGAAGGCGGGGCTTAGTTGGAAGTCCTGGTCCTCGGGGATGCGGCCCACTGCGCGCGTCTGGAAGGCGGTGTCCACCCCGATGCTGAACAAGTTGATCGGCAGCGCACGGTTGTTCTCGTCCACGTAATCGATGGTACCCGAAGCGGTGTAGTTGCGTTTGGCCTTGATGTTGGCCGTTGCGTTGTAGATGCGGTGGAACTTGGTGACATAGTTCGCCGTGATCACCGTGTTCACCAACGGGTCCATTTCCGCGTTCCTCCTGATGCGCACGCGCATACTGTCGGGCGTGATCAATGCATCGGCGACCTGGATGTACTGCACATCGTTGGCCGTGATCAGGTGCTTCTTGAGGTCGTAGCGCGCCTTGGGTGCCATGAAGCTGAGCGAGTCCTGGTCCGGTCGAATGCTGATGAAGTTGGAACCCGATAATTGCAGGTCCTCCGATCCTTCGGCAGCGGTGCGATCGCTCTTGAGTTCGATATCGCCCTGGTCCATGAACCACTTGAAGCGGTCCATGAAGCAGATGTACTGGTTCACCGGGAACTCCACCTTCGTTTCGCTGCCGTTGCTCACGAATTCGCCCACTCGTTCGTCGAGCTTGATGGTCGCGTTCACATTGTCCGTGCGGAAGGCGATGCTCGCCGTATCTCCCTCGGTGAGCCGGAAGTCCGAGGTGTCCGCATGCGCCTGCATGGTCTGGAACTGGAAGAGCTTCGACTTCAAGGTCGCGTTGCGGAAGTCCATGAGCCCGGCCCCCGTCATGCCCTGCGGTGTGAGGTCGGTGCTGCCGTGCAGGAGCGCTTGGTCATCGTACATGACCATGGGCTTCTTCAACTTCTCCACGTGCAAGACGTCCTGGGCGGGCACCAAGCGCGCGAAGACCGCCGATGCCTCGATGTGCGGCACCTTGGTGGGTTTGGTGCTCGCGAGGTTGGTGAGCGTATCGGCGCGGCCCAAGGTGCTGTCGGGCATGAAGACCAGTTGCTTCGAAGTGAGCGAGGTGGTGAGGTAGTCCAGTTTGCCGCTGCCTTGCAAGCCACGGTTGTTGAGCGTGATGTTGCTGGTGAAGGTGGCCTTGCGACCATAGAGCGGCATACCCGCGTCGCCGGTGCTGCGCACGAAGCCGAGCGCATAGTCCGGCTGTAAGCGCAGCGGCTCTTTGATGTCCGGGAAGATGCCCGCCGACACCAACGTGCCGCTGAAGGTGAGGCCGTCGTTCGTGAAGTTGTCCAGCGAATCGATCTGGAAGGGATCGCTTCGGTAATAGAACTTGTCCCGACCGTACACGCCCCGTTGGATCGCACGGCGATCGTAGAACACGAAGCTCTCCTTGCTGCTGTTGAACTTCGGGAACTGCGGATAGTCCTTCTGCAACAGACCGCTCTTGTTGCTCGGTGCGTCGATCTCCAACGTTCCGGTGACCTGCTCCAATACGTTCTTCACCCCCACCAGGGTGTTCTCCCCCTCGTCGTTCTTCTCGAAGCTCGTGGCCATGAACGACACGCTGTCCACGTTGAGCAGGTCGATGACGAAGGGATCGTAGTGGAAGTAGTACTCCTTGCCGTAGTACTGCAAGCGACCGGCCTTTACGCTCCCGCCGAAGGTGAAGTCGCGGTTCTTCTTGATGGTGATGGTCTTCTCCGCAGGGTAGATCCGCACATCCTGCGAATCGCTCATGAGGATGCTGGCCACACCGCGCATCGCGAGGTCGTAGTTGAGCAGGTTCAGCGTTGCGTTCACGTCATCGTCCACCGTGCTGTTGAACTGGATGGCATCGTAATCCAATTTCCCCGCGCTGTTCAGGATGTGCTGGCGCAGGCGGGGAAGTACTTCCACCACTTCCGTTTCCGGATCGTAGTTGAGGTAGCCTTTGTTCGCCATATCGATGAGCAAGGGCACCACGTTCTGCTTCTGCATGCGGCTGAAGCTGGCGAAGTCCAGGGCCGTGAAAATGCCGCCGCTCTGCTTGCTGTATTCGTTCAGGCGCGAAAGCGGATGGATGTTGTCGATGCCCTGCATGCCGCGGTATCGCTTGTCGCGGAAATAGGCGAAGCTCTCGAAGCTGGCCTTGTTCTGCGAACTGCCGCTGAGGTTGCCCAGTTGCACCAGCGGATCGCCCTGCTTCCAGGTGAGCACCTCGAAGTACATGTCCAACTGGTGGTAGGTGTTGTAGAAGGGCGATTTGCCCAAGCCCTCGTCCTTCTTGATCACGGAGAGCAACTTCCTGTCGCGCAGGAAACGCAAACTCGTGCTCTGGTGATAGAGCGAGTCCTTCTCCAACATCACACGGATGGCGACATCATCACTGGTGATGCGTTCCGGTTCGATGCTGTAGCGCGTACCGTAGGTGACGATGAACGGACGACCATCCCGGTAGAAGGTGAGGTAGGCCGGTTCCTCCTTCGTTCCATATCCCTGCAATTTGGCCCCCTGCATGCTGAAACCACCTTCGAAATCGATCCCGTCCACGATGTTCTTGATCTTCATCCGGCGGTCGTAGCTCTCGAAGCGTGGATAGCTCGCATTGTCCTCGTCCACGTTCGCGAGCAATTTGTCGCTCACCGCGCCCAGGAGCGTGCGCTCGAAGTACGGATCGTTGAACTGCACGGTGTCCACCTGGAAGGCCGCGCTTTTCATGGACACCTGATAAGCATGGTCCCACTCGGCGAACGTGGCGGTCGGTTTCAACCCCGCGCGTTCCCAGGTCACCTTCCCTCCCGTTCCCTTCCACAACTCCATCGTGGGGTAGTAGGTACCGCTGGTGCCAAGGATCACCGCGCTATCGCCCTTGGCCGTACAGACAAGGTCCGTCTTCGCGAAGACGATCTTCGGAATGCTGTCGAACGTGAACGTGAACGCATTGCTGCGGCTGCGCCACGTGGTGCTCGGGCTCTTCAACAACGTGTTGTCCTTGAACAAACCCGCGCAGGTGGTGATGAAGGCCGCCACGTAGTTCTTGCGGCCGCTCTGGACCAACTTGTCCATGCCTTGCATCCACGCATCGAATTCCGCCGCACCACGGCCGGTACTCGGAAATGCGGCCACTGCAGCGAGGTAATCACGGAACGAGGGAATGCCTCGAAGCGTTTCTTCAGCATGTAGTTGGCCACCTCGGCCACACGCACACGTTGCTGCGGACTGTAGTAGGTACCGTTCCAGATGGGTGCGAACACCTCCTCCATGAAGGGGCGCCCCTCCTTCTTGTCCGCCGCCACCAAGAAGTCGGTCATCTCTTGGAGGAAGAGGGCCTGATCGCTGGAGAAGGGTTTTTGCTGGGCGTGAACAGAAATTGCAGGAAGGAAAAGGAGGAAGAAGGCCACGAGCTTCCAGCCACGAGCCACGAGCGTGATCCGGCTCGAGGACGAGTACTTCTCGCCAACAAGGATCGAGCTCGTGGCTCGTGGCTCGTGGCTGGTAGCCCGCGCGCCTGCCCGTGCGTGGTTCTCGTTCATGGTTTCCTGCAGCCCAACAAGGCCCATTCCCCTTCCTGTAATTGCTCGGCAAGTACCAAGCCGTGTTCCTGTGCACGTGCCGCCAACAAATGGCGATCCGCTGGAATGAAGCCGCTCAAGAAGAGGGCACCACCGGCAGAAAGCGCGTTGGACAGCAACGGCATGGCGTCGAGCAGGATGTTGCGTTCGATGTTGGCCAAAATAGCGTCGAACGAAAGGCCCTTCAGGGTGCTGGCATCGCCCTTTTCCACAGTGGTGACATGACAACCGTTCCGCACCAAGTTCTCCCGAGCATTGTCCACCGCGCCCGGGTCGATGTCGATGGCACGCACCGCCTTCGCCCCCATACGCTCAGCGAGGATGGCGAGCACGCCCGTACCGCAACCGAGGTCGCACACGGTCTTGTCCTTCAGATCGATGCCGAGCATCGCTTCCACCATCAAGCGCGTAGTGGCGTGGTGCCCCGTGCCGAAGGCCATGCGCGGGGTGATCACCAGGTCATGCGCGAAGCCGGGCTTCGGTTCGTGGAAATCAGCACGTATGCGCACCCCGGATGATCCACCTTGCTCCGCGCGGTGGTCTCCGGGGTGACGCCCTATCTCTATCGGTTGGAAGCTGCTTTCCCACTCCGCGTTCCAATTGCGATCGGGGATCTCCAGGCTCGTCCAATTCACGCTCACATGCGGCTCGCGCAACGTGAGCAACTTGCTGAGCGCCGCCTCGTCGAACTTGTCGGTGCGGATGTACGCCTTCAGTTCGCCGCTCGGCCCGATGGGATCGGTGAAGCTGTCTTCGAAGCTATCGTAGCCGATCTCGCCGAGTTCCACCGTGAGCAGGTCGCGCCAGGGATCCGCAGGGCTCAGGAGGAAGGTGACTTGGGTGTATGGCATTCATTTTAACATCAAGGACCAGTAGGCAGGGACAGGAGCGATCCTGAGCGTAGTCGAAGGGTTCCACCTTGGCACAAAGGAACGATCACCAGCCGCTCAGGAGGTGGCTTACCCTGCCCTGCTCCTGCTCCATTCTTCACCTCCCGCAATGCGGATAAGCTCCAGGAACTGTCCCGCATCGAGCGAAGCGCCACCGATCAATCCACCGTTCACGTCGGGCATGGCGAAAAGTCCCTCGGCATTGTCGGGCTTGCAACTTCCGCCGTAGAGGACCGGGACCGTTGCGGCCACCTGACCACCATGCGTGTGCAGGCATGCACGAATGTGCGCGTGCATGTCCTGGGCTTGTTGCGCAGTGGCTGTGAGCCCCGTACCAATGGCCCACACCGGCTCATAGGCGATCACCACCTGCATCAATTGCTCGTTGGTGAAGGTGCCCAAGGCACCCTTCAACTGCTCGGTCACCACATCGAAATGTCGACCGCTCTCGCGTTCATCCTTGCGCTCACCGCAGCAAAAGATGGGTGTGATGTCCTGCGCGAGCAAGGCCGCGATCTTCTGCCCGATCACCGCATCGCTCTCCCCGAAATACTGTCGCCGCTCGCTATGCCCCACGATGCACGCTCGCACACCGATGCTCTTGAGCATGCTCGCGCTCACCTCGCCGGTATAGGCACCGTGCGCGGCTTCGTGGCAATTCTGGGCAGCCACGATGATGCGCGTACCTCGCGTCTTCTCCACGGCCAGGGCCAGGAAGGGGAACGGTGGAGCGATCACCACATCCACCTGCGCAGGTGGAGCGGTGGCCTTTACCAATGCATCCACCAAGGCCTCCGCGCTCGCACGGTCGGTGTTCATCTTCCAATTGCCGGCAACGATCGTTCGCATGTTCGTCCCGTATTGCGGGGCGGCAAAGATGCGCACCGGGTGTGCGTTGATAGTGTCTACCGCACTAGGAGAGACCCCCCCGGGCGCGCCGACCGGGAACCGGACCAGCCGAGGGCAGACCACCGCTGTGCTGCCCGAACGCAAACAACCCCGGCATGCCTGCCGGGGTTGTTGTTGACGAATTCACCGTGCCCCCCGCTCGCGAGGGCGCGCGGTTCGCCTTAGGCCGCCATGGCCTGCGCGGGATCGCTCTTGCTGCTGGTACCGGCAGTGCCCACGGCACTCACGGAGAACCAGTAGAAGGTGCCCGGCTGCAGGCTGTCCACGTTCAAGCGGCTCTTGGTGGTAACGGCCACGAGCTCCCATTTGAACGGGTCGTTGCTGGTGCTCATGTACACCTGGTACATCTTGGCACCGTACACCCGCTCCCAATCCAGGGCCACACGGCCTTTCATGGTGGTGAGGCGGTTGCCCAAGGCCTGCGGTGGATCGAGCTCGCCGATGGGCTCGCCCGGTTCCACCACATCGAACCCGGCACCATCGCGCACCCTGGGACTTATCGCCCTTGCTCACGGCCTGCACGTAGCCAGCGAGCTCCTTGATCAGGTCGCGCAGTTCGCGATCCGCCTCGTTGCGCTCATCGTAGGCCGCCTTGCCGCCGTTGAAGAGCACCGCTTGGTTCGCCGCATCCAAGGCGATCGCATGCGGCGGTAATGGTGGCCAGTGCCGGCACAGGCGTGGTATAGATCAGGCTGCCGGTCATCATGGTCACATGGTTCCGTCCCCTTTCCACCAGGGCCGTTGCGGTGAGGCCGGACAGGCCCAGTTTTACTGTTTACGTCGTCTTCATGTTGTTGAAGATTAATGAGCGGGTGAATTCCCGTTCGTGGCCTTCTTCGTTGCCAGCACGTGCAGCGTTCCCAAAGGCCCATCCGGAACTTCACGGAGCCGCTCCGTTCCCACCCGGAGGACGGCGCGAAGGCCGCAACGCACACTACGCAGCCAGCAGCGCTGGGCATGAAGCAGTTGGCGATACGGCAGGAA
>JADJDP010000037.1 GCA_016702645.1 Flavobacteriales bacterium
CCATCCTCGTCCACGAGCAAAGCGTTCGATGAAGCGTTGCGCCTCCGCCGCGAACGGTGCTGGGCTCGGCCCCATTGGAGATAGGCCGCCTTTGTATGCATGCGGTAAGCAGGCCTTCGAAGGCGTTCTGGAACATGCCGGGTGTGGCGAAGACGTCGTTTTCGATGACCTTGTCGCCGCCTACGACCACCACACCGATCACCCCCTGGGTCGCGCATTGGGCGGAAGTCTCAGCCGGAAGTGGTTCTCGTAGGCCTGCATCTCTTTGCTGGAACTGCTGTCCGTCCGCAGTGCATTGAAGGTGCCTGTGGGAGCGCTCACTTCGTTCTTCTTCGGGTAGCCTGCCACGTTCTCCCAAACTCTGCGCCCTGGTCCTTCTCCTTCAAGGCGGCCTTGCGCATCTTCTGTGCACCCATCTCCGGTGCTCGCAGTGAACTTGCTGCCATCTGCCCCGGCACTCCAGCGCCCATGCTCCACGCAGAACGCTGCGATATCCATCGACTGCCCGGGTGCTATTAGCGCCATCCTGGGCGAGCATACCGAAACCCGTCGTACCCGCCGGCAGACCACTTCACCCTGCATCAAAATGGGACCGTGTCGCGGGAGGTAAGGTCGCAAGCAAGCTGTTCACTTGGCCCCCTCCGGCTTGTTCATCGATCTTCGGGCGGCACCTCGCGCATCGCGTCGCTCAGGGCATGGTTTCTCCAACCGTGCTACGTGCTTGGGTGAACATCATGTTCGCCAACACGGATAGACGCGAGTTTGCCCTAACTGTAGGTGATGCCTGTTAAAGCCTCCTGGCAACTTTCAGATTGTCCGGATAGTTCCCAGCCTGACTTTGCAAGTGAAAGTACTATTTTAGCGATGGAGCGAACGCATGGATGGTTTTGCACACGGTACACGTTCATACAGCGCGGTCGATAAGGCCGCTTGAGACGAGGGCATCGCACTGACTTCGGCGTTGACGTTCGCTTTACTTCTTGAACACCAGCCAAACGGCCGCGATCAATAGGAGTGCCGCCGCTGCATGGTTCCAGCGCAGTTGCTCGTTCCGCCATGTGATCAAGGTGAAACCCGCGAAGACCACCGGGCGCGATCACCTCCTGCACCACCTTCCACCTCGCACCAAAGTGAAAGGGCCTCCGTGGTCGAGGTGGCCCATGCGGTTGGCCGGCACTTCGCAGCGCATATCTGAAGAGCGCAATGCCCCAGCTGATGAAGATGATGGCGACCGCCAAGGCTGCGGCTCCATTCGAAGTCCTTGAAACGAAGATGCTGCCCGTACCACGCCAACGTCGCGATGGCGTTCGAGAGCACGAGCAATCCAATGGTTCCGAGCGCTTTCATTGTGGTCTGGGCTTGATGTTAGAAGGTGCGTGAGCTTTAAAGTTCGCTTTCACCGTACCCACGATCCGTGGCCTAACGAGCGGAAGTTGATCTCTCGAATACCTTGGTTCGTGGTGTTCGAGCACCGGTCCCACTTCCGTTCTCCGTTTCTCCTTGCGTTTTCGCTGGGCGCTTGCTGCGGTGTATCTCAGCTATGCTCTCGGACTGGCTGCTGCAACACTCGGCACTCGGCGTTTGGGGCTACATGCATTTCGCCGATCTCCGTTTTGTGGATGCTTTCCTCAATGCGTCCACGATCCTCTCGGGGATGTGGGACCCGTGGACCCGTTGCACAGCGACGAGGCCGCGTACTTGCTTCCTTCTATGCGTTTCCACAGCGGATCAGCTTGCTGGGTGCGGTGGCCGTCTTCCTCACGCCGGTCAGTGCACCGTATGCTGCACATCCTTCACCTGGATGAAGGCGGGACCGAGGGGCGTATCGTCCTTTTTTGGTCTGCTTCCACGTGGCATAGGCGGCTGCCATCGGCGGACGGTTTTTGTCCACTTCGCGCAAGGGTCTGCGCATTCACGCAACGTGGTGCTGCAATTGCGCAGGCAATCCCTGGTAGAGCTTCGTGCCTCGGTCTTCCAGGCGCATCATCTCATCGCTCACGTCCGATCGCCTGCAGGATTACCTAATGATCACTTTTCGTCGTTCCCATATGCTGTCGGCCGGCAGGAAGGCGAGTGCCACGATGCACTCGCCGAGCACCACATTGTCCATGAGCACGGCGTTCATGCCTACGAGGCAGTTCCTTCCCACGTGCACCGTGGATAATGCACCGTGGCCGATGTTAGCACCGGCTTCGAGCACCACCTTGATCCGGGGAACTATGGATGGTGCAGTTCTCTGCACGTTGCAGCCATCCTTCGACGATGATCTCGCCCAAGCCACCCCGTAATGCCGCTTACGGGGCCGATGTACATCACGCCCGATGACCACGTTGCCCGTCACTGCCGCCTGCGGATGACGAAAGCGCTGGGGCGGAACGACCGGTCGGTAGCCATTGAACCTCGTAGGTCATCAAGTGCTTTTGGGGCACGAAGTTGAAGAAGGAAGGGAATGGAACGTCCAAGGGCGTCCCGGAGCGGTATGTTAAGCCAAGGTTAAGGATCAGGCCGCGAACCGTTCAGCGCAGATGGCCCGGATACATTTGACCGCCGAAAACGCACCCCCATGGCCCTCGACTCCCTGCTCAACATATTCAAGCCCCACGACCGGGTGTTCTTTTCCATTTCGAGGCATCGGCCGCGAACGTGTTGAAGATGAGCGAGACCCCATCGCGAACATGAAAACGGAGCCCGGGCTCCCAGCGTACGCATTGTTGGAGCGCTTGGAGACGCCGAGCGTGCGAACGACGATCTTACGCTTACCATCTTCCACGGACCCTGCTCGGAACTTCATCACGCCGATCGACCGTGAGGACATCCACAGCCTGCCACCAGCTTGGATGATGGGCCGACTTCATCCTCGCTGCACAAGAAGGGCCTGGAGCTTTTCGGTATCAACAAGCCTGATGAGACCTGCCGAACTTGCACGTTTGGTGAACGAGGGCCGCCGGATCGTACATTGGCCGTGCAGAACCTGCGCAACATGCACAAGAGCAACGCGCAGAACCAGTTCGTCGTGGGAGATCAACAGCACGGAGAACCAAGCCGACGAGGTACGACAAAGCCATCCAGCGCCTCTTCGCCAATGAGGAAAGATCCCATCCATCCGATCCGGATGCGCGACATCTACAGCATGTTGGAACTCGCCACCGACAAGTGCGAGGACTGAGCAACGTGATGGAATCCATCATGCTGAAGTACGCCTGAGCGCATGACCCTTCTGCTGGTCATCATTATCCTGGCCTCGGTGTTCGATTACATCAATGGCTTTCACGACGCCGCGCGAACTCCATCGCCACGGTGGTGAGCACCAAGGTGCTCACGCCCCTGCAGGCCGTGCTGTGGGCGGGCTTCTTCAATTTCGTCGCCTTCTTCATCTTCAAGGACCACGCGGTCGCGAACACCATCAGCAAAACGGTGCATGCCGAGTTCATCACCCTGCCGGTGATACTCAGTGGTCTCATCGCCGCCATCATATGGAACCTGCTCACGTGGTGGTACGGTATCCCCAGCAGTAGTTCACAGCATGCGATCGGAGGTTTCGCGGGTGCGGCCATCGCACATGCGTTCGCAACCACCGATGGCTTCAGCTTGGGCGAAGTGGTGGAGAACGACAAGATCACCAAGACATTGCTCTTCATCTTCCTCGCCCCCTTGGTGGGCATGGTGATCAGCATGTTCATCACCTTCGTGACCATCGTGCGCAAGGTTTGGACGCGCATCGGTATCATCGTGATCGCCTCGGTGGCCACGTGGTTCCTGTTCACGCATTTCCCGGCAAGGCGGTTCGAGGAGAACCTCCAGAAGTTCGACAGGCCGATGTGCTCAAGAAGGAAGCCGCGGAGGACCCGGCGAGGATGGCGGACTACCAGGCCGCACAAAAGAGGTGGATGCCGCCATGCCCTACTTGGTGAAAATACAATACTCAAGGTGGCAAAGGGACCGCTGCGGACTCGTCGCTAACGTGGACAACAGCGCCGACCAGCGAAGTTGGCAAAGGCCCTGGACAAGGCGGGACACTTTCGATCATCCGGATCGGGCTCATGGCGGCGGCGCTCATTTTCATCCTCACCTACCTGTACGTGGAGAAGGTGAAGACCCCGAACGCGCATTCCATGGCCAACATGTTCAAGAAGCTGCAGCTGCTCAGTTCCGCAGCCTTCAGCATCGGGCACGGTGGCAACGATGCCCAGAAGGTCATGGGTATCATCACCGCCGCAACGATGGCCAATGGGGACACCGCGGACATCAAGGAGATGCCGAACTGGGTGCGCTGGCCTGCTACACCGCCATCGGTATCGGAACCTCAGCGGTGGTTGGGAAGATCGTGAAGACCAGCATGGGTACGCGCATCACCAAAGTGACACCGCTGGAAGGAGTATGCGCGGAAACCGCAGGTGCCACCACGCTCTACCTCACCGAGCAAATGGGGTATCATATTGAGCACCACGCACACCATCACGGGTGCTATCGTGGGTGTGGGTGCCACCAAACGTTTGAGCGCGGTACGCTGGGGCGTTACAGTGCGGCTGCTGTGGGCATGGATCCTCACGATACCCGTGAGCGCAGCGCTTGCGGGCATCACCTACTGGATCTGCAGGCTCGTTGGTCTTTGATGGGCTGTCAACCCTGAGTGAACACCGTTGTCGCTCTGAGCGAACACCGTTGTTACTCTGAGCGAGCACCAATTGTCACCCTGAGCTTGTCGAAGGGGGCCACAGGTGACCTTCGAAGTCCGGGTTCGACAGGCTCACCCTGACAACTACTCCGATACCTTCGCGTGCATGTCGATCATCCTGTCCGACGCCGGTCTGCACAAACACCTCCTGCCGCTCACCTTCACGCGGCCGGTTGGCCAGTTGCGGTCGGGGATCCTTCGACTTTCGGAAGGCTGGTATATGCGGAGCGGGCTTGCGGTGGGCTATCGAACGGAAGCTTATCTCAGCCGGGCTTTTCCACTTCCCACCGAGCCCGCCGATCTCGAGGTGAACGCCTCGCTCTTCCCCACGGATGACCTGGTCGCTGCGGTGATGGACCTTCGCGCGGGTGAGGTGCTCGTGCAGGACGGGCGGTCGCTGGCCTTCGGTGTTCAAGGTCAGGCAGCACCGACCGAGGTCGATTGGGCCGCTCCACCGTTGTATTCGAAGCAAGTGTATTTCTCCTGGGAGGTGAACCGCTTCGACCGACCGTCGCGGTTGTTCCAGCATTGCGGTAAAGCGATCGAACACGACTTCCAGTCGCTCACGGAGGGACGTCGTTCGCAATTGCTGAGCCTCGCTCAATACAGCAGTGGGCGCATCCCAACCCGATATTTCCTGGAGGAGGGCGCGGTTGTGGAGGCCTGTGTGCTCAACACCAAGAACGGGCCCATTTACATCGGAAGAACGCGGAGGTGATGGAAGGCTGCCTGATCGTGGACCTTTCGCGCTGGGCGCATCATGCCCAACTTAAAATGGGTTCAAGATCTGCGGACCATCCTTCGGACCGAATGCCGTGTTGGCGGCGAAGTGAACAACAGCGTGCTCCTTGGCTTCAGCAACAAGGGCCACGACGGTTTCCTCGGGAATAGCGTGATAGGAGAGTGGTGCAATCTGGGGGCTGACACGAACAATAGCAACCTGAAGAACACCTACGGTGACGTGAAGGTCTTCAGTTGTGGCGCGAACGACCAAGTGGATACTGGTCTGCAGTTCTGTGGTCTGATCGTGGGGGGACCATGCCAAGAGCGGTATCAATACCATGTTCAATACGGGGACGGTGGTAGGTGTAGGTGCCAATGTGTTCGAGGCGGCTTCCCCACCTGAAGCATATTCCCGGGTTCGCATGGGTGGTGCCGATGGTTTGGAGGTATATGATATCGAACGGCACTCACCACCGCGCGCCGAGTGATGGAACGTCGTCATGTGCCGCTCACCGACCGGGACGCAGTGATCCTTCGCCATGTGTTCGAGATGGAAACGGTCATCAATACCAGCGAAGAAGTTCAGTGCGAACGGATCCGCCCTCCACAAGCTCCTATTTTAGCGGCCCCTCGCAAGGCCACCACGATGCCGCAACTCACACAAACCCGTACCAAGAGCCAGCACGCCATCGAATTGGAGGATCGGTTCGGTGCGCACAATTATCACCCGCTGCCCGTGGTGCTCGATAGCGGCAAAGGCGTTCGTTTGGGACGTGGATGGCAAGCGCTACTACGATTTTCTCAGTGCATATAGCGCGGTGAACCAAGGCCTTGTCATCCTCGATTGGTCGCGGTCATGCAAGAGCAGGCCGCGCATGACGCCTCTCTCGTGCGTTCTACAACAGTGTGCTGGGGGAGTACGAGAAGACCGTGTGCGAACTCTTCGGCTACGACAAAATGCTGCCGATGAACACGGGGGCGGAAGCCGTTGAGACCGCGCTGAAGATGGCGCGGAAATGGGGCTACGAGAAAAAGGGTGTCCCGGCCGGACAGGCGAAGATCATCGTGTGCGACGGCAACTTCCACGGCCGTACGATCAGCATCGTGAGCATGAGCACCGATCCTGAGAGCCAAGGGGGTTCGGGCCTTTCACGCCTGGTTTTGGTCATCCCCTACGATGATATCCCGGCGCTCGAGAAGGCGTTGTCCGATCCGAACGTGTGCGCCTTCCTGGTCGAACCCATCCAAGGGGAGCGCGGGGTGTACACGCCTGCGGATGACTACATCGCGAAGGCGATCACCACGTGCAAGTCGCGCAATGTGCTGTTCATCGCCGATGAGATACAGACCGGGATCGCACGAACGGGTCGCATGCTTTGCAGCGTGCCGGATGAAGAGCGTGATCCAGCGAAGCGCCCGGATGCGGTCATTCTCGCGAAGGCCCTGAGCGGTGGTATGTACCCGGTTAGTGCTGTGCTCGCCAGCGACGAAGTGATGGGAGTGTTCACTCCCGGTACGCATGGCAGTACGTATGGTGGCAACCGATGGGCGCCCGCATCGCCATGGAGGCGCTAGCCGTGGTGAAGGATGAAGCGCTTGTGGCCAACTCCGATCGTCTGGGGGGATCTTTCCGTGCAGAGATGCAGAAGCTCGTCGATCGTTACGACTTCGTGAAGCTCGTACGCGGAAAGGGCTTGTTGAACGCGGTGGGCGACAGCGAGGGTCGCGTCGGATGGGTCGCCGAAGACCGCATGGGAACTCTGCCTGCTCCTGCGTGACAATGGCCTACTTGCCAAGCCAACGCACGGCGACATCATCCGCTTCGCCCGCCCTTGGTGATCACCGAAGAGCAACTGATGGAATGCTGCCGCATCATCGCGGTCAGCATGCAGCAGTTCGCCTAGCGAAGGACCTGGAAGCGCCTCGACACAGGCGCACCTTTTTCGTCCACGTATTGAAGCAGGTAGGTGCCATTGGCGGGGCACTGGTATCGAGCGTGCCACCCTCGATCCGTACGTTCAAGTTCCGCCCATCCAAGCACGAAACCATGGCTTCGCCTGTTGCTCCGGGCACCACCAACCGATCGGAGGCGGGAACAGGGTAGGGAAGAGCGGTTGAAGTTGATGATGCGCCATCGACAGCGGTAGTGGTACAGAACACATTGTTCAAATGCGCCCATAGCTCATCAGCGAACTGGATGGCGACGGCTGCACCGGTGCCGGGCGAGTTTCCCATGCGCACGACCACAAGACCTTGCGATGGCACCACATTGATCTGTTGGCCGTTCTTGCCGAGCGCGTTGAAGGCATCCAGTGGTTCGTTCGGGAGCAGTGGGCCTGGGAAGACGACCAGAGGCCGGGTACCATCGCGGTCGCTTGTCCGTTCAGCCACCACAGGTAACCGTAGCTCTCGTTGAGGGCTTGCGAGGGCGTGGTCATCGCTTCGAAGTAATTGTCGTCGCCCAGGATGTCGGTCCCGTTCCACACGCCCCGGTTAAGTGCCAGCAACCCGAAGCGTGCCATACTCCGTGGAGTACTGAAGAAAACGTTGTTGTATTCGATGGCAGATATAGTCCGGAGATGCCGGTGGTAGGCGTCAAGGTGCTGTACACGTAGCCGTTCAGCGTTTGGCCGGTGGCGGATTCGAGCACTCCGTCCAATTTGGTGTAGGGTGCGTTGTGGTAGGACCACCGCGTGCCCGGATCGGCCAGAATATTGCAAGCAGGCAGGGTCGGTGCAGTCGACATTGGCCACGCCATCATCCAACCCGGTGGTCATCGTGAGTTGGTTGCGCACGGTGATCGCTGCTTCCTGCGCGGGCGAGCAACTGGTCCATCCGATCCCAGATGGTCGCTGCTGGGGTCGTTGATGTCCAGCAGGCCATCGGCTTTGTGCAACACCCACAAGAAAGGCGGTCAGCGACTTGCCAGCACTGGCCCAATACCACGCGCTGTCCTGTGTGAAGGTGCCCACAAAGGTGCTCGATCGCGATCCGCCCGTCCTTCAGCACGATGAAGGCCTTGCTGTTGTTCGCTTCCACGAACTCCAGCAAGGGCGCGATCGAATCCGTACACCAGCCCAATGAGGCTGGATCCACGGTTTCCCACGTGTTACCGGTTGCTGGGGGGAAGTAGGTGTTCTGTGCGAACATGCTTCCGAGGAAGCATGGAGTGCATAGGGTAAGGATCGAACGCATGCGATGAGGATCTTCAAAAGGACGCCTTGTCAGCGGAAAGGTTCGATCGGCGGAGCAGCAGGAACACGCCCAAGACGATCAGGCCGAGGTTCGCAATGCCGAGCACGCCATAATGGACCATACGGTCGGAGAGACCGCCCAGGGCATCAGCCCAGTTGCCACCGTAGGCGAGGAGAACGGGAACTGCCAGGACGACGAGCCATTTCGGATCGGTACGGGGTGCCAAGTGGTGCGCCAATAGCATCACCAGCGGCATGCTGAAGAGGAAGTGGTTGGTATCCGTGAGCGTGATGCTGGGCACCAAGGCGAGCAAGAGGAAGTACTCGATCACCCGTGGCCTGGAGAGCCACCGCGCGCGCGTTCGCGCTTCAGGTTCCAAGCCACCAAAGCACCGATGATGACCACGATACCTCCAAGGATCACGACTGCTTCGATGGTGCTTGGTGTTGCAATGAAGTATTTCAGCACTGCGCGATGCAGGAAGGAATACACCGTGTCCACATTGTTGTACGCTTCGCCACCGGCGTAGATCAGGGATGCATTGTGCTTGGCCATTTCTTCGAGCCATTCGCGATGCGTGGTGACGGAAGCGCTGTATCCGAGGAAGAGGGTCGGGAGCAGAAGTCCCGCAAGCACGGTGCTGAGCACAGACCAGATCGCTTTCGTGTGCCCACGCATGAGCAGTAGTGGCAGGAGGACCACGAAGTGCGGCCAGCCAGGATCGCAAGCCCTATCATCAAACCAGCTGCGCTTGTTCTGCCGCTCAACAAACGATCCAGCCCGAACAGCAGCAACCAAACGAGCAGTACGTTGATGTTCCCCAAGTGCAGTTCTCGATGCAGGTGCACCACCACGATGAGGAACGTAAGGAAGAGGGGGGTATAGGTTGCGCTCTTCCCCGAACACATGCGTGCGAACTAGCCGATCAGCCAGCAACGCCGAACCAATGAAGGCGCAAACGATGAGCGCGTATTGGATACCTGCGGCGATGGAGAATGGCAGTATAGCGAGCGGCACGCAGAGCATGGCCATGAAAGGCGCGTACTTGAAGTATCCGGAATCGAGCCCGTGCGCTACCCCATAGAGTTCTTCGCCGCCGAGCAAGGCATTGGCGGCTTCGTGGTAAACACGGAAGTCGTTCAGCCAGAAGCGGCCGTTGATCACCTCCAGAACCACCAGGATCAGCGCGACGACTAGAACGATGATCGAGAAGCGACCGGGGAATCGGTTCCAGTGCAAGGGGATGGACGCTACTTCGTCTTGGTCAGGTCCACCTCTTTCACGAGGCGGCCGTGGTCATAATGCAATTCGCGGTACACCTGGCCATCGGGGCTGTAGTCGTAGTGGATGCCATGCTCCACACCGTTCTCCCAACTCTCCACGTACTTCTTCACGCCGGTCTCGTAGTAGTACATCCATTCCCCATGCTCCACACCGTTCTCGAAGCGCCCCACGTATTCAAGACGTCCGTTGGGGTAGTACACCTTCTCCATCACCTTCACGGCATCCTCTCCGTTCCCCTTCATGTAAACGACCACTTCGGGTTTGCCATTGGGATGGCTGGCTGCCGTGTATTTATGGGTGGAACAACCCACCAGCACGAGCAAGGGGAGGATCGCGAACAGGGGGCGGGGCGACATGGTCCGCTAAAATAGGGGAAACGCCGCGTGGCTGCGGTCTACTACTGTTTCACGAAACGCACTGGACGTGCCCCGAGGCTCATGACCACGTAGGTGCCTGCATCCAGGGCGGTCACATCCAGCCTGTGTTGCCCGCTCACGGACAGGACAACACGTCCGCTGATATCGGTGATGGAGATCGTTTGCACGGGATCGCGCGGATCCATGCGCAGGGTGAGTTCACAGGAGACCGGGTTCGGGAACACCGTTATCTCGCGATCGATGCTCATTTCTTCCACTCCTACACCGGGAGAAAGGGTCCAGCCGATATCACGCATGATCGCGAGTCCGATCGGACCCGGCCAATGGCTGGCATCACCTGCGGAACTGAAGGGCGTCATCAGCTCGTTCGGGTTACCCGGCGGATAGGTAGCCTCGTTCAGGTGGACACAACTACTTCCCAAGGCGAACACGGATGGCGCGTAGATGCGTACCGAAGAACCACCGTTGGCGGCCATGGCATACGCACCGTTGAAGTACACCTGATTGCTGGTGAGCGCTGTGCCCAGGATCGTTCCCGGATTCTGCAAGGAGATCAACTCGCCGCTAACGGTATTGGTAAGGAAACGATCGAAGATGCCGGGCAACGTGTCCTGATCAGGCCAGGGGAAGGTGGTGATCAAGGGCGCGAAGTCACTGGCCAGAAGCAAGCCAAGGGAGCCTTCGTTGCCCACTTTCTTCGCGAGCCCCACGAAGCCGAGGCCATGCCCGAGCTCATGCAGCGCGATGCTCACGAGATCGTATTGACCTGCTGGTGTGTTGCCATCCAGTCCGAGGTACCAGTTCGTGCCGCTGTTCAGGTACACGTTGATGTCGTCCTCGCCCGGGTTCAACTCCTCCCCGGCAATGCTATTGGCAAGCGCCGTCGCATACCATGTTGCGGACTCCGGAGCGTTCAAGAAATCCTTGCGACCGTTCGGGAAGGTGACACCAAGCGCGGCAGTGCCAAGCGCTGTCCAACTCACGCTCACCTTGATGGGCACATCGCTCACGAGGATGCTTCCCCAGATATCCGCAGCATGCTGGATCGCGACTTGTGCATCGGGTGGTGTGCCGAAGTGTGCGATCGTGAAAGTGGCGGCGGCTGCTTGCGAGCCAATGCTTGAGGCGACAAGGAAGGAGAGGAGGTGACGAGGCATGTGCTGCATCCCGAAATAGCGGGACCACGAACTTACACAGCCAGCATCGTCAGCAGGCGCATGAGGTCCGGCTCGATCATCTTCTTCTCCGCGATCGCCTTTGCGTGCGGGGTGAAGGTGATAGCTCCTTGCACGATGCCCACCACGCAGCTGTGCTTGCCGGCGATCAGGCCTTCCACGGCAGCAGCGCCCAACCGTGCAGCGAGCAGGCGGTCGGCCATCGTCGGACTTCCGCCGCGTTGCAAATGCCCCAGCACGCTCACGCGGATGTCGAATTGTGGGCACCGTTTTCCCACCTCCGCTGCCAGCTTGAACGCACCGCCCTCTTCGTCGCCCTCGGCCACTACCACGATGCAACTGCCCTTCTCCTTGGAGCGGTTCTCCAGCACGCTCACCAACTCGTTCACGTTCTCGCGGCGCTCAGGCACCATGACGTATTCCGCACCTGCGGCAATTCCCGTGTGCATGGCGATGAATCCCGTATCGCGGCCCATCACTTCCACGAAGAAGATGCGGCCGTAGCTCGCTGCCGTATCGCGCAGGCGGTCCATGGCTTCCAATGCCGTATTGCACGCCGTATCGAAGCCAATGGTCCGATCGCTGCCGCCCAGATCGTTGTCTATGGTGCTAGCGACGCCAATGAGCTTCACACCTTGCTCAGTGGAGAGCTGGTGCGCACCGGCCTGTGTTCCACCGCCGCCGATGCAGATCAATGCATCAATGCCCGCATCGCGGAGGTTCTTCGCGGCGGTCGCCCGGCCTTCGACGGTCCTGAACGATTCGCTGCGCGCGCTGCGCAACATGGTGCCGCCACGCTGCACGATGTTCCGCATATCGCGTGGGCCGAGCTCGATGAAGTTGCCCTTCACGAGCCCGTCGTAGCCGTCCATGATGCCCGTTGCCTTGATGCCATGGAAATGCGCCGTGCGAACGACCGCCCTGATGGCCGCGTTCATGCCGGGCGCATCGCCGCCGGAAGTGAGGAGGGCGAGGTGGGTGATCATGGTCGTTTCCGTTTCGATCTCGTTGGCTGATCCATGCGCAAGGCGGCCTCCAGTTGTTTGGCTGTGGGCAGCTTGCCGGCCAGTTCTTTCGGCAGTTTGCGCGTGAAGGAATAACCGGCAACGCCGATCGGATTCGATTTGGAACGGAGGGAGTATTCCACCTCCAGTCCGTCCCGTTCCGCACAAAGGATGATACCGATGGAAGGGTTGTCTGTGGGCGCGCGTTCCTTGTCGTTCAACAGGTTCAGGTAGAAGTCCATTTTCCCCGCGTGTTCCGGCTCGAAGGCTCCCACTTTCAGTTCAACGGCAACCAAAGCGTGAAGGAAGCGGTGGTAGAAGAGCAGGTCGATGAAATACTCCTTGCGACCCAGCGTCAAGCGGTGCTGTCGCCCAACGAAGCAGAAGCCGTAGCCCAGTTCCAGGATGAAGCGCTGCACCTGTTCGATGAGCTTGTCCTCGAGGACGCGCTCGTTGTGCGCTCGCGATAGTCCGATGAAGCCGAGATCGTAGGAGCTCTTGAGCATCGCTTCCGCCTGCTGGGCCAGTTGTTTCGGAAGCGAGCGGTTGAAGTTGCTGCTCTTCCCATCCTTCAGTGAGCGTTGGTAGGCACGTGCCTTGATCTGGTTGAGCAGGATGTTGCGGCTCCAACCGGCGTGCGCTGATGCACGCAGGTAGAACGCCCGCGCTTCGGGCTGTTTCACCTTCTGCATGATGAGCACGTTATGGCCCCACGGCAATTCTCCAACAAGCTGTTGGAGTTTTGGCAGGTCGGTGTATTCCATCACGAACTGGCGCATGAGCCAGAGGTTCTGCGGGCTGAAGCCTTGTGCTCCGGGATAGGCAGCGAGCAGGTCCTGCGAGAGCGTTTCGATCACGCCCCGGCCCCAGCCCAGCGCTTGTTGTTTCTCCAGAATGCGCTTGCCGATATCGATGTACAAGGCGATGAGGTCCTTGTTGACGGAGCGCGCCACATTGAGGCGGGCGCGCTCGATGCGCTCCTTCAACTCGTTGAGGACGGTCCGGTAATCCTTGGTGCGAACGATGTTCGGCATGGCGCCGGATCAATTCTCCAACAGGCTGTTGGAGAATTGCGAACCTACGCAAACACCAGCAACGGCGGGGCGTTCATGCCGGGCGCATCGCCGCCGGAAGTGAGGAGGGCGAGGTGGGAGGTCCGTGTCATTGTGTTCTTAGAATGGCGGTACGCCGATGGTCCTGTATTGTTTGGGGTTTGCTGCTTTCACCTCCTTCTTGGTCTTCCGTTGGGACGACACGTACCAGTTACGGTCCACTTCGACCTCCACGTTGCCCCGGACGCCTTCCCGTACCACGTGGTACTCGCCCCATACCCTCACTTCCCATTCCTGCTCACCGATCGTGATGTTCATTGGAAGCGCGAAGCCGTTCACGCAATTGCCCCATCTCATCCAGAGCTTCTTCTTGTAGACACCCCACTCCAACGTGGGCACCTGCGTCGTCCTTAGGTACTGTTCGAAGATGCTTTCGTTCAGCAGCCGGTTGGTTCGCTCGTTGAAGTTGATCATGAAGTCCTCGATCTCCGCGCTCGTCACTGTCTTGCGGTAGAAGCGCTTGTTCATCTCCAGCAGCATCACCTTGAAGGTACTGTCGCCCACGATGTGCCGGATCATGTGGATCAGGTTCGCGCCCTTGGTGTACATGTCGCCACTGCCCTCCTCGTTCACACCGTACGGACCGATCATCGGCCTGTCGTTCCGGATCGCCGGGCGCAGGCCCACCACATAATCCTCACCCGCTTCTTTGCCCTGTTGGCATTCGGTGTAGACCGTCTCGCTGTAGCAGGCGAAGCCTTCGTGGAACCACATGTCGGCAATGTCGCCCGTGGTGATGCTGTTGCCGAACCACTCGTGCGCGCTCTCGTGGATGATGATGTAGTCCCACGACATGCCCCGGCCCGAACCGCTGCGGTCCGTGCCGAGGTATCCGTTCTGGTAGCCGTTGCCGTATGCGATGGCGCTTTGGTGTTCCATGCCTAGGTGCGGCGCTTCCACCAGTTTGTAGCCATCCTCATAAAAGGGGAACGGTCCGAACCATTCTTCGAAGCACTCCAGCATCGGAGCAACTTGCTTGAACTGCTCGCGCGCCTTCGCCTCGTTATGGGCGAGCACCCAGTGATCGCAGTCCAATTTGCCTGCTGCGCCATCGAACACTTCGCTCCAGTGCGCGTACTTGCCGATGTACGGAACGAGGTTGTACGTATTGATCGGGTTGATCACCATCCAGTTCCAAGTGCTGGTCCCATCGTCATTCTTCACGGTGCTGCGCAGGCGGCCATTTCCTACGGCTACCAAGCTGTCCGGTACGGTGATGTGCAGCGATGCCCCACGATCGGGTTCGTCGCTCTGGTGGTCCTTGCAGGGATACCAAACGCTCGCACCAAGTCCCTGGCAGGCCACGCTCATCCATGGGTTGCCCTTGCTGTCCTTCTTCCAGATCCAGCCGCCATCCCATGGTGGGCGTACGGCCGCGCGCGGCACGCCGTGGTAGTGGAACGTGATTGTGGAGGCATTTCCTTTCACCATGGGCGACGGGAGATCGACCCATACCACGTTGTCTTCGTGTGTGAAGGGCACACTTTGATCCTTCACCACCAGGGAACCATTTTCGTAGACCACCACTTCGGTCATGACCTTGTCCATCACGAGCGGCTGTTGGAAGTCGATCTGCATACGTTGACCATCAGCCACCGCATCGAAGGCGATGGTGGTCGATCCCGTGATCGAACGTTCCTCATAGTTCGGTCGGACGCTCACATCATATTGGACCACATCCCACCAAGCGCGGTAAGGCCCAATGGAGCCGCGCAAGGAATCCTCCTTCGTGTACTTCGTTTGGACAGCACCCAGTTGTGCTTGCAACGCGATGCACTGAAGAGCGGCGGCCGTGAACAGGATCGATCGGTGCATGTGTTCCCCTCCCGAGATGATGGGCTGGGCGAAGGTATTTGGCGGGCCTTCGCCGAAAGCCGCCGTTCGCCGGTATTGGAACGGATCGTCACAGGCAGCATTGTTGAAAGGATGCGCCTCTTAGGTGTGTGCTATTGGCCGGACTTACCCATTTTCACACCGTGAGATCCTGCGTTGCCCTCCTTTCGTTCCTGCCATGGTCCGTGATGGGACAAATGCTGGAACCGGATCTCCTTACCGAACTGCCCGCCCAACTGGACGAGACCAGCGGCTTGCTGGTGCTGCAGAACCATGTCTGGACGATCCTGGACAGCGGTAATCCTGCGGCCGTGTATGAAGTTGATCCAAGCGATGGCAGCGTGATCCGCACGGTGGAATTGCTCGGTGCCAGCAATGTGGACTACGAGGACATCGCCTCGGATGATGAGTGGATCTACATCGGCGACTTCGGTAACAATGCGGGTGCGCGCACCAACCTGCGTGTCTATCGCATTCCGCGTTCGGCCTTGGAGGATGAGGGGATCACCCAAGTGGCGGTGGATACCATTCGCTTCACCTACGCGGACCAGACCGACTTCACACCTGCACCGAACGCGACCAACTTCGACTGCGAAGCCATGGTCGCTTTGGGTGATAGTCTCTTCCTGTTCACAAAACGCTGGCTGGACGAACGGACACGGCTCTATGCGCTACCGGCGCTACCGGGCGACCATGTGGCGCAGGTGCGCGGCACGTTCGATACGGATGGCTTGGTCACATCGGCTTCCTGGGATGGTATCGATCGCCTGGCCCTGCTCGGCCATGAGAACGATCCCGTTCAACCCTTCGTCTGGCTCTTCAACAGTATCGATGACCATGACTTTTTCGGCCAGGGCGGCATTCGTCGCGAGGTGGATATGGTGTCGCACCAGACCGAAGGCATCGCGTGGTACACACCGGATGAATGGATCATCAGCAATGAAATGACCCCGGGTTTTGCGCCTGCGTTGTGGTCCGTTGAAGTAGGTCAAACGGTCGATGCCGAAGAACCGCTGCCCACCGGACCGCGCTTGTTCCCGCTACCCGCCGATCACGAGGTACGCATTGTAGGATTGAAAGGTCCTGCCATCGTTCGTGTGGTGGATCGCACCGGGCACGGGATAGAAGGTTTCCGGGTGGTTCCCGATCAGCCGATCGAACTGGGCATTTTGCTGCCCGGTATGTACACGGTCCTGGTCGCCGAAGCGACACGCACGTGGTACCTGCCTCTTGTGATCGCGCGCTGAGGACTAATTGCCTTTGACGGGTACTGGCTCTTCCAGCATCACTACCTCCAGCTTGCGCATACCATACTTCAACTTCAGCACCCGCCTGCTTTCCTCCCCTTCCTCCGTGGTGCCGAACAGCAGCACGTCGATGTCGGTGACATCCTTCAGCAGTGGGTATTCGTTCTTGTATCGCTCGATCAATTGCGGCTTTGTCACGGCTTCGGTGGTCTCGATCAGCGGCGTGATGTACACCACCGGACCATTGCGCCAGTTGCCAATGGCGTGGCTGTAGATGATGTTCTGTGCCAAGGTCGAGATCCGCAGAGCAGGAGGGCGATGGAGAGGAAGTGCTTCATGACGTTCGCGTTCAACAAAGTTCGTTCCTAGCGCACATCGATCTCATCCAAGAACAACCACGCTGGTTCGCCCGCTCCGGGATGACCCTCTGGGATGTTGCCGGGGTGCTTCACCACGATGCGCACATAACGCGCCTTGCCGGTTTTCTCCACCCCGAATGCGACTCGCCCCGTCTTTGTTTTCTGTGTGATGGCCGTACGAGGTGAAGTTCTTTCCATCGCTGCTCACCAGGAACTCGACCACGTCCGGCATATGGATCCAACTGTACGTCTCGTTGAGCGCACCGATGCCCACATAGCTGATCTCCTGCTCGCTGCCCAGATCCATGGTAATGGTGACGCCCTTGCGCCAGCCCAGCCATTCGGTGTTCACGCGCTTCTCTTGCGCGGTGATGCCATCAACAAGGGTGAAAGCGCCGCCTTCGTTGTAGCGCTCGTGGGGCTGTTCGCTCAAGGTGATCTTCTGGGCTGTGGCTTTGTTGAAGGCGAGTGAAAGACGTGTAACCGGGAACTTTTTCCGGACTTGCCCATCCAGCGTATCCACCATGCACACTTGCATCGAAGTCGAACTCGGCTGGTCTGTCAAAGCCCGTGGACGAAGTTCATCGGCCACGGACGTCCAGTTACCGTCGTCGGTCCATTTCATTGAGAGCGGCGCACCTTTCACAGGTGGTATGAAGTTGACCTTGACCATTCCAGGAAAGTGGCCTTGCTCGAGCCTTAGTCGCACTTGGTACAAGCTCTTGCTGGCGTTCACCTTCATCCCCTCCAACCTCAAGAACTCTGCCTCCAACCGCCGAATGAAGTCCGCCTCATCGCGCTTCTCCTTCGGTATCCACAACACTTCGGCCAGCGCAAGCATGCGCGGCACCGCCATGTACTCCACGTGCTCGGGCGTGAGGATGTATTCCGTCCACACGTTGCCTTGGGCACCGAGGATGTACTTGTGCTGATCGGGCTTCAACTCCACCGGGATAGGCTCATAGCTGTATACCTTCTGCACGGTGGTATAGCCACCAATGGCCAGTGGTTCGTTGGCGGGATCACCTTGGTAATGGTCGAAGTAGCAATGGCTTCCCGGGCTCATCACCACGTTGTGCTTCAGCTTGGCGGCTGCTACGCCACCCTCGGTTCCGCGCCAGCTCATCACGGCTGCGTTCGGCGCGAGGCCGCCTTCGAGGATCTCGTCCCAGCCGATGATCTTCCGGCCTTTGCTGTTCACGAATTTCTCGATCCGCTGGATGAAGTAGCTCTGCAGCTCGTGTTCGTCCTTCAAGTCGTGCGCTTTCTTCCGCGCCTGGCATTTGCTGCAGGCCTTCCAGCTTTCCTTGGGGCATTCGTCCCCGCCGATGTGGATCAGTTCGCTCGGGAAGAGTTCCATCACTTCAGCAAGAACGCCTTCCAGCATGGCGAAGGTGCTGTCGTTCCCGGCACAGAACACTTCCTCGAAAACGCCCCAGCCTTTGTTCACTTCGTAGGGGCCTCCGGTGCAACCAAGTTCGGGATAGGAAGCCAGCGCTGCCAATGCATGCCCCGGCATCTCGATCTCGGGCACCACGGTGATGTGCCCGCGGCAGCGTACTCCACCACTTCACGGATCTGGTCCTGCGTGTAGAAGCCGCCGTAGGGGATACTGTCGTACTCGCGCCGACTGTACGGCCCGATCTGGCTGCCCGAGCGCCATGCTCCAACTTCGGTGAGCTTCGGGTATTTCTTGATCTCGATCCGCCAGCCCTGATCGTCCGTGAGGTGCCAGTGGAAGCTGTTCATCTTGTACCGCGCCAGCAGGTCGATGTACTTCTTCACGAACTCCACGGGGAAGAAGTGGCGGCAGACATCCAAGTGCATGCCCCGCCAGGCAAAGCGCGGATGGTCTGTGATGGTGAGGCTGGGGACGGCCGTCTCTTGGCCCTTGGGTGGTAGCAACTCGATCAGCGTTTGGATCCCGTGGAAGAGCCCGGCCCGGTCGGCACCGCGCAGGTCGATGCGCTCTGGCGTAACGACCAACTTGTAACCTTCATTGGGAAGGGACTTATCGCTCGTTACGGTCAGTGCGATCACGGGACCTTCCACCGTGCGTTGGGGCAAGAGCATGGGGGCTTCGGGGAGCAGCGCGGCCAAGGCGTCCCGCAGGTAGGAACCTTCGGGCTTCAGTTCCTTGCTATCGATAAGGATGCTCACTGCGCTGGTCACCGGGAAGTAGCCCTGGCCCATGGTCATTTGGGCCGGACGTGGTATGAGGGTGGGTTCGGGCGGAGTTTGGGCCGTGGCGCAGGATGCCAGAGCCAGAAGGAGCGGGAGGAGGGCACGCATGGGGTGTAAAGGTGGGAATGGAGGTCTCTGACCGGGTCAGCATTCACCTATCCTTTGGCTACTCCAACCCAAAAGCCCATATTTGCGCCCCCAATTCAGGGGAATCAAACACAAACCGCGACATGCCAACTCGCATCCGCCTTCAGAGAAAAGGCAAGAAAGGCCGGCCCTACTACCACTTGGTGGTGGCCGATTCCCGCGCCCCGCGCGACGGGAAGTACATCGAGAGGATCGGTGCCTATGATCCCAACCAGAATCCCGCGTTCATTGAGATCAACAACGAAAAGGCACTGGAGTGGCTCCAAAAAGGAGCATCCCCCAGTGATACCTGCCGTGCGATCCTGAGCTACACGGGCATCGTGTACAAGAACCACCTCGCTGGTGGGGTGAAGAAAGGAGCGTTCACCCAAGAGGAGGCCGATCGCCGCTTCGATGTGTGGTTGAACGAGAAGAACGCCAAGATCGAAGCGAAGCGCTCCAACCTGGAGGCCGGAAAGACGGACGCCGAGAAGGCCCGCATCGCCGCCGAGGTGAAGAAGAGCAACGACAAAGCCGCCGCCCTCAGTGCAAAACTGGCCGCTGCTAGCGCCGCTGAAGCTGCTGCAAAGGCTCCTGCTGTTGAGGAAGCGCCTGCCGAGGCTGAAGCTCCTGCCGCTGACGCACCTGCTGCCGAGAGCGAGGCTCCTGCCGCTGAGTAAGCTGAACACAACTGATATGAAGCCCTGCGAGCGATCGCGGGGCTTCTTCGTTCCAGGCTCATCCACGGATGGCACAGTAGGACACAGATAGCTCATCAGAGCATTTCATCTACGCTCATCCGTGCCATCTGTGGATGTACTCACTTGGATCTCTTCGTGGGCTTGGCGTTGGGTCCTTGCCCCACTTGGAAGTAGCCCGACTCGAAGCGGCGCAATAGCTCGGCGATCCGCTTGGCGCGGGTAGGTGCCGTCTTCGCACTGCCGACCCAGTAGCACATGCTGCGCTTCATGCCGGGCTTCAATTGGTCCCAAGCCGCCTTCATCTCCGGGATGAAGTCGAATGTCTCAGCTAGTTCTTCAGGAATGTCGATGCGGTCAGGCTCAGGGTCCAGCCAGAGTTCGATGGTCACCATGTCGCCCGGCCTCTTGATCCCCGCCTTCTTGCGTAGATCGCCACCCATGACGATGATGTGGTAGCCGCTCTTGGTGGGCATGAGCGCGCGGTCCGCAGCCACGCCGTTGATCAGGGGTTTTCACACGCACGTCGCCGCGCTTGCCGAAGAGTTCCTTCACGTCGTGCGGGAATTCCACGTAGCTCCACGCGAAGCGGCCGGTCATGCGCTCCATGGGGGCGGAGAATTTCCAAGTCTGTTTGGGCTTCTTCATTACTGTCATGTGCTCATGCGACCATGTGTACATGAGCACATGCCCACATGGTGACATGTTCTATCCTCCTGCTTTCTTGGCCTTGTAACCCTTCTCCGTGAGATAAGCCAGCACCTTGTCGCGGTGGTCTCCTTGCAGCAGGATCACACCATCCTTGCTATTGCCGCCCACGCCGCATTTGCTCTTCAGCGCGCGGCCGAGGTCATCGAGGTCGGCCTCCTTGCCCACGAAGCCCACGATACGCGTGACCTCCTTGTTTCCCTTCAAACGGTCCAAGTGGATGCGCAGGTCCTGCTGGCCGGGTGCAGCGGTCGGTTGTCCAGTTCCTTTCGGACCGCTCGAATAGACCAGCTCGCCGAAGGAGGTGAGAGTGCGCTTCTTCATGACCGCCGAAAAGTAGCGTGTCGCGCGTGGTTGCGACCTTGTGCCAATGGAGCTTGTTGGTCGTATCGAGACCAGGCCGGTCGAAGGGGCAAGGGATCTCGATCTCTTCGTCAAGCTGCCGTTCCGGTTACCCGAACAACGTCCGAACAGGGTGCCACCGCTGCTCACGGACGAGCGCGAGTTCCATGACCCCAAGAAGAACCCGCAGCTCACGCAGTGCGATGTGCAACGCTGGGTCGCTTGGCGCGATGGGAAGGTCGTGGGCCGGATCATGGGCATCATCCAAAAGAGCTACAATGCGGCGCACGGCGAACGCACTGCGCGGTTCTACAATTTGGATTGTGTTCGTGATGCGGATGTCGTGCATGCGCTCATCGGAGCGACGGAGCAGTGGGCGAGGAGCAAGGGAATGGATCGTATGATCGGCCCCTTCGGCTTCAGCGATAAGGACCCACAAGGCTTGCAGATCGAAGGTTCTGAGCACCTCCCGGTGATCGCCACACCCATCAATCCGGATTGGCTTCCGCCGATGGTCGAAGCCTGTGGATACACGGGCTACGAGGACATGGTGAGCTACCGTATGGACATCCCGCTGCGCCTGCCCGAGGTGTACCACGCCATCGGCGAGCGTTGCCTCCGGAACCATGGACTGCATCGCGTTCCGCTTCGGACCAAGGGTGAGTTGAGGCCTTGGGTGGTGCCCGTGCTGCGGCTGGTCAACGCTACCTACGGCGACCTGCTCGGCTTCGCGCCGATGAGCGAGGCGGAGATGCGCGCGCTGGCGAAGAAGTACATGTTCATCCTCGAACCGCAACTGGTACACCTGATCGCTGACGAGCAGAACGAACCTGTGGCCTTCGTTATCGCCAGCCCGGACATGAGCGAAGGGTTGCAGCACGCGAACGGCAAACTGTTTCCCTTCGGGTTCCTGCACATCCTGCGCGCCTTGAGGCGATCCAAGCAGCTCGATCTGGCGCGGTGCGTCCGGACCTTCAGGAAGAGGTCTGACCGCTGCACTCGGCGTATCGCTTTTGATGCCGCCCGCCAACGCGGGTTCACGCACCTGGACAGCCACTTGGTGATGGAACGGAACACCCGCATGCGAGGCGAACTGGAACGTCTGGGTGCCGCGGTGTGGAAGCGATACCGGGTGTACCAGCGAGATCTGGATGGGATCACAGCGAGGTAACGCAGCTGCGGATCTGCCACACAGCTCGTGGCGGATCTCTCGATCCGATGTCAGAACCGGTAATGCAGCCCCAACGACGTCACGTTCTCGCGGGTGAGTCCGTCGGGCCGCACTTCGCGTGCGATCACCGGCGCACCGAACGAACCTTCCAATGCCCAACGGTCCGCCAGCTTGAAACGCAGGTCCATGGTCACGTTCAGCGTAAGACCTTGGGATCCAGTAAGCGTGATGCGTTCCGGTTCGTTCGGACCGCGCACCGCATCGTTCAGGCGCGTGTCGTTCGCCACATGATAAATGGCGAGCAAGCCGGGTTGTAAGGAGAGCCTTCCGCAACCGTATGCGTATTGAGCGCGCAACACCAGGTCCCCCGAACGGCGCAAGCCACGGGATTCGAAGTAGCCTCCGACCGCTGGATCATTGAACCACGCCGAACGCGTGAACTGGTTCTCGTTGTTCTGCACCAGCACATGCTGGTACGCAATGGCCGCGATGTAACGCTTGTAGCGGTAGTTGATGCCGAGGATCAGATCCGTGGTACCGAGGCCGGTCTGGTAAGGCATTGGTAATGGGCGCTCGTCCATCTCCATGGTCGCACTGGGGACGCTCGCCGTTGTTGATCCCGTGGGCAGGCGGAAGCCAAGAGCCCCGCTGAAGCTCCGATCGGTCTCGTTGATGAACGCATGCGATGTGGTCACGAAGAGATCGCCGACACCATTGTTGCTCCCCAAGTCGCCCTGCGCGTTGATGTACGAGGTCTTCAGTTGCAGGCTCCAATTCTTCGCGAAGCCGATGTTGATCTCCGGGTTGATCTGCGTGATGACGGTACCCTGTTCGCCATTGGCATAGCTGAAACCTAGGCGCGCGTTGTGGCGGTAGACGGTCTGGTCGGGAACGCTATCCTGCCAGAGCTGCAATTGGCCAACCGGGCCTGCCGTGCACGCACCGGCATCGCTGCAACCTTGGGCTTGGGATCTGGAGTGCGCCAATAGTGCGATCGCGATGAGGAGGACGGTGCGAAGCTGCATGGGATGGATCTGCGGTGCTGGTTAACGATGAAAGTGGCTCAGTAGTACCTGCGGTCGTTCGTCCTGTCACATCCTGACGTCAAGCTACTTTTGGCCCTTCAATCAGGAAACCATGCCAGGCACTGAACTGTTCGGCGAAGAAGAGAAGAAGGAAGTCATGGACGTCCTCAACACGGGCGTGCTCTTCCGGTACAACCACGATGCGGCGCGGAAGGGCCATTGGAAAGCGAAGGACTTCGAGGCGGAGATCGCGAAGTTCACCGGCGCGAAGCATGCGTTGGCGGTGAGCAGTGGAAGCACGGCTGTCAGTTCGATGCTGGCTGCGTGTGGTGTCGGTTACGGCGATCATGTGATCGTTCCGCCCTTCACATTCGTGGCTACGATCGAGGCAGTGCTCTTCGCGGGCGCGATACCGGTCTTCGCCGAGATCGATGAGACACTGTGCTTGAGCGCAGAAGGAATTCGCGCAGCGATCACACCGAAGACGAAAGCGGTCCTGCTCGTCCACATGTGCGGCGCCTCGGCCGATCTCGACGGCATCATGGCCGTGTGCAAGGAGAAGAACGTCATGCTCATCGAGGACACCGCCCAGGCGCTGGGCGCCACCTACAAGGGCAAGCACCTCGGCCTCTTCGGCAAGATGGGCAGCTTCAGCTTCGACTTCTTCAAGATCAACACCTGCGGCGAAGGCGGCGTCATCATCACCAACGATGAGCAGCTGATCAAGACCGCCGAGTACCTCAGCGACCACGGCCACAGCCACGAGGGCGACAACCGCGGCATGGAACCCCACCCGATCATGGGCACCAACTACCGCATCGGCGAGATCAACGCCGCCATCGGTCTGGCGCAGGCCCGCAAGCTGCCCTACATCATCAGCCAGCAGCGCAAGCACAAGGCGATCATCCAAGCGCGCCTCTCGAAGATCTCCGGCCTGTCCTTCCGCAAGCAATGCGACGATGCCGGCGACAGCGCCACCTTCTTCCACCTGCTCTTCCCCAGCGAGGTCACGGCGCGCGCGGCGCACAAGGCCATGGGCGAAGCGGGCGTGGGCGGCGGCTACTGGTACGACAACATGTACCACTACATCAAGCAGTGGCACCAGGTGAAGGAGCTGAGCATGCCCTTCCGCATGGTGGCGCACGAGCTCGGCCTGCCGCAGGACCTGAAGACCATGACCTTCCCGAAGAGCGATGCCGTGCTCAGCCGCCTCATCAGCTTCAACATCCGCGTGACGTGGACCGAAGCGGAACTGGATGCCTACCTGGACAAGGTGGAAGGGGCGGTGAGGAAGGTGATGGAGGGGGTTACCGCGTAGGTGCCCGCCCTGAGCGGAGTCGAACGGTGGGCGTGTCGGCTCGAAGACTCGCCGTCGCGCTTTCCGCTTGTACTCCTCGCACCCGGCTTCCGAGCCGGGGTCGCTGTGGGGTACCCGCTCCAATCGCTCACGCGGAGAGCAGGATCCGACGGTTGCGGGCCTCGATGAATTCGATCGCGTTTTGTCGATACGCCATGTAAGCCTCGATGCTCGATGGAACTGGAGAAGTATTGAAATCTTCGAAGGGCGCGAAAAAATCTGACTGCTGAATGATCCTCTGAGACGAGGTCTTGGAGCAAGAAGAACGCAACATATCCCCGAAGGTCACCAAAGAGGCTGAAGAAATCCGCGTATCGAACGAGCGTATCACTCAGTGGGCTCCGCTCATCACGATAGAGGAGCCGGATACACTCTACCGTGAGATCGAATCTGTCCTTGATCGGGGATGAAAGCCGCGTGCTCCATTGATCGTCATTTTTCCGCCGACACGGTTTCCCGGGAAAAGCATCATGCCACCGATCGTGCAGCCGATGGTGTTGAACGTGGTCACCTCTACACGGATCTGATCGATGAAGTGCCCAATGCGAGCCTCTTTTCTGAAGCTGGGGATCACCGTGTCGCTCGCTAACCGGAATTCGCCAAGTCGAGAGCGGTGATGTAGATAGACACCAGGTGTCGTATCCACTAGATCGAACATCTCACCGTTCGGCAACGGGTTGCTCCAAAGAACCTTGTGGTACCTGCGGAGCGTGGGGCTAAAGACGTCCGGATCCGTTTTCGGGTATCCAGGCGTGTCCGACCGGAAATCGAAGGCGACGTCGA
>JADJDP010000038.1 GCA_016702645.1 Flavobacteriales bacterium
CCCTGCATGGTGTTCAACAAAAGGGAAAACACCACTGGCCGCCGAGAGCAGCAGCAGGGTGGGGATCAAGGGACGTTTCATTGTTGTTCGGTTTGGTTTGGGCGTATCAAAGGGTGCGCATGAATTCAAGGACCTGGCGTGCTTCATCATGGCTGAGGTTCTGGTTGGGCATACGCACGAGGCACTCCTCGAGCATCTTCTGTGCTTCAGCGTCGGTCTCGAGCATCGCGTCGGTATGCACGATCATGTTCATGATCCACTCCGGTTTGCGCTTGGTGGTGATGCCCTGCCAACCCGGACCGACAACACGCTTGTCCGTGAGCGTATGACAAGCCTGGCACTTCACATCATAAGTGATCCTGCCCTTCTCCACGACCGCCGGATCGATATCACCCAAGGCCAGGTCCGCCTCGGTGAACAGCTTGGAATGCGCGGTGGTGCCTTCCGAGGCATCCTCGTGCTTGCATCGGCTGCCGGGCTTGGGCACCGGGCGGCAATGCCGGTTTACCATCCCCGCCGCAGGCTGCCACGCATAAAGGCAGCGCCGCAGCAGTATCCTCTCATGATCCCGCTGCTCGTTTTCATTGCATTGTCTTTGTTGTTGGACCGATCAGGTTGGCGTTCCCTGATCCTGGCAGTGAATGACGAGGAGCGTGACAAAATCATCGGACATTTCCGTCCGGTATATGACGTTTGTCAGCCCAAACGCAAACGATCGGCCAGCATGACCAGGTTCCTCCCCAAACACAAGCACCTAGCGCATGGGTCCAGCCCCGGTTCGGTCTCGCCTTGTTGAACCTCGCCATGGCCGCCATAAATTGGCTGTTGCTACGGGGCATCGATGTGGTGGATATCCCTTATGTGCGCTTCAGCCATTGCTCCACGCGCATTCGCACGTGGCCATGCTGGTTGGGTCTTCATCGCGCTCATGGTCTTCCTGCTGGAGGATGCCGATCGGCAGAAGCCACGTAGAAGGCACCGCGTTCTGCTCGGCGTTCAGTTGGCGGTGATCGGTACGCTGGTTTCGTTCCCCGTGCAGTCCTATGGTCCGGTATCGATCGCGTTCACCACGCCGCATTTGTTGCTGTCCTACGCGCTTGCCGTGCAGGCTTGGCGTGCCACCCGGGATTGGCTGGCCGCAGGTAGTCGCAGGCTGGTGCGCATCGCCGTGGTGATGATGGTGATCTCCACCATCGGTGTGTGGTCCATGGCGCCCCTGCTCGCTTTCGGGCCCTTTCGGCTCCGAGTTGTACTACTGAGCATCCAGTTCTCCTCCACTCCAGTTCAATGGCTGGTTCTGGTTCGCCGCACTGGCGCTAGGAGCCGCTGGGCCGAGACCCATGGCATGGCCGGAAGCCCCGATCCGCTCACCATCCGCTTTGGCTCCTTTCCGTGCTGACGTTCGCACTTGCCACTGGCCCGGAGCGAACGGCACCGTCCATCATCGCGATCAACTCCGGTGGGCGTGCTCCTTCAACTATGGGCCGGCTGGCACGGCGGTGTCCATCCGCCGTGCCAGGTCCAAGCTCCACTCCAAGGCACAACTGTGGGCTTGGCGATGTGTCACCTACGCGCTCATCGGGATGGGGCTGAAGGTGCTCATGCAAGCCGTGGTCGCCGTACCACAGGGGCCGTCATGGCATTCACCATCCGCAACTACGTCATCGGCTTCATCCATCTCAACATGCTCGGCGCCATCACCATGATGCTCTTCGCCATGGCCTTGCTGCGCGGCTGGTTCGTTTCCACCGACCGCCTCGTGCGCATCGGGTTGTCGCTCTTCACCGGTGGGATGCTCCTGAGCGAAGCAGCCCTCTTTCTCCAGGACCTTGCCTTGGGCCGGACTTGGGATGATGCCAGGTTACACTGGATCAAATTGCTCACCTCGGTACCCATACCGCTCGGGGTGATCGCGCTGCTCGCGCACCTCATGCGCCGAGGGCGCGTGCAGGCCAACATGGGATGAAAGGACCGACCTGGACCGTGTGCGCATTGACGCGCGATCCTGATCGGATTCCCGCCGGAGCGTGTATTCACGTTCTTTGCCGCCATGTTTTCAAAGGCGTGCGAGTATGCGATACGTGCCGTGGTGTGCATCGCCGCGTGCGGTGAGGAAGGCAAGAGCATGGGCTTGAAGGCCGTTGCGGCGAAGACCGATTCGCCTGAAGCGTTCACCGCCAAGGTCCTGCAGAAGTTGGTGCATGCGGACCTGGTATTGTCCACCAAGGGACCCGGTGGCGGATTTTCAATGCCACCTGCATTGTCCCGCAAAGTGAAACTGAGCCCATCGTGGCTACTCATCGATGGCGATGCCATTTACAAGGGTTGCGCGCTTGGGCCTACCACAATGCGATGCCAGCAAACCCTGTCCGCTGCACGAGAATTTCCTGAAAGTGCGCGAGGACCTGCGCCGCATGCTCGAACGCACCAGCGTGCAGGACCTGGTGAAGGACCTGCAGGAGAGTGGGACCGTGCTGAAGCGTTAGTGGGGCGTCCGCGATCAGCGCCGGACTCCTTGGTTGCGCGACACGTGTGACCGGCCTTGCCACGCAAAAATCACCCACCGGGTCGATGCATAAACGGACATTCGTGTCCGGAATCCACCCACACATGAACGGCAGGCACAACATCGCGTTCGGTTTCATCTTCATGGGCCTCTTCATGGTGTATGGCTTCCTCCTCATCTACCTGCGCGACTTCTCACCGGACAAGGAAGCGTGGATCGCGGGTGATGGGAATGGACCGCATTTCGAATCGCGCCTGGCCCATGTGCATGGCAACCTGTTCGCGTTCCTGAACATCGTGATCGGCTTCCTGCTGCTGCGCAGCGCCATGCCGACCAAGTTGCACCGCACCATCGCGTGGCTGGCGCTCTTGGGCATGCTGATGCCGGTGGGTATCCTGCTGGAGATCTACCTCCATGTCCCACCCATCTTCGTGCTCATCGGCGCTGCGCTGATCGTGCTCGCCGTAGTGCTCTTGGGCCTCTATTTCCTGCGTACCAAAAACCCGTTGACATGAAGACCGTTCTCCTAAGCATAAGCATCCTGATCGCCATGAACACAAGTGCCCAAGACCTGACGGCCCGTCTCGCCGATGCCACCGCTTACGATGCAGCCAAATTCCAAAGCACCATGGTGCTGAACAATGGAAGCGCCAAGGCCATCGTGTTCGCCTTGAAGGCAGGCCAGGATGTGCCCCCGCATTCCTCTCCTGTGGAAGCGCTCTTCACGGTGCTGGAAGGGGAAGCCACCGTAACGATCAAAGACGTGGTACACCACGTGGCCGCCGGTGGATACATCATCTTTCCCATGGCCACCGATCACCACATCAAGGCGGTGAGCGATATGAAGTTCATGTTGGTGAAGTAGGGTCGGCCGTGAGCGGAACGGTCCCAGACCCGAAGGGTGACCGTGGTGATTTAAGTCACGCTGCACACCGTCGCTTCCCGTTAGCCTTGCCCCGCGATGTCCCGCAAACATGCGCTATGCATCAACCCACTGACCACATGACCGACCATTCCCTGACCTCCACGGGCCTCCTCCTCGCTGTTTGCGTCTTCGCGATCGGTGGTGAAGTGACCGCCCAGAACCAGTTGCTCATACCCGATACGGTAAGCGGGGAGGTGATCGATCTGGAACTGGGAATGGGCACCGTGCAATTCCTGCCAGGCATGCTTACGCAGACCATGGGCGTGAACGGCCCATTGCTGGGGCCCACCATCATCCTGCAGCAAGGCCAGACGGTAACGATGAACGTGAACAACCAGTTGGGGGAGCTGAGCACCATCCACTGGCACGGCATGCACGTTCCTCCGGAGGCGGATGGTGGACCGCACACACCCATCGCCGCAGGCGATACATGGAGTCCCTCGTTCGCGGTATTGGAGCGCGCGTCCACGCACTGGTACCACCCACACCTGCACATGCACACGAACGAGCAGGTGGTGAAGGGCATCGCGGGCCTGATCATCGTGCGCGATCCGTTCGAAGCCGCCCTCCCGCTACCTCGCACTTACGGTGTGGACGATATTCCACTGGTGCTTCAGACCAAACAATTCGACGCGAACAACCAGGTGGTGGTAGGCGATGCGCTGGATACACATGTGCTGGTGAACGGCACCTTGGACCCGTACGTTGACCTGCCCGGCCAGGCGGTGCGGCTGCGCTTGCTGAACGGTGCATCCGAACGGGTGTTGAACCTGGGCTTCACAGGGAACCATGCGTTCCATCAGATCGGAACGGACGGTGGCCTGCTCGCCGCGCCTGTGCAACTCACGCGCTTGCGCCTTGCTCCTGGCGAGCGTGCGGAGGTGCTCGTGGACCTGTCGGCGCTGCAAGGCCAGAGCATCGAATTGGTGAGCTTCGGGTCCGAACTCCCGAGCGCCATCTACGGTGCGGCGCAACCCGGCATGGGAGCCGGGCAGACCATCCCGAACTACACCCTGAACCCGCTCAACGGAAATGATTTCAGCGTGCTCCAGATCAATGCCGGCCCGCCCACGCCGAACCCCATCACCAGCGTGCCGGCCGCACTGGCCGTGCTCACGCCATGGGACGAGGCCAGCGCCAACGCGACGCGCACGTTCACCTTCACACCGGTGAACATGGGCCCTACCGCCATCCAAGGTCCGTTCCTGATCAATGGTGCATCGTTCGATATGATGAACATCAACTTTGATGTGCCGCTGGACAACATCGAGGTTTGGGAACTCACCAATCAGTCGCCCATCGCCCACCCCTTCCACATCCACGATGTGCAGTTCTACATCCTGGCCATCAACGGTGCCACGCCACCGCCGAACATGCAGGGTCGCAAGGATGTGGTGCTGGTGCCCGCCGGAATGGGCACGGTGCGCTTCATCACCCGCTTCGAGGATTATTCCAGCTACGACGTGCCCTACATGTACCACTGCCACATGCTGCCCCATGAGGATGATGGCATGATGGGCCATTTCCGTGTGCTTCCGCAAGACGCCGGTATCATGGATGGCATGGCCTCGAACGAAATGATGAGGGTCGCACCCAATCCCGTCACGACCTTTCTGGACATCACCGCGGACCCCTCGTTGGGCGTCGGCGATATCATTATCACCGACCTTACGGGTCGTGTTGTGATGATGCATAAGTCGGTCGCAGGCTTGCTGCGGTTGGATGTGCAGCAATGCGTGCCAGGTAGTTACGTCGTCACCTTCCGCAGTGCTGTGGGAACTTCCTCGGTGCGTTTCGTGCGCGCATAGAGAGCGTGCTTGCATACCGTTGAAGTTTATCCGGAAGGAAATCCTGCGACTGTCGAGCGACACATCCGTGTAAAGCAAGTTCGTCCACGACCAAGCTATTCCCGCACCTTGCGCAGCGCGCCCATGTAATTCCACGCCACCATGCCCAAGCCCGCCAGCACACCCAGTCCCGCGAAGGCGAATACGGGCAGCACGGTGAATACCGGGCGCATCATTTCCTGGAAGTCGGTCATGCCCAAGGCCACATCACGGTAGCCCTTCAGCAGTCCGGCCGCTATCAGTGCGCACCAGAACACTAGCAAGCTGATGAGCGTGAGCGTGCGCCCGCGAACGATCCAGCGCTTCCGTCCCGGGGGCAGTTCATCCACACGCAGCATGTAGCCCAGCGAAGCCAGCAGGATCATGCTGTTGATGCCGATGGTGGCGCCCATGGCATGCGCCACGGTGATATGCGTACCGTGCGTATAGCGATTGATCGCGGGCACCGACATGAACAGCACAAGGAGGAGATTGAGGAAGACCCACAACTCGGAGGCGGCGAGGAAGCGGTACGTGAGCAGGTGTTTGAACTTGCGGTGCTCCTCCAGTTTCTTCCTGAACCCTTGTACGATGGCGATGAAGAAGGCGAACTCGGTCATGCTGACCGCATAGGCCGCATGCCGTATCCAGCCCGCCGTGGGCACGTTATAGAGGTGATGGCCCCAGTTGAACATGAGATTGGTAAGGCCTAGGAACCAGAAAAAGGAAAGCGGTGCGTCCGCGCGCTATCCCTTCATCACCGCCGATCTTGACCATCAGGTATAGCGCGGTGCCATAGAGCATCTGGTTCCATGCGCCCACCATGGCGCCGTTCGATTTCCACTGCACGGTGATCTAGCGCAAATATGTATCCCTGAACCACGGCACTTGGTAGAGGTTTTGTTCGATGAAGGTGATCAGGAAGAACACGATGCCAGTGGTCCACATCCAGACATACAAGGGCGGGTCGGTCGGTCGGTGCCTCCACGCGCGGAAGTAATCCAGCATCAGCAGCAGCCATGCGCCCAATAATGGAACGCACAGAATGGGGGGGAACTCCCAATACTCCCTTCCGCCGAATTTCCGGAAGGCGTAGAACAGGAACACAGCGATCGTGGTCGCGACCCAGATGCTGAAGAACACAGGCTGGAGCGCGGACCGCCCCTGCTCGTTGAACACCTCGCGCTTGAAGTGCATGACACCAGCGGTGGCCCTGAGATGATCCAAAATAGAGCGGCCGAGACGTGCATGGGGCGCAGTTGCTCGAACGGAAGCCGGGCGCCAATGCCGGGGAACACGAAGGAGAACGCCGCGATCGAACCGAAGGTCAGCGCCGCCAGCAACATCGCCAATGCGAAGCCGATCTGCCACTTGGTCGTACGGGTCATGTCAGTGTTCGTCGATCAGGTACGTGCCCGTCCAATGAACGGCCTCCGGGGGCACCTTGCTCGATCCGGACCGGTCGACCCATTTGAGGAACGCGATGAGGTGGTCCATCTCCACGTCACTCACTGCCAGTGCGGGCATGCGGCCCGTACCGTAGCGAATGAAGGTGCGGATCCGCAGTTCGTCACGCTGGGAAGCCACGTTGGTCAGGTCTGGTCCCATGTATCCGCCAAGGCCATAGAGTTGGTGGCAGCTCTGGCAATTCTGCTCCTGCCACACTCGCATACCGGAGCGGATCCCCGAATTGGCCCGATCGGTGTCCGCACGATCGCCCACGCCGTACACAAAGACCGTGTACACCGCGAATAGGACGGAGAGGGTGATGAGTATCACACGCATGGCCTGCGGATCGACACAATAAAACGAGCGACTTCAGGTGCGCGGCTGACGGATGTCAACTTCCTCGGTTCTTCTCATCCTTTCTTTTGCCGACGAGAATAGGCTCGTACATCGAAACCTCATCGACATGAACATCACCTCCGACCGTACCATTGGATCCATCGTTGCCGAGGACTATCGCGCAGCGGCGACCTTAACCCGGCACGGCATCGATTTCTGCTGCAAGGGCGGCCGCACCGTGGATGAGGTATGCCAGACAAAGGGCATCGATCCGGCCCTGCTCACCCGCGAGATCGATGCGGCATTGGCCCGCGATACGCATGATGGTGAGGACTTCAGGAACTGGTCGCTCGCCCACCTGATCGATCACATTGAACAGGTGCATCACCGGTACGTTGAACAGCGCTCGCAGGTATTGCGCGAATACCTGGACAAGTTGTGCAAGGTGCATGGCGAGCGCCATCCGGAACTGTTCGAGATCCGCGATGAGTTCAGCGCGTGCGGTGCGGCCATGGCCGTGCATATGAAGAAGGAGGAGTTCCTGTTGTTCCCCTTCATCAAGCAATTGGAAAAGGCCCAGCGGGAGGGTATCGCACCGCCGATACCGCATTTCGGAACGGTGAGCAACCCGGTTCACATGATGATGGAGGACCACGATGCCGAGGGCGAGCGCTTCCGCCGCATCAAGCAACTGAGTTGGGGCTACGCGAGCCCGCCGGATGGTTGTGTCACCTACACTACGGCCTTGCGAATGTTGCAGGAGTTCGAGGAGGACCTGCAAAAGCACATCCACCTGGAGAACAACATCCTGTTCCCGCGTGCGGTGGCCTTGGAGAACGGTCTACGGGGCATCAACAGTTCGCGTAGGTCCTTCCTGGAAAGCGAGTCGTGGATCAGGCCTTCGCGGAGACCTCGTCGCTCCGCAATGCAACCTGGCCGTTGTACACCACCTCCCACGTCACCGGCACGATCTTCTGGAGCATGGCTGAGACGCCGCACAGCTCTTGTTGGGAACGCTGCACCACGCCCAGCGCGAGGTCAGGATGGTCGGGCATACCATGCAGATCATAGACGACATGGATGCTCGTGTACACGATCGGCGGAGTGCTGCTGATCTCGCCCACGACCTTCACGTCGCAGCTATCGAGCATCGCGCCCTGCTTCCGTAAGAGCCCGACAACGTCCATGCCTGTGCAACCGGCAAGCGCGGTGAGCATGAAGGGCTTCGGGATAGGCCCAAGATCCTCACCTCCTGCGCGCTCCGGTGCGTCCATGATGACGGTGTGACCGTTCACCAACGCGTTGAACTGCATCTTACCCACCCATACCGCTTCGATCTCGTGCTTCATGGTCTCGTTCTCATCGTCGGCAAGGTCTTGCGACCGGGAGTGATGGGAACTGATGGATGTCATCGGATCGCGAATGCACACCCGATAGCTTGCCTGCCAAGATCCATAGACCCATGAATTTCCGCATCGCGTTGCTATTGGCGTTCGTTCCGAGCGCCGTTCTTGCTCAGAACCCCCTCGCCATTCCGCCTGCGCTTGACTTGGACACCTTCGACCTGGTAGTGGACGAACACGTTCACCAATTCTATCCCGGCATCAACACCAACACCTATGGTGCGAGCGCCGAATACCTGGGGCCTACGCTAATCATGCATCGTGGTGACACCACCAACGTTCGTGTACACAATGAACTGGCGCAGATCACCAGCATGCACTGGCACGGTATGCATGTGCCAGGAGAGCAGGATGGCGGTCCCCAACGGATCGTTCAGCCCGGTGAGATGTGGCACGCTAGGTTCAATGTGGCCAACCCTGCGGGCACCTACTGGTACCATCCGCATCCGCATGAACTCACTGCGGAGCAGGCCAACTTCGGTATTGCCGGCTTCATCATCGTACAGGACGAGGACGAAGCGCAACTCGCGCTGCCGCGCACCTACGGGGTCGATGACTTCCCCATTGTCGTGCAGGACCGGAAGTTCCAGTCCAACGGCGACTTCGCATTCTATCCGTTCGGCGATTCGGTGCTGGTGAACGGTACCCCGGATGCGTTCCTTGAATGCCCTGCACAGGTTGTGCGCCTGCGCCTTCTGAACGGTTCCAATGCGCGATCTACGCGCTCGGCTTAGAGGATGGGGGCTCCTTCCAAGTGATCGCCGGTGACGGAGGCCTCTTGCCCGCGCCTGCGCTGACCGATCGGTTGTGGTTGAGCAACGGCGAACGCGCCGAAGTGCTCCTCGATCTTGCAGGGATGGAAGGAGACAGCCTCCTGCTCATGAGCTACGGCAGCGAACTGCCACTGACGGTGCCGGGTAGCGGCAACATACTGTGGGAATCCAGCAGCCTCAATGGCATCGACTTCCCCGTATTGCGCATTCGTGTTGTGGCACCCACACCCGATCCGATCACAAGCATTCACACAACGCTCATCGACCATGTCGCTCCCTCCGAAACGGAGAGCGTGGTCACGCGGACGAAGACGATCACGGGCAACGGCATGGTGGGCATGGGCATGTTCATGATCAACGGGGCCATGTTCGACATGGACGTGATCAACGACACGATGCAACTTGGCACGGTGGAGGTCTGGAACATCGTGAACAACTCCAACATGGCGCACCCGATGCATATCCACGGTGTGTCCTTCTTCATCCTCGAACGGAACGGTGCCCCTCCCCACTTTGGGAGCGTGGACCCAAGGATGTGGTGCTCGTGGACCGCTTCGAAACGGTGAAGCTCATCATGCGCTTCGACATGCCCACCGATGGCTGGCCCTTCATGTACCACTGCCACAACCTGTTGCACGAGGACAACATGATGATGTTGCAGTACATCGTGGAGGATGCGGGCATGGGATCGCCTGATAATGGCAGGACCATGAATACGCGATCCTACCCCGTGCCAACAAGAGACCACTTGAGCTTCGAAGCTCCCTTCGGCATCACCGGAATCAAGGTGGCGGACTCCTCCGGACGTGTCGTCCTCCAAATCACAGGGAGTGGTGCTACGGTAGGTGAGTTGGAGGTCGGGATGTTGCCAGTAGGTGTATACACCTTGACCTTGGTTGGCTCGGATCGCACGGCACACCTTCGCTTCGTGCGTGAGTAGTGGCAAACGTCAATTGTCCATAGCCCCCTGTTCGATCCAGTTACGGATCGTTTGAAGTTCACTGCTCGATAGATAGGTCTCGTTGGGCGGCATAGGAAGGCCGTACTCCGTTGACTGGGAGACCTTGTGCCAGAGTACCGACGCCATGGGATCACCGGGGACCACACGCACAGCGGGCGCATGATTGGTACTGGTGACACCGACCAGGCTCGCATGAGCCGCTGTGGGTGACAGGTCCAAGCCTCCCATGTCCGGGTGGCAGACCCAGCAGTGCTCGATGAATATGGGCACGACCTCCAGACTGAAATAGGCGGTATCGATGGGCTCACCTGGTGGTTGAGGCGTTGGTATGAAGAGCGGTCCTTCATCCTTGGCGCAGCCACCGGTAATGGCCGATAGAACGATCACGAACAGAGGAACACCAATGCGGCGGTTCATGGCTTTGGGACCTTGGGTTTCACATAGAACGTTCGAGCCATGTTGAATCCGAGGTGGAAGTACCCTTCATTGTACGGCGTGGCAGGTGTGGCGTACAATCGTTGCTCAACGAACTCCTGTCCGCTGGCAAGCACGATCTGGAACACATGGCCCTGGGTGGCCACCTCATAGGCCAGCGCGAGCGGCTCCTTGTGGTCCATGCCCTGTCGACCTTCCACGATAGGAGCTGCTTCCAGCAGGATGGAACTCTTCGCGCTGACCCTTACACGCGCACTTAGCACAATGGCCATGGTAAGGTTGGAGCCTTCCATCGGTACCAGATTGCGATAGGTGATGACCGGGGCAAGTTGCAGGGAGACGCGCTCGGAGAAACGCCGCGCCACAATGACTTGGGCGTTGTAGGACAACCTATGCTCGAAGCGGTACGCGAACGGAGTAACACCATCGGCAAAGAAGAGGCGGTCATTGGTCGCGGGGAGATCGTCGCTCATGAGGGCGACATTTCCGAGCACTGTCACGGATATCGGCATCTCATCCTCCACGGTCTGCTTCAGGAGCCGCCCTTTGGCGCCAAGGTCCCATGTCTTGCCGTTCTTGGATCGACCCAGTTCCAGATGCGTATCGCGCAGTGGTGAATACTGAAAGCTGAAGCGGATGTTAGCGGGCAGGTCCAATCCGACGAACTGCTTCCATGCCTGCTCATCCGGCTTCACAGCGCCGAACCGGTGCTGGATCATGAAGCCGAACGAACGCTTCTTGGGTACGACCTCCACACTATGCGCGTTGATGACCAGAGTGCCTGCGAAAGTGTTGGTCACATATTCGCGAGCCACAGGATCCTGTGCATGCAACGTTGTTGCAAACAGCATGAGCAGCGTGGTCGTTACATGCGCGAACAGGAGCTTGCTTTTCATTCGTGCGCAAGAGTTCTGAGGTAGTGTACAACGGCCCACCGGTCCTCGCGGGAGAGCACTTGCTCGTAGGAGGCCATTTCCGCACGGCCTTGTGTGATCTTCCAGTACAACGCCCCGTTCGATTGAGATTGAACGCTCGGCATGCCGAGATCGGCCGGTCGCTTGCGCAAAGCGCTGGCATTGGGCCCGTCGCCGATCCCGCGCATGCCGTGACAGGTCCAACACAGGGAGGTGAACACTTTGGCGCCCTTCTCAACGGCCTTCGGGTTGCTGGCCATCGGGTCCTTCAGGACATCGGCCGCGGACGGAGCGGTCCACGGTCCATTGGAAGTGGACGGCCCCTGTGCGAAAGGCTGTGCGAACACCACGGAGAGTACCAGCATCGCCCGGGTGATCATGGTCGTGGTTGTTCGTTCGCGACGGCGGCTCCGTTCAGTGAAGCAAGCGCCATGGCACTCCGCTGGTCCGATGGGTCCAATCGCACCGCCAGGAGCAACTCTTCACGCGCCTGATCGACCCTCCCCAGGCGGCCGTTCAACACAGCGAGCGTACGATGCACACGTGCGTCGTTCGGCACCACTTCCGCGAGGCGCTGGAAATGAAGGAACGCCCGTTCGTTATCCCCATTGCGCATATAGAGCGCACCCAGGTTGTTGTGCACCATCGCTGTGTTCTGGCCCATCCGTAACGCTGCTTCGTAATGCTCGATGGCCCGATCGTCCATGCCCAACCGGCTCTCCACCGCACCCGACCGCACGAACAACTCCGCCTCTTCGGGCAACAGTTCAGATCCAAGTTGGTACGCTCCGAGCGCTTTCTTGTATTGCCCTGCCGCTTCGTGTGCTGCGCCCAATTCCACTGCACATCGCAAGAGCAATTCATGATCATGGCCGCCCGTTCGCATTTGGCCCTCTTCCAATGCTGCCTGCCATTGCACCATTGCGTATGGCGCATCGCCGCGCTCCTGTGCGATCACACCGAGACGATAGCGCGCTTCGATATGTTCCGGATGATCAGCAACGATACCGGTAAGCAAGTGTGCGGCGCCAGACTTATCACCGCGCATCAGGTACAAGCCGGCCAGTTCCTGTTCCCGGTCGGTCGGCTTCAGCAAACCAACGTTCAGCGCGCTTGTGTAATGCCCGATGGCCCGATCGATGGACACCGCATCGCGCGTGCCCTCTGCGATGTGTGTGAACAACCGCCTGCCGACTTGGGTGTGATACTGGACGTAGGCACTATGGATGACGAGGAGCATGAGCATCAGTACCACACCAGCGAAACCCAGCCCCGCAGGACGCAGGCGACGATCGATCTTCAGGACCATGCCGCGCACCTGCAACGAGCCCTGGCGCACCAGCCTGGCACCAAGCACCAGCAGGTAGGATGTGCAAAGCGCGAGTGCCACCGCCAGCAGGAAAGGGACGGCATCATATAGACCTCGATAGACGAACATGCCGATCACGAAGGATCCGAGCATGAAGAGGTCTTCACCCAAACTGAAACCGAAGCGTCCGCCATAGGCGCCCATCGGATGGCCCTTGCGGAAGAGCGGCGGCTTTCGGAACCCGTATTGGACAGCGTTCTCCGGACAGACCGTTATGCAGTCAAGGTCCTTCAAGCAGCGCGGGTTGGTGACCATGCCGTGCATGGCCAGTTCCCGGTGGACCAGGATGTCCGACGTACATGCCTTGGTGCAGAGTCCACATTGGCTGCAATCCTTGGCCAGCACAATGCGCCCGGGAGCGAGCTGATCGGCGATACCGAACAGCGCACCGTATGGACAAGCTTGGAAGCAGAAGCCGCGGCTGCCGAGCAGGTACACGATCAGGAAACCGCAGATGAAAAATGTGAGCACAGCCACACCAGGAGGCGGCAGATTGCGCCAAAGGTCATCTGTCATGAACGAGGACCACCTTGAACCACCGGCCGCCACGGTATGCATCGCCTCTGTCCCGCCCCCCTGCGAGAGTTGCAGGATCTGCGGCCAGATGAAGAGGTAGAACATCACCCCGATAGGTACCCAGATCAATGTGCGCGAACGGATGGGTTGGCGTTTGATGCGCAACTTGTCCATGAGCCACCCGGCAGCGTCCTGGAGCGCGAGGATGTGGCAACCCCAGGAACAGAAGAACCGCCCGAACACCAAGGTTGCCACCATCACCAACGCCATGAGGATGAACCCGGCGGTAACGATGCCTTGGTGAATGGTGTAGAGCACCTCATTGAACTCCAACGGTGCCAGCGTGCGCCCCTTCAGTTTCCAGTGGATGAAATGCGCGATGAACAGCACATGGATGCCAACGAGCGATGCCAGCCGCCATTTCGCATAGGACCGGGTCCTTACCGCTTCCATCCGCCTTGGTTCTGGTTCTGCTATTGCTCCAGTACCACGCGGTGTTGGAAGACCCTTCCCTCCATTCGCATGTTGAGCACGTAGATGCCGGGAGGAAGACGGGTCCCATCGAGTTCACGCACAACCTCTCCGGCTGGAGCCGTGAAGCGTTCGTAAAGGACCTTGCGCCCCAATGGGTCGATCAATTCAAATTCCACCATGGCCGAATTCAGCAAGTGGATCGTGACGTTGAACTGCCCCACGTTCGGATTCGGGTAGACCTCGAAGCCGCGTAGTGAGAGGGCTTCATCAACGCCGCTACAGACCTCGACATCCACAACGACCGGCGTCATTGTGCTCGCGCAAGTTCCGCCCCCCACCTCAACTTCCCAATCGTAGAAGTACGTGTAATAGGATGCCCCTGCGCTGCAGCCCGTGATGCGGGCAACCGTTCCGAGCACGTAGGGATAGGAAACACCACTCGTGCTGCGCCACAGGTCCGTGGTGCCGCTCACGGTGAGCAGGTAGTTGTTGCCCGGAATGATGTCGAAGTTCAATTCCATGTTCGACTCTCCTGCGGGTACATAGGCCGATCGCGTTGCCCGAAGCACACCGATGGCATCCACGAGTTCGATCGTGCGGTAGGCCGCACTGCCAGCGTAGAGCTTCACGGTTCTCAATCGGAACGATGCCAATGCGTCGAACTTGAGGTACTGCCCGCCAGCATGATAGCCGCCGCTCCCACTATTGTCCGGCTTGCCTCCAAAGAGGAGGGAACCCGGTTGCTCGTTCACATCGGCCACCTGGAACGTGGTCGTCGTGGTACAGCGGCGGTGTTGAATAGGTTGAACCCTGAAGCGAGGGCAGTACCGAACGCATCATACCAAACGGGATTGGAACCGGACGCGAGGAGTTCAGCGACCTGTCCCTCACAAATGGTTTGACCGGATGCGGTCGGTGGGGCGGGTTGCGCCAGCACACTGACCGTGAAGGGAGCGGAGGTAAGCGTGCCACAATAGGAGGTGACCGATACCGTATAGGTACCAGGACCTGCCGTGATGCTGCTGGTGGTCGCACCGGTGGACCATAGGTAAGAGAGGCCTGCATTGGCCTTGAGTAGCACTTGCTCACCTGGACAAACGAATGCCTGCTCATCACATGTGATGCGGGCCTGGGCAGTTGTGCTGGGTTGGGTTGTAAGAGCGTATGGTACCGCCGTCCAGTTGTTGCCATCGTCGGCTTCCACCACCACGTTCAGGGGGTCTGCTTCCATCACGATCCAATAATCACCATTGCAGGTTCCGGATGGAAGGTCGATCCACATACCATCCAGGTACTCGCTGTAAACATCCGTGTAACCGGAGGAGATCCCCTGACGGATCATGCTGCAGCCGTAGGATCCGCCAAGCCCGAGATTTGGGAAGTCGGGGCCATAGAGCGTAGTACCCGCGTTGTACACAGTGTTGTCATCCTTGCAATGATGGTTCGCCGAACCGCTCGCGCAACTGTAGTAGTCCATCAGGCAAAAACCGAGCTTGTATCCTTGGCCGACGATGGGCCATTGACGCGGATCGCTCACGCCCGCCTCTTCCATGCGCAAGCTGAAGATGCCCCATTGGTCGTAATGTGTATGACCATGGGTCGGGTGGTAGGTCATTCCTTGTGGCATTACCCGCTCCTCGGAGGTCATTGCCGCCCGTTCTTATGGAAGATGCGTTGTGTGGTAAGCTGCTTCGCCGTACCTCCATTGGGGCAGGCGAATTGCTGGGATGCCGAAGGGTCGTACACGAGGAACGTGTCGATACCGCAGACGAAACGTCGGTAGCCGTTCAGGTCGACGCCACGTACCTCCAAGGGGCCGTACCCGATGTTGGGTGTGGATGAGGTGACGTACACCCGGCCGACCTCTTCAGTTGGTCCGCTCAGGTAGTTGAGGGCTGCATACCATGACGTTGTCATGTCCGGAAGCAGATCGCAATTGCTGCTTCCGTCCGGGCAGTCGCATGAGGTTGCGTTGCTGGTCGTGCATTGTGCTGCCAATTCCATTGGCCCGGCAATGAGCAGAACGATGAAGGGTGTCCAGATCTGGCGCATGGTGATGTGGTTGGATCGGGTCCAAGGTACGGCCGTTGTTGATCCATTATATGATACATATCATATTTACTGCCTAGTCCTCCTCAATTCGCCATGGCGACGTTCCGGTTATCACGGATAACTTTCCGGCATGAGCCAGGAGCCTGCTTCGCATCTCGTCCATCTCAATGATCTTATAGAGCAGTATTGCACACCGGAGTGGAAGGAACTCCTGCGCGAACGCAATACGCAGGTCACCTTCTGCAAGGGGGATCACATCTTCAAGGACGGGCAGGTCGCTGACCGCATGTACATGATCCAACGTGGCCGCGTGAAAGTGGTGGCCAGCTATGTGAAGGGAGTGGAGAGCATCATCCGTCTCGCCGGTGACGGAGAAGTGTTGGGGCATCGCGGCATCGGCGACGAACCCATATACACGGCCACGGCCATCGCCCTATCCGAAACGCGCGTGAACGTCATTCCCATGCAGTTGTTCCTGAGCACGCTGAAGGCCAATAACCTCTTCTGCTATCACTTCCTCCTGTTCTTCGCGGAGGAACTACGGCTGTTGGACAAGCACATGCGAGATCTGATGAACCTGGATGTCGCCCAACGCATCGCCAAGGTGCTGAAGATGAACATGGTCACCTTCGGATTCGACACAACGAACAAGAAGAAACTCGCTTTCACGCTCTCCCGCAAGGATATCGCCAGTGCTGCCGGCACGACCTATGAATCCGTGATCCGCGCGCTTTCCGAATTCCAACGCGAAGGCATCATCGACATGGTGGGCAAGGAGATCCGGATCATGAAGAAGCGTGAGTTGGAGCGGATGATGAAGGCCTCGGCGTAGATCCCAATCCTGTCATTCCTGGTCGCGGGGCGGGGGGGGGGCGGGGCGGGGGGGGGCCCGGCGGGGGGCCCGCGGGGGGGGGGGCCCCGGGGGCGGCCCGGCCGCCGCCCCCCCCCCCCCCCCCCCCCGCGCGCCCCGCGGGGGGGGGGGGGGGGGGGGGGGGGGGGGGGGGGGGGGGGGGGGGGGGGGGGGGGGGGGGGGGGGGGGGGGGGGGGGGGGGGGGGGGGGGGGGGGGGGGGGGGGGGGGGGGGGGGGGGGGGGGGGGGGGGGGGGGGCCGGGGGGGGGGGGGGGGGGGGGGGGGGGGGGGGGGGGGGGGGCGGGGGGGGGGGGGGGGGGGGGGGGGGGGGGGGGGCGGGGGGGGGGGGGGGGGGGGGGGGGGGGGGGGGGGGGGGGGGGGGGGGGGGGGGGGGGGGGGGGGGGGGGGGGGGGGGGGGGGGGGGGGGGGGGGGGGGGGGGGGGGGGGGGGGGGGGGGGGGGGGGGGGGGGGGGGGGGGGGGGGGGGGGGGGGGGGGGGGGGGGGGGGGGGGGGGGGGGGGGGGGGGGGGGGGGGGGGGGGGGGGGGGGGCGGGGGGGGGGGGGGGGGGGGGGGGGGGGGGGGGGGGGGGGGGGGGGGGGGGGGGGGCGGGGGGGGGGGGGGGGGGGGGGGGGGGGGGGGGGGGCGGGGGGGGGGGGGGGGGGGGGGGGGGGGGGGGGGGGGGGGGGGGGGGGGGGGGGGGGGGGGGGGGGGGGGGGGGGGGGGGGGGGGGGGGGGGGGGGGGGGGGGGGGGGGGGGGGTCCTCCCAGTCCGCCCAACTGGTGGCGGTTTCCTGCAGCCTCACAGCGTTCAAATGGGCTTCCTTCGGCAGTGCCCGCTGGATGCGGCCCACGACGTCCAGTAGAATGTCTCGCAGGTTGGTTGCCAGGGAGTGAATACGGTTCGGGCGAACATGGCTTCGTCCTGGACGATCCGATCCATCTCCCGCTCGTGTAGTAGTAGTGCGTGATCATAGCGATCGATCACCGCCTCCCGAACTATGTGCTTCAGGTCAGCGAAATCCATGACCATGCCGTCCTTGGGATGGCCGGGCTCGGCGCGAGGGATGCCGATCAGCATGATATCCAATACATAGGAATGTCCATGCACTCCAGCGCATACGCCGTCATGTCCGGAGAGCGCATGGGCAAGTTCGAAGGTGAAGCGCTTGGTTACGCGAACGCGTTGCAGTGATGGGACACTGCTATCGTCGATGGGTTCGAAATGCGCTGTGAAGTGGCGCAGGAACTTCGGCTCCCTGACTATCCCATAGCCTCTTACCTGCTCCCTTTGCCGCAGGATCTCCTCGAACGTTTCGGCCACGTACTCGATGTGGCTTTGCGTGTACACCCGGCGGGGATGGCGCGAGACGCACCAGCTCCATCGCGGAAGGATCAACGATCCATCCGCAGCGTACTTGCCGAACATCACCGAGCCGATCTCCACGCTACGGATGCCCCCAAGCGGTAGAGTTCGCATACCAGTGCTTGTCCGGGATACTCGTGCGGCGCAACATGCGGGTACAACTTCTTCGCATCGATGTACACGGCGTGACCCCGGATGGTCGCATGAGGGGCACGCCCAGTTCGTGCAGCTTGCGGCCCAGGTATGTGGTGCTCTTGATCCGGTAGTCCAGGTAGTGGGGGTCGAAGACCTCCTGCAGGCCGATCGCAATGGCTTCCATGTCGCGACCGCTGAGCCCTCCGTACGTGGTGAAGCCTTCGGTGATGATGAGCAGGTTCGTGCATGCATCCGCAAGTGCATCGTCGCGCAAAGCGAGGAATCCGCCCATATTCGCCAAGGCGTCCTTCTTGGCGCTCATCACGGCTCCATCCGCCAAGGCGAACATGTGTTGAGCGACCTGCCGGTAGCTCAACCCCTTCCATGCCCGGTTCCCGGTGTTTCACGAACCAACTGTTCTCCGCAATGCGGCAACAGTCCAACAGGAACAGCACACCATGCTTCTTGCAGCATCGAAGCGACGCCTTGCGCATTGGCGAGGCTCACGGGCTGTCCGCCCCCACTGTTGTTCGTCACCGTGAGGATCACCGAGCCCACGTGGCCTTTGTGCTCCTTCAACAGTTGGTCCAGGAGGCCACGTCCATGTTGCCTTTGAAGGGATGCTGCAACGCGGGGTCCTTTCCTTCAGCAATGGGGATATCGATCGCCGTGGCGCCGGTGAATTCGATGTTGGCCCGCGTGGTGTCGAAGTGCGTGTTGCTGATGAAGACCTTGCCACCACCGCCGAGATGGCCGTAAATGATCGTTCCGCAGCACGCCCCTGGTGCGTTGGCAGTACGTGCGCCATGCCGGTGAGGTCGCGCACCTCATGCTCCATGCGTTCCCACGAGCGTGAGCCGGCATACGCTTCGTCACCCTCCATCATCCCGGCCCATTGGTGCGCACTCATCGCGCTGGTGCCGCTGTCGGTCATCAGGTCGATGATGACATCGCGTGATCGGAGCAGGAACGGGTTGTAATGCGCTCCGATCAAGTGTGCGGCGCGTTCCTCCTCCGTGCTCAGTCCTATCGGCTCGACGCTCTTGATGCGGAACGGCTCGATGATGGTTCGATGCTTCATGCGGAGATGAGCTTCTCGAAGCGCGCCTGAAAGAAGCGCAGATACTTTGGCTCGTAGGTCAGGTTCAACCCGACAATGCGGTCGCGGTGTTCGAACACACGCTGGACCGATTCGGCGATCACGTCCATGTGCGCCTGGGTGTATACGCGGCGCGGAATGGTGAGGCGCACCAGCTCGAGTTCCGGGTAACAGTGATCCCCGGTCTTCTTGTCGCGGCCAGCGGAAACGATGCCCCGCTCCATGGTGCGCACACCTGAGTCGAGGTAGATCTCCGAGGCAAGCGCCTGGGCGGGAAAATGGTCCTGCGGAACATGCGGCAGAAAGGCCTTCGCATCGAGGAAAACCCCGAACGTGCCGATGGGAAGCACCACCGGGATCCCCGCGTCGATCAGCTTGTTGCCCAGGTAGAACACCTGCCCGACGCGTGCGCGGATGTGATCATCATCGACCGACTCGCCGATGCCGATGGCCATGGCCTCCATGTCGCGCCCGGCCAATCCACCGTAGGTGTGAAGGCCCTCGTAGATCACCACCAGGTTGCGCGCCTCCTCATAGACGTCCCATTCGTTCGTTGCGAGGAAGCCACCGATGTTCACCAAGGCATCCTTCTTCGCGCTCATGGTAGCACCATCGGTGAGCGAACAGATCTCCTTCACGATCTCCGCCACGCTTCGATCCGCGTTCCCTTCCTCCAGCAACTTGATCATGTAGGCGTTCTCTGCCACGCGCGTCATGTCGTGGATGACGCGGATGCCGTGCTTCGTGGTGAACTCACGTAAGGCCCTCAGGTTCGCGAGCGAGATCGGTTGGCCACCGGCCATATTCACGGTGGTGGCAATGGAGACGTACGGAATACTCTTCGCACCGTACGTGTTGATCACCGCTTGGAGCTTACCCAGATCCACGTTGCCCTTGAAGGGAAATGTGCTGCGTGGATCGTGCGCCTCGTCCACGATGATGTCCGCGAACGTGCCACCCGCCAGTTCCTGGTGCACCTTGGTGGTGGTGAAGTACATGTTACCTGGCACTACATCGCCGGGTTTGATAAGTACCTGCGAGATGATGTTCTCCGCACCGCGGCCTTGGTGGGTGGGAATCACGTACTTGTAGCCGTAATAGCGTTGGATCGCCTCTTCCAAGTGGTAGAAGTTGCGGCTGCCGGCGTAGGCCTCATCCCCGAGCATCAGTCCGGCCCACTGGCGGTCGCTCATGGCGCTGGTGCCGCTGTCCGTGAGCAGGTCGATGTAGACGTCCTCGGACTTCAGCAGGAAGGTGTTGTATCCCGCTTCCTCCATGGCCTTCTCGCGCTGCGCGCGGGTGGTCATGAAAAGCGGCTCGACCATCTTGATCTTGTAGGGCTCGGCCCAAGAGGTATGCTTCGTTGACATGTCTTCGCCCTGGATATTGAAGGGGACTGATGCCTGAAGGACCCCTCGGCCCGAACGTACCAGAGCCGCAGCGCTGATTACCGTTCATACGACCACCGCTAGGGTCACGGCCATGCCCTGCACTTCCTGCGCAAAGCGTTCCAGATCGACCTTGAAGCGCTGGAGCTTCCCGTGGAATTCCTGCTGGAGCACTGGCAGCAACTCCTCGTAGTAGCGGATCCCGTTGAGCAGGTTCGTCTTGAAGTTCTCGAAATGCCGCTGCTGCTTCGCGGTCATCGCCTCCCTCACCTCATCGATCTCCCGGCCCAGGTACTGCACGTAGAGCTTGATCTCGTTGATGAACATGTGCGGGCGCTGCGTGGTGTTCAACAAGCAGGTGCGTCCATGAATGTGGTCCACCATGGTGCGGAGCGATACCACCTTGGAGAAGTACGCTGTGTTCGGTCCGGGACAGATGGCAACGGCCTCCAACTTGTGCGCAGGGACCATACCGTCCTTCAACAGGACGGAAGCCCCCAACCCTTCGCACAGGCAATCCTTCTCCGTGATGGCCGCGAAGGCCTTCTGGTATGCGCTTTCGCTCAGACCCTTCGCCTTGAGTTGCTTGATCCAGATCCTGGTACTGTCGGGAGGCCGTACAGATGGGCACCTTCGTGAACTCGGTATCGGTGGACAGGAATTCCTTGTAGCAAGGGCTTCCGGGACGGTCTTTGGAAATACGGGCTTTGCGCTGGGCCTCTGACGTGCTGGGCCTGAAGTTGTGGAACGGTATACCCAACGGGGAGGCCCAACTCATGTAGTAATCCTCCGGCTTCGCTGTGGCGAGCTGTTGAAGGGTGTGCTCATCCACATTGGTGACCTCCGGCACCAGCAAGAACGGACTTCCCCATCCAGTGCCATCCATATCATAGTACGTGCGTAGGAAGCGGTCCTCTTCGAACGTGCCGATCCCGCCTTGTACGGTGATCCTGATCTCCGGAGCGCCGGTCAGGAGGTGCTTCCCTTCTTGAGCGAGCGACTTGTTGCATAGCTCGAACAATTCCATTGTCACCACCTCGCGCTTGTCACGGAACTCCTGCAGGATGGGTCCCAGCAGGATACCATCCGTGGCGAATGCATGTCCACCGCAGTTGAGCCCGGACTCGATCCGGAACTCCGAGACCCAAACACCCTTCTTGGCCAGGATCTTCCCTTGGATCAGCGCCGAGCGCAGGTCGCTCACCTTCAGCACCACCTTCTTGCGTAGGTCGCCCTTCGCATCCGGCAGGAAGTCGTCGAATTGGGAGATGTACGCGTACAGCCTGGGATTGTACCCGGCGCTCAGCACCACGGATGAATTCAGGCTGCTGTTCGCGAACCCACGGAAGGCCGCCATGGCATCGGCATACTCCGCCGGCAGCGGTTCGCCCTCCTTGGTGTAGTTCGTGCGGTCGATCTTCGACATGATGTTCACGTCGATGGCGCCAATGCGGATCGAACGCCGTAGTTCTTCCTGAAGGCGCATCTGCTCTTCACCCACAGGCGCGGACACCATGACCTCGTACAACACCTTGGGCGCGGTTCCATCGGGCAGCATTTCGAAGTACTTCACGATGTCCGTTCCGGGATCGAAGGCCTCCTTTTGAAGGGCCCCGCCTGGCGTTGCACAAGCAGGTGGAGCAGGTTCAGGTACGCGGTCACACGCAGGGCACGGTGGTCCGGGTCGCCGATCGGGATGGGCACATACGCCAAACCCGCACGCTTGCAATGGAACTCGCGCATGCGCTCGAGCAACTCATCCTCGATGATCGAGACCACCGAGGAAATGCCGAACCTCGCCACCTTCAACGGGGTATCGATGGTGTACCCCAAGCCCATGACAGGGATGTGGAACGTGTGTGGGTTCGGTGCGGTCATGCTCGGCAAAGGTCTGGATCAAGGCCTTCATCGCAAACATGATACATATCATGTATGAAGACCTGGAGAATGATGCTCTTTGCGAACATGAACTTTCTCCCGATCAAGCTGTCCACTTTTCGAACCGGTGTCATTCTCATCGCCTTGATTGCTTTCGGATGCGGTCCAGGCGCCCACGATCACGACCCATCGAAGGCGGAGGAAACGGCAACGGGTTCAGAACAGGCTACCGGGGAACGCAGGCGGGACAGGTACCGGTTGTAACCTTGAACAATGGAAGCCGGTGGAAGGCGAACCCGGAAACCACCGAGGGTATTCAGCACATGCGTTCCATCCTGGAGAGCTACCGTACCGACGGCTCCGCTACCACGGATCTGAAGGACACCTTGGAAGCCGAGTTCGCATTGATCTTCGAGCGCTGCACCATGACCGGCGATGCCCACGAACAATTGCACAATTACCTGTTGCCCTTGCACACCCAGTTGCGCGAATTGACATCGGATGCCCCCAAGAAGGATCGCGAAGCGATCCTTGCTTACCTTCAGCAGTATGGGAATTACTTTGAATGAGGGACCCGTAAGCCTTGCGATGCCGTCACTTCCACATAGTGTGCGCCCAAGCTCGCAGGTTCGGCCAGCGCGGCTGAAGTGATGCTCCGGGCCACGGCGAGCAGATCACGCAGATCGATCAGTTCCGCTGACCAGCGGTGCCGGTTCCATACGGGTGCGACCTGACGTTCCAACTTGGCGATGATGCATAATGCGTGGAGCATACCCTCCTGTTCACGGATGATGCCGACATGGGCGGACATGGCGTGCCGCAGGTTCCCAACGCACGGGTCGTGATGGTGGATGTCCTTCGCGACAACCAATTCTCGCGGTAGGGCCTTTGATGTCCGGATGGTCTGTGATGAGGCATTGGGGAAAGGCGACCTCCGGCAGCGCGTTTGGGAAATGATCCAAGGCTTCCAGGAGCGAGTTGGAGGCCAGCCTATCGGCACCATGAAGTCCGGTACTCGCGCATTCCCCCAAGGCGAGAAGGCCATTGAGCGAAGTGCGCCCGCGGTCATCCGTAAGAATACCCCCGCACATGTAATGGGCGCCGGGTACAACGGGGATCCAATCCCTTCCCGGCACCAGGCCGATCTCCCGGCATCGCTTCTCGATCGCAGGGAATTCCAGGGCGAAGCGCGATACCCCGATGGGCGATGCATCCAACCACAGGTGGGCCGCGCCGGTGCGCTGCATCTCGCGGTGGATGGCACGCGCGATCACGTTCCTTGGTGCAAGGTCGCCCATGTGGTGAATCGCCTTCATCAGCGGGCGGCCATCCGGTGCCAGCAGGCGCGCGCCAGCACCGCGAACAGCTTCGCTGATCAGGAAAGCCGGACCCGGTTCGGTGGTGTGGAGCGCAGTGGGATGGAATTGAACGAAGGCCATGTCGCGCAGTTGAACATGCGCCCTTATCGCCATTGCCAGACCATCACCGGTCGCACCGATCGGGTTGGTCGTGCGCTCATAGACTTGGCCTGCACCACCCGTGGCAAGGATCACCAGAGAGGCGAAGTGGTCCACCACATCGCCGCTGCGCAGGTCCATGGCGCGGACGCCCGTGCTGCGCCGGTCGGGCCCCTCTCCTTCGATCAACAGGTCGAGTGCGCGCTGTGGTTCGATGACCTCGATGTTGGGCGAGGAGCGCACACGCGCCTGCAAGACGCGCACGATCTCCTCACCCGTGCGGTCGAGGTGGTGTACCACTCGTGCCATGGAATGGCCACCCTCACGCGCCAGTTGAAGCTGACCACTCGCATCGGAATCGAAATGCGCGCCCAAGCCGATCATGCCACGGATCATGGCCGGTCCTTCACCGACCACGACCCTCACCACATCGGGGTCGTTCCTTCCAGCACCCACCGTGATGGTGTCACGGACATGCTGTCGAACGAGTCCTCCAACCGCATCACCGCAGCCACCCCACCTTGGGCAGCGAAGGAGTTGCTTGTTTCACGGCGGCTTTGGAAAAGATGCGCACCCGCACGGGCTGCTGGTCCGCCCGATCCACCAGTTGCGGGGCGCCTGCAATACCGCCACCCACCACGCATCACATCGAGCGCACGTTCATCCCAGGTCGAGCATGTGTCGGAGCGCGCGGTAGGCCCGTTGGCGTACGTCTTCGTTGAGCATGATCTCAGGCCTTTCGTTCAACAAGGCCGCATGGACCTTCTCCAAGGTGTTCAACTTCATGTACGGGCACTCGCTGCAAGCGCAGGCGTTGTCCGCGTAGACCGGTGCTGCTATGAGCCTCTTGTTGGGTGCGGCTTGCTTCATCTTGTGCAGGATACCAGCCTCGGTGGCCACGATGAAGGTGGTACTCGCGTCGCGCTTCACGAAGTCGAGCAGTGAGGAAGTGGAGCCAAACATGATCGGCCATGGCGAGCACATGCTCCGGGCATTCCGGGTGTGCGATGAGTTTGGCCTCCGGGTATTTGCCCATGAGCAGCTTCAGCTTGTCGGTCGAGATCTCCACATGCACCTCACACGCCCCATCCCACAGCAGCATCCTCCGGCCGGTGATGCGTTGCACGTACGCGCCCAAGTGTTTGTCCGGGGCGAAAATGATGGAGCGCTCGGGCGGAATGCTGTTCACCACGCGCACTGCATTGCTGCTTGTGCAGATGATGTCGCTCATCGCCTTCACATCCGCACTACAGTTGATGTAGCTCACCACCACGTGATGGGGATGTGCCTCGATGAACGCCCTGAACTTCTCTGGAGGAGCGGAATCGGAGAGTGAACAACCGGCCATCGCATCGGGAAGCAGCACCTTGCGCGTGGGGTTCAGGATCTTGGCCGTCTCGGCCATGAAGTGTACCCCACAGAAAAGGATGATAGGTGCTTCGGTGCGCTCAGCGGCCTGGGCTGAGCCCATCGGCATCGCCGCATTCGGGGCAGGTGCGTCCGGTGGCTTGCGTACCGTCGGAGATGTAACCCGAGAGCACACGCACCACACCGTTCTTCCATGTGTTCAAGGTGGTGTCGTACAGGTTCAGGTTGGCCACCACGTCCACCACTTGTGGCAGGGGCATGCCCTGACGGAGCATGCCGCTGATCAGCTTCGCGTAGTTCCAGTACTCCTTGTCGAAGGTCCGGCTCAACCCTTCGATGGTAACGCGGTAGTCGTCACCATCGGCGTACTGCAGGTCGTAGATGTTCTTGCCCGCCTTCGCATGGCGCCTCTTGATCACCCAGCCCTTGTTCACCGTGCGAGGCAACTGGAAAGCGCCCTCGGCCTTGCCCGTGAAGATCTCGTAGGGCTTTCCCTCCAACAGGCCCACTACGGCGATCCAGGGTTCCGCATCGTTGTTGAAACGCAGCACATCGGCCTCCAGTCGCTCGGGACGTGTGATGTGGTGCACGGCATCCGACGGCTCGTCCTTCTTCATGGCGACCAACACACCGGCCCGCGATCCGTCGCGGTACACCGTGATACCCTTCGAACCGAGGTGCCACGCTTCCAGGTAGATCTTGCCCACCTGTTCCACCGTGGCGGTGGCGGGCAGATTGATCGTGCTGCTGATGGAGTGCGTGGTGTACTTCTGTACGACGCTTTGCATACGCACCCGCCGGTGCCAGTCGATGTCGTTGGCCGTGCTGTTCGCGTAGGGGCTTTTCGCCGGGTCCTTCTCGCCGGTCGCTTTCATCCAGTCGAGCAAGCGCGGATGATGCACCGTGAATTCCTCCCATTGATCGCCGAGGTCGTCGGTGAAATTCACCACGGTATTGGGATCACCGGGCAGCACTTTGCGGCGGCGCGTGTAGCCAAGCATGTACACGGGTTCGATGCCGCTGCTCGTGCGTGTGAGCAAGCTAAGCGTGCCCGTGGGCGCCACGGTGCTCAAGCTGATGTTGCGTCGTCCGTGCCGCATCATACGGTCGTGTACTTCAGGCAACTCGTTCTCAAGCATCGCGGTGAACTCAGAGGTACGTTCCACCGCTGCATCGAACGCATCGAACGCACCGCGTTCGATCGCCAGGTCGATGCTGCTATCGAATTCCGCGCGGCACTTCGTCTTTAGGATGTCCTCCGTCGCCTCCAATGCCGCATCGCTGTCATACGCCAAGTTCAGGCCCGCCAACGCATCGGCCAGCCCGGTGAAGCCCAGCCCCGTGCGGCGCCCCTTGCGGCCGGTGTCGCGCAGCAGTTCCCACGTTTCGCGCTCCACGCGTTTTACCGGCTCCGGTTCAGGGTCTTGCTCGATCTTGGTAAGAATGCGATCCACCGCTTCCAATTCAAGGTCCACAAGGTCGTCCATCAACCGCTGCGCTTCATAGGTGACCGCCGCGAAGCGATCGTGGTCGAACCACGCCTTGGCAGTGAAGGCATCCTTCACGAAGCTGTACAGGCCGACGCATCAACCGGCAACTGTCGCCTCCTTGCATGGCGATCTCGCCGCACGGATTGGTGCTCTCGTTCCGGAAGCCAGGATACACGGACGATGTGGAATACCGATGTTGCCGGTCCCAGAGGATGATCCCCGGCTCGGCGGTCCTGTGCGCACATCCGATCAGCGTATTCCAAAGTTCACGGGCCTTTACCACCTGCGTCATCTCCGGATCCGCGCTCTCCACGGGCCATTGTAACGTGAAGTCCGTATCGGCTTCCACGGCGCGCAGGAAATCATCGCTCACACGCACGCTCACGTTGGCACCCGTCACCTTCGTCAGGTCCTGCTTGATGGTGATGAACTGTTCCACATCGGGGTGGCGAATGTCCATCGTCAGCATCAGCGCACCACGCCGGCCTTTCTGCGCCACCTCGCGCGTGGTGTTGCTGAAACGCTCCATGAAGGAGACCGCCCCCGTGCTGGTGCGGGCCGCATTGCTCACCGGTGCACCCGCAGGGCGCAGGGTGCTCAAGTCGAAGCCGACCCCACAGCGGCGCTTGAACAACTGGGCAAGTTGCTGGTCGTTGCGGAAGATGCCGCCGTATGAATCGAGCGGTGAGGGTACCACCACGCAGTTGCTCAAAGAGGCCAGCCGGTAGGGATCGCCCAGCGATGCCATCACGCTGCCTTGCGGAACGATGTCCCGGAAACCATCGAAGAGATGGAAGATGCGCTCCTCGTCCAACACAGCGCGCTCCTTACCATAGGGTGATAGCAGGGAGCGCCGTTCGGTGTGGATGGCCGGGTACGATGCTTCGATCCGCGCGAACTCACGCGCCATCCTCCGGTGCATGTCCGCCGGGGAGGACTCCACGAATCTCCCCGCTCGTCCCGCAGTGCGTACTTGTTCACCCACGTGGTGGCCGCCAGTTCATCACCATCGAAATAGGCGAGTGCACGCGCATGGACCTCCTCCTTCGTGAAGGTGTGTTTGCGGTTCTTTATCACAGGGTCCGTGGTGGATGGTGTGTTGATCAGTGTAATCATGTGTTGAACGATGAGGGGCCAAAACTCACCGTGCGACATCCCTACGGATCATGACGGCCATCATGTTCCGGAACTGGTCATCAACCATCTTATCCACGATCGGAAGGTACTCCCACCGGGTATCCGCTCCATTCGTCCGCAACGCCCATCTCGGTCCTCTTCAAACCGGTGCATTGCCGATGAGCAGCACGTCCCCTGTGGAAACCTTTCCCCACTTCGGTGCATTCCGTTCCCATGACCTCCCCAGCCCTCCGCGTCAATGCACGGTGAACAGGACCTTGCATCAGTGGCATGATGCGTTGGTCCGATAGTGGCAAATCGAAGGACCATGAACAGCATGAACGACAAGATCAAAGGCAATTGGAACGAGCTGAAGGGAAAGCTCAAGCAGGAATACGCCCAACTCACGGACAACGACCTGTTGTACGTGGAGGGCAAGGAGGACGAACTCCATGGCCGCTTGCAGAAGAGCTTGGGCAAGACCAAGGACGAGGTGAACGCGATCATCGAGCGCCTCGCTTCCAGCGCCCACGCAAAGGCGTAGTGCCTTGACAAGGGGACTACGCACGGCGGGAAGGACCCGTTCCGGCCGCGTGATCGTTGCGCCCACGTTCGCGGTGACGACCATCAGATCGACTTCCACCACCACCCACTACCTTTTCGCTCCACATGGTACCAACCAATACCCCGGGCGCGCTGCGGATGGTCCTATTGGAGGTAGGGGAGATATCCATGTTCACCGGTCGCTTCTTTCGGGAGGCCTTCCGTCCGCGCTTCGAGTGGCGCGAGCTGATCCGGCAGTCCTTCCTCAATGGTTACCTCTCGTTGCCACTGGTGGCGGTCACGGCCTTCATCATGGGGCTGGTGCTCACCATCCAGAGCAGGCCCACCTTGGAGAGTTTTGGTGCGGAGACCATGCTCCCGGCCATGGTCTCCATTTCCATTGTGCGCGAAATAGGCCCGGTGATCACCGCGCTCATCTGCGCCGGCCGCATCGGTTCCAGTATGGGCGCGGAACTGGGCAGCATGAAGGTGACCGAGCAGATCGACGCGATGGAGGTCTCCGGCACCAACCCGTTCAAGTACCTCGTGGTCACCCGCGTGTGGAGCACCATCTTGATGTTGCCGCTGCTGGTCGTCATCGCCGATGCCATCGCCATTTTCGCGTGCTACATCGGCGTGAACATCAAAGGCGCCGTGAGCTGGAACCTCTTCCAGCAGCAAGTGTTCGACTCGCTCGTCTTCAGCGATCTGCTCCCCGCCCTCACCAAGTCCGTCTTCTTCGGGTTGGCCATCGGTGTGGTGGGTTGTTACAAGGGCTTCACCACCATGAAGGGCACGGAAGGGGTGGGCCGTGCGGCGCACTCGGCCGTGGTGCTGGCCTCATTGCTCATCTTCATCCTGGACCTGGTGGCCGTGCAGGTCACCGAGATCATGGGGCTCAACTGATGGAAGCGGAGAACACACCCGCGATCAGCGCACCGGCCGACGTTGGCCCGGATGCCGAGGTGGTCATCGCCATCAAGGACCTGCACAAGTCGTTCGGTGAGAAGAAGGTGCTGCAAGGCTTCGATCTGACCGTGCGCCGTGGCGAAAGCGTGATGGTGCTGGGTAAGTCCGGCTCCGGAAAGTCGGTATTGATCAAGTGCATTGTGGGGTTGCTGAAACCCGACAAGGGAAGTATCTCGGTGCTCGGCAACGATATGCTCGCGCTGGACCATGATGCACTGGATCGCATTCGTGTGAAGATCGGCTTCCTCTTCCAGAGCAGCGCGCTGTACGATTCCATGACCGTGCGCGAGAACCTGGAGTTCCCATTGCGCCGCCATTGGATCGCATCAAGAGGGCAACGATCGCGAGGCACTAGTGAAGGAGGCGCTGGAAAACGTGGGCCTGGAAGAAACCGCCGACATGTATCCGAGCGAACTCTCCGGAGGCATGCGCCGAAGGATCGGGCTGGCGCGCACGCTGATCCTGAAACCGGAGATCGTCCTCTACGACGAACCCACCACGGGTCTTGACCCCATCACGGGCAAGGAGATCGTGGAGCTGATCCTGCGGTTGCAGAAGAAGTACGGCACCTCGTCGGTGATCATCTCCCACGACCTGAACGTGGCGAAGCTCGCTGCCAACCGGATAGCGGTACTGATCGACGGTCGCAACCATGCCGAAGGCAGCTACGACGAACTTCACGCACTGGACGATCCACAAGTGGCACCTTTCTTCATCTTCATGTAATGGCCAACGAAAGCACCAATACGCTCAAGCTCAGGATCTTCGTCCTTGTCGGCACCGCCGTGCTCGTCCTGGGCCTGTACCTGCTCGGCGCCAAGCGGGACCTGTTCAGCCGCACGGTGGACATCAGCGCCGAGTTCAAGCAGGTGAACGGTTTGCGCGTGGGGAACAACGTGCGCTACGCGGGCATCAATGTGGGCACCGTTCTGGACATAACCATCGTGAGCGACACCCTTGGTGGTGGTGGAGATGATGATCCGCCGCAAGGATGCTGCATACATCCGCACCGACGCGGTGGCGGAGATCGCTTCCGACGGTCTGATGGGCAATAAGCTCGTGAACATCATCCCCGGCGACGGGAGCGGAGGACCCTTGGCTGACGGCAACGTGTTGAATTCAGCGCCCGGGCTTGATACCGATGCCATGCTGCGCACACTGGGCACGTCCAACGACAACCTCATGGCCATCACCAACGACCTGCGCGAGTTGGCGGGGCGGCTCAATTCGGAGCAGGGCCTGCTGACCTTCCTCACCGATACGGCGCTGGTCATGGATGTGCGTGCCGTGGTGATGGACGTACGCGGCGCTGCTGCGAACGCCAACCAGATCGCCCAGCGAACCAATGCCGTGGTGCGCGACCTGCAAGCAGGCAAGGGTGCACTTGGCGCGCTGGTGAGCGACCCGGCGGCGGAAGAACAGGTGCGCACCATCCTCGCGAACCTCCAGCACGTTTCGGATTCGCTCATGGTGGTCACACGCGAGCTCGGTCCTTCGCCGGAGGCCTTACCACCGAAGGGGGGCTTGGTCACACGCTAACGCGCGATACCGCAGTGGTCGCCGATGTGAAACGGACGATCGCCAACCTGGACACCAGTGCGGCCACCTTGAGCGAGGACCTGCGGGCCCTTCAGCGCAACTGGTTCTTCCGCAAGTACTTCAAGGAGAAGGCGCGCGGAAAGTGATCAGTCGTCGTGATCATCCGTTCCACCGCTTCGCTCCTCGTCGCCATGTGCCTTCTTCCCCAGGTTGCTATCGAACCACGCGATCAGTTCCTCGCGTTGCGCGGTGGTCAGTTTTCCATGGCCGTGGATGAACGAATAGTTCTTCGGCGGCATTTCCCCTTCTGCAATGCTCTCGCCGAGCTCCGCTGCCGCCTCGGAGTTCGCGTACCGATCCCAGCGCGAGAAGTTCAACTCTTCACGCCCTTCATCGATGTGGTGCTGTAGCCAGAAGTTGACCGGAGTGATGTAGGCGTACCAAGGATAGGTGGTGGTGTTGCTGTGGCAGTCGTAGCAGGCACCGCTCACCAAGGTCTTGACGGGGGCGGGCGCGGCAGTGATCTCCAGCATATCCTGTGAAAGGACCACCGGTGGCACCGACCGATCCGGTTGTGCGAGTTGCGCCAGAACGAGCACAATGGCCGCGATAGCAGCATACGTTTCTTCATTCGGTGAAGTTCGATGGCCCCTGCACCCCGCACTGACATCGGTCATCCAGCGGCGATCCCTCGCCGTACAGCCGACAGCCAGCGTCACGAAGCCCACGACCGTCACGGAACTCAATGGCATGAGGATCGCGGCGATCAATGGGTGTGAGCTGTCCGCTCACGGCGAACGAAACGCCTGTGATGTTGTAGCAGAGCGATATGCCCAGGCTGGCGATGACGATGCGCCGTGCGCTGCGTGCCATGTGCAGGAAGTGGGGGAGTTGCGCCACGGCGTTCGCGTCCATGATGGCATCGCTGGCGGGTGTGAGCGCGGCACTGGTCTCGGTAACGGTTATACCAACGTCGCTCTGCGCCAAAGCACCAGCATCGTTGAGCCCGTCCCCGACCATCAGCACGCGGTGTCCTTGGGCCTGCTCTTCGCGGACGACCCGTGCCTTGTCCGCGGGTGAGCAGCGTGTGCGCACCATACCACCGACAAAGGCTTCCGCAAGTTCCGCATCCACCTGTGCATCGCCGGTAAGCAGCCCGATGCGCAAGCGGCGACCGAGCGCGGCCACCGCATCCGCGATCCCGAGGCGCGCGCGTTTCCGGATGCTGAAGTGCCCGCGGTGCAGGCCACCGATCGTGACGTGCACATGCGCCTCACCGTTCGTGCGCGGCACTTCCTCTTCACCACAGAAGACCGCCGATCCGATACGCACACCGGTGCTCCGCACGATGCCCTTGATGCTTTCGCCAGCCACTTCCTCCACTTCGATGACATCCTCGGTATCGCCCTTCAATTCCTGCACGAGCACGGCGCTCAGCGGGTGCATGCTGTTGCGTGCGAGCGATCGCACCAAGGAACGGTCCCGCTCGTTGAGCAAGGGCCCGTGCCACGCCACCTTGTGCGCTTCGCGCGCCGTGAGGGTGCCGGTCTTGTCCAGCACCACCGTGTTGATATGCGCCATGCGTTCCACCACTTCGGCATCGCGCAGGAAGAGGCCTCGCTTCCCCATGAGCCTTATGGTATGACCGTAGGCGAAGGGCATGCTCAGTGCCAACGCGCAGGGACATGCAACGATGAGCACGGCCGTGACCACGGGCCACACCTGCGCAGGGTCCTTGCCCCACCAATAGAGCGCCGCACCGAGCGAAATCAGCAACACGGCAATGGTGAATCGCCGCGCCACGCCATCGATCATGCGTGGCATCACGGGTCGGTCGTGGCCGCTGCTCTGCTCCGCCCAAAGGCGTTTCAAGCGGCTGTCCGCGAACGTTCGCGTTACCTCCAGTTCGATCGCAGCACCGCGTTGTCTTCCACCTGCACGTATGGTATCTCCGATGTTCTTGCGCAGGGCCAGCGGCTCGCCGGTGATGAAACTGTTGTCGATGTGAGCTACCCCAACGAGCAGGCGCGCATCCACCGGAACGATCTCCTGATCGCGTACCACGATATCATCGCCCGGTTTCAATTCCGCCACCTTCACGGGCTCTTCACCAGCGGTGCTCTTGCGCAGCACCACGAGCGGAAGGAAATCCTCCAGAGCGCGATCGAAGCGTAGTGCGCGATACGTGTAGGCTTGGTACCAGCGACCGATGAGCAGGAAGAAGAGCAGGCCCGCCAGCGAATCGAAGTAACCCGGCCCAACGCCCGTGATCACTTCCCACAAGCTGCGCGTCCAAAGCGCAACGATGCCCAAGGCAATGGGTTGATCGATGTTCACACTGCGCGATCGAATGCCGGCCCAAGCACTGCGGAAGAACTCAGTGCTCAGGAAGAAGACCACCGGGAAGGAGAAGAGCACGGTGAGCCATTGAAAGCCCGTCTTCAACCCCGCCTCCGCGCCAGCGCCCAGGTATTCCGGGAAGCTGAACATCATGGTGTTGCCGAAGATGAAGCCGGCCACACCCAAGCGGATGTACACCATGCGCGGCACCTTGCCCGCTTCGGCCTTGGAAGTGGAGGCGGTGAGCTGCGGTCCGTAGCCGATACGTCGAAGCAGCTGGACAAGTCCACCCAAGGCGAGTTTCCCTTCACGGAAGGTGACGCTCAGTTCCTTCTCGCTGAAGGAAACGCGTGAACGGATGATGGCGGGTTCCAATCGTGCAAGGTTCTCCAGCAACCAGATGCACGAACTGCAATGCATCTGCGGTATGTGGAACCGCACGCGAACGATGCCGCCTTCGTTGAACTCCACCAACTTGTCGCGTACTTCAGCCAGCTCGAACAACTCGGTGCGTGGCTCGTCCAGGGTCGTGCGTTGCTTCACGCCGGGCCGATCGCCCAGGTTGTAGTAGTCACACAGTCCGCTCTCGTTCAGCAGGTCATAGACCACTTCGCAACCGTGGCAGCAGAAGTCGTGGCCCGCGTGTTGGCGGTGCTCATCCATGCACGGATCACCACAGTGGTAGCAGGTGACCTCCGTCAGGGTCTTGTGCGCCATGGTGCAAAGAGCGCACATCGGCGAGGCCCGGAGGTTGACATTCGTCAGTTCAGGCAGGTCGCTTCCGGCTCGGGCGGGTGATCATTCCTTGGTTTCAAATCTGGGCAAGCAATGTGCCTCTACTTGAAGCGGCTCAGCGACGTGGATATGAACGTGATCAAGGCCTTGGTTGAAGCGAGCTTGAGGCCGGTGAAGAAAATGGCCTGAGCCATGCGCACCGCGCCAGGCGATCAGGCGGAGAACTAAGGTTCCGTGGGCAAGCCCGCATCCTGCCAACCCGTTATACCGGCCAGCATGCTGTACACATCGGTATGTCCGAGCGTCAAGGCCGTGCGTGCAGCAGTGGTCGCCGCAGGGCATTCCGGACTGTAGCAATAGAAGATGAGCGTGGCGCTGAGGTCGGTGGGTAATTGGTCGGCCGTCACCTGGTCATAAACGGTCAGCTTCGCACCGGGCACATGCGCTTCGCGGAACATGTCCTCCTCATTGCAGTCATAGATGAAAACGTTGGCCTTACCGAGCATTGCGGCCAACTGCGCGGGCTCCAGGTTCCTCACATCGTTGGATGTGGCGGTGGTCCCGGATGACGCCCCTCCATGGGTGGTGTGGGACTGGCCCCAAGACGGGGACGCGGCAAGGGCGACCAAAAGGACTAGCAGTGCGATACGCATGGTGCAGAGTGGGCCATTTTCGAAGTAAATCTACAGGAACGATCCACTCGCACCGGGTTGTTGGCTATCGAATGCCGAGGACGCTTCGGGTACGATCGGTCTCCTCAACGGATGCGATAACTTGGCGATATGGGGAAACTCGTCTCTTCGTTCTTCATGGTGTGTGCCTTGTTCTGGTCGGTCGGGGCGCTTGCGCAGATCAGCGCCTCGGTCGATGCTCCCTTCGTGTTCGGCGCCACGCATGCGTTCCACTCCAACGTGCTTGGACAGGATCGTGTGCTGAACGTGTACCTGCCGGAAGGCTATGCGGACAGCACCTTGAACTACCCCGTGATCTACGTCCTTGATGGCAGCCGCAACGAGGACTTTCCGCATGTTGCGGGTTTGGCGCAGTACATGAACATGTATGAGCTCCTGCCCAATAGCATCGTCGTTGGTATCGCCAACGCGGGTCCTTCACGCCGCCGTGACTTCACCTCCCCAACACAGAACGACAGCGACAAGGTGTGGATACCAACGCACGGAGGTTCTGCAGCCTTCATCGACTTCATCGAGAAGGAAGTGCAGCCCATGGTGCAGGGACGTTACCGTACCGCGGGGTCGGCGAACGATCATCGGGCAATCATTGGGTGGCCTGCTGGCCGCGGAGATCCTGTTCACGAGACCGGAGCTCTTCGACGACTACATCTTGGTGAGCCCCAGCCTGTGGTGGAACAACGGCGCGTTGGCTGCTGGAGCGGCTGCGTGGGTGAAGGCGAACGCGGCTGAACCGAAGCGGGTGTACATCGCGTCCGCACCGGATGACGCCATGATGCAAGAGGAATTGGACCAGGTGGTTGCCGCGTTCCGCGCGCACGCCAAACCACCGCTCACGTGGTGGTACGTGCCGTTCCCGGAGGAGAGCCACCTGACCATCCATCATCGGGCCGTGTACAAGGCCTTCGAGTTGCTGAACCCGAAGTAGGTCAGCGCTTCATTGGCATCATCGGCAATTCGGCTACCACTTCCCCGCGTAATCCAGCGGAACCGTGGTGTGCGCTCGCAAGTGCTCGTAGCGCAGGTTGTTCAACTGCCGGATATGATGGAGGTCGTGCGCCACCCAGTTCGTGAGCAATAGCTCGCAGCTTACCGGACCCACGGTCGGGTGCATGTATGCATTGTCCCACGGTGCCTCGGTCAACCCGCGCAACCAGCTTAGCGATCGATCGCGTTCATGGAAGAACTTCTCCAACATCGTATCGAAGTCCTGATCCATGTAGTTCCGTTCAGCGACCCAGGTCGCAGGATCTATTTTGGTCCAGGGCTCCCGTGGAGTTTCCAGTGTGGATCGCAGCCGCTCACGGAAATCCTCCCGCTCTTCATCGTGCAAGTGGCATAGTATCTCCAAGGTGCACCATTTTTCCGGTGCTGGTTTCCACCTCACCTCGGTGGTATCGAGGCCGGTGAACATCGCGCGGAACACCGCAGCGTGGCGTCCGAGTTGATCGATGATGTGGGTGCGGTCCATGACCAAAGATCGCAACCGTCCTTAAAAGCGCGAGGGGCTCTATGCGTTCGTACACCACCACATAAGGGTAGTTTCGCCGCCACCATGAGCGAGACGCCGAAGTGCCCCGAGTGCAATTCCATCATCACCTATCCTACAGGCAGTTCCACGATGTGCGCCGAATGCGGCCATGAGTGGAACCCGGACGAGGTTGCCGAGAACGGGAACGTGGTGAAGGACGCCAACGGCAACGTGCTGAAGGATGGCGACGATGTGGTGATGGTGAAGGACCTCGCGGTGAAAGGCGCGCCGAAGGCATTGAAGGCTGGCACCAAGGTGCGGGGCATCAAGCTCGTGGAGGGTGATCACAACATCGATTGCCGGATCGAAGGCTTCGGGGCCATGGCGCTGAAGTCGGAGTTCGTGAAGAAGGCCTGAGGCTCTTTGGGCACGCAGACCGGGGACCGGACTACGATACGATCTTGGATATGGCATTCGGAGGTCGTCAAGTCGGCTTCCCTTCAGCCTTGAACCGATCGCGCGCCGAAACTCCACCTCCTGTTGCGGGGTGCAGCGTTCCCACTTTCCCCAAACCGAACGGTGGCATGTTGCCATAGATGTTCTCGTAGCCGCCCTTGGAGATCAGGTAGGTCTCATGCCAGATGCCCACGTCGCCGCTCGTGCCCACCTTGGTGTTGAAGGCTTTCCATGCCGGCAGGTGTTGCGCCTCTTTGTTCTTCGCGTAGGCGAGCAGGTGCTCCTTCGACCGCCAATATTGTACGAGGATGGTGGTGCGGCCGCCCCATAGTTCACCACCGAGCATCCCGAGTTCCGGCTGCTCCATCAGTTCCTTCAGCATGCGCGGCATGGCCTGGGCCACGGGCCACCATTTGTGGATCTTCCACCAGGCGTTTATGCGCATGCCTACGAGGAAGACAACGAAGTCGCCTTCAAGGGTGGCGTAGAGGCGTTCACGTCGGATCATGTGCGATGATAACAGTTGGTACGACGGCGACCTCCGGTTCAACCAACCTTCTTTGGCATGCGCGTCAAGAAGAGGGTCGAGAACGCAAGCCCCGCGAAGAAGGTGGACGCCGCCCGTGCGTTGTGATCGGTGCGCAAGCTGAGGATCGCCGAACAGGTACAACAGAACATGATCACCACGATCAAAGCGATGATGATGACGCGCAGGCGGTTCGGGGAGAGCATCGTTCGAAGATAGGATCCCGTGCCTGACGGAACAGGGCTCAACGTTGTCAAAGACGCTCACCTGCGCGACCGATGCAATTTGGGACTCATTTGGTCTTGTGGCGAACTTTGATGATCGCACCGATGCTTGCTGTCGACCTCCACACATTCCCGATCCTCACTACCGACCGGTTGGTGCTGCGCGAACTGCGCCATTCGGACGCGGAGCGGGTCTTCGCCATGCGTTCCGATCCGCAGGTGATGCAACATGTGAACAGGCCCTTGGCAAAGGGCATCGAGGATGCTTCAGCGCTGATCGACCTGATCAATTCCATGGTAGCCGCGAACGATGCGGTGCAATGGGCCATCACGTTGAAGAACAAGGATGTCTTCATCGGCCTCATCGGCTTTTGGCGCATCGTCAAAGAGCATCACTACGGAGAGCTGGGCTACATGCTCGCCCGCGAACATTGGGGCAAGGGCTACATCAGCGAAGCCATCGGTGCGGTGGTGCCCTTCGGGCTCAGAACGCTCGACTTCCACAGGGTGGAGGCCATCACACGACCGGCGAACCTGGCGTCGATCCGAGCATTGGAGAAGAACGGCTTTGTGCGCGAAGCACATCTCAAGCAGAACATCTTCTGGAACGGAGAGTTCCATGACTCGCTGCATTTCGGGCGGCTGGCGCAGAAATAGGCAGTTGCCAAAATGCAGCGGGGAGCGAGACAGTGCTATTGAGCCTTGTTAGTGTTGCACCAGCAAGGGCAGCACGTACACTCCTGAACCGTTCACTACCCTGATGATATAGGCTGCGTTCGTGAGCTGCACAAGGTCCAGGTCCATGAAGTCTGCCGTGGTACTTCGCTTGGACAGCAATTTTCCGCTCATGGTATGGATGCTCACGTGCTTCACGCCTTCGAACGGAAGTGACAACCGTGTGCTCACACTGGACGGGTTCGGGATCAAACGCGTTGGCGGAGACCGTCTCCGTGTCGGACAGGCTCGTATTGAGAAAGCCCATGCAGAAGTTGTCCATCAGCACGGTTTCGGCGGTGCCGGTGTAATACTCCAGTGTGATCTCGATCGTTGTCACGTTGGCGAGGAGGTCGTTCCAAGCGCCAGAGGTCATGGTCCATGACGCGACATCCAGCGGATAATTGAACGTGTGCCATTGGTTGGTGGCCTGCAGCACCTCCAGGGCTGTGGCGGCAACCGAGGCCTCGCCGCCAGGTCCCGCCAAACGCACGTGCGGTGCGGGTGGAAGTACGGCCGTGAGGTTGGTGTTCACACGCACATCGAAGCTCAGGGTGCCCACGCCGTTCAAAGCGCTCAGGTCGCCACGGAATTTGGGCGGTGCGTAGGCCGTGCTCAGATCACCGCTCTGGTCCGCAAGCTGGATGGCATTGGGCGGGTTGCCATCCGTTGTGTTCACGATGATGGAACCGGTGTTCTGGAAATTCCAGCCATCCAGACCGTCCGCAGGCTCGAAGCCGGAACACACCAGATCATCCTGCACTTGGATGATGGGCACGAAGCTCAACCCGATATTGTCGAACAGCACGTATTCATCCCCATCGATGAATTCCGCGCGGATGCGCACCATCTCCACGTTTACCAACAGGTCGCCCCACGTCCCCGTGATCATCGTCCAAGCTGCGGGGTCGAGCGGCATTGCCACGCTTTGCCATACGTCGAACTGTGGCACGAAGTCGATCAAAGCTTGCGCGCTACTTCCCGAGCCGCGCAACTCGATCAAATAGCCGACGCCAGCACCCACAGAACCGCTGATCTCGTGCGCGAATAGATCGAAGAAGATCGAATCGTTCGTCGCGGCCGACGACCAATCTCCGTTCAAGCCGGGATGTGCGATCACGAAGTTCCTAAGACCCGCTGCCGGCTCGTTCACTCGCAACGCGTTGCCGGGATTACCATTCACGGTTTCCAACGCCAGAGAACCATCACCTTCAATGCCCCAAAAGGCAATGTCGCCATCCTCGAAGTCGTAGATGATCTGGGCGGTCACAGGCGCTGTTATCAGGGTACAGGCTGCGATCAATAGTGTGGAGCGTATGTTCATGATCCAAAGGGCTTGGTACTTACATATCGGAAAGGTGGCAACAATGTGAACAACGTGTTGCATTGAACTTGCACTACATGGCCGGGCTGGATAGCAGGCGGTAGGGGGATTTCGCTATGTAGAAGAACGGCTTTGTTCGCGAAGCACATCTCAAGGAGAACATCTTCTGGAACGGACAGTTCCATGATTCGCCCATTTCGGGCGGCTGGCACATTGAGGTACCACCGACCATCTTTGCTTGCTCAACAACCTGCCAAAGCGAAATGGCGAAAGCGGAACTCAAGACCAAGGTGAACGAAGCCAGCGTGGACGCCTTCATCGACCAGCAGCCCGAAGCCGTGGCGAAGGATTGCCGCATCATCATGAAATTGATGAAGAAGGCAACGGGCGAGGAGCCGAAGATGTGGGGCGCGAGCATCGTGGGCTATGGGCGGTACGCCTACGAAGGAGCAAGCGGGCGTTCCGGCGAATGGATGATCACGGGTTTCAGTCCTCGCAAAACGAATCTGACCGTTTACATCATGATGGGTTTCGAGAAGGAAGCCGCCCTGATGAAGAAGTTGGGCAAGCACACCACCGGCAAGAGCTGCCTGTACATCAAGCAGCTGAGCGATGTGGATGTGAAGCTGCTGGAAGAACTGATCGTGAAGGGCGTAAAGGCGATGGCGAAGGCGCGCGTGAAGTAGGACGCGTCCAAATTCAACCATCACAACGTTATTGGACATGAGCCAGATCCAAGGCATCGCCCGGCAAATGTTCCATCCAGGCAAGCTGTAAGAGCTCGAACGCCTTGCAACGGAATGCACGCGATCTGCGCGCGAGAAGGACACCGGCACATTGCACTACGGCTCTTACTTCAACGCAGATGAGACCGGGTGGGGCGTGATCGGCGCTACCGCGACTCTGCCCCATTCTTTTAGCACACCAGAACCCCGGCTATCTCATGGGTCGGATCATGGCTATCCGACCACCGGCGAGGTACTCGTGGAACCCGCTACCCAACCCGCCCAAGGGCATGAGTGCTACGAAGCGCCGGTTTCCAGGCCGCCGCAGACGCTCTGATCCGAAATGGTCGGCCCGCTTAGTGGACCATTGCTGCACGCACTACTTCTTCACAATGTTGAACACGTAGCTCGAATTCTGCGTCGCAGCGCGCATGGTATACACACCACTTCATTGAAGACTCTACCATCAGAATGTCATCAGCTGGGTTGGGGTGGACCGAGATGGTCGGTTCCTCGTTCTCGCCAATGCCCGTGCCGATGTCAAGGATATTGACCGTGTAGTCCTCGACTTGTCCAAAGAAATAGCTCCAACACGGATCCACGGGGGACGCCCCGTCGGTTTTGATGATCCGCATACGGGTATCCCGGTCAGCGCGTCGGCGGGAACCACAATGGTGCCTGTTGCAGCTTGTCCATCCGATCCGGTGGAGTTCTCGATGCTACCGATCTCGAACATTTCGTCCGTGTTGTTGAATGCACCATCCTGGTCGAAGTCGATGAACGCAGTGAAGTAGTTGATGTACTCCCCGCCGGTATACCCTTCCAGCGAGATGGGATAGCTCGCAGCCGCGTTCATGTTCACTTGCACGTCCAGGAAGAACTCATGGGCGGGGGCGGTGGCGTCCACGGTGGAGGCATGGTCCACTCCGGCTACCACCATGCGGGTGATGGGCTCCACGAAGAACTGGATCTGCGGTGCGCAGAACTCGTCGCTCACCGTCACATTGAAGGTGCAGAGATTCACCAGGTTGCCGACGCCATCCACCAGGTGATGGATGATCTGCGTGGTCCCGAAGGGGAAGGTGGAACCGGAGGCGAGGCCCTCGACGAGCACGAGCTCCACACCGGGCGGCGGGTTGGGACCGCAGGTGAAGGGCACTTCGTAGCTCACCACGGCGGATGTCTCACCCTGTGGAGCGATCACAGCTATGTCCGCAGGGCACTCCATGGAACACGCGGGTGGTTCGAACAAGAGACCATCGAAGTACACCACCCAGCCGTTGGCGGAGAAGGGCGCTTGGTCATCCCAGCCGGCGACATACTCCCCGTTCGGGGAGATGGCGATGGCGGTTCCCATCCGGTCGTTCGGCGCGTTGATGTCGAGCCCGTTGATCAGCAGGACGTCCCGCAGGAACCGTGGCTCGCTGCCCAGGGTGGGGTGGTAGATGATCGCGTCCCGCAACAAGCTCCCGAAATCACCGAATTTCTGCGCATAGCCCACGGCAACGCCGTTATTGGATACGCTGGTGAAGGTGGCAGCGATGTAGCCGAAGGGAATGTCGAATGTGGTGAACTCATCCGTATTGCGGTCGTAGATGAAGGGCTGGTTATCGAAGTCGCCGACCATTACCGAAGATGCGTTGATGTCGTTGACCGCGTTGGTGCTGAACTGCGGTAGGGCGGCGCCTACGGGGATGATCTCCAAGTCCGGCATGATATACACCGGTATGCGTCGGGTACCACCACCCAAGCCTTCATCATCGGCCCAACCGCCGATGGTGCCATCGTTGGTGATCACATAGCCCGCCACGGCGACGTAGTCCGGACTGAAGATCTCGGTGAGTTCATCGGTGTCGGTGTTGTACCGGAAGGTCCCGAAATCGCAGCAGCCCATGGACATCTGCCCGGTTACCCATACGCCATTGGGTGAAATGCTGTACGTGGAGAAGGAGGATTCCTGCGGGATCGAGCCGGGGAACCAACCGATCGGGTTCCATACGCCATTCTTCTTGTAGGCGGGTTGTAAGATGAAATTGGGCTCATCGAAGAACATGGATCCGGCCACCTCGCCATTGTTGTTGATGGAGACCATTTCGGTCGCCTCGGGTTCCATCGGGGTCCAGGCCTCGGTGGCGAAGTCGAAGTAGGCTCCACCGCTGATCGCGATCCCGCTGTCGTTCACGTCGTTGAAGCGGCTACCGAACGAACTGGCGATGTAGTAATCCATTTGCGCGAAGCCGGCGACCGGGAATGCGCAGGCGGCGAAGAGCAATGTCCTGATGGAGTAAGGTGATTTCATGGTACGTGTGGTTGGTCCGGTGGGTGTGGGTGTGAACAAATGTAGGTGCCCCTTCCTGAGCATGACTTGGCAGCGATGGCGCACCCCTGTTTTAGGCGCAGCGGTTTGTAAAGCTTTAGTGTGGTGGTGATGTGGATGTCCTGTTGAACTTGTGGGGAACTCCGCGCGGAGCGTGCGTTTCCACATGTGGGAACGCACGGGGCGATAAACGGAGCAAGCCGTGCGCAGTTGCAGCGCCACATCCACTCTGGTGATAGAGCGTACCTGGTCCAGGGCGTTGAAGATCGCATTGAGCACTTCGGTCCGGTACGTCTTGTTGCGACCAACCTGTTCGAGGGCATTCCGGCTGATGTAGGGAGTGACGCCGTGGGATGCGCCATTCCTGCATGGCGTGTGCGATGAACCCGGACCATTGTCCATACGAAGGCGTTCGGGCTTGCGCCAGGCAGCCGCGACACGATCACGTTGAGGTGCGGTACTTTGCGACCGGTCACCAGCGCATCGCTGGTCCAGCTCCAGGTGATGTTCGGGCCGAAGGGAGCAACGGGTCCTTCTCAGGCACCGACGCTTCGGCCAGGTCACCTCCTTGTAGAGCCTGTGCACCCGCTTGTGGTTGGCCGTAGTCCCCTCCACGACCATCTGGTCGAAGGTCAGACCGAACCCCCTATGTCATGTGCTCGATCACCTCCGCATCGTTCTTGGGCAGCGGTACCCGCGCTCAAGTCCCGGCGTTCGCACTGGCGCTGTTCGACCAGTCGGCGCACGACTTCGCTTTGTCTCGCCAACTCCTCGACGATCTCCTGAGCACCTGACGGTCCATTTGGCCTGGTACATCTTCTCAAGTCGCGCATTACTAACCCTGAACTCCAGGCGTCCAGGCCGCGTACTTGACTGTAGACGCTGGTACCCCATCTCCCGGCACACGTCCGAGACCTTCTCGCAGCACAAACGATCTGGTCCCGGTGAATCCGCCACCTAGGTGGTTCTTCCACCTGCACCTGTTTCAGGGGTGCTTACACGATGCACCCGCAGAGGATCACTGACAACGCAGCATCGCGCGTTTGCCGCCATCGGAATGGGGTCCGGTTCAATGGGTGAGGGACCAGATGAGATCGTTCAGTCCTTATCCTCTTCGTCCTGCTTTCCTTCTGTTCCATCCGCATCGCCAGCGCCTTTTTCACCAGCACCAGCGCGCCGTGCGGCACGGCACCTTCAATGTAGGTGGTCCACGGTCGCAGACTCCGGGAGCGGGCGGCTTACTGCACAACGATGCGTGCCCGTTTGCTGTCTTTCTCCGTGTTGATCCGGCTGCCACCTGCGGTAATGCTGCCGCGTTTCAATGTGAAATGCTCCACAGCACCGAGCTTCTGTTCCTGTACAACCCGCCCGGTCAGATCAACTACTTGCACAGTGATCGGGTCATGCGCCATTCCGAGCACCACCATGGCTTGGGAATTGAATGGATTGGGGTATATGAACAGAGACTCAGTCGCTGCGGGAGGCCTCAGATTCTCATACCACGCGACCTTGTTGTCGCGGTCGGAAGCGGAAACGATATCCCGGTCACCATCGCCATCGAGATCCGCGGAATAGATCGAGTTTGCCCAATAGGTATGGGTGGAGATGATCTGCTCAGGTCCGAAGCTACCCAGCCCTTGATTCTCATACCAGGTGATCGCTGACGCTGAAAGGACATCAAGATCGCCGTCGCCGTCGATATCGGAAGCATACACAGCATACGCTGAACCTTCTTGCGGAGAGATCGCCTCTACAGGAGCAAAGCCACCCTGACCGTCATTGGGATACCATGCGATCTTGTCGCCGTCAAATGAAGCCGTCAATAGGTCAATATGGCCATCGCGGTCAAGGAACCCAGAGTAGATGCACCTGATATCATCCACCTGCGTAGAGATGATCGCGGGGGCGCGAAGGACCTTGACCATTGTTCGGGTACCACACGAACTTGTTATCGTAGTAGGAATAGGATATCACATCCTGGTCACCATCACCATCAATGTCGGCTGCGTGAACGCATTCTGCAGCGTCGGCTATTGAGTTGATGATCACTTCTGGACCAAAGCCACCTGAGCCCGTGTTAGGGAACCAGGAGACGTCGTCATCTCCGAATGATGCGGAAAGGGCATCCAGAAAGCCGTCGCCGTTGAGGTCGGCGGCGTAAACGGACCGCACTTGTTGCGCATTAAAAGTGAGGATCTGTGGTGCCCCAAAATCACCCGTGCCA
>JADJDP010000039.1 GCA_016702645.1 Flavobacteriales bacterium
GGATGAAGAAGATCCACTCCGTCATGCTGATGCCGTACGCCACGTGGCGGATCCACCCGGCGGTGGGCACATTATAGATGTGGTGGCCCCAGTTGAACATGAGGTTGCTGAGGCCGAGCAGCCAGAAGAGGAAGGCGGTTCGCCCCCGCGCGATCCCCTCATCGCCGCTGATCACCGTCATCAGGTATAGCGCCGTCCCGTAGATCATCTGGTTCCACGCACCTACCATCGCACCGTTGGATTTCCACTGCACGCTCACCTCGCGCAGGTAGTGGTCGCGGAACCAGGGCACCTGCCACAGGTTCTGTTCAAGGAAGGTGATGAGGAAGAAGACGATGCCGGTGGTCCACATCCACACGTACAGGGGCGGGTCCGGTGCGCGCCGCAGCCACGCCCGGAAGTAGTCGGCCATGAGCAGCAGCCACGCAACGAGTAGCGGCGCGCACAGGAAGGGCGGGAACTCCCAGTACTCCCGCCCGCCGAAGCGCTGGAAGGCATAGAAAAGGAAGACGCCGAGGATGGTGGTGATCCATAGGATGAGGTAGAGCGCGCGCAGCACCGATGGCGTGCGCGCGGGGAAGACCTCTTCCTTGTAGTGCATCACCCCGGCCGTGGCCCCGGTGATTAATCCCAGAACAGCGCCGCCGATACGTGCATGGGGCGCCACTGCCTGAAGGGCAACACGTCCGCCACGTCTTGGAAGAGGAAGGCGAAAGCCGCCACCGCGCCGAACACCAGCGCACACAGCAGCATCACCAACGCGAAGCCGACCTGCCAGCGGGTGGTGCGGTCCATGTCAGCGTGGTTCGATGAGGTAAGTACCTGTCCAATGCACAGCTTCCGCGGGCACGGCGCTTTGCCCTGACCGATCGACCCAGGTGAGGAATGCGACCAGTGCGTCGAGATCCGGATCGGTGAGGGCGTGCGCGGGCATGCGCCCGGTGCCGTAGCGCACGAAGGTGCGGATGCCCGCTTCGCCTTTCAGGCTGTATGTATTGGTGAGGTCCGGCCCCATGTAGCCGCCCAATCCGTAAAGCTGGTGGCAACCCGCGCAGTTGTTCTCCTGCCACACGCGCATGCCCGTGCGCACCTCCGCGCTGGCCACGGTGCCGCGTTCGGGTGCGCCCGTGTACACCAGATACGAATAAACGGCGAACAGTACACTCAGAGTGGACAGGAGTGTGCGCATGGGGATCGTGCGAATTCACGCGTTCCCCCGCGCTCCGGTCCTGACGTCCATCATGTGCCGCATGAACCGGTCCCTGTTATTTCGGCCATGCCAAGGGACGCTCCGTGCCCCTTCCCAAAACTCCGACACATGACCGCCTTGAACATCCCCGTTACCTCCACCGTTGGATCCATCGTTGCCAATGACCTGCGTGCCGCAGCCGTACTCACGCGCCATGGCATCGATTTCTGCTGCAAGGGCGGCCGCAGCGTGGCCGAGGTCTGCCGCACGAAGAACCTGGACCCCGCCGACCTTATCCGCGAGATCGAGGATGAGCTGGCACGTGATACCTCCCGCCCGGAGGATTTCGCTTCGTGGACACTGCAGCGGCTCGTGGACCATATCGAGTCGGTACACCACCGCTACGTGGAGGATCGCACCACCGTACTGCGCCAATACCTGCAGAAGCTCTGCCGTGTACACGGTGAGCGGCATCCGGAGCTCTTCGACATCGCCGCCGAGTTCGATGCCTGTGCCACCGCCCTCGCTTCCCACATGAAGAAGGAGGAACTGGTGCTCTTCCCGTACATCAAACAGCTGGAGCGCGCGCAGGCCAGCGGCACCGTTCCACCGCAGCCCTATTTCGGCACGGCGCGCAACCCCGTGCGCATGATGGAGGAAGAGCACGACACCGAGGGCGAACGCTTCCGCCGTATCGCGAAGCTCAGTTATGGCTATGCGTTGCCCAGTGACGGGTGCGCCACCTACGCCGCTGCGATGTCCCTGCTCAAGGAGTTCGAGTCGGACCTTCACACGCATATCCACTTGGAGAACAACATCCTCTTCCCGCGCGCCCTGCACATGGAGGACCAGTTGCGGTCATGAGCCGTACCACCTGCAACCGCTATACTTCCACCATGTTCCGAAAAGGCTTCCCGCTGTCCCTCTTGCTGCTTTGTACGGGCACCTTCGCCCAGAACCCCTTGGCCATTCCGCCCGCGCTGGATGTGGACACTTTCCACTTGGTGGTGGATGAGCATACGCACCAGTTCTACCCCGGCCTCACCACCAACACCTACGGCGTGAACGGTGAGTTCCTCGGGCCCACGCTCATCTTCCATCGCGGCGATACGGCGCATCTACGGTTGATCAATCAGCTCGCTGACCATACGAGTATGCACTGGCATGGCCTGCAGGTGCCAGGCGAAATGGATGGCGGCCCACAACGCATGGTGATGCCCGGCGATTCGTGGGATGTGAAGTACAAGGTGAAGAACCCGGCCGGGACTTTTTGGTACCATCCGCATCCGCATGAGCAAACGGCCGAGCAGGTGAACATGGGCCTCGCCGGCATGATCATCGTGCAGGATGATGAAGAGGCCGCGCTGGACCTGCCGCGCACGTACGGCGTCGATGACATTCCGGTGGTGATCCAGGACCGCCGTTTCCTGGGCAACGGGAATTTCGTCTTCGGCCCCTTCGGTGATTCCATCCTGGTGAACGGTACGCCTGACCCGTTTGTAGACCTGCCCGCACAAGTGGTGCGCCTGCGCCTATTGAACGGCTCCAATGCGCGCATCTACCAATTGGGTTTCGAGGATGATCGTACTTTCTCCATCATCGGCAACGACGGTGGGCTCTTGGATGCGCCCATCGCCACGGACCGTGTGCGCCTGAGCAATGGCGAGCGCTCCGAAGTGCTGCTGGACCTCACCGGCCTGGAAGGCGACAGCCTGTTGCTGATGGGTTTCGCTACGGAGCTCACCTCGAGCATGCCGGGCAGCTCGTACATCCTGTGGGAGGGCAGCGCGCTCAACGGCATCGACTTCCCCATACTCCGCATCCGCGTTACAGCCCCGACCGCAGACCCTGTGGCCAGCATTCCCACAGATCTCGTGACCCTCACGCCACCGGATCCGGACGATGTGAGCCGCTTGCGCTACAAGGCATTCTCCGGGAACGGGATGGTGGGCATGGGCATGTTCTTCATCAACGGCCTCATGTTCGACATGGACGTGGTGAACGATACCATGTTGCTCGGGGCGACCGAGGAATGGAATGTGCTGAACGGCTCCGACATCGCCCATCCCTTCCACATCCATGGAGGCTCCTTCTGGATCATGGACCGCGATGGTATGCCGCCCCATCCGTGGGAACGCGGCTGGAAGGACGTGGTGCTCGTGGACATGGCCGAGTCGGTCACCTTTCTCATGAAGTTCCGAGGAGACCACGGACGGATGGCCCTTCCATGTACCACTGCCAACCTGCTCCACGAAGACAACATGATGATGCTCCAGTACATCGTGCTCGACCCCTCTACCCAACTGACGGAAGCGGCGAACGGGGAGACGATCAATGTGTACCCGTCCCCCTGCACCGGTTCCTTCACCTTCCAGAGCGGCTTCGCGGTGTACGAGGCGAACCTCACCGACATGTTGGGGCGCACGGTGCTGCGCCAAGCGATAAGCGGCCGTTTCCAAGGGGAACTGGACGCGCACGCACTGCCTCCGGCTTCCTATGTGCTCCGCCTGGTGGGCGCTGACCGGTCAGCACACAGCGTAGTTGTGCGCGAATGAGCGAACGTGTTCGCCACCTTTGACCATATGGAAACCACCACCGCACCCCACTGAGGCAGTTCCTCACAGCGTTGGCCATCGTGGCTTTAGTGTCGGCCTGTCGATGTCGCTTTGAACCAGTGGTTGCAGGCCGCCTCATCGGGCTGTTTGTTCATCGGTGTGCTCGGGTTCCAGCGCTCTTTGCGCTACCATAGTATCCGGTGGCGTGCCTTCGCGGGCATCGCGCTGGTGCTGGCCATCACGCTGCACATCGCGCGCTTCGCCATGGCATAGGTTGGCGCTGACCAGAGGTTGTACGCACTTCCTGTTCCCCATTCTTGGAACACGGGTGTCCTTCTTCGTGGTAAAAGATCATCTGCTGGGAATAGCGGCGACCGTTGAGCGCTGAGCATTGGGTTGCACGAGCAGCGGCTGGTCAATTGTCCTGTGCCCCCTGCTCGATCCAATCAAGGATCGTCTGCAATTCCTCGAAGGAAAGTGTGGTGCCGTTGGGCGGCATGGTCAGGCCGAATTCCCCCGAGCCGGTCACTTTCTGCCAAAGGACCGAGGCTGCGGGATCACCGGGCACGATGCGCAACGAGGGCGCATAACCCGTGCTCGCCACATTAACGAGGTTCGCATAGGCCTCCGCCTCGCCCAGGTCCATCCCGCCCATCGGCGGATGGCACACCCAGCAGTTCTGCTCGAATATCGGTAGCACTTCCGTGGCGAAATAGGCCGTGTCGATCGGCCCGCCGGGCGTCGTCGGGGTGGGATGAACACCGGACCCTCATCCTTGGCGCATCCCATCAGGAGTGCGGACATCATGACCAGCGGACCATAGACCGCGCTTTTCCTGCTCATGGCTGGGATGTCTTGGGTTCACGAACAGGATGCGGGCGATGTTGAATCCCATGTGGAAGTAGCCTTCGTCATAGCGCGAAGGTGCCGTGGAGTACAACCGCTGGTCGATGATCTCCTGAGCACTGGCAACGATGATCTGGAACACATGGCCTTGGGTGGCCAATTCGTAGCCCAGCGCTATCGGTTCCAGTTGATCTTCTTCCGGGCCTCCTGCCAGGAGGGGGCACACTTCGAAGAGGATGGATCCCTTGGTAGTGACTTTCCAGCGCGTGCTCATCGCCAAGGCCATCGTGAGGTTCGATCCGCCCACCGGTGCCAGGTTGCGGTACATGAGAACGGGGGCGACCTGCAGGGAGAACCGCTCGTTGAACCGCCGCGCCACAATGGCTTGTGCGGCATACGACAGACGATGCTCGAAACGGTATTCGAAGGGTGTGACACCATCGGCGAAATAGAGTTCGTCGCTGGTCGGTGGAAAGTCGTCACTCATGAGGGCCACGTTGCCCAGCACGGTGACCGATAGGGGAACTTCATCCTCCACGGTCTGTTTCAGCAAGCGGACCTTCGCGCCCATGTCCCAGGTCTTGCCGTTCTTGGACCGGGCCAATTCCAAGTGGGCATCCTTGATCGGTGCGTACTGGAACGCGAAGCGGATGTTCGCCGGAAGGTCCAGGCCGACGAACTGCTTCCAGGCCTGCTCATCCGGTGAGATGGTGCCGAAGCGGTGCTGGATCATGAAGCCGAAGGAGCGCCTGTTCGGCACCACCTCCACGCTGTGGGTGTTGATCACCTCGGCGCCTGCGAACGTGTTCGTCACGACCTCCCGCGGCATACCTTCCTGAGCCAACGAACTGATCCCGGTAAGCAGGTACGCAGCCATCGCTGCGAGGGGCGTGCAGTGCTTGCGGTTCATTCGTGCGCGAGTGTTCTCAGGTAATGTGCCACCGCCCACCGGTCTTCACGTGAAAGCACGAGTGCGTAGGACGCCATTTCGCCTCGGCCGTTGGTGATCTTCCAGTACAATGCACCGGTCGACTGCCCTTGTACCTGCGGGGATCCCAGATCGGCAGGTGGCTTTGCAGGGCGGTAGCATTGGGTCCGTCGCCAACGCCACGCGTCCCGTGACAGGTCCAGCACAAGGAGGCCGAACACCTTGCTTCCTTTATCGATGGCCATCGGGTTGTCCGCCATCGGATCCTTCAGCGCATCCGTGAACGCGGGAGCCGTCAAGGTGAATTGTTCGCCGCAGGGCCTTGTGGAAGCGTTGGAGCCAATGCGAGCAGGAATATCAGCGGAGCGCGGATCATCTTAGTCGGGATGCGTGGTCGCGGTCTTATCGGCCTGGTCCAGTGCGGCCAGCGCCAAAGTGCTCCGTTGGTCGGCGGGGTCCACGCACCGCGGCGTTAAGTGCCTCGCGCGCGCGCTCGTTCCTGCCCGCACGCGCATGCAGCACGCCCACCGTGTATCGGACATGGGCATCGCCCGGTGCGAGTTCCGCAAGTCGTTCGAAATGGAGCAGTGCTTTGCTCCGGCTCGCGTTGGCGCATGTACAATGCCGCGAGGTTGGTGATGTAGCACGGCGGATGGCTCATTGATCGCAGCGCCTCTTCATAGTGCGCGATGGCGGCCGTGGTCATGCCGAGCCTGCTTTCAAAGCGCCCGCCTGAAGAAGGAGTTCCATTTTGCCGGGAAGGCGGGCCATGCACGAACGGTAGACGGCCAGTGCCGGTTCGAACCCGCCTTCGGATACGTAGAGGCACCCAGTTCCAAGGCCGAACGCAACAACAGCTCATCATCATGGCTGCCACTGCGCGGTCGTCCCTGAGCCAACACTCTCTGCCACGCGTGCTTCGCCTGCGTCACATCACCTCGGTCCCGCTCAATGACGCCCAGCCTGTAGTTGGCCTCGATGTGTCCAGGATGCTCTGCCACGATGGCGGTGAGCAGGTTGTGCGCATTCGCCACATCACCACGCAGCAGGTGGAGTGAAGCGAGTTCTTGCCGGCGGTCCGCAGGTTCTGCGAATCCGGCGGAAAGCGCATGTTCGTAGTGGTCGATGGTGCGATCGATGAGCGTGCTCCGGTCGGGAGCGGACGAGCCGATGGCCGCGAGGCGCTGGAACGAACGTACACCAGTAAGGGTATGGTATTGCACGTATGCGCTATGCACGAAGAACAGGACCAGTGTGGAGCAACCAACTGCGAATGCCACCCCGGCGGGGGCGCAGCCGCCGGTCCATCTTCAGTGTGATGCCGCGCAGTTGTACCGCTCATACCGCAGCAGCCGGAAGCCCATCACGAAGAGGTACCCCGTGCAGAGCGCGAGCGCCACCGCCAGCAAGAAGGGCACGGAATCATACAGTCCACGGTACACGTACATGCCAACGAGGAACAGGACCAGCATGGCCAGATCCTCGCCGAGCGAGGTGGCGAAACGCCCACCATAGGCACCCATCGGATGGCCTTTGCGGAAGAGCGGTGGCGTGCGGAATCCGAACTGCACGGCATTCTCCGGACACGCGGCTATGCAGTCCAGGTCTTTCAGGCAGCGCGGGTTGGTCACCATGCCGTGCAGGGCCAGTTCGCGGTGCACGAGGATGTCCGAGGTGCAGGCCTTGGTACACAAGCCGCATTGGCTGCAATCCTTCGCCAATACGATCCGGCCGGGTGCCACCTGATCGGCCAAGCTGAACAAGGCACCGTACGGACATGCCTGGAAACAGAAGCCGCGACTTCCCAGTAAATACACGATGGCGAAGCCGCACACGAAGAAGGTGAAGACCGCAACGCCTGGAGGGGGCAGGTTGCGCCACATATCATCCGTTGTGAAGGACGACCACTGCGCCCCGCCGGATCTCACCACATGCAGCGCCTGCACCTCCGCTCCCTTCCAGAGCCGCGTGATCTGCGGCCAGATGAAGAGGTAGAACATCACCACCAAGGGGACCCATATCAACGTGCGTGACCGGACCGGATGCCGCTTGATCCGCAGTTTGTCCATCAGCCAGCCCGCCGCATCCTGGAGCGCGAGCAGGTGGCACCCCCACGAACAGAAGAAGCGACCGAAGACCAAGGTGGCCACCATCACCACCGCCATCAGGAGGAAGCCTGCGGTCACGATGCCTTGATGGATGGTGTACAGTACCTCGTTGAATTCGAGCGGGGCCAGTGTCTGACCGCGCAATTTCCAGTGAACGAAGTGCGCGATGAAGAGCATGGATCCCGATGAGCGAGGCCATGCGCCATTTCGCATAGGACCGGGTGTTTGACGCCTCCATCGCCGCGCGGTTCCGGTTCTGCGCTCAATCCAGCACAACGCGACGTTGGAACGTGCGTCCCTCCATGCGCATGGTAAGCATGTACACGCCCTTCGGTAGCCGAATCACCTCCCACTCGCGCACCACATGCCCGGTAGGTGCGGCCATCTTCTCCTTTTGGACAACACGGCCGAGCATGTCGCTCAGCTCCAGGTCCATGACAGCAGGGTTCAGCAAGTGGACCGATACGGAGAAGCGGCCCTGGCTCGGATTGGGATAGACCTCGAATCCGCGCAAGGATAGTGGTTCCTCCACGCCCGTACAGACCTCCACATCCACCACCACCGGGGTCATGGCACTGGCACAGGTGCCACCGCCCACCTCCACCTCCCAGTCGTAGAAGTAGTAGTAATACGTGGCTCCGCCACTGGAGCCCGTGATGCTGGCAACGTTGCCGATCGTGTACGGATAGGAGACCCCCTTTGTGGTCCGCCACAGGTCAGCGGTCCCGCTCACCGTGGCAGGAGGTACCCTTCGCCGGGAAGGATATCGAAGTCCAATTCGAATACCGATTGCCCGGCCGGTACGAATGCCGAACGGGTAGCCCGCATCACACCTACATCATCCACCAGTTCGATGGTGCGGAAAGCCGCGCTACCGGCGTAGAGTTTTACCGACTTCAGCCGGAAGGCGGCAGAGGCATCGAACAGCATGTACTGACCTCCTGAATGGGATGATCCCGAACCGCTGTTGTCCAGTTCGCCTCCATGGAGGATCATGCCCGGTTGTTGGTTGACATCCGACACTTGGAACGTCGTGCCGGCATACAAAGGCGGGGTGGTGAACGTTGGCCCGGAACCCACAGGGTTGCCCAGCACATCGTACCAGACCGGGTTCGCTCCGGTGGCGGTCAGTGTTGCGGTCTCCCCTTCGCAGATCGTAATGCCTGCTGCGGTCGGCTGCGCCGGTTGTGACAGTTCCTCCACCGTGAAGGGAGCGGAGGTAGCCGTGCCACAATAATTGGTCACTGTAACAATGTAGGTTCCGGGGCCCGCCATGATGGAATTCGATGTGGCACCGGTGGACCACAGGTAGGAAAGACCTGCATTCGCCCGGAGGGACACCTGCCCGCCAGGGCAAACGAACCCCTGTTCATCGCAGTGGATCTCCGCCTCGGCCATACCTCCCGGCTGCTCGGTCAGCGTCACCGGAACCGCTGTCCAGTTGTTCCCTTCGTCCGCTTCATCCACCACGTCCAAGGGATCGACCTCGTATACGATCCAGTAATCACCATCACAGGTGTTGGAGGGGATGTCGATCCACATGCCATCGAGGTATTCACTGTAGATGTCCGTGTACCCTGACGAGATCCCTTGCCGGATCATGCTGCAGCCGTATGGGCCACCAAGACCATGGTTCGGGAAGTCAGTCCCGTAGAGCGTTGTCCCCGCGTTGTAGGTCGTGTTGTCATCCTTGCAGTGATGGTTGGCGGCACCGTCGGAGCAGCTGTTGTAGTCCATCAGGCAGAACCCCAGCTTGTACCCTTGGTCGATGATCGGCCATTGGCGAGGATCGGTCACTCCGGCTTCCGGGAGCGCGGGCTGCAGATGCCCCACTGGTCGTAGTGCGTGTGCCCGTGCGTAGGGTGGTAGGTCATACCCTGCGGTATCACGCGTTCCACGGATGTCATCGCCGCTCCGTTCTTGTGGAAGATCCGCTGGGTGGTGAGCTGCTTGGCCGTTCCCCCATTGGGGCAAGCGAAATCGATATCGGCGTTCGGGTCACTGACCACGAAGGTGTCCACCCCGCAAACGAACCGCCGGTTCCCGCTCAGGTCGACCCCGCGTACTTCCAATGGACCGTACCCGATGTTCGGCGTGGATCCGCTGACGTAGATGCGTCCGGCTTCCTCGTTCGGCCCGCCCAAGTAGTTCACCAGGCCGTACCAAGAGATGGTCATGTCCGGCAAGAGGTCGCAATCGGAACCGCCATCCGGACACGCGCAGGATGTCGCATTGGTGGTTGTGCATTGGCCGGACACGACGGTCGGCCAGAAAAGTACCAGGACCAGTGTCGGGGGAAGCAGGTGTCGCATGGTTTGTGGATCGTGATCGGCGCAAGGTATGCCTGTGTCGGACATAAAACATGATGTATATCATAAAAAAGATTGAATCGGCATCGCGAGCCGGCTGGTCTGGGTACGGCGCAAGACGTGTGTCCGGCATCCATGAACGGGCGGGTCGAATCGGGCTGATGTGGTATTGATTCCTGTTTGTAAAGGCTCTGGTGCGCTCCGATGGCGATGCCTGTCCAAGCGGTGGGGCAACGCTCCGACCCCGCGGACCCATCGGGGTCCAGACCGGCACTTCATCCATTGGTTCGTCGAATAATATGATGTAAAGCATATAACAGAACGGTTTTGTGCTTCCTTTGAACACTCCGGAACACCAACTGCCATCGGTCGATCCCTTCAATTCCCCCTTTTTCGCGAGCACGGCCATCGCGCTCCTATTCGCTTGCCAGAAGGATGAGACGGATCGGCCGGGTCCGATACGACAACCGGCTCCGTAACGCTGATCCTCGAACATCACATGGATGGGGTGCCATTGGCATTCGACACCATGTGCTATGCTACGGCGGCCGGTCATACATACAGCGTTTCGCGTCTGGAGTACTATTTGAGCGAGATCGTCCTGATCGGGGTTGATGGAACCCCGGACGGTACCATACATGGCCCTTGCTATGTGAACGCGGGCGGTACGACTTCATTCGATCTGGGCGCGCTATCCGGTGGGGCTTACAGCGGTGCCACGCTGCTGCTCGGATTACCGCCCGGCATGAACGTGACCGGCGGGCTGCCCAACACCTTGGAGAATGTGAACATGGCTTGGCCGGATCCGATGGGCGGTGGGTATCACTTCATCAAGTTCGAGGGCCATTTCCTCGAAGATGCCTCGCCCAACGGCTTCGCCATACATGTAGGCAACAACTCATATCTGGCGCACGCGGAACTCGGACAGGCGTTCACGCTGGACGGAGCGTCGGGTACACTCGCTTTGCGCTTCAACTTGAATGAGTTGTTCCGCACGCCGCATACCTACGATCTGTCCTCCGGGAACTACTCCATGGGCAACATGGTACTCATGGGGCAGCTCAGGGACAATGCGGTGGACGCGTTCACCATCGAATACCGACCGCTATGAGGAATAGACCACTGATCCGGGCATTGGTGCTCGTGGGTCTTATGGGCTGCAAGCGGGACAATTCGGAGGACCTCGGTACGGACGTCCATTCCACCACGCCCTATGGCATATCCCCTCCGCATTATTTCCCGACCATGGAGATCCCTGCGGAGAATCCGCTCACGTTGGAGGGCATCGAACTGGGCCGTCGGCTCTATTACGACCCGGTACTCTCCACCAATGGCCCCTTTGAAGGCTATTCCTGCTCGAGCTGCCACGATCAATCCCTCTCCTTTTCAGCGCCCAATGGAGGAGCTTCGGTGCTGCCGCATGTGAATCTTGGTTGGAGCCGCAACTTCCTATGGAACGGCAAAGTGCAGGGTGCTTTGGAGGATGTCATGCGTTTCGAGGTCGAGGATTTCTTCCAAGTGGATGTCGATGTGTTGCTTGACCATCCTGAATATCCAGCACTGTTCCTTGGCGCGTTCGGTGAGGACAGCATCACGGAGGACAAAGTGGCCATGGCCTTGGCCCAATGGTTCAGGCGCCTGGTATCCTTGGACAGTCGCTTCGACCGGTATCTGCTCCACGGATCGACCTACGGCGAGCGAGATGAACGGCATGATGATCTACTTGACCGAGACCGGTGACTGCTTCCATTGCCATGGCATTCCGCTGATGACCGACAACGCGTTCCATAATATCGGTCTCGATTCCGTCTTTATCGGTGCCGATCTGGGCCGATCAGCCATTACGGGCGAGCCTGCGGACGTGGGCGCCTTCAAGGCACCCACGCTCCGGAATGTCGCTTTGACGGCACCCTACATGCATGATGGCCGTTTCGGTACCTTGGAAGAAGTGGTGGAGCACTACAACTCCGGTGTGAAGCGGTCACCCAGCTTGGACCCGCTCATGACCAAGCCGGGGCAGACCACGGAACTCGGGCTCACTCCTTCGCAGAAGACCGATCTGGTCGCCTTCCTGCACACGTTCACGGATGTCACCTTCATCTCGGACCCGGCGCTGGCAAGTCCGTTCTGAACTATCCAAGGTGGGGCCGTGCGCCCCGGACTTTCTTCCATCCGGTCGAACGGCTGTTACTTTCCCGCCATGAGCCAGGAAGCCGGCACCCATCTTGTCCGCCTCAACGACCTCATCGAGCAGTACTGTGCCCCCGAATGGAAGGAGTTGCTGCGCGAACGCAACGTTCAACTCACCTTCCGCAAAGGCGATCACATCTTCACCGATGGACAAGTGGCTGATCGCATGTACATGGTCCACCATGGGAGGGTGAAGGTGGTGGCCAGTTATGTGAAGGGTCAGGAGCGCGTGATCCGCTTGGCGGGCGATGGCGAGGTGCTCGGGCATCGGGGTATCGGGGACAAGCCGGTCTATACGGCCACCGCCGTCGCGTTGAGCGAAACGCTGGTGAACATCATCCCCATGCAGCTCTTTCTCAGCACGCTCAAGGCCAACAACCTCTTCTGTTACCACTTCCTTCTCTTCTTCGCAGAGGAATTGCGCTTGTTGGACCAACACCTGCGCGACCTGATGAACATGGACGTGACCCAGCGCATCGCCAAAGTGATCAAGTTGGACATGGACGCCTTCGGCTTCGATGAGAAGGACAAGAAGAAGCTCGCTTTCACCATCAGTCGGAAGGACATCGCCAGTGCCGCCGATACCACCTATGAATCGGTGATCAGTGCGCTCGCGGATCTCCAGCGGCACGGTATCATCGGCCCTGGGGGAAGGAGATCCGTATCCTGAAGAAGCGGGAACTGGATAAGGTGATGAAGGGCACGGTCTGATCCGGGATCTCACAGGCCATATTCCCATTCCGCCCAGCTCGTGGCGGTCTCTGCAAGCGGACCGCATGAAGGGCCACCGCATCGGGAAGTGTGGACCGGAGACTTTCCACGATGTCCAACAAGATTCTCGCAAGTAGGTTGCCATGGCACGAAGACGGTGCGGCCGAACAAGGCCGTATCGGGAACAGTATTGCCCCGTTCGTTCTCGTGAAGTACCAGCACATGGTCGTACCGGTCCAGCACCGTGCGCTTGACGATGTGCTTGAGCTCGGCGAAGTCCATCACCATGCCGTCCTTGGGATGACCGGCCATGTTGCGGGGAGCCCCTGAAAGCGTAACGTCCAGTGCATAGGAATGGCCGTGCAGTCCGGCGCAAGCCCCGTCGTGCCCAGTGAGTGCGTGCGCCATCTCGAAGGTGAACCGTTTGGTGACGCGCACGCGTCGCGCAGGATCCGTCCTCCTCATGCGATCGGTTCGAAATGCGCCGTGAAGTGGCGCAGGAACCTGGGCTCTTTCACGATGCGGCAGCCCTTGACGTGTTCGCGCGTGCGCATGATCTCCTCGAAGGTCTCGGCCACGTACTCGATGTGGCTCTGCGTGTACACGCGTCGTGGAATGGCCAGTCGGACAAGTTCCATGGGCGAGGGGATAAGACCACCATCAACGGCGTATTTGCCGAACATCACCGAACCGATCTCCACGCTGCGGATGCCCCCGAGCCGGGTAGAGTTCGCACACCAGTGCTTGGCCGGGATATTCGTGCGCAGGGATGTGCGGGTAGAGCTTCTTCGCATCGATGTACACCGCGTGCCCGCCGATCGGCCGCATCAGCGGTACCCCGAGCGCATGCAGCTTGTCGCCGAGGTAGGTTGTGCTACGGATACGGTAATCCAGGTAATGCGGGTCGAAGACCTCTTCCAGGCCGATGGCGATGGTTTCCATGTCGCGGCCGCTCAGGCCGCCGTGTAGGTGGTGAAGCCTTCAGTGATGATGAGCAGGTTCACGCAGGCTTCCGAGAGCGCATCATCGCGCAGGGCGAGGAAACCGCCCATGTTCACCAAGGCGTCCTTCTTGGCGCTCATCACCGCGCCATCGGCGAGCGCGAACATGCGTTGCGCGATCCGACGGTAGCTCAGCTGGGCCATGTCCGCTTCGCGGTGGTTCACGAACCAGCTGTTCTCGGCGATGCGGCAGCAGTCCAGCAGGAACAGGGCTCCATGCCGCTTGCAGATCGCGGATACGCCCTCCGCGTTGGCCATGCTCACAGGCTGTCCGCCGCCACTGTTGTTGGTCACCGTGAGGATCACCGCACCCACATGGCCTTTGTGCTCCTTGAGCAACCGGTCCAATCCGGCAATGTCCATGTTCCCCTTGAACGGATGTTCCAGAGCGGGGGTCCTTGCCTTCGGCGATCGGGATATCGATCGCGGTGGCACCGGTGAACTCGATGTTCGCGCGGGTGGTGTCGAAGTGCGTGTTGCTGATGAAAACCTTGCCCGGCCCCCCCAAGTGCCCGTAGATGATGCGTTCGGCAGCTCGGCCCTGGTGCGTGGGCAGAATGTGCTGCATGCCTGTCAACTCTTGCACGGCTTTCTCCATTCGTTCCCAGGAACGGGAGCCCGCGTAGGCTTCATCCCTTCCATCATACCGGCCCACTGGTGCGCGCTCATAGCGCTGGTGCCGCTGTCGGTCATCAGGTCGATGATCACGTCCCGCGAGCGCAGCAGGAAGGGGATTGTAGTGCGCGGTCTTCATTGCCCAACGCGTTCCTCCTCGGAGCTGATGCCGATGGGTTCCACGCTCTTGATACGGAACGGCTCGATGATGGTGCGATGGCGCATGGCGGCTACAGTTTCTCGAAACGCGCCTGGAAGAAGCGCAGGTACTTGGGCTCATATACCATCTTCAACCCCGTGATGCTCGCGCGCCGCTCGTGCACGCGCTGTACGGACTCGGCGATCACGTCCATGTGGGCTTGCGTATACACACGCGGCGGGGATGGTGAGACGTACCAGTTCCAGTTCCGGGAAGCAGTGCTCGCCGGTGGTCTTGTCTCGACCAGCGCTCACGATACCCCGTTCCATGGTGCGTACACCGGAGTCCACGTAGATCTCCGCGGCCAGGGCCTGCGCGGGGAACGTGATCTGTGGCAGATGGGGAAGGAAAGCCTTGGCATCCAGGAACACTCCATGCGTGCCGATGGGTCGTACCAGCGGTATGCCCGCGTCGATCAACTTGTTCCCCAGGTAGAACACCTGCCCCACGCGCGCCCGGATATGATCGTCCTGCACGCTCTCCGATGCCGATGGACATCGCCTCCATGTCACGCCCGGCAAGCCTCCGTACGTGTGCAGACCTTCATACAGCACCACTTGGTTGCGGGCCTCTTCGAAAACGTCCCATTCATTGGTGGCCATGAAAGCCACCGATGTTCAGCGTCTTTCTTGGCGCCCTGGTGGCCCCGTCGGTCAAGGAGCAGATCTCCAGCACGATCTCGGCCACGCTGTGCTTCCTTGACCCTTCCTCGAGCCTGCTGGATCATGAAGGCGTTTTCGGCGACACGCGTCATGTCGTGGATGATGCGGATGCCGTGCTTCGCGGTCAGCTCCCGTACGGCCTTCAGGTTGGCGAGTGAGATCGGCTGCCCACCGGCCATGTTCACCGTGGTGGCCAGGCTGACGTACGGGATCCGCTTGGCACCGTATTCCGCGATCACGCCCTCCAGTTTGGCCAGATCCACATTCCCCTTGAAGGCGAAGAGGCTCCCGGGGTCATGCGCCTCGTCCACGATGATGTCCACGAACGATCCACCGGCCAGTTCCTGGTGCGCCTTGGTGGTAGTGAAGTACATGTTACCAGGGATTATATCTCCCGGCTTGATGAGGATGCGCGAAAGGATGTTCTCGGCACCACGCCCCTGGTGGGTAGGTATCAGGTACTTGTACCCGTAGTATTTCCGCACGGCGTCTTCCAAGTGATAGTAGTTGCGGCTGCCCGCGTACGCCTCATCACCCATCATCAGCCCGGCCCATTGCCGGTCGCTCATGGCGCTGGTGCCGCTATCCGTGAGGAGATCGATGTATACCTCCTCGGATCGCAACAGGAAGGTATTGTACCCGGCTTCTTCCAATGCCTTTTCCCGTTGCGTGCGCGTGGTCATGAAGAGGGGTTCGACCATCTTGATCTTGAAGGGCTCGGCCCAGGACCTGTGTTGCTCTGACATGCGGGGGTTGTTTCTGTGGTTTGGATGCAAGCGCTCAGGATCAGACCGCCTCCTGCACGGCGCACGGATCTCCTGTGACCGGTTTCTTCGCGCGATGGCGGACGGATAGCGCACTCATGCGATCACCGGCTCGGGTGCGGTCATTCCACGGACCTCCGCGGCAAAGTGTTCCAGTTCGGCCCGGAAGCGGTGGACCTGCCCTTGGGCATGTTGCTGGATCACCGGCAGCAGCTCCTCGTAGTAGCGGATGCCGCTGAGCAAGTTGCTCCTGAACGTTTCGATATACCGGTGCTGCTTGGTGGTCATCGCCTCCCGGACCTCGGCGATCTCGCGGGCGAGGTACTGGACATAGAGCATGAGCTCCTTGATGAACATGTGCGGGCGTTCCGCCGTGTTCAAGAGTGAGATGCGGCCATAGATGTGGTCCACCATGGTGCGCAGGGGAACCACTTTGGAGAAGTACGCCAGGTTCGGCCCCGGGCAGATCGCGACGGCCTCCAACTTGTGCGCCGGCGTCATGCCCGCCTTCAACAAGGCACCCGCACCGAGTCCTTCGCACAAGCAGTCCTTCGGATGCGCTCGAGCGAGCGTGCGTAGGCCTCATCACTCAGCCCCATGCCTTTCAATTGCTCGATCTTGAGATCCTGGTATTGACGGGAAGCGGTACAGATCGGCGTTGCCGTGAACTCCATGTCCGTCGAAAGGAATTCCTCGTAGCAGGGGCTCCCGGGGGCGCCCCTTGGCGATGCGTGACTTGCGTTGGGATTCGAGGTGCTCGGCCTGGAAGTTATGGAACGGGATACCGAGCGGTGAAGCCCAACTCATGTAGTAGTCTTCGGTTTCGCCTTTGTCAGCTGCTCCCAGGTCTGTTCGTCCACATTGGTGGCCTCGGGTACCAACAGGAACGGACTTCCCCATCCCGTGCCATCCATGCCGTAACAGGTGCGCAGGAATCGGTCCTCTTCCGCCGTACCGATACCGCCCTGAACGGTGATCCTGATCGCCGGCGGACCCACCAGCACATGCTTTCCTTCCTGTTCCAGCGACTTGTTGCAGAGGTCGAACAGTTCCGCCGCCATCGCCTCCCGCTTGTCATGGAACTCCTGCAGTATCGGCCCCAGCAGGATGCCGTCCGTGGCGAAGGCGTGTCCACCACAGTTCAGGCCGGACTCGATGCGGTATTCTGAAACCCAGACCCCTTTCTTGGCGAGTATCTTTCCTTGGATCAACGCCGAACGCATGTCGCTCACCTTCAGGATCACTTTTTTGCGCAGATCACCCCTCGCGTCCGGCAGGAAGTCGTTGAACTGGGCGATATAGGCGTAGACCCGCGGATTGTAACCGGCGCTCAGAACAATGGAGGAAGACAGGGTACTCTTGGCGAATCCCCGGAAGGCTGCCATGGCATCGGCATATTCGGGTGGCAGTGGTGTACCATCCTTGGCGTAGTTCGTCTTGTCGATCTTCGACATGATGTTCACGTCGATCGCCCCGGTAGTGATCGTACACCTCAGTTCATCCTGGAGGTGCTCCTTCTTGGCCCCGGCGCCATGGCCAGCATCTCCTTGTACATCTTCTTCATCGATCCGTCGGGAAGCATCTCGAAGTACTTCACGATGTCCGAACCCGGCTCGAAGGCTTCCTTGCGCAAAGCCTTGGCCTGTCGCTTCACCAGATTGTCCAACAGGTCCAAGTATGCGGTGATCCGCAGGGCCCGGTGGTCGGCTTCACTCACCGGGATCGGTGTGAATGGTTCTTCATTCCGGTGGCAGTGGAACTCGCGCATACGTTCCACCAGTTCGTCCTCGATGATGGAGACCACGGAGGAGATGCCGTAGCGGGCCACCTTCAGCGGCGTGTCGATCGTGTAGCCCAGCCCCATCACGGGGATGTGGAACGAGTGTGGACGGGTTGATGGTCTTCGCATGGGCGGTAAAAGTCGGCGGTGAGCGCACTCTGCTAAACCGGACGGATATCTTATACATGGGTATTCGCGATGGCGCACCTTCGCCGACCGTTCCATTCCCTCGCCCCGTGAAGTCCGGTTGGCATTGCTGTTGGGCATCGCCTTCCGGTTGTCTGCCCCGTGTGGATGACCATGTCTCAGGAGGGTCCACAGGGGATCCCGGAGCGCTTCGGGAAGGGGCCAAGTTGATCTGTTGACCATGGACATGACGCTTGGACCGGGTCGATGATGGAAGGCCGACCAGGGAAGGCCCCAAGATTGAAGGGACATGAGAGCGCTTCCGGACGTGTACCCGTCCCATGGCCTGTACCAGGGGCGTCTCCAGCATCCACCAAGGAACCGGTTCGCCGGGATCCTCGAACCGTGACCATGTCCGGCGAAGCGGATGGGCGATCCGCATGGCAAACGTCCCGAGTGCATGGTTCGCACAAGGAGGTGGGGGTGGTACGGGCGGCGATGGGCCTCGTGCCATCCAGGTGTATCCGAGCTTGTTCGACGCCGTTCAGGACAACACGGTCGCCGGAGCGATCGGTCTTGATGCCCGAAAGCCCGTTAACACCACCCAGCGGCCAGCTCATTTCCGCGCGGGCGCTGTTGCCTCGTAAATAAATATGATATGAATCATATATAGGCGTCGTTCGGGGCCGATATGGCGGACCCATGCGGAACGATGCCGATCCTGCCAGCGACAGATACAGACCGCACCGCGCTGCGGTGGTTGATGACACCGCGCAATTGGTGGATACCACTTTGCATCATCACCGCGAGCGGGGCCGGTGTCGCTTGGATCAGGCACCAGACCTACCACGATGCTCCTCCGATCGCGGATATGGCAGGTCCGGATGGTCGCGTAATGATCACGGCGCAGGCCATCGGCGATGGTCAGGAAGTCTTCCTGAAGTATGCCTTGATGGAGTATGGCAGCATGTTCGGCGATGGCGCAGGACGCGGTCCCGACTTCACGGCTGAGGCGCTTCATCTCTTGGCGGAGAACGCCAGTGCCTACCACGCTGGCGAATGGCTGGACGGAACGGCGCTGCTCCTTCGGCAGCGGAGCGGCAGATGATAGCCTCCATCGTTCGTGAAGAGATCAAACAGAACCGATATGATGCTGAGCTCCATATCGTGAGGCTCACGGCGGCGCAAGTGGCACGGTGGAAGCGTTGCGTGCCTACCAGATCGATCGCTTCACCATTCATGCGAAAGGTTCCTTCCCACCTCCCGGTTTCATCACCGACCGGAAGGAACTCGCGGCGCTCGCCGACTTCTTCTTCTGGGGAGCATGGGTGTGCGGGGCGGAGAGGCCCGGGGAGAACTTCAGCTATACCCATAATTGGCCGTTCGACCCCGTAGCGGGCAACACTCCGACCGGGCCGGTGATGTGGTGGAGCGTTATCGGGATCCTCGGTTTCATCCTCGGTCTCGGCATCGTGCTCTACTTCCACGGCCAGATGGATGGGCTGTCCGATGAATATTATCACACGCGACGCTTCGACCCCGATGAGCACGAGTGAGGTGGCCGCCTTCACACCATCCCCCGTCCAGCGCGCCACCTACAAGTACTTTTCGCCGCCGCCTTGGTCTTCCTCGTACAGGTCTTGAGCGGTGCCCTCACGATCTCCGAGTTCACTGATTACCTCGCGATCTTCGGTATCGACCTGTCGCCCGTCATCCCATTGGTGGTGTGCGCAGCTGGCATTTGTCCCTGGCCTTGTTCTGGATCGCGGCATGTTGGATCGGTACGTCCATTTTCCTGCTGCCCACGATCGCTGGCAAGGAAGTGCGTGGACAATCGCGGCTCATAAACCTGTTGTTCGTTACGATCCTCGTGCTGGTCGTGGGTACCGTGTTGGGCACTTGGGCGGGACCAATGGGCCTGATGGGCCGATCCTGGTCGCTCTTCGGACACCAAGGGTTGGGAATTCGTGGAATTCGGCCGCATGTCCAAGGCCTGTTGCTCGCCGTGCTCGTTCTGTGGGCGGTGATCATGTACCGCGGCTGCCGACCGGCCTTCCGCAGGAAACCTGGGCTTTGCCCAATTGGCTCGTTTACTCAATCGTGCGTGACGCTGCTGCTCTTGTCCGGTTTCGTGGCTGGCCCGCGTACCAACTTCGTTATCGCGGATTTCTGGCGATGGGCGGTCATCCACATGTGGGTGGAAGCCTTCTTCGAGGTGTTCACCACCATCGTTGTGGGGTACCTGCTCGTCCGCATGGGCTTGGTGGGCCAGCGTGCGGCCGTGCGCGTGGTCTACCTCGCCGCATTGCTGTTCCTCGGATCGGGTCTGCTCGGCATCTCGCACAACTTCTATTGGAACGCCAAGCCGGTGGCCACCATGGCGTTGGGCAGTGTGTTCTCCACCTTGCAGGTGGTGCCCTTGGTGCTCCTCACATTGGAGGCTTGGCGATTCTCGCGGATGAGCCGTATCGGTTCGGCACGTCACCGGTCGAACGGGGGCAACGCGCTCGCCTTCGCGCATGCCGAGGTGTTCCTGTTCCTCATCGCGGTCAACTTCGGAATTTCATGGGGCAGGCGTCTTCGGCCTGATGATCGATCTGCCCATCGTGAACTACTATGAGCACGGCACCTGCCTGACAGTGAACCGCCCATGCCGCCCTGTTCGGCGTTTATGGCGAACCCCTCGATCGCCGGACTCCTGTTCTGCGGTCGTTTGTTGTTGCGCACGAGGCCTGGGCTCCACGCATGTTGCGCTTCGTGTTCTGGTCAATGAACTTCGGACTCTCGCTGATGGTTGTGATGGACCTGCTACCTGCGCCTTTTGCAATTGGGCCAGGTAATGGAGCATGGCCTCTGGTACGGCCGTTCCGAGCAGTTCATCACGGGGGGCACCTTCGCAGGGCTCACTTGGATGCGAGGCATCGGGGCCACGCTCTTCATTCTCGGCGGGGTGGTGCCGTTATGCTACCTGGTACTTCGAGGCATCAGGAGGATCAAGCCTGCAGCGATGCCAGAAGGATCGCCGACGGATCCTGGAAAACGGACCGGGCACCCGGCGGTCCTTCGATAAGAGGGCGTCACCGTGTGCCGGTCATAGCGCATCAAGCGTATGCCGGATCCTTCACGAAGTGGGCTCCGATGCTCTTGGGCTCCGCGATCGCCGCTTCGGTGATGCTCCGCGCCACTGCGAGCAGGTCCCGCAGTTCGATCAGCCGCAATGACCAGCGCCGCCTGGCCCATGCCGGTGCGATGGAACGTTCCAGCCTCGCGATCGTGCGCAATGCCTGCTCCATCCCTTCATGATCACGCACGATGCCAACGTGCATGGACATGACGTGGCGGAGGGTGGCCGATGCCCGGATGATGCTGGAGGAGGTGCGGTCGGTCAACCAGTTCTCCCGGACCGGTCGCATGGCCTCTGGCCCGAGCACGGCCAGGTCGTTGATCGCCGCTTCGGCCGCACGTTTGGGGATCACCAGGGCTTCCAGGAGCGAGTTCGAGGCGAGCCGATCCGCGCCGTGGAGACCGCTGCTCGCGCATTCCCCGAGTGCGAGCAGGCGGGGGAGGGTGGTGCGTCCGCGACTATCCGTGCGGACGCCGCCGCACATGTAGTGGGCTGCGGGCATCACGGGTATCGGGTCCCGGCCCGGCACAAGGCCCGTGGCCCGGCAGCGCGCGTCAATGGCGGGGAACTCATGCGCGAACCGCGTCGTCCCGATCGGTGAGGCATCCAGCCAGACATGCGCGGCTCCGGTGCGGCGCAATTCCGCGTGGATGCTGCGCGCCACCACGTTGCGCGGAGCAAGGTCGCCCATTGGATGAAGTCCCTTCATCAGGAGGCCACCATCGGGCCTGCGCAACCGCGCGCCCGCGCCACGAACCGCCTCACTGATCAGAAAGCAGGGTCCGTGTTCTGCCGTACACAAGGCTGTGGGATGGAACTGGACAAAGGCCATGTCGCGCACGGTGACACCGGCGCGGATCGCCATGGCCACGCCATCGCCAGTAGCGGTGCGCGGGTTGGTCGTGTGCTCGTAGAGCTGCCCGGCACCACCAGTGGCGAGGACCACCAGCGAGGCGAATTGGTCGGTGATATCGCCGCTGCGCAGGTTCATCGTACGCACGCCGACGCATTGCCGATCCGCACCTTCTCCTTCGGTGAGCAGATCGATCACCCGTTCGTGCTCGACCATGACAATGTGTTTGGTTGTCCGTACGCGTTCCCGCAATACCCGTACGATCTCTCCCGTATGATCACGGTGGTGTACAACGCGTGCCGCGGAGTGCCCCCCTTCACGAGCGAGCGCGAGCTGGCCCGTGGGGTCCGCATCGAATCGCGCACCCAGACCGATCAGGCCGCGGATGATCTTCGGTCCTTCGCGCACCACCAGGCGCACCACCTCCGGATCGTTGCGTCCTCCGCCGACCATGATCGTATCCTTCACGTGCTGCAGGAAGCTGTCCTCCGGCCGCATCACGGCCGCAACACCGCCTTGCGCCGCGAACGAGTTGCTCACTTCCACCGCGGCTTTCGAAAGGATGCGGATACGCAGGGCCCGATCACCCGCAAGGTCGACCAGTTGCGTGGCGAAGGACATGCCCGCAATGCCTCCGCCGACAACGATCACTTCCGCGGTATCGGTCATCCGAGTTCGAGCATGCGGCGCAATGCGCGGTGGGCCCGCAGGCGGACGCCTTCGTCGAGCAGGATTCCGGCCGTTCATCGCGAAGTGCCGCGTACACCTTCTCCAATGTGTTCAGCTTCATGTATGGGCATTCGCTGCATGCGCAGGCATTGTCCGCATAAGCGGGTGCCGCGATCAGCTTCTTGTGCGCCACGGCCTTTTTCATGTTGTGCAGGATGCCCGCCTCCGTGGCTACGATGAAGGTGTCGCCCGGGTCCTCCTGCACGAAGCGCAGCAATGAGGACGTGGAGCCCACGTGATCCGCCAGCGCCAGCACGTGCTCCGGACACTCGGGGTGAGCTATCAACTTCGCATCGGGGTACTTGCCCAGCAGCAGCTTCAGCTTGTCAGCGGAGATGTCGACATGTACCTCGCACACGCCGTCCCACAGCAACAGCTTGCGACCGGTCACCCGCTGCACATAGGCACCAAGGTGCTTGTCCGGCGCGAAGATGATCGGGTGGTCGTCTGGAATACTGTCCACAACGCGCACCGCGTTGCTGCTGGTGCAGATGATATCGCTCATCGCCTTCACCTCCGCGCTGCAATTGATGTAGCTAACTACCACATGGTGTGGATGGGCCTCGATGAACGCGCGGAACTTTTCGGGAGGTGCGGAATCAGCCAGTGAACATCCCGCGTTCAGGTCGGGCAACAATACCTTGCGTCGTGGGTTCAGGATCTTGGCTGTTTCGGCCATGAAATGCACTCCAGCGAAAAGGATGATGTCCGCTTTGCTTTGTTCTGCGGCTTGCGCCAGCGCCAGACTGTCGCCAACCACATCGGCCAACTCCTGGATCTCGGGCGTTTGGTAGTAATGGGCCAGGATCACCGCGTTCTTCTCCCGCTTCAGGATGCCGATGGCCGCGATCGTTTCCTCCCCGGTCAGTCTCTCCAAGGACCCGACCCGTTCGTCTTCAGGCTCAGACAGGTGCTGTGTGCGCATTCATCAACGGAATTCCGGACAAGATCGTCCGGTAATCCGAGAGGAACATGACGCATCGACAGTTCGGGACGATCACGGTCGGGCCTGGAGGTGGAACCGGTCGCTCACCGCACTTGCTCGCCCTGCAGCTCTTGCACTTCAGGCAGCCCTCCTCGTGCGAGAGGCCATCCGCGTCGCCGCATTCTGGGACACTTGCGTCCTGCGGCCTGCGTACCGTCCGGGTATTGCGTTGCAGCGCGCGTACCACGCCGTTCTTCCAGGTGTTCAGCGTGGCGTCGTACAGGCTCAGGTTGGCCACCACGTCCACCACGTGCGGCAGGGGCATGCTTTGGCGCAGCATGCCGCTGATCAGGATCGCGTAGTTCCAGAACTCGGGGTTGAAGGTGCGGCTGAGACCCTGGACCGTAACACGGTAATCGTCCGTGTCGGCGTACTCGAGGTCGTAGATGTTCTTGCCGCGCTTGCTGTCCTTGCGTTTCACCACCCAGCCCTTGGTCACCCACTTGGGCAGTTCAAAGCCGCCGTTGGCCTTGCCGGTGAAGATCTCGTAGGGCTTGCCGTCCAGCAGGCCCACCACGGCGATCCACGGTTCGGTGTCGTTGTGGAAGCGCAGCACGTCGGCTTCGAGGCGTTCCGGGGCGCGAGACGGGCGTGCTGTTCCACCGGCGCTTTCCTTCTCTCCGCCACGAGCTCGCCGCTGCGGCTGCCGTCGCGGTACACGGTGATGCCCTTCAGGCCCTCCTTCCACGCTTCGAGGTAGATGCCGCCAACCTCTTCTACCGTGGCGGTGCTTGGCAGGTTGATGGTGCTGCTGATGGAGTGCGTGGTGTACTTCTGCACCACGGCCTGAAGGCACGCGCGCTTGTGCCAGTCGATGCCGTTCGCGGTCGCACCAGCATAGGGGCTTTCAGCATTGTCGGTCTTTCCGGTCGCTCGCATCCAGTCCATCACGCGCGGGTGGTGTACGGTGAACTCTTCCCACTGATCGCCCAGTTCATCCGTGAAATCCACGTTGGCCTTCTTATCGCCGGGCACCACTTTGCGACGGCGTGTGTAGCCGAGCATGTACACCGGTTCGATCCCGCTGCGTGTTCGTGTCAGCAAACTGAGCGTACCGGTGGGTGCCACGGTGCTCAGGCTGATGTTGCGGCGGCCATGTTGCATCATGCGCGCATGCACCTCGGGCAATTCCAGTTCGAGCATCGCGGTGAACGCTGATGTGCGCTCAACGGCGGGATCGAAGGCGGCGAAGGCCCCGCGCTCGATGGCCATGTCGATGCTGCTGTCGAACTCAGCGCGGCATTTGGTCCGCATGATCTCCTCGGTGGCGATCAGCGCCGCGTCGCCATCATATTTCAGGTTCAGCCCGGCGAGGGCGTCTGCCAGGCCGGTAAAACCCAGGCCCGTGCGGCGGCCCTTGCGCCCCGTATCGCGCAGCAGTTCCCAGGTCTCGCGCTCCACCCGCTTGATGCTTTCGGGTTCGGGGTCGCTATCCACCTTGGCGAGGATGCGCTCCACGGCTTCAAGCTCCAGGTCCACAAGATCGTCCATGAGGCGCTGCGCCTCGTAGGTCACCTGCGCGAAGCGTTCGTGATCGAAGCGAGCTTGCGGTGAGAAGGCATCGGAGACGAAGCTGTAGAGGTTGATCGCGATCAAGCGACAGCTGTCCCCGCCCTGCATGGCGATCTCGCTGCACGGGTTGGTGCTCTCGTTGCGGAAGCCGGGATACACGCTGCTGGTGCTGTACAGATGCTGGCGGTCCCAGAAGATCACGCCCGGCTCGGCCGTGTGGTGCGCACAGGTGATCAATGTGTTCCACAGTTCGCGCGCTTTGACCTGTCGGGTGACGAGGGGGGCCTTCGCGTCAATGGGCCAGCGCAGGGTGAACTCCGTATCGGCATCCACGGCCCGCAAGAATTCATCGCTCACCCGCACGCTCACATTGGCGCCGGTCACCTTGGTGAGGTCCTGCTTGATGGTGATGAACTTCTCGACGTCGGGATGCGCGATGTCCATGGTGAGCATCAAGGCGCCGCGCCGTCCTTTCTGTGCCACTTCGCGCGTGGTGTTGCTGAAACGCTCCATGAAGCTCACCGCACCCGTGCTGGTGCGCGCGGCGTTGCTCACGGCCGCGCCCTCGGGCCGCAAGGTGCTCAGGTCGAAGCCCACCCCGCAGCGCCGCTTGAAGAGCTGTGCCAGTTGTTGGTCATTGCGGAAAATGCCGCCGTAGCTGTCGAGCGGGGAAGGGATCACCACGCAGTTGCTGAGCGAGGCCAGACGGTAGGGATCCCCCAGTGAGGCCATCACGCTGCCCTGCGGCACCACATCGCGGAAGCCGTCGAAAAGGTCGAAGATCCGTGCCTCGTCCAGCGCTTCGCGTTCGCGACCGTAGGGGAAAGCAATGCCCTTCGTTCTGCGGGAAGTGGCGCATAGCCGCGTTCGATGCGCGCGAACTCCCGCGCCATCCTGCGGTGCATGTCCACGGGGCTCTTCTCGATCAGGTGACCTTGGCCATCGCGCAAGGCATATTTGTTCACCCAGGTCGTGGCAGCCAGTTCATCCCCGTGGAAATACCGGAGGGCTTCCGCCAGTACGTGCTCCCGGTCGTGGGCTTCGTGTTTCACGACGGACTTGGGCATGGTGAACAGGTCAAGCGATGGGGCGGTGGTGATCATGGGAACGACGGATGTGAGGCGCGCAAAACTCCCCGCCTGCCCTGCGCCTCTACATGACCATGATCAGGTGTGGACGGATGATATGAACCGTGGTTTCAACGATCGTAAGGTACGCGCGGATGGTGCCGGTCGATCGCGGGGTGATGCATGCGCGTTGCGGCTGGAAAGCGTTTCCCGCTCTTGTCGACATGCCGGAACCCGAACACCTCCGGTGGTACATGGTGGATGGAACCCTTGCCGGAGGTGGGCGCGGTCCCATGATCCGCCGACCGCGTCTTCCGTGAGGTATTCCTTCGGCCCCCCCAAGCTGCAGGCCAAGATCCAAAGTCCCAAATCCGTGTCCGGGGAGCTTGCGGCACTCCGAAGAACCCGACCGCCGGTTCTGGACTGGTGGAGGTTGTACACTTCTGGCCTATGGGCATGGCCCGTGCGCGGACCCGGCCCGGGTGTTGGAGGAGACGTGATGATGAGCCGTTCCCGATACACGCCGAGGGCACCGAAGAGGAGGCTTCAGCATGGATACATTGTTCATTCTCCCGTTCCCTATCGCATTCATGTTCACCTTGTACCGCGCGGCGCATTGATCCACCAGCATGAACTGGCATACCCTGAGCAGCGAGGAAACGCTGCGGCACCTCGGGACCACCGCCAAGGGACTCGCCTCGGCGCAGGTGGACCGGCTGCTGGAGAAGTACGGCGCGAACGAACTGCCCGAGAAGCGCCGCATACCGCCGTGGCTCATGTTCCTGCGGCAGTTCAAGGATGTGATGATCGCGATCCGCGATCGCCGCCGCCATGGTGTCGGGCGTGGTCGGCGACCTGAAGGACGCGTTGGTGATCCTCATCATCGTGCTGCTGAACGCCGTGGTGGGCTTCGTGCAGGAATACCGTGCGGAGAAGGCGCTCCAGGCCTTGAAGCGGCTGGCCGCGCACACGGCCACGGTGCTGCGCGATGGCAAGCCCATGCAGCTTCCCGCAGCGATGCTGGTGCCCGGCGACGTGGTGTTGCTCGAGGCGGGCAACATGATCACCGCGGACATGCGCTTGATGGAGGCGCATGCCCTGCGCGTGGAGGAAGCCTCCCTCACGGGCGAATCGCTCGGCGTCCAGAAGAAGGCGAAGGCCCTCGCTGATTCGCGCGCACCCTTGGGCGACCGGTTGAACATGGTGTTCAAGGGCACCCTGATCAGCCACGGGCGCGGTACCGCCGTGGTAGTAGCCACGGGCGAGGAGACCGAACTGGGCCGCATCGCGCGGTTGATCCAGCAGGACGAACCAGCCACCCCCTTGCAACAGCGCCTGGCGCAGTTCGGCAAGCGTATCTCGTACATCGTGCTCCTGGTGGCGGTGATGCCCTTCCATGATGGGCCTGCTGCGCGGCCAACCGCCCATAGCGGTGCTCCTGCTGGCTGATCGGCGGCCGCGGCCGCGATCCCCGAGGCGCTTCCAGCGGTGGTGACCGTGGCGCTGGCATTGGGTGCGCGGCGCTGGTCCGTGCCTTGATCCGCAAATTGCCCGCGGTCGAAACGCTGGGTTCCGTCACTTTACATCTGCACCGACAAGACGGGCACCTCACCCAGAACCGTATGACGGTGATGGAGACGCACCTGAGCGCGGCACCCGATACCCTGCCGGAGGATCACCCGGAGGGACTGTTGCCTGGCCATGGCGCTGGACCAGGATGTGCGGGAGGGGATGCGGAAGGCGTGCTCACCGGCGATCCCACCGAGGTGGCACTGGTGGAGCACACGCGCAAGGCCGGCGCGGAACCCGCGTTGCACGTGGACCGTTTCCCGCGCGTGGGCGAGTTGCCGTTCGATGCCGGTCGCAAGATGATGAGCACCGTGCATGCGTTCGGCGATCGCTTCATCGTGTTCACCAAGGGGGCGGTGGAAAGTGTGCTGGAGCGCTGCACGGGGGCCGATGCCATCCACATCAACGCCCGGAACGAGGCCCTGGCGGCACGCGGCATGCGCATACTCGGCTTCGCGTACCGTGTGCTCGATCAACGCCCCCCCGACCTGCGTTCGGAGCTGATCGAGCACGGTCTCGCCTTCATCGGGCTCGCGGGGCTGATGGATCCCCCGCGGGAGGAGGTCCACAAGGCCATCGCCGATTGCCATGCGGCGGGCATCGTTCCGGTGATGATCACCGGCGACCATCAGCAGACCGCGCGCAGCATCGCCACCAGCATCGGCATCCTGGGCGGGCGCATCACCGGGTGATCACCGGAAAGGAGCTGGCAGCGATGAGCGCGGAGGAATTCGAAGCCGAGGTGGAGCGCATACGCGTTTATGCCCGCGTGTCGCCCGAGCAGAAGCTGAGGATCGTGAACGCCTTGCAGAAACAAGGGCACTATGTGGCCATGACCGGCGACGGCGTGAACGACGCCCCGGCGCTGAAGAACGCCAACATCGGCGTGGCCATGGGCATCACCGGCACCGACGTGAGCAAGGAAGCGCGCACATGATACTGCTCGATGACAACTTCGCTACCATCATCCGCGCGGTGCGCGAAGGGCGGCACATCTTCGACAACATCCGCAAGTTCATCAAGTTCATCATGACCGGCAACAGTGGCGAGCTGTGGGTGCTGCTCGCCTCGCTGGCGGGCATGGCCATGCCTTTGCTGCCCATCCATATCCTCTGGGTCAATCTGGTCACCGATGGCCTGCCCGCGCTTGCCCTTGCCGGTGAGCTCGCCGAGGGCGATGTGATGCGACGGCCCGCCGAGGCCGCCCAAGGAGAGCGTGTTCGCGCACGGCCTGGGCATCCACATCCTGTGGGTGGGCCTGTTGATCGGGGGTATCTGTCTCGGTACCCAGGTGTGGGCCATGCGCACAAGGACGCTCAACACTGGCAGACCATGGTCTTCACCGTGCTCGCCTTCAGCCAGATGGCGCATGTGATGGCCATCCGCAGCGAGAGCCGTTCGTTCTTTTCCATCCGCTTCTTCGGCAATCCGGCGCTGTTGGGCGCGGTGGCGCTCACGATCATCCTGCAACTGGCCATCGTGTACGTGCCCGTGCTCAACACGGTCTTCACCACGCAACCGCTTACCTTGTTCGAGCTGGGGGCCTGTTTGGCCTTTCCTCGATCACCTTCTGGGCGGTGGAGTTGAGAAGCTCGTGAAGCGCCTACGGAACGCGCAGTAGTATAGTGCGCCCATTGAATGAACGACCATCATGACTGAACTCTACGGATCGGACGCCTTCTCGCCCCAACAGGTCGCTGAACGCGTGGAAAGTGTGGGCGTGGCGAAAGCGCGATCGCCCTTACTCTCGCTCTTCATGCTGGGCCTGCTGGCCGGGGCCTTCATCGGCCTGGGCGCGATGTACTTCGTGCTCGTCACCTCGGATCCCACGCTGGGTTTCGCCACCGGTCGTGTTCTGGGCGGTGTGGTCTTCTCGCTCGGTCTGCTGTTGGTGGTGGTGGCAGGGGCGGAGCTGTTCACCGGCAACAACCTGCTGGCCATGGCCTGGGCCGACGGCAGGATCACCACGCGCGAGGTATTGCGCAATTGGGCGGTGGTGTGCGCATCCAACTTCCTGGGGGCCGCCGGGCTCGCGCTGCTGGTCTACCTCTCCGGCCATACGGACATGAACCACGGTGCCGTGGCGGCGCAGTACCTGAAGATCGCCGAAGCCAAATGCGCGCTGCCGTTCTGGAACGCCTTCTTCAGTGGTGTGCTCTGCAACATCCTCGTATGCCTGGCCGTGTGGATGGCGATGGCTGGGCGCAGCGTGGTGGACAAGGCCGTGGCCATCGTGTTTCCGATCAGCGCCTTCGTGGCGGCAGGTTTCGAGCACAGCATCGCCAACATGTACCTCCTCCCCATGGGCTTGTTGCTCGCCGAAGTGGCCCCGGATGCGGCAGGCCTCGGGCCCTGTCGTTGGCAGGCCTGTTCGGCAACCTCGTTCCCGTGATCCTGGGAACCTGGTAGGTGGAAGCGTCTTCGTCGCGCTGGTGTACCATGTGGTGTACCGGCGCATCCCGCGAGCGTGATCGAACACGTTCGCCATCGGAGACCAGGGATGGAAGCCGAACACGCGAAAGCGCGCGTCTCCCCGCCGCGCACGGGTGGACGGCCCTATCGGTAGGGGAACTCATCGTCCCGACTTCCATTGGCGGATCAGCGGGGCAGATGGCGTTTGGTCGGTACCGGTCGGATACAACGCATTCACCACCCGATGATCCAGCGCGTTCACGTTCAGCGTAGATGTCCCCGTGCGTACCCTGTGCCTGGTCATCATGCTGCCAATGCTCAGTTGCCGGCACGCGGCTGAAGAATTGGTGCGGCCGGACGTGCCGTGCGATACGGCAAGCGTCACCTATGTGGCTGACATCGTACCCATCCTCCAGCAGCATTGCGCATTGGCCGACTGCCATGTATCCGGTGGCGATGGCACGGGTGACTTCTCGACCTATGCGGGTCTGTTGCCGCAAGTGCAGAACGGTAACCTGCTGCAAGCCGTGCAGCACCTGCCCGGAGCGATCCCCATGCCGCCGAGTGGCGACCTCATCCCGACGTGTGACATGGCCTTCATCGTGGCATGGGTGAACTCGGGGGCAGAAGAAAATTGAGGGGTGGTGATCCGCACCGATCGGAGCTGCGTAAATGATGGTGGACCGAACGAACGATCCGACTTGACCAACCCTCCAATGACCATGAGAACAAACTACGCCTGCATCACAACGTTGGCCTTGGCACTGAGCGCCCTGGCCACCTCCGCGGCACACCTGCGGCCTCACCTCCTTTTCAGTGCGCGTATGAATAGCGCCCAACAAGTCCCCGTCAACAGCAGTACGGCCTTGGGCCTGGGCGGTCTCACGCTGAACGGCACGCGCGATACCTTGTGCGTGAACATCGGCTGGAACGGGTTGAGCTCGGCGCTCACCGGCCTGCATATCCACCAAGGCCTGCCCGGCGAGAACGGTCCGGTGCTGTTGGACCTGGTGCCCTTCATCCAGGACAACCGGGTGCTCACCATGCTTACGGGGGCCACGCTCACCCCGGAGCTCATCGCCATGCACCTGCGCGGCGAATTGTACCTGAACCTGCACACCGAGATGAACCCCAACGGGGAGATCCGCGGGCAGATCATTCCGGAGGCGGACGTGGCGTTCGTGGCTGACCTGAACGGGATGCAGCAGGTGCCCATGGTGAGCACGGACGGCTACGGCTTGGGGACTTTCCTGCTGGCCAAGCACAACGGCAGCTTGAAGTTCAACGCGGTGTTCACGGGTCTCAGCGGCCCCATCACGGCGATCCACTTCCATAGTGGGGCCATGGGCACCAGTGGTCCCGTGGTGCAGGACCTCGCTGCCTTCCTGAACGGCAATACGCTGAACGGGGAAGTGGACCCGACACCCTTCCTGGCTGACCTGATGGCGGGAAATATCTACCTGAACGTGCATACGGACGCCAACCCGAACGGAGAAGTGCGCGGACAGTTGATGAAGCCGATGGGCATTCCTTTCGACGCGATGCTGGACGGTGCGCAACAAGTGCCCGCCGTGGCAACGGACGCCCGTGGCGCCGCGAGCATGGTGGCCACCTGGGACATGGACTCGATCTGGTACGATGTGGTGGTGGATGGCCTGAGCGGACCGATGGAGGCGGCCCATTTGCACGAAGGAGCGTTGGGCACTGCCGGACCGGTGGTCATCGACATCGCTGATGGCATCAATGGCAACCGCATCAGCGGCTGGATCACGAACGTGATGATGGATGATATGATCGAACTGCTGGAAGGCAACCTGTACCTGAACGTACACACGGCGGCCAACCCGAACGGTGAGATCCGCGGCCAGGTCTATCGCTACCTGCGTGAGGGCTATGCCATCGCCTTGGACGGCGCGCAGCAAGTGCCCAGCGTGAACACCTCGGCCAGCGGTGCCGGCATCGTTTCCGTGGACCGTGGGCAGACCAACGCGCACGTGATGTTCGTGGTGAACGCCACACAAGTGGAAGCCGCGCATTTCCATAACGGCGTAGCGGGCACCAACGGCCCCGTGGTGTACGACATGAGCGACCTGATCATGGACAATGGCGTGTTCACCTACTGGAAGAACACGGATGCGCAGCCCTTCCTGCTCGCCAACTCCGTGCAGTTCCGCAACGATAGCCTGTACCTGAACGTGCACACCATGAACCACCCGAGCGGGGAGGTGCGCGGCCAAGTGCGCCGCGGTGCGGTCTGTTCCATGTCCACTACCGGCGTGGAGGATGCAGGGGAACGGACCACGCTCTCCCTCTATCCTGTTCCCGTCGTCGATCGGTTGAACATCGCGCTGCCCGCGATGCCGATCCGCAGTGCCGTGTTGGAAGTGGTGGATGTGATGGGTGCCGTAGTGCTTCGCCCCGCATTCCGCGCCAGCAGCTCCACCATCACGGTGGACGTGAGCGCCCTGCCAACAGGGATCTATTTCGCACGCTTGAGCACCGGGGACCAATTGGTCACCGCGCGCTTCACGAAGCAGTAGGCGATCGCACTGTGCCATCGGCGGTGGACCGATGGTGTTTGATGGAGGGGCTGCCTGGTGGGGCGGCCCCTTTCGTTTTCCGCTCTGGTGTGATCCGCGATCCGCTCAGTGGCGGTCACCACGTGCTCAGTCGAGTACACCAGGTGTGAAGCCGTATTGTTTCTTTGATATGCGAACAGCTTGGATCAGACCTTTCCCACAATCAACAGCCGAATGCGGGAGAGCCGATCCCCCACCAGAGAAGCCCTGGACCAGATGCACAACGACCCATCGAATTGGCGCATGGGCGTGTTCTACTACAACAAGATGGATCCACGGTTGCTTCCGCCCAAGCGGTACGGATGGGGTTGGACCACCAACTTCGCCAGTGCCCGCTCCATCCTTGTGATGCTGCTCCTGGTCGGGGCGGTGGTCGCGCTCGTCCAAGCGTTGAAAGTACTGGCCGTCTGATCGGGTCCAGCTCCCTCACGGTCACCGCAACCAGGCTGTGCGTTCAAGAGGATCCGGGACCTCAGGTATCCATGATCCACCTGTTCCCGCTCAAGGAACATCCCATCGCCGATCGTTCGGAAGGGCATTCTGCCATTCGCTCACCCCGCCTGTCCCATCAGCACCATCGCTTCCAGGTCGGGCGTGGGGCTTCCGCCGGCCTTCTCCAGCGTAACCGCGAAGGCTTGCGCGCGGGTGATGTCCTTCATGCGTTGCAGCCCGTTCGCATCGGCGGTCATGTCAAAGACACCGGCATCCACGGGCGTTCCATCCACCAGTGCCCACAGCTGGTATTGTTTGCCCGAAGGCGGCTCGGGAAGGTTCAGTACATCCAGGAATACCCGGTTCGCACCATGGTCCCAATACACGCGGGCTTTGGCACCGGTGGCATTGGCGGTCCCGTTCAGGGCCACCAGGTCCGTGCGCGGGTCCATCACCACGGCCAATTGATCCTGGAGTGCAGGTAGGACGTGTGTTGCACATGGAACTCATGTGCGAGGAACTCATGTTCGATCTCCAGCCGGGCGAGTTCTGTGCGTGTATGGCGCAGTTCGCGCAGCAGCATGAAGTTGCCGGCAGCGCTGAGCAACAAGGCGACCACGCTGGCCGCGGCCAACCATCGCCAGGATCCTGAACGCGGTGCCAGCAGCTCGCGCACGATCGGCTCGTGCGCAGTGCGCGTTGCGCCGATGCGCTCCAGCACCAGCGCACGCGCGGCAGGTGGGGGTGTTACGGCGCTCTTCTTCGCGAACTGCTGCAGGCCGTCCTCGATGCGTTCCAGCTCCTCGCGCACGGCCGCATCCGATGCGCGCATGCGCTCCACCAAGCTCGTCTCCTGCGCATCGGTCTGGCCGATCACGTAGGCTCCGAGCAAGCCGGAATCGATGAGCTCGCGGGCGGTCACTGGTGGTCCTTCAGCAGGGTGCGCAATTCCGTGAGGGCAGCACGCGTGCGGGATTTCACCGTGCCCAGTGGTATGCTGGTGCGCTCAGCTGATCTCCTGTTGTGAATACCCTTGGTAGTAGGCCATGTCGATGAGCTCACGATGCTCGGGCCTCAGGCCTTGGAGCACTTTTATCACATCAGCACCGTCCAATTGGTCCTGCGTGGGGTGTGTGGCCAGGTGATATACGTGGCGGTCCATGGGCTGGATCGCCGCGGCCTTCTTCATATCGGCGGAGCGTAGCCGGTCGATGGCCGTGTTGCGCGCGATGTTCATCATCCAAGTGAAGGGCCTCCCTTTCGAGGGATCATAGCCGGAGGCGTTGTTCCAGATCTTCACGAAGGCGTCCTGCAGGGCCTCTTGCGCGAAGCCCTCATCCCCGTTCAGCACGCGTAGCACGATGCCGTACAGCGCTCCACTGAAGTCATCGTACAACTGGGCGAACGCTGCTTGGTCCCGTTGTTGAACGCGCTGGAGCAGGAGCAGGTCGGGTGAGGCCATGGAGGGAAAGCTGCACAAGTTTACCCTCGGGCTTGGGGCCGGTGCGCTGCAAGAAGTTTATTTCTCGACCCGTGATCCGGTCGACCGTGGGCCACGTAGATAGGTCGCGGCGAGGTGTATGTGCATCCTGGCGCGGAGCACGCCGAAGGAATTGCCGACTTTAGCCGAACGTATGCCTGAGCAAGGAGACCTGTCCATGGACCGCATCGAGCGCTATGTGCTCGGTGAACTGTCCGGGCGCGAAGCCCGCGAGGTGGAGGCTGCCGCCAGCGCCGATGCCGCGTTGCGGTCGCTGCTCGATGAACTGCAGGGTGGCATGGAGCGTTTGGCGCTGATGAACGCCGTGGTCCCGCCACCGGGTATCAAGCAGCGTGTCCTGGATGTCGTGGAACGTCAAGCGCGCGAGGGTGCGAGCCGTCCCCCGGTGATGCACGCCGGGTCCACCGCAGCGGATTTCGCTCCGTGGATCGATAGGCCCGGGATGGTGCGCCCGCCGGATGCGGGGGATATCCATGTCATTCCCTTCGCGGACAACAGCGATGGAGCGAGCGCGCTGGTGTGGTTGGTCTCCGGCTCGCCGGAAGAGACGCATACGGACTGCATCGAGAAGTTCCTCATCGTGGAGGGTTCGTGCCACATCGCGTTCGGACAGAACGTGCACGTACTGGAAGCGGGGGATGTGTTCAGCATACCGCTGTACACCGCGCACACGGTGAAAGTCACCAGCGCCGTTCCGTGCAAGATCATCTTGCAACGCATTGCGGCTTAGGCCCCAGGGCTATCGGGTCTTGAGCGCCCTGTTGGCGCCGGGTACGCGCATTTCAGCCACGGATGAGCGCGGATGAACACCGATAGCCGCAGATGGATCAACGCTCATCGCATACCGTCGGATAGCGTAGGGCCTATCCGTGTTCATCGGGCCGGATCCGTGGTTGTATTTCAGCGGCTTGCCGCTGTTAAGGGGACTGCAGCCATCAAGGGCTTGAGACCCGATAGCCCTGACGGTAAACCTGGGGCGTGTACCATTTCCCCCTTCGGCCTCCCGCTCCGCCACCTTCAAATCCAGTGTACATAGGCGATCAGCTACCGCAGCACATCGCACACTCCATCGGTCAGCTTTCTCCATCCCCCTAACCACCTCCATCCAGGCTCGGGGGCCGGGACTCCCACACTCACCGTCGTCACCCTCCTCAACAAGTCTATCACCTTCTCCTTATAGTCCGCGAAGCGGTAGGTGTTGAACTTCTCGGCGATGGTGGAGCGCAGGTCCCCGAAGACGGGAGACCCCTGCAACGGCGCAGCGATTCACTCCAGGTGGCTGCGCAGCATCCATGCGTTCTTGGCATGCACCTCCATACGGCGCGTGGCCAGGTCGGCGCTCACTTGGTCGCCAGCCTTTTCCGCAGCCTTGATCACGGTGCGCGCAACCTCGATGAGGGCGGCTTGATCGGCCACCAACTGCTCGATCATCGCTTTCGCGTTCGGATGCCCGGTCTCTTCCTTCACCTTGCTCAGTTTGGCAAAGGCCGTGTAGCTGCCGGGGGCGTACGCGTCCAGGGTGCGGATACGTTCGGCCACCTCGTCCACCGCCAGTGCCAGTTCGGTGTACTGGGTCATAAAGAGCGTGTGCAGGGTGGTGAACATGGGCCCCGTTACGTTCCAGTGGTAGTTGTGCGTTTTCAGGTAAAGGGTGTAGCTGGTGGCCAGCAAGGTGGCCAAGGGGGCCACCACGTCGTTCTTTTGTTGCTTGCTCATGATCGTCGGTTATGGTGCGCCAAGCTAGGCCGTTGGTCGCGTGCGTTCCCTGTCGGCCGACCGATGCTCTGAAATTGTCGATCTCTATCCGCGACCATGCTGAGCCCCTCGGTGGTCTTGGGCGTGCCTTTTTCATCTGCTCAGCGGTCCACATCCAGGCTCGCCGGCCGTGACCCACGCTCACCGTCGTCACCCGCTTGGGCAAGTCCATCACGTTCTCCTCGTATCCACCAAGCCATAGGTGTTGGGCAATGGCCACAGCGTGGGCAGGAACGCTGGGCTGGAAGGAACACCTAGCTTTGATGCATGCTCATCAACCGTGTTGTTCATGAGCATGCTGCCTAACGATGTTCCGACTGTACATACCGATCGCTGTTCGTCTTATTCGTCGGTTACGTCCTGTATATGCTCATCGTCAAGAAGGACAAGAAGCAGCTCAAGGACTTGTACCCAGGCTTGCTGTTCATCGGCAGTTGGGTTCTCCTGTATTGGTGGCTGAGTTGAGGGTGCCTGGCCTATTCGCTCCCAGCCAACGGAGCGTATCCGGGTTTCAGGCCCTACCACCGGTAGGCAGGCGCGCCATACCTCTGCCGGACTTGACTGCCGAAGGCAGTGGCAGAGGCAGTTCGGGGAAAAGCGCTTGAGTGGATGCGGGGCCGGTGAAGCGAGGCAAGGTGACGTTGCAGTCACCAGTGACCGCCTCGCTTCATACGGCGCGAGCCGAACACTGGCGACAATGGGGGCGGACCCATTAGGAATACCGAAGAAAATCGCCAACCTTCGTTAGGTCCAAATCCTTTCCACATGCGCAACCTGCTGTTCCGTGCCAGCTTGGTCTTCGGCGTATTTGCCACCACAAAGTGACAGAACTCGACATCCGCACGTTGGGCATCGGAGCATACACGATCGTATTCAGGTCCGAGGGCATGTTCGCATCGGGTCGCCTCGTGAAATACTGAACCGATGCCGACCGGTCAGGAATATCTCCGGCTTGGTGCCGCGTGCGCACTGTTGGCGCCGTTGTGGCTTCACGCGCAATGGGAAAGCTTGCTCGGAGGTGTGAACGGCTCTGTAAAAACCCTCTTGCTCAACCCGGATTCCTCGGCTTTGGTCTTGGGTGGTACGTTCCCTTTTGTACGTACCGGAGACGCATGGACCACGGAAGGACTGGGTGATGGGAACGGCGATACCAGTACTGTCGGAAGTTGGTGGAACCAGTTCGTTTCACTGGCCTATCACCACGACACGCTCTTCTGCGGAATATCCGGAACTTCCTTCCAGTACCATCCGGAATGGGGCTTCGGTGCAGGGATGTATAACGATGAGTGGTTCTCGATCGGCGACCCGGACGGTTGGTTGTTCTTATCGAAGGTGAACGATCGCCTTTTCGGGGGCGGCCAAGCGGACACGCTCTATGGGCAATTCATGCCTGGCATCAAGGAGTGGGTTAGCGGTGCTTGGCAAGCCATACCGAATATGCCCCTTGGCCCTGGGTCTTACTACTGTGCTACCTTTTGGCATGACCAATACTGGTTCGCTGGTTCCTTCATCAGTGGCGGTGCCCGCAGCGTGATCGCCTTCGATGGGGTGGACCAATGGACCTCGAACTGGGGGCCTGGGGCGGTTGGATCAATGGAATAGCCGGTTTTGGCGATTCGCTCTACGTAGGCGGATGGTACCCACCCGGCTCTGATACGAGTCGCCCATGATCCAGCTTTGGGATGGTACCGCATGGCAACCGTTCTTCCCGGACGTCTTGCAATTCCATTGGCAGGTCTTCGATATCGAAGTATATGATGGGCGCTCTATGTGAGCGGGGACTTCCATTTTATCGACGATCCATCAACACAGTACAGTCTGCTACGCTTCGACGGCCATGAACTTTGCGCGATCGGCGGGGTGAACACGGTCGGGGTCAATGGCCAGATCGCCTTCTTCCAAGGCGATCTGTATATGGCGCTGGCTTCCCAGTTCCCGGGCTTGGAGTTCGAGTACATCGGGCGCTTGCCATTGGAGGGCTTGGTTCCGGACCGTTGTGTCGAGGTGGTCACCGGCTTAGCGGACCACCAGTCATCGTTCACGGAATTGCAATTGTCCCCCAACCCCACCACCGACCAGCTCACCCTACACCACCCAGCACTGCGCTCAGGTACCGTTGCTATCACCGATGCCCTCGGCCGCATTGTATTCAACACCCCGTGGCGCAACCAACCCTTGGATGTGCGCCCGCTGCCCACCGGCGTGTACCACCTCACCTTGCGCGATGAGCACGGCAGACCGGTCGCGGCGGGGAGGTTCGTGAAGGAGTGAGGGGCGCATAGCACTCGCGAAACACGAGCGCGTCGGAAGGCAAGGCGGCTGGGAATGCCAATGCACTTGCGAAAGGGCGAGCGCTGGCTGGG
>JADJDP010000040.1 GCA_016702645.1 Flavobacteriales bacterium
CCTTGCCCCGAAGCGCATGCGCAGCTCCATTCGTTCCCTGTCCCGTGCGCTGTTCCTGCTGTTGTTATGCGGATGCGGGCGCTCAGTCCAGTTCGAGGAGGCGGACCTGGTGATCCGCCACATCAACGTGGTGGACGTGGTCACCGGAACAGTGTTGGCGAACCACGCGATCGTGATCAAGGAGGGTCGCTTCGTGCATGTGGGCGAGGACCCCGGTACTGTGGAGGTGCCGAATGGCACAACGGTCATCGACGGCACCGGACGCTATGCCATCCCCGGGCTATGGGACATGCACGTGCATGTGTGCTGGAGCGATACGAACGCGAGCCTGCTCCTGCCGGCCTTGCTGGCCCATGGCATAACCGGTGTGCGCGACATGGGCGGCGACCTGCGCTTGCTCAACGCCTTCAAACAGCGTGTGCTCGCCGACCCGTCGGCCGGCCCGGATCTTTTCGGTTGCGGTCCCATCATCGACGGTGATCCGCCGGTCTTCGCGGACTTCACACTGCCCGTGAACCCTGCGACCGACCTGACGAAGGTGCTCGACAGCTTGTCCGCGAATGGCGCCGACTTCATCAAGGTCTATTCGCTCCTCGCACCGGAGGAACTGGATCGTATCGCGGCGTACAGCAAGGAGCACGATAGGGTCTTCGCCGGTCATCTGTCCGAGCATGTGGAGCCCGAGCGGGCGATCGCATTGGGCCAGCGCAGCATTGAGCACTTGAACCGGTTGGAGGAGATATGGATGGAGGATCCCAAACGCTTGGACGAGATCGCTTCCGCGATGATCGAGCACGGCACATGGTCGTGCCCAACGCTCATCACGTATCAACGGAAGTCGCACTTGTACGATCCCGCATTGCGCGATACGGCGATGGACGCGCTGGTTCCCGGACTGCAGGCGGAGTGGGAGCAGGCGGTGCGGAAGCGAACGGAACGATACGGTGCCCCGCATCAGCGCGATAGCCTGGAGAAGCGCTACCAGCAACAGCTTGGATTGGTGGAGCACCTGAAGGAACGCGGTGTGCGTTTGCTGGCCGGAAGCGATCTGGCAGGCATGGCGTTCGTGTATCCCGGCTCCGGTCTGCTCTGGAGGAACTGGAGCTGCTCGTAAGCGCCGGCCTCTCGAACGCGGAAGCGCTGCGCTCGGCCACGCTATCACCGGCGGAGTACCTCGGAGCGCAAGCAGAGCTTGGTTCCATTGCGGCAGGCAAGGTCGCGGACCTGGTGGTCCTGGAAGGAACCCACTGGCAGACATCCGCAAGACGCGCACGGTGGTGCATGTGGTGCATCGCGGCGTGCTTGTGCGCTAAACCGGACGATAGCGGTTTGTCTTGTCTACCACCGGACAGCAGCATGTGTGCCCTGTTGTCCTTGGGCCAGCGCAAGGTGCCCGTTCACTTGTTCAACCGCTGGAAATACCCGCTGGTGATACCCTGGTTGAAGAAGCTGATGAACAAGGCGATGTAGCTGAGGTAAAAGAGCGATTGCACCGAGATGATGAGCTTGCCCATGCCGGTAACGGGGAAGAATTCACCGAAGCCGATGGTGCTGGTGATCACGAAGCTGAGGTACACGGAATCCGTCCAGGTGGTCAGTGGCTGATTGAAGTACTGGCCGGCCATGTGCAGCACGGCGAAGGTGAAGACCACTTCCAGGTAGTTGATGAAGATGAGCAGTTTCGAGCGGCGGTAGGAGCGCGGCGACGGAAGGAGTCGCTGGCGAAGATCATCGTGGGGGATGTAGAGCAGCGTCTCGGCCGTAAGCCACAGGTTGAGTCCGAGGACCAGGTCGCTATGCCACCAGCCTTGCCAAAGCACCATGATGGGGAAGCCCGCTTTCAACAATACGTACACGTCGGTGGCCAGGTCCTGTACGAGCGGACCATTGCGCCAGAACAGGTGCTTCAGGTAAAGCCCGGGGAAGAGGAATTGCGATAGGGCAAGGAGCAGGCGCACGACCTTTTCCAGGCCAGCGTCCTCTTCATAGGTATTGTTCCAGATGTGCTCCAGGTTCTCCCAGCGCTTCCGAAGTGTGCTGTGGTGCACAGCGCCCGGGGCTTTTCCACGGCCGAAAAGAAGCTTGTTGGCGGCGCGACGCATGGCTGGGGTCTGGTACCAAAGGAACAGTATTGGTGGCATCGCAGCTCGATGATGATCGCCTGTTCGCCCGTGCCTTGCGCCATTGCTGCACCGTGCACAACCGCTCTTGTGGGGATGAAGAGCCGTTCAGGAACATTGCTGGGCATCCACCAAACCTTCCCAAGGACTATCGCACGGGGTGCACGTCCCGCAGCACCCCCTATTTTGGCGAAATGAAAACGGTGTGTTCCGTCTTCGTGGGTGTCAGTTTGGACGGCTTCATCGCGCGTCCGGATGGCGGTCTTGATTGGCTGGAGGGCGACGGCTCCACCGAGCTCGGGGACCACGGCTACGAGGCTTTCATCGGCGGTATCGATGCCATTGTGATGGGCCGCAATTCGTTCGAGACCGTGATGTCCTTCGCAACGTGGCCGTACACCAAGAAGGTCATCGTTCTAAGCAGCCCGCGCTCGACCTCACTGCTGCCCGCACCCGTGGAGCGGATGTGGAGCTGCTGAACGCGTCGCCCGAGGAACTCGTTGCCGCGCTCGCCTACAGGGGACTTTTCAACCTCTATGTGGATGGAGGTGTCACCGTGCAGCGTTTCCTCCGCGCTGGTCTTATCGATCGTATCATCATCACCCGGCTACCGGTGCTCATCGGGCAAGGTGTTCCGCTCTTCGGCGCATTGCAAAAGGACATCCGCCTGAAGCTCGTTGCCAGTCGCACTTTCCCGGGCGGCTTGGTACAGACCGAGTACGTCCGGTAGCGGCGCGCGCTGCCTTCCACCACGATCCCGAACTTCGGCCCGATGTCCAAGGCAGCTGAACTGCGCAGATCCGGTTTCTGGACCACCGTTGTGCTCTACGGTCTTGCTGTGGCGGCGCTGGTCTTCATCCTGAAGTACTTTGAGTATCGGTATTGGATCCGCGACCTGCGTGTGGAGGTCTACATCGGTGTGGTGGCCGTTCTCTTCACGGCGCTGGGCATCTGGATGGGCTCGAAAGCTGTTGCAAGGCAGGAAGGACCTCGTTCAGGCGGAACCAGGCGTGCCGGTGAGCGCTACGCCCCAGGTGGATGAGGAAGCCTTGCGCAGGATAGGGCTTAGTGGGCGCGAACGCGAGGTGCTGCAACTGATGGCGACGGGGAGTTCCAACCAGGAGATCGCGGACAAGCTCTTCATTTCCTTGCCCACGGTGAAGTCGCATACATCCAACCTCTTCATGAAACTGGAAGTGCGACGGCGCACCGAAGCGGTCCACAAGGCCAAGTCGCTGGGCCTCCTTCCCTGAAGCGCATCATCCTTTGGTATGGATCCGCGCCTCGCGGCCCAGATCCCTACCGAAGTATGATGGCCGTAGCTTCGGATCTGCGTTGGTTCGCGATCAAACGAACACACATGAAAAAGATCGTCCTCACCTACGGCATTATCGGCGGCATCATCGTTTCCGCCATGATGTGGTTGACCCTGGGCAGCGGAAACCATGACTTCGACAATGGGATGTGGATCGGCTACACCACCATGGTCATCGCCCTTTCCACCATCTTTTCGCGGTCAAGGGTTATCGCGACAAACACCTGAGCGGGTCCATCCCCTTCGGCAAGGCTTTCCTCATGGGCCTGTACATCACGCTGGTGGTCTCCACGCTCTACGTGGCCTCATGGATGGTGCTCAGCGCCACGTCGAAGCAGGACTTCATGGCAGAGTACTACGAGCATGAGAAAGCGAAGCTCGAGAGCAGCGAGCTACCTGCTGCAGAGGTGGAGGCCAAGCTCGAAGAGATGCGCTACTTCGGGGAACTGTACAAGAATCCGGCGGTCAAGATCGGCTTCACATACATGGAGATCTTGCCCGTAGGGCTGTTGGTCAGCTTGCTCTGCGCGGCCATCCTCAAGCGCCGGGCCCCGGTCGGGGATGCTCGATCGTGACCATCGTGCCTCTTTACTTTGGGGTCATGCCGAAGAAAGCCAAGCCCAAAGCCAAGAGTGCTCCAAGTGTGAGCAAGCCGCGCAAGGCAGCCGTCAAGTCCGCGTCAAAAACTTTCGCGAAGGCCAAGCCCGTGAAACTCCTTTCAGGCGGCAACCCGCAGATCGCGAAAGCCGATGGCGATGCCCCCTGTACAGGCGTATACATCGCCGCCATGCCCGAATGGAAGCGCGACTCCGGGAAGCGCCTCGATGCTATCATCGTGCGCAACGTGCCCAAGGTGCGCAAGGCCGTGAAATGGAATTCGCCGTTCTATGGCATCGAAGGCCAGGGCTGGTTCCTTGCCGTACACTGCTTGACCAAGTACGTGAAGGTGACCTTTTTCGAAGGCATGTCATTGCGGCCGGTCCCACCTGGAGGTACAAGAGCAAGCAGGCGCGCTGATCGACATCACGAGAAGGCGACACCTGGACGAGGCACAGATGGCGACCTGGGTGAAGCAGGCGGCAGCGTTGCCTGGGGGCTGGCTAAGTGATCCGCCGACCGAGCCATTTACAGAAGCATGAATCCCAAGGTCGATTGGTATTTCGCGAAGGCAGGCAAGTGGCAGGAAGCTGTGGAGAAGTTGAGGACGATCGCGCTCGACTCCCAACTGACGGAGGAGTTGAAATGGGGCTGTCCGTGCTACACGCTCAAGGGAAGCAACGTCTTCCTGATCCACTGCTTCAAGGAATACTGCGCGCTGCTTTTCCACAAGGGTACGCTGCTGAAGGATGATGCGGGTATCCTCGTCCAACAAACGAAGAACGTGCAGTCGGCCCGCCAGATCCGCTTTACCAGTTTGCAGGATGTGAAGAAGATGGAGCGCATGGTGAAGTCGTACATCCACGAAGCCATCGAAGTGGAGAAAGCCGGCTTGAAGGTGGAGTTCAAGAAGACGCAGGAGTTCGACATGCCCGAAGAGTTCAAGGTCAAGTTGAAGAAGATGCCGGCTTTGAAGAAGGCGTTCGCCGCATTGACGCCGGGACGGCAGCGTGGATACCTGCTCCATTTTTCTTCGGCCAAGCAAGCCAAGACCCGTGAAGCGCGGATCGATAAGTGCATGGAGCGGATCCTGCAAGGGAAGAGGATTGGACGACTGAACCATCGGGGTGACGCGCGTACCTTGCCTCAGTCGTTCCCAGCATGCCTTCCATCGTCATCCAGTATTTCCCAACGAGCATGGGTGAACTCATCCTTGGCTCGTTCGAGGATCGCTTGTGTTTGTGCGACTGGCGTTACCGCCGGATGCGCGATGCTATTGATGTCCGCATCCAACGTGGCTTGGGCGCGACCTATGCCGAAGGTGCCACGCCGGTGATCGACGAGGCGAAGACCCAGTTGAACGGGTACTTCGAAGGAACCCGTACCGCGTTCGATGTTCCATTGCGCATGGTGGGCACCGATCTCCAGCAGCGGGTGTGGGAAGCATTGCTCTCCATTCCTTTCGGCTCGACCGAGACCTACGCCTCGCTCACGAAAAAGGTGGCCGAGCCTTCGGCGATCCGTGCGGTAGCGGCGGCGAATGGTGCGAATGCGATCTCCATCCTGGTTCCGTGCCACCGCGTCATCGGTAGCAACGGTGACCTGGTAGGCTATGCTGGAGGACTGCCTGCAAAGCAGAAGTTGCTGCAACTGGAAGGCGCCGCGCAGAGGTCGCTCGTATTGGACTTGTTCAGCGCATCCACCGGGTCTTAATGCCCGACCGACGCTACATTCCTCTTGCCTTGTTGAATGCCTGGGTGCCACCCTTTGGGATCGAGAGCGAACGGAATTCCTCGCCGCGGAAGAGTTTGCCGATCAGCACGATCTGGCCCACGTGATAGGGAAGGTGTGCGAGTTGACGCGTGATCGCTTGCACCAACGTATGCGGCTCCGTGCGGATGTGCACGATGCGCTCCAAGTCCGTCGGTGATAGTGGATCCACGGCGGCGAAGAGACAGGCCCAGCCTTCGTTCCACCGCGCTATCAGTTCTGCGCGCGTTCCCAAGTCGCTCTCGAACTCGGCTTCACGTTGCCGCCACGGTTTTTCCCCATCGGTGGTGAGCAGATCCGTCCAGCGTGACATCATGTTGCCGTGCATGTGCTTCACGATCACCGCAATGGAATTGCTCCCCGGTGCTGGTTCGCGGAAGAGATCGGCATCCGGCAACTGCGCGAAGGTCTTGTCGCCAAGGCTCCGGTAGTAAGCGAACTCCTTGCGGGCGCTGTCGAGGAAGTTGAGGGCAGGCATGTTGGTGCGTTCGTGATCAGCTGGTCTCGCGCGTTGTGCGCAGGTACAAGGCGCAGGCGATGATCCACAACAGGATGGAACCTTCGGCGATGCGCTGGAACAGGCCCGCGAGCGAAGAGCCCGGGTCCGCGAGGAACAACCAGGCGAACAGCATGGCGATGGCGCCCAATACGATCGCGATCTTGGAGAACGGCCCTCCGCTGGGCCAGGCGCGTACGCCCACTGCACCCAGCAGCAATGCCGGTGGTACGATAAGGTAGGTGAGCAGGCCGGAGATGTTGTGGATGACCTGCGCCGCGCTCGGAGCGATGAACTCCTTGTTGCATCCGGCATCGCACGGGAAGAAGCAAGTGACCACGGTGCCAAGGCCATAGAAGATCCCGACACCGAGAAAGACCATGCGCGAGGATCGGGAGGGAGGAACGCAACGCGCAGCGGCCCACGCGAACCCCGTGATCAACAAGCCGCTTGGAAGGAAGCCCAAGAAGCGCAACGACAGACCGTGCTCCGTGTCCAACGCATAGGTCTCACTGATGAACTGCGACACCGGATCATACCCTTCTATCAGGGATCCGCCGACGATACTGGTGACCACGAAGAAGAACGGTCCGAGCAAGCCACATAGGAGGGCAATGGCACGCGTTGATCGCATGTGCACAAGGTAGCCTCGGTAGCAACCCCACGTTCTATTTTCGCTGCATGACGATGTTGTTCGCGCGCCTCCTGCTTGGTCTTTTCGTTTTCATCACCACAAGCGTGGCACTGGCGCAAGACACGCTCGTCGTGGTGTACGGCGTGGTGAAGGACATCACCACCAAGGAGCCGTTGCAGGATGTGCAGGTGGACGCGATCGACCTGAAGTACGGTCGGCGCGTGATGGCCACCCTTTTCCAAGAAGGGCGCTACGAACTGGACTTTGTGCAAGAGGCTGACTACATGGTGGAATACAGCGCGAAGGGTTATGTGCCGAAGCGCGTGCGGTTGCAGCTGATCGGGCTGACCCCTGAGGAGTGGGAAGGTGGCTATGGCATGGAGGTGGACATCACGCTGTTCCGTGAGCTCCCGGAACTGGACCTGACGTTGGGCGGTGATCCCATGGGGATCTGCCGTTTCAACCACGATTCGTTGAGCTTCGAATGGGACCTGGCCTACACGGAAGGAAAACGAGAACAAATGGCCCGCACGCTGAAGGCCTACGAAAAGCGGATCGGCGAAACGCGATAGCTGCTCTAACGTTCGATGATGCGGAACTCAACCCGTCGGTTGATCGCCCGGTTCGGTTCGCTGTCGTTCGGAACGAGCGGCTTGCCTTCGCCATAGCCTTTCCAGGTGAGACGCTCCTTCTCCACGTCCTTCTTCAACAGGTGGTCCACCACGGCTTTCGCACGGGCATCGCTCAGGCGCAGGTTGTAGTCATCGGCCCCTTGGTCGTCCGTATGCCCTTCTATCTCCACGCGCAAGTGCGGGAAGTCGGTCATCAGGTGGACCAACTTGTCCAATTCCTTCTCGTAGCCGGGTAGCAGCTCGCTCTTGTCGAACTCGAACTGCACATTGTCCAAACGAACGCGTGTTCCCACCGCAGGTTCCACTTGGTGGATGTCCACCTTGGTACTGCTGGTATGATCGGGAACCACCGGGCGTGGCGGTGGAGGCGTGCTCGCCTTGGGCTTTGGCGTGAGCGCGGTTCCGGGCGGTGCGATGCGCACGTTCACATCATCGATGAAGTAGTAGGCACCGCGTTCGCCTTCCGGCTGCCGCTCGTGGGTCGTCACTTCATCGCCGTAGAAATTGCCGATGAGCAGGAACTTCTCGCTACCGGTGGCATCGAACACACCGCGCACCTTCTGCCAGCCACCCTTCACCACTTTCTCTTCGTTCGCATACGGTGTGATGTACAGTGGCAACCGGTCGCGTGTACTGATCGGCGTTGATCGGAACGCGATACCGATGTTGTTGCTGGCCTCATTGCTGCGCACAGCCCGCAGAACCCAGCATTCGGCGATGTAGCGAACGCCTGCTTGCAACGTGTCCGGCAGTTCGGCCTGCACGTATTCGTGCCAGTAGCTCGGCGTATTTCCCTTTCCGAAGATCTTGATGCCCACCATCGCGTTCCCGCCATGGGTGGTCTGTTTGCCGCCGCTGTGCTTCTTCGGGTGCGACCAGCAGTTGGGGTCGAGCGTGGTGCTGAAGTGATCGGGGGTTGTTTCCGTGGGGGAACTCCAACCGGTGACCGCCGCGTTGAACTTGGCCACGTCCGTGGTCCATGCGCAGTAGGTGCGTTCCACCTGCTCGAATCCGGGGTTCACCACCAAGTTGGGCATGGTATCGTTGCCCAAGGTGCGTTCCAACAGGTTCTGAGCAAAAGCGGGGTGGACCAATGCACCCAGCAGGGCAGCGGATAGGATCGGACGTAGCATGTGTTCGGCCCCGGCTTGACGGGAGAACAAAACTACCGGGCACTGAGAGCGGGCTTTGATGCGTCGTCGTGCAGGCTATCAACGGTTCAATGTGAGGTTGGGCCAGCGCGACCGGGTATTCCCGTTCCATCCGCATCTTGTGCGCCGGGCAACGCCAACTTTTCCGTCAGCGTCATTGGCCTTCTATTCCATCATGTTCCTCCGACGCCTCTTCGACGTGTTCTTGGAAAGCCTCTCCGGCGAGGAGAAGGACTATACCGCCATGGCCATGCGCCGGGCGATCGTGCTCTTGAGCATCCCCATGATCATGGAGATGGGGATGGAAGCGCTCTTCGCTCTGGTGGACACTTTCTTCGTTTCGAAGCTCGGCGTGGTGGCCACGGCGACCGTGGGTCTCACCGAAACGCTCATGGTCCCGGTGTATTCCATCGCATGGGGATTGGGTATGGGCATTACCGCAGTGGTCGCCCGACGCACGGGGAGAAGAACAAGGGAAGGCGCGCGTGCGGCGGCCGGTCAGAGCCTGTTCATTGCACTGGTATGCGGACTGGTGCTGGCGGTACCATCGGTCGTGTTCGCCCCGGAGCTGCTTCAGCTCATGGGAGCGGAGCCGGAAGTACTGGCGGTTGCGGGTCCATATGCCCGCCTGATGTTTGCCAGCAATCTCATCGTTACGCTGCTCTTCGCCATGAACGCGGTGTTCCGTGGCGCGGGGAATGCGGGCATGGCATTACGCACGCTCGCGCTGGCGAACGGCATCAACATCGTACTGGACCCCTTGCTGATCTTCGGCGTGGGTCCCTTTCCGGAACTCGGCGTGCAGGGCGCAGCGGTCGCCACCACCATCGGTAGGACGATCGGTGTGATCTACCTCCTCTACAATCTCTTCCGCAAGGATGGCTTCTTCGCAGTGAGCCTGCCCGACCTGCGACCGGTGCGCGAGGTGCTCGTGGGGATCATCAAGATCTCGCTCGGTGGCATTGGACAGTTCCTAATCGCAAGCTTGAGCTGGGTCTTTCTTGTGCGTATCGTCGCTTCCTTCGGAACGGTGGCAGTGGGCGGTTACATGGTGGCGGTGCGCATCATCATCGTTGCATTGCTTCCGGCGTGGGGCATGGCGAACGCTGCTGCTACGCTCGTCGGCCAGAACCTCGGTGCCCAGCAACCCGATCGGGCTGCGCGAAGCGCTTGGTGGTGTGGTCACTACAACATGGTCTTCATGTTGGCCGTCACCATCTTCTTCTGGGTCGCCTCTCCGTGGATCGTTTCCTTTTTCGATCAAGGACCGGAGGCCGATGCGCATGCCATACTCGCGTTGCGGGTGATCAGTCTCGGCTACTTCTTCTACGGCTACGGCATGGTGCTGGCCCAAGCGCTCAACGGTGCTGGCGACAGCCTCACGCCCACTTGGCTCAACATTGTTTGCTTCTGGCTCATCGAGATCCCGCTCGCCTATGTGCTCGCGCTACCAATGGGCTTCGGCCCCATGGGAGTCTTCGCATCCGTGGCCATCAGCGAGAGCATTTTGGCGGTGCTCTGCGGTATCATCTTCCAACGCGGAAAGTGGAAGACAGTGAAGGTGTGACCCGGGACTACTTCGCCACGAAGCCCTTGGGCTTGCCCGCCTTGTACCACTTGAGCAAGGTGTCGATCATGTGCTCCATCTTCCTTGCATCGGCCCAGGTGCTGCGGAACACAAGGTTGCCATCGGCGTCCACCAAGTATGCGCCGTTGGGTGCTTTGCCGTACGCGGTGAAGACGGCATCGTCCAAGCCATCGATGAGCACGGGGATCTTGCCAAGTTGTGCGAAGTCCTTCGCGTAGGCGGCCTTCTCGTATTCGCTTTTTGGTTGCGGATAGAGCTTGAACGACTTTCCATCGCCGGGATGCAATTCGCGACCGTAGATCACGAAGAGCTGGACGTCCTCGTTCTTGTATTTCTGCGCAAGACGGCTCCAGCGGTCGATCTGCACGCGAAGGAGGGTTGCTGATACTGCCGAACATGAAGGCGCGGATCTTACCCTGGTTGGCCTTCAGCGAGTAGCGACCTTCCTGCTGTGCGATCGGTAGATCGAAATCGTGTGTAACGGGTTCCATCCCGTGCCCTTCGCTGTATGCCCGCAGCTCGCGTATGGTCTGCCGCATGAGCTTGTCGAAGTTCATGCGCCAGATGTTCACCTGCTTGCGCATGCGCTTGATCTCCTCCTTGCTGTATGCGTTCAGGTAATAATCCAGGTCATCGTGGAAGATGAGCGCGGTGTCCGTGGCGTACCAGCTAGGGTCCCAGTTGTTCAACTGGGCGTTCCGCACTGAAGAGGAGCATGGACTGTCGAGCAGGAGAGGGGGCGGCCCTGGGCTTTTCAGCCCAGGAAGATGAGTTCCACCCATTCTTCAGGCCCGAGCCGCAGTTCACGCAGCCGCAGTTCCACGCTCCAGTGCGTCACCGGTGCATCATCCCGCAGCTCGACCGGCTTGTAGGGCCACCGGGTGATCTCCCCGAAAGACCGGTTCCGGCCATGTGTTGTTGTAAAGCAGGCTGAAGCGCATGGTCTGGGTGATCCACCACCAGCTTGCGTTCATCAGGACCATGTGCAATGGTGGTCACCACCAAGGCCGCGCGGTACAGGCGATGGTACCAGCCTTTGTGCGGGGTGCGGAAGAGCGCTTGGCGGAACTCCAGCCTCGGCATCGAATTGCCATTGAACCACACTACGGGCTGGCGTTGGTCCATACGAACGTGCTGGAGCGCCATGCCGACTAGAAGGTCCAGCGCACCTGTAGCTTCAAGTCGCTGCGCACGTTGCCTGCCACTTCCTGCAGGCCGCTACTGATCACCGTCTGGTTCCGATAGATCCACGCACCGTACCGCAGCCATACATCCACCCGGCGCAATGGGGTAACGCGCGCCATGCCGTACCAACGAACTCCACGTCCGTAGTAAGCCGGTATGCTGAACACGCCGATCAGGTCGTTCTCGTAAGCGTACACGCGTGCGTCGTACCCGCCGCTTTCAAAAAGTGCGAAACGTGCGGTGAGTTCAACGGGGCTCTTCATGGGGCGGTGCACGATGTCCTGGTAAAGCAGGAAGCCATGTTGCAATGGAGCACTGCCGCGCTGGTAGTCCACCGTTTCGATACGACTGCGGAGGCTCACGCTGTTGCTGACCTTGCAGCTCACGTTCACCCGATAGTTGGTCTGCTCGGCGCGCACCAACGGATCGATCCCATCGATGTCCTCAGCGGTGTTCTTCGCCTTGTCCTGGTGACGGACACGCGCATAGATCTCCACCTTCTTGCTCGGTCGCCAATTCACCTGCGCCAGCCAGTCGAAACCGGATGAGGGTGCATTGGTGAGGTAGCGCAGCCATGGGAAACTGAAACGGTCCACATAGGCGTTCACCTGCCACATTCGGTTCGGGCGGATCTCGATGCCGGTGAACACACCGCGCTCGTTCCACGGGTTGGTGCCCTCGGCGAAGGCCACGCTGTAGAGGCCGTGGAAGTCGCGGCCATAGTCCCGGAAGAGCAAGCTCATACTGACACGCTTGTCCAAGGCGATGAGCAAGCCGGTGTTCATCGCCATGCCACCGTTGGCACTCTGCGCCACTTCTCCGAACCAGGTGAAGTTGCGGTAGAGCAGGTTCCAATCCACGCCGACCGTGGTGTTCTCGTTCCCTTGGAAGTCGTACTGGTTGTACGGCTTCGTGTCACGCGCGAGCGTGGCGTCGTAGCCGACATGCGCTGCGGTGGCACCAATGCTGAACGTGGAGCTGCGGTAGCGCACATGGCCACCAACGATCTGCTCATCAACGCTCTTGCGTTTACCGATCTCGCTCGGGGTGCGATGGAACCCGTCCTCCAGGAAGCTGCTGAACGCAAGGTCCTCGATGTTGGTGCCCAACGTGTCCGTTCCGGAGCCGATCGAAGTAACGTTCCCGTCGATCTTCTTCTTGGAAAAGAAACCCGTGATCTCCCACTTCTTCGCCAACGCGAATGTGGCAGCCGCGCCGCGCATGTACAGGTTCTCGTTCACGCTCGTATACGGCGCAAGCCCAACACCATTGCGTTTCACGTTGAGCGAGAAGCTGCTCTTGCTCGCGAACGCCAGCCCGTTCCAGAAGGTGAGGCCCTGCCCGAACTGCGCGGAGTAGTCACCGATGGCCAAGGCCTTCAGCCGACCGATGTTGCGCACGAAGAGATGGGCACTGTAGAAGTCGTAGCCGTCCGGTCGGGATCCCTTGAAGAACTCCTCGCCCTCGTCCTTTTCCGCCGTGAAACCGAAGCTCACGTTCTGTCGGTAGCGAAAGCGGTAGCGCGTGCAGATCCGGTAGGGACCGCCCAGATAGACCTTGTTGTTGGCGCGCAGCGAGTCGCGTACGCGATCATCGCCGAAGTCCGGGAGCGCATCACCATCCGCATCGTAGTACTCCGAACCGAAGAAGTTCTTCCGGTCCATGAAGCCCTTGCGCTCTTCGATGTTCATCGTGCTGCGCAGGATCACTTCATGGCTCCCTTGCTTCAGCATTTCCTTCAGCGACGCGGTGCTGCCCAATGCGTTCTCGCGCACGTTCACGAAGGGGCGCACGAGATTGATCGTGTTCACGTCCCACCCGTTGATGGTCTGCAGCTCGTAGAGGCTTTGCAATTTTCCGTTGCGCTGCACGTGTTGCAGCAGGCTGCTGATCTGCACATCGTTCAGGAGCATGAGCGATGTGAGGTCTTGCGTTGTTGCGCTGTTGAGGTCGATGGGGTCCTGGTAGTGGTCCGTGAGGATCTGGAAAAGCGCGGTGAGGTCCACATCCGCATCACCGCCCACCTGTTCAGCGGCCGCTTCGATCCGCTGTTCGATAACATCGCGCGGCACGTTGTCCACTTGCGCGCTCCCAGTGAAGGTGAGCGAGGCAACAACGACCAATGCGAGAACGCGTCTCACTTGAACCGGTAGTTCAGGTTGAGCATGGGCGTTGGGCCCAACTGTGAGCGCAAGGCCACTGCGAGATCGATGTCCAGTTGCTTCAGCCGGAAGCCAGCGCCGAAATGTCCCTGCACTGCAGCCGTGCTGATCCCGGTACGCAAGTACAACACCTTGTTCGGCATGTACTCCACCCCGAAACGGAAGCGTTCGTCGCGGTCGATGTCCTTCTCCACCTCGGCGGTCACGGTGAGTTTGCTGCTGGCGATCCAGCCGAAGCCAGCCCGCAACAGGGTGGGCACGCGTTCATCGAGCGTCACGTTGCTCTCGGTGGTCGCATCGAGCTTCGCGCGGTTGGGATTGTAGACATGTGCGCCCAGCCAGAGTTCATCGGTGAGTTTGGCTTGCACACCCAACTCAGCGGTGAAAGCGCTCGTGCTTCCATAATTGTTGCCGAGTTGCACACCGAGGTAGTCGAGCTGCACGGCTGCGCGCAGTCCGTCACCGAAGCGCATGGCATAGGCCAGGCTGGCGCGCGTCTCATTGTACAGGTCGTAACCGAAGCGATCGGCCCCAACACCGAAGGTGCCTTTGCCCACCGGGATCGCGAAGGCCAGTCCTTGGTGTGCGAGATCCTCAGACAGAAAGTGCCGTTGGTAAAAAATGCCAGCCACCGGTTTGTCCAGCCCGGCGAGACCGGCCGGGTTCAGGCGCACGCTCCACAGATCGGTGAGCGTGAGACCCGTGCCACCCATGCCCAGGAAGCGAGCACCAACGGGCAGTGGGTCGCCGCCAGCGAAGCAATGGAATGAGGCGAGCAGGAGAAAGGCTAGGAGCGGTCGGCGCATTTGTTCCACCCGCTACCGGTCCATGAGCCGGAATTGCTGCGGGGGTGTCCGAATGTAGGAGTTCATCGTGAGGCATGTGTTCCGGCCCCCCTCGCAGCGATCTCTACCTTCGCCCGCCCAATGCAACGCGTACGCCTGCACGACAAGGACTTCGAGCTCTTCATCCCCGAGAGCGAGGTGAACGCGGCCATCGACCGGCTGGCCGGTGAACTACGGGTAAGGTACAATGGTAAACGGCCGCTCTTCATAGGCGTGCTCAATGGAGCCTTCTTCTTCGCTGCTGAACTGGTGAAGCGCCTCGATATCGAGTGCGAGATCACCTTCGTGAAGGTGGCCAGCTACCACGGCACGCGCAGCACTGGAAAGGTGAGCGAACTCATCGGGTTGAACGAACGCATCGAAGGTCGCCATGTGGTGGTACTGGAGGATATCGTTGACACGGGTAATACCGTCCGCTACATCATGGACGCGCTCAACGAGCATCATCCCGCGAGCGTGAGCATAGCAGCATTGCTCTTCAAGCCGGATGCGTACACGCAGGATATCCCGATCGAGCATGTTGCGGTGCGCATTCCCAACGCCTTCGTTGTCGGCAGCGGGCTCGATCATGATGGGCTCGGCCGCAATCTGCCGGGTATCTACAAGATCATCAACTCTGGACAATGAGCAAATTGAACATCGTCCTGTTCGGTCCTCCGGGGGCCGGCAAGGGAACGCAGAGCGAATTCCTGATCAAGAAGTACGACCTCGTTCATTTGAGCACCGGCGACCTGTTGCGTGCGGAGACCAAGGCCGAGACCGAGTTGGGGATCCAGGCGAAGGAGTTGATGGACCGCGGTGACCTCGTTGCCGATCACATCGTCATCGGCATGATCCGCAACAAGATGGAAGCGAACCTCAAGGCCAAAGGGTTCATCTTCGATGGTTTCCCACGAACACGCGCACAGGCCGAGGCATTGGATGAAATGCTCGAGGTCAAGGAAGAGCCCATCACCGCCATGCTCTCACTGGAGGTTGCCGAGGAGGAGTTGGTACGACGCCTGCTCGGTCGCGGTGCCACCAGCGGTCGTGTCGACGACAAGGACGAGGCCGTGATACGCAATCGCATACGCACTTACGAAAAGGACACCGCACCATTGAAGGAGTACTACACCAGCCAAGGCAAGTACAAGGCGATCGATGGTATCGGTTCCGTTGCCGAGATCACCGATAGGCTGGTGAAAGCGATCGCTTGATCCGGCGTTCACCACTGCGAGCATGAACTTCATCGATCACATCCGTATCGAGTGCCGCAGCGGCAAAGGCGGGAAGGGGAGCGCGCATTTGCGCCGGGAGAAATACATGCCCAAGGGTGGCCCCGATGGTGGGGACGGCGGTCGTGGTGGTAATGTCATTGTCCGGGGCAACGGTCAACTGTGGACCCTGCTCCATCTGCGCTACACCAAGCATGTGATCGCCGAGGATGGTGCCATGGGTACCAGCAACCAGAGCAGCGGCCTCAGTGGCAAGGACCAGGTGATCGAAGTGCCCTTGGGAACGGTGGTGAAGGACAATGAGACCGGCGAGGTCATGTGCGAGGTGACCACGCATGGCGAAGAACACATCCTGCTTGCCGGCGGGAGAGGTGGGCTGGGCAACCAGCACTTCAAGAGCAGCACCATGCAGACCCCGCGCTTCGCGCAACCCGGTGAGCCCGGGCCTCAACAAGTGGGTGGTGATGGAGTTGAAGGTGCTCGCCGATGTGGGCCTCGTGGGTTTCCCCAACGCGGGCAAGAGCACGTTGTTGAGCGTCGTAACGGCCGCCAAACCGAAGATCGCCGACTACGCGTTCACAACGCTGGTGCCCAATTTGGGCATCGTGCCGTACCGGGACCACCAGAGTTTCATCATGGCCGATATTCCGGGCATCATCGAAGGAGCGAGCGAAGGCAAGGGACTTGGATTGCGTTTTCTACGCCACATCGAACGGAACAGCGTGTTGCTGTTCATGGTACCGGCCGATAGCAGCGATGTGAAGAAGGACTATAAGATCCTGTTGAACGAACTGGAGCAATACTCCCCCGAGTTGTTGGACAAGGACCGCGTGCTCGCCATCACCAAGTGCGACATGCTCGATGAGGAGATGATGAAGCAGATGAAGAAGGAATTGCCCAAGGGCGTCGAACACGTGATGATCAGCAGTGTGGCGCAATTCGGGCTCGAAGACTTGAAGGACACCCTCTGGAAGAAGCTTCACCGCGCACCCGTGGTGAAAGACGATACCTGGTCATGAGTTTTATGGAACGCCTCGACGCGCTGGACCGCGAGGCCTTCCTTGCCATCAACGGTGCGCACGCTCCATGGGCGGATGGTTTGATGCAGGCGGTGAGCAGCATGGTGCTCTGGTTCCCGCTCTATGTGTTCTTCCTATACCTCTTGCAACGCCGGTTCGGTTGGAAGTCCCTCGGCTGGAGCGCGCTCCTTCTTGCGGTCATGATCCTGTTCAGCGACAAGGGTTCGGTGGTGCTCTTCAAGGAAACCGTGCAACGCCTTCGTCCCTGTCATGAACCAACTTTGGCGGGCTTGGTGCATCTGGTACCACAAGGATGCGGTGGCCAGTTCGGTTTCGTGTCATCGCATGCCAGCAATCACTTCGCCATCGCCCTGTTCATGATAGGTGCTTTGCGCGGATCACCGCGATGGGCGGCCTTGGCCCTGATCGCATGGGCCGCGCTGATCTGTTACAGCCGCGTTTACCTGGGTGTCCACTATCCAGGTGATGTGATCGCGGGTGCGCTCTACGGTGCGCTCATCGGTAGCATCTTCGCACTGGCACATCGGAAGTTGATGACCCGAACAGTTATCGAATGAACATCTGGCTCGCGGTCTTCCTTGGTGGTGGTGCGGGAAGCATGGTGCGCTTTGCCATTTCACGCGGTTTCGTCGCACTTCAGTTGAAGGGCGCTTTCCCTTGGGCCACGTTAACGAGCAACGTACTTGCCACTGCGCTCCTCGCAGTGGTTGATTTGCGCATGGACGTGCAGCAGCCGGGTCGTGAACAATGGCAGGCGCTTCTGGCCATCGGCTTTTGCGGAGGCTTCAGCACGCTCAGTACCTTCAGCTACGAGAATTACCAATTGCTGCGTGATGGCTTGTTCTGGTTTGCCATTGCGAACATGCTCATCAGTGTATCGCTTGGCATCCTTGTCTTCCACCTCTTCCATGCACGATGAAATACGGCGTCGCCTTGCTCTTTGTCGCTTCGAGTGGTCACGTCCCGGCGCAGAAGCCCGCGTGGTCCGAACCGCCGCGCTTGGTGGTCGGCATCGTGGTGGACCAGATGCGTACGGATTACATCTACCGCTATTGGAACAACTTCGGGGAGGACGGGTTCAAGCGCATGGTGAAGGAAGGTGCCTTCCTGCGTGATGCGCACTTCAATTATGCGCCCACTCATACGGGACCGGGACATGCGAGCGTTTACACCGGCACCACGCCGAAGGACCATGGGATCGTAGCGAACGACATGTTCGTGCGCACCACCGGAGCAGGTCTCTATTGTGTGCAGGATGATCGGATGACCGGTGTGGGGGGCACCGGTGTGAAGGGCCAGCGCTCGCCGTACAACTTGCTGAGCACCACCATCGCCGACGAGTTGGAACGCCGCTTCGATCGTCGGTCCAAGACCATCGGTGTCGCCATGAAGGATCGCAGCGCCATCCTTCCGATCGGGCGCACCGGCGATGCCGCCTATTGGTTCTTCGAAGGCTTGGAGGGCCATTTTGCCACCAGCTCCTGGTACATGCAGGAACTGCCGCAGTGGTTGAAGGACTTCAATGCACAGGGTCTGGCGATCAAGTCTCTGCAAGCCAAGTGGGACCTGCTGCTGCCCGTGGACCGGTACCACCACGTGCTGCCGGATGACAATCCCTACGAGGAGCCACTGGTGGGTGCGAGCACGCCCACCTTGCCGCTGGATGTTGCGGCCCTGTATGAAGCCGGCGGACGCAATACCGCTCTGTTGCGCTGGGTGCCGGGTAGCAACACGCTGACCACGGACCTGGCTTTGGCCGCATTGAAGGGCGAGGACATGGGCACGGACGAGGTAACGGACCTGCTCGCGATCAGCTATGGAGGGCCGGATGAACTCGGACATGAAATGGGACCGCGTGCGCTGGAGGTGGAGGATATGTACGTGCGGCTGGATCTGGAACTGGCCCGTTTGCTCAAGGCCCTGGATGAGCAAGTTGGCGTTGGTCGATACACCCTGTTCCTCACGGCGGACCATGCCGTGGTTGATGTTCCCGAATATCTCAAGGACCTCAAAGGGAGTGCGGGCTACGTGGATATGACCGCCTTGGTCGGGTCCGTGGATGCTGCACTTGCTGAACGCTTCGGTCCCGGCAAATGGGTACGCAAACGTGTCAAGGAGCAGTTGTTCCTGAGCGATTCGCTCATCGCTGCCCGCAAGTTGGATCCGGTGATCGTGCAGCGCGCTGCTGCCGATGTGCTCTTGATGGAACCGGGTATTGCCGAGGCCCTGACCGCCTCCGACCTGATGCGCTTCAGTTACAACGACGGCATACGGGAGATGATCCAGCGGGGCTTTTCGCCGCAGCGCAGTGGTGATGTGTGTTTTGCATTGCGCCCTGGCTATCTCGCGAGTTGGCCTAACATGTTGAAGAGGGGCACGGAACATGGTTCTGGTTGGAACTACGACACGCACGTACCCATCATCTTCATGGGCCGGGGCATCCAGCATCGCGAGGTGCCCCGGTACACGTCCATCACGGACATAGCGCCCACCATCGCGCTGATCGTGGGAATGACGATGCCCGATGCCTCAAGCGGCACTGCTGTGCTGGAGGTGCTGGCCCCCTGAGCTTTTACACACGATCGGTGTTGAGATCGCGCCGGTGCATGCGCATGGGAGCACCTTCGCACGAGGCTAGCTTCGCCCTATGCTCCAGTGGGAAGCTCCGGCGTTCGAAAGTCCCTTTGAATTGTGGCGTGAGGAGGGTGTCCTGCACCTCGTTCTCGCCAAGGGTGGGTGCATGCGCATCGGCCACATGAAGGAGATCCTTCGCCTGATCGCAGCGCTCGATACCAGTGGGCGTGTCCCTGTCATGATCGATCACGCCCAAGGCGTCGTGGTGGAGGAGGATGCACGCCGCTTGCTTACGCGGGTTTGCCGCGAACAAGGCCACCCCGTGGCGGTCTACAGCACCGATCGCGATTGTCGCAATCAATTGGATGTTTTCCGCCAGGTCCACAAGCCGTCCTTTCCGTTCCGTGTTTTCGAACGCCGGGAGGAAGCGTTCCGTTGGGCGCGTGAACGTCGGCAACTCTCAGCGCTGGAAGGATCACACAACTCACGCAGGTGAAGCGCGGAGCCGTCATCGTTACGTGGGTGTGCGCTGCTGTGCAAGTGTTGCTGTGCTCGATGACGATCACGCTCAAGGCGCAGAACGTGCAACTCACCGGGACGAACGAAGGCGGAGATGTGATCGTGCAGGGAGCGCTGGGGGACAGTGCGTCGCCGGCGTTCCGTGCGATCTGGCGCAATGTGCCCGGTGGCATGGCGGAATTCGAGTTGCAACGAACGAGTTCCTCGGCCTATGATATCCGTGTGATGCTCGATCGGTCGATCGAAGCGGGCGTGGAGCCTACCTCGACGCGCGGGTCCACTTCACCAAGCAAGGCGTGCTGGTGGACATGCCCAGTGCAGAGATGGTGATCGAGTTGAACGCCATGATGAGCGCGGCGATGGAGAACCTCGGTGCCGATGTTGCCTTCATGGGTTTGAGCGCGCCGACCCGCGCGCAGCTGGAACGTGTCACGCGGATCGATTGGAGCCAGGCCCGTTTCGGTGTGGATGGTGGAACGGAGCAGGACAAGTACTTGGCGATCTACTACTACGTGCGCAGTCAGCGGGAGGAATTGGAGCGCCAGATCCGCGCGGACCTGTTGCCGCTCTCCACGGTGGAGGTGCTCGGTCCTGAGCGTGGTTCACCGGGCACCACGGTGAAGATCAATTCCACCTGTGGCACCGTGTTCGATGACGACAACTTCCTGTGCGCGTTGGACCTCCAACTCGCGGATACGGGAGGTGGTGGTATCGATCCGGAGTTGGGCAACACGCTCATGCAGGCCATGGCGCAGCGCGCGAGAGGATGAGCCGGTTCCGATGGCCGTTGAACAACCTCGTGTGCGCAAGCGCGATCGTTGGTTGAAAGAGGAATTGGACGCGATCAACCAGCGAATCGATAAGCTGGACCAACGGAAGGAGTTGTGGGAGTTGCGCGATCGCATGGAGGACATGGAGGATCGCATCACCGGTATCGAGTTGGACATCGAGGACGTGCGAAGCAGCACACAGGAGGGGGGCGATAATCCCATGGCGAACCTGAGCGATCTCACAGGCAGCAACATCACCGTCCACTTCGAGCGCTACAGCATCGTTCTCGCACCGGATCAGCGTGTCCTGCTCAACGAGGTTTTCGAACAGCTTGCTCGTTCGCCGTTGGACAAGGTGCTCATAACCGGCTACACGGATCGCAGTGGTGACGCCTCTGTGAACCTCCGTTTGAGCGAACAACGGGCGAAGGCGGTGCGCGCCTACCTCCTCCAGCGTGGCATCAACGGGGAGCGATTGCTCGTGAACTACTACGGGGACAGCCGGAGTGCCGGTCGTGATCCCGGTGAACGCCGCGTGGAGATCGAGTGGTTGCGCTAGAGCGGATCACCGCTGGCGAACTCCTCGTTCGTTGTTGTCCCGTTCGCTGCTGGTCGCTTCATGCGGAAGAGGACTTCGAAGGTGACACCGCCATTCACCCGCACATGGAAGCTGCCATCGAGCTGTTCGGCCAGCGCATCCACCAGTTCCAGGCCGAGCTTGCCCGGGCCGCTCGCATGGTCCGGCGGTAGCGCAACCCCATTGTTGTGCACGACGAGGCGATGGAGATCGCCTTCCACGTTGCGTGCGCTCACCTCCACGTGCCCGCCGGTAGCGTAGGGGAACGCGTGTTGATACGCATTGGTGACGAGTTCGCACAGGATGATACCGAGTTCGATGGCGGTGTCCTGATCGCTCTTGATCCCGCTGGTGTCCACGCTCACGCTCACCGTTCGGCTCTGCGGTCGATGCATTTCCGCCAACGCTTCGACCACTTGGGTGAAGAGCACCTGCAGGTCCACATTGCGCAGATCGGCGAGACCGTAGAGCTTGTGGTGCACCAGCGCGATGGTATCGATCCGCCGCTTGCCTCGGAGGAACTCATCGCGCACGGGACCATCGGTGAGCGTGGCGGCTTGCAGATTGAGCATGCTGCTCACCACCTGCAGGTTGTTCTTCACGCGGTGGTGTACTTCGCGGCTCAGCACTTCACGCTCGCCGATCACCTTGTCCAATTTGCGCGCCTGGTTCTGGTTCTGTTTCAAATGGCGCCGCACGAGGGCAGTGCGCTGGATACCACGCCACCATAGGCCGATGAGCAGCACGAACAAGAGCAGAAGCATGGCCGCGACGGTGTATTCCACACGGCGGTCCGCAGCGGTCCAAGCGCTTATCGGCGTCGCATCCAGGATCACGCAGGAGTGCAATGTGAGGCCATTGAGCAAGTAGGGCTCCATCAGCGCCAAGTACGTGCGCTCCCCTTCCTCGAGGCTGAAGCTCTTTCGGTCCGGGTCGGTGGTCCAGGCCCGTCGCACTTGCTCGGCGACCTCCTTCATGTCGCCGTTCTTGATGCGGCTGCTGCAGAACAGCAAACGGCCATCACCAACGAGCAACATGGAACCGTGCTCACGCAACGCCGTGGCGCGTGAATCGAGCCGATCGCTGCGGGACAGCTCCACATCCAGCAGCATCACGCGGTATGGGTCATCCGAGCTGCGGCCGCGCACCAAATAGCTCACCTGCAGCACCTTCGCCGCAGTGTCGCCGAATTGGCGGATCGTCCACACAGGTTCATCGCGTTCGTTCTCCAGCGCCTTGCTGAACCAGATGCGTTCACGCGGATCATAACCCTCGTACCATGTCCATGGGACAAGCACGGAGTCGGGAACGCCACGCGCATCCAGAAGTGCCGCCTGCGGTACGTGCTCCTTGCTTCCGTCCTCCGTGCGCAGGAGGTGGAGCGAACTATCCCCCCGATAAATGGCCACCTCGTTCCCTCGTTCATCGCCCAAGCGCACCGAAACGATGGCCCAGTTCGCGTTCATCAACGGCACCCAGCGTTCCCTGAGGTGGTTGGTGGATATGCTGTCGACGTTCGATACAGCGGCCACTTCTTCAACGAGGTCATCGCTCCATTCGTGGAACATGGCATCGAACCGCACATGCAGCATCTGCTGTGTGCGTTGCAATGCCATCTTCGCGATCTCCTGTTCACGCTTGTGCAGGCGGTAGGCGTGGCCGACCAGGAAGAGCACGGACCCGATCAAGAGGACCACCAGCGCGATGCGCAGGATGCGGTCGATGGGCTTGGTCTCGATCATGGACAGCTTGCGGGTTCGATGAGCGTGCGGGTCGTTTCCACCTCGGCACTACCGTCCTTGATCTGTGCCGTGGTGACCCGCTCGGGGATGAAGTAGATGCCGTTCAGCTTTCCGTTGAGCAGTTGTCCGGCCCGTAGGCAGGTATCCGCTTCGAACATCTCCAATGTGCGCCCTTGGTAGTAGAGGTCGATACCGAGATCGAGGTGTTTGTCCTGTTCCGTTGTGTTCTTCAGGCGGAGCCATAGTTCGCTGGGTTTGCCCACGGGGTGGTTCCAGCGATAGGCGATCTCCACACCGTTCTGCGTGCCCTTGGAAACATACTGCGGCATGGCGCAGGACGAAAGCAGGAAGATCGCCAGGAGCACTCCGTGTTTCATGACCGAATGCTCATGAGCGCAGTGATCGTGCGATCGATATCGTCGTCGTTCACATCGAGGTGGGTGACCATGCGCACCTGTGCAGGGCCGATCGCGAAGCAGATGATGCCATGATGCTTCAATCGGTCCACATGGGTGTTCGCATCCATGCCTTCGATGAGGTCGTAGATCACGATGTTGGTTTCCACCGGAAAGACGCGTGCGCACCAAGGCGCGGTCGCGAGCGCTTCGCCGATCCGCCGGGCGCGTGCGTGGTCGTCCTTCAACCGCGCAACGTTGTGCTCGATGGCGTAAAGGCCTGCCGCAGCTAGGATACCCGCCTGCCGCATGCCGCCGCCGAAGCGCTTGCGAACGCGGCGTGCATGGTGGATGAAGGACTTGCTACCGGTGAGCACGCTACCGACCGGCGCACCCAGCCCTTTGCTCAGGCAGATGGAGACGGAGTGGAAGAGCGCACCCCAGTCCGCCGGCGCGGTACCATCCACCGCCATGGCGTTGAAGATGCGCGCGCCATCGAGGTGGAGGATCAGGTTGTGCCGGTCGCAAGCGCTGCGGATGAGCTTCGCCTCGGCGATGTCCCAGATGGCGCCCCCGCCACGATTCACCGTGTTCTCGATCACCACGAGCTTGCTGTTGGCGAGGTAAGCCGCGCTGCGGTCGTTGATGCCGGCATGCACTGCGGCCGCCGTGAACCGCCCGCGATCCGCCGGCAGGTGCTTCACGCTACAGCCACTGTTGGCCATCATGCCGCCACCTTCGTAACGGTACACGTGCGCGCCTTCTTCGCAGAGCACCTCATCGCCGGGGCGGGTGTGCACGTTGATGGCTATCTGGTTCGTCTGCGTACCGCTGCTGCAAAAGAGCGCGGCTTCATGGCCGAAGAGCGCGGCCAACTTTTCCTCCAGTGCGTTCACCGTGGGATCCTCGCCGAAGACATCGTCACCCACTTCCGCACGCAGCATGGCATCGCGCATGGCGGGTGTGGGTTTCGTAACAGTATCCGAGCGCAGATCGATCATTGCGGGCAAGATAACCAGCGTCGTTGCTGCCTGCCGAAGCCTTTCGACTAGCGTTTCCGGCTCACGAGCAGGCCGTCGCGTATGGGGACGAGGATGTTCTCCACGCGGGGGTCGGCCTTCACCTTGGCAGCGTACTGGGCCAGCCCGCGCGTCTCGCTGTCATGCGTTGCTGGATCATCCAGCACTTTGCCGCTCCAGAGGACGTTGTCCGCGATGATGAGCCCACCGGGTCGCATGCGCTCGATGACGAGATCGAAGTAGTTGGAGTAGTTCTGCTTGTCAGCGTCGATGAACACGAGATCGAAGGTGCCGTTGATGCGCGGGATCACTTCCGTGGCCGGTGCAAGATGCTGGTGGATGCGCTCATGGAATCCCCCTTTGCGGATGTATCGATCCACCAAGGGCGCGAGCGGGGTCTTGATGTCGATGGTGTGCAGCGCGCCCCCAGGAGCCAGGCCTTCGGCCATGCACAATGCACTGTAGCCGGTGAAGGTGCCGATGTCCAGTACCAGTTTCGGAGCAAGCAGCGTGCTGATCAAGCGCAGGAAGCGTCCTTGCAAATGGCCGCTGAGCATCTGCGGCATGTCGATGCTGGCGCGCGTTTCCTCGGCGAGCTCACGCAAATAGGCCGGTTCTGGCGAAGTGTGCAGCTCGGAGTATTGTTCGAGATCGGGGAGAGGAAGTGCATGAGCGCAAAGTACTCCTGCGCCTTTTCACAATTTGGCCCACCGAGCATGATGGAGCGTGGCGTTCTCCAGCATAACGGAAATGATGTACGAGCCGGGCGGCAGCTCCTCGGTCGCAACGGTCGCCGGGTCGGAAACGGCCATTTCGCAGACCACGACCCCTCGCACATCAATGAACCTCAGGCGCTTCAGGCCCACGGGCAGTCCGGCTAAGTTCAGATGGGAGCTACCCGGATTCGGATGGACAGAAAACGGCGCGGATACGCGCTCGCGCACGGGTAGGAGGAAGTCCAGTTTCCACCAGTCCTTCTTTCGCTCCAGATCGCCACCCAAGCCTAGGCCGAAGTAAAAATTGCCCGCCCAGGCCTGTGAGGGCTCGATCCCGGCACCTACGCCTCCACGCCGTGGGCCACCTGCAAAGGGTTCAAGGGCTTCCCATGTCACGTCATGATCGCTCCAAGCCTCTTCATGGAACGTCGTGGCATCCGAGGCGCCGCCGACAACGACCGTGGAATAGACAGGCCCGGCTTTCGCCCCGTAGCGCGGAGCAGGAAGATCGGGGGCAGTGTACCACTCGCCCGTTTCGAAGAAAACAGGATAGGACCATGAGTCACTGAGGACCGTGAACGATGAATCGATGCCGCCGACGATGAGGACACCACCTCCATCTTGCATGGCCATGGCTCGATGTCGCGATGGGCCGGGCACAGGGGTCATCGCTTCCCACAAGTCACCGGCCGGATAGTATTTCCAAGCCTGTTTTGTCGGGACGCCGCTTGCGAGCATGCCAGTAGCTACGATGAAGCTGCTCCAGCCGTTGGCAGCCACGCATGCGTAGCGAGCTTCCGCTGGCAATGAGGAGCGCTGCGACCATTCATCCTGCACTGGGTCGTAGGCCCAGAGTTCGTTCAAGGCCCCGTTCGCATCGAGACCGCCGAACACGTAACCGACATCAGCAGTGGCGAATCCAGTGCAATACTGCCGTGGCGTCGCAGGCAGTGCAGCGACTTCGCTCCATGTTCCTGACTGTGTATCGAAGGCGTACCAATCGTTGGTCAATCCCCAGCCCACCTCCATGCCGGTGCCGACGTAGATGATGTCATCGATCGTGAACGATGCTGCGTCATCCCGAGCCGTACCCGGGAAGTCGGGCAACTGTATCCATTGCTGGGCGCATGATGCACCAGCCAATAACATCAGGGAAGGCGAGAAGATGCGCATGCCCGAAACTACGAATGGAGCAGGGGACCTGCGAAGCGGGTGGTCACTATGCTCTTGCTCATTTCGCAATTGGGCCGTCGCGGTCGAGGTGGCGGCGACGTAAACTGGATGGATCGCAGATCGCGATCGATCTACAGCCCTGTGCAACGCAGCCTAGAACGGGTTCTTACCGCCCGCGATCAACTTCGCAGCCACGGATCTCCGCGCCTTCACGCTATTGAACGCGCCGTACTTCGTGAACCGCTTGGCCCCCATCAGCATCGCCTGGCGTTCATCGCCCTCGGCGAAGGCGTTCACGGCCTCCTTGGCGTTCTTGGCAATGCGGTCGGCGGCGTCGTGGATGTAGATCTGCGCCATCGCGATCTGTTCCTTCACGTTCGCATCGCCTTTCATCGAAGCCAGCTTCAACGTGCGCAACAGCACGCTCTCAGCCAGGTAGGTATCGATCACCATGTCGCTGATGCGCATCACGATCTCCTGCTCATCGCCGAGCGCGAGGCCGAGCTTCTGCGCAGCGCCACCGGCGGCCATCAGAACGGCCTTCTTGAAGTTCGCCACCATGCGCTTCTCTTCACCGAGGAGTGAATCGTCCGGTTCCGGGAAATCCGGGATGCCCATCAGTTCCTGCGCCACCTGCATCGCCGGGCCCATCAGGTCGAGCTGGCCTTTCATCGCGCGCTTCAGCAGCATGTCCACGGTGAGCAGGCGGTTGATCTCGTTGGTGCCTTCGAAGATCCGGTTGATGCGGCTGTCGCGGTAGGCGCGCTCCACGGGGCTCTCGGCGCTGTAGCCCATGCCGCCATAGATCTGCACGGCTTCGTCCACCACATAGTCCAGGCATTCGCTGCCGGCCACTTTCAGGATCGCGGCCTCGGCGGCGTATTGCTCCACGCCTTTCAGCAGCGCGGTCGCATAGTCGGCTCCACCTGCCTTCAGGTCATCAATGGCGCGCTCCATGTCGTAGCTGCAGCGGTAGGTGGCGCTCTCCACCACATAGCAGTAGATCGCCATGTCGGCGAGCTTCTGCTGGATCGCACCGAAGCTGCTGATCGACTTGCCGAACTGCTGGCGCTCGTTCGCGTAAGTGATCGCGATGTCCAGCGTCTGCTTCGCGCCGCCCAATGCAGCACCGGCCAATTTGATGCGGCCGATGTTCAGGATGTTCACCGCGATCTTGAAGCCGTTCTCGCGTGTGCTCAGCAGGTTTTCCACCGGCACCTTGCAATCATTGAAGAAGACCTGCCGCGTGCTGCTGCCCTTGATCCCCATCTTCTTCTCCTCCGGGTTCAGCGTGATGCCGCCGAAACCCTTCTCCACGATGAAGGCGCTGAGGTTCTTGTCATCATCGATCTTGGCGAAGACGGTGAAGATGTCCGCGAAGCCACCGTTGGTGATCCACATCTTCTGGCCGTTGATGAGGTAGTGCTTGCCATCCGGGGTCAGCACCGCCTTGGTCTTGCCGCTGTTCGCATCGCTGCCGCTGCCGGGTTCGGTGAGGCAGTAGCAGGCTTTCCATTCGCCGCTGGCCAGCTTGGGAATGTACTTCTTGCGCTGCTCCTCGTTGCCGTAGTACAACGTGGGCAAGGTGCCGATGCCCGTGTGCGCCGCGATGGCCACGCTGAAGCTGTAGCCTGCGCCGGTACGCTCCGTGGCCAACATCGTCGTCACGAAGTCCTTGCCGAAACCACCGAGGTCCTCTGGAACGCTGATGCCGAGCAGGCCCAGTTCGCCCGCTTTTTCCAGCAGGCTCACCATCAATCCTTCTTCCTGGTGGTCGATCCGTTCCACGGCGGGCCACACGTTCTGTTGCAGGAACTCCGTGCAGGTCTGCGCGATCATGCGCTGCTCCTCGTTGAACTCCTCGGGAATGAAGATGTCCTGCGGTGCGCTTTCGCGGATGAGGAATTCGCCGCCTTGAAGGGCTTTGGGTTTGGTTTCGGTACTCATGACTTTCGGAGTTCTGATGGTTCTAACGTGGCTAAAGGCGGTTCGTTCTTAGGTCTTCTTTTGGGCGTGCTGCTCGCGCGGCGGGGCTTTCCCCTTCAAGTCCTCGGCCTGAAGACAGGCCTCCGGGCTTTTCGGTCCAATCCCTCACGCGGAACTCCGGCTGCGACCCTTTCATGGTCGTGGCAGCATGAGGGCATTTCCTTTCTGATCGCTGTGACCCCTCCTGGGTCAGGTCATCGCCAGCGGATCGCGCATCTGACCCCGGAGGGGTCACAGCGATTAGCATTCGTTCCACCAAGAAGGCATTCGACCCCAACGGGGTCGCAGCCGGTGTTTGCGAATACCGATCGGCTATTCGCGGATATTCCCGGATATCCACCGATGCTGGACCTTTGGCCCAATGCTCCACCGCTTCCTGCTCACAATCCTTCCCTCCCCGGAGCTTTCCGGCGAAGTGGACCAACTGAAGGCCTTGGTGCATGAGCGCGTCGGTTCCTTCAGCGGCCGCAACACCGTTCCGCACATCACGCTCTTCTTCGCCGATCTGCCTTTGGAATGCGAAGGCGACATCTGCGAAGGCATCGCACGCGGTGTCGTCGGTCACAAAGACTTCGTGCTCCGCTACAACGGCATCATGCACTTCCCAGACAAGCGCACCATCTACATCGATCCGGTCGACAAGGACGCCATCGCCACAGTGCGCACGCCGATCATCACAGCGCTGAAGTCCAACGACACTTTGCGCGAGGCGATCCGCGAGACCGACCATCCGCACCTCACCATTGCTGCCGGACTCAAGCCTGCACAGTTCGAAATAACTTTGGAGATGCTCGCGCCGCACGGATTGCGAAGCGAAGAGCAGGTGACCGAAGTGGTCTTGCTGCGAAGAGCCTTGCGCGAGGGCGAACGCTATGTGCATGTGCGCACCTTCCCGCTTGCGTGAATTTCCCAAAGCGGATCGGACGGTGGTCGCCGACTTCAAGGAGTTGGGTGTTTGTGCGTTGTTCATGATCCCTCGCACTAGTTCCACGGTCCCTGCTTCCCCACCGGCGTGAACCGCGAGGTCTTCCGGTCGAAACGGAAGAGCCCACCGAAACCGCCGAACCAGAAACGGCCTTCCCGGTCTTCCATGATGGATATGATCCCGCCGAGCTCATGCCGTCCTTGGGGCCGTAGTTCGTGAAGCTCGTTCCATCGTAGCGGAATACGCCCTGGTGCTCCGCGGCGAACCAAATGTGGCCCGACCGGTCTTCGTAGAACGCACCTGCCTCTATCCCTTCGATCACGCCATCCTTCGTGAAGTTGGTGAATGCCTTCGTGCCTTTCTCACCCGCTGCCGCTGGATCGAAGAGGCTCACACCGCCGAACATGCTCCCCAGCCAGAGCCTGCCCTTGCTGTCTTCCATCATGCCGGAGACGCTGCTGTCGGGCAGGCCATCTTCCACGGTGTAGTGCTTGAGTAGCCTGCGCGGTCCGGTCTCCTTCGGATCGAATTGGTAGATCCCATCCCGTTCGCGCCCGAACCAGATCGTTCCTTGACGGTCCGCCAGAACGCACGTGATGCGTGTGGGCGATAGTCCGCCCACAGGGTCAAAGGCCGTGTTCGGTGGCAGGTCGATCGCCGTAAATGTTCGGCCGTCGTACGTGCACAGCCCGTTCATCGTCCCGACCCACAGCACGCCATCGCGGCCCATGGCCATGTTCCCGACCTCGTTGTGCAGCAGGCCATCCTTCGTGGTCAACTGACTGAAGCCATGGCGCGCGGAGTAGCGCGTCGAGGGGTCGTATTTGAACAGCCCTTCACCATCCGTGGCAACCCATAGGATGCCGTCCGCGCCTTCCACGATCCCGTTGATGCGGCCAGTGGTGATGCCGGCGCTATCGGCGAGGTACTCCAGCGTATCGTTCGCGTAGCGGATCAGTCCGTAGTGGTTGGTGCCGAACCACAGCGTGCCGCTTTGGTCCTGGTGCATGTCGCGCACCCAGTGGCAGAGCTGCCCTGGGTAGTCGAGTTTCAAGAACCACTCGGTCGGGATCGGCACCGTATCGTTCATGATCAGCACGGGTGCCTTGCTCGTGGGCTGGCCGTTGCAGGAGAGGAGGAGCAGCGATCCGAGGGCTTGGCAAATGATGGTGCGCATGACTTCAGTTGGATAAGCCCAGGATCCAATCCACCAATTCCTTTTCCTCCACGATCGACCACGCATGCGGGTGCCGGTTGCCGTGCTGCATGCCGCGCCCTTCGGTGGTGATGTACTCCGCCCGCGCATTCCCCACTGCCTACCAGCGTATCGTGGATCCGCTTCAGACCGAAGGCGTTCAGCTCCTCATAGCCATCGTCGCGGTTGGCGCGCCACCACGCCGTGTCCGGCTCCGTGTAGAAGCGGATGGGCAGGTCCTTCAGCGGCGCCACGCTCGCGGCCGTGTTGAGCAGGGGAGCGGAGCGTTCGTAGTTGGCCAGGCTGTCCGTGGGTGGTCCCAGTGTGCTGTCCAGGAGCGCCACCACCATAGCGCGCCTCGTCCTTGTACTCGGGGAAGGTGGTCTTCGCCAGGTCGCGCTGCGAACATTCGTACAGGAGCACCAGATCCAGCGGACTGTCCACGGCGAACACGCCTTTCAACTTCACCGGCGGATCGGCCGATCGGAGCAGCGCCTTCGCCAGCAGCACGCTCACGTTGCCGCCGGAGGAGAACCCGCCGATGAACGTGTTCGACGCATCCACGTCGTGCTCTTTCACCGCGCCCGCGATCGTGCCGATGACCTCCTCCTTCTCGGCCTCGCTCATCATGATGTGCCGGTTGAAGTTCATCATCAGCACCGCGATGCCGTTCGCCGCGGCCGTGTCCGCGATGCGCGACTCCGCCCGTGTGTCCGCCGCATCGCAACTGAAGCAGGGGAAGAGGATCAGCAGGGCTTTCTGCTCGGCGGGGATGATGAGGTCGTAGTCGGTGGTGTGGATCTCGCGAGGTGCGGCTTCCTTGGTCGGCGTTGCCGGCTGGCAGGCAGCAAAGAGCGCAAGCGCGACCAACCACAGGCTGAATTGCCGCATGGCAAGGGTCAGTTGGTTACAATTTGTAACCAACTGCAACTGGTAACGATCTGTTACCAGTTGGTCCCGCGCTCCATTTCAGTTGGTGACAAACCGCAACTGGTCGGTCGGGCTCGACTTCATTGGTGCAAACTGGTGACGACTTGCCCTCACCCCTTAAACTGGTGAGGTGGTCACCATTGGAAGGCGAAAGGGGAAACATGGCGCTCATGGTTCGATGATCAAGAGCTGCGAAGCATGGAAGTCTAACGCGTCCAGCTTCAGGACATAGGTGCCAGGAGCCAAGCCCCGCAGTATGAGAGGCGCAAGCCCACATTTGGATCCAGTTCCTTGGAGGCAGAGTCGGCTTGCTGGGTCATAAACCTTCCAATCATATCGTCCTGAGCATGGGACGTTGAGGAGAATGTTCCCATTCGAAGGATTCGGGTACGTGAAGAACGAGTTGGTAGAATGGTCCGCTATCGAAGTCTCCAGGCCGTAGCAGAGCAGCACAAGGGCACCTGTGCCACCAATTCCACTGTTCTCTTGCGCTCCCGCCACGAGCAACTTGCCATCGATCGCTCGCGAAACAGAATGTCTCCAGTTCGGCCGATACCATCCGGCGCCATCCTCGTCGTACAAGCCACTCCACGTCAGGTTGCCCTCCGCATCGTATTGAAGCGTGGCGATCGAAGCAAGCACCGAAGATGAGTTCTGCCTGCTTCTGCCGGCGAATGATGTTCCCTTGTTCATCAACTGTAACACCGTACCCGTCATCATGACCCGTACTTCCATTGTAGCTCCTCGCCCATAGCTGTTCACCGGTCGAACTGTATTTCACCGTCAGGTAATCGTCAAGTACGCCGCTACCGTTGAATTGCGTCCCGGTCAGCAGAACGGTTCCGTCCTGGCCAACGGCAATGTCACGAAACCAATCCGTTCCCTGCCAATCACCTGGCGCGTTGTAGGTAGCAGACCACAAGAGTGCGCCAGTCGTATCAAGCACATCACACAATAGATCTCCTTGCCCATCCACATAGTATGCGCCGCCTATCGCTATGGTTCCATCAGGACGCCATTCTGCGCGGCGGCCATCGGTGAAGGTTTCTCCGGGGTGCAGGTATTCCCAAAGTAACGTTCCACTGCTGGAGTACTTCAGAGCGAACAGGTAATACACTTCAGCCGAGAGGTCATGTGTTTGACCGATGACATACACGCTACCTGAAGCATCGGTAAGTAGGTCGTTGCCTTGTTCGCTTGTGCCATCGCCTTGCACATGATCATAGTGTACGTGCCAAAGTTCATTCCCTAGGCTATCGTACTTCAGAGTGACCACGTTGTGCTGGAAAGGCACCACCTCCGACCAACCCGTGACGAATACAGCGTTGTCGAAGTCGACGGCAACTGCATATGGGCGATCCCATCCGCCTGGAATTACTCCACCGTCGAAATCCGCTGTCCACAGGATCACGCCGTCGGGACTGATCTTCATTGTCCGGTAGTGCTCGCCGATGGACGGAGCGCTTGCGGAGGTGGCGATTAGGATGTTCCCTGAATGGTCCACGCACATGGATCCATAAATATTCTGGGTCGGAAGTTCCAGCGACCAAACCCCCTCGCCGTCAATGTTCTTGATCAATACTCCTGTATTCACGCCTGCATCACTGCGCGAGTATCCGTAGAGGTAGACCGTGCCGTCGGGATCCACGTGCATATCCAAGCCGGTATGTATCTGTTCGGGGGCGTGGACATATTCCGCACGTCCATTCCATTTGGAATTGGCCCATGGACAATAGGGTGTCTCGCGAACAGAAGCAGGGTAGTTGCAGCGCATGAGTCAGGTGCAACGCCGAAAGTGTTGCACGCCATTCACTATGTCGCGCCACCGGTTCATGCAGCTAGTTCAACAACTCAAACACACTCGCCGCCCCCTGCCCCGTCCCCACGCACATCGTCACCATCCCGTACTTCTGCTTGCGGCGGCGCATCTCGTTGAAGAGTTGCACCGTCAGCTTCGTGCCCGTGCAGCCCAGCGGATGCCCCAGCGCGATGGCGCCGCCGTTCACCGTTCACGATGCTCGGGTCCAGCCCCAGCTCGCGGATCACGGCGAGGCTCTGGCTCGCGAAGGCCTCGTTCAGCCCACCAGCTCGATGTCCTTCAGCTTCAGGCCGGCCTTCTCCACGGCCTTCGGCACCGCGGCCACCGGACCGATGCCCATGATGCGCGGCTCCACGCCGGCCACGTGGTAGGAGAGGAGGCGCGCGATCGGTTTCACGCTTGCACCGGGCCCCGACCCGGTGTTCAGCTCCTTCAGCATGCGCTCGCTCACCACCAGCACGAAGGCCGCGCCGTCGCTGGTCTGGCTGCTGTTGCCCGCCGTTACGCTGCCCTTCGCATCGAACACCGGTTTCAGTTTCGCCAGCCCTTCCAGGGTGCTCGCGCGCGGACCTTCATCGGTGTCCACCACGTACTTCTTCACCTGGCGTTTCTCCTTCTCGTCCAGGTACACCTGCTCGACTTCCACCGGCACGATGTCCTCCTTGAAACGCCCGGCGGCGATGGCGGCCAGCGCCTTCTCGTGGCTGTGCAGGCTGAACGCGTCCTGATCCTCGCGGCTCACCTTGAAGTCGCGCGCCACGGCCTCGGCGGTGAGGCCCATGCCCCAGTAGTAGGTGGGGTTCACCTTGCTCACCTCGTAGTTCGGTACGATGCGCCAGCCGCCGAAGGGGATCGGGCTCATGCACTCCACGCCGCCGGCGATGATCGTGTCGCTGAGGCCGCTGTGGATCTTGCTGCTCGCGATGGCGATCGTCTCGCTGCCGCTGCTGCAATAGCGGTTCACCGTCATGCCCGGCACCTTGTCGGTGTTCAGGCCCATCAGGCTGATCATGCGGCCCACGTTCAGGCCCTGCTCGGCCTCGGGCGTGGCGTTGCCCACGATCACATCCTCGATGCGGTTCACATCGAGGTTGGGCACGCTCTTCACGAGGTGTTGCACCACGTTGGCGGCCAGGTCGTCCGGACGCGTGAAACGGAACTTGCCGCGCGGGGCTTTGCCCACTGCGCTGCGGAAACCGGCGATGATGTATGCGTTCATGAGGGAGTGTCTTATGTCTGATGCAGGATTGTCCTACGTGGCTGGCGGGTGCTGTCTTATGTCTGATGTCTTATGAAGGACTGCAAATGCCGCGCACCATTGAGGCGGCGCATTCGGCACAAGACAATCTTGCATCAGACATAGGACAGTTGAAGTTAGCTCCGCGCCGGGCGTTTCTTGTGTTTGGTTTCCAATTGGGCTTGCAGCTTGAAGATGCGGTTCATGATGTGGTCGAGTTCCGCGGTGATCTCGTTCGACTGCTCTTGAGTGATGTAGTCGAGTTCCTTGCAATGAGGGTCTGCGTGAAGAGTTCAGCCGACGACCCACAGGCAATGCCGAGGAAGTGATAGAACTCGCCATCATGATTCGCGCTGCGCCTTCGGCGATGTTGCTCGGTACCGATACGCCTGCACGCTGCATTTGGCTTGCGAGTCCGTACACCTCCTTCTTGGGGAACTTCTCCGTGGAGCGATAGACTTCTACAGACAGAGCAAGAGCTTGCTTCCAGACATCAAGGTTCTTGAAACGGTTCATGGGTTAGTGGGTTGAAGTGGTGGATCGTCAAAGTCTGGCAGGACAGCCAGGCGGCGGGCGCCGCCGTCATGGTGAATCGTCTTTGTTCTTCCTTTCCCTGCCCGCAAGGCCGGAAACGCTCTTGCCACGGGTTTGGCTTTCCCTTGGGCTTGAGTTGAGCGGGTTGGTGTCTTATCGCGTTTGGTATCTACATTCGACAATCTTGTTTCCAGACAACAGCGTGGGTCGCGTGCTTGGCATTTGCATCTGGACAGTCTTGCATCAGACACTTGGACAGCCTTGCCGGTCAATTGGTGATACGATCATTTCTTGTTTCTCAAGTTCTTCTTCGCCACCTTAAGGCCGGACGCTCTTGCCTTTTTGGGTTTGAGCCTTTGGAGCTTGAAGAGCTGTTCATGATGTGTTCGCTTTGTCCACGAGGATGTCGCGTTCCGCGCTATTGATGAAGGCCAGGCGCTTGGCCAGAACCACTTGGGGGTGATCAGTTCTGCTGCGGAACCAGCAGCGTCCCCGAGGAGGAGGTGGAACTCCCGCGTCGTTGTTCCGCTGTGCCCCCTCCGCGATCTCGCTCGATATCGAAACGCAACAGCGGCGTGACTCCGACTGAAGTCCACAGGTCGTGCTTTGGGAACTCCTTGGTAGACCTTGTACACTTCGACAGGAGGTCCATT
>JADJDP010000041.1 GCA_016702645.1 Flavobacteriales bacterium
AAACCGTAGATGGCCAGCAGGGCCACGGCTGCGACAGTGATGGGCGCATCTTGGTTGTGGGGTGCGGAATTGCGGGGTGCGAAAGTAAGCTCGGGGATGTCGGGCGCTTCGCCAAGATCGTGCCGGAACAGAGACTCAAGGAGTTAGCGGCAGGAGCAGGGGTAAGCAGGATCGGGTTCCGATGCTTTCGTTCTCAAGGAAGGCTCAATCTGCCTCCTCGTTGGTGGAACACTTGCCCCTGCTCTGCCAACTGCCTCGCACTATCAGATCGCTTCGATCCGTGCCCCGATGGCGTTCAACCCGGCCCTCGATGTTCTGGTAGCCCCGTCAGGATCGCTCGATATTGTCGATAGTGCTGGTGCCATTGCGCTCAGGGCGGCGATGAGCAGGGAAGCACCGCGCGCGGATATCCAGGGCTCGTCGGGCGGATGGCCCGTAGTGGCATCTGGAAATGAAGTAAATCTTTCGACCAAGGCGCGGTATGGATCGCGGAAAGCGTGATGCGCACCCATCTCGATGAGTTTGTCCGTGAAGAACAGGCGCTCTCGAACATCTTCGAATGGATGACCGCGCTTCCCTTGGCTGAACAGCGGTCACTAAGGACGATGCTCAGGAGGTCAGGCGTGGCTGGGCCAAGAGGCGCATCGGCAACGGTCATTGTTGCTACCGTCGATGAACTTTGCACAGATATAGTGCTCTTATTGCCGGAGCAAATGTCGTCGCCGTTGCGCACGACAGCGATCCCTTGTTCCCGGAAGATATAAAGATGCTCCCAAGTGAGTGTAAGCAGTGTCCTTGATGGTGATACTCGCTGCGCGTCATTTGCGAGGCCGATGAACTAGTACGCTCTCGGTGCGTGTCCCATTAGCGTGCGGTGCTCAGTACCGCTGGGTTCCTTCACGCCGTCGATAAGCAACAGGTTTGCTTGATGCCGCTGATGCAGCCCATCTTGCACGCGCGTGTTGCCGGAAACTACTTACAGGCCAGGGTTCGCACGCTGCATTGAAGATGCGTGGTGCGTCGCCGCAGCAAGCACTGCAGCCTGCCATCACGATGTTGGCGGTGCCGTCGCTGGCCTCGTCGAGGGCGTGGCAGCCCTTGAGTTATGGCCTCGGCGCGGTAGGCGCCTTCCTTCACATCATGTGAATCACCAGGCACCTGGTTTCTCGAGCCGGTGAGTGCGTGTCCATCCGGCGTCGCCCGTCTTGTCCACCTGGTGATGGAATGTAACCTCGGCCGTGGCGTTACAGAGTGCCGGGACCGGGCCACCATCACGCTTGGCACAAGCTGCCACCGAGGCTCTTGTACTCCGGGTCCAGGAAAAACTCCGGGTTCACCGTCTTACGCTGCAAAAGCGATAGGACCCCTGTCCCAACTTACGACCTGCGCCCATGGCCTTCCAACAGGTCGATGGGCTTGTCGACATCCACGATGTCCGGGATGTTGTGGATCGTCACTGGCTCGCTATGAGCAACACGGCGCAGAGGATCCGCAACGCTTCGTTCTTGGCACCCTGTGGCCCAGTTCACCCTTCAGCCTGCGGCCACCTCAATGCAGAACTTACACATGTGTTTCCCGACGTTCGTTGCGAAGCAACAACGTGAGCGAAACACTGGCCTGACGTTCAGAGCGCGGTACTAACAGTGTGCAATGATGAGGTCGCGATGTTGTCACTCTGACACCGGAGTTCCATCCAGGGCGAACCACGCCCACGCGAAAACCACCTTCGACAGGCTCAGGGCGCACTCGGCCTAATACCGCTTCTTCCGGTTCCGGTGGCGCTTCTTACCGCCGCTTCCGCCGGGGCGTCTACGCAGGTCCGCTTCGTTGCGCAGGCCGTTCTGTTGGGCGCGCAAAGAGGTCCACGCGGTATGTGCGTGCGAGTTGCGTTTCGGGCGGCAGCTTCACCTTGCCCTTGCTCATTTCGGCGAGGTCCTTCAGGATGATGGCATCGGGAACGGTGTCGCGGTTCCAAACAAGGAACTGTCGCTTCATCAAGTTCGCCACGAGCAAGGTGTAGGCTTCCGCACCTCACCGGCTTCCATGGCCGCGCATTGAGGCGTCGTGCGCTCCACCCATCTTGCCATAGTGCCCTTACTTGACCGCAGTTTGCGGATAGGGAACGCGCTCAGGCTTGCTTTCCAGTTCCTCCGGCTTGGGCATGGGGAAGGGCGCATCCACATCGAGCTTGAATTCGCTCATGATCCACAGATGGTCCCATAGCGTACGCTCGAAATTGTCGTGGTTCCGCAGGTGCGGGTTCAGGCGGGCGATCACCTGGATGATGGCCTTGGCGGTGTGCGTGCGCTTCTCTCGGTCGTCCACTTCCAAGCAATGCTCCACCATGCGTTGCACGTTGCGCCCGTATTCGGGGATGATGAGGCGCGGACGCTGTGTATTGTAGTCGAACGGTGCTGTGCTCATGGGAGCGGATCGGGAAAGGATGGAAGCGCCGCAACAACGAACGATCGTGGGCGCAGGGACGAAAGTAGGGAAGGCCCCGTCGCCGTGGAAGCCCCTCCTACATTTAGCCACCTGCCGCCAGCCTTCGATGCGCCCCAAGGTCTTCATCAATACCCGCTTCAACATGGTGATGAAGGGGGGTGTACACCATACGGACAAGAGCGGTACCGCCACGCGCACCAATGAGTGGCTCACCAGGCGCTTCGAACTTTTCGAGCGGGTTTGCCTTCCATCATTGATGGCCCAGACGGACACCGACTTCCATTGGCTCGTGTTCTTCAGTGACCGAACGCCGGAGCCTTTCCTCAAGCGCATCGCTGAACTTCACCGACGCTTTCCGCCGTTCATACCCTGCTTCCTGCCCGACTTCCAGCAGCAGGAAAGGCGCTTCAAACTTGAAGTGCATGCGCGGTTGGAGCCGGTTGATGAATACATCATCACCGCGCGTATCGACAACGACGATGCCTTCCATCGCAGCTTCATCGAGCGGTTGCGCAACGAATTCCATGGCCAGGAAGATGAGATCGTCAACTTCCTGAACGGCCTCCAGTACGATCAGGAAAACGGGGTGCTCGTGTTCGTGCGAAAGGCCAGCAATCCCTTCATCGCACGGATCGAACGGGTCAAGGAGGGCAAGGCACTCACCGTGTTGGATGTGATGCACCACGATGCGCCGGCCACCGGCCTTCTTCGCAACGTGGATACGATCCCGCTCTGGTTGCAGTTGATCCACAGGGGCAACCTGGAGAACGGGCTTACCTCGGCCAAGGTCCGGTTCAGCATGGACTTGGAGAAGGAGTTCGGGATCCCCGGCCCCACACGGATCGACGTTGTGCGATCGTCTTTTCGCACAGAAGCATCGTCTTGTCAAGCCACCGATGCGCATGGTGCGCCGAGTTGTACGGCGTGTGCTCCAAGGTTGATCGTCAGCCACCATCGCGGTACATGCGCACCCAGTCAGGATCCTGCATATCGCGCAGCAAGCGGAGGGCATCCTTGCCGAAGTAGGGTCCGTGCCAATGCGGGTAGTCATCGCCCCTGTATGCTTGCAGCAAGATCTGCTGGCGGTCGGATGGACGGTATTCCTCACCGGCCCACCCAGTTCCGCGTCCCTCCACTGCGGCACCTCTGTAGCGCAACTTCCATAGATCGCGAATGGACGAACAGTCGAGGCCGGTGTGCAATTGGCCCTCTTCACTGTATGCCGCGCAACCGGCAATACCGTATTCCTCGAAGAGATCCAGGCCTTCGATGTTCGCACGGCTTTCTTCGAGCCCTGCCATTTGAAGGATGTAGGTCCCCACGCGCATCGGCCGACTGTCCACCACCTTGTTGTCGAGCACGGTGTACATGAAGAGCGCGTACATCTCGCCTTGCGCGGTCGGGTTCAGGCTGAAGCCGAATTCGAAACGCGCGTACGCAGGTGGTTTCGGATGGGGCTGATGGAAGGAGCACAACACCAGCACGGAAACAACCAATACGACACCGCGCATAACGCGGAGGCACAAGCAGGTGTTCGTGGCGGCGCCCATCGGGCGCGTTCAACGTGGATCATGTTAAGGGGGTTGCTCGTGGGAGGCGGCACGTGTTCACCCTTCCACCACCGTCAGCTTCGCAAAGCGCAGCAACAACTGCTTCTGTCCTGCGCTCGGGAAGAAGACCGTCGCCTTCAGATCAGGAGGATTGCCTTCCACCTTCAGCACCTTGCCCTTGCCGAAACGCTCGTGTTCCACGGTCTGGCCTTCCTGCAGCTCGGGCACAAGACCACCTAATGTGCTCGTCGCTTCAAGCGGCGCACCCGAAGTGGAAACGCGCTTGAGGTTCTTGCGTTCGGGTTCCGGTGGGCGAAGTGGTGTCGAGGTTGTGCGCGGTGCTGGCTTTCCGATCCCGGGCGCAGAGCGCTCTCGTCCATACACAGGTCGCGATGAAGAGCGTTCTTCCGCTGGCTTGTCCGGTTTGGCATTGCGTGCCCAAGGTGGGGCCTGCCCCGTCCCGCGAGCCGAGGTGGAGCGATCGTAGTCACCGAAGAGCGAAGGCCGTTCGCTCTGGCGCGGCATTTCCAGGTATTGCGGATCGATCTCCTCGATGAAGCGGCTTGGTTCGCTGGCGGTGAGGTTCCCCCACTTGTATCGGCTCACGGCGTAGCTCAGCGTGCAACTCTTCTCCGCGCGTGTGATCGCCACGTAGAACAAACGCCGCTCTTCTTCGAGGTCCGCTCGGCTCTGCACGGCCATCAGGTTCGGGAAGAGATCTTCCTCCAAACCCACCACATGCACATACGGGAACTCCAAACCCTTCGCACTGTGGATCGTCATCAGGCTCACGCGATCGTTGTCGTTCGGGTCGTCGTTGTCGGCGTCCGTCAAGAGCGCGACGTCGATCAGGAAGTCGCTCAAGGTCTTCGGCACATCGGTGCCTTCGGCGTTCGCATCGCTGAACTCCTTCATGCCCGCGAGCAACTCCTGGATATTCTCATAACGGCTCACGCCTTCAGGGGTCTTGTCATTGAAGAGGTCCTTCAGGATCCCGCTGCGACGGGCAACCTCTTCACCCAGCACGGCTGCGCTGTGTGTCGCGAGCATTGTCTGGAAACCCTGGATCATCAGCACGAAATCGGCGATGGCCTTGCGCGTGCCCGCATGGAACTCCAGATCACCGAGGTGCTGCAGCAGGAGGTCCCAAATGGACATCTGCTTCGCCGCCGAAGCAACGAGCAACTTGTCTATCGTGGTTTGCCCGATGCCGCGCGTCGGATAGTTGATCACACGCTTCAGCGCTTCTTCATCGCGCGGGTTGCACACCAGGCGGAAGTAGCTGATGAGGTCCTTGATCTCCTTGCGCTGGTAAAAGCTCGTGCCGCCGTAGATGCGGTACGCGATGTTGAGCTTGCGCAGCGCTTCCTCCATGCTCCGGCTTTGCGCGTTGGTGCGGTACAGGATGGCGAAGCCCTTGTTCGGCACCTGGCTCTGCATCTTGGTTTCGAAGATGCTGTGCGCCACGAAGGAGCCTTCCTCGTTGTCGCTCAACGAGCGGTGCACCTTGATCTTCTCACCCTGCGCGTTGTCGGTCCAGATGGTTTTTTCGATCTGGTCCTTGTTCTTTTCGATGAGCGAATTGGCCGCGCCCACGATGGTCTTCGTGCTGCGGTAGTTCTGCTCCAGCTTGAAGAGCTTGTGATCCTCGTAGTCGCTGCGGAAGTTGAGGATGTTCTGGATGTTGGCGCCGCGGAAGGCGTAGATGCTCTGGCTGTCGTCGCCCACCACGGTGATGTTCTCGTGGCGCGCGGCGAGCGTCTTCACGATGCTGTACTGCACCGCGTTGGTGTCCTGGTACTCGTCAACGAGCAGGTATTGGAACCGGGCCTGGTACTTCACCATGGCTTCCGGATGATCGCGGAAGAGCAAGGCGGTGTTGTAGAGCAGATCATCGAAGTCCATGGCGCCTGCGCGGAAGCACTTCATCGCGTAGGCCTTGTACAGCTCGCCGATCATGGGCCGCATGTTCGCGGCGTCGCTTGCCATCAATTCCGCGTTCTCCAGATACTCCAACGGACCGATGAGGTTGTTCTTCGCGATGCTGATGCGGCCGTGGACCTGATTTGGCTTGTACAGCTTGTCGTCGAGCTGCATTTCTTTCACCAGACCCTTGATCACGCTCCGGCTATCGTCGGTATCGTAGATGGTGAAATCCTTCGGGTAACCGAGCTTGTCCGCTTCCGCGCGAAGGATGCGCGAGAACACACTGTGGAAGGTGCCCATCCAGATGTTCAGCGCTTCACCGCGACCAACGATCGTAGCGATACGCTCCTTCATCTCTTTCGCCGCCTTGTTCGTGAAGGTGAGCGCGAGGATGCGGAACGGATCCACTCCCTTTGCGATGAGGTGCGCGATGCGCACGGTGAGCACCCGCGTTTTTCCGGAACCCGCGCCGGCGATCACCATCATGGGACCTTCCGTGGCCTCCACAGCGGCGCGCTGCGCGGGATTGAGACCGTCGAGATAATCCATGGACACGGGCCGAAGTTAGGATCGGTCATCGTGCGTGATCGGGGATGTTGAAAAGGTGAGCGCTTAGCGTTCGCCGCATAGGGGGGGGGGGGGGGGGGGGGGCCGGCGGGAGCCTGCGAAGGCGTGAAGGGCCCCCTTTCCCATCCCCGGTTGCAGGCTTTGCGGCAACCTTGCCTTGTGGCGGTTCAAGCGGCACAGCAATCCCACGGCCGGAGACGAAGCGGCCAGGGGCTGGCCGCCCACGCACCACGAGCACCGCAGCCACCGTGGTAGGCTTGCGCGACTTGCGGATGTGCGCAAGCCCATGGAACGCAGGCCCGACCATCGAACTGAGCATCATGTTGTCCAGTCCAACCATCGGGCCAAATACGCCATCGGATGGGGCGCGTGGCCATAGGTTGCGCCGATCCGTTCAGGCCTGTGGGCAGATCACTTCTGCACAACCCGCCGGTCTCGTAAAGACTGTTCAGGCTCCAACTCCCTCGCTGGCCGTTCAGGAACACGCCGTGAAATAGTTGAGGCGGCGGGGGGGGGGGGCGGTGCCAAATATGTCGCCCAGGGGCTGAGCGGGCGCGCAGCGGGCCGGAGAAGACCGGACGGAGCCGGATAGCGCCGGCGCTCAGGTCGAATTGCGGACGAAGAAGATGCCTAGGCCGTCCTCGCTGTGACAATTTCCCGCCCGGCGAAAACAACGGGGGGGGGGGGGGTCCCGTGGAAAGGTGGTGAAGGCCAGCCGATCACCCTGAGGGGATGCCTTCAGATGACCGATCGCATCGAAGTTGGAGCGGCCGGGGTTCCCGGGGGGGGGGGGGGGGGGGGGGGGGGGGGGGGGGGGGGGGGGGGGTGTGGGGCCGCGGGGACGAGACGGGGCGGGTGGCGGGGGGCAGGAGCACACCCCCAAGTCGAGCCAGGATGGCCATGTTCACCACCAGCCCCGGGGTGAACACAGTAGGGTGCTGCCCGGCTTGGGAATCTGCGACAGGAGTTCAACCCCACCTGTGTCCCGGAGGGTGATGGCCGCCCGCACACGGTAGGCGGGCAGGTGTTGAAGTCCAGCCCACGCCCTCTGCCCGAAGTACCAATGGCCCCCTGGCGCCAAACACGGCGTGTAAAAGGCCGATGAGGAGGGTAGAACGGTTCATGATCTCAAGACACCGAGCAGGATGCCTGTGTTCCCGGATGGGGACGAACGGTGAATGTAGGCCCTTGAACTCCTGTTCACCGGGTCTAACCAAGAGTCGTATACAGCCGTCCGCACCTCAACACGCTTTACTGCCCTGCTATTGCCGATGGTTTGCCGCGGGGTTCAGGCCGTCGAGGTAACATGGATGGGCCGAAGGTTGTAGGGCCTGGTTGCGCATGGAACCCATCTTGAAAAGGCGTCGATCCCGGGACCATGTGGGCGATAACGCGCCGATCGGCCGCTTCCTTCCACGTGCAGCCTTCCACCGATTAACGCATCTCGAAGGTCCCTTGTCGCGGTCGCGGTAGAGAGCCAGGGATAGAACCCATGTAGTCCTTGCGCCGAAAGGACGGGCGCTCGCCATCGCGGTGACGGCGTTGGTGAAGGAAAACCTCCACCCGATCGCCGGCAAGCCTTACGGGTCGGATGAAGAGAGCAATTCGGTCAGTGCTTCATCGATGCGCTCGAGCAGATAGGTGATGAAACCACCGCATCCCCCCCGTCGATCGGCGAACTCCAACGCTGCATTGTACGCGGGCTCCGCACGCAAGATGAACGCTTCAACCGGCAGGTAAGAGAAGACCGGCCAATGATGCATGAGCATACGGCGTTGCCACAACCGGGCGAGACGGCCGTTGCCAGCAGAAAATGGACGCAGGTACACAATGCCGAAGTGCAGGACGCAACTCGTCAGGAGCGGCGGGAAGTCATCCTCCTCCGCGTAGCGCAACAAGTCTTGTACAGCAGCCGGCAGTCCTTTGGCGGATGCGGTGCGCAGCGGCTGCGGATCGCCATAGAAGACTTCGATGGTGCCGGTGCGGTATCGACCGGCATCCACCGCGAGGCCGTGCATTAGCACGCCGTGCGCTTGCCGCAGGTCTTGTTCCGCGAAGGGGTCTAGGGAGGAGCAGGTCGTAGGTGCGATGTGTATTGAGCGCCTCCAGCGCTGCGGGCCCTTGTGTACTCGCCGTATGGTCTTCGGCAAGAGCGGCTACTGGATGGGGGTCCAGGAGGCCGCCTTCGATCGCGAGGGTAGCATGAACGGTACTGGCACGATAGGCTTTGGCTGAACCACCCGGTGGAAGGTGAAGGTGACGCGCGTTGACCTCGCCCAACTGGTGATGCACCTGCGCGAGCAGGTTCAGCATGCGGGGGCTGATGGAGTGATATGTGATGCTTCCGACGTCCACGATTCAAATCATATGATGCGAACAAATGTAAGTGGGCCCTTCCGAAGAGACGACCAGTTGGCCGACGTTCCAAGGGTGGTTGGCGGGCCGCGATCATGCCTTCTTCCTCTACAGTTATTGCGCTGAGGCACAGGAAGGAAGCGAAGGAGGTCCTGCGTTGTTGTTCACCACGTAGCAGCGCACCTACGGGGAGGTCTGGAGAAAATTCAATGAACACGGCTTGGTGGGAAACGCATTTCGGCTACTTTCGCACCCCGTTTTCGCGGAGCTATACGCGCAAACGCCTGAAAGCCAAGAGAAAGCACCCTATGCCAACCATTCAGCAGCTTATTCGCAAAGGCCGGGAAACCCCGGTTTACAAGAGCAAGTCCATTGCTCTGAAGTCTTGCCCACAGCGTCGCGGCGTGTGTACCAAGGTGTACACCACCACCCCGAAGAAGCCGAACTCGGCCCTCCGGAAGGTGGCCAAGGTGCGTTTGGTGAACGGCTACGAGGTCATTGCCTACATCGGTGGCGAGGGCCACAACCTGCAAGAGCACAGCATCGTGCTGGTGCGCGGCGGTCGTGTAAAGGACCTGCCCGGTGTGAAATACCACATTGTACGTGGCGTGCTCGACACCAGTGGTGTGGAAGGCCGCAACCAGCGTCGCAGCAAGTACGGAACCAAGCGCCCGAAAGCCGGTGCCGCTCCAGCCAAGAAGAAGTAGTTCTCGACATAGCTCGAACCGACAGCAGAAGGAACTAAGCCATGCGCAAGAAGACAGTCAAACACACAACGTTGCCCGACCCCAAGTTCGGCGATGTGCAGGTGACCAAGTTCGTGAACAACCTGATGTACGACGGCAAGAAGAGCAAGTCGTTGGACATCTTCTATAGCGCCATCGACATCGTGGCCGAAAAGAGCGGTGAGGACGGGTTGGAGATCTTCCGCAAGGCGATCATCAACGTGACCCCGCAAGTGGAAGTGCGTAGCCGCCGTGTGGGTGGTGCCAACTTCCAGATCCCACAGGCTGTTCGCGAAGACCGCAAGAAGAGCCTGGCGATGAAGTGGCTCATCGGGTACGCCCGCAGCCGCAACGAGCGCAGCATGAGCATGAAGCTGGCGAACGAGATCCTCGCAGCCAGCAAAGAGGAAGGCGCAGCATTCAAGAAGAAGGAAGAAGTGCACAAGATGGCCGAGGCCAACAAAGCATTCAGCCACTTCCGCTTCTGATAACCGTAGGGTAGAGCAAGAGAGCAAATGGCCAAAAGGGACCTGACATATACGCGGAACATCGGTATCATGGCCCACATCGATGCGGGCAAGACGACGACGTCCGAGCGCATCCTGTATTACACCGGTCTGGTCCACAAGATCGGCGAGGTGCACGATGGTGCGGCCACCATGGATTGGATGGCGCAGGAGCAGGAGCGTGGCATCACGATCACCAGCGCTGCTACAACGACCTTCTGGGATTATCGCGGGGACAAGTACAAGATCAACCTGATCGACACGCCGGGCCACGTTGACTTCACCGTCGAGGTGGAGCGCAGCCTGCGCGTGCTGGATGGTGCAGTTGCGTTGTTCTGTGCCGTAGGTGGTGTGGAGCCGCAGAGCGAGACCGTATGGCGCCAAGCCAACAAGTACAAGGTGCCCCGCATCGGCTTCGTCAACAAGATGGACCGGAGCGGTGCCGATTTCTTCAACGTGGTTGCGCAGATCCGCGAGCGGCTCGGTGCGAACCCGGTGCCGTTGCAAGTACCCATTGGTGCCGAAGCGGAATTCCTCGGTGTTGTGGATCTCATCAACAACCGTGGGATGGTGTGGAACGAATCCGACCAAGGCATGACTTGGAAGGAGGTTCCGATCCCGGAGGACCTGAAGGACACCGTGAAGGAATGGCGCGACAAGCTCATCGAGGCCGTTGCCGAGAGCAGCGACACCTTGATGGAGAAGTATTTCGCCGATCCGGACAGTCTTACAGAGGCTGAAGTGATGGAGGCCGTGCGCAAGAGCACGATCAACATGAGCATCACGCCGATCCTGTGTGGTAGCGCCTTCAAGAACAAGGGCGTGCAGACCATGCTCGACGCAGTGATGGCCTATTTGCCCAGCCCGATGGACATCGAGGCGGTGATCGGCATCGATCCGCGCACGGATACGGAGGCCATCCGCCACCCCGATCCTGCTGAACCTTTCGCCGGTCTTGCGTTCAAGATCGCTACCGACCCCTTCGTGGGCCGCCTGGCCTTCTTCCGCGCTTACAGCGGCGTATTGGAAGCCGGCAGCTACGTGCTCAATACACGCAGTGATAAGAAGGAGCGCATCAGCCGTATCTTCCAGATGCACTCCAACAAGCAGAACCCTGTGGAGCGTATCGAGGCAGGTGACATCGGTGCGGCCGTTGGTTTCAAGGACATCCGCACGGGCGATACGTTGTGTGCCGAGGAGAATCCGATCATTCTGGAGAGCATGAGCTTCCCCGAGCCGGTGATCGGCATCGCGGTGGAGCCCAAGACACAGGCCGATTTGGACAAGATGGGTGCTGCCCTGTACAAACTGGCCGAGGAAGATCCGACCTTCAAAGTCCACACGGACGACGAGACCGGTCAGACCGTGATCAGCGGCATGGGCGAACTCCACTTGGAGATCCTCGTGGACCGTATGCGCCGCGAGTTCAAGGTGGAGTGCAACCAAGGTGCGCCCCAGGTGAAGTACAAGGAGGCCATCAGTGGCACCGTGGAACACCGCGAGCTGTACAAGAAGCAAACGGGTGGTCGCGGTAAGTTCGCCGACATCCATGTGCGCATCGAGCCCCAGACGGATCCCGCCAAAACGGGTCTGGAGTTCGTCGACGAGATCAAGGGTGGTTCCATCCCGAAGGAATTCATCTCGCCTGTTTCCAAGGGCTTCGAAGGCTCCTTGAAGAACGGTGTGCTCGCAGGCTTCCCCATGGAAAGCTTGAAGGTGACGCTTTACGACGGTTCCTTCCACAACGTGGACTCCGATGCATTGAGCTTCGAGATCTGCGCGAAGGCCGCCTTCCGTAATGCGATCCCCAAGTGCAAACCCGTGTTGCTCGAACCGATCATGAAGATCGAGGTGATCACACCGGAAGAGAACATGGGAGATATCGTCGGCGACCTCAACCGTCGTCGTGGTACCATCGTGGGCATGGACGACCGTGCCGGCGCGAAGGCCATCAAGGGCACTGTGCCTTTGAGCGAGATGTTCGGTTACGTGACCTCCCTGCGCACCATGAGCTCCGGCCGTGCCAGCAGCACCATGGAGTTCAGCCACTATGTACCTGCACCCAACAACGTGACCGAAGCCGTATTGGCCAAGGTGCGTGGTAAAGTTTCAGCCTAACCCGCAACGAGCGATGACCCAAAAGATCAGGATCAAGCTGCGGTCGTACGATCACAACCTCGTCGACAAGAGCGCCGAGAAGATCGTGAAGACGGTGAAGAGCACTGGCGCTGTCGTCAGTGGTCCGATCCCCTTGCCGACCCACAAGCGCATGTTCACGGTGCTCCGCTCGCCGCACGTCAACAAGAAGGCGCGCGAGCAGTTCCAATTGTGCAGCTACAAGCGCATGATGGACATCTACAGTTCGTCCTCCAAGACGATCGATGCCCTCATGAAGCTGGAACTCCCCAGCGGCGTGGATGTGGAGATCAAGGTCTGACCGATAGCACGACAGAGCCATGAGCGGACTAATTGGAAAGAAGATCGGTATGACCAGCCTGTTCGATGCGGACGGGTCCTTGGTGGCTTGCACGGTTATCGAAGCGAGCCCCAACGTGGTCACCCACATCAAGACCCAGGAGAAGGATGGCTACCAAGCCGTTCAACTCTCTGCGGTTGAGCGTCGCGCGAAGAGCACGACCGCAGCAGCGATGGGCCACTACAAGAAAGCGAACACCACCCCCAAGGTGAAGGCCCACGAGTTCAAGGAATTCGAACAGGAGCTCAAGCTCGGGGACAGCATCGGCGTTGACCTCTTCGAAGAGGGCAGCTTCGTTACCGTTACCGCCAACGGCAAGGGCAAAGGCTTCCAGGGTGTGGTGAAGCGCCACGGTTTCAGCGGTGTGGGCGAAGGCACGCACGGCCAGCACGATCGTAGCCGCGCTCCCGGTTCGCTGGGTGGCAGCTCATACCCCGCACGCGTGTTCAAGGGCATGCGCATGGCAGGCCGTACGGGTGGGAAGAAGATCACCACGGAGAACCTCAAGGTGGTGAAAGTGGACGCGACCAAGAACCTGTTGTTGCTGCGCGGTACCGTTCCTGGTGCCAAAGGCAGCATCGTGATCATCTGGAAGTAAGATGGAACTCGATATCCACGGCAAGGACGGCAAGTCCACCGGCAAGAAAGCCAAGCTGAACGATGCGGTGTTCGCGATCGAGCCGAACGACCACGCCATCTGGCTGGACGTGAAACAGCACCTCGCCAACCAACGTCAGGGCACTGCCAAGACGCTTGAGAAAAGCGAAGTGAGCGGCAGCACCAAGAAGCTGCACCGCCAGAAGGGCACCGGTGGCAGCCGTAAAGGCTCCATCAAGAGCCCGCTCTTCAAGGGCGGAGCACGCGTGTTCGGTCCCAAGCCGCGCGACTACCACTTCAAGCTGAACAAGAAGGTGAAGGACCTGGCCCGCCGCAGCGCGCTCACCCACAAGGCCAAGGACGGCTCCATCAAGGTGATCGATGCGGTGAGCATGAGCGCACCCAAGACGAGTGAGTTCATCGCCATGTTGAAGGCTTTCGAGCTCACCGGACGCAAGAGCGTGCTGGTGGTGCCCACCAAGGACGACAATGTGCTGCTCAGCGCACGCAACATCCAGCGTACGCGCGTGGTGGTGGCGAGCGAGTTGAACACGTACGATATCATGAACGCCACCGGCCTGCTGATCGTGAAGGACGCGATCGCACCGTTGGAGGCCACCCTCACCAAGTAAGTCATGAGCCAGCAGATCATCATCCGACCCATCGTCACCGAGAAGATGACGGCGCAGGGCGAGAAGGAGAACCGTTATGGGTTCGAAGTCGCCCGCACCAGCAACAAGGTGCAGATCAAGCAGGCCGTGGAGAAGGAGTACAACGTCACGGTGACGGGTGTGCGCACCATGATCTGCGGCGGCAAGGACCGCACGCGTTACAGCAAGAGCCTCATCCTGCACGGCTTCACGTCGAGCTACAAGAAGGCCATCGTTACCGTCAAGACCGGCGAAGCCATCGACCTCTACAGCAGCATCTAAGCCATGGGCGTACGCAAACTCAATCCGGTCACCCCCGGCACCCGTCACAAGGTGATCACGGACAACGAGGGCATCACCACCCACGTTCCGGAGAAGTCCCTCGTCAGCGGCACCAACAAGAGCGGTGGCCGTAACAACCAGGGGAAGATGACCATGCGCTACATCGGCGGTGGTCACAAACAGCGCTACCGCGAGATCGACCTGAAGCGCGAGAAGTACGGCATCCCTGCGGTGGTGAAGACCATCGAGTACGACCCGAACCGCACCGCTCGCATCGCCCTTTTGTTCTACGCAGATGGCGAGAAGCGGTACATCCTCGCGCCGAACGGCCTCCAGGTCGGACAGACGCTGATGAGCGGTCGCAGCGGTGTGGCCCCGAAGTGGGCAATACACTTCCGCTCAGCGAGATCCCCTTGGGCACTGTTGTGCACAACATCGAACTGCAACCAGGCAAGGGTGGAGCAATCGCTCGCAGTGCAGGCACCTTCGCCCAGCTGAGCGCACGTGAAGGCAAGTACGCCACCTTGAAGATGCCGAGCGGTGAACTCCGCATGGTGCTCGTGGCCTGCTTGGCGACCGTGGGTACCGTGGGCAACAGCGAGCACATGCTGCAGAAGAGCGGCAAGGCAGGCCGTAGCCGTTGGCAGGGTCGTCGTCCCCGCACCCGTGCGGTGGCCATGAACCCGGTCGATCACCCGATGGGTGGTGGCGAGGGCCGCGCATCCGGTGGTCATCCACGCAGCCGCAAGGGTTTGCTGGCCAAGGGCAAGAAGACCCGGAAGCCGAAGAACCGTTCCAATCGTTTCATCCTCGAACGTGTCAACGCCAAGAAAGGCGCCTGATCCCGATAGAACATGAGCCGTTCACTCAAGAAACCGCCGTTCATCCACTACAAGCTCTCCAAGCGTGTGGGCGAAGCCCAGGCTTCGGGCAAGAAGAACGTGATCAAGACCTGGTCGCGCGCAAGCACCATCGCACCCGAGTTCGTTGGCTTGACCATCGCCGTGCACAATGGCAACAAGTTCATCCCCGTGTACGTGACGGAGAACATGGTGGGCCACAAGCTGGGCGAGTTCGCACCGACGCGCACCTTCCGCGGCCACTAGCGGTAACAAGCAGAACTGAGCACCACCATGGGAGCCCGTAAGAAACTAGCAGCGGAAAAGCGCAAGGAGGCCATGAAGCCCGTGGCCATCGCACACCTGCGCAATGTGCCCACCTCGCCGCGCCGTATGCGCCAGGTGGCCGACCTCATCCGCGGTCAAAAAGTGGACAAGGCGTTGGGGATCCTGCGCTTCAACACCCGCCACAGCAGCCGTGACCTGGAGAAGCTCCTGATGAGCGCGATCGCGAACTGGCAGGCGAAGAACGAAGGCCAGAAAGCCGATGAGGCCGGTCTCGTGGTGAAGAGCATCCAGGTGAACGAAGCACGTGGCCTGAAGCGCATGCTGCCCGCCCCCCAAGGCCGCGCATATCGCATGAAGAAGCGCAGCAACCATGTGACGTTGATCGTCGATACCACCCAACCAGCTCAAGCCTAAGGAGAACACATGGGACAGAAAGTACATCCGATCGGTTTCCGCCTTGGCTTCGTCAAGGGTTGGGACAGCAACTGGTACGGCGGCAACGACTACAGCGACAAGCTCGTTGAGGACGAGAAGATCCGCCAGTACCTGATGGCCCGCCTGAAGAAGGCGAGCGTCGCCAAGATCGTGATCGAGCGCACCTTGAAGTTCGTTACCGTCACCATCAACACGGCACGCCCCGGTGTGATCATCGGTAAGGGTGGTGCCGAGGTGGACAAGTTGCGCGAGGAGCTCAAGAAGCTCACCGGCAAGGACGTCCAGATCAACATCTTCGAGATCAAGCGTCCTGAACTGGATGCCCGTCTTGTGGCCGACAGCATCGCCCGCCAGCTCGAAGGCCGCATCAGTTTCCGCCGCGCCATGAAGATGGCCGTGGCAAGCAGCATGCGCATGGGCGCAGAAGGCATCAAGCTCACGGTTTCCGGTCGCTTGAACGGTGCTGAGATCGCACGTACCGAGAGCTATCGCGAGGGCCGTGTGCCATTGCACACCCTGCGTGCCGACATCGACTTCGCCATCACCGAGGCGCACACCAAAATGGGTCGCATCGGGGTGAAGTGCTGGATCATGCGTGGTGAGTTGTACGGCAAGCGTGACCTGAGCCCGAACGTGGGCCAAGCCAAAGGCGGTCCTGCTGGTCCGCGCATGGGTGGTGATCGTCCGGAGCGTCGTGGCGGTGATCGCCGTGGCCCGGGTGGTGATCGTGGTGGCGAACGTCGCGGACCAGGTGGTCCTGGCGGTGATCGTCGCTTCGGAGGTGGTGGAGATCGTAGGGGCCCCGCAGGTGGCGGAGGTCGTGGAGGTAACAACCGTAATAGCTGATAGCCATGTTGCAACCGAAGCGCAGCAAGCGCCGCAATATGCACAAGGGCCGCATGAAGGGCGCGGCCCAACGCGGACACCGTGTAGCCTTGGGATCTTTCGGACTGAAGGCCTTGGAGAGCGTATGGCTCACCGGTCGCCAGATCGAAGCAGCCCGTGTGGCCCTCACGCGCTACATGAAGCGCGAAGGCCAGGTGTGGATCAAGGTGTTCCCCGATAAGCCCGTGACCAGCAAACCAGCTGAGGTGCGTATGGGTAAGGGCAAGGGATCCTTGGATGGTTGGGTGGCCGTGTGCCATGCAGGCCGCATCATCTTCGAGGTGGACGGTGTTCCCTCCCAAGTGGCGAAGGAGGCATTGCGTTTGGCAGCTGCCAAACTGCCCATCCCGACCAAGTTCGTGACCCGCGAAGACTACGACGGCCAATAAGCGAGAGCCATGAAGAAGAAAGGACTGGAATTGAACGAACTCACCGTGCAGGAACTGCAGGACAAGCTGAAGGAGGAGCGTACCTCCCTCACCAAGCTCGGCTTCAGCCACACCGTGAGCCCGATCGAGAACCCGATGCAGCTGCGCTCCAAGCGTAAGGAAGTGGCCCGCATCCTCACTGAACTGCGCAAGCGCGAACTCACTGCGAAATGAGCACCGAGACCACAACGACGGACCGCAACCTCCGCAAGGAGCGTGTCGGCATCGTCACCAGCGATAAGATGGCCAAGAGCATCACGGTTATTGTTGAGCGCCGGGTCATGCACCCCAAGTACGGAAAGTTCGTGAAGCGTTCCAGCACCTTCATGGCGCACGATGAAAAGGGCGATGCCCACATCGGTGACACGGTGCGGATCGCGGAAACCCGCCCCCTGAGCAAGCTGAAGCGCTGGCGTTTGGTGGAAGTAGTTGAACGCGCCAAGTAACATACCACTGCGATGATCCAACAGGAATCAAGGCTCAACGTGGCCGACAACAGCGGCGCCAAGGAAGTGCTCTGCATCCGGGTGCTCGGTGGCACCGCCCGCCGCTACGCCCGCATCGGTGACACCATCGTGGTGACCATCAAGCACGCCATGCCCAACGGCGGTGCCAAGAAGGGCACCGTTCACAAGGCGGTGGTGGTGCGCACGAAAAAGGAAATGCGCCGTAAGGACGGTAGCTACATCCGCTTCGATGACAACGCCGTGGTGCTGCTCGATGCGGCCGGCGAGATGAAAGGCACGCGCATCTTCGGCCCAGTGGCCAAGGAACTGCGCGAGAAGAAGTTCATGAAGATCATTTCCCTCGCACCCGAGGTGCTCTGAGCCATGCAGAAGAAGACCCACATCAAGAAAGGCGACCTGGTGAAGGTGCTCGCCGGTGAGGACCGCTCCAAGCAGGGGCGTGTGCTCGAGGTGGACCGTGACCGTGCGGTCGCCATCGTCGAGGGCCTCAACATCAACAAGAAGCACAGCAAGCCTTCCACGGCCAACCCCCAAGGTGGTATCGTGGACCAGGAGGGCCCCATCCATATCAGCAACCTCATGCTCATCGACGCGAAGACCGGCGAACCCGGTCGCGTGGGACGCAAGGCGGATAAGGAAGGCAAGCTGGAGCGCTACGTGAAGACCAAGAAAACCGCGGCCAAAAAATGAGCTACCAACCAAGGCTCCGCGCCAAATACAGCAACGAGGTGGCACCCGCGCTCCAGAAGGAGTTCGGCTACACCAGCCCCATGCAGGTTCCCCGCCTGTTGAAGATCAGCTTGAACCAAGGCTTGGGCAGTGCCGTTGGAGATAAGAAAGTGGTGGAGAACGCCGTCGCAGAGATGAGCATCATCGCTGGCCAGAAGGCGGTATCGACCAACTCGCGCAAGGACATCAGCAACTTCAAATTGCGCAAAGGCATGCCCATCGGCGCGCGTGTCACCCTCCGTGGCGACCGCATGTACGAGTTCCTCGATCGTTTGATCGCGGTGAGCCTGCCCCGTACGCGCGACTTCCGTGGCGTGAAGGCCACCGGCTTCGATGGTCGTGGCAATTTCACCATGGGCGTGAAGGAGCAGATCATCTTCCCGGAGATCGACATCGACAAGGTGACGAAGCTCCAAGGGATGGACATCACGTTCGTTACGAGCGCTGACAGTGATGAGGAGGCGAAGGCCCTGCTCACCGCCTTCGGCTTCCCGTTCTCCGACAAGAAATAACGCCAAGCACAAGAGACCATGGCCAAGGAAAGCATGAAGGCACGCGAGCGTAAGCGCGCCAAGATGGTGGAGAAGTACGCCGCCAAACGCGCCAAGCTCAAAGCGGCTGGCGATTGGGAGGGCTTGCAAAAGCTCCCTGCCAACGGAAGCAAAGTGCGCATGCACAATCGCTGCCAGCTCACCGGTCGCTCGCGCGGTTACATGCGCCTGTTCGGAGTCTCGCGAAACGTGTTCCGTCTAATGGCCCTGGAGGGAAAGATCCCGGGTGTGACCAAGGGCAGCTGGTAACAAGAATGCTATGGGTGCTGGCAACAGTGCCCCAAAAGAAAAGAACATGACCACCGATCCGATCGCCGATTACCTGACCCGCTTGCGCAACGCCATCATGGCGCACAAGAAGGTCGTAGTGGTGCCCGCCAGCAACCTGAAGAAGGACATTACGCGGATCCTTTACGACAAGGGCTACATCCTCTCCTGGAAAGCGGAGGAGGACGGCAAACAGGGCCTCATCAAGATCGCCCTGAAGTACGATTCGCAAACGCGCCAAAGCGCCATCCGCGAGCTGAGCCGTGTGAGCACGCCCGGCCTGCGCAAATACGCCCATGCGGAGCAACTGCCCCGCGTGCTCAACGGCCTCGGCGTGGCCATCATCTCCACCAGCAAGGGCGTGATCACCGACAAGGAGGCACGCAGCCTCAACGTGGGTGGTGAAGTGCTGTGCTACGTGAGCTAAGACCACCGAGAAGATGTCACGCATAGGAAAAGCACCGATCAGTCTGCCCAAAGGGGTGGAGATCACCATCAGCGACAAGAACCTGGTGACCGTGAAAGGTCCGAAGGGTTCCTTGGAGCAAGCCGTTGACCCGGCCATCAGTCTGAAGAAGGATGGTGCCGTTGTAACGCTCGAACGTCCCAGCGATGCAAAGCCGCACCGTGCAAAACACGGTATGTACCGCTCGCTCATCGCCAATATGGTGAAGGGTGTGAGCGAAGGTTTCGTGATCGAGCAGGAACTGGTGGGTGTGGGTTACCGCGCAACCGCCAAGGGCCAGCAATTGCAGCTCGCGCTCGGTTTCTCGCACACCGTGACACTGGTGTTGCCACCGCAGATCAAAGTGGCCGCAGCCCAGGAGAAAGGAAAGAACCCGATCATCCGTTTGGAATCGGTTGATAAGCAACTCATCGGCCAGGTGGCCGCCAAACTGCGCGCGCTGCGCAAGCCTGAGCCTTACAAAGGCAAAGGTGTCCGCTTCGTTGGTGAAGTGGTGCGTCGCAAAGCAGGTAAGGCCGCAGGTAAATAAGCACAGCCATGGCATTCAGCAGGAGCGCACGCAGAGAGAAGATCAGGACCCGGGTTCGCAAGAACCTTGCGGGCACGCCCGAGCGTCCCCGTCTCACGGTCTTCCGCAGCAACACGGGCATGTATGCCCAGATCATCGACGACGAGGCCGGCCGCACGCTGGTGAGCGCCTCTTCGTTGAAGGACAAGAAGGCCAACGGCGTTCCCAAGTTGGAGCAGGCCAAGTTGGTCGGTCAGGCCATCGCCGAGAAGGCGAAGGCGGCTGGCATCGACAAGGTCGTCTTCGACCGCAGTGGCTACTTGTACCATGGCCGGGTGAAAGCCCTTGCCGACGCCGCCCGCGAAGCAGGCCTCAACTTCTGATCATCCCCCATCATGTCTGAGACGAACATCAAGAAGGTAAAGAGCAGCGACCTCGAGCTGAAGGACAAGCTCGTTGCGCTGAACCGCGTGACCAAGGTTACCAAGGGTGGCCGCACCTTCACCTTCGCTGCCATCGTGGTGGTGGGCAATGAGAACGGGGTGGTCGGTCACGGTCTTGGCAAAGCCAAGGAAGTGCAGGAGGCCATCGCCAAGGGAATCGATGATGCGAAGAAGAACCTGGTGAAGGTGCCGGTGATGAAGGGGACGATCCCCCATTCACAAGAGGGCAAGTTCGCCGGTGCTCAGGTGTTCCTGAAGCCCGCAGCGCACGGTACCGGCGTGATCGCCGGTGGTGCCATGCGCGCTGTGCTGGAGAGCGTGGGGGTCACCGACGTATTGGCCAAGAGCAAGGGTAGCAGTAACCCGCACAACGTGGTGAAGGCGACCATCGAGGCCCTCACGAGCTTGCGTGATGCGAACCAGGTGTCGCGTCAGCGTGGTGTGAAACTGGAGCGTGTTTTCAACGGATAGACAACGAACCGGCCTCGCCGGTACGATAACAATGAGCAAGATCATCATCACCCAGACCGGCAGCCAGATCAAGTGCCCCGCTCGCCAGAAGGCGACCCTGAAGGCCTTGGGCTTGGGCCGTATCGGCAAGAGCACTGTTGTTGAAGGCAGCCCGCAAGTGCTCGGCATGGTGCGCAAAGTGGAGCATCTGGTGAGCGTGGAGCAGGCTTGAACTTTTTGAAGCGAACGATCATGGACCTGAGCACACTGAAACCGGCCAAAGGAGCCACCAAGAAGAACAAGCGCATGGGCCGCGGCCAAGGCAGCGGTAAAGGCGGCACGTCCGGCAAAGGCCACAAGGGCCAGAAGGCCGGCACGGGCTACAATCGCAAGCGCGGTTTCGAAGGAGGCCAGACACCCTTGGTGCGCCGCCTGCCGAAGTTCGGCTTCACCAACCCCACGCGTGTTGAGTACAAGGGCATCAACTTGGACGCTATCCAAGGCTTGGCCGATGCGAAGGGACTTACGGTGATCGATCCGACGGTGCTTCGCGCCAACGGCCTGATCGCCCGTAACGACAAACTCAAGGTGCTGGGCCGCGGCGAAGTCACCGGTGCCCTCACCATCACGGCGCACGCCTTCAGCGCCACGGCCAAAGCGGCCATCGAGGCGAAAGGAGGCAAAGTGGAGATCATCGCAAGCGTAGCAGCGAAGGCATGAAGAACCTGATCGAAACGATCAAGAACATCTGGCGCATCGATGAGTTGCGCAACCGCATCCTCATTACACTGGGTTTGCTGTTGGTGTACCGCATCGGAAGTTTCATCGTGCTGCCCGGTGTGGATAGCGCGGTGATGGCCCAGAACGCTGCGAGCGGTGGTAGCGGCATCGTGGAGATCCTCTCGATCTTCACCGGTGGTGCGTTCACCCGTGCCAGCATTTTCGCCTTGGGCATCATGCCCTACATCTCGGCGTCCATCATCATGCAGCTGGCAGGTATCGCCATCCCGGCGGTGCAGAAGAAGCAGAAGGAGGAAAGTGGTCGACGCCAGTTGAACCAGTGGACCCGCTACCTCACGATCCTCATTTGCGTGGCGCAGGCTCCGGGTTACATCTTCACCACGATCGAGCCCGATGCCGCTCCGTTGGACGACAAGTTCTGGCTGATGACGAGCGTGATCATCCTCACCGCGAGCACCTTGTTCGTGATGTGGTTGGGCGAGCGTATCACCGAGCGTGGCCTTGGCAATGGTATCTCTCTCATCATCATGATCGGCATCCTGGCGCAGTTCCCGCAGAGCTTCGCACAGGAAGTGGTGGGTCGCATGGGTCCCGGCGGCGGTGGTCTCGTGCTGCTTCTCGTTGAAGTGGTACTTTGGGTGCTCATCATAGCGGGTTGCATCCTGTTGGTGCAGGGCACGCGACGCATCCCGGTCCAGTTCGCCAAGCGTGTGCAAGGCAACAAGCAGTACGGTGGTGTGCGCAACTACATCCCGCTCAAGGTCAACGCAGCGGGTGTGATGCCCATCATCTTCGCTCAGGCGATCGTGCTCATTCCCGATGTACATCGCACAGGCGTTCGATGAACCACCACAATGGCTCATCGGTCTTGCCAGCAACCAAGGCTGGGCCTACAACATCTCGTTGTTCCTGATGGTGGTGATCTTCACCTACTTCTATACCGCCATCACGGTGAACCCGAACCAACTGGCCGACGACATGAAGCGCAACGGCGGCTTCATCCCGGGTGTGAAACCCGGCAAGAGCACGGCCAGCCATATCGATGAACTGCTTTCCCGCATTACCCTGCCCGGTGCCATCTTCCTGGGCTTGGTGGCCATCCTTCCGGCCTTCGCGGGCATGGCGGGGATCAAGCAGGGCTTCGCGCAGTTCTTCGGAGGTACCTCATTGTTGATCATGGTGGGCGTGTTGTTGGACACGCTGCAGCAGATCGAAAGTCATTTGTTGATGCGCCATTACGATGGATTGATGAAGAGCGGGCGCATCAAGGGACGTAGTCAAGGAGCGGCCTACGGCATGGCTGGATAGACATGGGGAGCAAGCCCCTGGTCCATCTGAGCGATGACGAGATCGCGGTGTTGAAGGAGAGTTCTTTGCTTGTTGGGAAGACCTTGGCCGAAGTGGCGAAACACATCGCCCCCGGCGTCACCACCGGTGAACTGGACCGCTTGGCGGAAGAGTTCATCCGGGACAATGGTGCCATTCCGGGATTCAAGGGCCTGTACGATTGTCCGAGCACGCTGTTGATCAGCGTGAACGAGCAGGTGGTGCATGGCCTGCCGGGCGACCGGCAGTTGCGCGATGGCGATATCGCCAGCGTGGACTGCGGTGTGCTGATGAACGGTTTCTACGGCGACAGCGCATACACCTTCATGGTGGGCGACGTGGCCGAGCCGGTGAAGAAGCTCCTTCGTGTTACGCGTGAATGCCTGGACAAGGGCATTGCCGCTGCAACCGAAGGCAACCGCACGGGCGACATCGGATACGCGATCCAGCAGCATGCCGAGAGCAATGGCTATGGTGTGGTGCGCGAGCTGGTGGGGCACGGTGTGGGACGCAAGCTCCACGAAGCCCCGGAAGTGCCGAACTACGGCAAACGTGGGCACGGTGTGAAGTTGCGAACGGGCATGGTGCTCGCCATCGAACCCATGATCAATATGGGGGTGAAGGAAGTGAAGCAGCTCGCCGATGGTTGGACCGTGGTATCGCGCGATGGGAAACCGAGCGCGCACTACGAGCACAACGTGGCGGTTGGCGCAGGCAAAGCCGAGGTCTTGTCAACGTTCAGTTACATCGAGGATGTGCTGAAGAAGAAAGGAGAATTGATTACCGCTTAGGTGCGCATCATGATGCGCCCGAAGTGGTGATCGCAACGGATGGAGAAAGAAGAACGAACGGAAAGGAATGAGCAAGACAGGGACCATAGAGCAGGACGGCGTCATCAAAGAGGCGCTGAGCAATGCCATGTTCCGTGTTGAGCTGGAGAACGGTCACATCATCGTCGCCCACATCTCGGGCAAGATGCGGATGCACTACATCCGGATCCTGCCCGGTGACAAGGTGAAAGTGGAGATGAGCCCGTACGACCTGAGCAAAGGGCGCATCTCCTTCCGATACAAGAGCTAAGACAACAGGAAACCATGAAGGTCAGGGCCTCCCTCAAACCACGCTCAGCGGACTGCAAGATCGTCCGCCGCAAAGGGCGTCTGTACATCATCAACAAGAAGAACCCGAAGTTCAAGCAGCGTCAGGGCTGATAAACGCACGAGCATGGCACGTATCGCAGGTATCGACCTACCCAAGACCAAGCGGGGCTGCATAGGCCTCACGTACATCTACGGCATTGGCCGCAGCACCGCCCTCGAGATCCTCGAGAAGGCGGGCGTTGATCCAGACACCAAGGTGGACGACTGGAGCGATGATGAACAGGCGCACATCCGCACCTACATCAACGAGCACATCAAGGTGGAGGGTGCCCTGCGCAGCGAGTCGCAGTTGAGCATCAAGCGCTTGGTGGACATCGGTAGCTACCGTGGCCAGCGCCACCGCAGCGGCCTCCCCGTTCGTGGCCAGCGCACCCGCACCAACAGCCGCACCCGCAAGGGCAAGCGCAAGACCGTGGCGAACAAGAAGAAAGCGACCAAGTAGGGATGCTGATCCGCCCGATCTGGGCGCGATCGGTTCCTCAACCGACCAATCGAAACGACAATGGCAAAGCAGACAACAGAAGGCAAAGGCGGTGCTGCCGCTGGCAAGAAGAAGAAGAAGAACGTGGTGGTGGAAGCCTACGGACAGGCCCACATCCAAGCCACGTTCAACAACCTGATCGTGAGCCTCACCAACAACAAAGGCGAGGTGATCAGCTGGTCTTCTTCGGGCAAGCAGGGCTTCCGCGGAAGCAAGAAGAACACCCCGTACGCGGGCCAGGTGAGCGCCGAAGAGGCTGCTCGCGAGGCGCACGAACTGGGCCTGCGCAAAGTGAAGGTCTTCGTGAAAGGTCCCGGCGGTGGTCGCGAAAGCGCCATTCGCGCCCTGCACAACAGCGGCGTGGAAGTGACCGAGATCGTCGATATCACACCCATGCCCCACAACGGCTGCCGTCCACCCAAGAAGCGCCGCGTATAAACACAAACCCGTAGGAGCGCGTGGACGCGCGCTCCGTTGTTGGTGCAGAACGCACCCAAAAGCAAAGAAGAATGGCACGTTACACAGGACCCAAGACCCGCATCGCCCGCAAGTTCAAGGAGGCGATATTCGGCCCGGACAAATGGATGGAGCGCAAGCCCCATTCCCCCGGCCAGCATGGCCCCACCAAGCGCCGCAAGAAGGAAAGCGAATACGCCACGCAGCTCCAAGAGAAGCAGAAGGCGAAGTACACCTACGGCATCCTCGAGCGCCAGTTCGAGAAGATGTACCATACCGCATCCAGCAAGAAGGGCATCACCGGTGAGGTGCTGCTGCAACTCTGCGAAGCCCGCTTGGACAACACGGTGTACCGCCTTGGCATTTCGCCCACCCGTCGTGGTGCGCGCCAACTCGTTGCTCACGGCCACATCACCGTGGACGGTGGCGTGGTGACCATCCCGAGCTACACATTGCGCCCCGGCCAGAGCATTGCGGTGCGTGAGAAGAGCCGTTCCCTGGAGACCATCAGCAACAGCGTGGGCGTGAACAGCAAGCGTTTCGACTGGCTGGATTGGAACGGTACCAACCTCACCGGCAAGTTCATCGCCATGCCCGAGCGGGCGCAGATCCCCGAGAACATCCGCGAGCAACTGATCGTGGAATTGTACTCCAAGTAAGAGCCCTGGGGGCACGAACGCGGAGAAGGAAGAGCGAAGACCAACCAACGAACAACGACCCAACACACCATGCCCATTCTCGAATTCCAGCGGCCCGACAAGGTCACGATGATCGAATCCGACGACAAGCGCGGCACCTTCGAGTTCCGACCCCTCGAACCCGGCTATGGCATCACCATCGGCAACTCGCTGCGCCGCATCCTGCTCAGCAGCCTCGAAGGCCACGCCATCACGGCCGTGCGCATCGACGGAGTGGACCACGAGTTCAGCACCATCAAGGGTGTGATCGAGGACATGACCGAGATCGTCCTCAACCTCAAGCAGGTCCGTTTCCGCCGCCAGCTGGAGGACAGCAGCAGCGAGAAGGTGAGCATCACCATCAGTGGCAAGGACAGCTTCACCGCCGGGGACATCGGCAAGCAGACCACCGGCTTCCAGGTGCTGAACCCCGAGTTGGTGATCGCACACATGGAGAGCAACGTGAAGCTCCACATCGAACTCACCATCGGCAAGGGTCGTGGTTACGTGCCCGCCGATGAGAACAAGGTGGAAGGCGCCCCCATCGGCACCATCTACATCGACAGCATCTTCACCCCGATCAAGAACGTGAAGTACACGGTGGAGAACACCCGTGTGGAAGAGAAAACGGATTACGAGAAGCTGAACATCGAGGTGGTCACCGACGGTAGCATCACCCCGAAGAACGCGTTGCAGGAAGCCGCGAAGATCCTGATCCACCATTTCATGCTCTTCAGCGATGAGCGCATCAGCCTCGAAGTGGAGGAGCGCGTGCAGGAGGAGAACTTCGACGAGGACAGCCTGCACATGCGCCAGCTGCTGAAGACCAAGTTGGTCGACATGGACCTGAGCGTGCGCGCACTGAACTGCCTGAAGGCCGCCGACATCGAGACCCTCGGTGACCTGGTGAGCTACAACAAGAACGACCTCTTGAAGTTCCGCAACTTCGGGAAGAAGAGCCTCACCGAGTTGGAAGACCTGGTGGAGAACAAGGGCCTGAGCTTCGGGATGAACCTGAGCAAGTACAAACTGGACAAAGAGTGACCGTAGCGGCGGATCATGATCCGCCCTGAAGGGAACGCCGAAAGCCTACGACGATGAGACACGGAAACAAGAACAACGCCCTCGGCCGCAAGAAGGCCCATCGCGGTGCATTGCTGAGCAACTTGGCGAGCGCCCTGATCGAGCACAAGCGCATCGAGACCACTTTGGCCAAGGCGAAAGCCCTGCGCCTCTACGTGGAGCCTTTGCTCACCAAGAGCAAGAACGACAGCACGCACAGCCGCCGTACCATCTTCAGTCACCTGCAGAACAAGGAGGCCACGGCCATGTTGTTCCGCGATGTGGCACCGAAGATCGCCGATCGTCCGGGTGGCTACCTGCGCATCATCAAGTTGGGCAACCGCTTGGGCGATGCTGCTGAGATGGCCATGATCGAACTGGTGGACTTCAACACGGTGTACACCAAGGAGACCGCAGCGGGTGCAGCCAAGAAGACCCGCCGTACACGCCGCACGAGCGGTGCCAAGGCGAAGGCCGATGGCGCAGCGAAACCCGAGGCGGGTGCCGAAGAGGCAAAGGCCGAGTAACGGGTACCACACGAACACAACGAAGGGCTCCGGAAGGGGCCCTTCGGCATTTCAGGTGTTCTTCACACGGATGATCTCCGCTGCAATGCTCACAGCGATCTCCTCGGGTGTTCGGCTGTTGATGGCAAGTCCGATCGGGGTGTGTATCCGCCACAGTTCCTCTTCCGTGAAGCCATCAACGAGTAGGTTGGCGAACATCGTTTCCACCTTGGCCTTGCTACCCAGCATGCCCAGGTATTTCCATTGGCGACGCAGCAAGCGCCGGAGCACGATCTCGTCCGTGCGGTAGCCGAACGAAACGATCGCGACGTAGAGGTCCGGGTCGTCGGGCACATGCTCTTCGATATGCTCGAAGTGCACGACCTCCTTCTCATGCGCCCATGCATTCGCTTCCATCGTGTTCAGCTTATCACGGTGATCGAATTGCATCACATGGAATCCGAGCTGGTTCATCGTTCGCGACAGCGCCGTCCCCACATGCCCGCCACCGATGATGGCGATCCGCGGTTGTAGGTTCAGTGGTATTCGGTAGCTCCACGCCTGCGCAGGGTCTAAGCCCTCCGCAGGGTCTCTCGAAGAGGACCCTGCGGTAAGGAGTTGTATGCCCGATGAAGTCCAGTGCAGATCGACGGCATTGCTCGCCCCGATCGCCTCAATGATCTCGTTCAGCAACGGTTCCTGGTCGTTGCCTATCAAATGGAAGGCGACCGTCTGTTCACCGGAACAGATCATCCCCGAACGGTCGCGTGCTTCTCCTTCGCGGTGCACTTGCCGCTTCAAGAAGGGAAATGCAGCGGGCCGGTCCACGAGCGATCGTGCCAGTTCGACGAGCTTTTGTTCCATGCTGCCACCACCGATGGAGCCGTGCATTGTTCCGTTCTCCGTGACGAACATGGAGAAACCCATGCGCCCAGGACTGCTGCCGATGCTCTCCACAACGGTGAGGAGCACGCAACGCTCCCCGGATCGCACCGCATGAAGGAGCCTTTGCCAGAGATCGAGTTGGTTGTTCACTGCGGTGTTCAAAGTACTGGCATTCCCTGCGGTTCTCCGTGGCTGGGGAATGGACCATCTTCGCTCAGCAATGACGGTAGCGCCGACCTTCCTTGGAAAAGTCCTGGCAAGCGCATCGATGCCATACGCGGCCGTCGTTTGCGGGCTGCTGCTCTTCCTCTTCCTATGGTTCCGCCATTTGGCAGACATGTTGAAAGCACAGCTCGGCAACGAAGCCCTATCGGCCGCGATGCGGTTCGATCTGGAGGAAGCACGCTCCACCGCCATTGCCTCCCGACAGGCCTGCAAATTCTTCTTCTTGGCGGTGCTCATCAGCTTCCTCGCCTATGTGGCGGTGGTGGGCACACCGATGTACGGCTACGTGATGGAATGGCTCAACCTGGCCGTCCGCTGGACGCACGTGATCGCCGGCATCATGTGGATCGGGGCGTCGTTCTATTTCATCTTCCTCGAGAACAACCTCAACCGAACGCACGGCCTGCGCGACGAGCTCGCAGGCAACCTCTGGGCGATCCACGGCGGCGGCTTCTACTACGTGGAGAAGTACAAGGTGGCACCAAGGTGATCCCCGCGCATCTGCACTGGTTCAAGTACGAGGCCTATTTCACCTGGCTCAGCGGTTTCGCGCTGATGTTCATCGTGTACTACGCCGATGCGCGTTCGTTCATGATCGATCCCACGGTCGCTGATCTTTCTCCAGCTGCATCAGTTGGCATTGGTATCGGTTCCCTGATCCTGGGATACGTGATCTACGACCGCATGTGCAGCTCGAAGCTGATCCTGTACCAAGGTCGTTTCGCGCTTGTCGGCATGATGATCCTCGGCGTGATGACCTACGCGCTCACACACCTGCTCAGCGGCCGCGCGGCCTTCATCCATGTGGGAGCCGTCATCGGGACGATCATGGTGGGCAACGTGTTCTTCACCATCATCCCCAGCCAGAAAGCGCTGGTGCGTGCCGCGAAGACAGGTCCGCCGCTGGATGCAACGCTTGGCAAGAAAGCCGGACAACGCAGCTTGCACAACAACTACCTCACGCTGCCGGTGGTCTTCATCATGATCAGCAACCACTTCCCAAGCACCTTCGGGCACGGCTGGAACTGGTTGGTCCTGATGGTGATGGTATTGGCCAGCATGGGCATCAAGCATTACTGGAACCTGCTGGATCGGGGTGTGAAGCAGACGTGGGTGCTCGTGGTCAGTATCCTAGCATTGGTCTTCATGAGCGTGGCCATATCACCTGCCTTCGAGGATACCTTGGATGCCAACATCCCAGCTAGCTTCGAGGAAGCCAACGCCGTGATACAAGCCCGCTGCGTTCAATGCCACAGCGCCAGCCCCACCGATGACCAATGGCCCGCTGCACCGAACGGCGTGATGTACGACACACCCGAGCAGATCAGGGCCATGGCCGACAAGATCATGACCCGCGCCGTACGCACCAAGACGATGCCGCAGGGCAACAAGACGGGCATGACGGACGAGGAGCGGACGATCCTGAAGCGGTGGATACTGCAAGGCGACGCGCAAGACGAACTCGCGAGTGCATGCGCCAGATTGCGTTGGAGCTTGTATTCGTGCGGTCCGATCACGTCGGGAAAGGTGAGCCGGCGATCCAAGCCATCGCGTCATCCCCACCGGGGCGACGGCAAAATCCTCCCATGGCAAGTCAGGAGTCCTGCCGGGCGCGTTGAAGGCGATGACATCCCCTTCGAAAGCGTCGGCGACAGAGTGATCATGCCCGGTGTGATCGATACGCACGTACACATCAACGAGCCGGGGCGCACGGAGTGGGAAGGCTTCGAAACCGCGACGAGGGCTGCGGCTGCCGGAGGCATCACCACCCTGGTCGAGATGCCGCTGAACGCAAGCCCGGTGACGACAACAATGGACGCTTTCAAGCTGAAGCTGGAAGCTGCAAAGGGCAAGCTGCACGTCAACTGCGGGTTCTATGGCGGCGTGATCCCCGGCAACATCAAAGACCTCGATGGTTTGCTGAACGCGGGTGTCTTCGGCATCAAGGCCTTCCTCACGCATTCGGGCATCGATGAGTTCCCGAACGTCACCGAAGCGGATCTGCGAAAGGCGCTGCCGATCCTGAAGAAACACGATGCCAAGCTGCTGGTGCACCCGCTGAAGCCCTGCCGCTGATCCGCGATGCGAAGAAGCGTGGCCTGCGCATCACCGCCGAGACCTGTCCGCACTACCTCGTGTTCTGCGCCGAGGAGATCCCCGATGGCGCCACGGAGTTCAAGTGCGCACCGCCGATCCGCGAGCGGGCGAACAACGAGCTGCTCTGGGAAGCGCTGAAGGACGGCACGCTCGACTTCGTGGCCACGGACCATAGTCCCGCACCGCCGGACATCAAGGAGCAGCAGAGCGGCGATTTCATGAAGGCCTGGGGTGGTATCGCGGGGCTGCAGTTCCTGTTGCCTGCGTTCTGGACCGGGGCGAAGGAGCGGGGCTTCTCCTTGGAGGATGTCGCGCGGCTGTTGTGCGAGCACCCGGCGCAGTTCCTTGGCTTGAAGCAGAAGGGCCGTATTTCTCCCGGCTGTGATGCCGATCTGGTGATCTGGGATCCGGAGGCGAGCTTTGTGGTGAAGACGGAGGATGTGCGGCACCGGCACAAGCTCACGCCGTATGTGGGGCGGACGTTGTTTGGTGTACTAGAGCGGGCAGTTGCGGACGGAATAACGGTCTTCAACAAGGGTAGATTCAACGCGGCACGGCGTAGCAGTGTGATCCTGAATAGTTGAAATGGCACAAGAGAAGAGCGCACCCGAATTCACAAGATTCATCGACCTCGCCGCCGAGCGCTTCGGTGGCAAAGTCCTGTGGTGTACCGATGACTTCTTCGCCGAGAAGGAGAACCTGATCAAGCCCAGCAAGCCCATCTTCATCGCCGACAAGTACACCGACCGCGGCAAGTGGATGGACGGCTGGGAAAGCCGCCGCAAGCGCACGGAAGGGCACGATGTCGCGATCATCCAACTCGGTGCTGCGGGTACGATCAAGGGCTTCGATGTGGATACGGCGCACTTCCTCGGCAACCAGCCGCAGGCCTGCTCGATCGAAGCTTGTTTTGCGCCGAACGGATTGCCCAACGAGAATGGCGATGGCGCGCCGTGGTTTGAAGTACTACCAAGGACCACATTGAACCCTGGATCCCAGCATTTCGTGGAAGCCAAGCCCGCATTGCCGCTGGCCACACACATCCGCCTACACATCTACCCCGATGGTGGCGTGGCCCGCCTACGCGTCTACGGCGAAGTGCAACGCGACTGGTCAAGTGTGAAGCCCGATGAAATCGTTGATCTGGTCGCTGCGCAGAACGGCGCTCTGGCCGTACAGTGCAACGACATGTTCTTCAGCCACATGAACAACCTGATCATGCCCGGCCGCGGCGTGAACATGGGCGACGGCTGGGAAACCAAACGCAACCGCACCCCCAACAACCGCGACTGGGTGATCGTGCGGCTGGCGCACAAGGGCATCATCAAGAAAGCGCTGATCGATACCTGCCACTTCAAGGGCAACTACCCGGACACGTTCATGCTGGAGGGAACGAACAGCGCGACCGATGATCTGTCGAACGCGAAGTGGTCCACTATCATCGAACGCACCAAGCTGCAATCCGACCACGAACACCACTATGAGCAGCGAGGTATCGTGCAAGGAAGCCGTGACGCATGTACGTTTGAGCATCTTCCCCGACGGCGGCGTGAGCCGCATGCGCCTGTGGGGCACGATCGCATGAATCTCCCAGCGGAGAGCCAGAAAAAGGGGAATGGGGGGCGGGGGGGGGGGGGCTGTTGGGGGTGGGCGGGGCAAACCTGTGTCCTCTGGCCTTGGTGATGTCCCATGACCCTCGACGCTCTCAACCGCCTCTCCGAAGCCGATGCCACGGCGGCGTTCGAGCAATGCTGCGGTGCGGCGCGCTGGGTGGAGCGCATGGTGATCGGCCGTCCGTTCGAGAGCCTGGCCGAGATGATTGAGATCAGCGATACCATCTGGGAGGAGTGCGACGTGGACGACTACCTCGAGGCCTTTACGCACCACCCGCGCATCGGCGATGTGGAAAGCCTTGCGAAGAAGTACGCCAACACGAAGGCGTGGGCCAGCGGAGAACAGAAAGGCGTGGAAGGCGCTGACGCCGTGATCGAGCGTCTCGCCGCTGGCAACAAGAGCTACGAAGAGAAGTTCGGGCACCTCTTCATCGTGTGCGCCACGGGTAAGAGCGCTGCCGAGATGCTCGCCTTGCTGGAAGCCCGCATGCCAAATGACCCGAAGACCGAGGTGATGGTCGCGGCAGAGGAACAGAACAAGATCACACGGATCCGGTTGAAGAAGCTGCTGGCTTAGATCGAACGCTGATGACGCAGATGGGGCAGATGAACACAGGTCAGGAGGACGCCATTTTCTGATCATCTAATTTTCTGATCTTCTGATCGCATGAGCACCATCTCCACCCACATCCTCGACACCGCACGCGGTATGCCCGCCCGGGGGGTCCGCGTCACCCTCCAAAGCTCCGCTGGCCCCGATAGCTGGGAGGACATCGCGATGGGCAGCACCAACGCCGATGGCCGCATCCCGGACTTCGTGCCGGAGAGCGCGCCGCTGCCCGCAGGCATCTACCGCATGCGCTTCGATGTCTCGGCCTACTTCAGCGAGCACAAGACGAAGAGCTTCTACCCCTACATCGAAGTGGTGTTCGAATTGGGCAACGAGGGGCACTATCATGTGCCGCTGCTGTTGAGCCCGTGGGGGTATTCGACATATCGCGGCGCACCCGATCCGCATCTTCGCACGCATGAACTTCAGCGTTCCCACCAAGGACAAGTCCCGCATCCTCGATACCCTCGGCAAGGCCAACAAGGCCTTCCAGGCCATCTACCCCGGCGACCGGCCCGAGCGCCAGCCCGTGCATACCGTGTACGGCGGCGCCGACCTGTTCCGCGCCGACACCGCGCAGAAGATGGCCAACGCCGCGCTGAAGACGCTGCTCGAGAACGCCGCTGATTTCACCGAGTTCGCCCGCGCGCTGGAACTGCCCGACCACGAGAAGCTGCCGAGGAAATCGGCCGACATCGCCAAGCTCGTGAAGCGTTTCGACAAGCTGACGGCCGCCAAACGCAAGGACGAAACTGGCTGGCTCGCCTACGCCACCTACAACAAGGTGATCCACAAGCTGCGCACCGAAGCGCTGGAGGATTTCCGCATCGACTTCGAGGACGGTTTTGGCAACCGCAGCTGGGAGGAGGAGGATGCCACCGCCGTGCAGGCCGCGCTGGAAGTGGCCAAGGGGATGAAAACGAAATCACTGCCGCCCTTCATCGGCATCCGCATCAAGCCCTTCACCGAGGACCTGAAGGAACGCGGCGCGCGCACGCTGGACATCTTCCTCACCACGCTCGCCAAGGTCACCAATGGCAAGCTGCCGGACAACTTCGTGGTGATGCTGCCGAAGGTGACGATCCCCGAGCAGATCACGGCGCTGGTGCAACTCTTCGAAGCGATCGAGGCGAACACCAAGATCCCCAAGAACGCATTGAAGATGGAGATGATGGTGGAAACCACGCAGTCCGTGATCGGCGCGGACGGCAGCAACCCACTGCGCCGCTACGTGCTCGCCAGCAAGGGCCGCATGATCGCCACGGCCTTCGGCACCTACGACTACACGGCCGCCAACAACATCACCGCGAAGTACCAGGACATGGGCCACGCCGTCTGCGATTTCGCGCACATGATGATGAAGGTCTCGCTCGGCGCCACCGGCATCTGGCTCAGCGACGGCGCCACGAACGTGATGCCCATCGGCCCGCACCGCGGCGCCAAACTCACGCCGAAGCAACGCACGGAAAACAAGGCCGTGGTGCACCGCAACTGGAAGAAGGCGTGCGACCACACGCGCCACTCGCTCTGGAAAGGCCTCTACCAGGGCTGGGACCTCAACCCCGCGCAATTCCCCATGCGCTACGCCGCCGTCTACAGCTTCTTCCTGGAGAGCTACGACGATGCCGCCGCGCGCCTCAAAGCCTTCGTGGAACGCGCCGCCCGCGCCACGCTCACCAGCGATGTCTTCGACGATGCCGCGACCGGTCAGGGCCTGCTCAACTACTTCTTGCGCGGCCTCAACTGCGGCGCCATCAGCGAGCAGGAAGCGCTGGCCACGGGGCTGTCGTTGGCGGAGATCCGCACGCGGTCGTTCTTGAAGATCCTCGAAGGCAGAAGAAGGAACGCAGATGACGCTGATTGTTATGATGAGCGCGGATCTGAGAGTTTGCTGGGTTGGGTTCTATCTGCGTTGATCCGCTCGATCCGCGTCATCTGCGTTCTATTCATGTGGGCGTGCCCCTCGCTCACGCACAAGTCCCGCGCGGGTCGCGTGCTTTGCTGTAGTCCCGCCCGTTCGGTCAGCGGCTGCTCGCGCTGCGGTGGCTTCCTTCGGTCGCCTCCTCGCTGCGGCATCCGCAAAGACCTTCCTGACGGGAGCTGCCGCTTCGCCCGCTCACGCGAATCCCGTTCCGCTTGGATGTATCTGGTTTCCGGTTAGCTTCGGTCCAAACGGACGATGACCGATGAGGATCAACATCAAGCTCACGGTTCTTTTGGTTGCTTCAGTCGCATGGTATGAAGCCACGGCGCAGTCGATCGCGCCGCAGGTTTTATCCAACTGTGGGGCGAGTGCGGCAGATGCCAACTACCGTATGGATTGGACCTTGGGTGAGTTCGCGATCGCAACCATTGGGAACGGTGAGCATCGATTCACTCAAGGCTTTCACCAGCCATATGCCGGAACCGTTGGAATTGAGGACATCCAGCGCACTGAAGGCAACTCTTGGATCTGGCCGAACCCGGCAGGTAACGAGTTGAACATTGGATTCGCCACCCCGCTGCGCCCTGGAACAATGGTACGAGTGCTGAGCATGGAAGGGAAGATTTTACTCACCAACCTACTCTCACCAGGAGCAACCACTGCCGTGGTTCCCGTCGCCGCACTGGCTGCCGGTGGTTACCTGCTTACGCTCGATAACACGGATGGTGCGACACAGGTCCACCGTTTCGTAAAGACCCCTTAGCTCTGATACCATGACAGGCTCAATCTTCCTCCGTTCTCCGATCATGCTCGCTGTGATTGGTGTGAGCACTTCTTCGGTCGCGCAATCCCAGACGCGCTTCAACTACCAGGCGGTCATACGCGATGCGAGTAACGCAGCATTGTCGGAAGCGGCAGTTGACATTCGCGTCTCTATCCGGCGGGGTAGTCCGACAGGGCTGGATTCATATCGGGAACTTCACGAAGCGCTTGAAACGTCAACCATTGGCTTGGTCACTCTACTGGTGGGAGGCGCAGATTCAATCGAGGTTGGCGATCTGGACACCATATCGTGGGGTAGCACATCCTACTTCCTGAAGATCGACGCAGACTTCGGGAGTGGTTATGCTGATATGGGGTGGCACCGATTGCGAGCGTACCGATCGCGGAGTACGCTCGGAATGGCGGCAAACCTTGGCGCTACAACGCCAACGGGATACACTATAATGAAGGCAATGTCGGAGTCGGTGTAAGCACACCGCAGGCCCACCTGGACGTGCTGAACTCGATGCGGATTAGCGGAGACAGTCTGAATAGTTGCGAGCTCCAATTGCGCCCCGCCAGCAATCTGCTTAACAATAAGTTCTCCTCTTGGGATGAAAACGGGCAACTCCTTTGGGTCTTGAAGATGAGAGATGTCTTCTACGGGGATGCCTTTGGTTTGTATAGTGAGGCGGCCAACCTTGATGTGCTACGCATACCACCTAGCGGCGGTTTGGATGTTCGTGCGAACACGAACTCGAAAATCCGGTTGTACTCTGCGAACCCAAGTCAGGAGAACCGGATCTCCAGTTATGACGAAAGCGATGACGAGCGTTGGAGGATTAACATGCTGGATCAGGGAGACGATGACAGCTTCGCAATCTACAGCAGTGACTATGGCGGCTCACCACTTAGAGTGTTGCACGATGGTCGTACCCAAGCGTTTTGTTTGGAGATCATGGGGGATGCGACATCAACGAGCGCTTCAACTCAGCAGAGACCCTGGAACCCGGAACGGTCGTCATCGCAGATACCGAGCGACCTGGACAAGTTTGTACAACCAGCAGACCATATGACCAGCGGGTCGTAGGAGCAGTATCTGGTGCCAATGGTATCAAGCCTGGCATCACACTCACACAAGAAGGCACAGCCTTAGATGGGACTCACCTTGTAGCCTTGGATGGCCGAGTGTATGTGAAAGTGACGGGGCCTGTGGAAGTCGGCGATTTGCTCACAACCAGCAATGAGCCCGGCAGGGCTATGGCAGTGAAGAACCGCAGGAAAGCCTTTGGTGCGGTGATTGGCAAAGCGCTGGAAAGCGATGCGGATGGCGATGGCTTGGTTTTGATGTTGGTGCAACCGAGATAGCCATGACAAGAAGTCCGATGCCCCCATTTGGCTAGCCCTCTTCTTGAGTTTGGATGTGTCTGCTCAAGATTGTCGATTCTGGAGGGATCAATATCATCAAGGCCCCTCCTACTCACTCGACATCGGAGAGTCAGTGACAATGGACTTGGATGACGGACAGAATCCAAGTTGGGAGATCCTCCACCCTTGGGCTGCAATTAAGATTCTGGACATCGATGCCCTGACTCCTATCCATGGGTGTATATGTTCTCGGCCGAGAGCGCAGACCTTGTGGGGGGGACAGATCAATATGATGGGGCCAACGTGACCGTTACCTGTTTGAACAAGATTGATCGACCCATCCCGTACGCTTGGATACCGATTGATGGTTCAGCAGTCGGAGGATTCCAGACACCTGTGAATGAGGGAGCCTACACGATGCCAAGTCCCGATTCGCAAGTTCTCAAGGTCACTCACGCATTCATCTACGAGAACCTGAGCAGCGTGTGTGTTTCGGCGGTGGGCCTTTTGCATCAATAAACTTCGGAGCGTATGACGCGGACTTGTTTGATGACTTTGGCGACGATTTAGATCAGCTCAGAGCACATTTTTGTCTCTTTTGGGATTGGGCGCACTTGGAGGACGATATTGCCATTGTTGATGGCGACACAGTAGGTTGCCATGCTCTATGCCAGACCTTCGTTGAGGACTATGGAGCTCCAAGAGGAGACATAAAACTGCCTGGGCCAGTTTACACTGCATCCAACAACTGCATCGGTCAACCTGATCCGGAGAGCGAGTGGATTGATGGCCCTATTGGGGTTCGCTATACCAATCGGATTGCGCATCGTTGGACGACGAACGATGGGCCCAGCATAACGTTGGTTTTGAGAGAGGGCGACGATCAGAACTGCGATGACATCATTGGCGCTATTAAAGTAAGCCGGTCCGACCAAGGCCCTATCATTTTCTACGCATGGCATTTTGGTTGGCTGATTCTTGAGAATGATACGGTTTCAGCAGATGGAAC
>JADJDP010000042.1 GCA_016702645.1 Flavobacteriales bacterium
CTTGTCCTCGCTGTGCGCCATGCCGCCGAGGTTCAATCCGAACGGCAGGAAACCAGTGGATCCGCGTTCGATCGCATCGGTCAATGCCCCTTCGTACTCCGGCGGCAATTCAGCACCGAAGAGGACGATACCCGGCATCTGGTAAGCCTCATTGAACTTGCCGATGCGGTCGCGCAACTGCTGCCGCCACTCCATCACGCGCGCAGCCGTATGGCTGGCCGGATCGATCACGAGCCGGTAGTGACACGTGTACACCAGTGTCTCGAAGAGGGCGAGTGCATCGGTGTTCGATCTGCGGGGCATCCAACAAAGGAAATCCGGAGCTGAAGCATCTCCAACCACCGCTTGGGCCATTCGTCAACGATCGAACGATCAAGGACCAAGGATCGAGAAGGATCCGTCCAAAGTTGCTTTCCGTTACCGCCAACGAAGGAGAGCCGGTAGCTGCCGGGACGAGTTCCTTCCTTCCGGCTGGTGCGCGCCCACCCACCAACGCAACGGCGGGATCATCACCACCGCTGGTTCCATTCGGCGCATGGCATGCCGCAGTCCATCTGGATCAGCTCGAAGGGAATGCGCTCCCCAGCGCGTATCCGACAGCATCTCCACCCCGAAGAGCGGCATGCCACTGGCGCATCCGCCGTCCAGCATCACACGGCCCGTGATCCTCACCCACACCGTATCCGCGCTCATGCGATCCACTTCCACCATTTCCAGTCCCGGCTGCCTGGCCATTTCAGTTTCCCATTGCTCCTGTGTCATGGCAGGTAGTGGGACTTGAGACGCAGCAGGTGGCGCTGGCGGAGGTTGGTTGCGGTAGTACTCTTCCAGTTCCGCGAGATGCTTGTAACTCGCATCGGCAGCGCCCTTCAGCCGTTTCGCCAAGCGAACTTCGAGGTCATCGAAGACGGAATCGTTCATCAACTCGACGAAGGTGAATCGCCCCGGTCGGAAACGATCACTTCAGGCGAGGCGCGATATCGCCGGAGCGCTGCATCACATGCTGCACCAGCGCCCAACGTTCCGCCGGTGCGTCGGGCAGGTCTATGCGCATGCTCTCTGTGCCGCGCATCACCTGTATGTAATGCTCCGTACACGAGCAATCGATGAAGCGGAATTGCAAGCGCCCTTTGCCAGGACCTGCGATCGGCGTTCCCGTGAGCATCCACCATTTGTGCTCTCCACGCCGGTCCGGCTCATATGGGCTTTGCGAGGTGAAATGTTCTTCCACCGACCAGGATACCAGACCTCGCCATTCCATATCGTGGCGTGTGAGGACGTCCCCTGCATGAACGCCTGGCATGGGTGTCCCCTTCGCATCGGACACCAGTGTGAAACCGATATCGGGACTGCCCGGCTGGGCGATCGCGGATCGAAAGAGGAAGAGAAAGATCAGGTAGAAGAGGATGCGCATCGGCGAACGGTACACCGAAAGTGAGGAGAAGTTCGACCTGTGGACGCACTACTTGTTCGCTGATGAAAAGCTGCTTTCATTTGATAGGTTCCATGCCTATCACCAAGACCCGACCGATGAACACGAACAACTCCGGCCTAGTGAAGCTCCTGAGGAATGCGGCATCAACCCTAGTGGTTCCGTTCACCATCGCCGGAACGTGCTTGGCACAACCCTACTCCGGGCACCATCTTCATCGACCCCGACATCATTACGGACAGCGATCCCACCACGCTCACCTCGGTAGCCTACACCGGCCAGGGCATTGTAACAGTGTATGATCGCCGCCCACCGGGCTGGGTCACCATCAACGCCTACCTCTTCGATGGTGTGGAACGACGGCCTTACGAGCGTGGCCATGGTGAACCCTGAGTTCGGCAGCGAGGCGGCCGCCGCTTTGGAAGCGGAGACCTATGCGCATGCCATCGGCAAATTGCCTACTTGCTTGCGCGAGGATGTGAACGAGATCTGGATCCATGCCGGGGTACCCCTTCGGCGGCGGCAACAACTCCATCCTTATCCACACCGGACAGAGCGCGCTCTACATCGCCGACGGTATTCTGGAAGAAACGTTGGTACACGAGGCTTCCCATACTTCCCTCGATGCCGCACACGCCGCCGCACCGGGCTGGCTCGCCGCCCAAACCGCCGACCCCGACTTCATCTCCACCTACGCCGAGGCCAACCCCACCACCGAGGATGTGGCCGAGAGCTATCTCACCTGGATCGCGGTGCGGCATCGCGCTTCACGCATCTCACTACAGAACTACGACCTCATCACCCAAGCGATCCCCAACCGCCTTGCGTACTTCGATGATATGCCTTGCGACCTCTACCCCATCACCTCCGACGTAGGCATCGCCACCGCAGAGGCAGCGCCCCTATCGCTCAGCATCTACCCTACACCAGCCAACGATTGGATCACCGTGCGCACGGACCAAACGCTTTCGGCCAACGCGCGCTTCGAACTCTTCGCTGCTGATGGGCGCATGGTGCGCAGTACGAACCTCAACGGCCAATTGCGGGTGGACGTGTCCGACGCGACGTCAGGGATCTATCTATGGCGATGCCACGTTGCGGGAAGAACACTAGGGGTTGGAACCATCGCGATCGAATAGGGCACAAGAAGCAGCGGCGGCCAGTTGATCTCAGACTCCTGTGTGTCGCGCCGTACGGACCTTGCAACCGATGGACCATGAGAACAGCCGTACTCCCCCTCATCACCCTCGCACTTTTCAGCAACCCGGCCAGCGCACAGCTCAACGCTGGTGAAGTACCTGTGGCATGACCGCCTTGGACCTGAACATCGACCTCGCGCTGAGCACCAACTTCACAGCCGATTCCGCCGCATTGGAATTGGACTGCGACGACTCCTTCGATGGATGGGCCTTGCTGTTGAGCGGATATCCCGCTGTGGATGCGCCGAACTACGCGATGCTGCGTTTCGTGGACAGCGATATCGAGGTGTGCCAGGACATGGCTCTTCAATACATGAAACGACCGCAGTACTACGACCTCGGTCAAATGCTGGATTGCTCCGGCGATTTCGGATGGCAGAACACCGCGCAGGTGTACCTCGGCAACCTCGGTGGATTTTCCGCCATCGGGCCAGCCGTCATCGACAGCCTCTACATCGCCTACCGACGCGGTGAGACGATGGGTTGGATCGAACTCTCCGTCGACATCAACGACGACGCGGAGATCGACATGCAGGTCCATCGTGTGCTCTCGCTCTGTGGCAACACGACATCCGTTGCGCCGAACGAACTCCCCGCGACGGTTTCCCTTTTCCCGAACCCCAGCAACGGAGAAACGATCAACGTGAAGAGTGCGGATGCGTGGCGCAGCATCGACGTTTTGGACGCTACCGGAAGGACGATCGCCCAGTACAACGGCACGGTCCGAACGTTCGCGGCGCCGGAGGTCGCTGGTGCCCACCTCGTGCGTTTCCTGCATGCGGATGGACGGCGTACCACGGAGCGGTTGGTGCGCTGTTGAGCAATGCGGCTTCCCGGATAGGAGGCCATTGGTCGAAACCGTCGACCGCTGATCACGAGAGCAGTGGGTAATCCCTGTCCGGTTGCAATTTCGGATCCCGAACGATAGCCACATCTTCAAACCCACATTCCTTGAACGCCACCGACCGCCTCGCACGCACGTTCTTGTGGACTGCCCGCATCACCGGCACCTTGCTCCTCGCATTCCTGCTCTTCATGCTCATCGGCCATCTCACGGGCAACGCGAACGGACCCAACGGAATGACCTTCAGCTCCACCAGCGATATCGTGGGCTTCGTGCTCTTCCCGGTGGGCAGCATCATCGGATTGGCATTGGCCTACAAGTGGAAGCTTCTTGATGGGACGATCGCAGTGGTCAGCATGGCCGCATTGTTCGCCCTGCGTCCTGATCTCTTCGGCTTCTACTTCATAGTGCTCTCCCGAGCGAAGCCCCGACCAAGGCCGGGGCTTCGCAAAAGGATCGAGTTCGCATCGAGTGACCACCGCGCGATCACCACCGCGACCGGTGTCAAAAGGTTGTTCCCCAACGGACGAAGCACATACGTACCTGGCACCACGGAGGCCGGAATATCCAAGTACGCGCTGCTCGTGAGCGGTAGATCGGCCACCACGCGGCCTGCGACATCCACCAGCGCGAACGTGCGCACCGCACCTGCCCCTGCTGGCAACTCAATGCGCAAGGTGTTTCCCGCAACTACCGGATTCGGGGCTAGGTTGGCAGTGACGTATGTGCTCTCGTTGAGACCGTTGCTGCCGTCGGTGAGGAATCGCGCCACCACGAAATCGTTCTCATTGCCGTTGTTCGACTTTCCAGCGACCACGAGTTTCCCGTCGGCCTGCAGGGCGATGCCGTTGATCTCATCCACGAAACCCAGGACCTCGGCCGTGGCCACTCCATCGGTGTTGAACGCGAGGTCGCTGGTGCCGTCCGCATTGAAGCGCCATACCGTGAGGTCGCGGTTCTCGAAAAAGGTTCCGCCCGTGGTGCCACCGACCAGGATCTTGCCGTTCGCATCCAACACGCAGTCGTACGCCACGTTCTCGTCGGTGCCTGTGTAAACCGTGAAGCCGTCCGTGCCGAAGGATGCATCGAGCACACCCGTGGAAGAAAAGCGGCCAACGAACATGTCGAAGGTGATGTTCTCATCCTTCGTCGTTCCCGCTACGATGATGTCGCCAGCTGCAGTGAGTGCCAATCCATAAGCCTCCGCTTGAATGTTGCCTACCGCCTCAACCGTGTATCCGCTTGTGCCGAAGCTGGGATCGAGAACGCCGTTCGTATCGAATTGCGCCACGAGCACGCCCCAATCGTTGAACACTTCGGAGTAGTGGCCGATGGCCACGATCTTGCCATCGGGCCGCACCTTGATGGCGCTGAATTCGTTCTCGGCTTCCACCACCGGCACGATCGCCAGACCGTTCGTTCCGAAGTCCGAGTCCAGGAACCCGTTCTCGGTGAAGCGATAGATGGCTGGCGTGTAGCGCTGGAGCTCGTCCACCACCACACCGGCCAACAGGATCTTGCCATCAGGCTGTATGGCCATCTCATAAGCGAGATCCTCGTTGCCGTTGATGTAATCCACCAGTTGGAAACCGCCCAATGCAAAGGAGATGTCCGTGCTGCCGTCCTCGTTCAGGCGCAACAGCAGCCACTGCAGTGAACCTACCTGATCGCTCACACCACCAGCCACGAGGATCTTGCCATCGGCCAGCACTTCCACGGCATAGCCGAATTGCGCATCGCCGATCACGAAGTCAACGATGCCATTCGTGCCGAAGGTGTTATCCGGCGTGCCGTCCGAGTTATAGCGGGCAATGCGCAGGTCGCTGGTGATGAAGCCCGGGTTGAGCTTGGTGCCAACCGCCACGATCTTGCCGTCGGCTTGCACCGTCACATCCTGGTACACGTCCTGAAATCCGCCTTGCACGACGTTATAGCCTGTGGTGTTGAAGGTGGGGTCGAGCTCGCCGGACTGCGCTTGGAGCAGGTGGGGTGCGCTCAACAGGATGCCGAGCGCTGCCAGTAGGAAGGGTCGTGTAGTTCTCATGTGTTGGGGGTTTCGTTCGTGGGTTCGGTGTTCGTTCTCTTTTTCAGTTCGGCCAGGCTCTCCAACAGCTTGCGCCATGCTTCCTGCTGGTCTTTCATGCGTTGATGCATCTCTTCCAAACGGGCTACCTCGTCCGTTGCAGAAGGAGACTTTTCAGGGTCAGGTGTGCTGTGCGACATGGTCGCCGCAAAAGTCAGCGGGCCTCCGCCGTTCGGTACCGCCAGGGCACCAACATCCACCGCACAAGCCGTGGTGGTACCCCTTACATCCGCATTACACGTCGATCTAATGCCTTGATGGTCATCCTGTTGCCACGAACGCCCGGCGCGTGCTACCAAGCCTCCGATGGGCGGTTCTTCAACCTACATGGACTGCAGAAGATCCACCAGGTTCGTTTCTTCCCCCTCGATACCCAGCTTCTTCCTCAAGCGCGAACGTGCCACCGTAATGCTGTTCACCGTCTGTTGGGTGATGGCGGAGATGTCCTTGGTGGACATGTTGAGGCGGAGGAAGGCGCAGAGTTTCCGTTCGTTGGGTGAAAGTTCCGGAAAGCGTTCTTGCAATGAACTGTAGAACGAGGAGTGCACCCGGGTGAAGTGCGCCTCGAACTCCTTCCAGTTGTGTTCATCGTGGCTGGCCTGCAAGTCGCGCACCATCTCCCTGGATCACGTGTTGGTTCTCCTGGCGGAAGGTGGGCTTGGCCTTCAATAGGCGCTCGGCGATGTGTGCGATCAGCTCGTTGCGCTTCAACAGGAAGAGGGCGTTGGCCGTGAGCTCGCGATCCTTCGATGCGAGGTTTTCCTGCAAGGTGGCTTGCTCCGCTTCCAGCTTCTCGCGCTCCAGCCGCAGTTTCTCCTGTTCCAATCGGCTGGTGCGCACCCGCTGCCGCAGGACCTTGAACACGAGGAAGGTCGTTAGCGCCAGGAAGAACAGCGCACCCGCCAAGGCGAAATTCCATAGGCGCCGCCGCGCGTTCTCCGCATCCTTACGCGCCTTCCACGCGGAACAGCTCCCGCTCCTTGTCCCGCCGGAATTCCTCTTCCAGCCGGGCGATGGTGAGGCGGCTGTCCGCATTGTACAGGCTATCGTTCAGCGTCTTGAATTCACGGTGCGCCTCCAACGCAGCTTCGAAGTTGCGCAGCGTGTCGTATACAAGGGAGAGCGATTCCAAGGAGATCACCATCGATTCGCGGCTACCGATCCGCTTGCCGATGGCCAAGGCCTGCTCGAAGTGGTCCCGGGCCTCACCGAACCGGCCGAAGTTCACCTGGTTCTTCCCCAAGTTGTTGAGCACCTGCGCCTGCCCGCGCGAATCGTTCAGTTCCCTGCGCATCGCCAGCGACTTCAAGAAGTACTCGTTGGCTTGAATATGTTTTACCCAGCTCCATCAAGCAGATGCCGATGTTGTTGTTCAGCCGATCCGGCGTTGCGCACATCGTTCAAAGCAAGGTTCATCTGCAAGGCCTGCTGGAAGTAGGGCAAGGCCGTGGCGAAGTCCGACTGCCGCACGTACACCGCCGCCATGTTGTTGAACAGCCGCACCCTGCGCAGGGCCATCGCCGCGCTGTCCGGCGTGGTTGCTCCGTCCAGGATCCGCAGTACTGCGTTGTAGTGGCCGATGCTCTTGTCCAGGTCGCGCAAGTTGAAGTGGAGCAGGCCGATGTTCATTTCGATGTCGGCCCGTGCCAGTGTGAGGGCTGGTGACACACCTTCTTTCGTGATCGCTTCATCCACTGCTCGTTGCGCACGCTGGTAGGCACCCAACGCCGCTGGCATATCGCGCACGTTCTGTTGCGCGTCGCCCAGCACGATGAGCAACCGCACCTTCTCCTCGCTGGTCTTCAGATCGCCGATGCACTTCTCCGCTTCCAGCGCATGCACCAACGCGGAATCCGCGTTCAGTGGCAACAGTTGCTTCGCTATGTCCACGTGTTGAGCACAGGTGATGCCATCCGCTGAGGCTGCCTGCGCGAATGATCCCGTAGCACAGATCAGCGCAACCCCAAGCGCGACCATCGGCAGCAGGGCAACGCCTGCTGGATAGCGCAACGCCGCAAGTCGGGGGAGTATCCGCAATAGAAGCACGCCGGTCAATGTGTGTTCGCCAAAACTAAGCGCCGCGTGCTGCACGCACCTGTGTTGAACGGTACGCCGCTCGGCCCACCATCAATGGCACCACGATACCAGTGCTGCTCACCGATGTTGCGCCAATTGCGCGATGTGTTCGAACGTATGGCCGCCAAGCAGCGTCGGATCGCGCAACTTCGTCATCTGTATTCAACGGATCAACTCATTGCTCATGAGATCAACCCTTCTCCCGCTCGCCGCTTTGCTCTTCTGCACTCAAGCGAACGCCCAGCTCAATGCCGGTGAAGTGCCAAATGGTATGAGCACCTTGGACCTGAACATCGACATCGCCCTGAGCACATCCTTCACCGTGGACTCGGCCGGCCTCGAAGTGGATTGCGATGATCAGCCGGACATCTATGCCGTGCTGGTACAAGGTGCACCTCCCATCGATGCGCCCAACATGGCCATGCTCCACTTCGTTGATGACGATATCGAAGTGTGCATGGAATTCGCCCCGAACCCGTTCCAACAACGACCGAAGTACTACGCCTTCGATGAGCTGCTCGATTGCTCGGGCGACTTTGATTGGCAGATCACCGACCAGCTCGTGCTAGGCGACTTCGGTGGCTTCACCGCCATAGGCCCCATCACCATCGACAGCATGTACATCGCTTACCGTCGTGGCGCGCAGGTGGGCTGGATGCTCCTTTCATTCGATGTGCTCGGGAACCTGCCCGTGCGCTTGCAGATCCACACTGTGCTCACGCTCTGTCCCGGTGCGATGTCCTTTGGTGCGAACGAAATGTCCCCTGCACTGACCCTCTTCCCCAACCCGAGCAACGGGGAACCGATCCGCGTGGAAAGCACGGAAGCGCTGCGGAGCATCGAGGGGTATCGATGCCACCGGAAGGTCCATCGCGCATTATGCTGGCACGGTGCGAACGATCGCAGCACCGGAAATCGCAGGTGCTTACCTCGTACACGCCACACACGCTGATGGCCGACGGTCCATCACGCAGTTGGCGCGGTATTGAGATGGAGAGCGATGTGAACCGCTCCGCGTGCTATCGACCCCAACAGCAGCCTGAGGCGGAGACCCGGTCGGTGTTCGGGTTGATCACGGCGGTGAAATAGGCGCGCCTTGCACAAGGGAAAGCACTTTGTTGAAAGCAGGGTTCCGAAGCGCATCCGATCATCGGCCAAATTTTCCACCGCTTTGTGTACTTCCAGTCCATTCGCACCTTACTGGATATTGCTGAGGTCCGCGCCGTTGCGGGGCGACATCGATGCATCGGTGACGATCCATCCGCTGACATCGGCTTGCGTGAGCCCTGTTTCGGTCCTGAGTTCCAGGAACAGGCCATGACGATCACCCGGTCGGTCGCAGCGGATCCGTCCCAAAGGCTCTCACGACGTTGTACAGTGTTCCATCGGGTCTTGCTGCGAGCGCATCGTTAGGGAACGCGAAGGGCGCCCGATCAGGCGCCCTTCGACATGCATGGTGGAGACCTCTACTCCAAAACAATCCGTTGGCTGACGCGCTCACTGTTGGCCTCCACGCGCAACAGGTAGATCCCGCGGTCCATTCGTGCGGTAGGCAGCACTGTGCGCTCACCGACCAAACGACCCTGCTGGACCGTGCGTCCGGCGGCGTCGATCAGGGAATAATTACCCCGCTGCCATGCATTCAATACCAAGGTGATCTGATCGTTGGCCGGGTTGGGGAAGGTGGTGAACTGGGGGGTGTTCCCTGTCACGTCATCAATGCCCACCACAAATCCGCAACCATCTTCCCGGATCCGTATCTCATCGTACAACTGAATGTTGAGCCCGTGATGGTGCCTCCACCGGCTACCAGAATGATCTGACCATCCAAGACGTTGGTCGAGTGTAGGAGCAGGTCATAAGGCAATTGGCCCACACTCCAATCATCGCTTGTGCCGTCATAGACGTCGATCTCGCTATAGTCCGTAGCGAATGCCCCGGTGGTCTCATCGATCATGCCGCCTCCGACGAAGATGGCCTTTGCCACAAACGCTCGTGGCACACTCTCCGAAAGCGAAGGAACGAGCGACAGAAAGTGAAGCGATGGACCACATGGACGTATTCAGGTCATAGATGTCGACACGGTCCGAGGCAATGCTGTTATTCTGCCCTCCTGCGAACAACACCTTGGTTCCTGCTACTGCCGCCGCCAAGCCCCAACGCGGCTGGGAAAGCGTGGCCGTGCTCCACGTACCCGCGACGAAGTCATAGATGTCCACCCGGTCGCTCACCCCCACTTCCGAAAATCCGCCAGCGAAGAAGGCTTTGTTCCCAGCGAACACCGCTCCCATCCCGACCCGGGGAACTGATAGCGCGGCCGTGACCCACGTACCGGAGCCTCCCGGTAAATATCCACCCATAGACAACGGAAAGCGGGAACGGCGCCCCCCCGCGAAAGAACGCTCCTCATTGCTCACCGCCGCCATTCCGAACGTGCTTGCGAGCTGGCTGACCGTCCACGCCGGGGTGATGGTATCCTATCCACCACATCCGTTGTCTCGCTCTGACCGTTGACGCCTCCGGCAACAAGACCTGCTGCCGCTGCTAACCGCATTCGCGAAGCGCCGATCAACGGACATGTTCGTTGTCACCACTTGACCATTCGCACGATCGTAGATGTCCACGGTCTAGTAGACATTGTCAAAATCGCCTCCGGCATAGAAGACCTTGGAGCCGATCACCGTGGATCCCATTTGCCATCTGGCGCCGGACAGGTAATCATTGGTCCATTGACCATACGACGCCAGTTGCACAATGCCGCTTAGCGCTAGAACGAGTATCGACTTTTTCATGTTGGGTTGGTTTCGGTTCGTGTTCATTCAGACTGCACATAAAGGTCCCGTCAACCGAAGGCGGGAACACTGATCCGGATCACGTTCAGGAATGACACTCACCAGTCTCTTCGCAGCATCGGTGGGGTGCACGGTCCCTAGTCGCGTCCATCCGTTCGCCATCTTTGGGAATGATCATCCACCATGCCTGAACTATTCGGATCCGACGCGTTCTCGCCTTCCGAGATCGCCGAGCGCGTCGATCGCATCGGTGTTGCCAAGGCACGCCTGCCCTTGCTCTCCATGGTCCTGCTCGGCATTCTGGCCGGTGCGTTCATCGGCTTGGGGGGCATGTTCTTCACCTTGGTGACATCGGATGGCGACATCGGGTTCGCCACCGGCCGTGTGCTGGGTGGCGTGGTCTTCTCGCTCGGGCTTCTGCTGGTGGTGGTGGCCGGTGCGGAGCTCTTCACGGGCAACAACCTGCTCGCCATGGCATGGGCCGATGGACTTATCTCCACGCGTGAGGTGCTGCGCAATTGGATCGTGGTGTGCGCCGCCAATTTCGTCGGCGCGTCAGGGATCGCATTGCTCGTGCACCTTTCCGGTCATACGAACATGAACGACGGTGCCGTGGCGGCACACTGCGTGAAGATCGCCGCGGCGAAATGTGCCATCCCCTTCTGGACTGCGTTCTTCAGTGGTGTGCTGTGCAACATCCTCGTATGCCTGGCGGTGTGGATGGCCTTCGCCGGTCGCAGCGTGGTGGACAAGGCGGTGGCGATCGTGTTCCATCTCGGCGTTCGTGGCCGCCGGTTTCGAGCACAGTATCGCCAACATGTACTTCATTCCATGGGCCTCCTGCTCAAGGCCGATGGTGCCACCCTACCCGGCATCGACACCATAACATGGGCAGGTTTGTTGGGCAACCTGGCACCGTGATCCTCGGCAATCTTGTCGGCGGAAGCGGCTTCGTGGTACTGGTGTATCATCTGATCTACCGGCGCGGCAGGAGAACGTGATCATGCGATCGGGAGACGTGGGGACCCGATGCCTTGCGCTCCGTTTGCCGGGTCAATTCGGAACCACCGCGATCCTGAACGTTTGCTGACGTGCTCCTGAACGCACCAGCACCACGTACATGGCCGTGGCGCTGTTCGCCGGAACGGGCAATGGCCGCATCGTGCTCGCGGAAGCCAAGTGACGACCGGTCACATCGAACAGGTCCGCACGCCAAGGCGATGCATCGAAGCCCGAGAAGATGATCGCTCCCTGCGTGGCATCGTATCGGACATCGCCGGTGAACTGAGCATCGCTTGCAAAAGCAGAAATGCCGTTGGTACTGCACGGATCAAGAATGTTGGCGCATAGCACGGTATCCGTCCAGACGATATCGCCGGAAACGGTGGAGTTGACGAGACTTCCTCCACTCGCGACCACATAGGCGGGTAACCTTACTTGCAAGTTCGGGATCTCCATTACCGTTTGCGCAAGGCGGTCCGTTTCGTTGCAACCGCTGTTCAGTGCATCATCCGTGAGGATGACGATCGGCTTGAACATGTTGTTGACGCCGGGCTCGTAGTTGGTCGTGAAGCCGGACATCAACACACCCACGTCCCCCTTCGGCTTGGTGATGTACGGGTAGTGTGATCCACCGTTGTTGTAAGACCGCACCGCTGTCATGTTCCCATTCGCGTCCGTGCGCAGGAGAACATGCTTGTTCGGCACGAAGCCCACTGTGGGGTAGCTCATGGAGGCCACAGCGATGGTGAAGCCGACATCGTCATACATCTGCACGATGGACGATGCGTTCTCGCTGCCATCGTTGTTGGTGCCATGATAGGTGCGCGCCCAGACCGTATCGCCCTGCGCATCGGTGCGGATGAGGAATACATCCGGATAGTCCTGGAACGAGTTCTTCATCACCGTTGTGGCACCGGTAAGCGCGTAGCCGCCGGGCACAGGAATAACCCCATAGCCGCTCGAGTATTGGTTGGTATCGCCGTAGGCCCGAAGGAAGTCCGGGGTGCCGTCCTGGTCCAGCTTCATCAGGAACGAATAGAACGTGCCCTGCTCGATGTAGCGGCCCGTGGCCACAAGCTGCTGTCTTGCGTTTCGATGATGTCGAACGCCTCGTCGATGGTGTTCTCCGTGCCGATGGACTTGCCCCAGAGATAGCTGCCATCCGAAGCGAGCCGGGCGATGTAAACATCCGAGTACGGCGATCCCGCTTCCTGCCCGAAGGAGTTGGTATGACCCACGATCCCGGGTCGTGGTTCTTCGCCTCGATCAAGCTGTTCACCACATCGTCGCCGCTTCCTTGCATCACCTTCTGCCACACCGTGCTGCCGTCTTCAGCCACCTTCACCACCAGGATGTTGTACGCCCCATATTGGCCGATGCTCGCGGCCAGACAATAGCCACCGCTGTCCAGTTCCACCGCGCGCGGTGAAATGTTGCCGATGGTGCTGCTGTTGTTGTAGGTCTTGCTCCACAGGATGTTCCCCTCACAATCCGTGCGCGTCATGTACACCTTGTCCGTTCCATCGCTCACGATGCCAGTGAAGAGGAAGCCCTCATCACTGAGCTGCTGTGAGCCTAAGCAATGCGCCCCCGTTCCCGGCGGGATGTAAAGGCGCTAGGAACGTGTTCTGGGCAGAGGCGCTGAGGATGCACAGAACGGCGGAAGTGCGAGCAGGGCGTGTTTCATGAGGTGGCCTATGGTCGTTGCAAAATAGGTGGACATCGTTCTCGCGAACGTTCAGGACGCTGCGGACATGCACCGGAGTCCGGAACGGGGTCGGCGGGAATGGGCCGTGGCTTGCCTTCGTAATTCTTGAAGTTCTGGCTCACGATCGCTTTGCCAACATGGCCGCGAATACCCGAACCGCAACCTCGCCGGCTGCAGCATAGTGGTCACGGCGGTGAAGTAGGGGAACCAAGGTCCTACGAACCAGGAAAGGACAGGCCAACAACACGCAGGGCCACCGGTCGAAAATTTCGACCGCTCGTCAAGATCCTGTGATGCACGCGGTATCGATCGCAGATTTCACCTACGGTCTCGATGGCCTGGCCGCGCGACCAAGTATGATCGAACATGAACACCATGGACCGCATCACCCGCACCCCTAGTCTGGATCTCCCGCATCACGGGCAGCTTGCTCCTCGCCTTCCTGCTCTTCATGCTCATCGGCCACCTCACCGGCGATGCGAACGGACCGAACGGCATGACCTTCGCTTCCAATACCGATCTACTGGGCTTTCTACTGTTCCCGATCGGCAGCATCATCGGACTTGGCCTGGCCTACAAATGGAAGATCCTTGGCGGAACGATCGCGATCGCCAGCATGGCCGCGCTCTACGTGCTGCGGCCAGACCTCCTGCAGAGCTACTTCGTCGCACTCGCACTACCAGCCGCCCTCTATGTGCTAAGCGGCTGGCTGCAGTTGCGGAGCAGGAAGCCTGCGAACATCTAGGCAGCCTCGGCGGGAAGTCAGTGGCTTGTCTGCGATAGCGGAAGCGAAGTGGTCTCTGTCACGGCCTGTCGAACCGGTCACCGACCCTCCAGCGTGCGTCGCACATAGCCGATCCATCCCGTCAGCGGAATACCATCATCCAGGTAGTGGTCCGGCTGCACACCCATCACATCCATTGGCATCTTCGGCAATCGATGGCTCATGCTCATGGTGTAGCCCAACTCGAAGCAGCCGTCCGGTGAGTTGATCAGGCGCATGTTGGATACATCGATCGATCCCATCGTGGGGTGGCCGAAGAGCTTCACCTTGGCGCTGGTCCGCGCATCCAGCAGGAACTGCTCATCGGTGCTGCCGTTGCCGCCGTTGCAAAGGATGCCCACGCTGGGGGTAGGGGAGCACCGCGTGGGCTGTGTCCACCGACCACGGCTGGTCATCCGTCTCCAGCCAGGTATTGAGCGAAGCGCGCATGCGCGTGGCGATCTCCAGGCAATCGCGCCCGCGCTCTGTATCACGACCTAACATGTCCGCATAGACCTCGTAGCCGGCCGCGTTCAATTCCGGTGGACCAGAGTTTCACGCCGACGGAACGCATGGGACCGGTATAGAGGTAGGGGTCAACCCGCGTAGCTCGCATCGCTGCCGCCGGTGCCGTTCCGGATGTCGATGATGAAGTTTTCCGTTTGCGGATCCCGCATCGTTGGCGGTGAGCACGCTGTCGATGAACACCTTTTTGCGGGAACGCGAAGGAGGATGCGCAGGTAGAGCGTATGGTCACTGAGGCGCTCAAGAAAGGCGTGTCCGCATTTCTATAGCGCAGGAGCAACTGCTCCTCCGCGCTCAATTCGGTAACCGGATACTCGCGCACCCAAAGTCCGTTCATCTCCATCACGCTCCCGCTACCTGGAAGGATCTTCGCTTGCACCGGCTCCGGACTATGATCGCCCAAGTAGTAGGTACCCTTATGACCGTCGTCGGTTGCAGCGATCTCGGCTTTCACCTCGCCCGGCTTCCAATTCGGGTTCTTCGAGGAGAGGATCACGACCGCATAGGCTCCCGGCTTCGTGCCATCCTTAACGAATGCTGCGCGATAGGCCCCCATGGACCAAATGCCTTCGATAGGTCCAAGGCCGTTCACCTTGCTCCATTGCTTCATCAACTCCGCCTCGTTCACCTTGACCACGCGACCCGTCGGTATCGGTGCCTGTTCTTTCACCTGGGCCGTGGTCGCTGGCTGCGCACTCTTGGCTTTCTCCGTCGGTTCGATGCCGATGTGGCCGTGCCGGAACCACTGAAGCCAAGCATTCAGCAGATCGGTGCAGGCCTGAAGGTCGGTGATGCCGGCCACCTGCTTGCGAAATGCATCGGTGTGCTCCTTATAGGCCTCTTCGCCCTTGCGGTCGATCACGACCCGGAAGCCCGCATCGTTCTCCTCGAAGGTGCTCACCATCCAGTTGAAGGTGGAAGGACAATCACAGGGTTGTGCCTGCGCTGCAACGGAGAGCAGGCACCCGATCAAGACAGTGAATGTGTAAGAGGAACGCATGGCGCGAAGATGATGACAGCAAGAAGTTGGTGTATGACGCGGCACATCACCTGCCTGTTGCTCTTGCTTTCCTAAAACAACTTCCCGATGCCACTCCAGGTACACGGGTTTCGGGCCCGCCGCCTCGGTAGGTACGGTCAGTGGCTTGCCCTCGTAGGTCTTGAAGTTCTGGCTCACGGTCGCCTCAGCGAAATGGTCGCGGAGCGATGGGGCGCAGACCAGGCGTAGCTCGAGATCGCTGCGCCTCTTTACTCCACCGCCAAACGCTGGTGCTGCTGCACGGCCCCATCGCTGATCACGACGATGTACGCCGCTATCCAAATGATCCGTTGATATGAACGCGCCCGGTGCCACCCTGCCCATCTCCATGACCAAGGCGCCCGATGGTGCGATCACACGCACATGCACCGGCGCCGCCCAGTTGATCCGGAACCCATCGCGCGTTGGGTTGGGTAGCAGCAGCGATTTCTCATTCCCATGTTCGGTGAACCCGGTAGTGATCCCATCACCAAGATCCGTGAAGTCATCCTGGTCGAAATCGTTCCACTGGAACTCCGCGATGCTCCAATCCGATTCTGGCGCTGTAACGGTCGGAATGCGTCGCAACGTGTTGTCGGCGGTTCCACCACCGGTAGGGATCCCCCATTGCCCGCCGGGATCGATGCCGATCTCACCAATGATATCGGTCGGGAGGTCTTGATAGAGGAGCGCGATAGCATCATCGCCATTGAAACTGCAGACGGCGGAGGTGATGTCAGCGACTGCCAAGACGGCGGCCGATGCGCTGCTGTTGGCGATCACATACACCTGGCCGGACGGCAGGATGCCGGTGAGTTGCAGGCTCTGCGTGGGCGTGGCACTACCGTTCGCGTAAAGTGCCACCGAATAATCGGCGAGATCCACGTCGTTTGCCGTTGGGTTGAAGAGCTCCAAGGCCTTGTTGTTCGCTGATCCTTCCACATACTCGGAGAAGATCAGCACACCCAATGCCTGGCCGCAGTCAACGGTGATCTCGTTGCTCTGCGCGTCATTGGGATCAGCGCAGTCCGCATCCGAGGTGAGCGTGCAAGTGACCACATCGCCCAGCTGCAATGCAGAGACCGCGTAGGTGTCGCTGTTCCCTCCGACAGGTGAGCCGTTCACCGTTCATTGGTACAGCGGAGCATTGCCACCATTGGTGATGGCCGCTGTGAACGTCACGGGATTACCTGGGCAAACGGGGTTCGCGGATGCGGTTATCGCGATCGTCGGCACTACTGCAGCGCAAGTGCCCCATTTCAAGTTCATTGCACCGAGGCCATCGCTGGTATAGAGCAGATCGACGGCCGCCGAAGGGTCGCGATCCAGCTGCAGATCCGCCACACAACCGTGTACATGGAGAGCGCCATCGGCAAAGTGATCCACGCGCACGGGGCTGTTCACATAGTCGCCCAGTGCCACGTAGGCCGCCCAGAGGAAGTCGCCCACGCCATTGAATTCCCAGGTAATGATCGAAGAGGCGCTGGTGGTGATGGTGGTGGTGGCCGGCCCCGGATCCACATCGCAGGTGGCGCCGATGAAGCCGGTGAGCGCGATCTTGCCCTGCGCATCCGTGCGCACGCACCAGCCTCTGTCCTCACCCGTGCTGGTGATGCTCTTCACCATTCGAACTCATCCGTGGCGCTCATCTTGAGCAGGAAGATGTCGGGGTCGCCGAAGCTGATGATGCTCACGTTCCCAGGTCCGGGGTCCACGTCCATGATACCACCAACGTAGCCGGTCACCAGTACGCCACCATCGGGGCTCGTGCAGATGGAGTACGCTCCGTCGTTCCCCATTGTTGCTGCCCATGGTATGTGCCCAAATGAGCTGGCCCGCGGGGCTGATCTTTGGAGAAGAAGAGATCGTCACCCGTCCCGAACGCTGGTGTGTCTGCAAACGGATGCGGATCGAGGTTGAACTCTTGCGAGAAGCGACCCGCGTAGAGTTGGTTGTCCTGCGCGTCCAACTGCATATCGCCGAGGAAGCCGGTGCCGACCCCTAAGTTGCCGAAGTCGAAGGAGGAGACGGTGGAGAGGTCCGCTCCTGACAAGGTGTGGGAATGGATGACCCCCTGATCGCTGATGAAAGCGACGACCGGCTGGCCCGCAGAGTTGATCTCCAGGATCACGCCTTCCATTTGGAACTCCACATCACTGAATTGTGCGCTGGCGAGGTATTGCCCTTGGGCATCGAGTTTCACGACCACTATGTCGCGCATATCACCACCCATTCCCGCTGCATAAAGGAGTACAGAGCCCGCACCGGGGTCCACATCCAATGAGCCATCGAACTTGACGGCCGCGTACAGGTTCCCATCATCATCCTGTTCAACATCCAGCACACGGCATTGCCCGATGCCGCTGAAACGCACGGCCCATTCGGTGAGGCCTGCGGGATCCAAGCGCATAACGAAGCCGTTCTCCGAGCCGTTGGAGTCGAAGAGCTGCTCCGCGTTCGGATCGTTGTCGAGGTCAGCCTCGTTCAGGAACCAACCGGCGTTCACTACGCCTCCATCCGAAGTGATGCACGAACGCGTGACCTTTGCGAGACCACTGACGTTCAGCCCCCCGAAGTTGCGGCCCCAGATCAGGTCGGGGGCTTGCGTGTGTGCCTGCAGCGCGAAAAGAAGGAACGCTGCGTACGAAACGATCGATCGTGTTGCCATGGTGCGGATGTGGATATATGCAAATCTATACGGCACCAACATCCCCGCAGGACCGATCGATCCCGTGCGTTGGCCCGCGTGCTCAACGGGTGCTTAGGCCATAGGATGGATCGAGCCGGTGATCCGCAGTGGTCGAGCAACAGCATTGCTCGGCCCCAGCAGGCTAACGCACTTTGCGTCAACCGCGCCTGCCTGCGGTAGGCAGGTTCCGACAAGATAGTGGTGACAGCTACCGCCCGAACACTGTGTTCCGGTACCACTCCAGGCTTTGTCAGCAGTAGCGGAGCGAAGGCGGGTACTCGGGCAGGGCCGGCAGCCTCCGCCGGAATGGTCAGTGGCTTGCCGTCGTAGGTCTTGAAGTTCTGGCTTACGGTCCTGCCTTCGGCAGGCAGGCGCCTCGGCGAAGTGGTCGAGCCGACGCACACGTTCGTGAATGGCGCGGCTGGTATACTATTGTTTACCTTCGGCCCCGAAGAAGAACCACGATGAAGTGCAGCGAACTGATGCGAAAGCTCCAACGCGATGGTTGGTTCGTCGTCAGGCAACGCGGCTCGCATGTGCTCATGGAACACCCGACCAAACAAGGCCAACTGGTTGTGCCGGACCACGGCTCAAAAGAACTGGCATCGGGCACGGCACGCAGCATCATCAAGAAGGCAGGACTATGAACCGAATGACCATGAAGACCGCGAAGAAGATGTCCTCATCCCGCCCCAGCGGGAAAACCGCACCGGTGAAACCCTATCCCTTCATCGTGGAGTGGACCAAGACCGGTTTCTCCGCCTACTCGAAGGACCACGCCATAGCCACCACTGGCGAAACATTGAACGAGTTGCGTAAGAATGCCGCCGAAGCGCTGGGGCTGTTGCTCGACACACCACGCAAGAAGGTGACGACGAAGGAGATCCACTTCTTCATGGACATGCGCTACTTCTTCAAACAGTACCGCGTGCTCAACGCAAGACAACTGGCGCATCGCATCGACGCGAACCACACGCTGCTCTCGCAATACGTGAGCAGCGCCAAGATGCCATCGGAGGAACAGACCGAACGCATCCTGGTCGGCATCCGGAAAGTGGCGAGAGAGTTGGCGGGGGTGTCGCTTACGGCCCAGCATTGAGGACCGACCGGCAGCGCCTGTTACTTCCCGAACACCGCGCCCTGCCTTCGGCAGGCAGGTCCGGTGATACTCCCCGTATTCGGCCCTGAGGCCGATGGCTTCCACCAGAACGATCAATGCCTCCCGCTCGCCTGGTGGTGTTCATCGCCACGGCCCGTTCCGTTCCACCTGTTTCATCGTGTCACCTTCCAGGCGATACAGCCCGCCACCACCGCCGAACCACATGCGGCCTTCCCGGTCCTGATGGATGGTCTGCACAGCGAGCACACCAAGGCCCTGCTTCGTGGAGTAGTTGCGCAACGAACTGCCATCGTAACGGTAGACGCCATAGCCCTCGGAACTGAACCAGATGTTCCCCTGCCGATCCTCATACACGTTCCAGACCTCATTGTCGCCGATGTCATCGGGGGCGGCGAAGTCTTGAACGAGGTTCCATCATAACGGCTCAGTCCACCGGTCATCGAACTGAACCAGACCTGGTCCTTGCGGTCCCACAAGAATGCAGGGCACATAGATTTGTCCCCCAGGGCCATCCTTCGTCGTGAGCCATTGGAACGAACGACCATCATACCTGAAGGCACCGTGTCGGTCCCGAACCAAAGATCTCCCTTGCGGTCCTGCGTCCATGCAAAAAGACCCAGCGTTCCGGGACGTCCGGGACCGCCGCTTCACCCATCGGCAGGGCGAATGGTGTGAAGGTATGGCCATCGAAGCGGCAAGGTCCGGCGCTGTGCCCCCAGATGGTGCCATCGCGCGCCCCGAAGATGCTCCAACACCCGTTGCTGGGCAGGCCATCCTTCGTCGTGTAGGTGGCGAACGTCTATCCGTCACATGCCCGGGACACACCGCCGTCGGTCGAGATCCAGATGTGCCCATTGCGGTCCTCCAGGATGCCGGTGACCTGTGAGCCCGCAAGACCATCATCGGTAATGAACACCTCCAGCAGCCCGGCTCCCGACCCCGGGTCGTAACGGTGAATGCCATCGCCGTTGGAGCCGAACCAATAGCGGCCTTGGCTGTCCTGGAAGATGCGGCGCACGTACTCCGTCAGCTGGCCATCACCGGTGACCTTTTTCCCGATCGCGCCTTGCGCGACAAGTGCAAGCTCTTGATCGATGTGTGTTTGCTGGCCTCCGGCCACGCCGCATGCCATCAAGGGACCAGGAACAGAAGTGAAGTACGCATCATAGTACCAATGTCGCACTTGCAGGCGGGAAGTTACATGGCAGGGAACGCACAGGCCGGCGCCACGCTCCGTGCCCGACCCCGCGGGGGAGCATGTGCGGATCGTGTGTGCTTACTGGGCCGGTGCAGGCTCGCGAAGTGTCAGCGGATCCTATCTTTCTGCGCATGCCACCCTCGCCCTTGCCCGACTATCTCCGCCTCAACCGGGCCAATGGCAGAGCGCCGCACAAGCCGATCCTGTTACTCGCAGTGCTCAAGGCATTCGATGAGGTTGATAAAGCAGGAACCGTGTTGACCCAACGGCCGAACTGATCGACCTCTTCCAATGGCTACTGGGATGCGCTGGTGAAAACGCCCGGTTTCCAGCGGCGCTTCTGCATGCCGTTCTTCTATCTCAAAAACGAACGTTCAGGCCTGTGGACCTTGCACACCATGCCGGGATTCGAACATGCTTTGACGCGCGCGGCACGGAGATCGAGGCCTGGGCGCCTTGATGCGCCTACGAAGCATAGGCCGAGTTGCACGGATGTGTACCAGCGCTGGCAACTTGCTGGAACATCGCGCCGCCGACCGGCTCACGTTGATGGCGAAGTACTTCACGGGGCAAGCTCTGCCGCAGGAATTACCTGACCAGCTGCGCGCGTTGGAGTACCAGATCGCGCACGATAGCCCCGAGGCTTATGGCCCGACAACTGCGGCGATTACAGGATGATGAGGAGGAGGGGCGGGTCCTGCGCGGTGCCGCCTTCAAGCGCAAGATCCACGAACTGTACGACTACCGCTGTGCGATCGCCGGCCTGCGCGTGCAGACCAGCCGGGCCGCGAGCCTAATCGACGCCTGCCACATCGTGCCCTGGGCCGATTCCTACAACGACACCATCACCAACGGCATCGCGCTGTGCCCCAGCATGCACCATGCGTTCGATCGGCGATCGGCCACGTTGCGGACGACCTGACCGTATTGGTCTCACCTGACCTGCGCGGGAACGACACCAGCCATGCCATCGGTCCTTTTTACGCTGGCAAGACACTGCTCCTGCCCAAGGACCGGCGGCATTAGCCAGCACCCGACAACCTCTCGAGGCGTCCAGGTGCAGTTCGGGTTCTGATCCTGGCTATTGGCCGAAGACCTTGGTCCGGTGATACTCCAGGTACTCGGCCTCCGGTCCGGCGGCCTCCACCGGAATGGCCAGCGGCTTCCCTTCGTAGGCCCTGAACTGCTGGCCCACGGTAGCGTCAGCGAAGTGGTCGCGGAGCGAAGGGGCGCACACAAGCCGTAGCGCGGTGTCGAAGGTGATGAGGCAGCGTCGAAGGCTTTGTCGTGGAGGGTGTGGAAGGCGATGCCGTTGCGGTCATTCATGACACCTACTTTCGTTCGCAGCAGAGCATTCCGGATGAGACATGGGTTGTACTGCAGAAACCGAGATGCGGCTACTCGGATGGGCCAGGCATCTCGTATGGTATCGAAAATCACGAATGGGCGCGGCAATCGAGGCGAATGACATTTTGATGATGGCCGAACCAGTCAAAGTGACGCCGGGGAGCGACGACCAGATCGTTTGGCTGGGGCGTGGTCGACAGGATGTGATGCGTACACCCGCAATGGCAAAGACATGGCTAATGCCGTTATATACGGTCTACAACGAGCTTTCACCAAGACTGAGCTTCGAAGCGGTTGGCGGCGATCCGAGGAACAACCGCACCAACTCCATCAATCGGATCCCGGATGGAGTTGACCTGCGCATTCTCCAGGCACTCACGCAGGCCAAGTCTGTAGCGCGCAACTCGCCGCAATTGGAACTACCCTTGAGCATCGCTGCGGAGCCATCAACACCATTGATCGATCGCATACAGTTTGAGGCACGCCAAGCGAGACAAGGCCGGGGTATTTTCACAAAGGCCTGCTCGTGCTTTACGAGCAGATGCGCGATATCCGATTACACGCCCAATGCAGTGATCGATGCAGCGCACATCATTCCTTATTCAGAGGGGCAGGACCACGACCTCGGTAACGGACTCCTGCGGAGCTGACCTCCACAATCTTTTCGACGACGGGTTGCTTCGGATCGAGCCCAAGAAGTTAGTGGTAGAGCTTTCCAGGGCTCAGCAAGTCCTGTACTCTCCGCTGAACGGTGCGGCTCTCAGGCCAGGGTTGATGGATCGTTCCTTCTATCGATGCCCTCGATCATTTTTATCACTCATTCCTCGGCCGGTAAGCAAAACATCGCACGGGCGGCGAGCAGGACGGAGCTATCGGGTGGGTGCCGCGCCAACATCTAAATGGCATTCTCGAAGAGGAGAACGCCGCGATACCTGCTCTACCGGCTCTTCGACTTCGGTAGAAGCCACGCATGTTCGAGCTTTTTGGGCTCAATGGAGGCGTGTGTAATCTCGCCGACGAGGTATCGGGAATGGGTAAAA
>JADJDP010000043.1 GCA_016702645.1 Flavobacteriales bacterium
TTCTACTAAAGGCGTTGGACCTTGTAGGAATTGAACATACCAGTTCAATAATCAGCGATTTAGCGAAAGCGAGGAAAGAGATTTTTTCGCATTCAAGCTTACTCGAGAGGTCCATTAGCGAACTTTCAACCATAGGCAAATCGATCGATTCCGATGTTCTACTGGTCATACGATCAATTAACGTCTCGCAATGGGTTTTTCTTAGGCACACAAAGACCGCCGCTATATTTCTTGATAAGGAAGTTCAGAGCGCCTTCGCCGTAAAGGCACTCACAACTCCGATGAATCAAGTTGTAGATGCAGTGCCATCCATGTTTACAGCTGGCGTATTTCGGCACATGGGGCACTTTGTCTGTGATGGAATTATTGAGAACCCAGTAATTTTGGGTCCAGGCTACAAGGCTCAATTCAACGCAGCATACTCAATCATACGCAAATCCGGGCATTACTATGCAAAACCTGAGGCCTAACCATTCGCTCAACCGGACCCATTGCGGCATGCGGCTAAAGGCCCGCCATTTCATTCTGGGCCTTTAGCCACATACCGCAACGGTCCGGTTAGCTCAAACGTTAGGCCTCACATGGTCCCTTACGCTTGTTGACAGAAAAGGACTGTATGAATACCCAAGAGCTGCGTTGCTTATCAAGAGCCATCCTTGAATCTATGCAGGCGAATCCTACTCAATTCCAATTTCAATGTTGTCAGTTAGAATCGTTGGCGCCATCGGAATTGGGGCGCCGGGGGCCCAGGTATAGTAGGCATAGCGCAAGGTGGCGGAATCGGGTTCCAAGCCTCCGCGTCATCACCAACCACAGCACAGATTCAGATTGCAAATCAGCAGGCCAATGCGGAAATAAATGCACAAGCATCTGCGGCTCTGGCCGCTCTTGAATCAATTGTCCAAGAGCTAAGGAATCAAACACTTACCTCTGCCAAGCGCGACGGGTTCGTTGCCCAACTCCAGAACACATGGCTTCCCAACGTTGTCGTAACTCTTGTTGCAGCAATTCTAAACTCTACGCTTGGCGGGTGAGGCCTCTCAAGAAACTCCCCGTAAGTGACTGACGCACAAGGACTTTTTCAGGCCGTCTGCACCGCAGGCGCGGTCGGCACCAGCGCCATGCCCAGCTGCTGTGCTCGCCTGTTGAGGTTGTGCAGCACCCGCTGCCGATAACGCTCTTCGTAGTAGGCCTGACCTTGATCGGTGTATTCCTCGCCCTTGGTCAGCATGCTGTAGATCAGCCGCGCCAATTTGTGCGCCGCCGCCGTCACCGCCTTGGGTTTGTCCATGCGGGCGCACAGCCGGCGGAAATAGGCGCCCAGCGCCGACTGGCTGGTGCGCAATGCCGCAGCCGCCAGCCGCAGCGCCTGTGCTGCTCGGTTCGCGCACCGTTTGGTCTTGCTGCTCATCACCTTGCCACCGGTGATCTTCGTGCCCGGACACAGTCCCAGCCACGACGCGAAGTGCTTGTCCGTCGGGAATCGGCTCATGTCGGTTCCGATCTCGCTGACGACCACCAGCGCGGTGGTCACGTCGATGCCGTCGATGCGCGTGAGGTCCACGCCGCACATCTGGAACAGCCGCGTGCGCAGGTCGAACTTCGGCGCGTTGCGGGCCTTGCTGCGCTACTCGCCTTTGTCCGGCTCGACCGCAGTGATGTGCAGCCGCTGCAGTTGCGCCTCCGATTTCCTCGTCGCACTGCGCAAGCTGCTTGCCGCAGAAGTCGAACGCGTCCAGCGCCTGCCGCAGCGCGAACAGGTGCTCGGCGCCAAGTGCCCTGCAGGCTGCGGGCGATCTCTTCCTCGGTGGCACGAACGCGGCAGTTCTTCAGGCTCGCCAGCACGTACGGGTTGCGCTCGCCGGCCACGATGGCGCGCAGGATCGCCTGCCCGCTGGCGCCGGCCACGTCGGCGATCACGTTGGCCAGCTGGATGTTCATCTGCACCAGCGCCTTCTGCATGTGCTGCACGCTGCGCGCCTGGGTCTTCAGCAGCGTGGCGCGCTGGCGGGCCAGGGCGCGCAGCACGCACACTTGGTCGTCGGGGCGGAAGGCACCACGCAGCAGGCCATAGCTCATCAACTGCTGCAGCCATTGGCAGTCCAGCACGTCACTCTTGCGGCCCGAGACGTTCTTGACATGCCGGGCATTGACCAGCAGCACCGTGAAGCCGCGTGCATCCAGCAGTTCGAACAGCGGGATCCAGTACACCCCGGTCGATTCCATCGCCACCGTGTCCACGCCACAGTCGCGAAGCCAGTCGGCAAGGCGGTGCAGGTCGGTGGTGAACGAGGCGAACTCGCGCACCGGTTCGTCGTCACGGTCAGGCGGCACGGCCACGAAGTGGCTGGCGCTGCCGATGTCGATCCCGGCGGCGTTGGGGTGGGTCAACTCCAATGCCTGACGGCTGAAACTCCCGATTGCGTGTTGCCAAGGCGCCCTCCAACGAGAAGTGGAACGTGGCGCCGGATCGGGCTCGTCGTCGTGATCACTCTCAAACGGGATACCGCCCAGCCGGCTGCACACCGGCCAGTCGGTTCACCAACGTCGATGACGCAGCCCAAGACCACGCTAACCCGCGGGCATTGCGCACCATTGCCGTACCGGTCTTCCCCGGCGCCACGCTCCACCTTGCCACGCACGCCGCGGCGGTGCCAGGAGTTTCTTCGGGACGATTTGCGGGCGCGTCGGGCCGATTGGATCGCTAACCATTCGCTCAACCGGACCCATTGCGGCATGCGGCTAAAGGCCCGCCATTTCATTCTGGGCCTTTAGCCACATACCGCAACGGTCCGGTTAGCTCAAACGTTAGGCCTCAGAAATTCAGACCGAGATGCTTTGCAGCTTATGACCATTGCAAAAGTCCAACACTACGTCCCCCAGTTTCTCCTTCGAAACTTTGGGAACGGCAAGAAGGACCAAGTGTGGGTGTACGACAAGTCCACGAACAGAAGCTTTCCATCTAACACAAAGAATGTAGCAAGCGAAAGCCGCTTCTATGACTTTGAAATTGACGGTGAGTTGAACTCACTGGAACCATGGCTAGGCGAACTTGAAGCGGAGGCCAAGAAGGTCATCAGTAGCATACTCGCCGCCGATTCAGTCTCACATCTTTCGGTCGAAGAACGACTACTTCTCGCCTCATTCCTATCGGTGCAGCTTACTCGAACAAAGACATTCCGAGAAGAATGGAATGCCTTTCCCAAGATGCTCAGAGAGCATTTCGCGAAATCTGGCGATCAAGTTGAACCGGGATCACAAGCTGAACAACTGATACAGGACCATACCGAGAATGAAACCAAGGAACAAACCGCAAGAATAATTCTTGATGCGCCAGAAACTTACGCTCGCCACTTTCTTGATAAGGATTGGGTGCTCGCCGCCACAAATCGCAAGCACGCCTTTCTGCTTAGTGACAATCCATTAACTCGCCAGAATTTCATCGATAGTCCATACAGGGGCAATCTTGGACTTAAGTCCCCTGGAATAGAGATATATTTTCCGCTATCACCGTCGCGTGCACTTGCAATGTGGTGCCCATCACTCACTGACCAAGTTCACCGTGGTGCGGCAGCACTGGTAAGAGATGGAGGACCAAGTGCAATCGCATCTGCGGCAGATCCAACTGGGGTTTTGTTCATGAGCAAAGCATTATTGAACGGAGGAATTGTGCAGTACACACCAGAAAACGTTATCAACTTCAATTCTCTGCAGGTGGTTTGGAGCGAGCGATACATATTTTCAACTACGAATGATTTTGAATTGGTCAAAGAGATGTTGGATTCGCAGCCGAATCACAAGCGTGGCCCACGCTCAAAAGTTGCGTGAAGCGCACTGAGGCCTAACCATTCGCTCAACCGGACCCATTGCGGCATGCGGCTAAAGGCCCGCCATTTCATTCTGGGCCTTTAGCCACATACCGCAACGGTCCGGTTAGCTCAAACGTTAGGCGGCACAACGAAAGGTTTCCGTGACTCAAGCGCAACTGGGACATTGCCTTTGTCGAGACATAGAGTTCGAACTTCGGGGCGAACCACTTACCTTGTATGCGTGTCACTGCACAGATTGTCAACGCCGATCAATGGGAGCCCTTCGACTGTCGATGTGGGTCGAGAAAGTTGCGCTGCACATGACTGCAGGTGTGCCGGATACAAGAACCTCAGTTCTAGGATCAGGGCGCCAACGCGTCAGCAAGTATTGCCCGCGTTGCGATACAGATCTATGGACTGAACCACCTGAGTTTCCGAAGTTTGCCGTACTTCGGCCTGGTACTCTAGTCAACCACAAGAAGTTTGTGCCAGTTGCTCATCTGTATGTCAGAAGCGCTTTACCTTGGATCAAGATACCGCCAACCGCAGCACAGTATGAAACCATGCCTGCAGACCCAAAGGAACTATTTCTCTTGTGGAGAAACAGGGGAAACAAGGGTGCCGCGAGTGCCGCCTAACCGATCGCTCAACCGGACCCATTGCGGCATGCGGCTAAAGGCCCGCCATTTCATTCTGGGCCC
>JADJDP010000044.1 GCA_016702645.1 Flavobacteriales bacterium
CAGGGTACGGACCCGCTCCAAAATATGTTACGAACGGTTAGGACGGGACCGCTTGCAATATACGGAACGGTTCCGTACCTTTGACCCCATGCCGTACAACCTGAACAAACGAGACCGCGTAGAGGGGTACCCGAAGACCGGAACCAAGGACCGGCTAAAGAAGCGGGCCAAGAAGGGAAAGAAGACCTTCGGCGCGTTGGTGATCGAGATCCTCAGAACAAGCCGCCACCGCATGAAGTTCGGCACCGACAAAGTACTTGGTAAGGATATCCCTGTGAAGGGGGGGAAGCCCGCACCTATCCTAACCCTTGGAAAGAGCGTGCCGGTACTTGCATGGGCCTATCCTCCAAAGCCCGCACGGCTAAGGACGTCAACCAGTAGGGGAGACGATCGAACGGCTCAGAGATAAGGCGCTTGGAAGATGAATGTTCTTGTCAAGCTACCCAGCAGGGAGCGCCCCGCCCGCCTTCAGGACGCGGTGCTGGCGATGCTCAACAAGGCAACGTTCCGGCCAAACTTCCTTTTCGCTGTTGATACGGACGATCTCACGGTGCCACACTATTGGCTGAACCAACACGCGGCGCGTTATCGAAGGCCCCGCGCCTCAAAGATCGAAGCGTGTAACCGGGGATGAATGAATGGGGCCAGCAATTCGACAAGCGCATGTACCCCGAGTGGGATATCGTAGTCCTAGCCTCCGATGATATGCTCTGCCAAGTACAGGGCTGGGATGATATCATCAGACAGGACATGGCTACCCACTTCCCCGATACGGACGGGTGCATTTGGTATCCCGATGGGCATCAAGACAGGCTATGCACGTTGCCCGTGATGGGCCAGGTCGTTCGACCGGTTCGGCTACATCTACCACCCCTGCTATCAAAGCCTGTGGGCAGACAACGAACAGCACCAAGTAGAGGGGCTGGGGCAAGCTGTGGCGATCGGATCAGGTTCTTTTCAGGCACATGCACCCCGGATGGGGAACGGCCAAGATGGACCCGCTTTACCAAGCCAACAACAAGCACGACAAGATGGACCGAGAGAACTACGAACGCCGCAAGGCACTAGGCTTTCCAGCATGACCGTAGACGTTCTCTACGTGACCCATGAAAAGGATCACGAATGGTTCAGGCGATCACTAGAGGTTGTGTGCCGAAACCTAAATGGATATCGGCACATCCACGTCGTATTTCAAGACGGGGTGAAGCCCTCGTTTTGGAATGAGATTGATACCCAATACATTTTTGTTCACAAGATCCATGGATGGCCGGGTGCTGGGTACCTATGGCAGCAATGGGTCAAGCTGAACGCCGACTCCTATTCGGACGCCGACTTCATTATCCACATAGATAGCGATGTGTTCATCGACCGCCCGACCCATGTGGATGACTACTTCGTCAATGGCAAACCTTCGTGGCTGTGGTGCTGGTATTCCGATCTAGGACCGGAGGTACCTTGGCAAGTGCCCACCCAAAAGGCAACGGGCCTTCAGTGCGAACGCGAGTTCATGGAGGGTTTCCCATTCATCGTGGATCGACGGACATACCCAAGGGTTCGGCAATGGATCGAAGACCACACAGGCAAGCCGGTTGAGCAGTATTTGAAAGAGTGCGCCAAGCGTGGCAACACCTCATTCAGCGAGTTCAACGCGATGGGAGCTATTGCCTTTGAGGCCCAGCACGAACTTTACTGGTGGGTGGACCGCAACCGCGACCAATGGCCGAAGGGATTTCATTCCACCCGCCAATTTTGGAGCCACCGCCCCGCCACAGATCACAAAGAAGCCATCGACCAAATGCTATCACAGGACACCACGCAACAACTACGCACCACCAACCGGGGGATCTGGGTGCTCACCAACGACACCCATATAAGCCGGTGGGTTGAACAGCACGGAAGGCTAGACTTCGATGGGCACCTATTGCCGCGCGTCCTTCCGTATATCAAACCGGGCATGACCGTTGTGGATGTGGGTGCGTTCATCGGAGATCACACCCACGCCTACGCTAAGGCTGTGCTAGGGAATGACGCAGAAGGCAACCCTATTACCACCGGAAGAGTTCTGGCTTTTGAGCCCAACCCAATTACATTCGAGGCCCTTTCAAGGAACATGCAGGGACATGGGCATGTGGAGTGCATCAACAAGGGCCTTTCATCCGCTCCGGGTAGAATGTCGGTGAGCCAAAGCCCGAACGCGGGCGCCGCCTTCCCTTGTGAGCGGAACGGATGTAGAAGTGACCACGCTGGATAGCTATGGTTTGCACGCTTGCGACCTTATCAAGATCGACGCAGAGGGCTTGGAGTTCAGCATCCTTCAGGGGGCATGGCAGACCATCGCCAAGGCATAACCCGGTCTTGGTCCTAGAGATCAACCTTGGCGCTTTGGATCGGCAGGGAGTTATCCCGGAAGACATCTACGGTTGGTTGAAGCTGCGAGGTTACAAGCATATCGACGGCATTGAAGGGGGAACGCAGTTCGACATCATCGCGCGGAAATGATCGGAGTGCTGGGCATATCGCACAAGGACACCATGCAGGCGAGCATGTGGTTCCGCCACACGTCCAATCTACCCGAAGAGCAGGACGGACATAATAGGCTGCTGGTCTTTTTGTCGCCACGGGTAAGCGAAAGGATGCGGAATCACATCGCGCGAAGTATTCCATCGTTCACCATTTCATTCCACGAGGCCCCCGTCCATGAGAGAGGCTACCCAGGCAGCGCCTCGCACCTTTTCGTCCTAGCTATGGAAGAGGCGGGCAGGCTTTACCCTGGGGAGCCATTGCTTTGGCTAGAGAGTGACGCCATACCCACGAAGCCGGGATGGTTCGATGCTATCTCTGAAGAGTATGCGACATGCGACAAGCCTTTCATGGGGCACCTAGAGGCCGCACACGCCATCCCACACCTTGCGGGGGTTGCCGTCTACCCTCCCAACTGGAAAGAGCTTTCGCCTATGCTGGCAAACTCGCACACCGCTCCGGATATTCCTTTCTTTGGAAGAGGGAAGGGGCAGGCGTTCGATGCGTATGCTGCACCGGAAGTTTTCCCGCAGTCCAGACAGGCCAAGACCATCCAGCAGGTCTTTGGTAAGCGCCGGTGGTATCCGCACGACCTAGACAAGATCGGACCTGAAACCGTGTTGATCCACCAAAGCAAGGATGGATCACTCATCAATCTTCTTTCAAAACGGTGATCGCCCGCGTCTTCTGCAACGATAACGGCTTCGGCCTTTCCCGTGACTTCGCGGTGGTGCGACCCATCCTAGAGGCGTGCGGCTACACGGTGGAGCGTATAGCCCCGAGCCGACCGGCGAAAGGGCGCGCGGATATCTCGATCCACCTGGAGCACATCTACCCGAAGAACCTTAGGCAATCCCGTGTAGATATCGCCATCCCTAACGTCGAATGGTGCCCCGGCACGATGGTAACGGCGATGAGGCGGTGCCAGGTGGTATGCGCAAAGACCATGGACGCAGCGGATATCCTATCGCGCCAAGGGTTATCGCCCATCATGACGGGATGGACATCGCCGGACATCTACCGGGACACCCGCGCCATAAGCGGATGATCCACCTAGCGGGTCGGTCCCCACTGAAGAGCACGCACACGCTCATTCAGGCCATGGCGTTGATCCCGGACATCCCGCTGACCATCTATCGGCCCACGGGGCTACACAACATCCCGGCCAACGTCTCGCACACGCGGGCCACACTCACCCCCGACGCGGTGATCCAGGTCCAGAACGAGGCATTGATCCACGTCCTGCCCAGCCAATACGAAGGCTTTGGCCATGCGATCAATGAAGCGGCTTGCGTGGGTGCCAATATCGTGACCACCAATCACGCCCCGATGAATACCTTCGGGGCCAAGTACCTCTGCCCGGTGATGAGTTACAAGCGCCAGACCCTCGCATCCTTGGCGATCATCACCCCGCAGCACCTAGCCCAAGCGATCCGGCAGGCATGGGGTGAGGTATACGCGCCTGACCCCGAGGCCAGGAAGGAATGGATGGCTAGGGACGAGCCTTCAACTTGACGTTCACCGAAGTGATCCGAGCGATATGAACGTCTGCCTGGTCCCCATCTTCAACCGCCCGGAGCTACTATACCACACGCTCCAGAACATATCCAAAGCAACGGGCATCGAAGACATCACCTTCCTTTTCAAGCCAGACTACGGCTTCAACCGCGAAAACCTAGAGGTGATAGCGGGCTTCAATTCCATGCGCTCGCACATCGTACCCCCTGAGCGTTGCCCCTATCCCTTCCGTTCCCGCCAATCGTACAACCTGCTCAAAGGGTACTTCCACGCCGCCGCAATGGCAGGTCCACAAGGCACGGTCTACATGGTCGAGGATGACGTGATCGTAGGCCCCGACTTTTTCACCTGGCACAACGAAGCCCAGCAGAGCCCTAACTTCTGCACCATCGCCAGCGCGGACACCAACACCCCGGAGCACGAACGCCCAGCCCCGGACGGCACCACGCACTACCGATCCCACGGCACCTACCGATCCATCGGCGTGGCCTTTTCCGCCCGCGTGATCCACGACCACATCCTACCCCACGCCACCGCCGCCTACTTCAACCAGCCCCAGACCTACATCCGTTCCAAGTTCACCCACAACCCATGGGGAGCAACGTGGACAGAGCAAGACGGACTGATCCGCAGAATACAGGTCAATAACCTATTGCCTATCTTGTATCCCCATACCCCCAAGTGCTACCACGCCGGGTACTACTCCGGCAACCGGGGAACGAGGAACGCGCCGTGGGGGACACTGGACCAACGGATCAAGCAAGTGGGTGATACGATCTACGATACCGACAGGATGAAACAGGCCGCAGGCAAGCCGATGTACTTCGAGGACGCCAACCCCCCCCACCCCCGCCTGCCCGTTACCTTCGCATGAACAACCTCGGAAAGCAACTGCTCAAATGGACTACGATGATAGCCCTCTCCATCGCCTCGACGGTGGTGCTGACTATTGCAGCCCGCCTGACATGGGAGGTCGTTCGTTTCACCTGGCAACTATGCGACTGGATCATTTCACCATAAGCTCCACCCATGCGCTACCTGACCATCTTGTGTATGACATGCTGCCTAACGCTCCACGCCCAGCGCAACACTGAGCCCATGGAATACCACACCCCGCAGGATCTCATGGCACAAGCCGACCAACAACGCAACACCGGATGGATAACTATGGGGGCCGGTGCCGTAGGTGCCCTAGCCGTAGCC
>JADJDP010000045.1 GCA_016702645.1 Flavobacteriales bacterium
GGGCCTATGCCGACCTGGCTGGGGATGGCTTCGGCGATATCAACAATCAGGTCGACTGTTCCTTCCCGGCGCGGTGGTGAACAACGGCGATTGCGACGATACCGATCCAAGCATCTCACCAGTTGCGCTCGATGTCTGCCTCAATGGGGACGGGATCGACAATGATTGCTATGGACAGATAGATGAGGATGGCCCACCCCAAAGCCCGCGGACAGCGATGGTGACGGTTACGGTGACCCGAATGACCCGGTGCCTCTGCGGAACTGTAGGCGCTGCGATCGACAACGGAGACTGCAATGACAACAACAGAGACCGGGGCATCCTGGCGCACCTGAACTCGCGACAACCTGGACAACGACTGCGACGGTCTGGAAGATGAAGAGTTCTACTGGTACACAGATGCGGATGGTGATGGCATTGGCAACTTTTCGAACCCAACCTATTCATGCACACCAATCGCGGGTACTTCCACGACACCTGGCGATTGTGACGACACAAACCCATTGCTGTACAACCGCGCGATACTCTCACTCGATTGGAGCGTTGGCCTTACCGTCCAATACTTTATCACCAACGGTGGTAGCACCTACACGGGCGAGATCTTTGAGTCGGTATTCAGCCCGGGCATTGGGAGCGTGATCCTTTGCTTGGGTGATGGATGCGTGGAAGTCGCGATCGTCACTTCTGGGATCACTGGAGGCACTATGGTGACCTTCAGTGAGATGAACCCGCAAGCCCAACTCTTCAATTCCATCGAATTCCTGTCCACGGATGGACTCACCACCAGCATTGGCGAACCAGCGCTTGAGATCTGCGATGGCCTCGACAATAATTGCAACGGACAGATAGATGAAGGTTGTACGGGTTGCACACCAGCGGATATCACCCTGCTGTTGGCCAGCACTCAACCGACCCAAACGTGCGTCCAGAACTGCTACAGCAGCCAGTTGAACAACCTGGTCCCCTGCCTGACCAACTGCTACGTACAGGCCGGGATCACGGAAGCATGCGCCACCTGCGTGGTGGAGTTCCAGTATTGCGCGGCCATCTCCTGCCCCGCATGCCAGACGGACCCGAACAGCACAGCGTGCATCCAATGCCGACAGGCCGCAGGATGCGACGCCGCCTCATGGCATGCTCGGCCTGCAGGATGCCGATGGAGACGGGAGCTTCCGCACCGTTCGATTGCAACGACAACAATGCGACCGTTTACCCCGATGCACCGGAAGGATGCACGATCGATGGCCTCGACAACGATTGCGATGGATCGATCGACGAGGATGCGCTGGTGGATGCGGATAACGATGGCTTCACCTTGTGTACCGGTGATTGCAACGACACCGACGACACCATCAATCCGAACGGTACAGAGGTTTGCGACGGCGCTGACAATGACTGCGATGGCATCATCGACGAAGGTTTCCCCGCACGCTATGCGGATACTGACGGAGATGGTTTCGGGGACCCGAACAACCCGAGTTCCTGCAATGATCCGACTTCGACCACGGACAACACCGACTGCGACGACGCCGACCCCACTGTTTACCCAACCGCTCCGGAGATCTGTGACGGCCTCGACAACGATTGCAACGGCACAGTGGACGACAACCAGGCCGAGGACAACGACAACGATGGCTTCACTCCATGCACAGGTGATTGCGATGATGCGAACGACACAGTTTTCCCCGGCGCACCCGAACTGTGCGATGGCTTGGACAACGATTGCAACGGTGCCATCGAACTGAGCATCGACGCTTATCCGGACGGTGATGGTTTTGGCGATGCCGCCAATTCCAGCTCGCTTGTGGCTCAACCGGTGCGACGAACGACGACGATTGCGACGATACCATCCGCTGGTGACGCTTCCTCAAGGTTGGTTCGTGGATGCGGATGGCGATGGGTATGGAGCATCCGGTGCGCCGATAGGCAACTGTACTCAACCCATGGGCGCTGTCGGCAACAGCTATGACTGTGACGATACCAACGCGAACATCTTCCCGGGACAAGGCTGCACGGAATGTTCTCCCGTTGACCTCGCACTGTTGGCCAGCAACCCCTTCGCGACCTATCCGGACCAGCAGTGCATCATGAACTGCAACAGCGCGGCCGATCCCAGCAATGCCTCGGGGACTGCATTGCGGACAACGGCCTCCAGCCAATCATGCGCGGATTGCCGCAGCCCTATCAGTACTGCCTGCTCGCCACCTGTCCCTGCCAAGTGGACCAGGGAGCCCGGCCTGTCAGCAGTGCATTCAAAGCTCCACCTGTGGCGACGGGTTCAGCGACTGCAGCGGCTTGCAGGATGTGGACAACGATGGCTCCTTTGCACCGATCGATTGCGATGATGCCAACCCGGCCGTCTACCCGGGCAACATCGAGATCTGCGATGGCCCTGGACAATGATTGCAACGGGCAGGTGGATGACGGCCTGGGACAGCAATACGCGGATAATGACGGTGATGGCTACGGTGATCCACTGGAGCCGCTGCCGTGCGATACGCCAGGCGTGGCCAACAGCCAGGATTGTGACGACAATGACCCAGATGCCTTCCCCGGAAGCACGGTCGGCTTCAACTGCATCGGCTGCTCGGCCGCTGACCAATTGGCCATGTCGCAGAACCTGCATGTATCCAACGGGTCGCTCAGCGGGCCTTACATGAACGCGATCATCACCTGCGGCGTCGGTTGCAATGGCGCTGGTGACCCCACTGCGGTAGAGGCCTGCTTCCAAGCTTGCTTCCAAACGGCGATCCCCGTGGGACCGAGCTGTGGCGAGTGCATCGGCGTGTACATCCAGACGATCTTCGCCAATGGCCCATGCGCCGCACCGTGCATGGCCGCCGCGCTGGCCGACTTTCAAACCTGCACGGGCTTGCTCGACGCCGACGGCGATGGCTACTTCGCGCCTGCGGATTGCGATGACCAGGATGCTACGATCAACCCGGAATGCTATTGAGATCCGCGATGGCGCGGACAACAATTGCGATGGCAACATCGACGGCATCAACGCCTTCGCTGATCCTGATGGCGATGGCTTCGGCGATGTGAACCTGCCCTTGGCGTGCGGCACGCCCGGAAGCGTCGGCAATAGCAACGATTGCAACGACGGGGACGCGACCCAGTATCCTGGCGCGCCCGAACTATGTGACGCACTGGACAACGACTGCGATGGCACCGTGGATGACGGTCTCGGACTCTTTGCGGACAGTGACGGCGATGGCTATGGCGATCCGCTGCAACCGCTCGCATGCAATGTGGTGGGTGTTGCGAACGACCTGGACTGTGATGATACCGACGCGAACCCATCTTCCCGAACAAGGATGTGACGGATGCGGCCTTGCCAGCCAGGTGGCGCTATCCCAGAATCTTCATGTGCAGGGCGATGCCGCCGGCCCGTACGTCAATACGGTTTTGCAGTGCTTGAACTGTAACGACCCCGGCGACCCAGCCGCCAGTTTAGTGTGCCTCGATGCGCCTTCGCCGAACTGCCCATGGGAGCCAGCTGTAGCCAATGTCTTGCGGTCACGGCATCAGTGCTGTGCCCATGCCCTCGAATGCAACGCCGCGCCGAGCGGATGCCCTAGTTCAGTTCATCGCATGCAACCGGCTCACCGACGCCAACAACGATGGCTACTTCGCCCCGGCGGATTGTAATGACCAGAACCAAGCCATATTCCCCGGCGCGGTGGAAGTCTGTGATGGTGCCGACAATGATTGTGATGGTCAGTTGGACGAAGCGGGCGGTGCTTTCGCGGACAACGATGGTGATGGCTTCGGCAACCCAAGCGTGATCCTCGCGTGTGGTGTTCCCGGTGTAGCTAACAACCTGGATTGCAACGACAACAACGCCCAGCAATATCCCGGCGGCCCTTTGCCCTGCCCGGATTGCGCACCGGCGGACCAGGCCTTGATCCTTTCCGACCCTGACATTTTCGCTACGGCCAGTGGCTGTTTCGGACCGTGCTTTGGGCAAGGAGCGAACGCAACGAACTGTACGTCGATCTGCCTCGAAGGGGAACTCTCCATCGGCGCCGATTGCGCCGACTGTGTAGCCCAGTACATCGTGTGCGTCTATTCCACCTGCACGCCATGTCTGATCAACCCCAACAGTGCTGCCTGCCTGCAATGCCGGAACATTCACCGTGCAACGCGGCTTATGAGAACTGCACCGGGCTGATCGACAACGATAACGATGGCGCGTATGTCTTCGAGGATTGTGACGATGCCGATGCGAGCATCTACACGAACGCACCGGAGCTCTGTGATGGGCTCGACAACGATTGCGATGGACAAGCGGATGAAGATGCGCCGCTCCTCACCGTTTACTTGGATCTGGATGGCGACGGGTACGGTACCGATGCCTCGCAAATGAGCATTTGTCCCGCACCACCAGGCTATGTGACCTCCGGTGGCGACTGCGATGACGACGATGTTACCATCCATCCCGATTCAGATGACGTCTGCGACGACGTGGACAACGATTGCGACGGACAACTCGACGAGGATGGCCCTATTTGGTTCTACGATCTGGACGGTGATGGTTTCGGTATACCGGAAACCACCATGGTAGCGTGTACCCAACCCATGGGCTTTGCGCCGTTCGTTGGTGATTGCGATGACCAGAACAACGCCGTGAACCCTGGCACATCGGAATTGTGCGACGGCATCGACAACAACTGCGATGGGGACGTCGACGAGAACGCAGTGATCCCGACAGCGACGGCACCAGCGATTGCGTTGATGGTTGTCCCAACGATCCATTGAAGACCGAGCCCGGCCTTTGCGGTTGCGGCCTGATGGATGTGGATACGAACAACAACGGCGTGTGTGACAGTGCTGAGTCCTTCCCGTTCGTGAAGCTCGGCATCGTGGGCACCAGCAACAACGAGTTGGAAGTACGCTTGCTGCCAAACGCCAACTATACCGGTCTGCTCACCGCAACCGTGATCACCGTGCGCTGGCCCACAACATCCGGTGTCTCCATCACAGGCAGCAGCGCAGCGTATGTCAGCCCCACCATCGCCAGCGCCTGCAGGCTTGCATACTGTACGAAGGCACCACCACGAATGGCGGCTTCTCGTATGCCACCTTCAGCACCATTGCGCCCTTCGTTCCCTTGGGTGCTGCGGATGCCTTCACCTCCGGTGTGGAAAACCCTCTTCCGTACCCTACGTGAACCCACGGTAGCTGCGTGGAATTCCAGGTATTGGACAATGCGTTCCAGGACAACGAGAACCTGCAATGGTTCATCAGCCTGAGCGGCTACGAACGCAACAACGGCTACATCGCTGGCAAGACCACCGCGATCGCGCATCCCCCGCTCACTTGCAACGATCTGCAACGCGCGTTGAACTCCAGCGGTACGGCGAGCCTGTTGCCAGCGGACCTGCACGGAAGCGTTCACGCAAGTTGCGGCGCTGTGTTGGCCTCTGCGAGCCAGACCTCATTCTCCTGCGCGGACATCGGCGTGGTGCCCGTGACGCTCACACTTGCCTTCCCGGATGGCAGCACCAACACATGCGTGCGCAGGTAACGGTGGTGGACGACCTCGCGCCGGTCATCACAGCGGAAGCATCGCCGCTTGCTACACGGATCCCGGTGCGGCAGAGAGCGCGGCGCTCGCGGCCACCTCGGCCACGGACAATTGCACTGGAGGCATCACGTACAGCGCGTCGCTCACAGGTCCCTGCGCAACGGACATCACCGTTACGGCCGAGGACGCGCATGGCAACAGCTCTTCGGTGACATACTCCACGCACGTGGACGGAACGGCACCGGTAGTGAGCAATGTCCCTGGATCCATGGACGCCACCTTGGAATGTCCCGACACCGGAGCACTGGCTGCTGCACTTGCCTTCGAACCATCCGCCACGGACGACTGCACACAGCCGCCAGCCCCGGTTCTCACGGCGGATGATATCGTAGGTACCGGATGCTCCTATGTGCGCACCCGCACTTGGACATTCACGGATCTCTGCGGCAACGCATCCACTTTCACGCAAATGATAACGGTGGTACCCGTGGTGAAGGTGAGCATGCGGGTCCTGCTGGAGGGTCCGTATGAGGAGGCGACCGAGCGGATGAAGGACGATCTACGGTTCGACGGATTGCTGCCCGTGGAACAGCCCTATTCCGTGGCACCGTTCAACTACGTCGGGAATGAAACGGCTTCTCCTGGCCTCTTCGCGGCCAGCGATCCGGACAATGCCATCGTGGATTGGGTGTTGATCGAACTCCGCGATGAAACGACCCCACCCTGATAGTTGCGCGATGTGCGGCGCTGGTGCAACGGGATGGCGATGTTGTGACAAGGAACGGGGCAGCGATGTTAGTGCCGACCCTCGTGGCTGACGGATCCTATCACGTCGTGGTCCGCCACCGGAACCACCTCGGGGTGATGACAGCCTCACCCCTTGCGCTATCCGCTGCGCCCACGAGCGTGGACTTCACCTCGACCGCGTTTATGACCTACGGAGTGATGCGATCAAGACCATAGGCACAAGGCGGGTACTTTGGGCCGGGAACGCGCTGCACGACAAGCGCATCCGCTATACCGGCTCCGACAACGACCGTGACCTTGTCCTGCGCGCATTGGAGGCACCGCCCACCAACGTGGTATTCAACGTTTACGCAACCGAGGATGTGAACTTGGACAGCGATGTGAAATACACCGGTCCTTTCAATGATCGCGATCCGATCCTGGTGAACATCGGAGGAACCGTGCCCACGGCGCAACGCTTCGAACAACTTCCTGAACCCCGCAGTCCAGACGAAACCCGACCGCACACGATCAACGCCCGCATCGCCCTTCTGTCCCCGATCGCATCCTTCCACATCGCTGCCAGCGCTCAACAGAGCGTTGATATCGGTCTGTACGAAGCCGAGGACGGCGCGCTCGAAATACGCGTGACACCAGCTACCGATCTCGATGGTGTACTGTCCAATCTCTCCTTCACCTTGGCCTGGGACAAAATGAAACTTCCGCCTCGTTCGGGACGCCCTTGCAGGACGATGCGACCAGAGCCGCCGCCCTTGTTTCTCCCTCTGGTGGCATCCACACGGTCGGCACCACCAGCTACCGCATCTATACGGTCGTTGGCATGACGAGCTTCAACGAGGTTGGCCTTCATTGGGAAGCTGGTCTATCCCAGACCCTGGCGAGCATCCCTGTGAACGGTCGTGTGCGCGTGGAACTGGCCACCGATGCATGGGCACGCGACCCGCACAACAATGGGGAGTTCTATGTTTCTGTGGGTGGCCTTAGTGCCACAGGGAACGTGGTGCAAGCCTCGGCGCTGGTGGGCAGGGCCGAAATGTCCGTCAGTGTTCTCCCGAACCCGTGTGATGGCGAACACCTCACCGTATCCGTGCGCAATGCCCCAGGGGGGAGCGAGCGTAGTGCAGTTGGACATCCTCAATGCGCAAGGTGATCTGGTAGTGAGTAAGAGGTTGCCGCTGCACGATGGCCTGCTGAACACGACCATCGATCTGGACCGCACGC
>JADJDP010000046.1 GCA_016702645.1 Flavobacteriales bacterium
ACGATTGTTCTTCGATACGAGCATGTTGGTGATGAGCTTCTCCATGCGGTGGTGCAGCGGGATCAGCAGCCCGGCGATGGCGGCCATGCACAGCAGCATCAGGATCGGCGAGTGGTTCGTGATGCGATCCAGGAACGGATGCAACAGCAGGTTGATGAACTCGAAGAACAACAGCAGCGCGATGAGCGAGAGGTTCTTGATGGCCTTGGCGCCCACGACGGAAGTCCTGCTGAAGATGAGCAGAAAGATGCCCAGTGTGATGACGATGAGGGCGATGATGCCGAACTGGATGTTGCGCGAGCGGGCGGTGGCCTGATGGTCCAGCTCCATCTCCTTCTTCATCTGCAACAGCGCGGCCTGCTGGCGGTTCCTTGTCCCCTCAAGAGCAGCTTGGGCCGTCTCGGCGAGCCGATAGTACTTCAAGGCGCTGTCCGCGTTCGTGGTGTCATAGATCTGCTTGTACAAGCCATACATCTCCACTACTTCAAATGGGCTCAACAAGTCCTTCCTATCCCTTATCAGGTTCGCATAGTGCAAGGCCGAATCGACGCGTCCATCGGTTAGTTGGAACTTGGACATGGTCATGTACAACCGCATGTACGCAATGGGATGTTCCATGGCACCGGGAACAGCCAACGCCTTCTTCAGGTATTCCCTTGCGATCACCCCATCCCCATACATGTCGTCATGGATCACCGCCAGCATCCAGAGCCCAGCGGTCGGGAACCAGCGATTGGACTTCACTTCAAGGGTTCGTTCATAGCCGCGCTGGGCATAGTACAAAGCAGAATCGCGCACATCCCTGTTCATGAAGAAGTAGGACAGATTGAGCAAGGCCGATGCTCCAGTGTAAGGGTCTCCGGCCCGCTCCGAAGCTGCCAGGCCCGCCCGCAGGTATGCTATGCGTTTGGAGGAATCCTCAATGCATGCGGCCAAGTCGATGTAGATGATGCCCAAAGCTTGTGCATTTTCGTGGTGCTGCGCCATATCCAAGGCGGTGTAGGCGAGTTCAGTGCCCTGCAAGCTGTTGCCGCTAAAGACCAGCAAGTAGCCCAGTTCCGCAGTGGTCACGCTTTCCAGCACGTGGTCGCCCCGCTTCTTGCTCAGATCGAGAATGGCCTTGGTATAGGTGATGCGCTGCTCCTGAGTGAGCGTGGGCACTTCGTAGATGATCCTGTTCATCACATCGATGCGTGCGCTATCGCCTTCGACCCTTCCCATCTCGGTCATGAGGCTGTCAGCCGTCGGGTTCTGGGCGGTGGAGATGGTCGCCCATGGACAGGTCATCCATGCCATGAAAAGGAGCCTCCTCGCGATCAAGAGATGGGAGGAAGATGCCGGACCCATGGCAAGTATCCGGATGAGGCGAACCTTCGCGCGATGGACAATGGGATCAACGGAGTTCATATGATTGGTTCGCGCTGCACTCGGTTTCTTGGTTCAAGATCTTTCAACTCGCGGCACTGTCCTTCCTGCTTCCCTCCAACTCCTCGATCGTCCTCCGCGCCGCCTCCAACCTTACCCGGTTGTTCTTGCTCACCAGCATGTTCGTGATCAGCTTCTCCATGCGGTGGTGCAGCGGGATGAGCAACCCAGCGATGGCAGCCATTGCCAGCAGCATGAGGATCGGTGAGTGGTTCGTGATGCGATCAAGGAAGGGATGCAGCAGCAGGTTGATGAACTCGAAGAAGAGCAACAGCGCGATGAGCGAGAGGTTCTTGATGGCCTTGGCGCCAACCACGGATGTGCGACTGAAGATGAGCAGGAAGATGCCCAGCGTGATGACGATGAGGGCGATGATGCCGAATTGGATGTTGTGCGAGCGGGCGGCGACTTCCTCGGCTTTCAACTTTGCAACCTCCTGTTCCTTCAACTGGATCTGGAACAGCTGTGCCTGCAAGCGACCCCGGTTCTCGCTGCCTTGCACGCTGTCGCGGAGCGCCCGTTCCACCTTCATCCACGCCAGTGCACTGTCGGCGGTGTTGTTCGCTTCGAAGGCTTCGGCCAACACCTGTGCGACCGGCAGGATCTCAGACAGATCGCGGGAAGTGGCGATGGTGGCATATGCCTTCCGTGCCATGCCCAATGCCTCCTGTGGCCGTCCGGTGCTGATCAGCATGCGGGCATAGCCAGCGGCCGCATGTGCGATAGGCCGGGGCACGGGAAACGTATCCGCAGCGAGGGCACGCTTGTAGTAGAGCTCGGCAAGGTCGTAGTCCTTCAACGCGGTGTACACTTCGCCGAGCCTGCCCTGATAGCCCACGTAGCCGTAGGGATCGTCCGATGGGACCCGGACCACGTCCGCCTCCTTGGCATAGTACAAGGCCGAATCCAACATGCCCAAGGCGAGATAGCTGAAGCCTGTAGCCGACATGATGCGCGATCGCTCCTGAACTTGATCCTGAGGCAGCGCCAGTGCCTGCTGATAGAAGCGCAAGGCCGTGCGATGATCGCCGCCATTGCGATACAGGATGCCGATCTCCTTGGCCACGAAACCCTGCAGGTTTTGGTTCACCGACCGCCGGGCCAGTTCCAAGGCCATGTTGAAATGCTCCAGCGAGGCGCTGATGTCGTTCACCATGCCGAACGCACTACCCACCGCAGCGTAGGCCAGAACCACCAATGAATCACTCCCGGAACGCTCGGCGATCCCCATCAAGCGTAACGCTGCGGCCATGGCCTCATGTGCATCACCTGCATAGACGTAGCGGTCATGGATCAAGTTCGTCACTATCGCATTGATGCGGATCTCGCTGCTCCTGCCGTCCAAGGCGAGCAAAGAATCCAGTGGCATCCTTTCGTACTTCGAGGTAAGTTCATCCAGCGACTGGGCGGGAAGAAGCAGGCCATGGATGATCACCAGCAACACTAGGGCGATGCGCAGGATGGACTTCAGCGGGTGTGTGAGCGACATGTTCATGCGTTCGTTCCCTCCGTGGGGCGTGCCTCCAACTCCTCGATCGTCCTCCTCGCCGCCTCGAGCCTTACCCGGTTGTTTCCCGCAAAGCGGGACTTCGCCCTCGGTCGCTTTTGCGCCCTGCGGTCCATGCCTTCGGCATTGCTCAGCTTGCTTTGCGCTCCGGCCTGCTGGTGCTCAGTTAGCGTTGCTTTCATTGGGTCTTGCCTCTAGTTCCTCGATCGTCCTTCTTGCCGCTTCCAAGCGTACACGATTGTTCTTCGATACGAGCATGTTGGTGATGAGCTTCTCCATGCGGTGGTGCAGTGGGATCAGCAGCCCGGCGATCGCCGCCATGCACAGGAGCATAAGGATCGGCGAGTGGTTCGTGACGCGATCAAGGAAGGGATGCAACAGCAGATTGATGAACTCGAAGAAGAGCAGCAGCGCGATGAGCGAGAGGTTCTTGATGGCCTTGGCACCAACTACGGAAGTCCTGCTGAAGATGAGCAGGAAGATGCCCAGTGTGATGACGATGAGGGCGATAATGCCGAACTGGATGTTACGGGAGCGGTCCGCGACTTCCTCAGCACGCAGCTTGGCGTCCTCGCGATCCTTCAGCTCCTGCGTGAACAACTGGTTCTGCAACTGGCTCCTGTTCTGCAAGGCCGCGAGCGAGTCGCGCCAGGCGTGGGCGAGCTTCGAGTACACCAACGCGCTATCGATCATGCCATTCGCCGCGAACGCATCGGACAAGGCCGTAGTGGACCTGATCATCAGGGTTGGCTGCCGCACTTCGTCGGTGGCCGCGAATCCCTTGCGCGCATAGGCAAGCGCCTCTTCAGCACGCCCTTGGCCGATGAGCAGCTTCGCGTACCCGGCCGACGCACCGATCAGCGCATCCAGCGTTCCGGCTGAATCCGCCACCGCCAAGGCCCGCTTGTAGTAGGGCTCTGCCACGTCGTTCTCGCCACGCGCAGCATGCACAGCAGCCATGATGAGCTTATAGGCGGCGTAGCCGTAGGGATCCGTGCCCGGCACCTTCATGACATCGGCCAGGCGGGCATAGTAGAGCGCTGAGTCCAGATCGCCGCGATCCATGTGGCACCTTGCCAGGATCGTCATCGAACGCCCGTGGAACCCTTGACCCAAGCCATAGGCCTGTGCCTTCCGCATGTAGCGCAAGGTGCCATCGATATCCCCGACCTGCTGGTACACGATCGCGGTCTCCTTGCAGGTCAGGCTCATGCGCATGCTGTCCCCGATCTGCTGGTAGCCATCGAAGGCGATGTTGAAGTGCCTCAGCGCCCCGTTCACATCACTGAGCTTGGTGAACGCCACACCGATACCGAAGTTGGCCAGGGCGAGCAGCGTGTCGTTCTTGGTCGCTTCCGCCAACTCAAGTCCCCGTATCGCCGCCTTCATGCAGTCCTCCGTGCGACCGAGAAAAGCGTACTGGCCGGTGAGCCTGTTGATGGCAACCATCTTCATCCGGGGGTCGGTCGCTGCTCGCTCCCGTGCTTCGAGTGAATCGACTGGAAGGCCTCGCAGCCTGGCAAAGAGGGTATCGATCGGCTGTGCGCAAAGCTGGCCGATCATACCGATGCCGATGAGAAGAACGAGTGGTCTATAAACCATGGAGTCGGTTCGTTGTAGACGTGTCCTTGCGTGCATAGCGATCAGCTTGCGTTGGTTCCACCAGGACTTCCCTCCAGCTCCTCGATCGTCCTCCTTGCTGCTTCCAGGCGTATGCGATTGTTCTTCGATACGAGCATGTTGGTGATGAGCTTCTCCATGCGGTGGTGCAGCGGGATCAGCAGCCCGGCGATGGCTGCCATGCACAAGAGCATCAGGATCGGCGAATGGTTCGTGATGCGACCGAGGAAGGGATGCACCAGTAGGTTGATGAACTCGAAGAACAACAACAGCGCGATGAGCGAGAGGTTCTTGATGGCCTTGGCGCCCACCACCGCCGTACGACTGAAGATGAGCAGGAAGATGCCCAGCGTGATGACGATGAGGGCGATGATGAAGGCCATGCCTTGCACCTTGTACAAGTTGCTCACGTTGGTCAGGCTGTCCTGCAGCCATACCATGCGATGCAAGTACGTGTAGGCGCTATCCCCTTGCCCGATCGCGCGGAAAGCTTGTTGCACAATGTCCGCCGCGACGATGGCATCCGATAGCGTGATGGTGCTCTGCAAGGCCACGTGGTATCCCTGCCTCCCCTTGGCAATGGCATCTTCGGTGTTTCCCGCAGCGAAGGAGGCCCGTGCCTGGGCGGCGAGCGCCTGTGTGAGCGGCATGACCAAACGGAAGGAATCGCACACAGCGATGCAGCGTTTGAAGAAGACCGCCGCCTGTTCGCTGTCGCCCTTCGCGATGTACGCTTTACCGAGCACCAACTGCGCACGGGCATAACCATAGGGATCCACGCCGGGTTCCATAACCACATTGGAGCGTTGTGCCTGGTAGAGCGCTGAATCGACCTTGCCGAAGCCGAGGTACACCTCGCTCAAATGCGCTGCGGTGCGGTTGACCAGCGCTTGTGATGTCACATTACGCTGCGCCCTTAGCAGGTACTCGATGGCCAGACTGTCATGACCCATCATCTTGTACCCAACGCCGATCTCCTTGTCGATCCCGCCCAGCCGATTGCTGTCGCCTGCTGTCAACGCGTGCTCCCGTCCCAGGAAGAAATACCGAAGGGCCGTGTTCGAGATCATTGCCACTGAAGGAGTTCCCGATCCAGAAATAGCTCCACGCAATGAGCGAATCGTTCTCCATGGCTTGCGCAAGGGCCAATTGCTCCAGGGCCGCTTCCCGTACTTCATCCATCCTACCGTGACTGAATACCGCTTCGATGTGTGCATCGGTCAACTGGAACCGTTCGCGTAACGGTCTCGACGTCTCGTAACGCAAGCCGAGCGTATCCAACAAGGGTGGGTGGTTCTGGGCCCAAATGGCATCCGCAGATCCGCAGATCAACACCAGAAAGGCAAGGCGCCGCACGGGCCATTGCATTCGGAACAACAAAGTCTTCATTGGCTCGGTCAAGTTGTCTTCTGCTGCCCCCCTTCAAGCTCTTCGATTGTCCTCCTCGCCGCCTCCAAGCGAACGCGGTTGTTTTTCGATACAAGCATGTTGGTGATCAGCTTCTCCATACGGTGGTGAAGCGGGATCAACAGCCCGGCGATCGCGGCCATGCACAGCAGCATAAGGATCGGTGAGTGGTGCGTGATGCGATCAAGGAAGGGATGCAAGAGCAGGTTGATGAACTCGAAGAAGAGCAACAGTGCGATGAGCGAGAGGTTCTTGATGGCCTTCGCCCCGACCACTGAAGTCCGGCTGAAAATGAGCAGGAAGATCCCCAGCGTGATGACGATCAGAGCAATGATGCCGAATTGGATGTTGCGGGAGCGTTCCTGCTCGGCCTCGATGCGTGCCTGTTCCTCTTCCTTTTCCTTCAGTTGCTGGCCGAAACGCATGTTCTCCACCTTGCTCAGCTTCTCGGCGTTCACCAGGCTGTCCTGCAAGGTGGCATGCAGTTTCAGGATGAGGTAAGCGCTGTCCGGCTTGCCTGCGGCATGATAGGCCCGCTCCAGCAGGTCAGTGGCCTCGATGGAAGAGGGCAGGTTCTCCGAACGCTCGGCAACAGCCAGGGCGCGCTGTCCAAGACCGACCGCAGCGTTGGGGTCGCCTGCGGAAAGCCGCACATGGGCCGCACCCACCAGCGCAACAGGCATCACCCGCACCACGCCGAACGAATCGCATACGGCGATCGCCTTCCGGAAGAAGAGCTCGGCCATGTCCAACTCATCCTTGGCAGCGTACGCTTTGCCCAGCACCAGCTGCGAACGGGCGTAGCCGTAAGGGTCCATCGCCGTGGACGTGATGATGTTTGACGCCTGCGCATGGAACATGGCGGAGTCCAACAGGCCGATGGCTTCATACGCCTCGCTCAAATGGCAATGCGTGCGGTTCACTTCGACCCGGCCCGTCACATGCGCCTCAGCACGCTTCATCCAGGTGATCGCTTCGCGGAACTGCCCCATCTGTTTGTACACGACACCGATCTCCTTCTCCACCCAGCCGATCAGGCCTGGGCCTCCCGCTCGCTCCGCATGCTCCAGCCCCTTGTGCATGTATTCCAGGCCCTTGCCGGGGTCGCTCTCCTTGCACGAATAGCTCACCATCAGGTAGGTCTGGCCCAACGTCGAGTCCTCCTTCGCTTCAGGCACCAGGTCCAGCATGTACAGTGCGGTGCTCCGCAGTTCCTCGGCGCGCCCGGCGTACAAACAAGCGACGGCGTGATCCTTCGCTGCTTCGAGGCGGATGTCGATTGACTGTGACCGATCATGCCGCACATCGAGCGTGTCCAATTGAGCGATGCCGAATTGCGCATGGCCTACCAACGACAACATGCCGAGCATGACGGTGACCAGCCCGATCCGCAGTGACTTCATTCTGTCCTTTGTGGCTTTCATGCGCTAGTTCGTTGGGCGCTCTTCCGCTCGCGATTCCAATTCCTCGATCGTCCTCCTTGCTGCCTCCAGCCTCACTCTATTGTTCTTGCTCACCAGCATGTTGGTGATCAGCTTCTCCATGCGGTGGTGCAGCGGGATCAGCAGCCCGGCGATGGCGGCCATGGCCAGCAGCATCAGGATCGGCGAGTGGTTCGTGATGCGATCGAGGAACGGATGCAAGAGCAGGTTGATGAACTCGAAGAAGAGCAGCAGCGCGATGAGCGAGAGGTTCTTGATCGCCTTGGCACCCACCACCGCCGTTCGACTGAAGATGAGCAGGAAGATGCCGAGGGTGATGACGATGAGTGCGATGATGCCGAACTGGATGGTGCGCGAGCGGGCTGCGACTTCCTCAGTCTTCAGCTTCGCATCCTATTGTTCCTTCAGCTCCTGCGCGAACGCCATGTTCTGGAGCTTGTTCAGGTTGGTGGCGTTGATCAAACTGTCCGCGTACATCACCCGCAACTCGAAGTAGTGGTAGGCGCTGTCGGCCTGGCCCATGGCCTTGAAGGACCGGCGCAAGAGATCGGAGGCGCCGACCAAGCCTTCAAGGTTCCCGCCTTCCCTGCTCACGAGCAAGGCCCGACGGCCATCGGCGATGGCAGCAGGGATGTCGCCGACCTCGAGTTCCATCTGCCCCCGCGCCACCAGCGAGCCATAGAGCGGGATCATCACATGAAATGAATCCGCAACCTCGATGGCCCGCGCGAAGTGGACTTCGGCCAGTTGCCGTTCACCCTTGGCCGCATATGCCGCACCTAGCATGTAGTAAGAGCGCGCGTAGCCATAGTTGTCCTCTTCCGGGCGCGGAACAACGTTGGAGCGCTGTGCCCAATACAGCGCGGAGTCCGGCTGCCCCATCAGGCGGTAGGTGTCGCTCAGGTGGCAGCAGGTGCGGTTGATCTGGTAGTCAGAGTTCACATTTGCGAGGGCGAGCTTCAGCAACCCCAGCGCACGCGGGAGGTCGCCCAAGGTCTTGTAAACCGTGGCGATCTGCTTTTGTGCGGTAGCCAACAACAGAACAAGCAGGTGGAGACGCCGGAGGATGGAAGGCATGGAAGCAGGCAATAAGGCCGCAGTCCGGTAAAGATGCGCGTCGCGCGTCATTGGGCAACCGGAGGAAGGACCGTGTGCCACTGGCGCACCGCGTCCATCCCAAGGAGCTCGAGCGGAAGAACTGGCCGGGCCGGGGGCTCCTCAGCGGAGAACCAGCTTCCGCGTCACTTCGCCTTCACGGTGTACCACGCGCAAAAGACAGATGCCCTCCACCCCATCAAGGGAGATCGTGTTCAAAGATCCCGGTTGCAAGCGACCTGTTTCGAGGAGGCCACCGCGGGCATCGAACAATTGGAAGTGCGGATCATTGAAAGGAACGCTTCGCAGATCGACCATCAACCCGGTAGGCAGGGGCCAAGCATTCCACCTTTCGCCTTCACGCTCCTCCAGACCCGTGGCACCCTCGATCATGAAGTCCGTTGGCACCGATGCGTAGTACGGGGACAGTGCCACCACACGCAGTTTGTATCCCGCACCGGGCAATGTGCCTGCCGGGATGGAACACGGGATGGTACCGGAGGAAGAAAAACTGGTGAAGGTGCCGATCGTGGTCGGTGCGGCGAAACTGCCCGCGGGATCGGAAAGCTCCACCGCGAAGTCGGTGGCCTCAACCGGGATCCCGCCCGTGTTGTAGTCCACCGCGAGCGCGAACGCCTCCGCTGCGCTCACCGTGGCCGATACTACTTGCGGTGTGCAATAGAGGTTGTAGATGAGCGCGAGATCATCGTACCACACTTGTGTGCCCACCGAGCTTCCGGCGCTATCGCCTGCCGTGAGGATGAGCAGGATCCATTCGGGTTGGCTGTTGTTCAGGTACTGGAAGGGTGCGGAGAAGCGCGTCCATTCCGTGACCTGCGCGTAGGGTCCTTTCCACGATGCGCCAGCGACATAGTTACCCTCCGTTCCGAAAGCGGGCAGCCTTCCATCATCCACATGCAGCAGCGCTCCCACGTTGGGCCGGTCACCGGTCTCCGGATCGGCCTTGAACCAACCTGCGATGCTGTCCGGCCGGCTGGTCATGGTGGTGTTCCACTGCGCGTCGTCCTGCACCGTGAACATGTAGCTGTTCTCCACGGCAAGTTCGGCGTGAACGCGACCGTTGGTGAGCAGTCCGTTCGCATCACCAGCAACGGAAGACACGGTCCGCAAATTCACCGAGTAGCTCCCGGTATGGGCATCGGTGCTGCGCCAGCAGAGTTGGGGGACCAAGGCATTGATGAAAGCGCCACCATCAGAGGTCTTCAAGGAGCTCCAGTCGGTCGGTTCCTGCGAAGCCTGCCCGACGTTGGTCCAAGCCTCATAGGACGGGTTGTCCAACTGGGGTTGCGCCACACTATGGAGGTGGCTCAGGACAAGGGCGAACACAAGGAAAAGGCGGGTGGTTTGCATGAAGGTGGCGAATACCAATGGTCAACAAACCCACCGCTCGTTCGGTTCATTGGTGAGCATCCCATGTTAAGGGGAGGTTAATCGGCTTCATCTTACACTAACGGATCCTTAACACCGCCTACAGCACTGGGTAACAGGCCACCGGGACTTTTGCACCGCGAAGCATGACAACATGGTTCGCTTATGCGATGTACCGGAACCTGATCACCTTTCTTCTCCTTGTTCCCTCATTGGGTGCCTTCTCACAGAAGGGCACCGTGAGCGGCGTCATCACGGCCGAAGAGGCGGGCGTAGTGCAGCCCATGCCCTTTGTGAACGTGGTGATCAAAGGCACCACCATCGGTGCCAGCACCGATCTCGACGGCAAATACACCTTCATGGCGGAACCGGGCACCTACGCGGTGGCCGTGAGCTTCGTAGGCTATGATGCCATGGAGCGCACCGTGACGGTGAACGCCGGGCAGACGACCAGCGTGGACATGGAACTCAAGGCCCAAGTGGTGGAGATGAAGGGTCTGGACGTGGTGACCACACGCCGCACCGAGACCGAAACCGCCGTGGTGTTGGAAACGCGCAATAGCGAACAGGTGGTGAACGGCGTTGGCCGCGAGCAGATCAGCAAAGGACAGGACCGCACGGCCGGTGATGTGGTGAAGCGCATTCCCGGTGTGACCATGGTGGGCGATCGCTTCATCATGATCCGCGGCCTGGCCGATCGCTACAACACGGTGATGTTGAACGATGTGCTTGCACCCAGCTTGGAACCGGACAAGCGCGCCTTCAGCTTCGACATCCTGCCCAGCGGCGCATTGGATCGCGTGATGATCCACAAGACGGGTGCTGCGGAGCTGCCCGGTGAGTTCGCTGGCGGCGTCATCAAGCTCTACACGGTGAACGTGCCGAGCGAGAACCAGACCCGCATCGACTACAGCGGCTCCTTCCGTGTGGGCACCACTTTCAACGACTTCCTGAGCAGCCAACGCAGCAGCACCGATGCCTTCGGCTTCGACGATGGTTTGCGCCAACTACCGGTGAGCTTCCCCAGCAACCTCGCCACTTCACCCGCCGCACGCGTGGATGCCGCAGGCCGTTCGCTCGCCAACAATTGGGCGCCCCAACAGAGCACCGCATTGCCCGATCAGCGCTTGAACATCCTACTTGCGCGTCGCTTCGGGAAGCAGGGAGCGCATACCACCGGGGGCAACGTCACCACCATCAGCTACAGCAACACGCGCCTCGCATACACGGCCAAGAACTACAACTACAACGCGTACGATCCGAACACCGGTCAAAGCGACAGCATCTACAATTACAGCGACAACGAGAACATCGCGCAGTCCCGGGTCAGTGCATTGAGCAACTTCAGCATGCTCATCGGTTCGCGCACCAAACTGGAATTCCGCAACCTCTTCACCCAGCAGGGTACCGATCAAACAACGCTGCGCACCGGCCGCGACATCGAAGGCGGCTTCGAAGTGAAGAACTACGCTTTCCGCTACCAGCAGCGTACCATCTACAGCGGCCAATTGCATGGTAGCCATGACCTGAAGCCCGATGTGAGCACAGTGAGTTGGACCGCTGGTTACGGTCTCGCACTTACCAAAGAACCCGACTTCCGCCGTGTACGCACCGTGCGCGATCTGAACGGAGGCGATGCGAACGCGCCTTTCCAAGTGGTGATCCCCCCCGGAGCAACAACCCTGGACGCAGGCCGCTTCTTCAGCGAAAGCGATGAGCGCGTGATCACCGGCAAAGTGGACTACGAGCATCGCATCACCCGAGAGAACAGCGCGATCAAACTGCGCACCGGTGTGTACACCGAAATGAAGGACCGCACCTTCGATGCACGCTGGATGAGCTACCGCCGCGCGAGCAGCGACAACTTCGACCAGAGCCTCGTGTACCAAGGCCTGGAGGACATCTTCAGCGCACAGAACATCAACACGACCACGGGTTTCAAGCTGGAAGAAGGCACCAACCCGAGCGATCGCTACACCGCATCGAACACCTTGTTCGCCGGTTATGCAGGTGGCACCATCACGCTGGCGAAGATCACGACCATCAGCGGGGGTGTGCGCGCCGAGCACAACACCCAACAGTTGAACAGCCAGACCTTCGGCGGTCGTCGCATCACGGTGGACAACCCAGTGTTGAGCATCCTTCCTTCGATCAATGCATCCCGCGCACTGAGCGAAAAGGCGCAAGTCCGCGTTGCATGGTCCACCACGGTGAACCGTCCGGAGTTCCGTGAACTGGCCCCCTTCGCCTTCTATGACTTCAGCTTCAACAACGTGCTGCGCGGCAACGACAGCCTGCAAGTGGCCACCATCCAGAACGTGGATGCGCGCTACGAGTTCTATCCATCGGCTTCGGAGCTGATCAGCTTCGGTTTGTTCTACAAGCACTTCAGCAACCCCATCGAGATGTTCTTCCTGCCCGGTGCTGGCAGCGGTGGCACGCGGAACTTCACCTATGGCAATGCACAGGAAGCGCGCAGCATGGGTGCCGAAGTGGAACTGCGTCGCTCCTTGAACACGGTCTTCACCGAAGGCTACCTGAGCCACCTCGGCGTCACCTTCAACGCCGCGTACATCCTTACCGAAGTGCGCTTGGGCGACCAAGCGAAAGGCCAGGCACAGCAGCGTCCGCTCATGGGCCAGTCGCCCTACATCGTGAACGCGGGCCTCTACTGGCAGGACACCGATCGCAAGCTTCAGTACAGCTTGCTCTACAACGTCATCGGCCCCCGCCTCTTCGCCGTGGGCACCTACGGAACACCGGATATCTACGAGATGCCCCGCAACGTGCTCGACCTCGCGGTGACCAAGGGCTTGGGCAAGCGTTTCGAAGTGAAGCTCGCTGCACAGGATATCCTCAACAACCGTGTGCGCCTGATCCAGGATGCGAACGACGATGGCACCGTGAACGGGAAGGACCAGGAGATCACGAGCTACCGTCGAGGTGCCTACTTCACCATCGGGGTGGGCATGCGTTTTTGAACGGCCGTTCCTCGACCAGAGAGCCCTACGTGATGGGGCTTTCTCGTTGAAGCACTTAACGGAACCTTAAGACGGGGCCACACAACGGTAAGATCCAGTGGACGCACAGCTAACAACATCGCGGTCCCTTTGGGGCATCAAAAAACAACACGAAAAGATGCGCTCCCTGAAGAACCACACCGCCATGCTATTAGCATTCGGCGTCATCGCTGTGGCCATGCCTGCTTGCAAGAAAAAGGAAGGCTGCACGGACCCCACGGCCAGCAACTACGACCCCGATGCGGACAAGGATTGTTGCTGCGAATACGTCACACCCACGAGCAATATCATCGAGGTGCAAGGCAGTATCACGAGCAACACGAACTGGACCAACGGCAATAAGTACCTGCTCAAGGGTTTCGTCTATGTGGAGGACGGCGTTACTCTTTCCATCCAGGAAGGCACCATCATCAAAGGCGACAAGCCGACGAAAGGATCGCTCATCATCAAGCGTGGTGGAAAGATCCTGGCCAACGGTACCGCCAACCAGCCGATCGTGTTCACCAGCAACCAAACCGCTGGTTCACGAGATCGCGGGGACTGGGGCGGCATCATCATCTGCGGTCGCGCACCGCACAACCAGCCCAGCGACCCCACGATCGAGGGCGGTCCAGATGCGATCTACGGCGGTAGCGACCCCGATGACAACAGCGGTATCCTGCGCTACGTCCGCATCGAGTTCAGCGGCATCCCCTTCCAGCCCAACCAGGAGATCAACGGCCTGACCCTTGGGCGGCGTTGGTAGTGGCACCACCATCGACCACATCCAGGTGAGCTATTGCGGTGACGACAGCTACGAGTGGTTCGGCGGGAACGTGAACGCGAAATACCTCATCGCACACCGCGGCCTCGACGATGACTTCGATCAGGACTTCGGCTGGCAGGGACATGTGCAGTACGCAGTTTCACTTCGCGACCCGAACTACGCCGATGCCAGCGGAAGCAATGGCTTCGAGTGCGACAACGACGCAGCCGGTAATTCCGCCGCCCCATACTCGCAGGGTACATGGAGCAACGTGACGGTCCTTGGTCCGCTCACCGTTTCGAGCACCATCAGCGATCTGTACAAGCGTGGCGCGCACCTGCGCCGCAACACGCAGACCCGTGTCTACAACAGCGTTTTCGCTGGTTATCCAACCGGTCTTCTGATCGATGGAGGCACCACCGAAACCAACGCCACCAACAACGATCTGCAGTTCCGCAATTCGATCCTCGCAGGCATCAGCACCACACCGCTCGCCGTTGCAAGCGGCAGCACTTGGGATATCACCACCTGGTTCAACACAGCCGGCTGGAACAACACCATCCTCGCCAACAACAGCGAATTGGGTATCGCACTGCCTACCATCCTGACAGCACCCCAACTGCGTCCTGAAACCGGTAGCCCGCTCTTTACCGGCGCAGCCTTCACCGGCCCCCTTGCTGACAGCTTCTATGAGCCAGTGACCTTCCGCGGTGCGTTCGGCAGCACCGACTGGACCTCTGGCTGGGCCAACTGGGATCCACAGAACACAGCCTACTGAGCACGGTACATCGCAAATTGCCCGCTCGGTAACAGGAAAGCCCCGCTTCGGCGGGGCTTTCTATTTGCGCCCGATCAACGAAGCATGCCCAGAACGATCGCGTACCGGATGGCCTTTCCTGCAAGCATGAGCAAGGCGGTGGGCACCCAGCGTGCGCGACCAAGGCCCAAGGCGATGGCAATGACATCACCAACAAAAGGAAGCCAGCAAAGCAGGGCTGCCCAAGCACCGTAGCGCGAAATACGCCCCTGCCAGCGCAGGACCTTTGCCGGTTCCGTGCGCAACCAGCGCGCAATACGCGCCGGATCACCAAGTCGGCCCAAACCATAGCTGCTCATGCCTCCGAGCCAATTGCCCGCGCTTGCGACGGCTAGGAGCACAAGGGTGCCCCACGGTCCGGCTGCGAAAACAGCCAATATCGCCTCTGAGCTGAAAGGCAGGACCGTAGCCGCAAGGAAACAGGCCACGAAAAGGCCCCACAATCCCAGATCGGCCCAAGCGGGTGCCAGTTCCATGCGCGGTGCGAAGGGTCCAAAAGTATCCGGGAGCCTTCGGCATACGTTTTGGCAACCAAGAGCACCAAACCGAACGCCATGAGAACGTCCTTCACCCTTGCATCCACCTTGGCCGCCAGCCTTGTGGTGGCCCAGCAACAGCCGCGTACCGCCACGGTGGGTGGTGGCTTGGAGATCGGCATTCCCACGGGTGAGTTCGATGCTACTTGGGGTCGGCAATTGGTGGGCCTGAGCGCGAACATGACCATGCCCATGCGCCGCCTGCCCTTGAGCTACGGGTTCGACTTTGCCTGGGCCCGCATGGGTAGCGAGTCGCAGGAGGTCATCATCAACGAAGAGAACATCGAAAGCACCACCGGTGACCTGAGCGTGAAGAGCAACGTGTACGGCTACCACGCCCTTTTGCGCCTTCAGCCTTTCACCGGCAACGTGAGCCCCTACGTCGAAGGCATGGCCGGAGCGCGCCAGTTCACGACCAACACGGAGATCGAAGTGGATGGCATGGACCAACCCTTGATGGAACAGCGCAACGAGAACCACTTCGTTGGCAGCACCGGTTGGGCCGCTGGCCTGCAGGTAATGCCAGGCAAGTCGAAGAACTTCTACGTGGAAGGCCGGGTGGAGAGCCTTTCCGGTGGACAGGTGACCTACGTGGACCCACGCTCCATTACGGTTTCCCAGGAAGGCGCCGTGAGCTACGGAACGCTCACAAGCGGGACGCGGGTGGTGAACATCACCTTCGGTATCGGTCTGCGATTCTGATCCGGAAACGCTCGTTGCACTGTTGGTAACCTTCGGATAACGGTGCGCTTGGATGTCCGTGCTAGGCTTCGTGCGTGCTGTAAACTTGTGCCCCTAACGGGGCTTTGGTCCCCGCAAGACCAAATTGGACGGGCAGAAACGCATCCAGAGCGCGCTCATATCGGTGTTCCACAAGGATGGGCTCGAACCCATCGTCCGCGAACTCGACCGGCTAGGTGTCCACCTCTACAGCACGGGCGGCACGCAGGAATTCATCGAAGGTCTTGGTGTGAAGGTGACGCCGGTGGAGGACCTAACGACGTATCCGAGCATCCTGGGCGGCCGTGTGAAAACCTTGCACCCGAAAGTGTTCGGAGGCATCCTCGGCCGTCGTGATCTGGACAGCGATGTGGCGCAGTTGGAAGAGTACCAGATCCCGCCTCTTGATCTGGTGATCGTGGACCTCTACCCGTTCGAGGCCACCGTGGCGAAAGGCGGCACCGAAGCGGAGATCATCGAGAAGATCGATATCGGTGGCATCAGCCTGATCCGCGCAGCGGCGAAGAACCACCGCGACGTGGTGATCGTTGCGGCGCAGACGCAGTACGCTCAATTGCTCGGGATGCTGAAGGAGCAGAACGGAAGCACCTCGCTTGCACAGCGGAAGACGCTGGCGGCAGCGGCTTTCGGCGTGAGCTCGCACTACGATGGTGCCATCCATAACTGGTTCACCCAAGGCACCGGTGACCTGCGCTTGAGCGCTGGTCCTACGCATATCCTTCGTTACGGCGAGAACCCGCACCAAAAGGGCGCTTTCCATGGTGACCTGCACGGGATGTTCACGCAGTTGAACGGCAAGGAGCTCAGCTACAACAACCTCCTGGACCTGGACGCGGCAGTGGAACTGATCGATGACCTGGCCTCTATTTGCAAGGTCACACCGAGCGGTGTCGAGGCCCTTCGCCATCCTGAAGCACAACAACGCCTGCGGTGCGGCCGTTCGCCCAACCGTGAAGGAAGCATGGGACGCCGCGCTCGCTGCTGACCCGGTAAGTGCTTTCGGCGGAGTGCTCATCACCACGGCACGCATCGACAAGGCCACTGCGGAAGCGATCGACAGCATCTTCTTCGAGATCATCGCCGCACCCGGCTACGACGCTGATGCATTGGAGGTACTGAAGAAGAAGAAGAACCGCATGATCCTGGAACGCAAGCCCGCGGATCGTTCCAAGGTGAAAGTGCGTACAGCTTTGAACGGCGTGCTCACGGAAGATCCGGATGCCTTAGTAGCGAACGCCGCTGCGATGCGCACCGCGTCGACTAAAGCACCAACCGCCCAGGAGGTGAGCGATATGGTCTTCGCCACGGTCCTCGTGAAGCACACCAAGAGCAACGCGATCGTGCTGGCGAAGAACAACCAGGTGCTCGCCAGCGGTACCGGGCAGACCAGTCGTGTGGATGCCCTCGAACAAGCGATCGCAAAGGCGGGCAAGTTCAACTTCGATCTGCACGGGGCGGTCATGGCCAGCGACGCGTTCTTCCCCTTCCCCGATTGTGTGGAGATCGCAGGCAAGGCAGGCATCACCGCCGTCGTCCACCCAGGCGGCAGCATCCGCGACCAAGAGAGCATCGACCACTGCAACGCGCATGGCCTGGCCATGTGCATCACCGGCCACCGCCATTTCAAACACTGATAACACCGCTCCATGAGCTGGTTCAACTTCTTCACCCAAGAGATCGCGATCGATCTCGGCACTGCCAACACCCTCATCATCCACAACGACAAGGTCGTTGTGGACGAACCGAGCATCGTGGCCATCGATCGCACCACAGGCAAGGTCATCGCGGTGGGCCGACAGGCGCAGCAGATGCACGGAAAGACCCACGAGAACATCAAGACCATCCGTCCGCTGCGCGATGGCGTGATCGCCGACTTCAAGGCCGCAGAGGATATGATAAAAGGGATGATCAGGATGATCAACCCAGGCCGCCGCCTCTTCACACCGAACCTGCGCATGGTGATCTGCATCCCCAGCGGCATCACCGAAGTGGAGAAGCGCGCGGTGAAGGACAGCAGCGAACACGCCGGCGCCAAGGAGGTGTACCTCATCCACGAGCCCATGGCCGCCGCGATCGGTATCGGTATCGATGTGGAGGAGCCGATGGGCAACATGATCATCGACATCGGTGGTGGTACGAGCGAGATCGCCGTGATCGCCCTCGGCGGTATCGTGTGCGACAAGAACATCCGCGTGGCCGGTGATGAGTTCACGCAGGACATCGAGGAGTACATGCGCCGCCAGCACAACATCCTCGTGGGCGAGCGCACGGCGGAGACGATCAAGATCGAAGTGGGCGCTGCGATGACCGAACTGGACAACCCACCGCCCGACTACGCCGTACGCGGTCGCGACTTGATGACGGGCATCCCGAAGGAGATCACGGTCACCTACAGTGAGATAGCTCAAGCCTTCGACAAGAGCATCAGCAAGATCGAGGAAGCGATCCTGAGCGCGTTGGAGGCCACACCGCCTGAACTGAGCGCGGACATCTACAAGACCGGCATCTACCTGGCCGGCGGTGGTGCGTTGTTACGCGGACTGGACAAGCGCATCAGCATCAAGACGAAGCTGCCCGTACACGTCAGCGAGGATCCTCTTCGCGCCGTGGCACGCGGCACTGGCATCGCGCTGAAGAACATCGATCGGTTCCAGTTCCTGATGCGCGAATGACGGTAAGGGCGTGACGTGTCACGCCCGGACCGGTCGGACGGTGCGGGGTGACGAGAAGAACACACCATGCGCGACCTCTTCCGCTTCCTTTTCCGCATACGCAACACCCTGTTGTTCCTGGCCCTTTTGGGGATCTCTTCGGTGCTGCTGTACAACGGCAACACGCACCACCGCGCCGAAGCCATCAGCAGCAGCAACGCGATCGCCGGCACGCTTTTCAGCTGGCGCAAGGACATAACCGACTATGCCAACCTGAAGGAGGTGAACGCGCGACTCGTTGCGGAGAACGCGAACTGGCGGAATCGCCATAGCAGTGCTTACGCACCCGTGGAAGACCTGTTCGTGCGGATCAATGACACGATCCGTCGCCAGCAGTACAGCTATCTGCCAGCCAAGGTGGTGAACAGCACCTGGCACAAACCGCGCAACTTCATTACGCTCGACAAGGGAAGCGCCAACGGCTTGCACGACGATATGGGCGTGATCGGTCCCAATGGGATCGTGGGCGTCATCCGCGACGTTAACGCGCACTTCGCCTCGGTGATCAGCGTGCTCAACCCCGATGTGAAGACCAGCGTGAAAGTGCGTCGCACGGGCCACTTCGGTCTGCTCTACTGGGATACCAACAACCCGGTCACCTCCTCCGTGGTGGACATCCCCAAGCATGCGCGGGTGCATCCCGGCGATACCGTTGTGACCATGGGTGGTGACGGGATCTTCCCGGCGGATGTGCCGGTGGGCATGGTGCTCTCCGTGGAGAACCCACCCGGTAGGCAGGACCAAGCGATCACGGTCCACCTGTTCGAGGACATGACCCGAAGCGGCTTCGTTTACGTGGTGAACGACTTGCAGCGAGCAGAGCGCGACACGTTGGAAAAGGAGCACGAAGCCCCATGATCGCCACACTGCTCGCCAACCTGCTCCGTTTCGTCATGCTCCTGTTGGTGCAGGTGCTGGTGCTCGATCACCTGGACATGGCGCGTGGCTGGATGGTGCCCTACCTCTACGTGCTCATCCTCCTCATGCTCCCCTTCGAACTACCCGCCTGGGGGCATTGCTCGCGGGAGCGTTCACGGGCCTGGTCATGGACCTCTTCAGCAACACACCGGGCATGCACATGAGCGCGTGCGTGGTGATGATGTTCGCACGCATCCACCTGCTTTCCCTCATCGCCCCGCGCGAGGGCTACGAGTACGGTATGCGACCCACGCTGCCACGCATGGGCATCACGTGGTTCGTGACCTATGCGAGCCTGCTCATCCTCGTACATCACCTCTGGCTCTTCTTCGTGGAGGTCCATCGTTTCGACAGCTTCTTCCAAACTTTCCTGCGGGCTTTGTTGAGCGCGGCCTTCACGCTGGCCCTCTGCCTGCTCACGCAGTTCCTCACCTCCCGGCAGGAGCGGGGCCGCGCATGAACTTCGATTCTCGCAAGTACGTCCTTATCGCTGCGGTGCTCTTCATCACCGTGGTCTTCATCCTGCGCTTGTTCTGGATCCAGGTGGTGGACGACCAGTGGAAGGCCAGTGCTGCGAACATGGCCGAGCGCAAGGTCACCGACTATCCGGCACGCGGTTTCATCTATGACCGGAACGGAGCCCTCATGGTGGCCAACACACCGGTGTACGACCTCATGATGGTGCCGCGCGAGGTGGAAGCCTTCGACACCGTCGCCTTTGCCACATTGATCGGTGTACCGCTCACCGATCTACGCATACGGATCAAGGAAGCCCGCAGCTATTCCATGTTCAAGCCGAGCGTGATCGAGAAGCAGATCCCGGCAGGGCAGTTCTCCTCCATCAGCGTGCATCTGCACAAGTACGCCGGGTTCTATGGGCAGAGCCGGACATTGCGCACCTATCCTCCGCGTACGGCGGCACACCTGTTGGGCTACCTGAGCGAGGTGGATGCGCGCAAAGTGGCGCAGGACCCCTACTACAAGGCCGGTGACGTGATCGGCATCGGCGGACTGGAACAGTACTATGAGCCGGAACTGCGCGGTCGTCGTGGAGTGCGGTACGTATTGGTGGACGTGCACAACAACATCAAGGGCAGTTTCAAGGAAGGACGTTACGACACGCTCGCCGTGGAAGGCGAGGACCTGTACACGGGCATCGACCTGCGGATGCAACAACTGGGCGAGCAGCTCATGCGCAACAAGAAGGGCAGCATCGTAGCGCTGGACCCCAAGACCGGTGAAGTGCTTTGCCTCGTGAGCAGCCCCACCTACGATCCGGAGCTGCTCGTGGGACGAGTTCGCAACACGAACTACCGCGTACTCCAGAACGACCCCATCAAGCCGCTCTTCGATCGCGCATTGCAGGCCCAATATCCACCGGGATCCATCTTCAAGATCGTACAATCGCTCATCGCACTGGACGAAGGCGTGATCACCACCGGGACGGGCTTCGCTTGCAACAAGAACCTGGTGGGCTGCCACAACCACCCCAACGCAAGCACCATCGAAGAGGCGATCCAGTACTCCTGCAACCCTTACTTCTACAACGTCTTCGACCGGATCGTGGAACGCAAACTCGATAAGAAGAGCCGCTTCCGTGATGCTGCCTTGGGACTGGGTGAATGGGAGAAGCGTGTGCGCACCTTCGGACTCGGAGCAAAGCCGAACCTGGACCTCCCTTCATTGAAGGGCGGCAACATACCGGGACCTTCCTATTACGATCGCAAATACGGCAAGGAGCGTTGGGCCTTCAGCACCATCTACAGCGCGAGCATCGGTCAGGGCGAAGTGCTTACCGTGCCAATCCAGATGGCGAACCTCGCGGCCATTTTCGCGAACAAGGGTTGGTATTACGATCCGCATGTAGTGCGCGCCATTGGTGAACCGGACAGCGTGCAAGCGAAGTACCGCGAAAAGCATGTGGTGGACATCGCACCGCACTGGTTCGACAACATCCAGGAAGGCATGCGTCGCGTGGTGAACGAACCCCACGGCACAGCGAAAAGCGCTCGCATGAAGGACATTGTTGTGTGCGGTAAGACGGGCACCGCCGAAAACCCGCACGGCGAGGACCATGCTGTTTTCGTGTGCTTCGCGCCGATGGAGGATCCCAAGATCGCCATGGCGGTGTACGTGGAGAACAGCGGAGCCGGGGGCGTTGGGCGGCGCCCATCGCCAGCCTGCTCATGGAGCAATACCTCACCGATACCATCAAGCGACCAGAGGTGATGAAAGAGTTGCTGGAAACCGACCTGATCGCCTTGGAGAAGTTCTTCGTGAAGAAGCCCAAGAAGCCACGCCGCCGATGAGCGCCCGCGAGAACGTCGCCGCCAACTTCGATCGGCCGCTGCTGATCATGTACCTGTTGCTGCTGTTCATGGGCTGGGCCAACATCTACAGCGCGGCCTACGACGTGGACCACACCAGCATTTTCGATCAGAGCAAGGAGTACGGCAAGCAAGCGGTGTGGATGGGTATCAGCCTCGTGTTGGGCGCGTGCATGTTGCTCGTGCACGGCGAACTCATTCGCAACATGGCCTATGGCATCTATGCCGTTGTGATGGTCCTGCTGCTGGCCGTCCTGATCTTCGGGAAAGAGGTGAACGGCGCACGCGCTTGGTTCGGCGTAGGCAGCTTCGGCATACAGCCGGCCGAGTTCGCCAAGTTCGCCACTTCATTGGCGCTCACGAGGTACCTGAGCGGTTTGAAGGCCCTCGCAGACACCAGCTCCCGCTTGGTGAGCGCATTGATCATCCTCCTGCCCGTGGGTTTGATCATGCTGCAACCCGATACGGGAACGGCCTTGGTTTCCGGGGCCTTCATCCTTGTGCTCTACCGGGAAGGACTATCGGGCAACGTGTTGCTGCTCGCCATCCTCGCCGCCATCCTCTCCATCCTCTCGCTCATCCTCAAGGACAGTTCTTTCGGCCTGCCGTTCACCGATGCTTCGGTGCCGGGACCGTACTTCCTCATGGGCCTCATCGCGTTCTTCGCCGTGCTCGCTTGGGTGGTGGTGCGCAACCTCGTCCTCAAGCGCCTGCGTAAACGGCTCTATGGCTACATCGTCATGGGCGTGGTGAGCAGTGCGGTCTTCATCGGCAGCGTGGACTATGCCTTCGAGCACGTGCTGGAGAAACACCAGAGCGATCGCATCCTGGTGATGCTGGGCCAATTGGAGGACCCGCAGGGCCTGGGCTATAACGTGAAACAGAGCCAGACGGCGATCGGCTCCGGTGGCTTTGCAGGCAAGGGCTACCTCCAAGGCACGCTCACCAAGTTCAAGTACGTGCCCATGCAAAGCACTGATTTCATCTTCTGCACCGTTGGCGAAGAGTGGGGCTTCCTCGGTACAACGGTGGTGATCGTGCTCTTCACGGTGCTCATCCTGCGCATCATCCAGATCAGCGACCGACAACGATCCAAGTTCACGCGGATCTATGCCTACTGCGTGGCGAGCATCTTCTTCCTGCACCTCATGATCAACGTGGGAATGACGATCGGTCTCGCACCCGTGATCGGCATCCCCCTACCCTTCTTCAGCTACGGCGGTAGCAGCATGATCGGATTCACGATCCTGCTGAGCATACTGGTGAGGTTGGATGCAGAGCGGTTGAGCCAATTGAGATAGTCGCTTGAAGTAGCGGCGGGATCCGCTCCTAACGCAGAGCGCGGGACCTAAGCCCCGCGCTCTGCGTATCCGATCAACTCGTGATCAGTAGTACAAATACCGGTTGTCCACCACACCGGCCGCATCGCGCAGCGCGGTGAAGACACCATTCTCCGCGCGGCTCTGCACACGGCTGAGCAAGCTGGCCTTCTCACCGGCCACATCGGCCTTGGGATCGGCATCGGTGCGGGTCACCATGTTCACCACGTAGACGGCGTTCTCGCCTTTCAGCGGCACACTGGTCTGTCCGTTGTTGAGCGCGAAGATCTTCCCGACCACTTCGAACTCGCCGTAACCGCCGGGGATACTGAAGGCATTGTAGAGCATGTCGGGAGCGTTCTGCACGCTGCCGCCCAACTCAGTGGCCAAAGCGGTCAAGTCGGTCTTGCCCTGAATCTTGGTGATGTATGCATCGGCCTTCTTCTCCTTCACCACTTCCTTGGTGAACGCCTCACGAACGTCCTCCAGTTCAGGCGCGCCTTCGGCCTTCACCTTCTTCAACACGATCACAACGTAGTTGTCTCCTGCGTCCTGTGGTTCGCTCACAGCGCCCACCTCGGCACGGTTCACCCAGGTGATGGTGCTGTTGGGTTGCTGCAAGCCTTGCACGAAGCGGGCATCCACGCGGAAATCGTCCACGCTGGTGACCTGTAGACCCTGCTCCTCGGCCGCTTTCTTCACGTCCTCGGCGGTCTTGTTGCGCAGACTGAACTCGTTTGCCTTCTTGTACACCTCTTTGAAGGTGGCGGGCGAGGGCTTGGACGTGCGGTCCACGGTGATGATGCGGCGCTCTGAGCGTGTGCGCTTCTCCATCACCTCCATCACGTGGTAACCGAACTGGGTCTTCACCACACCGGTCCAACCGACCGGATTGTTGAAGCCCGCGTCCTTGAACTCCTGCACGAACTGCTTGTCCTTGTCGAAGAAGCCGTAGTCACCACCGTTGGTCTTACCACCGGGATCCTCGGTGTACTTCGCGTTCAGGTCATCGAACTTCTTCTTGTCCTTGCGCAACGCGGTGAGGATGCTGTCAGCACGGGTCTTCTTCACCTTCTGGTCGGCTTCCGATAGATCGGCACCTTGTGGGTCCTTGATGGAGACGAGGATGTGGCGAACGCGCACCTCGGGAATGTCCACGAGCTCCTTCACCTTGACCAGTTTCCACAACTCACCTTCGGCGTACGGACCCACCACAGCACCTACCGCTGCGTGGGTGATCAGCGAATCGTTCAGTTTGTCGGCCGTACCATCGGCATAAGGCACCTTGCTATAGCTGCGCGAATCGGCGTTGGCCACCACGAAGGTGGAATCGTTAGTGGCGGTTTCGAAATCGGTGCGGAGCTTGGCCAGTTCCTGCTGGAACGAGGCACGATCGCTCTCACTTGCCACCACCGGGAAGAGCACGTAATCGAACGCACGCGATGCCTTTTGCTTGTGCTTGGGATCGTTCTTGTGCTGGTCGTAGTAGCGACGCAGGTCCTGATCGCTCACGGCATAGAGGCTATCGGCTTCACTATCGTAGCGGCGTGCCACGAAGTTGAAGGTGGCGCGGGTGTTCTTTCCGTTGAACTCGTCCCGCGCTTGCGCGCTGTTCACGAACACGCTCTTCTTCACCAAGGTGGTGTACTTGGCGTACAGGCGGTTCTCCTGGATGCGGCGGCTCTGGATCTCGTGGTACACCGGCGCGTTCAATTGCACACGGCTGAAATAGTCCTGCAACTGCTTCTTGTCGGGCTGGCCATCGGGGCCTTGGAACTGGCTGCGGAACTCCGGCAGAATGTTCTCCCCGAAGCGGATATCGTCGTACTCGTCCTTGTTGAGCGTGAAGCCGGCATCCTTCACCTGCCCCAACATGGCAATGGATTTCACCATTTCGCTCCACACACTGTTACGCACCTGCTCTGTGAGCTGGGCGGTGACCGGCTGGTTGAAGTCGTTGCGATAGCTCTCCACCTCATCGTCCACGCGGCGCTCGAATTCCACCACACTGATCTCGTCGCCTCCTACTTCGCCCAGCACATCCTCACGGCGGCTGCCACCCGATTGGTTCAGGAGCGCATCGAGGATGAACAGCACAAGGGCACCGCCCACAATACCTACGAGAAGTCCGCTGCGTTCGCGGATCTTGCCAATGATCGCCATAGTCTTTTAATAGGGGTGCAAATATAGAGGCGTGACCCTAACGAAAAGGGTTGCTCATAAAGCATTGTCCATAAGGCGGTTGCATGCGATTTTCGCACGTTCTTCGACGCTCCCTACAGGCAACGAGGTCAATGGATGTAACCCGCCTCGGCATCCAGCACCTCCACGCGCACCAGGTCAATGCGGCCATGCACCACCTGAGCAATGGTGAATCGGAAGGGGGCGAGCTCGATCACCTGCCCTTGCTCGGGAAGATCGCCGGTGCGGTGCAGCACGTAACCCGCGAGGGTGTCGTAGGCTTCATCCTCGGCAATTTCAAGACGGTACTTCTCGCGTAGGTCGTACACCGCGATGCGTGCGCTGAAAAGGAAGTCGTCGGGCCCCAAGCGTTCTTCCACATCCTCCGGTGTGTCATGTTCATCCTCGATGTCGCCCACGATGGTTTCCACCACATCCTCCATGGTGAGCATGCCGGCCGTACCACCGAACTCGTCGACCACCACCGCTACATGGGTCCGTTGCTTGATGAACAACTGCAGCACCTCGTCCGCGGGCATGGTTCCGGGAATGAAGTTCACAGGGCGCAGCACCGCGCGAATGGTACGCGGGTGGCGGAACAGTTCGTAACCGTGGACGTAGCCGATCACATTGTCGATACTGTCCTTGTAGACGAGCAACTTGCTCATGCCGGTATCGGTGAAGCGGCGATGCAACACATCCACCGGTTCTTCCACGTCCAGCGCCTCGATCCGAGCGCGTGGCACCATGAGGTCCCGCACCTTGATGTTGCTGAGTTCAAGCGTGTTCTTGAAGTACTCCACCTCGGCATCGAGCGTGTTCTCCTTGCTCTGGCCTTCGCTCAACTCGCGCAAGAACTCATCGAGATCGATACGCCCGAAGGCCAACTGGCCCGGCTTGGTGCGCACACCGAAGATCCGCAGCACACCATCGCTTATACCGGTCATGAGCATCATGGGTGCCCATAGCACGATGTAAAGGACCTGCAACGGCAGCGCGAACACGCTCAGGGCACGATTCGGGTCGAGCCGAAAGAGCGCCTTCGGCAGGAACTCCGCAACCACAAGGATCAGCAACGTACTGAGCACGGTTTGCGCCACCAGCACGAAGACATTGCCGAGGCCGAACCATGCAAGCCAAGGCTCCATGACCCCGGCCATAACGACACCATAGACGACCAATGCGATGTTGTTGCCCACGAGCAAGGCCCCTATCACACGCGCCGGGCGACGCTGCATGGCGGAAATGAGCCGCGCCCAGATCGCACCGCGCTTGCGTTCGAGTTCGATGTAGAGCTTGTTGCCCGTTACGAAGGCGATCTCCAATCCGGAGCACAACGCCGATACGGCGATGGACATGACAACGAGAAGAAGATCGCTTGGGCTCAAGGACAGTGACGTATGGCGAAGATAGCCGGGGCCAACAGAGCAGAAGTTCAACCGCGCTTTGCGCGATCGTGGTCTTCCATGGCCTCCAGTTTCTTCCGTGTGAGACGGCGGAAGACGAACATGGCCGAGGCGATGGCCGGGAAGATCAACCATTGGCGGCCCGCTTCAAAACCATCGGTCCAGATCACCCACATGGCGGCGATGGCTGTGCCAATGGCCACAGCAAGCCAGAAATGCTCCATGAAGCGGTTCAACTTTCGCATGCTGCAGGGGCTAAGGGTTTTGCAAGGTATCGCTGCCCAATTGCAGTGTGCCGGTAACACGCCGGATCGTGTAATGGCTGAAGTCCTCGGCCGCATCCAGTCCTTGCCCGTGGATCACATCCTCGCCTCGTTGCACACGCACGGCCTTATCGGTATGCACGCGCCCGCTGTCCTGCTCCCATGTAAGTTGTTCGGTCTCCAAGCGCTCGCCCTTCGCGTTGATGAAAACGACCTGTTCCATCACCTCCATACGCTTTTCGCCCGGCAGGATGAGCCCGCGGCGCGCCGTAAGCGTGCTGCCGGGCTTGCCCATGGCATCGAAGAAAAGCAGCTCCACCCCATTGGACATTTCGGTGCGCTCGGGTTTGGTGGTCCATTCGGCGATGCGGCCCGCGCGAAGGCGGTTGCGTACGATACCACTATCGGAGTAGAAGTACTCAGCCTCTTCGGTCACGCGATCGGCCACAGCGGCAGGCAGTTCCACAGCGGCGACCTTGTCAAGGTCATTTCCACAGCCGCCGATGAAGAGCAGGACAGCGATGAACATGGTCGGGGAACGGGACATGCGCGGAGGGCCTTGCGGCATCACTCGATGCGACGCTTCTTGAACCACGGATCACCAATGATCTCCGGCGTAATGGAGATCCCGATGTAAACATCGGCAAACCGCTCACGCAGCAGGCCATCCGCCGTGGTGCCGCGTTGGCCGAACTCCGCACCGAAGTTCAAGCGGCTCCGCGTGCGGCTCCCCATCAAGGGTAGCGAAAGCCCGAACGATGCTCCCATCTGGTCCAGGTTCGTTCCGTTCACGGACAGGTAATCGCTCGCATAACGAACGCCAGCGCGGTAGGTGGTCCGTTGCAGGAAGTTGCCACCCTGTTCGCCCGCAGGCCGGAACGAGGCACCAAGCGCATACGTGGCACTTGCGGCAAGATCCGTCCGCAAGCCGTAGCCCTCAACATCCACTTCCAATTGGGTCCAATCGCGACGACGATGCTCCGCCGTGACCGTCCAGTGGCCGTTGTAGATGGTGAAACCCACACCAAGCATGGGAGGCAACTGCACAGTGCCCTTTGCACCATCGATGAAACTCGCGGTATCACGGGGGAATTCTACACCACTGCTGCTGATCACGAAGTTGTTGGCCAAGCTGGTGTGGCGCGCGTTCAACGATGCGGGCAACTCCATGCTGGCACCTATCCTGAAACGCAATGCCTGTCCTTCGCCCTTGGGCATCTTCACCGGCCGACGCTCGCCCGGGTCCTTACCGGCATTGAGCCAATCCATTTCTTCCCGCTTGTCCTGCGCAGAGAGCCGCTCCTTGCGGGCTTTCATTCGCGCTTTTGCCGCCGGAAGATCGATGAGGTCGCCGGCATACTGCAGCGCCACCGTACCACTTGGGGAGCGGATGATCAGGGTGGAAGCAATGCTGCTGTTGTAGTACCCGTTGCCGACCGGATAATAAGCCTTGCGCGACTCCTCCACCTTACCGAAGAGATACTCCAGGTTCGCTCCGAAGGAGAGTTTTCCACCACGATTGATGGTGTCGTTGTTCTGCCAAAGCACATGACCTACCCCTATGTACGCACGATCCAAGCCGCCCGTGCCAGTGTATTCATAGGAAACATCCCCACCAACCACGGACCCCTTCTCGGTGAACTTGTAGCCCACGGTGCTCACCGGGCTCAACCCCAAGCTCAAGCCCCACCGGCCTTTGCCGAAGGGAACTCCCAATGACAGACCAAGAAGTCTGGTTGAACGACCACGGGCGGAAAGGGCCTCGGTTTCATATCGAAGGTTGCGCACGACCAAGCCGGTCTCGAAGGTGGTCATCCACAAGAACGGATAGGACGCCGGGGAGATGCGCGAAACGCTGTACGGATCGGCAAGTGCAACGCCGGTGCCACCCATGATGGCCTGGGTCACCTGCGAAGTGCCCGATAGTTCACCAAAACCGTAGGCGGAATAAGGCGACCCGCTTCCTTGTTGCGCTTGTGACCGACCCTCATGCGGGAGGGCCAACAAGAGGGCAAGGCCCAGCAGCGTGGTGGTGGAGTATGCGGCGTAGGCCTTCAAGGGTCAGGAACGGGTGCGCAAAGATGCCGCTTTTGCATGCGCGGGCGAACAACGGTGCATCACCACCGGTGAGCACAACGGCGCAATCGGCGGATCGGTGCATGGCCTTGTGGATGAAGCCCTGCAACTCCCCCAGCATACCGTGATGGATCCCTGCCTGGAGCGACCCATCAGTGGAAGTTCCCCACGGGATGGGCGTCCCCTGGACTTCCACTTCGGGCAATCGCGCGCTGTAAGCGTGCATCGCCTTGGCCCGCATACGCCCCCCCGGCGCGATCGCACCACCCACGTACGTGCCATCCTCATCCACCAGGTCATAGGTGATGCACGTGCCCATGTCCACCGCCAGCACGGCACGCCTTGGGAACATCGCCGCCGCACCAACCGCGTTCGCAAGACGATCCACACCCAATGTGTGCAAAGTGGTGTATGCCGAACGCAGCGGTGTTGCAGTGGTCCCCGAGATCACCATGGTTGGCGCCAGGGACCGCAGGTGTTCGAGCAATGGTTCATCAGGGGTGGAAACAGAACCCACTGCGATGCGTGAAGGGCGCGTGCTTCCGAGTGCGCCAACAACGGCGGCCAAGTTCCCCGTAGTGGCCGTTCTCCGCTCCAGGATGCGATCGCCTTGAAAGACCGCGAACTTCGTGAGCGTGTTGCCCACATCGAGCACTAGGTCCAGCGCGCTGCTATCCATGGTATGCCTCCAGTTCTATATTTGCCAGCCTTTTCCGCGGAGTACCAGCTTGGATCAGGAGTTTAAGATAACGGTGCCTTAGCTCAGCTGGTAGAGCAACGGATTGAAAATCCGTGTGTCCCCAGTTCGATTCTGGGAGGCACCACAGAGAACCCCGGCTTCGGTCGGGGTTCTTGTTTTCCATGCCCTTCAGTGTGACGCGAGCCAAGCCTTCACTTGCAACAGGTGCTTCTGTTTCAGCGGCTCCCGTTGCGTCTTGTTGGTGACGGTGAAGTAACTGTGGCGTTCCAAGAAGCGCTCCTGTAGTTCGTTCCAATCACGCTCGTTCTTCAGCACACCATAGGTGCGCATTTCCTCGAAGAGGAAGGCACCGATGCGGTCGAAGTCGCCACGGCCCAAGTAGTCCAGATCGGCATCGCACAACACCCGCGCGAGCTTGTTGCGTGGGCGCTGTGGAATGCGCGTGGCCATGATCATGTCGCAAACCAGTTCCACCTGCCGCGCATTGAAGCCATAACCCGGAAGCACCTGCCGAACGATCCGGCAACTACCCTCCTCGTGATCGTTGTCCTGTTCGAGGAAGCCGGCGTCGTGATAGAGCGCCGCGATCTTCAACAGAACCAAGCCCTCCCCCGTGATGCCCTCGTGCTCCGCAATACCGATGGCACTGGCGTAAACATCAAGCGTGTGCTCCAGACTATGGTACGTCCGTTTCGCCGGGAGTTCGTCCCTGAGCCTTGCCAGGATGTATGCTTTGGCGCTTTGTGCGTCCATGATGCGATGGCCGGGCAAGATAGCAACGCCCCGGCCAGTGGAACTAACTTCGTCGATCATGAAAGGCCCTTCATCCCGCAGAACGCTGTGGTTGTTCGCTGCCTTGGCAGCCTACATAGCCGCGCAGTTCATTTGGTGGGCTGTTCTCCTTCTTCGGCGCGATGCGGAGATAGACAAGCTCCGATCCCAGTTGTCCAACTATACCGGAGTTGGAAGCACGGCGATGGACCCTTCCCGGCGGCTGCTCATGGTGGGTGGAGAAGCTGGCGTGTTCCTCTTGCTCCTTTTCCTCTTCCTGCTCTTCATGTACCGGGCAGTTCGCCGGGAATTGCGTGCGGCTTCGGCGCAGCGCAACTTCCTGTTGGCTGTGACGCATGAGCTCCGCACACCCATCGCCGCGATCAAATTGCAATTGCAGACCCTCGCTCGCCCGAACCTTGCCCTGGACCAACGCGACAGCTTGAGACAGGGGGCCACGGACGAAGCCGACCGCCTCGCGCTGCTGACCGAAAAGGTCCTGCTAGCAACTTCCGCCGAAGAAGGGTCCATCACCCTTCACACCCAGGAACTGGATGTGATGGAAGCGATGCGCTCGGTTACCGAACGGGCGAGGGCGACCAGCGCACGGTCGCACCTTATTGTCCTGAACGGGCCGGAACAACTCATCACACGAAGCGATGCGCATGCCTTGCGCAGTGTGGCGGAGAACCTGATCGAGAACGCGACCAAGTACGCCCCATCGGGCACCACCATCAGCCTGGAGGTGAAAGCCGGCAACAACGGCTGGCGCTTGCTGGTGATGGACGAAGGGCCTGGCGTGGCGGAAGAGGAGCGTGAGCGCATCTTCGAACGATTCTATCGCGCGGGGTCGGAGGAAACGCGCACAGCCAAAGGCACCGGGCTTGGTTTGTACATCGTTCAGCGTTTGGTGCAACGCCTTGGCGGCACCGTGGAGGTCCGGGGGCGCCGACCACAGGGGGCTATCTTCGCCGTCTCATTCCCGCATCGTTGATGGCTCGTGGCAAAGTTGTTCTGATCATCATGGATGGATGGGGCCTCGGTGCAGGTGATACCACCGATGCGATCGCTCAAGCGAACACGCCGTACATCGATTCCCTGTACGCTTCCGTTCCGAACGCACAGTTGCTCACCGATGGAGAGCACGTTGGGCTCCCACCGGGCCAGATGGGCAACAGCGAAGTTGGACATCTGAACATCGGGGCAGGCCGGGTGGTTTACCAGGATCTCGTACGTATCGATCGTGCGATCGCCGATGGCGGTCTGGGATCCTCCCTGGAACTGAAGGCCGCTTTCGAAGCGGCACGTGGCAAACGTCTGCACCTGATGGGGCTGCTCAGCGATGGCGGGGTGCATTCCATGCGCACGCACGCCGAAGCGCTCTGCCACCTGGCTGCTCGCGCAGGTTTGACCGAAGTGTTCCTGCACGCGTTCACCGATGGCCGTGATGCCGACCCTCGAAGCGGCCGTGGATATATGCAACGCTTCCTGGAAAATGTCCACGGTACGCCGGTGCGCATTGCCAGCGTGTGCGGGCGGTATTATGCCATGGACCGCGACAAACGATGGGAGCGTGTGCAACGCGCCTACCACCTGCTCGTGCATGGCAAGGGCGTACCGATCACCGATCCGATGCACGCCTTCGAGGCGAGCTACTCAGCGAACAAGACCGATGAGTTCATCGAGCCGCACATCGTGGTTGACGCGCACGGAGCACCCTTGGCCACCATCCGCCCCGGTGACGTGGTCATTTGCTTCAACTTCCGGACGGACCGCTGCCGCGAGATCACCCAGGCCCTCACCCAACAGGCGTTTCCGGACCACGGCATGCAGCCATTGCCACTCCACTATGTGACGATGACCGAGTACGATGCCACCTATCGCGATGTGCAGGTGCTCTTCCGAAAGGACGACCTGGCCATGACCTTGGGGGAGGTTGTTGAACGCGAAGGGGGAACGCAGATCCGCATCGCGGAAACGGAGAAGTACCCGCACGTCACCTTCTTCTTCAGCGGCGGAAGGGAGAAGCCCTTCGAGGGTGAATCGCGCATCATGCTTCCATCCCCGAAAGTGGCGACCTACGACCTGCAACCGGAGATGAGCGCGCAAGGGATCGTGGACGCCATCGTGCCGGAACTGAACGAACGAACGACGGACCTTGTCGTGCTCAATTTCGCCAACCCCGACATGGTGGGGCACACCGGTGTCTTCAGCGCGGTGGTGAAAGCGGTGGAAACAACCGATTCCTGCACACGACAGGTGGCAACGGCAGCAAGAGCGAACGGTTACGCGGTGGTGATCATCGCCGACCACGGGAATGCGGACAAAGCGCTGAACCCCGATGGATCACCAAACACCGCGCACAGCACCAACCCGGTACCCGTGTTCGTACTTGCGGACGGGAACTTCCGCGTGCGCAATGGCGTGCTGGCCAATGTGGCCCCGACCATCCTGGAACTGATGGGAATGGAAAAGCCCGCCGAAATGACGGGCTCTTCGTTGATCGTTCGTTGAGGTCTACCAGCCGTTGCGCAGGATCGTGAGCGAGCCCGTGTAGGTGCGGTCGTTCCTCGTGAGCACCACTTCGTAGTAGTACGTTCCGTCGGGAAGATCACCACCGTCCCACTGGTTGCTGTAGTTGCTCACTTCGTACACCTTCTGCCCCCAGCGGTTGAAGATCGCCAGCGTGTTGCTCGAATAGGTGATCCCTTCGATCTCGAACTTGTCGTTGTACCCATCACCGTTCGGGGTGATCACGTTGGGGATGATCACATCACATTCCACCGTGATGATGGCCTGATCGGAGACCGAGCGGCCGCACTCGTCCGTGGCGGTCACCGTGTAGGTGCCCGGCACCTGCATGGTCACGTAGGCGGAAGGTCCCTGATCACCCGTGGACCACGAAAAGCTCAGTTGCCCCACACCTCCACTTGCAACGGCCGTGAGCAACATGCTGTCCGGCTGGCACTCGATGATGAAATCCTCCGTGGAGAGTTGGATCGGGGGTGCGTCCACGATGGTGATCGTCACACTGTCCGATACCGTGCGACCACAATCATCGGTGAAGGTGGCGATGATCGTCACCGTCTCGCCATCATCCGGGATCCCGTCCTCGAGCGGATCGAACGAGGTGACCGTATTGAGCACGTCCTCGGGTATGGTGATGGTCGTTGGCACATTGAAGTCCTGTCCGTTCTGGGCCGCACCGTTGAAGGTGATGGAGAGATCGACCGGACCCGGCACTCCTTGCGGCCGGATGATGTTGAACGAGGTGCTCTGGCAGGCCTCCATCACCGTGCCCGGGCCGAGCAACTCCATGTTGATCGGTGGCAGCGGCTCCAACTCCACGAAGAACTGCGCGATCGATGTGGTACCACAATCGTCCGTGACCGTGGCAGTATAGACCGTGTTGGCAATGGGCGAAACCGTCACGCTCGGTCCGGGAGGTAAGCCGTTGTTCCAAGCAATGGTGTATGGCGGATAGCCACCGGATACCGTGGGTGTGAGTGTCGCACTGCCCAAACACGGTATCACCTCGGTACCTCCCACGATCACCAATTGCGGCGAGGATTCGATGTAGAAAATGAACTCGTTCGAAACCGTGGTACCCGCACAAGGCGACTCGGAAACGAGCGTGAGGATCACCGTCTCCTGACCATCGGGATCGATCGGGCAATTGAACGTGAAGGACTGGATGGTATCACCGGGATAGAACACCAACGAATCAGGGAACGGCGGCACATAGTCAATGCCAGCTGTGGCCGTACCGCCGACGGTGATGTACACCACACTGGTGTCATCACCGGCACCGGTCTGAATGAAGTCGATGGTTACGGGATAGCAGCTCTCCAGGATCGTGTTGTTGCCAACAATACCCGGACCCGGTGTGAGCGTGGGTATGAACGGAGTTCTGGTGAAGCGGCTCGACTCCAGGAACACGGCGGAATCGAACGCGGTATCACCGCCATCAGCGATAGCGAGTTTGATGTGGTACTGTTGATTGCATTCCACCTGGGCCTGCGCAATGAACACCACCGTCTGTCCATCGAACTGGATCACCTGGCTACCGGTATTGTCCTGGTAGAAAACGTTGTTCGCAGGCCAGTTGGGGTCCAATGCGGTACAATTCGCCGCTTGTCCATTGGCACCGGAGACACCGGGGTTCACGGTGTTGATGGAGATGGGAACAATGCCCCCCGGGACCAGTGCAAGGTTCGTTGCATTGTTCTGGAACGGGCCGGTGATGCCGGGGCCGCTGAGGAAGAAGCCGAACACATCGTTCACCGTACCGCACACATACTCAGGATATTCTTCCGATGCGAACACGAACCGGAACGAAATGGAATCACCCGAAGGGATGAAATCGAACTCCAGGATCGCAGCATCATTGGTTGTTACGCCGCTCAGCGTGGTAAGGTCCGGATCCCCGAAACCGAAGTTGCCGCCACCCATGCCCGTACCCGTTCCATTGTTAGGTCCGAGTGCCACCTGCACGTTACCTGTCGCGAGGATCACCCCGTTGGGTATCCCGATCCCGGCAGCGGTCCCATCGAAGGTTCCAGCCTGTTCGTTGATCGTGGTCGGAGCCCCCCCGTTGAACGTGATATTGCTCACGGTAACACCGGTTCCGAGCAGCACGTTCTGCACCAGTTCTTCGGGTGTGAGCGTGTTGCCTACAACGAGTTGACCGCGCATCAGCAGCGGCGCCAGGGCCAGCGACCCAAGGATCAAGATCTTCTTCATATCAATGCTGTGCGTTGATCATTCTTGCGTGCCGCGCAGGAGGGTAACATGACCGATCCCTTCCGTGGATGGGAAATAGTGGCCCACTGCCCGGTAGGTGTAAACATACACACCGGTCATTGCATCACCCGATCCGTTCACGCTTCCATCCCACATGACCGTCGGGTCCTTTGTGGTGAACACCTGTTCACCCCAGCGATCGAAAACGGTCATCTCGAACTCCTCGATGTAGTGCCCATAAGGACCGAAGAAGTCGTTGCGCGTATCCCCATCGGGCGTGAAGGCATTCGGGAAGTAGATGTGTGCGGGCGGCTTCAACAGAACGGAATCCATTCCCTGGCAGCCGTTCGGGGTCACGATCTTCAGCGTCACCCAATGCTCCTCCAGGTCCAAGTAACTGTGGTACACTTCATCCAAGCGATAGCGCGTGCCATCGCCCATGTCCCATACCCAGTTCATGGCGTAGGGCAGCGTGGCGGCTTGCAGGTACCAGTCGTCCTGCCCCCGGTTGGTGACTTCAATGTCCGTGAACACATGCTCCACACTGATCTCCACATCCTCCGTCAGTTCCTCGCCGCACTGGTCGGTCACTTTCACCACGTACTCCGTGTCCTCGTTCGGGGCCACCCAATAGAGCGGATCGCTCAGGCTATCGGGGCCTTGCCACAGGATGTGGTAATAACCCGATCCGCCGGTGACCAAAGCCAGCAGTTCGGTGCTATCGCCCGCGCATAGGACATGGTCGGCGGGCAATGTGAGCCGGAACTCCTCGTAATGTGGGATAAAGGTGGTCACCGTTGCGCTCCCCACATAGTTGCACTGATCTTCCACCGTGATGGTGTAGGTGTGATCCGCGGGTACGTTCACCACCAGCGAATACGCCGTGCTGATCACCGTACCTGCTTGATCCGTCCACGTCAATTGGTACACACCGTTGCCCCCAGTTATGCCCACGACTTCGATCACCGTGGTATCACCTGTGCAGATCACGGTGGTATCGCCACCGGTGGTGATCTCGATCGGCGGCAGGGGTACCGTGGTCACGAGCACACTGTCCTGCACGCTCGTGCCGCACCCCTCCGTAACGGTGACCACGTAGTAAAGCGGAGGTCCGGCCGGAACGGTGATGCTGGGCGTATTGCCCGGGTTCACCGGCGCTCCGTTCACCGACCAGGAGTAGCTGTAGGTATTGTCTCCGCCCGTAGCGCTCGTAACAGCGATGGGACCGGTCGCCAGACAGTCGATCGCGGTAGGGGGATCCACCGTGATGTCCAGCGGCGGATAGACCGGCAACGTGACGGTGAAGTCAGCAGTCACTGGGATGACCTCACATGCATCGCTGACCGTGACGGAGTAGGTTGTGGTAACGGATGGTCCAACGGTGATATCGGGGGTCGTTTCTCCCGTGCTCCACAAATACTGGTACTGCCCGATGCCACCGGTGACCACCGGGGCAAGCAAGTGTGTTTGCCCACAGATCCCGTTGTAATCAGCCGTCTGCACATCCAATGGTGGAGGGCTGTCGATGTTGAAGGTGAACTCGGTCTGGACCACGACACCAGCACATTCGATGAGCTGCTCGATGGTAATGATGATCGTCTCCGGACCATCGGCATCCACCGGGACGGTCAGCATCACGCTGGTGGTCTCCAACCCTGCTGGGAAGATCAACTGTGCAGGAAGCGCGGGCGAGTAATCAACGCCTGCAGTGGCCGTTCCGGTGATGATGATGTCCACCGTATCCACAACGGTGGTATCACCCAGCCGGGTGAAAATGATCTCAACCGGGCTGCAGCCTTCAAGCATCGTCGTCCCGTTCACCCCAGTACCGTTGGCAAGTGTGGGTACCACCTGGCCGGTACTAGTGAAGCTGCCGGCTTCGAGGAACACCCCGCTGTCGAAGGCGGTGTCGCCACCATCGGCTATCGCGAGTTTGATATGGTACTCCACACCGCACTCCACCAAAGCGAAGGCCGTAAGCACCACGGTAAGCCCATCGTACTCGATGGTCGCGCCGCCCGCGTTCGAGAGGTAGTAAATGTTGTTCGCTGTCCAGTTGGGATCCAGATCGGAGCAATTGCTGGCTATGCCATTGGAGCCAACTGTGCCGTTGTTCACCGTATTGATCGAAACCGGAACCGTGGTTCCGGGGACCAAGGCGAGGTTGATGGCGTTGTTCTGGTAAGGACCGCTGATACCCGGACCGCTCAAGAAAAAGCCAAAGGCATCGTTCACCGACCCGCAGACGTACTCATCATATTCCTCCGAGCTGAAGACATAGCGGAACTTCAGCGAATCGCCGGTGGGAATGAAGTCGAATTCCAGGATGGCCGCGTCGTTGGAGGAAACCCCGCTCAACAACTCAAGGTCCGGGTCCCCAAAACCAAAATTGCCACCACCCATGCCTGAACCACCACCGATGTTGGGTCCCGGCGCCACGTTGATGTCACCGGTCCCCATGAGCACCCCCGAGGCCAATCCCACATTGGAAGCCGAGCCATCGAAGGTCCCGATCTGCTCGTTCAGGATATTGCCCGCAGCACCGTTGAAGAACACATTGGAAGCCGTGACCCCACCACCCAACAGCACGTTCTGCACCAATTGCGAGGGAACCAAGGTGCTACCTACGACCAATTGGGCCTGTGCGGACGAACAGCCAAGGGCCAGCACTGCGAGGGCGGAATAGCGTGAAATCATGACGGATCCGGGGGTGGTTCGGTGAGGAAAAGTAAGCCTTGCGGCTGAATCCTTTGACCATGCCCCAAAGCCAAAGGTTGCCCGGGGGACCCGCCTATCTTTGGCCGGTCCGAAAAACCGCAGGAAACACCACCAAATCCTCCCCCTCCCGTGCATCCGATCGACGCGTACGTAAAGGCCAACGAGCCCCGTTTCCTGGACGAATTGTTGGACCTGCTGCGCATCCCCAGCGTAAGCGCCGATCCGAAGTACAAAGCCGATGTGGCCCGCTGCGCAGAAACGGTGAAGCAGCGCATGGTGGAGGCTGGTTTGGACAAGGTGGAAATTTGCCCGACCAAGGGCCACCCGATCGTGTACGGGGAGAAGATCGTGGACCCTACGAAGCCCACGGTCCTGGTCTACGGCCACTACGACGTGCAACCGCCCGACCCCCTGGACCTCTGGCACAGCGGCCCCTTCGAGCCCGTGATCAAGGAGGGCATGATCTACGCCCGTGGCAGTGCCGATGACAAAGGCCAGTTCTACATGCACTTCAAGGCCATCGAGAGCATGATGAAGAACGGCGGCCTGCCGTGCAACGTGAAGGTGATGATCGAGGGCGAAGAAGAGGTCGGAAGTGACAACCTCGGCACGTTCGTCGCCGCGAACAAGGAGCGCCTGAAGGCCGATGTGGTGCTGATCAGCGACACGGCCATGATCGCCAACGATGTGCCCAGCATCAATACCGGCTTGCGCGGGCTCAGCTACGTGGAAGTGGAAGTGACCGGCCCGAACCGTGACCTGCACAGCGGCGTCTATGGCGGAGCTGTGGCCAATCCCATCAATGCCTTGTGCGAGATGATCGCCAGCATGCACGACGCGGATCGCCGCGTGACCATTCCCGGTTTTTATGATGCCGTGATGGAACTGAGCGCTGCGGAACGCAAGGCCCTCGCCGAGGCCCCGTTCAATGAGGCGGATTACAAAAAGGACCTCGCTGTCGACGCCGTGCGTGGAGAGAAGGGCTACACCACCGAAGAGCGGAGCAGCATCCGGCCAACGCTGGACGTGAACGGTATCTGGGGCGGTTACATCGGCGAGGGTGCCAAGACGGTCCTTCCGTCCAAGGCCTTCGCCAAGTTGAGCATGCGCCTGGTGCCGAACCAGAAGAGCGATGCCATCACCAAGCTCTTCAAGGACCATTTCGAGAAGATCGCGCCGCCGGGCGTGAAGGTGGTGGTGCGTCCGCATCATGGGGGTGAAGCGGCCGTAACCCCGATCGACAGCCCAGCCTATCTCGCCGCCGGCAAGGCCATGGAGGAGACCTTTGGTAAAACACCCATCCCCACGCGCGGTGGTGGGAGCATCCCCATCGTGGCGCTCTTCGAGGCGGAACTCGGTCTCAAGACCGTGCTTTTCGGTTTCGGGCTCGACTCGGACAACATCCACAGCCCGAACGAGAAATACGGTGTGTTCAACTATCTACAGGGCATCCGCACCATCCCGCGCTTCTTCGCCAACTATGCGGCGATGATGAACGGCAAGGCGTGAGGCGCTGGCACACCGTTCGCTCTGCGCGAAGCATGCGTTTCCTGATCGGTTCCCTCGTCCTTGTCTTTATGCTAGCATCCTGCTCTGCCTACAAGGAGGTGGAACTCACTGACATCACCAACGTTGAGATGTTGAAGCTCGATGCCACTGCCGTGGCGCTGCGCGTCGACGCACGCATCAATAACCCGAACGGTTTCACGATAGCGGTGGAGGAACCCGACGTGGACCTGTTCCTCAACGACCGGTTCATCGGCAAGGGTTTGCTCGATTCTGCATTGGTTCTCGACCGCAAGGCCGTCAACGTGTATCCCGTTTACCTGCACGCCGATCTGGAAGGTGGTCCACTTCTGGTATTGCTCCTCACCGGTGCATTCAATGGCGATCCGGTGAAGCTCAGCGCGAAGGGCACGGTGGCCGGGCGGTCGGGTGTGGTGAGGAAGCGGTTCCCGTTCGAGGTGGAGGAAATGATCGATCTCGGTGGTCAGTGACCGATCACCACCGGCTCCTTCTCCACCACCACGCGCACACCGAGCAAACCGTCCGCTTCCGTGATACGCACGCCGTTGCCAACGATCGGGAACCAGTCCCGGTATGCACTACGTGCGAACCAGAACTCGTCGAGGTGGTGGTCCACGAAGTGATAGGTGATCACATTTCGGTCTGATTCCACGCTCTTCACAACGTGTTCCGCGGTGACGGTTGGTCCATGAGCGAGAAAATTCAGCCATAACAGCGCGCTTGTTCCGATCGGGCCCACCGCCAAAAGATTGAAGAGGAACCACTCCAGCCGGGCCATGCCAAGCCATAATCCAGAGCGGAGATAGGGCAGCAGGTTACCGGCGAAACAGAGCACCAAAAAGACCCGCAATAGCATCATCGGGTCCAATAGCGTCCACGTGGCCACGGTGAAAAGGCTGCCCAGTGCAACGAAAATGCCCAGGCCCATGAGGGTGCCCGGCCAATACTGCTCCCGCACCTTCCCTTTCACGTTGTGTTGTTGATGCACGCCGCGTGGTGATTGCCTCGGGCGCATGGGTGCGATGTTCCTTTGATCGTTCATGCAACAAGGGCAAGATACCGATCGAACCAACCGGCTCATCCGCGAGACCAGCCCCTACTTGTTGCAGCATGCGCGCAACCCGGTGGATTGGTTCCCATGGGGTGAGGAGGCCTTTGCCAAGGCAAAGGCCGAGAACAAGCTCCTTCTTGTGAGCATCGGATATAGTAGCTGCCACTGGTGCCATGTGATGGAACGCGAGTGCTTCGAGGATGCGACGATCGCGCAGGTGATGAGCGACCGGTACGTATGCGTGAAAGTGGATCGCGAGGAACGCCCCGATGTGGACCAGGTGTACATGACCGCCGTGCAACTGATGACCGGACGTGGCGGTTGGCCGCTCAATTGCTTCACCCTTCCCGATGGCAAGCCCGTGTATGGCGGCACCTACTTCCCACCGGCACAATGGACGCGTGTACTCACCGATCTGCACCGCACGTGGAGCAGCGATGCCGAGCGCGTGGTGAAGCACGCTGAACAATTACGTCAGGGCGTGGTGCAGAACATGATGGTGCCACCGTCGGAGGAAGGGCATCCCCTTTCCCGGCGAACCACCGAAGCGATGGTGGAGCAGTGGGCGAAAGAGTTCGACCACGTGCATGGTGGACCTGACCGGGTTCCGAAGTTCCCCATGCCCAACAACTACGAGTTCCTCCTGCGGCACGGACACCTTGCACGCAACAGCAATGTGCTCGAACACGTGGAGCTCTCCCTGGACCGGATGGCGCTCGGCGGGATCTTCGATCAGGTGGGTGGTGGCTTCGCACGTTACAGTACCGATGCGCTGTGGAAGGTGCCGCACTTCGAGAAGATGCTGTACGACAACGCACAGCTCATCTCGCTCTACAGCCAGGCCTACCAGGCCTTCCGAAAGCCGCTCTACAAGGACACCGTCGCTCGCACCATCGATTTCATCGAACGCGAGATGACATCGCCCGAAGGGGCCTTCTTCAGTGCGTTGGACGCCGACAGCGAAGGTGTTGAAGGGCTCTATTACGTGTGGACCAGCGCTGAGCTCCAAGCCGTTCTTGGCGACGACTTCGAACTGGCAAAGGCCTATTTCGACATCGACGGACAGGCATTGTGGGAGGAGGGCCGCAACATCCTACGCCGCGGCATGCCCGATGCCGAGTTCGCGCGCGCGTTCGGCATAGCGGGAACGGAACTCGCGACGAAATTGGATCGCATCCGTAAAGAGCTGCTCACCGTGCGCGAAAAGCGCATACGTCCCGCATTGGACGACAAGGCCCTCACCTCGTGGAACGCTCTCATGGTGAAAGGGCTTTGCGATGCGTACGAAGTGTTCTTGGAACCACGATGGCTGTCGATGGCGCAGCGCAACGCGGAACTATTGCTTGGAAAGTGCAAACAACCCAACGGCGCGCTCTGGCACAGTTACAAGGACGGCGTTGCATCCATCAATGGCTACCTGGAAGATTATTGCTTCTTGATCGAAGCGTTGATAGCGCTGTACAACATCACCTTCGAAGAGCGTTGGTTGAACGAGGCGCACGCCCTGTGCGAACATGCGACCCGTCATTTCCATGATCGCTCCACCGGCTTCTTCCACTTCACCAGCGACCTGGACGCCGCGCTCATCGCACGCCCTATAGAGCTGGCCGACAATGTGATCCCTGCTTCCAATTCCAGCTTGGCCAAGGGGCTCTTCCTCTTGGGCACATTACTTGACGACGCACGGTACTTGGAAATGAGCGAACACCTGTTGGCGAGCATCGCACCGCGCATGGTCGATCATCCGACCGGTCATTCCAACTGGGCGCAATTGATGCTCTGGCACACACATCCCTTCCACGTGATCGCGATCACGGGTCCGGAGGCGATCGCGCTTCGGCAAGGCTTCGCAACGCACTGCATCCCGAACCGCGTCTTCATCGGGAGCACTTCCTCCTCCACCCTTCCGTTGTTGAAGGACAAGATGCTTCCGGCGAGCACCATCTTCGTGTGCGTCGGCAAAACGTGCCAACTACCCGTGCCAACCGTGGAGGAAGCCATTCGCGAACTGCAATGATCCATCGCCTGCTCCCCTGTCTTTTGTTCCTGTCCGGTTCGCTGCTGCAGGCCCAGGCGTTGTTGGTATTGCCCGACGCGGAGGATCCCGATGCGCTGCACTTCAACGAACGGTTCATCGCCCGAAATCGCGTTGCCAGCATCAGCGGGGAGCGCATGGTGAAGCGCGATGGCCAGCCCATGCGAACAGAGCCCGCGCGGTACCTCTACCGCTTCGATGAGCAGGGTCGTATGACCTACGCCAACAACTCCTTCGGCAATCCTGGAACAGGACGCGATACAACCTCCGTGACCTTCACCTACGATACGGCTGGCCACGTCATGAGCCGCTTGCGGAACGACCTCGCTGGCCACTTCTCCTACCGTACGGAACACGATGCGGAAGGCAGACCAGTTAGCGAGACCTACGCACGTATCGAGAACCTGGGGACCGACCGTTATTCCCTCGTACCCGGTGTGACCACGGAGATCAGCGATGAGCACTTCCGGTACACCACCATCAATGACACGACCTGGCGCAAGACCTACTTCAACTACCTTGGACCTACCCTATCGCGAAGAGACCTTCACGCGCAACTCGCGAGGCTATCTGCTCACGATCGAGGACCGGTACCGATCAGCGAACGACGCTCCTCTACTGTGTTCACCTACAATGAAGGTGGTCATCTTGCTTCCCGCACGGACCGGCGCGACATGTCGAGATCCGATACCGTAAAGCGCACTTGGTCCTATGACCAGGCCGGCAACGTTGTTAGTGCGGAGCTGTGGCATGGTGATCGCCAGAAGCACCGTGAAGAATTCATGTACGAGGAACAAACGATGCTGCTAAAGGCCCGCCTGCGCAAGGACATGGACACCGGCATCATCCATGTGATCCGCTACCGCACCGAACTACGATGACCATGCGCCACCTGCTCCTCACCCTCCTGCTCGCGCTCTCCTCGCACGCGTTCGCACAACGTGCCATCGTGAAATGGGCATATGGGCCGTTCGGCACCGTTGGTGATGCCGCCTTCGTGGTGGAGAAAGACCGCATCTACCAAGCCTGTGGTCCGTTCGGAGAGCGGGGCGCGTGCCTGTGGCTCTTCAATGACGAAGCGGTCTTCCATGCGGCAGACGGTTTCGGTGCCAAGGGGCAGGCTGCCTTCCTCTTGGAGGGGAACAAGTTCCATCGGGCCGAGGGCACCTTCGCGAACAAGGGTGCCTGCCTCTTCCTACTGGAAAGGGAAAAGGTGTTCCGCGCGGACGGTACGTTCTGCAATAAGGGAAGCGGGGGCTTCGTACTGGACCAGGGTACCGTTTTCCTGGCGGAAGGGCCTTTCGCGAACAAGAGCGAAGCCGTGCTGCAGACGGAGGGGAGATCCATCGATCGCACTTATGGCCATCCTGGCCGGATTTGCGATCCTGTGCTACCACCATGGGTGGTTCCATAAGATCAACGAGGGCCTACGCACGGAGCGCACCGCTCCCTCCACATTCGCAGCACCGCGTAAGGGCGGCACGAACGCATGAAGAAGATCATTTGGTCCCTGCTGGGGCTCTTTGCGGGCAAGCGAAGCATGCAGGGCTTCTATGAAGGCCTGCTGGGCGTCGCCTTAGACGGTATGAACTACGGACGCGGTGGCAACTTCCGCACGAGCGGTGAACTGCACCTCCTGTACCACATCAAGAACAACCTGAAGGATGCTCCCAAGCCGATCCTCTTCGATGTCGGCGCGAACATCGGTGAATACTCCATCGCCCTCGCCGACTTTTTCGGGTCAACAAGCACGGTACATGCCTTCGAGCCTTCCAAGGAAACCTTCAAGAAGCTGAAGACGACGATCGGACCACGAACCAACGTTGTCGCGAACAACTGTGGCCTCAGCGATAGCGAGGGGACGTTGCGCCTGTACAAGAACACGGAACGGCACACACTGGCATCGGTGTACCAGCGAGACCTGGAGCACTACGACCTGAAGCTGGACCAGGTGGAGGAGATCCAGCTCTCCACTGTGGATGCGTTCTGCACCACCCACGGCATCGAACGATTGCACTTCCTCAAGATCGACATCGAAGGCCATGAACTGAGCGCGTTGAAAGGAGCCGAACGCATGATCCGCGAAGGCCGCATCGACTTCATCCAGTTCGAGTTCGGCGGTGCCAACGTGGATTCACGCACCTACTTCCGCGACTTCTTCACGCTGCTGAAGCCGAACTTCCGGATCTACCGCATCGTGCGCGATGGGCTGCGGCCGATCGAGCAGTACATGGAATCGTACGAGCAGTTCAATACGATCAATTACCTCGCAGCAAAACGCTAAGGAGCCGGGATCAAGCGTTGCGCTTCTTCGGCTGCGTGACGTTCGCCTCCTTCCCGTAGAGCGGCGCGAGGTAGGCAAGATCATCCATTTCTCCATCGCGCAAGCGACGTTCCGCGTGAGCGAACATGGCTCTTGCATGCGCTTTGATCCCCGGCACATGCTGGATGTTGGGTACGCTCTTCCAAAGCTCGGTCGCCTTGTCAGCACCATCACCGAAGACGCAACACTGGCCCACGGCCGCGGTCCATGCTTCATCCAAAACCTGCGGATGCACAGCCCCTACTGCAAAGCCCTCCGCATCATGTTCCTGCGTGAACACTTCCATCCGCCGCGCATCGATCATGGGCCACTTCCGAAGAGTGGTATTCCCGCCTTCTAACCCCGCGGCTTCGACCAAGGTCGTGAGCGTGTTCACGCCAATGATCGGTTTGTCCAGTGCGTAGCACAGGCCTTTCGCAGCGCTAAGCCCGATGCGCGAACCCGTGTACGACCCCGGGCCGATGCCCACGGCCACTGCGTCGATATCCGCCAGCTTCAACCCGGCTTCTTCCATCACCTCGGCCACGAATACGTTCACCTTCTCCGCATGCGCATGGCGTTCGCTCTCCACTTCGCGCTCCGCCAATACAAGACCATCGCGCCCCAGCGCGACGCTGCACAATTTGGTGGTGGTCTCGATGGCCAGGATCAGCGGCATGCTCACAAGGTCACCGGCATGCCTTGGAGGATATCCAGGTACTTGGTTGCCATCACGTACTGGTACTTCGCGTTGATCATGTCCGCCGTGGACCGGTTCAAGCCGGCCTTCACGATGGAGAGTTCCATGCTGGTGATCACGCCTTGCACGAAGCGTTCCTGTGCGAACTCGAGGTTCAGCGTACCGGCTTCCACGGCCTTCTGCGCTGCAAGGAACTGGCGATAGCCGGAGCGTTGCGCCACCATGGCGTCCAGTACGTTGCGTTGCAGATCGTTGCGCACACTCACCATGTTGTTGCGCGTCTTCTCGTGTTGCACACGAGCTTGGTCGATGGCCAGCTTGTTCTGCATGTTGTTGAACAGCGGCACGTTCAGCGTGAAACCGATGCTCTCGTTCAGGTTCTGGTCGAGCTGATCGTTGAAGGGTGTCAACTCCGTGTTGTAGCTCACATTGGGTGTGTACACCTCTTCGCCGCTCGCGGTGGCACCGATGAGGATGGGGGCACCAACGACCGGTTCGCCCACAACGCGCACATCGCGTCCGCTGAAACCCGTTCCAACGGAGCCGTTGAGGGTGAGCGATGGGATGCTGCCCGCCTTGGCAATGGAGATGTTGCGCTCGGCACTTGAAACCTGTGTTTCCGCTTGTGCGAACGACGGGTTCGTGCGCAATACGTTCGCCAGCACTTCGTCCGCCGATGAGGTGGGTTCCATCACGCTCAACGAACTGATCACCGGGCCTTGGATATCGAAGCTCATCATCTCCTGGGGCTCCAGTTGCAGCGAACGGCCCAGCGCGAGCATGCGCTGATCGCGCTGGTTGCTGATATCGGTGATGGTGTACTCCTCCTGGGCCAGCTGCGATTCCAGCGAGAGCAGGTCGGCACGAGCGAGACGCCCTGCTTCGACCATGGCCTGGGTGCGTGCGATCTGCTCACGGGTACTCGCCGCTTGGGCTTCCGCCGCCACCAGTCTCTCACGCAAACCGAGCACGTCCAAGAACGCCTGTACCACCTCGAGCCGCACCTGATTGCGCGCCGCTTCCATCCCCTGCAAGGCAGCTTTGGCATCCAGTTCGGAACGCTTGATGACACCCTGCTTGCGCATGCCCTCGAACAGGCTCACGGTACTGCTGAGGTAGAAGTTGTTCGTGCGGACACGGTCCGTGGCGAATGTGTTGGTGAACCGGTCCACGACACGGCCGTAGTTGTAGCCATGGGTGGCCACGCCGTTCAGGTTCGGCGCAAGGTCCCAATATGTTTGATCGTGCGTCTTGTCGGCGAGCTCGGCATCCAGGCTCGCATTGAGCACAGCGAGGTTCTTTTCCTCTGCCCGGGCGACGCATTGTTCCAAGGTCCAAGGCTGCTGGGCGTGTGCAGCGGTGAGTGCGGCACACATTGCCAGGGTGATCGATAGGCGCATGGTCAACGACCCGGACGTTAGGAACGGGTGGTCCCAAAAGTATCGGGGCGCTTGGGGAGCCCGTGATGGATTTGATGAACGGTGGAGGCGGTGGTCGGGTGGCCCGGCTGGAGCGCATCCCACGACCACCCTTCAGGCTCCGCGAGGGCCTTTCGCGATCATGCAGCGTTGCTCAGCCCTCACAGAGCACTCCCGCTATGCTCGGGCTTCGTGCCTTGCCTGATCGCGAAATACCTCTCGCTCGCTTCCGAAAGTGATCTTGGGATGCGCTCTAGTTGCCGAGCACCTTGATCTCCACCCGGCGGTTGGCCTCGCTTTCCTCCTTGTTCTTCGGGGCCGGGAAGAGCATCTGGGCGTTACCGATACCCACATAGGAAAGTCGCTCAGGTTCCACCTCGTTCACGAGAAGGAAATCGTAGACGGTCTTCGCACGGGCCGTGCTCAGGTCGATGAACTCCTTTTTGTTCTTGAAGGTGGGGCCGTTCACATGACCTTCTATCTCGATGCGAACCTTGGGGTTCAATTGCATGAAGCGAAGCAAGAGCAACAGCGAAGCTTCGGATTGGCGCATCACCTTGTCCTCGTTCCCCACGAAGCGGATATCGTCCAGCACGACGCGTTCACCGGCTCCTACCGGCGTGAGCTTCACCTCCACGTTCACGACCGGCTCCGTATTGCCCTTCACCTTGGTGGTGTGGAACATGTAGCCGTTGCGCACGCATCCGATCTTGATGTTGCGGTACATGTCCATCTCATAGCTGTAGCTGCTTTTGCCCTTGGCTTCCACCACTTCGTCGAAACGCATGCCGTCTATGGTGAGGTTCGCATCGATGGGCTTGCCTGTCTTCGCGTCCACAATGGTGATCACGAGTTGTTGTTTTTGCTTCTTCTCCTCAGGTTCGGGCGGTGGCGGAGGAGGATCGTAGTGGAAGCGGATGGTGTAGCCGGCGAGCGGCCTGTCCTGGTAATCGATCACCAAGTAAAAGAGTTCGCCTTGCTGCACTTCAATACCCCTGCTGAAGCTGCTTCCCACCCCGCTTCGGATGAAGTCGTCCGGTGCGTCCTTCCGAAGTCCACAGATGGAACGGTTGGACTTGTCGTTCCGGGAGATATTGCTGCGGATCGGTGCCACCTGTTTGGCTGCGAGCTTGTCGCAAATACCGGGCACTGCACCTTGGAAGATCAAAAAGTCGATATCGTCCTCGATGTTGTCCGGGATGATATCGAAGGTGAGGGTTGTGGTGGCGGGCGAACGGAACTTGTACCATGTGGTGTGGTGTTCGCGCTCGAACCACTGCGTGTGGTCGCTCGGATTCTCCTTGATCTCCAGCTTGTTCCCGAAACCACGCACCGCAGCCGGTTGGTGGTAGATGGAATCATTGATGGAAATGGCCCCTGTGCAATCACCATTGTCCTGCGTGAGAACGCCTTGTGCATGCACGGTTAAGCCGTGTGCGAGAACGCACACTACCACGACCGAACGGATCCGTTCCACTATCACGGCCCGTGCATACGACCGAAAAGGGGCTAAGGTTCGTAGCCGAGGTTGCTACCCAGCCAGCGTTCCATGTCGTTCGCTTCCAGCCCTTTCCGGCGCGCCATATCGATCACTTGGTCGCGGCCTACACGCCCCACGCCGAAGTACTTGGAACGAGGGTGTGCGAAATACCAGCCGCTCACGGCTGCTGCGGGCGACATGGCCAGTCCTTCCGTGAGGACGATGCCGGTATGCTGGGTGGCATCGAGCAAGCGGAAAAGCTCGGGCTTCTCGGTGTGGTCCGGGCAGGCGGGGTAGCCCGGCGCAGGGCGAATGCCGTCGTACGCTTCCTTGATCAACTCATCGTTGCTCAGGCTCTCCTGAGTTGCATAGCCCCAAAGCTCCTTGCGCACCACTTCATGCAACTTCTCAGCGAAGGCTTCCGCCAAACGATCCGCTAATGCCTTCAAGAGGATGGCGCTGTAGTCGTCGTGCTTGTCTTCGAAGCGCTTCACTCGTTCGTCCACTCCATGTCCCGTGGTGACCGCGAAACCACCAAGATGGTCCAAGCCCGCGTTCTTGGGCGCGATGAAATCGGCCAGTGCATTGTACGGTACGCCCGGCGCTTTTTTCGATTGCTGGCGCATGGTCTGGAAGCGACCGATGACCTTCGAGCGCGATGCATCGGAGTACAGATCGATGTCATCGTCATCAACCGCGTTGGCTGGCCAGATGGCCGCCACCCCATGGGCCTGCAACCATTGCTCCTTCACGATCCGGTCGAGCATCTTCAAGGCATCGTTATGCAGGCGCGTGGCTTCAACGCCAACTACCGCATCGGTGAGGATCGCCGGGTACTTGCCCGCGAGTTCCCAAGCCATGAAGAAGGGCGTCCAGTCGATGTACGGCACCAGCTTCTCCAAAGGATAGTTGCGGTAAGCGAACACGCCCGTGCTCTTGGGAGCCACCGGCGGTTCACCTGCCCAGTCGATGGTGAACTTCCGCTGTCGGGCTTCCGATAGCGGCACGTACTCCTTTTCCCGTTGGTGCCCCTCGTACTGGGTGCGAACCTTGGCGTATTCGTCCCTGATGGATGCCTCGAACTTCTCCCGTTCGTTGTCGCTGAAGAGGTTGTTGACCACGGGCACACTGCGACTGGCATCGATCACATGCACCACCGGCTTGCTATAGTGGGGCGCGATCCGCACGGCAGTGTGAACGCGTGATGTTGTTGCGCCGCCAATGAGCAACGGTGTCTCGAAGCCTTCGCGCTCCATCTCCTTCGCCACATGCACCATCTCATCGAGCGAGGGTGTGATCAATCCGCTGAGGCCGATGATGTCCACCTTCATCTCGCGTGCGGTCTTGAGGATGGTCGCGCTCTGCACCATCACACCCAGATCGATCACCTGCCAACCGTTGCACGCGAGGATCACACCCACGATGTTCTTGCCGATGTCATGCACGTCGCCTTTCACGGTGGCGAGCAGGACCTTCTTCGCACCCTCGCGTTGTGTACCCAGTACTTGTGTTGCCTTCTTTGCTTCCAGGAACGGCTCCAGGTAGGCGACGGAGCGCTTCATCACGCGGGCGCTCTTCACCACCTGCGGAAGGAACATCTTTCCCGATCCGAACAGATCGCCAACGACGGTCATGCCTGCCATCAGCGGTCCTTCGATGACGAGGACGGGTTCCTCGTACTTGACCCGCGCCTCCTCCGTATCCGCCTCTATGAACTCCGTGATGCCGTGGACCAGCGCATGCTTAAAGGCAGTATGAATGGCCTCGCGCACGGGCTCGTTCCCGCGGAAGCTGAAACTCACGTTGCTAACACCTCCACTGACCAAAGCACCTGGCAGGTTCTGTTTGATCCAGCGCACTGCCTCGATGTAGTCGATGGCGTAGCGGTCGTGCTCGCTCATCCCCGTGGCCACCGTGAGGATGTTCGGGTCGATGATGATGTCGTGCGGCGGGAAGCCCGCCTTCTTGATGAGCAGGTCGTAGACGCGCTGTGCGATCTGGATGCGGCGCTCGTAGTTGTCCGCCTGGCCTTGCTCATCGAAGCACATGACCACGGTAGCGGCACCCAGCCGACGGATGATCTTCGCTTGTCGCAGGAATTCTTCTTCGCCTTCCTTCAAGCTGATGCTGTTGGCAATGCCCTTTCCCTGCAAACACTTCAGCCCTGCTTCGATCACGCTGAACTTGGACGAGTCCACCATCACAGGCACGCGTGCGATGTCGGGTTCCGCCGCAATGAGGTTGAGCAACTTGGTCATGGCCTGCACGCCATCGATCAGGCCTTCATCCATGTTCACGTCGATGACCTGTGCTCCGTTCTCCACCTGCTGGCGGGCGACGTTCACGGCTTCATCGTACTTGCCTTCCTTGATCAACTTCCGGAAGGCCGCGCTACCGGTGACGTTCGTGCGTTCGCCGATGTTGACGAAGTTGGCACCTTTGAAAATGCGGAGCGGTTCGAGACCGCTGTAGTTCGGGATGCTCATGCGAGGACAGGCAGAGGTCGGGGTTTGTGCTTCTTCGCCTCAGCAGCAAGGGCGGCGATGTGCGGAGGTGTGGTACCGCAGCACCCGCCCACCACGTTCACCCAGCCGCTGGCCATGAACTCACCGACGAGCTTGGCTGTGACCTCCGGTGATTCGCGGTACTCGCCCATCTGATCGGGAAGCCCGGCGTTCGGATACACGCTCGTCCGACAGGTCGCTTGTTCGGCGATCACCTCCAGATAGGGACGCATCTGTGCAGCACCCAAGGCGCAGTTGAGGCCCATGCTGAACAACGGCACATGCGCCATGCTGATCAGGAACGCATCGATGGTCTGTCCGCTCAACGTGCGGCCGCTGGCATCGGTGATGGTAACACTGCACATGAGCGGAACACGCGTGCCGCGCTTCTCGAACACTTCCTCGATCGCATAGAAAGCGGCCTTGGCGTTGAGCGTATCGAAGATCGTTTCCACCAGCAAGAGATCCACGCCTCCATCGAGCAACGCATCCACCTGTTCCGAATACGCTTTGACAAGATCGTCGAAGGTCACGGCGCGGTAACCGGGGTCGTTCACGTCCGGACTCAGTGACGCGGTCTTGTTCATGGGTCCAATGGCACCCGCAACAAAGCGAGGACGCGATGGGTCCAAAGCCGTGTACTTCGCGCAAGCCTCCTTGGCAAGCTGGGCACTTCGCACGTTCAATTCGCGTACCAACGGCTCGCATTGATGCTCACCCTGCGCAATGCTCGTAGCGCTGAAGGTGTTGGTCTCCACGATGTCGGCGCCAGCCTCCAGGTATTGCTCGTGGATCAAGCGGATGGCTTCCGGTCGCGAGAGCGAAAGCAATTCGTTGTTCCCCTTCAGCAGGATCGGATGCTCCTCCATGCCTTTCGGATGGAAGTCCTCCTCGGTGAGGCCAAGGCGTTGGATCATGGTCCCCATGGCGCCATCCAGCACCAGGATCCGTTCTTCTGCGAGTTGTTCTATCGTCTTCATTCCAGAGCACAAAAAAGCCCCACCCGTGGCACCGGATGAGGCATGCTGCGCTGGAATTGTACACAGGGACCTGATCACGGCTCATCTTCTCCCTCTTTGCCGCGGTTCGACAGGCTCACCGTGACAAAGAGGAACTGGATTTGGCACCTGTCCGGGGTGGGGTACACCGGGGGGTTGCCAAGGCTTCACAGGGCCAGTCCCTCTGCCTTTCTTGATAAGCGATTGGAAAGAACGCGGGGCGAAGATAGCACCACGGCCTACTAGGGGGATCTCTACATTCGTCCACATGCTTACACGCGTCAAGTCCATCCTTAGACCATTCGTACCCAGCGGCCTGAGGAACTGGCGGGCCAGGGCGATACGTGCACGGCAAAACCGTTTGGTGCGTGACACGGAGCGGATCTTCTTGAACGCCCCCAAAACCCCGGAGTGGCTTTCTCGGCAAGAGTTGGAGGCGCTCTGTGTCAAATACGCTTATACGCATTCATACGGCTATGATGCCGCATCCTTCGAGCGTAGGGGCAAGGAGCGCTCGGCGCAGATCCTGAAGGAACTTCCCGATCCGACCTTGATGGAGTTCCTGGACCTTGCATGCATGGACGGTATGACAGCAGCAGCCTTGCAAGCACGGGGCAAGAAATGCTGGGGCGTTGATCGGGACGGAAGGTCTTTTGATGCGCGTGCTCGAGCCGCTGGGGTCCACTTGGAGGAGATGGACGCTTTGGCATTGGCCATCCCCGACGGCCGCTTCGATGTGGTGTACTCGTTCAACGCCTTCGAACACTTTGCGGACCCTGCAGCCGCCTTGAACGAAGCACTGCGTGTAACACGACCTGGAGGTTATGTCTATCTGCACTTCGGTCCGCTGTACGGTTCGGCCAAGGGTATGCACGCCTACTACCAGATACCGGTCCCGTATTGCCAGTTCCTCTTCCCGCTGGAGATGATGAACGCCTACCTACGTGAACAGGGCAAAGGGGAACTGGACCCCAGCATTGCAACGGCTGGCCCGTGCAACGCTACCGGGATGTGTGGAACAGCGTTCTGGATCGTGCGGAGATCATCACCAACACCGAGCACACCTACACCAGCGCGCTCGAACTCGTAGCGCAATACCCGTCCTGCTTCCGGAGCAAGACCGACCGTTTCGAGGACTTGGTCGTGAGCTCGTTCCACGTTGTATTCCGGAAGCGCTGAATAGCACGCGGATCCGAGAAGGGTCGACGCCTAGGTCTCAGCCCTGCGCTCCGGCGAACTCCTTGAAGAAGGCCACGATCTTCTTCCGCAGCAGCAGGAAGAGGAGCAAATAGGGCACCGCCATCAGGTAGAGGATGCCACTATTGAGCCCTTTTCCGATGGCCTGTTCGCCACCGAAGATGCGGCCACCGCTCTCACCACTTTGCACCACGGCCTTGCACATGGCGCAGCCTTGCGCCCATGCATCCGCAGGGAGGAGGAGCACAACAGCCAGCAGGATGAGCAGAAGGATACGGTGACCCATTGGGACGGTAAATGTAATGGCGGCACCTTCGGTTGGTGCTCGGCTCAGTAGTAGGGCGAAATGAGCATGTACACCACCACCCCGCTGATGCTCACGTAGAGCCAGATGGGCCAGACCCGCCGGGCCATCTTCCGGTGCTCCGGATAACGCCCGGTAAGGCCCCGGTACGCGGTGAAGAGGATGAAGGGCAGGGACCCTGCGGCCAGCAAGATGTGGGTGGCAAGGATGATGTAGTACAGGACCTTGATGGCACCCTGCCCGCCGAAGGCTGTGTCCCCTGCGAAGAGATGGTGCAGGATGTAGGATACCAGGAAGAGGACCGATAGCGTCATTGCTGCCAACATCACGGCACGATGCGTGGTCCACTTGCCAGCGCGTGCTGTGAAAAGACCCGCGATGAGCAACAGGCTCACCAGTGAATTGAGCACAGCATTGATCCGGGCGAACACATGCACGTCCAGGCCGTCCGGTGCAGGAGCCTGCACGCGGTTGAGCACCACCACGGCCAGAAAAACGACGACCGAGAAGATCCAGATGACCCGCTTCGCTTTCGGCTCGGCAACGTTCAGGCTTGCTTTGGGATAAGGGGCGCGCATGACGGTCAGCGGGAACGCAAGTCCTGGGTCTTCTCCGCCGCCTTGATCTTCTCCTCTTTCAACAACATCTTCAGGTCGGCGGCCAGCGCGTTCATACCCTCCATGGTGGTACCATCGTAATAACCACGAATGTGGCGATCCTTGTCCACGAGCACGAATTGCTCCGAGTGGAGGAAACCATCCGGTGCCATCACATCCTCCTTCGCAGCGAGGTAATACCCCTCGGCTCCTTGCAAGTAGATATCGGCCTTGGCCCCGGTGAGGAACTTCCAACGCGCGGTGTCCGCCTGCAACTTGCGCGCATAGGTGTCCAGCACCTCCGGAGTGTCGAACTCGGGATCGACCGTGTGGCTTAGGAAGACCACATCCTTGTACGCGGCATCGTCCAACTTCAACTGGAGCTGCTGCATTTGCACGCTCATCTTCGGGCAGATGGTCGTGCAGCGGGTGAAGAAGAAGTCCACCACGAGGATCTTCCCTTCCACGTGCTTATCCGTGAAGGGCTTACCATAACGATCGATGAAGCTGAAGGGAGGAACCGTGGCGTAGATGGTGTCCACCATTTGGACGCCGTTACGGGTTACCACCACCGTTTCACGCGGCCCGAAGTAGGGCAGGTAACTGAAGTGGTGCTTGGTAAGGCCGAACCACGGGGAAAAGAACAGGAAAAGGCTGAGAACGAAGGCGCCGATGCCCCCGAGGATCAAGATCTTCTTCTTGCGGCCCGCAGGCTCGGACAGCATCTCAGAGGTAGTTCTCCCAGAGATAGTTCACGTACTGGGATTCCCAGATCGCGATGAAGACCAAGTACAGGATGAACAGCGCATAGGGCAGCAGGATGATCGCGCGGATGTTCCGGCGCTCATCGCCCAAGTGCATGAAGGTCATGACGATGTAGGTGGCCTTCACAAGGGTGAGCACCACATAGGTCCACTTGATCATGTTCCAAGCACTCGGCTCGAACCACTCCTTCCAATAGGCGCCAAGGGTAACCTCCACCGTGGTGACCACGGCCAGGAACAAGGTCACCAGCCAGATCTTCCGGCGGATCTTGCGGCCTTCCTCTTCGCTGTGGTGTGCGTCGAGGCTGTATTCGATGATGTCGTCGCGCTCCATGCGATCAGAGGAGGTAGAAGAAGGTGAACACGAACACCCAGACCAGATCCACGAAGTGCCAGTAGAGGCCGACCTTCTCGACCATTTCATAGTGCCCACGGCGGTGCATGACACCTTGCAGGACCATGATCAGCACGATCAGGTTGATGACCACCCCGCTGAACACATGGAAGCCGTGGAAGCCGGTGATGAAGAAGAAGAAGTTGGCGTACTGGGGCGGGCCGTACTCGTTCCGCGTCATGTTCGCGCCATCCACGTAGGTCACACGCTCTTTCCAGATCTTCAGCGAAGCGTCGTGGTCCAGTGGTTGCGCACCTTCGGCGGGGATCAGGTAGTGGCGCTCATCGGCCAGTTCCAGATGGAAACCGGGCGCGCTGGCCGGGTCGTGTGTATCGTGCGTGTCGTTGTGTACCCAGTACTTCTCACCGGTGGTAGTGGTCATGTACCCACCGCCGCCGTGGATGAAGTGGCTCCACTCCCACGCCTGGCTGCCCACGAAGAAAGCACCGCCGAGCACCGTCAGGAACAACCATTTCACGACACCGCCCTTGTCCATGCGGTGACCGGCCTCCACCGCCAGCACCATGGTCACCGAACTGAAGATGAGGATGGCCGTCATCAAGGCCACGTAGATCAAGGGGTAACTGCCATGCAGGAAAGGCAATGCGCGGAACACCTCCTCGCCGATGGGCCAAACCTCGGTGGTACTGTGGCGAACGAAGCCGTAAGCCGTCAGCAGGCCGCTGAAGGTGAGGGCGTCGGACACCAGAAAGAACCACATCATCATCTTCCCGTAGCTGATGCTGAACGGGGAGCGGCCGCCGCCCCAGAGGACGTCGTTGCTCAAGGCCTTTGTAGCGTCTCCTGCCATGGTCGTTTTTCCGGCGGCAATGTTAGTGAACAAAGAGGAGGAACAAAAGCAGGTATATCCAAAGCCCTCCGAGGAAATGCCAGTAAGTGGCCCCGGCCCACAAACCCACATTATCACCAGCGGTATAAAAGCCACGTGCCGCCTTCACCATCATGACCAACACCGCCAGCAACCCGAAGAACAGGTGTCCCAGATGCAGCAGGGTGAGCGCGTACAGGTAGGGTCCGGTGCGGTCCCGTTGTTCCTCTATCTCGGCATTGAGCGGGCGCTCCAAGGCACTGTCATCGGGCTTGTACCATTGGCCATCAGCCAGGACCAGTTCAGCGCCGTCCTTCGTGATGCTGTAATCCACACCGTACACACCACCTAGCTGGTGCAACTTGTTCGGGCTGAAGGTGATGCCCCGGTCCACGAGATCGCCCCAACCTTGGAACTGCGAAACCGTGAAGGCGATCCCCAAGGCGAAGGTGGCCAACAAGAACGGTAGCACTTGCTTACCCCTGCCCTTTCGCACGGACATCAACGAGAGGTGCAGGGTCAGACTTCCTGCCAGCACGAACGCCGTGCTCCACAAGAAGGCCCCAGGCATTTTGATGCGCGTCCAATAACCGCCGCTCATGCTCACCACGTATGCGCTGGTGAGCCCTGCGAAGAACATGACGATGGCGAAGATCATCAACCACGTCATCATGCGCCGTGCGCGCACGGCACCTTTACGTTCTTCTTCGGCGGTGTAATTCTCCATGCTAGAATGAGCGGTCCAATACGTAGGCCAGTTGCACTAACGGCAGGTATAGGAAGCTGGCGAACATGAGGCTGCGTGCATCCTTGCGGTCGCGCGAGCGGAACAACTTGATAGCTGGGACCACCATGACCAAGCCGAATACCACGGCCGCGATCATCGCATAGATACCTGTGAATCCGAACACCCAAGGCAGCATTCCGACAGGGATAACGAACAAGGTGTACAAAAGGATCAGAAAGGCACTACGACCATCGGCTCCGCCGGAAGAGGGCAGCAAGCGGAAGCCGCCACGCTCGTAGTCCTTGTCCAACACCCAAGCGATGGCCCAGAAGTGCGGGAACTGCCACATGAACTGCATGGCGAAGAGCAAACCAGCGCCCAGGTCGAAACGCCCGGTTGCCGCCACATACCCGAGCATGGGTGGGAACGCACCGGGAAAAGCCCCCACGAACACCGCCCAAGGCGACCGCTTCTTCAACGGCGTGTAAAGCGCCACGTACATGAAGAGCGAAATGAAGCCAAGAATGCCGGTGAGCGGACCGAAGGCGGTCCACAGGATGAAGGTGCCAAGCCCCCCGGCCACCAAGGCTGCGATCAGCGCTTCGGACTGGTTGAGCGAACCGCGCACCAATGGGCGTTCGGCCGTACGTTCCATCAGCGCATCCTCCCGCACTTCCAGCACCTGGTTCAGCGCGTTGGAAGCTCCGGTAAGCAGTGTTCCTCCCAGCACGAGCAGCAACATGGCCACGGTATCGAAACCACCGGCAGGTACGCCCATGAGGTAGCCGAGCACCGCGCTCACCACCACCAAGGAAGCCAGCCTCAACTTGAAGAGCACCGCCACCTCCCGCAGTTTGGCTGCGACCGATCGGCTGGGGGCGTATGCCTGCGGTCTGTTCAAGGCGGGCCAAAAGTATCCATCGGCCCGGTACGGGGATCAGTCCAACACGTACCGCACCTCCTGCTCCGGGTGCCGCTCACGGAAGTAGCAAACCAAGCCCAGTCGGAAAACGTTCGCCATCGCGACATCGCCGCTATCCGGCGTGCGCATTCTCAGCATGTAGGAGGCCTCGATACGGGTTCCCGTGCTTGGATCAACCAAAAAGCCCGAACGCATCTCCACATGGAGCAGCGTACCACCTTTGGGAGAGCCCACGTGGTAGCCGTAGTTCTGTGGATCTCCGTCCGCATCGATAAAGCGGTCGCTCTCGGGGCGGAAGATGTTGTTGCCGTTGCTGTAGGTGCTATCCCTTCCCAGCCAGGCCATGCTCGCACGTAGGCTGTGGCGCCAGCGAGCATCCACCAATTCACCGTACAGCAACAATTCCTGGAAATTGGAGCCGTAGGGATGCGCAAGCGGTTGCCCCAAATGGCTGTAGTTCTGCCGGGTATCCGAGTGCGTGTACATGAAGGGCCGCACGTAGTTCCATTCCGCCCGCAGCATGAGCCCGGTCACCTTGAACGCGTTGCGCGAGACCACCCCGATCTGCAGCGCCTGCTTATTGGCGTACCATCCGTTCCCGGCACGCACTTCCCGCATCAGGAATTCATCGAGCAGCACTTGCGAATAGATCAAGCTCTGTTTGCCCACCTTCACGTTCAACCCACCACCCAGCAGCGCGTTGTCCGGCGAACCGACAGCGAACTCCACCGGCCGGTAGAAGATCACCGGGTTCAGGTAGTTGACGTCGAAGCCACGTGGATAAAGGCTGTCCCCCTGGCTCCATACGATGGATTCGAACAGCGCCACGTTCAGCCGCTTGCCCGCGTTCCACGAGAGGTAGTGCATGCTCGTGTACTTGCGGTTGAAGTCCGCGACATCGCCATCGGCACCGCGGATGTCGTTCATCATACTGAACAGGTTCACGTACTTGATCTTCCACACGGTGGTGGTCACTTTCAGGTACGGGTAACTGTACGCCTCATCGCTCAGGAACATCGATCGGTATCCTTCCCCGAATGAGTTCTTACCGCGACCGACCGTGAGGTTGAAGGCCTTGCCGGGATCCCAGCTCAGGTAGCCGTTCCAATCGTAGTGGGTGTAGGCGGGTGCTTCACCGAAACCATACCCTTCACCCGGCGTTACCTGCGTGGCGCGAACGAGCGTGTCCAAGTAGGTGGGGAAGCGTTCGCTCCAGGCTTGGGCGTCAACGTGGAAGCTGAGCTTGTCCAGGAGGTCCTTCTCCAACCAAAAACCCGCACCCGCACGGTGACCAACGCCGCTCTTCGCACTGTCGATGTCATAGAGTACCTGTGCATCCAGTAGCGGTCCCCAGCGGAAGGAGCGCCCGTTGCGCACACCGGCCCATCGGTCCAGTGCGGGAAGAAGTGAAAAGGTGTTCGCTGAGTCGTTCACCTCCAGCGCACGTACATCGCTCAAGCGATATGGGCGAACCGCTGTATGCGCATTGGAGCCCACACGCTGCATCGCGCCGGCGAACGGTCGCTCCACTTCACGGCTCAGCGGCAGCCAGGTGCTCTGTCCATGCAACAAGAACGCCATCGCAACGGCGACGGCGACGGCGAGCCCTCTCATGCGCTTCGCCGCTTGGGCCAAACAAAGGGCAACATCGCAATGGCGAAGGCCGTGGTACCGAGCACCATCAACCCGATGTTGGGGTGCCATTTGCGCGTAACGAGACTGAGCGCGATGATCACGAGCACGTACAGGTAGATGAGCGCCGTGGCACCACGATGTCCAAGACCGAGTTCGAGCAGCCGGTGGTGGATGTGGTTCCTATCCGCCGTGAACGGCGAAGTGCCGCGAGCCATACGCACCACGAAGACACGCAGCGTATCAACCAACGGATAGGCGAGCACGGCCATGACGAAAATGGGGCGCGACAAATTCTCGAGCTGCACCGGCAGATGGCGCTTGTCGTGGTCCACCACTTCGATGGCGAGAACCGCGAGGATGGCGCCCACGATGAGCGAACCGCTGTCGCCCATGAACACTCGGGCAGGATGATAATTGAACACAAGGAAGCCGAGCAAGGCTCCAGCGAGGACGAAGGCCAGCAGGGTGATCCCCATGTCCAATCCGCACAAGTAGAGCCAGGTGCCGAACGCGAGGGCCGCGATCAAGCCCACCCCGCCCGCGAGGCCGTCCACACCATCGATCAAATTGAACGCATTGACGAGGACCACGTACACGAAGAAGGTGAAGAGCACGCTCACGGAATAAGGCAGGTAATAGACCCAGAAGATCCCGTGCAGGCTATGGATGCGGATATCGGCAAGCAGCACAAGGATGCTACCCACCACGAAATGGCCCACCAGCTTCTTAACCGGCGAAAAACCAACGATGTCGTCCTTCACGCCGATGAAGAACAGCAGGACCATGGCCGCCAGCACGTACTTGAAGTCGGCAGTGGCGCGGCTGAACGCATTGAACATCCCACGCACCTGGTCGATGTCCTTGAACTGGGCCGACCATTCGGTGGGGAAATACAATGCATAGCTGAAGATGATGGCCGCGAAAATGATGATGCCCCCAATTGTGGGCACACTGCGCTGGTGCAGTTTCCGGGCTTCCGATGGCTCGTCCACCAGATGCTTCATCCGCGCCACCTTGATCAACGATGGCATAGTGAAGACCACCACGGCAAAAGCCGTCAGGAAACCGAAGAGGATGGTATTGAAATGCTCCTTCACGCGGGTGCGATCAAATATCGTAATAGCGGTTGAAGAGGCTCGTGCGCAGGGCCACGTAGATGTAGGTGCTCTGGAGATTGTCCACGTTCCGGGGAAGGTCCCTGCGCGAGCACCCGATCACGAAGCGCAGGTTGGTGTTCGGATTGATGAGGTAGGATGCGTTCACGTCCAGGTTGAAGAGGTCGAAGGCGACAGGTCCTTCGGGTGAAGGGACCTCCACATCCGGTTCGTTCAAGCTCGTGCCGTCGTTGTACACCGGGTCGAGCCCGCGTTGGAAGTTGGCAACGTTCACCTTGCCTTGGAGCCAATAGCGCCCGAAACCGACGTCAACGATACCCACCACTTCGTTGAACGCGGTGCCCAGCGGATGGGCCATCGCCTGTCCGGCATGCATGTATGCCTGTCGCGCGGGCGAACCCATGTACATGAAGGGAGTGGCCGTGTTGTATTCCAGCTGCACGTTCAGGTCCTTGCGCACCAGATCGAAAACACGCACCCCTGCCTGCCACGCGTAGCGTTCAGGCCCATCGGTAGCGAACTGGCCGTACACATATGCCTTGTTCGTGGCCTTCACCCGCAGATCTAGACCCACGAGGTTCTTATCGGCTTTGCCGAACCCGTTCACCAACGTGTTCACACCGATCACCGGGTTCAGTTCGAGCGGGTCGAAGGGCTTCACACCGTCCTCATCGATCGTCTCGAACATGGTGCTTTCGAACAAACCGATCTGCGCTCGACCCAGGTCCACGGAAAGGTGATTGGATCGCCCGCGCATCCAGTAGTACAATACTTCGCTGCTCTCTCCGGTGGGCAGTCGATCGTACTTGGTTACCCCGTGCATGAGCTTGTTGTGCCAGGTGGTGTATTGCCATCGCTTGTTCGTGGGCAACACGCTGAATTGCAGGTACGGCGTGTTGAGGGCATTGTCGCTCAACAGGATGCTACGATAGCCATGTCCGACGAAGTGTTTGCCATGTCCGAACTGGATGTTGAGCCACGCGGTAGGCGAGTACGACAGGTTCGCCTGTGACCACCCGAAATCAAGCTTGCGCCCGGAGCGGAACTTCACACGGCCTTGCCCCGGCAGAACTCCGTTCTCCAGCGCACCAAGGAACAAGTACTGCTGCACCACGGCCAGGTTCTCATGGAACATGGTCTGGAAGGAGATCTTCTTGGTGATGTTCCCGGCGATCCAGAAACCACGCGTGTTCACCACGTACTGGTTCGTGTCCGAATAGGCGGTCCGATCGCCCGGATCGTAGCCGTATTCCACGTGGATGAGCGGATCCACCGTGAGGTGGAATTCGCCTTCATCAACGATGAACAAATGCTCCTTGAAGATCTTCTCCGTGACCCAGTAGTAGTAGCGCGAGCTATCCACGCGGTGGCCCATCACGTTGGTGAGGTCGGCACGGCTTTCTATCAATGGCTTCAAGCCACTGTGGATGCGCGCGTCCAACTTCGCAGCGTTGCGCTCCACATCCATGTAGATGTCGCGCTGAAGGGGCACATCGTTCTGTTGCGCGAACCCAGGTGAGTGGGTGGCGAGCACAATGAGCGGGAGGAACGTGGGGCGAAATCGCAGGTACATGGAACGACGGCCGAAGGTAGCAGCCCTCGTGGACCTGAAAGGCGAACGCCCGGCCAAGGACCGGGCGTTCAAGAAGGTGTGCCTCCGATCAGGCCTTCGCCATTTCGCTCTTCGCGAACTCGGCGTACACTGCGGTGATGCCTTCGCGCAATCCGATGCGGTGCTTCCAGCCGAGGTTGTGCAAACGCGATACGTCCATGAGCTTGCGGGGTGTGCCGTCGGGCTTCTCCGTGTTCCACTTCAGTTCGCCGGTGTAACCCACGATGTCCTTGATCATCTCCGCGAGCTCCTTGATAGTGAGGTCCACGCCGGTGCCGATGTTCACGAACATCTCCTCGTCGTAGTTCTGCAGCAGGAAGAAACATGCGTCCGCGAGATCGTCCACGTGCAGGAACTCACGCATGGGCGACCCAGTTCCCCAAACCTCCACGCTGGGCGCGTTGGTCACCTTGGCTGTGTGGAACTTGCGGATGAGCGCAGGCAACACGTGGCTGTTGTTGAGGTCGTAGTTGTCGTTGGGGCCATACAGGTTCGTGGGCATGGCACTGATGAAGTTGCTGCCGTACTGGCGACGGTAGCTCTCGGCCAGTTTGATGCCTGCGATCTTGGCGATGGCATAGGGCTCGTTGGTCTGTTCGAGGAAACCACTGAGCAACGACTCCTCCTTCAACGGCTGCGGCGCAAGCTTCGGGTAGATGCAGGACGAACCCAGGAAGAGCAACTTCTTCGTTCCGCTCTCGTGCGCGGAATGGATCACGTTGCTCTCGATCATCAGGTTCTCGTACAGGAACTGCGCGCGGTACACGTTGTTGGCGTGTATGCCTCCCACCTTGGCTGCAGCGAGCACCACCACATCGGGCTTCTCGCTTTTGAAGAAGTCGCGCACGGCGCTCTGCTCTTTCAGATCGACCTCCTTGCTGGTGCGTGTAATGATGTTGTCGTATCCGTCCTTTTGCAGGCGGCGCACGATGGCTGAGCCAACCATGCCGCGGTGCCCAGCGATATAGATCTTGTCGGTCTTGTTCATGGGATCGATAGCATGGTCGCCCTGAGCCTGCCGAAGGGCGACCGGTCTGCATGATCGTGGTTGGACAGGCTCACCACGACATCCGCGACTATTCCTGTTCGTGCAGGATCTTGTGTCCGCCCTTCTTCAGGTACACATCGCGCTTGAAGAGATCCAGGTCGCTCGCCACCATCTCCTTCACCAGGGCCTTCAGATCGTATTTGTGTTTCCAGCCGAGCACGCGCTTGGCTTTGGAGGGGTCGCCTTCCAAGTGGTCCACTTCCGCAGGGCGGTAGTAGCGCTTGTCGATGGCCACGAGCGTCCTGCCGGTCTTCTTGTCGATGCCCTTCTCCTTCTCGCCCTTGCCCTTCCACTCGAGCTTGATGCCGACCTCCGCGAAGGCGAGGTCGATGAAGTGACGCACGGTGTAGGTCTTGCCGGTTGCGAGCACGAAGTCGTCGGGCTTGTCGGCTTGCAGCATCAGCCACATTCCTTCCACATAGTCCTTGGCATGACCCCAGTCGCGTTTGGCGTCCATGTTACCGAGGTACAAGGTCTGTTGCAGCCCGAGCTTGATCTTGGCCACTGCGCGGGTGATCTTCCGTGTTACGAAGGTCTCTCCACGCAGCGGGCTCTCGTGGTTGAAGAGGATGCCGTTGCAGGCGAAGATGCCGTAGCTCTCGCGGTAGTTCTTGGTGATCCAGAAGCCGTAGAGCTTGGCCACGCCGTAGGGGCTCTTCGGGTAGAAGGGCGTCTCTTCGTTCTGCGCGCGAGGCAAGACACCACCATACAATTCGCTGGTGCTGGCCTGGTAGAAGCGCGTCTTCTTCTCCATACCAAGGATGCGGATGGCTTCCAGGAAACGAAGCGTGCCTATACCATCGGCGTTGGCCGTGTACTCGGGCATTTCGAAGCTCACCGCCACGTGGCTCATGGCGGCGAGGTTGTAGATCTCGTCCGGCTGGATCTCCTTCACCAGACGCAGGCAATTGACACTGTCGGTGAGATCGCCGTAGTGCAAGTGGAAGGGACGACCCTTCTCGTGCATGTCGTGGTAGAGGTGGTCGATGCGGTCCGTGTTGAACAGCGAACTACGGCGCTTGATGCCGTGTACTTCGTAGCCCTTGTTCAGCAGGAGTTCGCTCAGGTATGCGCCGTCCTGGCCGGTAACGCCGGTGATCAATGCGACCTTACGCTTCTTGCTGGTTTCCTTCTTCTTCGCCATGATGATGGATCTGCTTATTCAACGATGAACCAGTTGTTCACCAGTTCGTGCTTGTTGTAGCGCATGGGAGCGCCGGTGGTGATATCGATCAATTTCCTACCCGATTCGTTCACGATGGCGTGGCCGGCGGCCGTGTCCCATTCCATGGTGGGCGCATAGCGCGGGTACACATCAGCGGCACCCTCGGCCACGAGGCAGATCTTCAGTGCGCTACCCATCGAAGCGAGTGCAATGCTACCGTGCCTGGCTTCCATCCGCTGGATGAATGCCTCCGTTTCCGGGCTTTGGTGGGATCGGCTCGCCACAATGGTGAAGGCGGGTCGTTGGTCGGTCACGGGCAATCGGTCGGCATGGGAGGCCCGCTCATACGCGGAGGCGGCCGCATGGGTTGCCGCATCATGCTGTCGATAAGCACCACCACCTTCCCAAGCGAAATAGAGCAGGTCCTTCACCGGCACATAGAGCACACCGGCGATGGGGCGAGCAGCGCCCAGAACGCCGGCAGGCAGGTCATCCCGTTCCATCAAAGCGATGTTCACGGTGAACTCGCCATTGCGCTTGATGAACTCCTTGGTGCCGTCGAGCGGATCGACCAGCCAATAGCGCTGCCAGGCTTGTCGTTCGGCCGTGCCGAGGGTCTTGCCCTCCTCGCTCAACACCGGCAGTCCCGTGGAAGCCAGCGCAGCCACGATGGCGTTGTGCGCGCGCTTGTCCGCCTCTGTCAGCGGGCTTTTGTCGGCCTTTTGCTCCGATGTGAAATCGGTGCCGTAAACGGTGAGGATCTCGCGACCGGCCGCGAATGCGGCATGCGAGGCGGCGTCCACCAGCGCCGGTAGTTCCTTGGGCGACATCGATCCGAGGGCGATCCACCGAAGCGCGACCGGGCGGTCGACGCTCCGGAGCGATCGCTCTTCTTACTTGCCCAGGATCTTGAACATGCCCGTGCCGCAGGTGCCGCACGTGCCCTTCATCGCCTTGCGGCCGTTGGCCATGGTGACCTCTTTGGCGTCCTTGATGTCACGCTTCTCCTTGCACTTCACGCAGTAACCTTGAACAGCTGGCATGATCGTAGGGGTTTATGATTGGTGCCGAAGGTATCCTCATAGGGAAGCGCCCCTCCCGAGCACGAAAAGAGGTTTTCAACAGCCCTTGAAGGCATGGTCCACGGAGAAGGAGGTCATATAGCTTCGTGGTATGCGGCTCCCGTTGGTTCTCCTTGCCTCCGCCTGTTCCACAATTGCACTGGCACAGCCGGATCCGGACAGCATCCTCGTCGGCAACAGGCCACGGCCCAAAGTACTGCTGGTGGGCACCTTCCATTTCGAGTACTACGACCTGGATGCGCATGTGACCGCCAAGGAGAAGCGCGTGAACGTGAAGGAGCCCAAGCGCCAGCAGGAGATGCAGGAGCTGATCGACCATATCGCACGTTTCAAGCCCACTGCGATCGCTGTGGAGAGCGGCGCGAACACGGACTACCTCCTGCGCCGCTATGAGAAATACCTGCGCACCGATTCCATCACGCGCGCCGATGAAGTGGACCAGATCGGTTTCCGGCTGATGAAGCGCTTCGCATTGGATACGCTCTTCGGCGTGGATGCACCTGCCTTGGTGAACGACCTATGGGAAGAGCCCGATTCGGCGGTGGTACACCCGATACTGGACAGCATCTATGCCGACTGGGACTTCCAGAACGACGATGCCATAGACAAACGGTACGATGCGTACCATGAGTTCGACGATGACCTGAAATTGCACAGCACCTTGCTCGAGTTCTTCACGTACCGCAACTCCGACAAAGTGGTGGAGCGTGACTATGGCGCATACCTAGCTGGCGACTTCAAGCTGGGCAAATACCGCGGTGCCGATGCGCTGGCCATGCATTGGTACAGCCGTAACCTACGCATCTTCCGCAACATCCAAGAACTGCACTTGCAGCCAACCGACCGCCTGGTGGTGCTCTACGGCGCCGGTCACATGGGCGTGCTCAAGCAACTCTTCGAATGCTCGGTGGAATTCGAACTGGTGAAGTTCGGGGAGTTATGATCAGGCTCCTTGTTGCCGCTGCTTGTACTCCGCGTTGAGCCCATCCATCTTGCTCCAGAAGGCGGGCGCGATGCGTCCGTTCAAGTGCTCCACCAGCACATCCAGGTGCGTGTGCCAGCCGCCACTCACACCCAGCAGGTCGTTCTGGTTGGGTAGACGGTGGTGTGTGAGTACGAGCAATACCTCATTGCCCTTCGCGCTCAGTTCGAAGACCACCTCCGATAGCGCTTCAGCCCTTGTGCCCCATGTGTAGCCCAGCACATGCGGGGGTTCGTAGCGCGTGATCCTGGCCTTCATGGTGTGGCCGTTCTTGTACTTCTCCGGTGGTTCATCCGGCTTGGTCGTATCCAAATTGGTATGGAGCCAGAACAACTCCACATCGCCGTCCACACGCAGGTCCATGGCGCCACTGGCGAGCCACTTGGCGCGCTTCTCCGATTCGGTGAGGTAGGCCCATACGCGCTCTATGGGGCCGGGCAGCAAGCGCTCAAAGCGGATGGTGTTCGGTGCGATGACGGCTCCGTACTTGTCCATGGGGGATGGTGTTTGATTCGTTCTTGTTCAGCGGTTGGCCGCGTCCTCGTCGCGCAGCAGTTGCTCCAAAGCAACAAGGCGCTTAGCCCAGAAGTTGCGCGTCTCAGCGATCCACTTCGCTGCCGCATCGAGCTGTTCAGGTCGGTAACTGAGGAAGTGGTCGCGGCCCACCTTGCGGCGCTTCACCAGCTTGGCGCGTTCGAGCACGAGGATGTGCTTGCTCACGGCGTTCAGCGACATGCCAAAAGGCTGCGCGACTTCCGTTACACGCGCTTCGCCGGAAGAGAGCCGTTGCAGGATCGCGCGGCGGGTGGGATCGGCCAGCGCGGTGAGCGTGCGGTCGAGGGTCTGTGGGGTTGGCATCCGGGGCAAATATATTCAACCATTTGGTTGAATGTAAGAAATGCGAAAAACGATGACCTCGAACGAATGGAAATGGTGAAGGGATCGCCGAGGATCCTATGTGACCATCATGACACCACGGCCGACGCCTTCCTTGCCTTGGCCCTTTTCCTCAGCCGCAAGAACAGCCAGACCAAGAACCACAGGACGAGCGCCGCAAGAAAGCCCATGACCATCTGCACCGTTCCGGACAGGGAATCCGCTCCCAACTGCCGAACGGCGATGAGCCATTGACCGTCGCGGCGCAACCACACATCCGTGACCTGCACATCGGAGCTGATCGGTATGCCTATGCCGGTCGTCACCTTGAAGTCGAGCAATGAACTGACCACAGCGACTTCCCCGAACGCGCGGACCTTGACGTTGTGGAACTTGAATCCCTCCCACTTCATGTTCACGGCGTTGTCGATCCATTCCGCACGCGGAGTGAACGCGGTATCACCAGGGACCTCAAGCATGAACTCATCGGCAACGAGCAGTTCCAACGCGGCCCGGTCCTGTCGCTCCACCGCGCTCATCAGCTCGTTGGAACGCGCGATCAATTCCCTTTCGATCGTAACATCGGAATGCGCGATCGCAAGCACCTGGGCTGCGCAAGACATCATTGCAAGAAACCACTTGGACTTGAGCATGCCTGAGGTTTGGAGCAAGGTATCAATACCCCCCACCCCCACCCTGCCCCTTCTCGATCGGTGCCAAGTGGTCTTCACTTCCTGCGTGTCGAGGATGAGGTAAGGTGACTGTCCTTGCTCGCTGTTCCAATCGGAGACCTTCGGATAGACCACGCGCTTCAGGTTGCAGATCGCTTCCTGTTCCAGCATGGTGCGTTCCTCCTTGGTGGCGCTATCAACAACGATCGCGTTGATGTCCATGTGCGTCACTAGGGGCTTGAGCAATTCCTTGCGGTAGCCGGTGAGCAAATTCACCACGCCACCCGGCAAGTCGCTGGTGGCGAGCACCTCGGTGAAGGTCACGGCGGGCAAGGGCATGCTCTCGCTGGCCACCACGATGCAGGTATTGCCGCCCGCGATCACGGGTGCGATCATCGAGACAAGTCCGAGCAAGGCGCTGCCTTCGGGGGCCACCACGCCCACCACGCCAGTGGGTTCGTACACACTGAAGTTGAAGTGCGAACTGTTCGTGGGGTTCACGCTGCTGAAGACCGCTTGGTACTTGTCGCACCAACCGGCGTAGTAGAGCCAGCGATCGATCGCCGCTGAAACACGGGCCTCGGCATGTTCGCGTGTACCGCCATGCAGCATGATCTCATGCACGAACTGCGCACGACGGCCTTCCAGCATTTCGCCGATGCGGTAGAGGATCTGGCCCCGATTGAAGGCACTGCGACCAGCCCATCCGCTCACAGCACCCCGCGCAGCGATCACCGCATCCCGCACATCCTTGCGACTGCTGTGGCAGATGTTCGCCAAGGGTTTACCATCTGTTCCCTTCGGCTGGTAATAACGCCCGCTCTCGGTGCGCGGGAACTTGCCGCCGATGAAGACCTTGTAGGTCTTCATCACGGGGATGCGTGCGCTTTCCTCGCTGTGCCGTTGGAGGCGTGGCCGTTGAGGTCGGCTTTGACGACGGTGTGCTTGGAGATGGTCTTGCTCATGGGCCTGGTGGGCAGTGCGTAGCCAAAACTACGACCCGCATTGCCTTCGGGTCGCGATCTCATTCGCACGGACTCGAGCGCTTCCCCCCATCCTACTTCGCCCGCATCCGATTCCCCTTCGCCGCGTGCGTCACCTCCGCAAGACCGAGCGATTCCATCAGGGGTGGTAGATAAACGCCGAAGCGACCGCGCAATCCCTTCTTCAATCCGTACCAGCCCTTCACCGGGTTCTTCTCGCTGCGACCCCAGGCTTCCACGGTACCTTCTTTGGCAGGCTTCTGCTCATCGGCGCCACCGAGGTCCATCCAGTCGCCGTGCTTCTTCAACATCGCGTGCAGGTCATTGATGCAGCGGATGTCGTAAAGCAGCACGGTCTTGCCCACGGTGCACACGAGCACTTCCCTGCCATCCTTCTCTTCCACATGCATGGTGTATTCAGAAGTGCCGGGTGGCGTCTTCAATTTCCAGGGCTTGTCCTTGGTGCGCTTTTCCATGTTCAGGCGGGTGGAAGGATGTGGGCGGATTTCGACCTCTGTATGGACGAAGCTAAGGACCGTACTTCACCTCCGCATGAACTTATCTTGTCGGGCTCAACCACCAACCCATGTCCCGACACGTCACCGGCATCGGCGGATTCTTCTTCCGCTCCGACGACCACAAGGCGCTTGCCAGTTGGTACAACAAACACTTCGGCATCAACGACCAGGAGAACGGATGGATCTGGAACCAGGATGCCGGCCCCACGGTGTTCTCGCCGTTCAAGCGCGACAGCGACTACTTCGATAAGCAGCCCTTCATGCTGAACCTGCGCGTGCAAGACATGGATGGCCTGCTGAAGAAACTCGAGGCCGACGGTGTGCGCATCGATCCCAAGCGCATGGACGAGGACTACGGGCGCTTCGCGTGGTGTACGATCCGGAGGGGAACAAGATCGAATTGTGGAGCCGAAATAGGCGTTAGTGGGGCCGTCCCCATCGGCAGGTTGCGGCTGGAGTGGAATACACTGTAGACGATGATCGTGCCCTTCTCGGATCGATAGATCAATTGATAAGGAAATCGCTTGAGCGTCATCTTGCGATACCTCGAGCGCCATTTCGGAAGGCCGCGAGGGTGGTCGCGAATAAACTCAACGAACTCGCCGATCTCGATAAGCAGTCGCTCACCCGTTCCCTTGGCCTGAGCTTCGTACCAGTCGAATGCTTCCTGCACATCTCGGATGGCTTCGCCGCGCCAGACAACGGTGGCGCTCATGCATCCTTGCCTTTCCCTGAACGGATCAAGTCCTTGGCCTCACCCAGGTGTAACTTTCACCCTCCCCACGCTTGTATGCGGCTTCGCTCCCCTTCACGATGTTGCCAGTGCTCATCGGTCAGGTAGTCCGTCCTCTTCCTCCGCGTTCTTTTCCGAACGGAACAGGTCAGCCACTTTCTTCAGCAGACCTTCATCGGTCGTGCGCAGCACGAGCGCTCGATCGGTTGAGGAGCTTGAGGGATTCTGTGGACATGGGATCGGCTTGTGTGACGAAGTTAAGACCAAGGGAAGCCGGGTGACGCGAGCGAGATGGTGAAACCGTGGACGATGAGGCGGGGCATGGTGCGGCGCATTGTTTTTCAAGGCGACCTAACGCAGCTAGGCCTCTGCCACTTCCGGGGTCGCCGGAGTTTCTGCCACCGGGCTTGCTGGTTTCGCCCATGACATTATCTCCGTGACAAAGGCTCGCGCCTCAGCCAAGTCCGCATCCTCTGCAAGATTCAAACTCAGCACGGCGTTGACCCATGCAGGTCCATGGTTGCCTTCCTTGCGGTAAAACTTCTCTAGTTCACCAACCTCGACCACAAAAACTCCTTGTTGCTTAAGGCCCGATCATGAGCTCATCGTGGATCTTGGAGGGTCCCCCAGAAGGAACAAACGCCTTCCCGGTCTCCTTTGCGTCCCAAGGCGTGGACTTCTAAAGATTCGGTTGATCTCCGTTTTGGCAGACTCAGGAATCCGGCGTCGGTCACACCTTCCAGAATCTTTCCGATCGCGCTTTCCCTTCAGCCGAGGTGAGGTCCGGTTTCTTCGATTCAATGGCATCCTTGACTGCTTTCCACTTTGGTCTGAGTGCCGACCAGTCACCGTTGGCTGCCTCGACTATATCCTTCAATGGCTTGTCGGAGTTAAGCACATCAAAATCCGCAACGGCAATGACGGAAACGTCAACGGCAGAGAGCGCCCTAACAACCACAGGTATCCGCGCCTTCCGCCGCAGTGAACGAACTTGATTGAGGGTCTTTTCACAATCTCCTCCGATGTATCAATGATGCTCCCCGCAACCGCAGGTAGAATCTCGCATCCGCATCACCTTCCGTGACCACTACTTTCTCATGGAATATTCCGTCAAGTATGTCCGAATACCGCAGGAGTGGATCATTCCACAACTGGGAGATGCGCTCGTTGTCCAGTTGTCGCATGACGTTAACCCCTCCCTCGCGCCTCAACCGAACGACTCGAACATTGTTGCCTCCGGCGTTCAGAACGCCTTTCAGAATATCACCGCTATGAGTGGCAATAAACAGCTGGCGGTCGCTTTGCTTGTCCTCAACCAGCATCTGGCCAAGGAGTCGGGCTTGTGGCGGATGCAGGAATGCCTCAGGCTCATCGACCAATAGAATTGATTCATGGCCGACCGAAGTGTTCAAAAGGACACCGGCAAAACTCCGAACTCCATCACCCTGCGAATGCAGAGTGGGAAGCTTCTCCAACTCGTCTAAGTAGCTGGCACTAACCCGATCGTCACTGCCTTGCGGAATGGGGCGCGTACCGATGTACAACGGCCCGGCTTCCCGCGTTCCGATGTACAATAAGGTCATCTCCAAAGCTTTCCGAAACTGCTCGCTAATCCGTTTCTCAATCGTGTCGTCCTTCTGCAAATAGTGAATGGGGTGAGCCAAAGCTTCCTGAGTGATAGCGATGCTCGGAGCGGGGTTGGCAGCTCTCAAGCGCTCATCAGCATTCAGCAGTCGGCAAAAAAAGGGAGCCAGTTGTTGAAGCCCATCTGACTGTGCGCCCCAGAACTTCATGGCCTGCTTTCGAGGTATCGCAGCACCAAGAGTTTGATACTGAATGTTCCCCGGCGGTTGCTCAACCACACGCGTAGAGTTCTCCAGCCATTCAATCAGTTCATCGGGACTCCCTTCGCTACCGATGCTTAGGGATTTAACCACCGGGTTTGCTGCCTGGATCGAGTGCACCTTATCTCGAATGCCTCTAAGAGCCGCACTCTTTCCGGCATTGTTGGGCCCAACAATGACAACGACGTCATTCCTCCCGAGATTCAATACAGAACAATCGCTGAAAGTGACGGATTCAAGCCAGATTCCTTGAGGCATGTTTTCTGGAGATTTGACTGCCTTTGTTCGCTATCCCAACAAAGGACGCTACTGAGAAAGAAACTCAGCGAACTTATCCCAAGACCTCGCGTGAGCGAGTGAAGCGGAAAGCCCACAGCGCGGTAATCCGCGCGAGGACTGCAGCGGAAAGCGCGACCCGAGGCTTTTGCGAGGGGCACGCCCGCATGACCTAATTCAAATTCAAGTACGCGCTCAACCCGTGCAAGCCGCCCTCTCGGCCATACCCGCTTTCCTTGTAGCCGCCGAAGGGTGAGGTGGGATCGGACTTGTTGTAGGTGTTGGCCCAGATGACGCCCGCGCTGGTTGCTGGTGAGGTTGAAGATCTTGCTCCCCTTGTCCGTCCACACGCCGGCGCTGAGGCCGTAGGGCGTGTTGTTGGCTTTCTGGATCGCCTCGTCCACGGTGCCGGAAGGTCTGCACGGCGAGCACCGGACGAAGATCTCCTCCTGCGCGATGCGCGCGCTTTGCGCCACGTTGAGGGGAAGAGCGTGGGGCGGCACCAAAAACCTTTGGTTGGCAAGTTGCAGGTTGGCTGATACATCCTCGGCTCCGTCGGCTTCGCCGATAACAGAATTTGTTGATGGTTGCAAGTTACTCCCTGCTGTTGATGGCGCCGATGTCGGTGTTCTTGTCGAGCGGATCGCCCACGACGAGCAAGCGCGTTCGGTGCTTGAGCTTGCGGATCGCTTCGTCGTGCACGCCTTCCTCCACGAAGAGGCGGCTGCCGGCGCAGCTTACGCGTAGCCCTGGTTAAGTAGATGCCGTTGATGATGCCTTCGACTGGCCTGGTCGATGGTGGCGTCGGCGGAGATGATGTTGGCCGCCTTGCCGCCGGTTCGGGTGGCGCTTCTCGCCGGTGCCCGCGATGCTTTTCTGGATAAGCTTGCCCACGCCGGTGCTGCCCGGTGAAGGCGTCCTTATCGATCCCGGATGGTTGTACGGGCGCCGCGCCCGTGGCACCCGCACCGGTGATGATGCCCGCGACGCCATCGGGCGTTCCGGCTTCCTGGATGAGCTCAGCGAGCCCAGCAGGGGAGGTAAGCGGTGTGGTCTCGGCGGGGTTCAGCACCACGGTGTTGCCGCACGACTAGCGCGGGCGCGATCTACCCACGCGACCATGAGCAGCGGGGAAGTTCAAGGATGATCCGCACGGCGACGCCATGCAGTACATGGCCGTTTTCCGGGAAGACATACCCGAGCTTATCGGCCCAACCGGCGTAGTGAAGAAGTGCGCGGCGGCGAGCGCGCGTCCGTCGCGACTTTCTACGGATATCGCCTTGCCGCCGTCCGACGCTCGATCGCGAGGGCGAACTGGCGGGCTTTCTCCTGCAACAAGCGCGCGATGCGACGATGTTGCTGGCGCGTTCGGCGGCGGGCATCCCCTGCTCCACACGTTGTCGTAGGCGCGCGCGGCTTTCTGCGGCGGCGTCCACATCCGCTGCGTTCGCCTCGGCGATGAGCGCGATCTTCTGCTCGTTGGCGGGGTTGATGGTGTCGGTAGTTGCCGCTCTTGGGTGCCGTCCGCTGCCGCCGATGAAGAGGTCGTACTCGGACTTGAGGGTGAAGTGGTCC
>JADJDP010000047.1 GCA_016702645.1 Flavobacteriales bacterium
ATTCAAGTACGCGCTCAACCCATGCAAGCCGCCTTCGCGGCCGTAGCCGCTTTCCTTGTAGCCGCCGAAGGGTGAGGTGGGATCGAACTTGTTGTAGGTGTTGGCCCAGATGACGCCGCGCGCAATTTGCTGGTGAGGTTGAAGATCTTGCTGCCTTTGTCCGTCCACACGCCGGCGCTGAGGCCGTAGGGGTGTGTTGTTGGCTTTCTGGATCACCTCGTCCACGGTGCGGAAGGTCTGCACGGCGAGCACGGGGCCGAAAGATCTCCTCCTGCGCGATGCGCGCGCTCTGCGCCACGTTGAGGAAGAGCGTGGGGCGGCACCAGAAGCCTTTGCTGGGCAGTCGCATGCGGGCTGGTACATCTCCGCTCCGTCGGCCACGCCCACCTTGAGGTATTTGTTGATGGTGCCGAGCTGTTCCTTGCTGTTGATGGCGCCGATGTCGGTGTTCTTGTCGAGCGGATCGCCCACGACGAGCGAGCGCATGCGGTGCTTGAGCTTGCGGATCACTTCGTCGTGTACGCCTTCCTCCACGAAGAGGCGGCTGCCGGCGCAGCACACGTGGCCCTGGTTGAAGTAGATGCCGTTGATGATGCCTTCGACGGCCTGGTCGATGGTGGCATCGGCGAAGATGATGTTGGCCGCCTTGCCGCCGAGCTCGAGCGTGGCCTTTTTGCCGGTGCCCGCGATGCTCTTCTGGATGAGCTTGCCCACGCCGGTGCTGCCGGTGAAGGCGATCTTGTCGATGCCCGGATGGTTGACGAGCGCGGCGCCCGTGGCACCCGCACCGGTGATGATGTTGACGACGCCATCGGGCAGTTCGGCTTCCTGGATGAGCTCGGCGAGCAGCAACGAGGTGAGCGGTGTGGTCTCGGCGGGCTTCAGCACCACGGTGTTGCCGCAGGCCAGCGCGGGCGCGATCTTCCACGCGGCCATGAGCAGCGGGAAGTTCCACGGGATGATCTGCCCGGCGACGCCGAGCGCGCTGGGTGTTTTTCCGGGGAAGGCGTAGCCGAGCTTGTCGGCCCAACCGGCGTAGTAGAAGAAGTGCGCGGCGGCGAGCGGCACGTCCACGTCGCGACTTTCACGGATGGCCTTGCCGCCGTCCATGCTTTCGACCACGGCGAACTGGCGGGCTTTCTCCTGCAGCAAGCGCGCGATGCGGTAGATGTACTTGGCGCGTTCGGCGGCGGGCATCTTGCTCCACACGTTGTCGTAGGCCTTGCGCGCGGCTTTCACGGCGGCGTCCACATCGGCTGCGTTGGCTTCGGCGATGCGCGCGATCTTCTGCTCGTTGGCGGGGTTGATGGTGTCGAAGTAGTTGCCCGACTTCGGTGCCGTCCACTTGCCTCCGATGAAGAGGTCATACTCGGAGCTTTCAGGGTGAAGTGGTCCTTGGACTCGGGGGCTGGGGCCAAAGGCCAAGAGATCGCTTTCGTCTTTGCCATGCGCCGAAGTTAGCGGAGGGCATGCAAGCGACTACTGTTCACCGCCTCACCACACGCACCGGGGCCAGCGCAGGAACCTCGCAGCGCAAGAAGTAGCATCCGGGGGCAAGCGCAGCGAGGTCCAGTTGCGAGCTGCCCGGTATCAAGCGTCCGCTCATCACGCTGCGACCTGCGGCATCGAGGAGGGTGTAGTTCGTTGTGCCTTCAGCATACGGCAACGTGATGTTGATCACATCTTCAGCAGGAATAGGGAACACCACAGGCATGGATCTGGTCAGCACATCATCCACATCGGTGGAGAGGCTGTATCGATAGATACCCAAACCCGGGGAGCCGATGTTGTAGCCGATGAAGACATAACCATCATGCTCCAGGACGCCGCTTCCGTTGATGTCCGCGGCGTTCAAGTTGCCGGTGATGTTCGTCCAGGATGCGCCCTCGTTCGTGGAACGGTAGAGGCTGTCGCGCAGGCCACCCGCGAAATGGCGCGTCTCCATGTACAGGCTGTTACCGAAGCGCTTCACCTCCACCATGCCGAGACCGAAGAAAGCAGGCTGGGTCCAAGCGGTCCAAGTCTGGCCATAGTCAGAGCTCATGTATTCTGCACCTCCCTGAGCGGAATAGAACAGGCTACCACCCATCCGCCAGACGTTCTCCCCGTTAAGGTCACCGCCCGCGATGCCAGTGGCCTGCGTCCAGGACGCGGCGTTGATGGTGCGGAACACACCACCGCCAATGGTGGCCGCCACGAAGTATGGACCCGACGAGGCCATGCCGATCACGTTCAAGTTGGAGAGGCCATTGTTCACCGCCGTCCAAGAGTTGCCGTCAACGGTGCGGTAGATGCCCGCAGTGCTCGTATAAGCGTACAGCCCACCGCCGTATTCGAAGAAACCCCGCACCACGGTGGCCGTTGGCGCACCGGACGCGCTGGTCCAAGTATCGCCTTCGTTGTCCGTATAGTGGATGCATGCCGTGATGGAGCTCGACCCCGCGAAATACCGCCCGTCGAAGTGGTAGCCGACATCCGATGGATTGCCAGCGATCGGGTTGCTCACCGGCGTCCATGTTCCACCTGATCGGCGCTCCGGTAGAGGACATTGTACGCCCTCGCGAAGACATGGGTCGGTGTGGTTCCGTGCGTGGCGGCCCCGTAATCGAGGGTGGAGAGGCCGTTGTTCACCTGGTTCCACTGGGCCTTGGCCGGGACCACGGTGAGGAAAGCGAACACACACGCTGGAAAGGAACGTAATGGAAGAACGGAGTGCAGGTGCTTCATGAGGGACATGGTTGATCGGTCGCCAACTTATGGGTGACAACTATTCCCCCATCGAGGACAGGCTCGACATGTGAACAAGGAAACGTGGAGGCCGCTCCGACGGAGGTGGCGCGGTTTGAAACCGGGCGCTCCTGTACGCCTTAGGGCAACACCACTACGCGCTGATGGCGCGCGTTCATGTACACGCCCTGGGAAGCGTCAGCATCCACCCGGCGACCGAGCAGATCGGTAACGGGCCGCAGGTCGATCCTGCTATTGGGAGCGATCGCCTCGATTCCGGTGATCATGCACGGGCTGGCTACGATGCGCACATTGTCGAGCCACCAACCGTCTCCACCGCCATAGGCTTGGAGGATCAGCTGGGCGGTCCCGTTCGTGGCACTTCCTTCGGCCATGATGCATCCGGCGTTCGTGATCACCGTGCGCTGCTGGCCGGTCACCACGCTCTCGTCCCTGACCACGAGCGTAGGCAAGTTCGTGTTCACCCCATAGCGCACCTGCAGGCGCTCGCTACCTCCTTCCATTCCCTGGTGGTCGATGATGATGCTATCCACCTGGATCGGCAGCATCGAGATCAGGCTGATGACGACCATCGCGGTGCCGGGTTGAACACCCCAGCCGGAGGTCTCCACGATGTTGTCGCCGTCACCCTTGGCGTGCGGACAGGCATGCACATCGATCCACGATGCACCCAAACCGATCACAAAGGCATCACTAACGATGGGCGTGTTGCAGGCAGAGCAGCCGTCGGCGCAACCGATCCACTGGGAGCAAAGGTTCGGGCCGAGGCCCGGCCATCCATAAAAGATGGTTTGCGCGGAGAGGTTGAAGGAGACGAGGACGAGGATCGAGGTGAGCAGGCGCATTCTACGGGATGGGGTCTGTGCAGAACCGAATGGTTCCGCTTTTTCGGGGCGCGAAGGTCGGTTTTCTGATCTACCGTTCAACACTCGAGCTTGAAGGCGCACATCATCCGAACCATGCTCCCGGGATCCCATGCACACCCACTATGGCCGAAGCGCTCGCTGCAGCTCCTGAGGGCTGCGCCAACACTGATAGCACACGAAGATCCGGTCACCGAACATTGGGATCCCGACCATGGATCCGAGCAGCCGGGTGTTGTCCAACTAACGATCGGATCGGTCACCACCATCCTTGTCGTTGCGTTCACAGTACCGTTCACGAGCAAGCGGCAGAGGTACACCCCGGCCCCATGGCGATGCTCGTAGGCGATGGTCGCTTCATCTGCCCCAGCTTGCACTGGAATGCGCTCGACCTCGCGACCATGCACATCGCATACGCTCAAGGTGGCCTCACCCACAGGAATTCCAGTGGGCATGCGAACACGAACCATCGTCGTATGGCCGAACGGATTGGGGGAAACATCCATCCCGAACCCTCCAACGGCGGGCTGCTCGTTCACTCCGATGGGCACACAAGCAAGTCCGTACGGGAGTTCGTCGATCGTTGCGGGGGCCGTTGCCACATCATTGGCACGTACCTGTTCAACAGCGAAGATGCTCGTGATCCCTTCCGTGTCCACGCCCGCCACGCTCACATAGTAGATGCTCGCAGGGTTCAAACCGGGGACCGGAAAAGAGGTCTGGTCCGTGCGGTAGAGGGCATCGAACGCAGGTGGTGAGTTGATGCCCCGCACCCCGATCCGGTACTCGCTCCAAGCCGGACCTCCATTGATCTGCACCCGAAGGCCCGTAGGTTCATCGAGCAGCGAGAAGCTCGGCATCTCGGGACCCAGCGCGAGGAGCGTAGCGGACATCCCGTTGATCACCGCGTTACGCTGCAGGTAGTTGAAGTCCACGAAAAAGCTGTCCACCAGAAGGTCGCCGTCGGTATCGATACCAAGTATGTCGTCGCTGGTGTGCTGGCGATCATCATAACCGGCTCCATCCGGATCACCGTTCCCGTGTTCGTTCGCAGCCGTGAAGCGCACGCTTTGGAAGCCCGCCTCGCGGAAAGGGATGTGATCGCTGCCCCGGCCCACACGATCCTCCACACCCATGATGCTCACCAACATGGGGACGGGCACGTTCGCACGGAGCTTTTCCTCGTAGCTCAGTGCGGTCATGCGCGCGAGTCCACGGGTGTTCCCGTGCGAGAAGATCCGCAACTGCAGGCTATCCACCTCGTTCACCACGCCGCAGCCCGGGGGTGAAGCGGTTTCCCCGCAGAGGATCCCACCAACGATGTCGTTGTTGAGCACACCCTTGATCGCGATGCCCTGTGTGGTACAGAACTGCGCCATGGCACGCGAGCCGAGCAGACCGTGCTCCTCTCCTGTGACGAGCATGAACACCATCGTGTGGTTGAAGGTGTACTTGCTCAACACCCGCGCGAGCTCGATCACCAAGGCACTACCGCTTCCATTGTCCTCGGCACCGTTGGCGGCACAGGTCGGATCGCAATTATCAGCGCAGCGACTGTCCAGATGGGCCTCGATGATGATCACCTTATGCCCTGCCGTTCGCGAACCCGGCAGTACGGCCAATACATCCCGCCAACCGCTGCCACTGCCGCAGCCACCGGTTTCATTGGCGTAGTCGAACTGCAAGTAGGCCGGCAAGATGCGATCCTCGTTGGCGATCCCGAACTGCTCGAACTTGCTGTACGCCCAACGACGAGCCGCGCCGATCCCTGTCGTGCTGCTCACAGTGTCCGAATAAGTATGGCGCGTGCCGAAGCTCACGATGCGCTCCAGGTATGCTCTGAGCGAATCCGCGTTCACCTCCGTGCGCAACGCGCAAAGGATCTCTTCGTGGTCGTCGATCACCGTGCTCGCCGCGTATTCGGCTGGGTCATGGAGTCCCTTCATCACTTGCAGAGCCTCTGGACTGGTGCAGGTGATGTTGGTGAACTGGGCATGAGCACCAAAGAAGAGAGCGGTGAGAAGGAGGAGAACGAATACGCGCATGCGGATCGGGAATTGGAACGGGAAGGTAGCCACGGCACAATGGTGGCTCGAGAAGACAGGACCGAAAGGCAAGTGCGACTATTCGAAGAGCCCTCCCGGCTTCACGCTCGGCACGCGACCCAAATGCTTGTAAGCGCGCTCGGTAGCCTGTCGTCCACGCGGGGTCCGTTGCAAGTACCCTTCCATGATCAGGAACGGCTCATACACCTCTTCGATGGTACCCGCCTCCTCTCCCACTGCGGTCGCCACCGTGGTAAGACCCACAGGCCCACCGTTGAACTTGTCTATGATGGCACCGAGGATGCGATTGTCCATCTCATCGAGGCCGTGCGCATCCACGTTCAGGGCCTTCAACGCATGCTGCGCGATCGCGAGGTCGATGGTACCATCGCCCTGGATCTGCGCAAAGTCACGCACCCTGCGCAGCAGCGCGTTGGCAATGCGCGGCGTCCCGCGGCTGCGGCGCGCGATCTCGATCGCAGCATCCTCTACGATGGGCACCTGGAGCAAGCCCGCACTGCGATGTATGATGCCTTTGAGCGTGACCGCATCGTAATAATCAAGCCGACTGTTGATGCCGAAGCGGGCACGCAACGGAGCCGTGAGCAGCCCGCTGCGCGTGGTGGCACCAACGAGCGTGAACGGATTGAGCGCGATCTGCACCGTGCGGGCGTTCGGACCTGCGTCGATCACCAGATCGATGCGGTAGTCCTCCATGGCGCTGTAGAGGTACTCCTCGATCACGGGAGTGAGCCGATGGATCTCATCGATGAAGAGCACATCGTGCGCCTCCAGGTTCGTGAGCAATCCAGCGAGGTCCGCAGGCTTGTCCAGCACCGGACCACTGGTGATGCGGATCCCCACGCCCATCTCTTGTGCGATGATGTTGGCGAGGGTGGTCTTTCCCAGTCCGGGCGGACCGTGCAACAAGACATGGTCCAACGCCTCACTTCGGCCCTTCGCTGCCTGAACAAAGACCTTCAGGTTGTCCGTAACGGCACGCTGTCCCGCGAACTCCTCGAAGCGCCGCGGACGCAACACCTGCTCCAACTCCTTGTCGGAAGCAGATCGCTGCTCATTGCGGACGTCGAAACCGTCGGACATGCGTGCGAAGGTAGGCGGGTCGCTCTACAGGGTGGACCGCGTGCTACTCGTGCTGCGAATCACGCCACATATCCTCGAAAAAGACCTTGAACCCAAGGATGTAGATAGGTGCCGTGAGCGTCTCGCCCAGATCGTCACCCGTGTGCAATGCGAGACGGAAACCCCAACCACCGCCCACAGCGAAATACTTCAAGAAGCGGTACTGCACCGTCATGGCGGGTTCATAGAAGATCAGCGTGCTGCGCGCATGGCGTTCGTTACGGCCATCAGCACCCTTGTACACAACGGACCCGGAGCCGATGCCGAGTTGCACAGGAAGCCGCACCTCCCAATGTCCCCGCTGGTAGAAGGCATAGTCCACGTACGGGGTGATGTAGCCCACACGCAGTCTTGCGCTCGTGGGTACACCCTCCACGGTGATCTCCTGTTCCACAGGAGTGAAGAGGAAACTGTAGCCCACACCGTATTGGAAACGGCGGGCGTGTTGCAGGCCGACCTTGGCCCCGAGAAAGCGCACGTTGCTGTTGCTCACGAACGAACCGCGCATATCCAGCTTGACCACCATGCGCGGAGGCTCCTGAACGAACAGGCGGATGCTGTCCACGAGCTGTGCGCGAGCGGACCCCGACATCGAGAGCAGCAGTATGAGGTATGCAATGCGCATGGCACCAAATGCAGAATGTCCGCGACCAAAGGTGCGGACATTCCCAACTCGTGTGTCGGCTTGCCGTGGGCTGGTCATCCCAAGCCGTGGTTCGTCCTTCGACTTCGCTCAGGATGGCTCACCACGACAGGTGGACTAGTGTTCCTCCTCGCCGGGTTCGAGCGGCGTGATCTGGCTCACCCAGTCCTCCGCCTTGCCGGGTTTGCTGTAATCGTAGGGCCAGCGATGCACAACAGGGATCGGGCCGGGCCAGTTACCGTGCATGTGCTCCACGGGGGTGGTCCATTCCAGTGTGTTGCTCTTCCACGGGTTCTGCACCGTCTTCGGTCCACGGTAAATACTGTAGAAGAAGTTGTAGGTGAAGACCACTTGCGCCAAAGCACCGATGATGGCGAAGAAGGTCACCAGCACGTTCAGGTCCACCACACCATCGAACATCGTGAACTCCGTGTAGCTGTAGTAGCGACGTGGTGCACCCGCCAAACCGATGAAGTGCATTGGGAAGAACACACCGAAGGCACAGATGAATGTGATCCAGAAGTGGACGTAGCCCAGCTTCGTGTTCATCATCTTGCCGTACATCTTCGGGAACCAGTGGTAGATACCGGCGAACATCCCGAAGATGGCGCTCATACCCATCACGATGTGGAAGTGCGCCACCACGAAGTAGGTATCGTGCACATGGATGTCCAGCGCGCTATCCGCCAGGATGATCCCCGTGAGGCCACCCGCGATGAACGTCGCGACCAAGCCGATGCTGAAGAGCATGGCCGGTGTGAAGATGATGTTGCCACGCCAGAGCGTCGTGATGTAGTTGAACACCTTCACCGCCGATGGTATGGCGATGAGCAGCGTGGTGAACACGAACACGCTTCCGAGGAAGGGGTTCATGCCGGTGATGAACATGTGGTGGCCCCACACGATGAAGCTGAGGAAGGCGATCGCGAGGATGGAGCCGATCATGGCGCGGTATCCGAAGATGGGCTTGCGCGCGTTCGTGGCGATGATCTCCGAGGTGATGCCCAACGCGGGCAGCAACACGATGTAAACCTCGGGGTGACCAAGGAACCAGAACAAGTGCTGGAAGAGGATGGGGCTACCACCCGTGTTCTCCAACGCCTCGCCTGCGATGTGGATATCGCTCAAGTAGAAGCTCGTTCCCAAGGTGCGGTCGAGCAGGAGCAGCAACGCGGCGCTCAACAACACCGGGAAGCTCAGTACACCGAGCACGGCGGTGAGGAAGATGGCCCAGATCGTGAGTGGAAGGCGGGTCATCTTCATACCCTTCGTGCGCAAGTTCAGGATGGTGACCACATAGTTGAGGCCACCCATGAGCGAACTGGCAATGAAGAGCGTCATGCTCACCAACCAAAGTGTCATACCGGCTCCACTACCGGGGATCGACTTCGGCAGTGCGCTCAATGGCGGGTAAACCGTCCAACCAGCGCTAGCCGGCCCCCCTTCCACGAACAAGGAGAGCACCATGACCACGCTGCTGAGGAAGAAGAACCAGTAGCTCAGCATGTTGATGAAACCGCTGGCCATGTCACGTGCACCCACCTGCAAGGGGATGAGCATGTTGGCGAAGGTTCCCGAGAGCCCACCGGTGAGCACGAAGAACACCATGATGGTACCGTGGATGGTCACCAACGCCAGGTACATGTTGGGATCGAGCACGCCACCGGGTGCCCACTTCTCGCCCAGGAAGAAATTGGTGAAGGCGAAGCCCTCGCCCGGCCATGCCAATTGCAGGCGGAAGATGATGGACATGATCACGGCGATCCAAGCCATGATGATGGCAGTGACCAGGAATTGCTTCCCGATCATCTTGTGGTCCTGCGAGAAGACGTACTTCGAAACGAAGCTCTCCTCGTGGTGATGGTGCTGGTGGCCAGCCCCGTGATCGGTGTGCGCGTGTGCACCCATGGTCATCAATGCGTTGAGGGTCAGTGTCCGGTGGCAGGCACCACGGCCACGGCCATGCTGTCCGTTACAATGTTCATGGTACTATCCGCAGGAATGGTCGCCGGGGCTGCTGGTGCGGCAGCTCCTTCGAACGGCTTCTCCTGGCTCGTCTTCACCCATGTGTCGAAGTCGGTACCGCTCACCACCATCAACGGCATCTGCATGTTGTAGTGGCTGGCACCGCAGATCTTGTTGCAGAGCAGGACGAAGTTGAAATCCGGATCGCGCATCACGTGGGTACGCATGCTATCACTGGTGATGGTGGGCACCACCTTGATCTGGGTCGTCATGCCCGGCACGGCGTTCATCTGCACACGCAAGTGCGGGATGAACACACTATGCAGGACGTCCTGCGAACGGATCAACATCAACGCCTCCTTGTTCAGCGGGAGCATGAAGTCCTTGGTCACCACATCGTCGCTACCGTGCAAGTATGCACTGGCCTCGCCATTGGCCTTGATATCCTGCTCCATCACGGTGCGCAGGTTCCGTACCCGCATGCTCATACGACCGAGGTAGCCCACGCGTTCCTCCAACTCGGCCATCTTGTCGTCCGGGAGAATGCCGTGGTGCAGGAGGCTATCAGCCGTGCGCTTCTCCACTTCGAGTTCCGCCAGACGAGTTGCGATGGATGCTTCCGTTACGATACCCAAGGGGTTCGTGCCGTTGATCAGTCGGAAGTCCGTGGCACCCAGCATGCCATCGGCACCGGGGTAGCGCGCGGTCCAGTCGAACTGCTTGGCGTAGAGCTCCACCACCTGCGCATCGGGTGAGGCAGGAGCGGTGATCTTGTTCCAGGAGTTGAGGCCGTATATGATGATGACCGCCAGCACCGCGGCAGGAACGATCGTCCAGATCAGTTCGAGCTTGTTGTTGTGCGGTTGCCAGAAAGCACGTCGGTCCTTGCTGTACACGTACTTGAAGGCGAAATAGAACAGCAGCACGTTCGTGATGACGAAGGCGATCCCCAAGAGGACCCAGTTGAAGTTCATGAGCCAGTCGGTCTCCACGCCCTGCTCACTGGCGGCCAACGGCAACATCTTGTCCTTGTAGGCGAGAATGAGCCAAAGGAAGAAGACGAAGTAGGCCACGAGGAACGTCAGCATGAGCGTGGCGTTCATGCGATTGTCCGCCGTGGAGATCTCCTCTTCACGCTTGCCCCGCAGGCGGGCAGTGAGCTCATAGACGCGGGCCAACTGGGCGATCGCGAGGATGCCCAGGACCACCACGATCAGTATCAACAGCTTCGTCATTGTCCGCTCGATGTATCAATTCGCCGCAGGGCGAACGCTGGGTTCATGGGTCAGATCTGGTGATGTACGCTTTCTTCCAAGTAAGGATGGTTCACCGGGGTCAGCGGTGCCTTGGTGAGCGTGGTAAGCACTCTGGTGATGAAGACGCCGAGGAAGAGCAGGAAGAAACCCACATCCACGAGTTGGATGCCATGATGGAAGTCATGGCCGGTGGCACCGGGCATCACGATCATGTTCACGTCGAGCCAGTGGCCCACGAAGATCACTGCACCCACACCGATGAGGAAGCGCGGATTGCGCTTGGCATCACGGCTCATCAACAGCACCATCGGGATGGCGAAGTTGATGAAGAAGGTGGTCCACATGAGCACCGGATGATCGTTGATGCGCGCCTGGAAGTAGGTCACCTCTTCGGGGATGTTCGCGTACCAGATCAGCATGAACTGGCTGAAGTAGAGGTAGGTCCAAAGGAAACTGACGGCGAACACCCACTTGCCCATATCGTGGATGTGGCTGTTGTTCACCTGTGGGAGATAGCCCTTGCGCTTCAGGTACATCACCAGGACCACACCCGTGATCATGGCGCTCACCCACATGCCGGAGAACACGTACCAGCCGAACAGCGTGCTGAACCAGTGCGCATCGATGCTCATGAGCCAGTCCCACGCCATGATGCTGCTGAACACAGCGAAGAACACGAGGAACAAGGCACCGCGACGGTACGTGAGCAGGTGCATCTTCACCAGGCTCTCGCCGGTGAGGCCGTCCATCGCCAGGCTCTTCTTGCGGAACCAGTTGGCCGCGAAGACGAAGGTGAAGATGTAGGCGATCGCGCGGATCCAGAAGAACGGCAGGTTGAGGAAGGGCTTCTTGCCGTCCATGATCGCGTCATAGTTCGGGCTTGCTGGATCGTACAGCGAGGCGTCCATCCAATGATAGATGTGGTGAGCGCCGAGGGAGCCAGCGATCAAGACCACCAGGATCACCACCGAGCCGATCGGCAGGTAGCTGAAGATCCCTTCGTACACGCGCTTCACCAGGACGCTCCAAGCGGTTTCGGTGGCGTTCTGCAAGGCATAGAAGAAGAGCGCACCCAGGCTGATGCCGAAGAAGAAGAAGCCGTTCACCAGCAAACTGGACCACGTCCGTTGGTGATGATCGCTGTGGTCCTCCACCACGATGCCGTAGGCGGCCATCACCACGCCCAGCGCGATGAGGATCATGCTGAGGGTGCGGGCCCGTTTGCTGAAGGAGAAGTTCATCGCTGTTCCGTTGTCGTGCTCGTTCAGTTCACTGCTGGTGATGAAGGTGCCGTTGTGGCGACCGCCTCGCGCTGCATTTTGCCGCCGTTCTGGAGGTATTGCACATAGCGCGTCACCAACCAGCGCTCCTCCTTGTTCAGTTGCGAAGCGTGCGAGCCCATGCCCATGTTCTTCCCGTACATGAGGGAATGGAAGATCTTGCCCTCGGGCAGGTCCTTCAACCCTGCGGTGTAGCTGGCCGGAGGCGCGTACTTGCCATTGACCACCACACTACCGTCGCCTTGGCCCGTTTCTCCGTGACAGTGCACGCAGAACTTGGTGTAGATCACCTTGCCTTGCTCCACGGTGGCTTCGGTCATCGCGATCGGGCTTTTCAACTCCAACCCGGCCTGCTCGTATCCCTCCGTTGTGTTGGGATACGGGTATGGCATGTTGAACTGGGCCTTCTCGGGGTCCATGCTGAAGGCAACAGTGCCCGCAACAGGCTTGCGTGCGCTCGGACGCTCACGCTGCTCCACGGCAAGTTCATTGCTGCGTGTGTACGGGTCCTGACCATAATCCACGTAGGCTTCCACCGCCGGGCTTCGGTACATATCAGGCATGTATTCCACACCAGGGCTTTGTGGATCGCCGCCACAAGAAGCCATCAACAGCACCGTCGCAAGCGCGGTGCCCAGGATCGTGCGATGGTTGGTATGCGTGCTCATGGTTCAGTACTGGCGCTCGTTGATCTCGAACACCGGGGTGCTGCGCAGCAGGTCGGTAATGGCCTCCGCGCTGTGGCCGTGATTGTCGCCGGTGCGTACTTCAATGATGAACTTGTCATCCGTGGTACGCGGATCGGGGTTGCGGGCCGGCATGCCGGGCAACGTCTTGTTGCGGATCAAGTAGGTGATCGCCATGCCGTGCGCGGCGCACAGGATGGTGAACTCGAACGTGACCGGTATGAAGGCCGGGATGTTCTGGTAGTAGTGCCAATTGGGCTTGCCACCGATGTTCATTGGCCAATCGAAGATGTTGAAGTACCAGATGCCCAGTGTGGCAAGGCACGTACCCGTGATCCCGTACATGAACGCGGTGATCCCCAGACGCGTACGCTTCACACCGATGATCGGGTCGATGCCGTGGATGGGGAACGGCGAGAACGTGTCCTTCACCTTGATGCCGTTGGACACCAGCTTGCGCGCCCCGTCCTTCAACTGTTCGGGATCCTCGTAGACCGCGTAGATGACCTTGTTCGCCATGGATCAGTGGTGGTGTTGGGCGGCCGCTTGGTTCTTGTAGCTCTCTCCGCTCACCTTCAGGATGGACTTCATCTCGTTCAACGCCACCACCGGGAAGTAGCGGGCGAAGAGGAGGTACAGCGTGAAGAAAATGCCGATGGTGCCGAGGAAGATCCCCACGTCCACCCAGGTAGGGTGGAACTGGAGCCATGCGCTGGGCAGGTAGTCGCGGTGCAAACTGGTCACGATGATCACGAAGCGTTCGAACCACATACCGATGTTCACGATGATGCTCATGAAGAAGGTGAAGCCCAAGTGGCGGCGCAGTTTCCTGAACCAGAAGATCTGCGGACTGATCACGTTGCAGGTCATCATGCTCCAGTAGGCCCACCAATACGGACCGGTCGCACGGTTGATGAACGCGTAGCTCTCGTATTCGACGCCGCTGTACCAGCTGATGAACAGCTCGGTGATGTACGCCACACCCACGATGGACCCCGTGACGATGATGATGATGTTCATGTACTCCACATGCTTCACCGTGATGTAGTTCTCCAACTTCATCACTTTGCGCATCACGAGCAGCAGCGTCTGCACCATGGCGAAGCCGCTGAACACGGCGCCAGCCACGAAGTAGGGCGGGAAGATGGTGGTGTGCCAACCGGGTACGATCGAGGTGGCGAAGTCCATGCTCACCACACTGTGCACCGAAAACACAAGCGGGGTGGCGACACCAGCGAGCACCAAACTCACCTCCTCGAAACGCGTCCACGCTTTGGCATTGCCGGTCCAGCCGAAGCTGAGGATGCTGTAGATGCGTTTCATGCGCGGCTTGGTGAGCCGGTCGCGGATGGTGGCGAAATCAGGGATGAGGCCGATGTACCAGAACACGAGCGATACACTGAAGTAAGTGCTGATCGCGAACACGTCCCAGAGCAACGGGCTGTTGAAGTTGGTCCACAACGAACCGAGTTGGTTGGGCAGGGGGAACACCCAGTAGGCCATCCAAATGCGGCCCATGTGGATCATGGGGAAGGTACCCGCCATGATCACGGCGAAGATGGTCATCGCCTCAGCGGAGCGGTTGATGGCCATGCGCCACTTCTGGCGGAACAACAGGAGCACCGCACTGATCAGGGTGCCTGCGTGACCGATCCCCACCCACCAAACGAAGTTGGTGATGTCCCAAGCCCAGTCCACGGTCTTGTTCAGGCCCCAGGTACCGATACCGGTGCCGATGAGGTAAAGGATGCATCCCACACCATAAGCAGCGATGAGCGCCGCGATGGTGGTGAGGATGTACCATCCGCGCGGGGCCTTGTTCTCGATCGGGCCCACGATATCAGTGGTGATATCATGGTAGGTCTTGTGACCCAGGATGAGCGGTTCTCTGATCGCTGCTTCGGAATGCATGGGGTCCCTCGTTTTCCTTAAGCGTGATGGTGGGCGGCTTCCTCTTCCACGTTGCGCACCTTCACCAGATAGTTCACATTGGGTTTCACACCCACTTCCTCGAGCATGTGGTAGCTGCGGTCGGCATCGGCCAAGCCACGCACCTTGCTCTTCTTGTTGTTCAGGTCACCGAAGACGATGGCACCGGTACCGCACGCTGCGCTGCATGCGGTTTCGATATCGCCATCCTCCACAGGGCGTCCTTCCTTCTTCGCCTTCAGCTTGCCGGCCTGGATGCTCTGCACGCACATGCTGCACTTTTCGATGACGCCGCGCGAGCGCACCGTCACATCGGGGTTCAGCACCATGCGGCCCAGGTCGTCCCACGCGGGGTTAACCTCGGAGAATTTCGAGCTGGTGTAGTTCCACCAGTTGAAACGACGCACTTTGTAAGGGCAGTTGTTGGCGCAGTAGCGCGTGCCGATGCAACGGTTGTAGGCCATCTGGTTGAGGCCCTCGTTGCTGTGCGTGGTGGCCGCAACGGGACATACCGTTTCGCACGGTGCGTGGTTGCAGTGCTGGCACATCACCGGCATGAAGAAGACCTTCGGTGCATCCTGAGGCACCTCCATGGCACTGAACATGGGGATCTTGCTCACCCCCTCCTCCTTCGCGACCGCCTTGGTCATGTCGGAACTGTAGTAGCGGTCCAAACGCAACCAGTGCATCTCGCGACTGCGCCGCACTTCGTCCTTCCCTACCACCGGAACGTTGTTCTCGCTGGTGCACGCGGTGAGGCAGGCGCCACAACCGATGCAACTGTTCAGGTCGATGCTCAGACCCCAACGATGGCCCACGCCTTCCACGGCATGTTCCGCCCACAGGTCGAATTCGGCGACGGGCTTGCGGTCGCGTGAGTCGATGACGCCATCAGCGTTCACGTCCTCGTGCACGGGGAGGGTGTGCGCGTGGTTGTATGCGTTCTTGTCACCAGCCGCGTACACCGCGAGGGAAGTCTCCTTCACGATGCTCCCCCGATCCATGTGCGTGAGATGCGTCTGCGTGATGGCCAGCGGATAGGTTGTTCCGGTGGTCGTAACGGTGACGTTCAGCGCATCGTAGCTCACCGTACCGTTCACGATCGAGGTGAGCGGGTAAGCGTTCTGGCCGACCGGTTTCCATTCGCCGTTGTGGTCGGTGGTGCAAGCGGCCTTCCCTACTTTCTCACCGTTCGCACCGCGACCGTAGCCGAGGGCAATAGCGATGGTGCCCGCTTTCTGGCCCGGGCTCGGGACCGCGGGCAACTCCAATTCCCTTCCGTTCACGGACACCTTCAGAACATGCGCAGGACTTTCCTGACCGAGGTACAGGTCCTTGAAGTCTTCGCTACCCAGCAATGCGAGAAGGTCCGAAGGCGCAATGCACACATAGTTGTCCCACGTGATCTTGGCCAGCGGGTCGGGCATTTCCTGCAACCATGGGTTGTTGGCGTGCTGACCATCGCCGATCGCTTCGGTCGTGTAGAGCGCGAGTTCGAACGCGCCCGCACCTGAGGCACTTTGTTTGGCGCTCGCCGCAGCGGCGTTCACATCACCTGCGAACACAGGAGGCACCCCTGTGGGCATTCCGCTCGCGGTGTAAACACCATCGTGAACGGCTTGGTACCACACACTATCGAACGAGGTGAGCAAGCCACCATGTGAGGCGAGGTTCGCTTGCCAAGTCGCTTGGATGAAATCGTGATAGCTGCTATCGCTACCGCTCCATTTGAGCAGGCTCTGCTGCCATGCCCGCGTGAAATGCAGCGGTTGGATGGTCGGTTGTGCCAAGGCATAGCTGCCGACCTTCGGCATGAAATCGTTCCAACTCTCCAAGTAGTGGTTGTCGGGACAGATCCACTGGCACAAGCTGGCTGTCTCATCCGCATAGCCACTGAAGCTCACGCTCAGGCCAACCTTGCCCAAGCCGGTCTTGAACTCGGCCGCGTTCGGCAGGCTGTACGCGGGGTTGACACCTGCGATGAGCAGTCCGCCCACGCTACCGGCGTTCATGTCCTTCACCAGTTGGGCCACCGCAGCATCATCACCTTGCCACAGGTAGGTGTGACCATCGAGGTCGATGGTGCTGCCATAATTGCCCAACATGCTGTTGATGCTGTTCACCAGCACCTGCACGCCTTCATTGTTGCTGCCGCTGATCACGAGGCTCTTGCCGCGAGCGCTCCAAAGCGCTTCCGCCGCAGCGTGCGTGGCCTTGTCCACTTCCGCATTGCTGCCGCCCACACCGGCCGCGCCTGCCTTCTTCGCGATCTGGTCGTGCAGGCTGATCACGGCAAGTGGTAGCTCGCTCAACTTCATCGGCACGCGAACATCCGCGTTGGCTCCGGCGATGCTCATGCGCGCTTCCAACTGGAAGTGCTTGTTCATCGCAGCGTCCGGGTTGCGACGACTGGCGTACTGCCAGGTGTACTCATTGGTACTACCCCAACTACTGAGGAAATCGGCGCCCACGCTCACGATCACGTCGGCCTTGGTGAGGTCGTAGTTCGGGAATACACGCTTGCCGAAGCTCTTCAAGTTCGCACCGGTGACACCGGCATAGCTCACCGTGTCGTATTGCACATGCTCCACCGTGGCGTACTTCCCCTTCAAGGCGGCGATGGCTGCGCTGGTGCTGGGACTGATGATGGTATTGGTAAGGATGACGATGCGCTTCCCGGCTGCGCTCAACTCGTCCAGCTTGGAACCGATGGCCTTGTCGGCCTCGGCCCATTGCACGTTCTCCAATTTGCCGCCGTTGTTCTTGCCGATGCCCTTGAGGCGCGCGCCATCATAGAGGGAAAGAACCGAGCTATTGATGCGGGCATTGATGCTGCCCTTGTCGATGCCCGGATTGCGGTTGATGCCGAAACGGGGGTTGCCCTTGATGTGTATGGGGCGCCCCTCACGGGTCTTCACCAGGATGCTGGCGAAGTCCTGTCCGTCATAGAAGGTGCTGGCGTACCAATTGGCCACGCCGGGGGTGATCTCTTCGGGCTTGGTGACGTAAGGAATGCTCTTCACCACCGGCGTTTCGCAAGCGGCGGCGAGCGTGGCGGCTCCGATGCCGAAGCCGAGGAACTTCAGGAAATCGCGTCGGCCGGTGTTCGCGCCGGCGAAGCTCGTGTCGCCCAAAACCTGGTCGATCGCCAGATCTTGTGGGAACTCCTGTGCTCGCGACCCTATCACTTCAGGGTCCTGACGCAGGTCCGCTGCGTCCATCCAGTATCGCTTCGTGCTCGACATTGCTCGCGCGTGTTCTTAGTAGTGGCACTTGGCGCATTCAAGGCCGCCAAGCTCCCTCACAGTGATCTTGCCGTCCTCCAAGTACTCCTTCAGCTCCCGGTGGCCCAGCTTCTCGTCCTCGTTCAGTCGTGCCATGATCTCATCGTAATAGCCATTGCCCGCCATGTTCACTTCCTTCTCGGTGTGGCACTGGACACACCAGCCCATGGTGAGCGGGGCCCATTGTTCAGCCACGTCCATTTTCTCATCGATCGGACCATGGCATTCCTGGCATTCCAGTTTGCCCACCGCTACGTGCTGTGCGTGGCTGAAGAAGGCGTGGTCAGGCAGGTTGTGCACCTTCACCCAACGGATCGGGTTCTCCTTGCCGGTGAACTCCTTGCCGTCCCAACCAATGGCATCGTAGATCTTCTGGATCTCCGCCGTACCCTCCGGTGTCCGGCCTTCGCTAACAGCCTTGTGGCAGTTCATGCACACGTTGGTGCTGGGGATGCCCGCGTGTTTGCTTTTCTCAGCGCTGCTGTGGCAATACTGGCAGTTGATGGCCAAGTTGCCTTTGTCCGCCTTGCCCGCGTGGAGCGTATGGTCGAATTTGATCGGTTGCTCGGGCTTGTAGTGCTCCACTTCATCACCGCCATACACACCGATGACCCAGAGGGCATCCCATGCCTTCACGTTCAGCCACACGAAAATGAAGAGGCCCACGAAGCTCATGAAGACCTTGTGCTCCCACGCCCAGCGGCGGAACCGCACGATCCGCGGCAGCTCCGGCTCGGGCTCCAAGCCATCAGCCTCCCGCACCGCGTTGTTGAGGCCGCGCTTGACGCCGGCGAGGGAAATGCCCACGACCAGGAACAACAGGGCAAGCACGACCAACCAGATCCAGTTGTTGTCGTCAACAGGCGCTTCACCGGGAACGGGTGCAGCGGGACCCTTAGGAACTGGAGGAACATAAGCCTCCACATAAGCGAAGATGGCATCGATCTCTTCGTCCGTGAGCGCCTGCGGCGTCATCAGCACGTTCTTCCACTTCGCGAAAAGCTCCTTGGCGTAAGGATTGCCGCTGTTGATGACGGCCGTGCTGTTCCGAACCCATGCGCGGATATCACCCTTGCCTTCCCAACGTGCTTGCGCACCCTTCAATGCTGGACCGGTGAAGTCCTTGTCCACCTTATGGCAACTGGCACAGTTCCCGGTAAAGAGCTTTTTGCCATCGGGCTGCGCGAAAGCGGCCGGAGCAGCGAGGAACAGGAAGAGCGCGAGGGAAAGATGGAAGAGGCCGGTGGAACGTTCTGAAATCCTTGCTAGAAGCGGCATTCCGAGCAGTTTTGAAGGAGCAACGGTCCTATTGACCGGCCGCAAAAATAAACGGGGAACCGATCGCGGGATGGTGGTCGGTGAAGGTTGCCATGGTGTTGTCATTATTTAGAGCGGTTCTAAACAGTGGCGGGTCGATCCCAACCCAATGAGGACCCCAAGCACGCGTAAGCGGCGGCATACTTTTGGACCTTCAACACGCATGCGTACCTCCCTGTTCTCGCTCCTTGCTGTGCTTACGCCGATCGCTTTGCATGGGCAGCGGACCGTCCCCGAAGTGCGTACGGTGGAACAGGTGGCTACTTCGTCCGCTACCGTCGCGGATACCCCAGCAACAACAGTGGGAAGTGTTCACATCGATGCCGATCCGCGCATCGAGAAGTTGATGACCAGCTACAGCGAGCACAAGCATGTGCAACGCGGCTATCGGGTACAGATCTTCCTGGGCGATCGCAAGACAGCAGAAGAAACCAAGCGCTCTTTCTTGCAGAAGAACCCCGACATCCCGGCCTACCTCAGTTGGCTCGCTCCGAATTTTCGACTGCGGGTGGGCGACCTTCACACGCGCCTGCAGGCCGAGCGCTTGCTGCGCGATATGAAAGTGGACTACCCGGGCAGCTACATCGTGCCGGACGAGATCGAGATGCCGGTGCTGCCGGACGAGCGATAGATCAACATATCAGCGTGTTCCGAACCTGCACGATAGCTGGACGCCGATCAGTCCACGTTCAACAATGCGCATCCCGATAAGAACGGCCGGATCACACTGGTGCTATGCGCCGTGGTGTTGCTTCTCGCAGGAGTTGAGTGGTACCGCCATGGGTTCGCAGCGTTGTTCGACGGGCCAAGACATGCAATGAACGCTCGCTCTCTTTCGTCCGCACTTTGGGCGTTCGCCGCAGCAGTGATCGGCGTATTCATGCTCATTGTGCTCGTGTTCGGCAGGAAAGTAGCCCACGAGAAGAGTGAGAACGTGCAGCCGCAAGGATCGGATCCGACACACTTCGGAACCTGGCTCTAATAAAAAGGCCCCGATCGCTCGGGGCCTTTTTACTATCCATCAAAGAGGTCAATCGCCCAGCGTCCGCTTCACCTCCACCATCTCGAAGGCTTCGACGTTGTCACCGACCTTGATGTCGTTGAAGTTCTTGATGGAGAGTCCGCACTCGTAGCCGTGCGTCACCTCCTTCACCTCGTCCTTGAAACGCTTGAGCGTATCGAGGTCGCCGGTGTACACCACAATGCCATCGCGGATGAGGCGCACCTTGTTCTTGCGGTCGATCTTGCCATCGAGCACGTAAGCGCCGGCAACGGTACCCACCTTGCTGATCTTGAAGGTCTCGCGCACCTCGGCGGTACCGGTGATCTTCTCCACTTCCTTCGGCGCGAGCATGCCTTCCATGGCCTGCTTGATCTCGTCGATGGCGGCGTAGATGATGGAGTAGAGACGGATGTCGATCTCCTCGTTCTCGGCCAGCTTGCGCGCACCCGGCGTGGGGCGCACCTGGAAGCCGACGATGATCGCGTTCGATGCGGTGGCGAGCAATACGTCGCTTTCGGCGATCGGACCCACCGCGCGGTGGATCACGTTCACCTTGATGCTCTCTGTGCTCAGCTTCAACAATGAATCGGTGAGCGCTTCCACGGAACCGTCCACGTCGCCCTTGACGATGAGGTTGAGTTCCTTGAAGTCGCCGATGGCGAGACGACGGCCGATCTCGTCCAGCGTGATGTGCTTGTGCGTGCGGATGCCCTGTTCACGCTGCAATTGCTGGCGGCGTGTGGCGATGGTCCGTGCATCGCGCTCGTCCTCGAAGACCTGGAAGGTGTCACCCGCATTGGGAGCTCCATCGAGACCGAGGATGGAGACCGGTGTCGAGGGTCCTGCCTCCGTGACCTGCTGCCCACGTTCGTTGAACATGTTCCGAACGCGACCGCTGTACTGGCCTGCGAGGAGGATGTCCCCTTTGCGCAGAGTTCCTGCATCCACGAGCAAGGTGGTCACGTAGCCGCGACCTTGTTCCAAGGTGCTTTCGATAACCACTCCGTGCGCGCGCTTGCCCGGATCGGCTTTCAGGTCGAGAAGTTCCGCTTCGAGCAACACCTTCTCCAGGAGCTGATCGACTCCCGCACCGGATTTGGCACTGATCTCCTGCGTTTGGTACTTGCCGCCCCACTCTTCCACGAGGATGTTCATGTGCGAGAGCTCTTCGCGGATCTTTTCCGCGTTGGCTCCTTGCTTGTCCATCTTGTTGAAGGCGAAGACCATGGGAACGCCAGCCGCCTGTGCGTGGTTGATGGCTTCGCGGGTTTGCGGCATGACGTTGTCGTCCGCCGCGATCACGATGATGGCGATGTCCGTTACCTGCGCACCGCGTGCGCGCATGGCGGTGAACGCTTCGTGACCCGGAGTATCCAGGAACGCGATGCGCTTGCCGTTGTCCAGCGTTACGCTGTAGGCACCTATGTGCTGGGTGATGCCACCGGCTTCACCGGCGATCACGTTGGCTTTGCGCACGTAGTCGAGCAAGGAGGTCTTTCCATGATCGACGTGGCCCATCACGGTGACGATCGGTGCACGAGGTGCGATACGATCCGCATCGTCCTCCTCCACCTGCAAGGTCTCCACTTCGGCACCTACGAACTCCACCTTGAAGCCGTACTCCTCAGCGATCACCGCAAGCGTTTCCGCATCGAGGCGTTGGTTGATGCTCACCATCATGCCCAGCGCGAAGCAGGCCTTGATGATGTCGGTCACCGGCACGCTCATCATGCTCGCCAGTTCGCTCGCAGTCACGAACTCCGTGACCTTTAGCGTCATGCCAGCCAATTCCTTGGCCGCTTGTTCCTCTTCAAAACGGCGGCCGCGTTGATCGCGCTTTTCGCGACGCATCTTGGCGCCCTTGCTCTTGCCACCAGTGAGGCGGGCAAGCGTTTCGCTCACCTTGCGCTTCACCGCGTTCTCATCGAGTTCACCGGGACGGCCTGGCGGAGCGTTACGCTGCTCCTGCTGTACGGTGCGCTCCACGTTCACCGGACCGGGCTTCACCAGTCGCTTGCGCTTTCCGCGCTCGCTGTTGTCAACACGTTCCGTCGGCTTGCGCTCCTTCTCAACGGGCAATTCGATCTTGCCCATCTGTTTCACGCCCGCGAGCTTGGCAACGTTCACACGGATGGTCTCCGGTTCGGGAGGAGCTTCCGGGACCACGGGAGCTACCGGCGCAGGTGCAGCAACCTCGGCCACGGGCTCTGGAGCAGGTTCTGGCTTGGCCGGCTTCTTCGCCGCTTTCTTCGGAGCGTCGAGGTCGATCTTGCCAACGGTCTTGGGACCAACGGCCACTTCGGCCTTGGCCTTGATCACTTCAGGGATGGGTGCCGGAGCAGGAGCCGCCGCACGCGGTGCTTCCACGGGCGGCATGTTGTGGATGATCACCTCGGCATCCTCCTTCACCACCTTGTGCTCGGGCTTGGCCGGTGTGGTGGTGAGCGAAATGGTCTCGCGTTCCTGGCGCTGCTGCACCACCTGCTGGCTCTTCGCCTTGATCTCTTTGTCCGTACCGAACTGCGCCAGCAACAGATCGTAAAGCGGCGCTTCGATCTTGGCGTTGGGGTTGCTTTCCACCTTGTGGCCCTTCTTCTCAAGGAACTCCACCACAGTGCCGAGGGCCAGGTTGAACTCCTTGGCCACTTTGCTCAATCGTATGCTCTTCTCGGTCGCTTCGCTCATGCGGTGGTTTTATCGGGGCGGGGCCTTTCGTGCGGGCGGATGATCATCCGCCCCTACGTCACGCTTCCAATTCGTTCTTCAGGATCCGCAATACTTCAGTGATGGTCTCTTCCTCCAGATCGGTGCGCTTCACCAATTCTTCGGCGGGGATGTCGATCACACTGCGCGCGGTGTCGCAACCGATCGCCTTCAGTTCGTCGATGATCCACTGATCGATCTCGTCGGCGAAATCGTCCAGGCTTACATCGTCCGTCACCTCATCGGTATCACGGTACACATCGATGTCGTAGCCCGTGAGTTTGCCAGCGAGCTTGATGTTGTGCCCACCCTTACCGATGGCGAGCGCCACCTGATCGGGCTTCATGTACACCTCGGCGCGTTTGCGCTCGACGTCCAGCTTGATGTCGCCGACCTTGGCTGGGCTCAGCGCGCGCTGGATCAGCAGTTGGTCGTTGGCCGTGTAGTTGATCACGTCGATGTTCTCGTTGCGCAATTCGCGCACGATGCCGTGGATGCGTGATGCCCTTCATGCCCACGCAAGCGCCCACCGGATCGATGCGGTCATCGTAGCTCTCCACAGCGACCTTTGCTCGCTCGCCCGGTTCGCGAACGATGCGCTTGATGGTGATGAGGCCATCGGCCACCTCGGGCACTTCCTGCTCGAACAACTTCTCCAGGAACTCCGGCGCGGTGCGGCTGAGAATTACGACAGGCGTGTTGTTGCGCATCTCCACCTTCCACACCACGGCGCGCACCGTATCGCCCTTCTTGAAGAAGTCCACCTTGATCTGCTGGTCCTTGGGCATGATGAGCTCATTGCCCTCGTCGTCCAGGATCAGCGTCTCACGCTTCCAGATCTGGTATACCTCACCGGTCATGATCTCGCCCACCTTCTCCTTGTACTTGTTGTACAGGTGGTCCTTCTCCAGTTCCATGATCCGGCCCTGGAGGTTCTGCTTGAGCGAAAGGATGTTGCGACGACCGAAGTCCTCGATCTTCACTTCCTGGCTCACTTCTTCGCCCACTTCGAAGTCGGGTTCGATCTTGCGGGCTTCGCTCAGCTCGATATCGAGGTTATCGTCCTCGCTGAAGCCATCCTCCACGATCACCCGGTTCAACCAAACTTCCAGATCGCCCTTGTCGGGGTTGATGATGATGTCCACCTTGGCTTCTTCTCCGAAGCGCTTCTTCACGACGCCCCGGAAGACGTCCTCCATGATACCCATCATGGTGACGCGGTCGATGTTCTTGATGTCCTTGAATTCGCCGAAGGACTCGAGGAGGTTCACTGTGGCCATTTGCCGATCTAGTTGAACGTGATGGTTGCTTGGGTGGACTTGATCTCGGCGAGGGGGATCAATGTGATCTCCTCGTCCAGTTTGGGTAGGCGGCCCTTCACCTTGCTGGGATGCTGGATGCGGAGACCCAGGGCCGTATTGTCGTAGTTGGCTAAACGTCCGTTGAGGGTGCGCCCGTCAGTGAGCAGCACATCCACCAGTCGGCCGATGTGCTTTTCGTATTGGCGCACCACTTTGAAGGGGCGACCCATGCCGGGGCTACTGAACTGCATTTCGAGATCATCGGCGGCTTCGCCCAGATCATCACGTACGGCGCGGTTCAGGTCCGCCAATTCCTGCAGGGTGATCGCGCGGTCGTTGTCCACCTCCACCACCAGCTTGTTGCCGGGGCGCAGGTCCACAGCCACCAAGAAGTGCGTGGTGCCCTCCAGGTGTTGTTGAACAATGTGCTTCACGTGTTCCGCGGTGATCATAACCTACTTGCCCTCAACGGTATGGAACAAAAAAGAGGGGCGGTCCCCTCTTCCTCTTCCGCCGTCTATCGCGGGCAAATGTAGCTCGTTCCAATCAATACGGCGGGCGCGGCGGCGGGCGGCCTAACCGGAGCAGGGACCCACAAGGATTGATTGAGGAAAAGCAAAGCATGAACAGGCTCTTCGGCTAGCCAGAGCAGGCGGGGTCAGCTTACTGAGCAAGATTATGCAACGTTGGTGCTGCCCAAAAGCCTTTGTCACTGAGAGGCAAAGCTCTAAGAACTGGAGTTTCAATATTGGGCACGCACCAAAAGGATCATGAGGCGTTCATCATTGGAGAGCGGTTTAGCAACCCACAAGACGAAGACGCGGGTATTGAAGAGGCCGGAGATATTGGTGATGTACATTTGCAAACAAGAGAAATACCCGCGCTGAAGAAGAAACATGAAGCTTGATGCCCGCATGAACACGCCCCAAAACATCGGATAACACCCAGCAACAAGAAACCCTTCATGCATATCTGCTTGTTACGTCGAGCCTGTGCCTACTATGAGAGTTGCGTCGAAAACCGAGGATCAGGTGATAGTCGATTTCACGACCGCCTTGGAGGGCGTTTACAACACAAGGACTTAAAGTCCCTCCAAGTCTGACCGAGTTGAAGTCCGCCACTTTAGGCAGCAGCACACGCAGTACGAAGTCAAAGGCTCGACAAGGCTTATGAAAGACTTGACGAAGAACTAGAGACACGAATCAAGTTCTACGAAAGCAAGCTATAGCTCAAGGGACTGCTCACCTACCTCCCGGCACTCCCCCACCCCTAGGCTTTTGCCCCGGCGGCGGAGGCGCCTTCTTTAGCTGACCCCCTTCGTACTCCATCGTCTTCTGCACACTTCCATCGCTGTTATAGAAGGTCATGGTACCGTGCAACTGGCCTTCCTTGTAGTTCATGCGCTGGATCACGCGGCCACGCTGATCGTACACAACGCAAGGTCCATCGGGGTCCCCGTTCGAAAAGCTTTGCTCGCGCATCTTCACTCCTGCGTCATCATAGTAGGTCCATTGTCCCGTGGGTGTACCGTTCGCGTAGAGCCCTTCGCTGATCGGTAGTCCGCTCACGCTGTAGGCCACCCATCGTCCGCTCTTCCTCCCTTCGGCGTAGCTGCCTTCCTCCTTTACGCGTCCGCCGACCTGCTTGCCGGGAACTTGCTCGAAGTAGAGTTTCCAAGCGCCGTTCTTCAGGTCGTTGGCGTACCAGCCTTCGTAGTCGGGCTGACCATCGGGGAAGAAGCCGCGCCATAGACCGTCCATCTTCCCTTGCTTGAAGCTGCCTTCGCCTTTCAACTGGCCGCTTTCGAACCAGCTCTCCCACTTGCCATCTTCCTCGCCGCTCACGTACGGACCTTCCTGCAATTTCTGTCCGCTCTCGTACCAGGTGGTCCACACACCGGTCTTCACACCTGCGGTGAAACTGCCTTTCTTCCAGAAGTGTCCCTTCTCATAGAAGTACACCCACTCGCCCTGCTCTTTGTCCGAGGCGAAGGCGCCGGTGCTGCTGAGTTGGCCCGTGGGATACCAGAACTTCCACACGCCTTCGCGCAGGTCCTTATTGAACGGGCCTGTCATGTCCGGCTTGCCGTTCGTGCCGATCCATGTCCAAAGGCTGTCCTTCAGATCGTCGGCATAGAAGCCAGTGACATCGGCGCTGCCATCAACGCGGAAGACGGAGTATGCGCCGTGCAATTTGCCCGCGTGGTAGGTCGCGATCTTTTCCGGTTTGCCGTTGCTGCCGAACCATTTCCAAACACCGTGGCGGACACCGCCGCTGCTCATGCCTTGCACCTTCACATTGCCTGCAGGCCAGTACTCCGTTTGCTCACCATCACGCACGCCCATCTTGTAGTTGCCCACTTCGCTCACCGCGCCACTTGGATAGTATGTGCGCAGGAAGCCGGTTCCGTTCAACAACGTGTGCGTGCTGTCGCGGTCCCACGCTTCAAGGCTTAGTGCGATGCCCTTGTCCCAGGTCTCCTTCAGCATCGGGCGGCCGTCGGAGTAGAAGTAGTTCCACGCACCTTCCTTCACGCCCTTCTTGTAGGCACCCTGCTCCATCACCTTTCCGTTCGGATAGTAGCTGGTGATCACGCTGTCCTGCACGCCACGCTTCATCCAGCCATCGTGCTGTAGCTGCGCATTGTCATAATAGATGCGCACATGGCCATCGCGCTCGCCGCTCTTGAAGTCGGCCTGCTCCTGGAGGTGGCCTTGCGGATCATAGAACTTCCATTCCCCCCATTCGCGGCCATTCACCAGAAGGCCTTCGCTCTTCTTGATGGTCTTCTTCGCGTCCCAATGGTCCACGTACGCTTCGGCGCCTTGCGCGAACGAGACGTGGGAAAGAAGAAGGGCGAACGCGAGGAGCGGGATGCGGGTGCTGGACATCGATCCAAAAGTAGGCGCGAGGCAAAGCGCCGTTGGAGCAAGAACGCCGGACGATCAACGATGGTGCGCTGAGAACTACGGGGATCCCCGTAGATCATTGCGGAGCTCACCTGATGTTCGTCATGGTTTGGTCGGGCGACGTTTGCCATGTTCATTCTCACAACCGTGAACGTGTCCGTAAGCAAACGATCGTGGATGACCCTGGAGCGCGCCCTCCTACTGGCGGTGACGTGCCTGCTGGCGCTTCTTGGTCTGGCCCAGGAGCACACGCAGGTCGACCAGGACGAGGCCGAGCGGATCGAGATCACCGGCAACCAAGCCATTACAAGCTGTTTGGAACTGATGCCCGATGGGCACACGCTCCTTATCGGCACCACGCAGGACCACCCCATACACGTGATGGACACACGCAACTGGCAGGTGCTGCGCACGATCGATGTGGACGGCTACTACGCCGGACCCGAAGTGAAGGCCAGTCCCGGTGGCACCTACCTGATGCTGCGGCAGCGGTTCTACATCGATTGGAAGGTGAACAAGGATCGCCTGGTGAAGCACGAAGTGATCGACTTCGCCAGTGGGAAGACCATGCTCACCATTCCCGAAGCGCACGACGCGGCCATCGCTCCGGATGACAAGCACATCTATTCCCTCGAAGGCGAGCATGTGACTATTCGATCCCTTCCCGGAGGGGAGGAGACGGGCCGCATCCCTGTACCGCTCGCGCGCGCAGCATTGGCCGTGAGCCCGGATGGCGGATCGATCGCCGTGAGCCACCGCCCCACGCAACCGCAGTTGGAAACCGTGCCGAGCATCCGCAACGACAAGCGCGGGTTGAAGCCGGCACTGAAGTACCGCGAGATGGTGAGCATATACAGCACCATCACCGGCAAGTTGATCGGCACCATTCCCGAGGTGTACGACGTGATCTACGACATGACGTTCACGGCAGCGGGCGAGCGCCTGCTCATCTACGCGATCCCACACCTGAAACTGAACCCTGGTGTCAATGGCCAGATGGTGGGCGCGGTGCGGCAAGGCATCGTGAACATGGTGGAGATGCCAGCCATGACCCCGATGCGCACGGGCTTCCTCAGTCTGATGAACGAGCCGCAGGTGGAACCGAACCTGCAAGGAGATCGCATTGCCCTGGCCAGCGTTGACGGCACGATCAACGGCCGCAAGGTGTACGTGTACGACATGGCCACCGGCGAATTCACACTGGACTTGGACATGAACACGCGCTGGCGCACGGACATCAGGGAGAAGGAGTACCACGACGGCGGAGTGCCCTACCACTTCCTCGCCGACGGACGCACGCTCGTGGTGGGTTCCGGCACCTGGCTGCGAAAGATCATCACACCCTGAACCATGCGCGCGCTCATCACCCTATCGATCGCCTTGAGCACCGCATCCGCGCTCGCACAGCGCCCGTTGTTGGCGGGCGAGCAAGTGGTCCGTGACAGCGTGATGGCCGCGATCACGCGGGATTTCGCCGAAGGGCTTTGGGCCGAAGAGATGGCCACTGGAGCCCTCAAAGGCTCCGCGATGTTGGAGATGGTGATCGACGAGAAGGGCCGCTGCGAAAGCGTGCGCATGGTCGAAAGCGATCTGTCCATCGCGTGGAAGAACGTGGTGAAGGACCAGTGGTTCGATCGACGCTTCGAGTTCAAGCTCGCCAAGTACCACAAAGAGAAGATCACCATCGAATTGCGGTTCCCGCCATCGGGGGCCGGATCGCAGTAGTCAATCAAACCTCACAACCATGAAGCATGCACTAGTTCTTTCAGCAACGATCCTCGGGCTCGGCTTGCAGCTGAGCGCGCAGGAGGAAATGAGCGCGGTGTGGACCACCAAGCTCGAGCACAAGTTCGAATGGGTGGGCACCGACCCCAACGCCGGTGACGACAACATGGGCTATGCCGCCAGCGATAAGGAGATGACGGTGTACCGCAACAAGGACGGCAGTACCGTGTGGACCAAGGCCTTCAAGGACATGGCCCCGCGTCTGCGGAAGATCGATGAGCTCATCCCCTTCTGGGAGAGCAACACCGTCTTCCTCTTCGAGCGCAAGGGCGGCGCCGATGTGGTGGCCTGCATCGACATGGCCACCGGCAATGCGCTCTGGACCACGGAGAAGTACAGCAAGCTCGAGGAGGACAACGTGATCTACATCAAGGAGAAGGACGCGTTCTGCGTGAGCACCAAGGACGGCCTCTTCTACATCATGGCGCGCACCGGCGAAGAGAAGTGGGCGAGCAAGGTCTTCACCGGCTCGGTGGGCAAGTACATCATCGATGGCGATGACATGGTGGCGGTGAACTTCGTTGGTCCCGGACTGGCGGCGCTCTTCAGCGGGTTCAAGAACCAGATCGCACGCATCAACCTGGGCACAGGCACGATCAAGTGGGAAAGCTCGTACATCGGCCGCGCCGAACGCAAGGTCATTACACGCGACTTCGTGTACGACCTGAAACTGGAGGAAGGAAAGATCTTCCTCATGCTCAACGGCATCCAAGTGTACGACTACAAGACCGGTGCGGTGCAATGGAGCGCGGCCTTCGATTACACCCCGGAGGGCGTGGCGAAACCGCCCGCGCATGCCATGAAGTTCGGTGTGTACGGGGCAGTGGCCGATCCCGTGGTGGTGGGCAACGACCTCTACGTGCTGGACATGGTGAACCGCAAGAGCCAATTCGTGAAGAAGTACGACCGCCTCACCGGCAAGCTCATTTGGACCAGCCCCGAGATCAAGGAGGCGCGGGCCATCCCCGGCATGTGGGTGGCCGACGGGAAGGTGGTGCTGCAGATCGGCGGCATGGTGGAAACGCAATCGTACATCTACTGGCGTGAGACGCAGGGCGATGGAAGTGTGATCATCCACAAGGAGTGGCGCGTCGATTTCCAGAACGTGAAGCCGGTGGGCGTGCAGGCCTTCAATGTGGAGGACGGCGGTTTCGCGTGGGACAGTGAGCGCTTCCGCAAGGGCATCACCAATTGCATGCTCGAGGACGGACGCCTCTACGTCTGCAGCGGCAAGGCGCTCTATTGCATCGATCACAAGACCGGCGCTGACATCTATGAGATCCCCCTCGGCGACGATGGCGTGGGCCTGGCCAACCGCATCCTTCCCTACAAGGACATGGTGGCCATCATCGGTGAGAAAGGCGTGGCCACGCACACACGCAGCAACGGTGCGCTGGTGAAGAGCAACAAGTACAAGGCCAGCGGAATGGAAGCCCAGCACGAGGATATGGTGCTGATGAAATCAGCGAACAGCGACCTCGCCTCCTTCGATCTGGACGACTGTTCCTTCAAGGAGTACAACGCGCGCAAAGGCGCCATCAGCGAGCTCAGCTACGACGGACATTACGTCTATGTCTACGAGAAGAAGGAAGTGACGAAGCTGCGGACGCTCTAGCGGACGCGGTTGTGAGACGCGGGGCCTCCTGAGCGATCGGGGGGCCTCGTGGTTCCCACCCCTCTAACTTCGTGACCGCATGGCATCTCGCAGGCAACGCGGTATCGTCATCGGCGCCCTTGTTGGCACCGGACTGCTCTTCATTGGCTGGGATGAAGCGATGCGACCAGTGGCGGGTCCGCATAGTGCGCTCGAATTGAAGTTGTTCCGCGCGGACGGGGAACTACCCATTATCCAGGGCATCTACTTCTTCACCGCCGGTCGTTGCGAAGGATGCCATGGCCGTGACCCCGATGGGCTCACGAGCATCGACAGCCAAGGGCGTGATGTGAACGTGGTGAACGATTGGCGCAGCACCATGATGGGCAACAGTGCGCGTGATCCGTTCTTCCGCGCAAAGGCGGAACACGAGGTCCTGGTGAACCCGCAGCATCAAGTGGAGATCGAGAACAAGTGCCTAAGCTGCCACGCACCGCTGGGCATGCACGAGGAAGCACTGCTTGGCCACCCACCGTTCACCATGGCCATGTTGGATACAAGCCAGCTGGGGCTGGACGGGGTGAGTTGCCTCAGTTGCCACATGCAGTCCGAAACAGCGGCTGGCTCCAACTTCAGTGGTGAATTGCAGTTCGACTCCGCACGCGTGTACGGCCCTTACAGTGACGATCAGATCAACCCGGCCATCATGCAATCCTTCGTGGGGTTCACGCCGGGCTTCGGCGGCCACATCGTGAACAGCAAGGTGTGCGCCGGCTGTCACACGCTCATCACGGAAACGCTTGACCTCGACGGCAATGCTACCGGCGACCAATTCGTGGAGCAGGCCACCTACCATGAATGGTTGAACAGTGTGTACAGTGCCACCGGTACACAGTGCAACACCTGCCACATGCCGCGGTTGAACGAGCCGATCCTGCTGGCCGCGGACTACGCCTTCCTCAACGCGCAAGAACCCTTCGGGCTCCACCACCTTGTGGGTGGGAACGTGCACATGCTGCAATTGCTGAAGGCGAACAAGGACACGCTGGACATACCCGCCACCGACGTACAGTTCGACAGCACCATCGTTCGTACACAACGATTGCTAACGGAACGCACGCTCGATGCACGGATCATGCTCGCCGATCGAACGAGCGATACCATCTACTACGAGCTGTTGCTGGAGAACCGTGCCGGCCATCGGTTCCCCCAGCGGCTATCCATCACGCCGCGCGTTCGTTGAGTTCGTGGTACTGACCCTCGAAGGCTATACCGTGTTCAAGAGCGGCCGCGTGAACAGCGACTACGAAGTGGAAGGGCACGATGCCGGATACGAACCGCACCATGACATGATCAACGCCCCCGACCAGGTGCAGATCTATGAGCTGGTGATGGGCGATGTGAATGGCAACGTGACCACCGTGCTGGAACGCGCCAAGGACCCGATCAAGGACAACCGCCTCACACCGATCGGTTTCAGCACCACGCACCCGAGCTACGACACCACGCGCATTGCGGGTGTTCCAGGAACGGACACGGACTTCAACCACAACTCCATAGGAGAAGGCAGCGGCAGCGATGTGGTCCACTACCATGTACCGGTCACATCGTTCACCGGTGACCTGCGCGCGTTCGCCCGCATCTATTACCAACCGGTGCCACCGGGGTGGAACGCCGAGATGTTCAGCCAGAGTGGAACGCAGATCGATGCCTTCCGCGACATGCTCGAAGCGAGCGACCGAAGTCCAACGCTTGTAGCCAGCGATTCGCTCTTGGTGGGCCCCGTAGGTTTTGAGGGACACGCCCGCGGAACGCGTTCAGGTCTTCCCCGAACCCGACTACCGACGGTTGGGTCATGGTCACGAGCGATATACCATTCAACATGATCAACGTGCATGATGCACGAGGCACGATCGTGCCGGTTACCATCGAGCGCGCAAAGAACCACGCACGCATCCGCCTCCCCGATGTCGCCGGCCTCTATTTCGTACGTCTGCGCGTGGGTGGCATCGAGGTGTTGAAGCGCGTGGTAAGGCGATGAACATCGTTGTCGCATCGTTGCATGTGTACCCGATCAAATCGCTGGGCGGCTTCAGTGTGAACAGCGCGCGCATCACGGATCGCGGATTCGAACACGACCGAAGATGGATGCTGGTGGATGCGAACGGACGCTTCATTACACAGCGCGAAGTGCCGACCATGGCGTGCCTGCATTGCACACCGATCACGAACGGCCTCCGTGTTACGGATGTTCGCGATGGCGATCATATCGACGTGCCTTTGGGGCTCCACGTTGGAGCAAGGTCGCGGGCTCGGGTTTTTGATGACGAGGTAGATGTGCAGCATTCGCCGACCAATGTTTCAGCGTGGTTCGCAGAGAAGCTCAACGTGACCTGTTCGTTGGTCTTCATGCCTGATCGTGCGCAACGCCCGGTGGATACGCGGTACGCAACGGGACTCACCTCGCTCAGCGATGGCTTCCCCTACGTCGTCCTCTCACAAGCATCGCTGGATGACCTGAACGCACGCGGCGTTTCATGGTCACATACCCGCATGACCCCGGTTCGTGGACCGGGGCAGGCTTGGGCACATGTCCCAATGGACCGGTTCCGTCCCAACATCGTCATCAAGGGCGGTTCCGCCTTCCAAGAGGATGGCTGGAAGGAGATCCGCATCGGCTCGGCGCGTTTCGCTTTGGTAAAACCATGTGGACGGTGCGTGATCCCGACAACGGACCAGCTTACCGGCGAGCGCAGCAAGGAACCGACACGCACACTGGCGACCTATCGTCGACGTCCCGGAACGGAAGGAGAAGTGAAAGTGGATTTCGGCATGAACGCGATGGCGGTCAGCGGTGATGTGGTGCATGTTGGCGATCTTGTCACGGCATGATCCATTCGATCCTTGCCGACAAGGCCACGCGCCTATTCCTGGTCCTGGGGGCCTTCTTCGTGGCCAACGCATTGCTCGCGGAGATGATCGGCGTGAAGCTTTTCCAATTGGAAACGGCGCTGGGTCTTGCCAAGGCGGACTTCAACCTGCTCGGGCAGGAGCACTTGTCCTTCGTGCTCAGTGTGGGCGTACTGCCATGGCCCATCGTCTTCATCATGACGGACGTGGTCAACGATTACTACGGGGTGCGTGGCGTGCGCTTTCTCACCATCCTCACCGCAGCATTGATCGCCTTCGCCTTCATTGTCATGTACATCGCCATCGGCATACCACCTGCCGACTTCTGGGTGGGCATGAACAACAACGCCGGCGTACCGGACATGCAAGCTGCGTTCGCGGGGGTCTTCGGACAAGGCATGAACATCATCCTGGGTTCGCTCACGGCCTTCATCGTCGGCCAGCTCGTGGACGCCTTCGTGTTCCGCCGGATCAAGCGCGCAACTGGTGACAAGCGGATCTGGCTTCGTGCCACCGGCAGCACGGTCATCAGTCAGTTGATCGATAGCGTGGTGGTGACCTACGTGGCCTTTTGGATCATGCGTGACGATTTCAGTTTTGCGCGCTGCACGGCCATGGTGATCACGGCCTACGCGTACAAACTGCTGGTGGCCTTGCTGGCCACACCGCTGGTGTATGTGGTACACGCTGGTGTGGAGCGTTACCTTGGCAAGGAACGTGCGCATGCCATGCGCGAAGCCGCATTGAAGTTGCGCGATACGCCATGAGCGACTCGGTCATCATCGAACCCATCACGAAAGAAGACCACGATGGCGTGTTCCGATTGGTGGAGGCCGATCGAGCCCGGCTGCAGACGTATTTCCCCGTCACCTGCGCGCATTGCAGCGACCCGCGCGCAACACGCAACTACATCAAGGAGATGCTGGTGCGTAGCAAGCGCCGCGAGTTCTTCTGCTTCGTCATGCGCGACTACGAAGGCGGTGATCCCATCGGCCTCGTTTTCCTGAAAGAGTTCGACTGGACGGTGCCCAAGTGCGAAACGGCCTACTTCATCAGTTCCATTTACGAGCGCAAGGGGCTCACCTCCCTGGGCTTGTACTGGGCGGTCGATCACGCGTTCACGGAACTGGGCGTTGAAAAGGTCTTTGCCCGTGTGGTGCCCGAGAACATCGCCAGCCACCGGGTGCTGGAGAACTGCGGCTTCGAACGCGAAGGACTGTTGCGTAGTGACTTCCGCGCAAGCGATGGAAGCCTGCACGATGTGTACATGTACAGCGTGCTACGCTGAACACTACGATCCACCTGCTGGTGGGGTCCACTTCTCCACCTTGCCCGAAACGGGCGGCACTGCACGCAGGTAGTCGTAGATGGCCCCGAGGTCCTCTTCGCTCATGGTGGCGTACATCATCCACGGCATCACGGTTTGGAAATCGGCCGCGTTCCAGTCGATCGGTCGGGGCACGTAGCTGCTGTCAGCATACATCTTGAAGCGAGCGATGAAGGTGGCCTTGTCCCATGCGCCGATCCCGTCCGTTGGGTGCGGGGTGATGTTCGGGGAGCGCACTGTGGAGCCGTTGGGGAAGTTGAACGCAAAGCCCCCGGCGAACGGCTCGCCGAGCTTCTTGCCTTTCTCCGTGTGCGTATGGCATTCGACACAGGCCGCTGCGTTCACCATGTACGCGCCGTAGGTCGGGTCGGTGGGCTTGGGTCGCTCCACCGGGTGAGCAGGTTCGGGCACGGTGCGCATGATCAGGTTCACTGGGAAGTCGATCACGCTCGCAGGATAGGTCTTGGTCTCCACCGGATCCAACGAACGCAGGTACGCAATGATGCTGTACACATCCTCCGTGGCCAGTTTGTTGTAGTTGGGGTAAGGCATCACAGGGAAGAAGGGATGCCCGTCCTTGCTTACGCCGCTGGTGATCGCACGGTAGATCTCACCATCGGTCCAATCCTTGAGCCCAAAGGGGGTGATGTTCTTCGAATAAAACTCTCCCGGGAACTGCATGGTGCGATCGAACTTCTCTCCACCTCCACCAAAGGTTCCCGGTTCGAGCGGCGCAGCGAACAAGTTCCAATCACGCGTGCTGTGGCAATCCATGCAAACGCACACGCTGTTGGCCAGGTAGCGACCCCGTTCCACACGTTCCGCCGTGGCCTCCACGTTCAGGTCGGCTGGTGCATCGATGTTCGGCAAGGCCATGGAGATGTATGCGATGGCTCCACCGCCGACCAGCAAGAGGATCAACAACAAAACACCGAGGATCTTCAAGAGCTTTTTCATGGAAAGGTGGTTTGGCAAGGCAAGATGCTCAATGATCATCTTTCTTCCAAAGCTCTCCCGGGCGATCTTCGCGAGGCATGGCGAAGAAGAAGCGCATCACGAAGAAGGACCTCGACAAGATCGAGCGTGCTGCGAAGCGTGCTGCGCAGAAAGCCGCTGGTGCGCTGGACGGTCGCTTTCGGCCACGGGTGGTGAAGAACAAGAAGAAGTACACGCGCAAGAGCGCGCCACCACCCGAAGAATGAAAGGCTGGCGGCATTGGCCCGATCTTGGTGAGCGTCGATGGATGAGATCGTTCCTGATGATACTCCCCGTGTTGCTCGTGCATGTGGCGATGGCGCAACGCGACTTCGAACCGCGCATCGTAGGTGGCCTGGGTATCGGTCTTCAACAACCCGATGTGGTGGGTGGGACACTGGGAAACGAACGTGCCATTCCGTGGGTGGGTGGACAGTTGGAACTGGGCGGGTCGCTCATCTACCGCAACCGTGTAGGCATCGCTGCGGTCGGGGGCTTCAACATCAACGGTTATCTGCTCTGGCCAGTGGACAGTGTGTGTTATGACCTCTACCACACGACGACGCGAGCCGAGTTCCGCACCTGGTGGCAGTTGCACGGGATGTGCGCCGACTGCCCATCCTCGGGCACGATCGGCATTGCCGCTGGCTACACGTTCCAGAACGCCGATGTGCTCACCACCTCCGAACAGTCCTTTACCAGCTTGACCATTGCGTCGGCGATGGTGCGTCCGTACATCGCACCGGAGATCGGCATCATCAGCGAGGATGACCGGCACCGGTACCAAGTGAGCGTGCGCTACCTGATGCACCTCGACGCTGCGCCCGCATGGACCAACGTAGCTACCTCTCCCATGGGTGAAGCCACCTACCAGGCGAGCGACAATTACCTCGGGGTGGTGATGCGCTACCACATCGGCTTCAAGGAACGCGAGCGAAAACCATTGCCACCACCGGACGTGGACCACCACATGCGCCTGAACGATACGCTCACGACCATGAACACGCGCAAGCAGTTCATCACGCTGAGGCTATGGGACAATGCCGAGGTGGACGGTGACACGATCAGCGTGCTGTTCAACGACCGCACGATGCTCTTCGCCCATGCGCTCACGAAGAAGCCGGTGCGGGTGCGACTGGAAACAACCCCCGGAAGGAACACGCTGGTGATCGTGGCGCACAACGAGGGTCGTGTACCGCCCAATACCGCGAGCGGCACCTTGCAACGGGGAAGCGAAAAAGAGGAATTGCTGATCCGCACATCACAACGGACGAACCAAGTGGTGATGATAGAGCGGGAGTGACCTACCGCTCCACCGGCCGATAGAACACCAATTTGCCACCGCGCACATCGGCCATGCGGAGATCGGTGGTCGTGACCTTGCGCACATCCTCGAAATTCTGGTGGGCAATGACGAACACGCCTCGCTCATGCACCTCCAGCACAATGGCCGTGTGCTTGCCATAGGTATCACGGCGGATGCTTGTTGCGGTCCGATGCTCCAACGAGACGTTCTCGAACTGGATGATGTCGCCGGGCAGCACATCCTGCTTTCGCCAGTCCACGACGGTGCCGAAACCATAGAAGCCGTCCCAAATGGCACCTGCGGCATTGAGCGCCCCCGCGGCCAGGTCCCAGCATTCACCACGATCCACCTTCTTCCCCATCTGGCTTTGCACGTACTCCACAATGCGCCGGTTGATGGCAGGGATGCTGTCACGCTCCAAGTTGCCCTCCACGCGCGTGGCCCGCTGTGAGGGTGCCGATCCCATGACCAGAACACCGCACGTAAGCAGGAACAAGGAATGCTTCATGTCCACAAAGGAACGATGCCGTTCACGCTTCATCGCAGCCTGTCATCGTCCCCCTTCAACCGTGCCAAGCGGAAACAATAGGTGAGGTTGAGCAGGTGGCTGTTGATGCCCTGCAGGTCCTTGTTGGTGATGCGGAAGTTGTAGCCGTAGGTGACCTTGAACTTGTGGAATCCGAAACCGTACTCCGGGCGAAGCACAAAACTGCGTTCATGTCCGTCGGTGTAATAGATGGCCTGTGCACCCATGGCCAGGCCGCCCGCCAACCAGATCCCCACCTTCGGACCGATCAACGTGGTTCGATCCACGCGCACTTCACTCCCGATGAAGGCCGCCATTGCATAGGGATGATGGGCCGACCCGAACACGTTCGCAGCGAGACCGACCTCCGCGTTGCCATAGCGTCCCTGGTCGTAGCCGATGAGCAGCGTGATCTCCCGGTGGTGCGTGTTATGCCGATAAGGCCGCAGGCTGTCCACTGTCTGTGCCTTCGCCTCACAAACGAAGAACACCACTGTTGCGAGCACGAGCAAGGTTCGGAACATCGCTTGGGGGACAGAGCAAGGATAAGCTGGAGAAGGTGCCCGAAATTCCAGCGATCACCCGGCAGGAACGATCCCTGAAACATCGAGAGCGCATCTTGGACCAACGCCATCGAAGCTCCGCATTGAACGGGGCGGTCCTTCCCCATCCTGTGCATCTGCGACCGCGGTCCTCACGTCCGCCGCTGAGCCATGAACAAGTGAAGTCGCTGACAGCCAGGTTTTCGCGGTGGCGTGATGAAGAGGCACGATTTTGAAGCGCCAGAGGTCCACTACCCCTTCGAAGCACTATCGAACTCCCGATCATCCGCACCCGCAACGGTCCGAGCACCCAAGTCCACACGTACATACCAATACCCCACACCCGCATGCCACGCAAAAAGAAGATCCTCATCCTCACCCAACCGGTGAAAGCAGGTCTCAAGGCCATCAAGGTCCGCTTGGACGCACGCACCACCGTGACGCTAGCCAGCATGCGGATGCTCGAATTCTGGAAACAACGATACCCGAACGCGCAGGTCATCCAGTAAAGGGTGATGCTGCCGTTCACTGAGCGACGGGTTTCGCGATCGCTCCTAGTGGTTTGGTGAACGAACGCACAAGGACCCCTGACAACAGAGCCCCCGGAAGTATCCGGGGGCTCTGTGCGTTCAATACCCCGTTCAGGTCCGGACAGTGGCGAAGTGCAAGCAGGAGCTGGGTGCAGGCCGGGGCCTGATCCATACCAGCACCGTGAAAGTGCGACGCCCAAGAGGGGCATCGCCACCCAACCTACATCTTTGGTACCCGGTGGAACTCCTCATCCTCTTCCTGCTCTTCCTGCTCAATGGCCTGTTCTCCATGAGCGAGATCGCCTTGGTGAGCGCGCGCAAGAGCCGGCTGGAAGGCGATGCGCAACGTGGCGACCCGCGCGCGCGCGCCGCTTTGAAACTGGCCAATGACCCGAGCCGGTTCCTGAGCACGGTGCAGATCGGCATTACGCTGATCGGCATCCTCACCGGTATCTACAGCGGCGAGAACATCACCGAGGACTTGGAGGCCACCATCCTTCGGGTACCCCTGCTGGCACCCTATGCGCACTCGCTCGCGGTAACAGGCGTGGTCATCGCCGTCACCTTCTTCTCCCTCATCCTGGGCGAACTCGTGCCCAAACGCATCGGCCTGAGCATGCCGGAGACCATTGCCAAAGCGGTGGCACTGCCCATGCGCGTGGTGGCCATCGTCACGGCGCCCTTCATCTGGCTGCTCACCAAGACCAGCAACCTGCTGTTGCGCATCCTGGGCATCCAGCACAGGGCCGGTGGGGGTGTAACGGAGGAAGAGATACGCGCCATGGTGCAGGAAGGTACCGAGGGCGGTGCCGTGGCGGAGATCGAGCAGACCATCGTGGAACGCGCCTTCACATTGGGCGATCGCAAGGTGAGTTCGCTCATGACCTACCGGCGCGATGTGCTCACACTACGCGTGGATGCCGATGCTGCACAGGTGCGCGCGCTCTTGCGCACGAGCGTGCATGGCTACTACCCGGTGGTGGAATCGGACCTGGAGGATGTGGTGGGCGTGGTGGCGCTGCAGAAATTGCTCTTGCACATGGATGACGTCCCCTTCGACCTGCGCGCACACATGGAACCCGCACGCTTCGTACACGAGGACATGGCGGCGTACAGGGCCTTGGAAGAGTTCAAGGCCAGCGGACAGGGCTATGCGCTCGTTGCCGATGAACTGGGTGAAACCACCGGCGTGGTCACCATCAGCGATATCCTGCAAGCACTCGTGGGCGATGTGAGCGACTTCCACCGCGATGAGTACACGCTGGTGCAACGGCCCGATGGTTCCTGGCTCGTGGATGGACAATACCCCTTGCACGATCTGCTCGTGCGCTTGGAGCGATCGCAACTGGTGCGCGATGTGAGCGCCGATACCGTTGCGGGCCTCGTGCTCCAGCAAACCGGTCACATACCCAAGGCCGGTGAGCGCATCACGTGGATGGGCCTGAGCATCGAAGTGGCCGATATGGACGGC
>JADJDP010000048.1 GCA_016702645.1 Flavobacteriales bacterium
ATCGTCCGTGTTGAAGGCCACCTTCTCATCCTCCTCCTTCAGTTTCAGCACGAGGGCGAGCGCATCGGGCACCACATCGCTGCAGAGCGTGAGGAAGCTGCCGGGCTTGGCGTTGCTGATGGCGTGGCGGATGGCCTCTTCCTCCTTCTTGATGATGATGTACTTCTTGTTCGGGTCCACCTCTTTGATGCCCTTCACCATGAGCGCGATGATCTCGTCGTCGGTCTTGCCGCGCAGGTTGCGGTCCTGGCGGATGATGATCTCATCGAACATCTGCGCGCTGAGGCGGCCGAGGTTCACGGTGTCCTCGTCGCGGCGATCGCCCACGCCAGCGATCACGCCCACCTTCGGGCTATCCGGGATCTTGCTCAGGAACTTGCCGAGCGCTTCGAAGCCGTGCGGGTTGTGGGCGTAATCCACCACCACCTGGAATTTCTTGAACTGGAAGAGGTTCAGGCGGCCAGGGGTCTGCGCCGCACCCGGTACGAAGGTCATGAGTGCCTCGCGCAACTCTTCAACCTTCACACCTTGCACGTAGGCCGCCAGCACGGCGGGCAGCACGTTCTGGATGTTGAAGACTGCCTTGCCACCGTAGGTGATGGGGATGTTCACGGCCTTCTCGATCCGCAATTTCCATTCGCCCTTGCTGATGGTGACGAAGCCGTTCTCGTAGATCGCTGCGAGGCCGCCCAGCTTGCAGTGTTGGCGGACCAGGCGGTTGTTCTCGTCCAGGCTGAAGAGGGCGATCTTGCAATCGCACTGCTTTCGCATGGCCATCACGAGCTCGTCATCGGCGTTCAGGATCGCGTAGCCATCGCGCCGCACGCTACGCGGCACGGTGCTCTTCACGTGCGCCAGATCCTCCAGGGTGTGGATGTCCTTCAGCCCCAAGTGATCGGCGGCCACGTTGGTGACGATGGCCACATCGCAATGCTCGAAGCCGAGACCGCTGCGCACCAGGCCACCGCGCGCCGTTTCCAGCACGGCCATGTCCACCACGGGCTCCTTCAGCACGAATTGCGCACTGGCCGGGCCGGTGCAATCGCCGGTCATCAGCAAGCGGTTCATGATGTACACGCCATCGCTGCACGTCATGCCCACCTTGTAGCCCACGCTGCGCATGAGGTGGCTGGTCAAGGCGCGTGGTGGTGGTCTTGCCGTTCGTTCCCGTGATGGCGATGATCGGAATGCGGCTGGGCGTTCCCGGCGGGAAGAGCATGTCCACCACAGGTTCCGCCACGTTCTTGCCAATACCGCCGGTGGGGTCCAGGTGCATGCGGAAACCGGGGGCGGCGTTCACTTCGAGCACAGCGCCGCCGCTTTCGTTCAGCGGCAAGCTGATGTCGTCCGTCATGATGTCGATGCCGCAGATGTCGAGGTCGATGATGCGGCTGATGCGCTCGGCGAGGAAGACGTTGAAGGGGTGAACCACTTCGGTGACGTCGTCCGCGGTTCCACCAGTACTCAGGTTGGCCGTTGCTTTCAAGTAGACCGTTTCGCCTTTCGCAGGAACGCTCTCGGGCGAAAGTCCTTTCAGCCCTAGCAGCTTGAGCGTATGGTCATCAATGTCGATGCGTGTTAGGACGTTCTCGTGGCCAAAGCCGCGACGCGGATCCTTGTTCACTTCCGCAGCGAGTTGCGCAATGGTGCTCTTGCCATCACCGACCACGCAGGCCGGGGTACGCTTGGCCGCACAGATGAAACGGTGGTTGATCACGAGCAGACGATGATCGAGGCCCGTGATATAGCGCTCCACGATCGCGCTGCGGCTGATCTCCTTCGCCTTGGCCAAAGCCACCTTCGCCTCTTCCAAAGTCTTGATGCCGATGGTGGCACCGCGTCCGTGATTTCCACCGATGGGTTTGATCACGCAGGGAAAACCGACGGAATCCAACGCGGCTTCGAGTCCCTCCTCCGTGCGGACCACACGGCCCTTTGGGACCGGGATCTCGTAGCTCTCCAGCAACTGCTTGGTCTCTTCCTTGTCGCAGGCGATCTCCACGCCGATGTTGCTGGTCTTGCTCGTGATCGTGGCGCGGATCCGCTTCTGGTGGATGCCGTGGCCGAGTTGCACCAGGCTCTGTCCGTTCAATCGCAGGTAGGGGATGCCGCGTGACACCGCTTCGTGAACGATGCTGCCCGTGCTCGGACCCAGGCGGCTCTCTTCGCGCAGCTCGCGCATCTTCTGGATGTCGTCCTGGAGATCGTACTTCTCACCGCTGATCAGCGCTTCCGCGATGCGCACGGCCGCTTTCGCCGCATACATGCCCACGGGCTCCTCGATGTAGCTGAAGACCACGTTGTACACACCTTCATCGCGTGTGCTACGGGTGCGGCCAAAGCCGGTCTCCATGCCCGCAAGCGTCTGGATCTCCAGCGCGATGTGCTCGATGACGTGGCCCATCCAGGTGCCGCGCTTCACCCGCTCCCAAAAGCCGCCTTCATGGTCCTCGCTGCACCGATGGCTCACCATGGTGGGCAGCAACGTGGTGATCCGCTCGTAGAATCCGGGGATCTTGTCGGTAGGCTTCTCCTCCAGGCCCTCGATATCGAGGCGCATGACGATGAGGTTGTGCCGCTTGACCGACCAGTAGTTGGGGCCACGCATGGCCTTGAGTTCGAGAATACGCATGGGAAGAGGGCTTCGAGGCGGAAGATAGATGGCAACGTCCACAAAGACGCCCTGTATTGAAAACCCTGTTGATGACGAACGCGGCATGACCGGCCTGATGCCCGACATCCTTCTACTTTCGCTCGGCCGTTGTGCGCCGAAGGGCGGATGCTGGCACGGGGCGGGGGTAAACACCAAGCATGATCCCAAAAGGCAAGCTCATCGCCATCGGCGGGAACGAGGACAAGGGCAAAGACCCGGAGGCTGGGCACCAGACCAAGGTCTTCACGCACAACTTCATCGAGGAAGGCATCCTGCGCCGGGTGGTGGACGAGATCGGCGGACCCGGCAAGCGGATCGCTGTCATCACCAGTGCCAGCAGCATCCCGGAAGAAGTGGGCCAGAACTACATCGAGGCCTTCGGTCGCCTGGGCGCGACCAACATCGACATCATGGACATCCGCGATCGCAGTGATGTGAAGCCTGACATGATCAAGCGTCTGGCGAAGGCCGATGGGGTGATGATGAGCGGCGGGAACCAATTGCGCCTCACGACCATCTTCGGTGGCACCGCGTTCCTTCAACTCATGAAACGCCGGTACCAAGAGGAGGCCGGCTTCGTGATCGCAGGTACCAGCGCGGGCGCCATGTGCATGAGCAGCACCATGATCTACCAAGGTCACAGCAGCAGCGGCTTGGTGAAGGGTGGTGTGAAGATGACCACCGGTGCTTCGCTGATCCACGATGTGATCATCGACAGCCACTTCGTGGAACGGGGTCGCTTCAGTCGCCTGAGCCAGGCGGTGGCGGCTAACCCCGCTGCGATCGGCATCGGTCTTGGCGAAGACACCGGCGTGGTGATCACCGACGCCGACATGTTGGAGACCATCGGTAGCGGACAGGTCATGATCTTCGACGGGCACGACATCAGCTACAGCGACTTCGCCGATGTGGAGGAAGGCGAACCCTTCAGCATCGAAGGCATGAAGGTGCACATCATCAGCAAGGGACACAGCTACAGCGTGCAGCAGCGGGCGTTCTCGGCAGTAAGGGTGCCGGTGAAGGGGTGAACCTCAGCAATCTGAAACAGGCAAAACGAAGGCGCGAAGGTGATCCCGGGGGCCACGGTATTTTCGCCGCACCCGCGCTTTGGCGGAATGAAACACATGCAAGATCCCATCATCCGCCGCTTCCGTTCCGTCGCCATCGCCGAAGGCATCAGCTTCCTGGTGCTGCTCTTCATCGCCATGCCGCTGAAGTACCTCGCCGATATGCCACTTGCTGTGAAGTACGTGGGATGGGCGCACGGCGTGCTTTTCATCGGGTACTGGATCGCCGCCGTTCCCCTATTCACCAAATTGAAGTGGGATGTCGAGCGCATCATCGGCCTTGGCCTGGCCTCCGTTCTGCCCTTCGGCACCTTCGTGCTGGAACGCAAGTGGTTGAGGTAGCGCCGCTACCTTCGGCATCCCGCGAACGGGACCAGGACGCATGCCTTTTCCTCCCGGAAGTGAACTGCTACAACGCTATGTGCTCGTGCTGCTGGCCGTGGTGCTCAGCGTCACTGTATTGTTCTTCGGGCGCGACCTCATCCTGCTTCTTGTCGTAAGCGGCCTTTTCGCCTTCCTGCTGTTGCCACTTGCTCGCGGGATCGAGCGTTGGATGCCGCGTTGGGCAGCCGTGGGGATCGTCACCATCGGACTGGTGGTGCTCGTGCTGGGGCTCTTCTTCTTTCTGGGCTATCAACTCACGCGCTTCGGTGCGGACCTGCCACTGCTCCAGGCGAAATTCGCCAGCAAGGGCGACCTCCTCTTCGATTGGGTGGAGAGCCGAACGAATCTGGACCGCCGCGAGCAGATCCAATGGTTCAACGATCACGTGAGCGGCCTGGCGAGTTGGGGTGGCAAGGCGGCGATGCAACTCTTTTCCGGGACCGGGACCGCATTGGCATCCATCGTACCGATACCCTTCTTCGTGTTCCTGCTGTTGTTGCTGAAGGACCGGTTCCGCGCCTTCTTCACCAAGCTGGGCACCACGCGTGAAGGAGCGGTGCTGGATGTGATGGTGCGCATCAGTGAGCTTTCGCGCAAGTATTTGCGAGGTGTGGTCACCGTGGGCGTGATCTTCGGTGTGCTTTGCTCGATCGGCTTCGGTATCATCGGTTTGAAGTACGCCGTACTGCTCGGCTTCGTGCTCGCCGTCCTGAACGTGATCCCTTACATCGGGGCACTTGCCGGGAGCGTGCTGCCTGTGTTCGTAGCGCTGGTGACCAACGATTCGCCCTGGCATGCGGTTGCCGCGCTGGGCGTGGTGCTCGGAGTCCAGTTCCTCGACAACAATTTCATCACGCCCAAGATCGTCGGCAGCAGTGTGAGCATCAATCCGCTGGCGAGCGTGCTCGCGCTCATCGGCTTCGGCGCGCTCTGGGGCGTTGCGGGCATGCTGCTCGCGATCCCATCACCGGTATGCTGAAGGTCGTGTGCGACAGCATTCCTCCATGCACGCCTGGGGTTACCTCTTGGGCGAAGAGATCGAAACGCCGAAGGAGAAACGGCTGCATTTGTCGCTGCCCAAGCGAGCTGCGAAGCCACCAGCAGCGGGGAAGCAGTGATGGGGTTGGAGCATTCGTGAGACAACGGATAGCCCTCGTTCCTCGGTCTTCCCGTGTGACGCTCAGCGGAAGATCGCTGTGTGGAACTCGCCATCTGCACCCACATGCCCACGGTACATGCCGGAGCAATTGAAGTCGAGCACGATGTTGCCATCGCGGTCCACGGCGATGAGGCCACCGTCGCCATCCAAGGGTGGCAGCTTCTCGTGAACGACCACGCGTACCGCTTCTTGAAGTGACAAACCCTTGTAGGCCATGATCGCATGTACATCGTGCGCAGCGACCGCGCGGATGAAGCTCTCACCATGCCCCGTGCAGCTCACCGCACAGCTGGCATCGTTCGCGTACGTCCCACAACCGATGATGGGGCTGTCGCCGATGCGTTGCCACTTCTTGTTCGTCATACCGCCCGTACTGGTGCCGGCAGCAAGGTGTCCGTTCGCATCGAGCGCCACCGCTCCCACCGTCCCGAACTTCTTCTCCTTCTCACTATGGTCCAATCGGTACACGTCGGTACCGGCGGTCTCTTTCCATTGATCGTAGCGGAACTGATCGAAGAAGTACTGATCATCCTCCAACTCCACTTTTTGCTTGTGCGCGAATTCGAACGCACCAAGCCCGCTGATGAGCACATGACTGCTGTGATCCATCACGCGACGTGCAAGACCGATCGGGTTCTTCACGTTCTGCACACCGGCCACTGCGCCTGCGCGGAGGTCCATCCCGCTCATCAAGCTCGCGTCCATTTCGTGCTGACCATCCGCATTGAACACCGATCCCTTCCCCGCGTTGAAGTGCGGCGAATCTTCCAGCACCCGTATGGCGGCTTCCACCGCGTCGATGGCAGTGCCCCCTTCCTTGAGAACGGCGTACCCTCTACGCAAGGACAGCTCCAATGCAGCGCGATAGGCCTTTTCACGAACAGGCGTCATCAACTCCGGAGCCAGCGTTCCCGCTCCTCCATGTACGGCCAATGCGATCTTCATTTCAGTTGCCAAGGGCTCCGTTCCCGGAGCGGTGAAAGTAGGGGACCACGATGCCCAGCAAGGCCCCCACAGCGTATCCTGTCAACACATCCGTGGGGAAATGCCTACCCGCTCGAACGCGCAGATAGCCCATGGCAGCAGGGGCTACCGCAGCGCCCAGCCACGTTGCCGTCTTGAGTTCCGGTGAGGCATCCGAACGCTGCACCAAGCTCGCGCACGAGAAGGTGATCGCGGCGGTGTTGGCCGTATGTCCGCTCCAGAAGCTCAGTTCGTCCTCACGCGGGCGGCGTATGCTCGCGGGAACATCCGGGTTGTAGAGGTACGGGCGGGGTCGTCGTGCGAGTTCCTTCACGGTGTTGGTGAGACCCATGCACAAGAGGCTGCTCTCGGCCATGATGGCAACAGGCAATAATGGTTGCTCACCTTGCTGGTTCGCGATGGCAACGCAGAGCGCAGCAGCGGCCGTAACGCCGAAGAGCGCGTTGCTGGTGCGATGTGCAGGCAGGCTCCATTGTTTGGTGGCCACTCGATCGAGGAGCGGCACGTTGGCCAGGTCGATGACGGCCGGGGCGTTATGGGAGTTCATCTTGGACCGCCATGTGCCTGTACCTATCAGCGCAAAGCCGGTAGCGGTGATGGCCGCTTCGCGCGGCAGGAGTAGCGAATGCTGCGTTTGTGCGTTCAGCAAGTGCGCACCGGTAACAGCTAGAATGCAGATGGCCCGGAGCGTTGCCCCGGGCCATGTGCGCGCAGCGATGTGCTGCATGCGGTTCAGAAGGTGATCAACACACCGTCGGCGAGGAACATCAAGCTGGTCTCCGGCTCGGTGATCTTGGCGATCTCCTCCTTGCTCTTGCCAGCATCTTCGGCGTAGTGCCGCAAGGTGGCCACATCGGTGGTCTCCTTGCTCGCATATCCCTGCATCACGGCGTGCTTGCCCTCCAATCCCTTGAGGGGAACGAAGAAGCCATAGTCCTTGAAGCGCACCATCATCTTCTCTCCCTCGGGCATCTGCACGGTCATCCAGCAACCCTTCTTGGTGCAACTGGTGATGATCTCACATTCGACCTTGGTGGCGAGCGAATCGGTGGTGGCCATCTTCTTCACCAGTTCGCTGGTGCTGATGGCGCCATCGGCGGTGATGGCAGCACCGTAGCTGACCACATTGGTCTTCTGCTGGGCGGACACATCCGTGGGAGCAGTGTTGCAGGCGATCGCGAGGATCGCAGAGAACGCGAGGACGAGGGGCTTGTTCATGGGGTATGCTTGGAGGTGCTAAAGATCGTTGTTTGACAGGGTACCACGGCCTGACACATATCAGGCCGTTGTTAAGAATACTGAAGTGCCTTGATACCATGGGCGCATGGACGGTTCCAGTCCGGCAAGGGGCATCGTGGGCTTGGTGGGCGGTGTACTGGGCTTGCTGCCTTTCATCCTGCTCTTCGTGGACTACCGCAAGCGTGGAGAGATCCACAAGCCGCTAGTATACCTAGCGGTGTTCGGGATCACTATCGCCCCATGGGCCGTGCTAGTCCATGCGCTGCTTTGTCCGCTCCGCAAAGCGTTGAGCATCTTCGCACCATGCTGAAGCGCATCGCGCAGTTCTGGGACGTTCCACCTGCGAACGCATTGGCTGCGCTCACCCTCATCGCGCTCGTTCCCCGCTTGGTGGCCGCCATCTTCAGCCAAGGCTACTTCGCGCACGACGACCACTTCCTCATCGTGGAAGCCGCAGCCAGTTGGGTTGCCGGCTTCGACTACAACTACTGGCTCCCGTGGAACCAAGGCGCGGACCCCACGCCGAGCGGTCACAGTTTCTTCTATGTCGGGCTGCACTACCTGCTCTTCAGTGCGCTGAAGGTGTTGGGCATCACGGACCCGAAGTCGACCATGCTCATCGTGCGACTGCTGCACGCATTGTGGAGTCTGATCGTGGTACGTGTCGGCCACCGCATCGCGCTGCGCCTTTCAAACGAAGTGATCGCGTGGCGCACGGGACTCTTTCTGGCGTTGTTCTGTTTCATGCCCTTCCTCGCCGTGCGCAATCTGGTGGAGGTAGCCTGTATCCCCTTCTTGATGCTGGGTGCATGGCAGTTCATCCGCCGTGCACATGGACCCACGTGGACGGATGCATTGATCGCCGGGTTGTGGATCGGCATGGCGATGAACGTGCGCTTCCAAACGATCTTCTTCGCCGTAGGTCCCGGTCTTGCCTTGCTGCTCCAGCGGCGTTGGCTTCATTCGATAACCTACGGTCTTGGCATCCTGCTTCCGCTCGCGGCCATCCAAGGCGGGATCGACAGCTTCCTATGGGGGCGACCCTTCGCAGAGCTGACTCAGTATGTGATGTACAATCTGGCCAACACCACCACCTACGGGGTGCTGCCTTGGTACAACTACCTGCTGCTGCTCGCTGGCATCTTCATGCCGCCGCTGAGCCTCGCCGTGCTCTTCGGGTTCTTCCGCCGAAGATCGCCCTTGCTCTTGTGGCTGCCTGTGCTGCTCTTTCTCGCCATCCACTCCTACTTCCCCAACAAGCAGGAGCGCTTCATGTTCCCCATCCTCCCCTTGTTCTTCATTCTCGGTTTCATGGCATGGGAACAATGGCGCAAGGCATCGGCGTGGTGGCAGAAGCGGAGCGGACTGTGGAACGGCGTTCTGATCTTCGTGTGGGCCCTGAACCTTCTGCTCTTGCCCTTCCTGTGCACCACGTACAGCAAGCGTAGCCGTGTTGAAGCATTGTACTCCCTGCGCGATCAAGGTCGGATCACAGGTATCGTCCTGGACGATGTGGAAGAGGATGAACCGATGATGCCGCCGCTCTTCTACCTAGGTCAGTGGGATCTGGAGATCGTGCCGTGGGGGACCGCGATGGCGGACCAACACTTGGGTCAATGGCTGGACAGCATGGATATTGAACGACGACCCGATATCGCGCTGTTCATTGGCCAAGAGAACCTGGTCGAACGGATCGCGCGAATGGAAGCGGAATACGGTGCCGTTGAGATCATCGGTCGGTCGGACCCGGGGTTCGTTGACCGGGTGGTGCACTGGCTGAACCCGGTGAACCGCAACGAGACCATTGTGCTGGCGCGGCTTCGTCCGCATCATCGCACGGCCGACTAGTTTTGCGCCCCCACCCTACCATGGACTTCGCACAACTGGATCCTTCCGTCCTCCTGACCACCGATGGGCTCATCGCCCTGCTCACCCTCACGGCCCTGGAGATCGTGCTGGGCATCGACAACATCATCGTCATCAGCATCCTCAGCGGAGAGTTGCATGGCAAGGAGCGTCAGCGCAAGGCACAACGCATGGGCCTTGCGTTGGCCATGATAACACGGCTGATGCTGCTCTTCAGCATCAGCTTCCTGATGAGCTTGCAGGAACCGTGGGTAACGGTCGGTGACAATGAGTTCAGCGGACGGGACATCGTGCTCGCCGTGGGCGGTCTCTTCCTCATCTGGAAGGCCACCGTGGAGATCCGTTCCAAGGTGGAGCACAAACGTGAAAAGGAAGGCCCTCACCGCAAGGCGACCAGCATGTTCAGTGTGGTGCTGCAGATCATCGTCATCGACATCGTTTTCAGCCTGGACAGCGTGATCACCGCCGTGGGCATGAGCAATGAGCTCATCATCATGTCGTTGGCCGTGATCATCGCGGTGCTGATCATGCTCTTCGCGAGCGGCACCATTGCCGATTTCGTGAACAAGCACGCCACCGTGAAAGTGCTGGCGCTCGCCTTCCTGGTGGTGATCGGCGTGGCACTGCTCATGGAAGGCTTCGGCAACGAGAGCGACAAGCGGTTCATCTACTTCGCCATGGCGTTCAGCGTGGTCGTGGAGTTCCTCAACCTGCGCATGCGGGTGAACGAGTCGAAACTGAACAAGTAGGCTGGAGGGCAGCTAGGGAAGCTGCGCGTTCCGTGAAGCCGTCGGGACGGTCCCTCCGATATTGACCAGGATCGGGTCGCGGTCATTGTTGCTGCCGGTATAGAGCACCACGCCATCGAGGTTCACATCCTCGAGATGATAGCCTGCTGTCGATGCCGTGGGCAGAACGCCACCGACACGCACGAGGATGGGATCGCGATCATTGCCGGACCCCACATACTGCAAACTGCTGCTGCGGGTCACATCTCCGGCGAACATCGCATTGCGCGTCCCTACCACCTTGGTCGCGTTCGCTCCACCGTAAAGCGGTACGCTACCATTGCTGAGGTCGAGGGTGGTGGTCGTGGAAGTGAGAGCCACCGCAGCCGCTGTCATGATCCCCAAGTGATTGCGATGGCGGAGAGCGATGAAGTACGATCCGCTCGAAGCGCTGAAGCTTAGCGCCGAGGTACCATCGTTCGCGGCAACCACATCCCCATCGGCCTGGATGACCGCACTGCGCGTGGCCAACACTTGTGCGCTGTTCGCGCTGTTGCGCAGTTCCACCACCACCCAGTCCACCACCGCGTTACTGCCGGTCACACCCAGTACGGTACCATTGGTCGTTTCACCACCGCCACCGCCCGCATGCGTGTAGCCCACGCCTGTGTACGGCTCGGTGTTGGGCAGCAAATCGCTCGCGCGAAGGGTGGCGTTCATCTGCATTGTACCGGTGTTGTACGGTCCTTCAAGGAAAGCCTTCAACCGGAGCGATACGGTCGCTGTGGCGTTCGGGTCGTAGCCGTCCATGGTCATCACGTTGTTGGCCGGGTTCAGCCAATCACGCATCCGCGTACTTGCGGCCGTGCCATCCCAGCCTGCACTGAACTTCGCGAAATCCGATGGTATCGACGTGGCAGTGCTGCACACTTGGGCACCATCGTACATGTGACCGACCATCCGCTTGTTCTGATCGAACAGCGGTGAGCCACTGGCGACCGACTGCGCAAGGCCCAGTTCCCATGTCCCCCGCCAGCATGGAACACCGATGGCATCAGTGAACGAGGTCGAGGGGTTGTTATTGATGGCGATCTTCTTCACATCGTAAAGCGGGTGCTCGATCATCGCGGAGTTCTGCGGAACAGCACCGCTGCGGTCCCAGCCGGCGTAGTACACATTGTAGTTCGCAGGAGGTGTGCTGTTCAACTCCACCAAACACATGTCGGTGTAGTAGTAGTTCGCACGCAATGTGGCCCCGGTCATGGTGGCAGTGGTAGGCCCGGTGCTGCCCACGCAGGTGGGACTCTCGTAATTGAAGTAGAACACCCACTGGTTCGCCGTGGCGGTGTAGCAGTGGTTCGCCATGTGGAAGAAAGGACGTCCGGGTGTCTGGGTGTTGTTGACCAGATTACCGGTGCAACCATTGCCATCAGGGCGCAGGAACATGGCCACCGAACGTTTCTGCTGTTGCCAAGTGGCACCTTCCGGGCAGTTGATATTGATCTGACAGGGCGAACTCTGGTAACCGGGGTCGTAGTCGCGTCCTTCGTCAGCAGAGGCGAAGCGGAAGAGGTCGAGAAAGCCATGTGTAACACTGCTCACTCGCAACTGATCCGTACGGCGTGACCGTAAGGGCGTACGATATTCGATCACAATAGCTTCGCCCGGCAACACGGCCGTTGCCATGGTTCCATCCAAGCCTCGGTTATTGTCATCGAAGCCGCCGATGAAATGCGTCCTCGTTTCGTTGTAGAGATAGACCACCGCGTCCTCGTCAAGTTCCCAGCGATCGAACTGCACGCTCAGCATCACCGCCCCTGGGCTCCGCAGGACCATCCTGCAGACATGCGAACCATCAGGCAGCACATCCCATCGACCAAGGGCTGTTACATCCGCCTCTAACGTGCGCTGCAGACCATACCTGAAATCGCCATTTGCAGGACCCATCCCAAGGTCTTCCGGATCGGGCAGGGAAAGCCCCACCTCGGGCAATCCCTGACGCTGAAGCTGGGGCGTTCCCCACTCCGATGGTTCACCCCCGATGCTCACTTGGGCTCGCGACATGCCTGATACCAGCACCAGCGCGAACGCGAGGCAAACTCTTCGCTTCATGTTATGCGAAAATAGTCCAAGGACCGCGCCGCTGGATCAGCGAGAAACGATCACGAACTCGGTGCGCCGGTTGGCAGCGCGGCCGTCGGGCGTGTCGTTGGGCTTCAGGGGCTTGGTGGGACCAAGGCCTTTGAAGCTCAGGCGCCCAGCAGGGATACCGTTGTCCTGCAGGTAGCCCATCACCGTGAAGGCGCGGTCATTGCTCAAAACCATGTTCTCCTGCGTGCTGCCAACGTTGTCCGTATGGCCCTCGATCCGGATCTTCACCGATGGGTTCTCCTTCAGGAAGGTGATGAGCTCATCGAGGATGTACTCGCTGCTCTTGGTGATGTCAGCGCTACTCGTCGCGTACTTGATATCGTTCACACGATAGCTCCGCCCCACTTCGATCTTCTGCACGGCCATATCGACCCGGGCCACGCCCTTGCGGACGGTATCCTCCAGCGCGAAGCTGCGGGAGTCGAACACATGGCCTTCCTTCTTCACGGTCATCACCACATCGCTTCCGGCTTTCAGGCGCACCACCGTCGCATATCTGCCATCGGTGCTGTCCACACGCATCACCTCGGTCTGGCGGGTATCCATGTACTTGATCTCCACGATCGCATCGCGCACGACCTTGCCTTGCTCATCGCGCACTTCGCCTTTCACGATCAGGATCTCATCGGGACGGACGTCCTTCGGCAACTCGAACCCATAGATGTCCAACCCGCCAACACCCTTGAAGCGACTGCTGCCGAAGTACGCCGTGCGGCCATCGGCGCTCACGATGAGGCCGTGCTCGTCCTGATCCGTGTTCAGTGGATGGCCGATGTTCTTGGGCTTGGTCCACGTTCCGTCATCGTTCAGCTTGCTGAAGAAGATGTCGTAGCCACCGATGCCTTGGTGCCCTTGCCCCGTGGCGTTCTGTCGCGCCGCGAAGTAGAGCGTACGACTGTCGCTGTGCATGAATGGCGCTTTCTCGTCGCCGGGAGTATTGATGCCCTTGACCGGAACCGCGGGGCTCCAGTTGTTCTTCGCATCGCGTGTGCTCTGGAAGATCTCATAGCCCTTCGCCTCGTCACGCGCAGTTGCGAAGTACATGGTACGCCCATCGCCGCTCAAACTGGGCTGGCTCTCCCATGTAGGTCCATTGATAGCTGCGCCCACATCATCAAGACCGGTCCACTCCCACTCCTGGCCACCAGCATCCAGGTCGAAATGAGCGTCGTAATGCGTGCGCATGATGTCGCAGTTGCGGTATCCCTTGCTATCGGGTGGACCACAGACCGTCACGAACATTTCCTTGTTGTTCACGCTGATGGTGACACCTCCATACGCATCACCCACATTGAAGGGATCCGGGAGGGCGCGCCCGGAATTGAAATCCGCCTGGACGCCCTTGCGCCGAGCCTCCATCAGTTCCTCCACCTCGCGCGCAACCAGGTCACCCTTCGCCTTTCTCCTGACGCTTCCGCGTGAAGAAGAGCATCTCGTTGTCCGGTGAGAGCATGGGCAGGTATTCATCAGCCGTTGTGCTCACGTTGGGTACGACCACCGGGTTCAGCGGTGCGGTGTGGCGGTAGAAATCCACGTAGAACTGAAGCTCCGGCAACACTTCTTCCACGTCCTTGTATTGCTCGTCGTAATCCTTGCTCACGCGCGCAGCGTCCTCGGTCGGAAAACGCTTGAAGGCCTCGAAGGCCTGCGCGGCCTGCGCGAACTGGTCCTGCGCGTAGTACATGACACCGAGGTGGTACCAAACATCACTATGGTAATTGGCACACTTGGTCTTGGCCGCTTCCATGTACTTGATCGCTGCCGCGTAGCCCTTGCCGCTCTCCTTGCCGATCCGATACGCCGATAGCCCCAGGCGGAAGTTGCATTCCGCGCACTCCGCATCGATCTCCAAGGTGCTCTTCAGCTTGGCATGACGATCAACGGGATCCTTGGCCTTGGTTGCCGCCTCAAGCAGTTTCAGGATCTGTTTGTCGGTTGGCTGGGAACAGGGGTCGTCAGCTTCCTGCGCGTTCGCGGTGAACGCGAGCAGAAGCGGCAGAACGAACAGCAATGCGCGCGTCATCACTTCACGGTCGTGTCCGTCGCCTCAGCTTTCGCCACGAGCTCATCACCCTTCTTGCGCGCCACGTCCACCAGACCATCCGCCCGTTTATCGGCTTCGGCGATGGCTTGCTGTTCCTTTTTGTCCGCTTCCTTCTTCAGCTTGTCGGCCGCGATCTTGGCTGCTGCCCTGGCCAACGGATTCGTTACCTGCGCCACCTGGTCGTCCGCCGCTTTGTAGGCCTGCGCCTTCACGTTGGCAGCTTCGCGACGCGCATCGGCCTTCAGCTTGTCCGCTTGGGTTTGCGCTTCCGCAACGAGGCGATCACGCTCTGCTTTCGCTTGCGCGATCAACTCCTCCTTCTTCTTCCCGATCTCCTCGTTCACGGTCTCCTTGACCTCTGCAACCACCGCATCCTTCACGCTCGAGGTTCCTCCGGCGAACACGGGCTTCACGATCGGCTTGTCGATGGTGCCCGTGATCTTGGCCGTCATGTCGAGTTCCTTGGGCACTTCGAAGTTCCCCCCGACCGCTGCGTTGGCCTTGCCGAGCAAACCAGCCACCGCTTGTGCCGCTCCTGCACCGAACATGTCACTGGGGATCTTCGCCTTCAGATCGTAGTCGATGGCCTGATCGGCGAAAGCCGTGCTCCCACCCACGTTGGCCTGGATACGATCGATCTTCACGTTGAACGGCTTGGTGATCATCTTGCCATCGCGCAATTCGTAGCTGAAGATGACGTCCTGTAGGCGCGTGTTCTCCAGTTCGCGGATCTTCAAGGCCTTCGCCAGATCCACCAGCGGCTGGAAGCCGTCCACCTGCACGTTGCGGGTCACCAACGTACCATCGCCGGTGAGCGAGTTCATGTCCGGCTCCATGTGTTCGTTCAGCGCGGCCTTCATGCTCAGCGTGGTGCTGAAGGTCCCCTTGCAGGTCTTGGCTATCGGCGCCATCTTCTGAACCATGTCCACGTAGGTCACCGTCTGCTGGATATCGAGTTCGCGCACATCGTACTTCAGGTCGATACGTGGTGCCTTCACGTCCTTCGCTTCATAACCGCCGCTCATTGTGACGCTTCCACCGAAGAGGTTGAAGAAGACGTCGTTCAGGTCCACACGCTGGTCATGCACGCGCAGGCCGCCGCGCACGTTGGCTAGGTGCAATTGATCGTAGATCACCTCCTTCACCGCAAGCCCCATTCGGAAGTCGATGTTCTTCGGGACTTCGATCACGCTCATCGGAGTGCTGTCCGCAGGAGCGGCCCCCGCTGCTGGTTCCGGCGAGGATGGCCCCATCAATTCGTTCAGGTCGAACTTGTTCGCGGCCAGATCGAAGGAGCCCACGAGCGTACTGTCCTTCAACCACCATTGGAGGTAGTTGTCCATGCGACCCTTGGCTTGGATGCTACTGCTGCCCACACTGCCATCGAAGCTGGTGAGCGAGAGGAACTGCGGACTGAAATCGAAGTAGAGGCTATTGATACCGATGCTGGGGAGCGAATCGGTATCGTATTTCATGCCCAGCAGGATCATCCGGCCATCGGCCGTGAATCGCTCGTAGCGTTGCGCTTCGATGTCGCTCATGGCTCCCTTCATCCGCACATCCGCAGTGAAGTTGCCTTGCAACTCATCGCCTTTCATCGGCACCACGGTCTTCACGCTCGCGAGGTCGAGGTTGGCTTTCAGCTCCGCATCCACGTTGGGGTCGCTCATGGGCTTGGTGAGGTACATGCGAGCCTCCACCGGATTACCGGCCATCTTCATCGCGAAGCGCTTAAGATCCACCACCATCTTGTCCATATCGCTGCCACCAGGACTGGTCACTTTCAGGTCCACATAGATGTCCTCGACACTCCCCGGCAGATCAGGGTATTTGAAACGACCCTGATCCACATCCACCACCAAGCTGAAACCGGGCATGCTCGTATCGCTGTACTTGCCCTTCACGAAGCCGCTGAAGCCAGCTTTACCGCTCATGGTAACGCCGGTGAGGTCCGTTGCGAACTCCGCAGGCACCAGTGACAGCAGCGTTCCGAAGTCGGTCTTCTTCGCGCTCCACGTCAGGTCCATATCGATATCATCCCCAGGCATGGCGAGCCAACCATCGAAGCCGAGCACGAGTTGGTTGATCGTTGCTTCGTTATCCTTGAAGGTGAACTTCATGTTCGCCATGTCCATGTCGAGGTCGGCGCTGATGTCGGTCTTCACATTGCGCAGGTACTTCACGCCGTCGAAGACCACGTTGGCGCTATCGGCGTGCGTGGTGGTCTTCAGCACAAAGAGGTCCTGAGTGAAATCGCCGCTGCCATTGTGGTCGAGGCCCAGCAGGTCCATGTAAAACCCGAGCGACGCATCATCGTAGATCAGACTTCCGTCCTCGATCGAGTATTCGCTCAGCCCGATGTCGAACTTGGATGCGGTCGTATCGGTTGGCACCTCTGCTGCGGTCGAGTCCACTTTGGCAATGTCCCAGTTGGCACGACCATCCTCCAACACTTTCACATGGATGTGTGGCCTCACCAAACCGATCCGCTTGATCTCGATACGATCACCAAAAAGGCTCATCACATCGATCGTCGCGGTGAGAGATCCGATGTTCGCGAGGTCGATCCCTTCGAAGGGTGCGAGGTTGCTCACCTTCACATCGGCGATGTCGACGGTGAGATTCGGGAAGTTTTTCAGCAGCGTGATGTCCCATTCGCCCCAGTTGACCGTTGCGTTGATGTTCTTGTTCACCTCGTCCTTCACCGCCGCCTCGATCTTGTCCTTGAACAGGATGGGGATGAGGATCACGGCCAGGAGCAGCAGTCCGATCAAAATGCCGACGGTGGCGAGAATACGTTTGGTCCACTTGCGCATGAGAGTGATAGTTGTTGGGGCTCGGAGGTCTTTGTCATGGGGAGGGAGCTGTCGCCCTGAGCTTGCCGAAGGGTACCCTCCGACAAGTCATGGTTCGACAGGCTCACCATGACAAAGCCGCCGCCGGAACAAAGATCGTTCCCTTCCAACCTGCGACCTGCGGCAAAATCCCTGCGGTTTTCAGGCAACAGCGTTGAAGAAATTACCAGCTAGAGGCGTGCGCTGCGTTGGCGCAACAGATGGTCGGCCAGGACCAAGCAGGCCATGGCCTCCACGATGGGGACAGCGCGGGGAACGACACAAGGGTCATGGCGACCCTTGGCTTCGAGGGTGACGGTCTTGCCGCTGCGGTCCACGGTCTGCTGAGCTTGGGCGATGGTGGCCGGTGGTTTGAAAGCCACGTCGAACTGGATGTCCTCGCCATTGCTGATCCCTCCCAGAACGCCGCCTTGCGGAAGTCGGTTGTGCTCAGAACCACGCAAGGCAGCCGATGCAAAACCGCTTCCGAACTGGAAACCCTTCACGGCATTGATGGAGAGCATGGCCTTCGCGAGGTTCGCATCTAGCTTGTCGAAGACCGGTTCGCCGAGCCCGGCTGGAAGTCCGCGCACCACGCAGGAAACCACGCCACCCACGCTATCTCCTTCGCTGCGCACCAGTTCGATGAGCTTTGTCATGCGAGCGGCCGCTTCGGGATCTGGGCACCGGACATTGCTCTGCCAAACACTATCCAGTTGGGCAGGCACAAGTTCCAACGCGACGTCACCTACCCGGCTCACGTAGCCGCTCACCTTCACACCTTCCCGAGCAAGCAATTGACGGGCGATGGCCCCTCCCACCACGCAAGCCGCCGTGGTACGCGCGCTGCTGCGTCCACCACCGCGATGATCGCGCAGACCGTACTTCTGCTCCCACGTCAGGTCTGCATGGCCGGGACGGTAAACATCCTTCAACGCATCGTAGTCGCTGCTCTTCGCATCGCTGTTGCGGATAAGGAAGGCGATGGGTATGCCCAGCGTCTTCCCTTCGAAAAGGCCACTGAGGAACTCAACTCGGTCCGCTTCGTTGCGCGTGGTGCCCAGTGGCGTGCTCCCCGGCCGACGTCGGTCCAATTCGGCCTGCACCGCTGCGATGTCCAGCAGCAAACCTGCAGGACAACCATCCACCACGCCGCCAATGGCCGCACCATGGCTCTCACCGAAGGAGGTTAGGCGGAAAAGTTGACCGAAGGTGTTGCCGGGCATGCAGCGAAAGTAGCGGGTGGACGGCACAGCCTTTCTTTGCGCTGTTCGTACGCAGCACCCTTCTCACGCAGGCAACTGGACCATGACCCAGAACTTCCTCACCAAGTGGATCAGCAGCATCCTGATCCGAAGGGGGATGGCGCGGGCGATCGCGTTGGTGCATGATCGATCCGCGAAGCAGGGTGCCATGGCCGCGATCGATCTGCTCTTCGAGAAGGAATGCGAGCTGATCATGCCCATGCAGTACAAGGAGGAGTTGCTCCCTTTCTCCCAGCGCATCGCGAACAAGAAACCGAAGGTGGTGCTGGAGATCGGCACTGCCACAGGCGGAACGCTCCTGTCTTGGTGCCTGTTGGCTGATGACAACGCTACCCTCATTTCCTTGGACCTGCCCGACGGCCCGTTCGGAGGTGGATACCCCGCATGGAAGACACCGCTCTACCGATCGTTCGCGAAACCGGGCCAGATGATCCACCTTATCCGGGGTGATTCCCATTCAGCCAGCATCCACGAAGAGGTGGAGCGCATCCTCGGTGGTCGAAAGGTGGACTTCCTCTTCATTGACGGGGACCATACCTATGAAGGTGTGAAACAGGACTTCCACACCTACACAAGGCTGGTGGATCCACAAGGCCTGATCGCCTTCCACGACATTGCGCCGGACAGGGCAAAAGTGCCCGACCATTTCGTTTCGGTCTTCTGGAACGAGGTCAGGGGTGGTTATTCGTATCAAGAGTTCATCAAGGACCGCGAGCAGAGCAAGTGGGGGTTGGGCTTGATCTCCTTGGATGGCAGAGCCCAGTGATAGGTTCGTGCATCGCTGGAGATCGGAATGTGATGCCAATGCCCCATCTCCCCTAACTTCCGCACGTCCAAAATCCGAGACATGACCAAGCACTACGCCCTTCGACCTTGCATCCTGTTCCTAAGCGCTGCATTGAGCGTGTTCGTTCAAGCCCAAACAGGTGAGAGCCTGCCCATTGTTGATCAACGAACGGACCCAAGTTCACCCCGCCAGGCACCACCCGGCTTCATGGTGAAAGTGGATGCAGAACATGGCGAATGCATGGATGAGGCCACGCGGCAGCAGGTATGGCAGGAGATCTCGACCAACATCGCGCGACTGCGCGAGGAGGACCCGAACGCTGTCCCGGTGGAACGCGGCACACATCCGTTGTTCATCTGGCCGACGCGTGCGGCAGCTTCGTTCACGGGCTATGGGTTCGAGATCATCAACAACTTCGTGGACCACAACCCCGCGTTCAACAACAACCTCACGGACTGGAACTGCGGCACGCGCACCTACGACTGGACCTCGGGAAACCACATGGGCACGGACATCGTGCTGTGGCCCTACGCTTGGCGGCGCATGCAGGAAGGCGTGATGGAAGTGGTCGCTGCGGCGGCGGGTACCATCGTGGACAAGCGCGACGGTTTCAACGATCTGCAATGCGTGAATGCGGGGAACCCGAACTGGAACGGGATCGTCCTCTCGCATGCGGATGGTTCCACCACGTGGTATCTGCATTTCAAGTCGGGCAGCCTTACCTCGAAAGTCGTGGGAGAAACCGTCGCGGAAGGCGAATACCTCGGTTCGGCAGGGAGCAGCGGTAGCAGCACCATCCCCCACCTGCACTTCGAGGTACACGATGGCGTCGGCAACTACATCGATCCGTTCGCCGGTGCATGCAACACCTTCAACGGCACCGATACGTGGTGGGCCGCGCAACAAGCGTACAAGGTGCCTCGGATCAATCACATCAGCACGCACTATGCGAGCCATGAATTCTACCAGTGCCCGGTGCCGGAGACCACCTACGAACAAAGCAATTTCATGTCGGGCGATTCGCTCATCATGCGCATCTACTACCGCGACCTGGACAACAATGCGCTCACCAACCTGCTGATCCGCGACGATCAAGGGAACGTGGAAGCGTCCTGGAATTTCAACAGCCCCTGGCTCTTCGGTTCCGGGACCTGGGCGTGGTGGTATTGGCTCATCGACAACTCGTGGGCAACTGGTTCCTACACCTTCGAGGCTACCTTCAATGGGGCCACATACGTGCGTCCTTTCACCATCGGCATGCCCATCGGATTGGAAGAGAACGCGACCCCGCTGTTCTCCGTTGCTCCCAATCCTGCGAACGAGACCCTTCGCCTCAGCGATTTGCCGAGCGGGAACATCCGGCTGAGTCTACTCGATGCCACGGGACGTGCCGTGCTCAATGAGCGATCGAGCTCCACTGTGCATGACATCGACATTTCAGGGCTGAGCGTGGGTGCCTATCAAGTGAAGGCGGAAGTGGACGGAAGAGCGAGCACGCAGCGCGTCATGATAGCGCGCTAAGCGATCGAAAACCGGCAGGATGGAAGCCGGTCGTCTATCTTGAACGACCAAACCGTTCGATGCCATGTACCGATACCTGACCTGCGCCACGGCCTTCGTGGTCATGACCCATACTGCAAACTCCCAATGCAGTGAGAGCGACGAGAACCGCGTGCTGCTGGTGGGTGATAGTTGGGCCTTCTTCATGGGTGTGGACCAGACGATCAACACCATTCTGGAACGTTGGGGCCATTCCAACGCCACTTTCTTCACCAACCTCACCATCGCCGAGAACGGTGCCGAGACGGACGACTTCCTTTCCGTGGAAAAACAGACGGAGATCCAAGCGTTGATCGATGCGGATCCCGCCATCAAGGTGGTACACCTGAGCATTGGCGGCAACGATGTTCTGGGCGATTGGCATGTGAGCTTCACGCAGGCCCAAACCGATTCACTGCGTGCGAGCGTGGAGGCACGGCTGATCGAAGTGATCGAGTTCATCAAGAGCACACGACCGGACATGCACGTACTATGGAGCGGATACGCCTATCCGAACTTCGGCGAGGTGATCGAAGACATCGCGCCGCTGCAGTCCATCCATCCGTTCTACGATACCTGGGAAGGAATGGGCTTCCCCACTTTCGAGCAGTTGAACACGATCCTGAACGATTTCTCCGCCAGCGTCGGGGCCTACTGCAACAACGACCCGCGCGTCGATTTCGTGGATTGCACCGGCTTGATGCAACACACGTTCGGGCAGGAGGATCCGCTTGGCGTGCCCCCAGGGGGCACCTATGCTCCGCTCACAGCACCTCTGCCGCATGGCTTCGTGGACTACCCATCACCGCAGAGTTCCATGCGCGATTACGGCATCTTTCTCGATTGCTTCCATCTGTCACCGAGCGGCTACCGCGACATGATCGACTTCCACACCCGGAAGTTCTACCACAAGTTCCTCATGCACGACCAATTCATGCTGAGCGAGGGAGGTGTGCGCGATGGCTCGATCTCGTCATTGGGTGAAGTGTCGAACCAGTTGATGCTCGGCGAACTCAATGGTGTGGAGCGATCCACCCTGCTCTCATTCGGCACGGCCAACCAGCTCATGCCGACCGTGAGCGCAGCCAGCATCTTCCTCCGCCGGGAAAGCCTGGACGGAACGAACCCGATCGGAAGCACGGTCCAGGTGCGCATCGTGAACGGGCAATTCGGTGCGAGCGCGGAGGTGGAGGCAACGGATCTTGATGCGACCTCCGATGGCGACGAGAGCGCATGTCGCTTCGGAAGCACGGATGGCAATGGTCACTGGATGCGCATCGATCTTCCGGCCTCGTTGCTGCCTTTCATCGCGAGCAATACCACCACGCAGTTCGTTCTCTCACTACCGGGCGCAACCGGTGGTATGGTCACCTTCAGCGATGCCAGCGATCCCGACTTCGCACCGGTGCTCGACCTTACTTTCGAGGATATCTCCACTGAAGTTTCGAGCGTTCCGACCTCCAAGCGGAACGTCACTGTGTTCCCAAATCCTACTTCGGGTCCAGTGTCCATCGATACACAGGGTAGCCGGATCCTGAGCCTTGAACTCGCCGACATGATGGGGCATCTCATCTGGCGATCCACCAGCCTTGTGAACGCCGATCTGAGCGATCTCCCACGTGGTGCCTATGTGCTGAAGATCAACACCACCACCGGAAGCACGATGGAACGGGTGGTGCGCTGGTAGAGCAGCAGGCCACGTTCGCGAACCGAGGCCTTTCTTTGCGACCTCCCACCCAGCCGGGATGGAACAGATGCGCCGCCTGCTGATCAAGAACGCCAAGGCCCTTGTCGGGACATTTCCCGTGGGCGCACAGCGCGCCGCCGGGGCTGCGATGGCGCAGCTACCCATGATCGAAGATGGCTGGCTGCTGGCCGAAGATGGGCGCATCAGCGGGCTGGGGTCCATGAGCAATTTCCCCGGCATCACCGACTGGAGCGACCTGACGGTGATCGATGCCACCGGTCGGTACGTCCTGCCCGGCTGGTGCGATCCGCATACGCATACGGTCTTCGCTGCGCCTCGGGAGGAGGAGTTCGTGGACAAGATCAAGGGGCTCAGCTATCAGGACATCGCCGCGCGCGGTGGCGGGATCCTCAACAGCGCCATGAAATTGCGCGCGATGAGCGAGGATGACCTCTTCGCGCAGGCCAAGTCAAGGCTCGAAGAGATGATGCGCCAGGGCACCGTGGCCGTGGAGATCAAGAGCGGGTATGGCCTCACATTGGAAAGCGAACTGAAGATGCTGCGTGTGGCGCACCGGTTGAAGGAAGCGCTGCCCCTGCAGATCAAAACCACCTTGCTCGCGGCACACGCACTGCCGCCCGAGTTCAAAGAAGATCGAGCAGCGTACATCGATCTCATTTGCAACGAGATGATCCCACAGGTCGCGGGGGAGAAGCTCGCGGACTTCGTGGACGTGTTCTGTGAGACCAACTACTTCACGGCACTGGAGATGGAACGTGTGCTGGAAGCTGGTGCGAAGCATGGACTACCGGGCAAGGTTCATGTGAACCAGTTCACGAGCATTGGCGCGATCCAGGCGGCGGTAAAGCACAAGGCGCTCAGCGTTGACCACTTGGAGGTGATGGAAGAAACGGATCTGGATGCATTGGTGGGCTCGAACGTGATGCCAACCCTCCTACCCTCCTGCTCCTTCTTCCTGCGCATCCCATATGCACCAGCGCGCCAAGTCATCGATCGCGGACTCCCTGTTGCACTTGCCAGTGATCACAATCCCGGTAGCACGCCCAGCGGAAATCTCAACCTCGTGCTGTCGCTCGCCTGCATCCAATTGCGCTTGCTACCGGAGGAGGCGATCACTGCACTAACGCTGAATGCCGCAGCAGCAATGCTCGTGGAGGATGACCTCGGCAGCCTCGCGATCGGCAAGCGCGCCAGCCTGCTCATCACCCGCGAGATACCTTCGCTCGCCTATCTGCCGTACGCCTTCGGCGCCGATCACCTCGACACCGTACTCATTGATGGAAAGCCCGTCCGCTCCGGAGAAGTCCTCCGCTGAAGGTTTGACACCATCACCTCTCCGCCCGCCCGGGCTGGAGTTCGCCATGGGGGTTGCGCTCTTTGCGGCAACCATGGTGGTTTTCCTCGTGGTACAAGCCGTTGCGTTCTTCAACGGCATCATCGCCCGCATTCCGGAGTTCGCGAACGCCAGCTTCTCGTTCTCATGGTTCGAGGATCCCGTGTTCCAGCAGCACATGAAGGAGCTCGGTTACAACGGCGATGTGGTGGCGATGGAAGCGCTATGGAGCGGAGCGGTGTGCCTGGTCATGATCCTGGTGACCGTAGGGCTGTGGAAACGCGATCAATTGGTGGACTTCCTCGGCTTGCGCCTGCCGGGTGTCAAACACTTCTTCATTTGGCTGGGCGTGTTCCTGGTGCTCATGCTGGGCATAGAAGGACTCGCTGCGGTGTTCCCTGAGTTGGAAACCGACTTCATGCAGCAAGTGATCGGGAGCACCACCAACATGGCACTGCTGGCGGTTGCCGTAGGCGTAGTGGGACCGCTTTTCGAAGAGTTCCTGTTGCGTGGCCTGCTCTATGGTTCGCTCCGGCATATCGTGGACGAACATGCTTCCGTGGCACTCACTGCCGGTGTGTTCGCACTCATGCATTTGCAGTACAGCATACCCATCATGCTCTTGATCCTGCCCATGGGGGTGGTACTCGGCTATGCCCGCGCTCGTAGTGGCTCCATCTGGGTTCCCGTGTTGCTGCACATGGTGAACAACGGGATGAGCCTGCTGCTGCAATAGCAGCCTTGTTGCCGCCCGTTAGTTTTGCCGCCCACTCAACCAAGCTCCCATGCAACGCCGTTTGATCGAATGCGTGCCCAACATCAGTGAAGGCCGCGACCGTGCGAAGATCGATGCCATCGCCGCCGTGGTGGAGACCGTGGAAGGCGTGCGCCTGCTGGACGTGGACCCCGGAAAGGCCACCAACCGCACGGTGATCACCTTCGTGGGTGAACCGGAACCCGTGTGCGAGGCAGCCTTTCGATTGATCAAGAAGGCGCAGGAACTGATCGACATGCGCGGGCACAGAGGCGAACACCCACGCTTTGGTGCTACGGATGTTTGTCCGTTGGTGCCCATCAGCGGCATCAGCATGGAGGAGACGGCGAAGTTTGCGCGCCAGCTCGGCGAACGCGTGGGCAAGGAACTCGCGATCCCGGTTTACTGCTACGAGTTCGCAGCGAGCGAAGAGAAACGCCGGAACCTGGCGAACAACCGTAGCGGTGAATACGAAGGCCTGCCGAAAAAATTGAAGGATCCCGCTTGGAAGCCCGATTTCGGTCCGGCAGCGTTCACCGACAGCGTAGCACGCAGTGGTGCCGTTGCCATTGGTGCGCGCAACTTCCTGGTGGCCTACAACGTGAACCTGAACACGACCAGCACGCGCCGTGCGAACGCCATCGCCTTCGACATCCGGGAAGCCGGCCGAGTGCTGCGCGATGGTGATCCGCTCACGGGCAAGCCGATCCTGGACGCGAACGGCGAACCGCAAAAGATCCCGGGCAAATTGAAGGCGGTGAAAGGCATCGGTTGGTTCATCGAAGAGTACGGCATCGCCCAACTCTCGCTCAACCTCACGGACATCACTATAACGCCGGTCCACATCGCCTTCGATGAGGCATGCAAGAGCGCGGCAGAACGTGGCATCCGCGTAACCGGTAGCGAACTCGTCGGATTGATCCCCAAGCAGTCCCTATTGGACGCGGCGGACTTCTACCTCGCTCGCCAGGAACGCAGCCTGGGCATCAGCGAACGCGAGAAGATCAAACTCGCTGTGAAATCCCTCGGTTTGGACGACCTCGGCCCCTTCGATCCGCAGAAGAAGGTCATCGAGTACATGCTGGAAGAAGCAGGCAGCGAACGCCTGGTACGCATGGACCTGAAGCGCTTCAGCGAAGAGACCGCCGCCGAAAGCCCAGCACCCGGCGGTGGCTCGGTGGCCGCGTACGTGGGTGCGTTGGGCGCCGCATTGGGAACGATGGTGGCCAACCTGAGTGCGCACAAACGGGGTTGGGACGAGCGCTGGAGCGAGTTCAGCGAGTGGGCCGTGAAAGGAGAAAAGCTCCGCAATGAACTGCTGTTCCTCGTGGACGAGGACACGCGTGCTTTCGACCGCATCATGACCGCGATGGGTTTGCCGAAAGGTTCTGACGAGGAGAAGAAAGCACGCAAGGCAGCGATCACCGAGGCGACCAAGGGCGCGATCAACACTCCCTTGCGCACCATGCAGGTATGCGTGGAGAGCATGGGGCTCATGCGCGCCATGAGCGAACATGGCCTGCCGGCGAGCGTGAGCGATGCCGGAGTGGGCGCGCTCTGTGCCCGGGCCGGAGCTCTTGGGGCCTACCTCAACGTGCGCATCAACTGCGCGGGCTTGGATGATGCCACCTTCAAGGCGGACGTGCTCAAGCAGGCCGAAGACCTCAAGGTCCAGGCTGATGCGATGGAGGCGGAGGTGATGGCAGTGACCTTGCGGAAGGTATAGGAGGCGTTGTCCTCCACCGTCGTGCGTTGATGAACGCCCACTGCTACCACAACACTGGGTGGCTGTTGAACGTATCATTGATGTGATCGCTCGTGCCGCCATGACAGCCCGTCTCACCTTTCGCCAATGGTGGCGGCGCGTGCTCTACTTCTTCCCGTTCCAGCTGCTGCTGCTGCACCTGAAGAAGAACCACCTGCTCCTTTTCGCCTGGCTGCTGCTCTTCGGCTATGTAACGGAGAGCATGGGCGTGAAATATGGCGTGCCCTACCTCTTCCTGTATCCCGAGTACTTCGGCCATGTGGGCTTCCTTTCGCACGCGATCACCGGGTTCGCGCTGGGCGGGTTCATAACCGCGTTCAACCTCTATAGCTATGCGATGCACGGGTACCGCTTCCCCTTCATCGCCACCATCGCCCGTCCCTTCCTCAAGTTCAATGTCAACAACGGGATCATCCCCACGCTGTTCGTGCTGGCCTACCTGTGGAACGCTGCTCGCTTCCAGTACACAAAGGAACTGGAGCCTGCCTTCGATATTGCCGTGCATCTGACCGGATTCGTGTTCGGTATCCTGCTCTTCCTCACACTGGCCCTGCTCTACTTCACGCGTACCAACACTGACATCATCAAAATGCTGGGGAAGCCCGCGGAGGAATACCGCCCGCAAGAACCCATGATGGACATCCTCGGGCCTTCCCACTCCCCGCACGTCGCACCCAACAAACCCGGCGAACGGCGAAAAGCGCTCCGCTGGTTGAGACGCCAGCAGCGTTCGGAGAAATGGCGCGTGGAAACCTATCTCACACCGCGTTTCCGTATCATGCTGGCCAGAAGCAGCGCGCACTACGACAAGGAACTGCTGCGCGACGTGCTGTGGCAGAACCACATCAATGGATCGATCTTCGAGGTCGTTCTCGTGTTGAGCTTCATCGCCCTGGGCGCTTTCAGCGATGTCCCCTTCTTCGCCATCCCGGCCGGGGCAAGTGCGTTCATCTTCTTCACCATCGTGCTCATGTTCATCAGCGCGTTGTTCAGTTGGATGCAAGGGTGGACCGGTACGGTCATCCTCGGTGTCCTTTTGGGCTTGAACATGCTCAGTCAGCGCACCGAAGGGTTCCTGTACGACACGCACGCCTACGGCCTCGACTATCGCGAAGCACCAGCAGCATACGACCGCGCCACCATCACTGCCATGGCGAACGATACCGCCACCGCCAATGCTGATGCACTCGCCATGCTCGCGACCTTGGAGCAATGGAAGCAGGACAATCAACGCTTTGCCGGAGCCGATGGCAAGCCGAAACTACTGGTGATCAATACCAGCGGTGGAGGGTTGCGTTCCATGTTGTGGACGGTGCACTGCATGCAGTTGGTGGACAGCCTGCTGCGTGGCAGCCTCATGGAACGTTCGGTGCTCATGACCGGATCCTCCGGAGGGCTCATCGGTGCCACCTACTATCGACAACTGTTCCAAGCCGATCAAGCGAACAGGACAAGCATGCGCAACGCACCTATCGTGCTCGATGAACTCTCCAGCGACATGTTGAACCCGATCGCGTTCAGCTTCGTGACCAACGATATGTTCGTGCGCTACCGGAGCGTAACAGATGGCGACCTCCCCTACACCCTCGATCGGGCGGAAGCCTTTGAGCGACGCCTGAACGAGAACACGCGCGGCATGCTGAACGTGCGCATGGGCGACCTCGCAGTTGCGGAACAGAACGCGGAGATCCCCTTGCTGGTGATCAACCCGGTCTCCATCAACGACGGACGTCGCGTCATCATCGCATCGCAGCCCATGGCCTTCCTCAGCGCGATCACACCAGATGCCACTGTGAACATCGCCAGCCAGCCCGAAGCGGTCGAATTCCGCAGGCTCTTTGCCGCGCACCGACCGGACAACCTGAAGCTCACGAGCGCATTGAGGATGAACGCTTCCTTCCCTTACATAAGTCCGGTCACGAGCTTACCGACAAAGCCCGTAATGCGCGTGATGGATGCCGGTGTTAGGGACAACTACGGATACCGCACCACCTTTTCCTTCCTCAACACCTTCCGCGACTGGATCACGAGCAACACCAGCGGAGTGGTGATCCTGCAACTCAGGGACACCCAGAAAGAACTGGAGGTGAAACCGAGCGGTGGTTCCCTGTTCGGGCGCATCTTCGACCCCATTGGCAGCGTGTACGACAACTTTGTCCGCGTACAGGACCAGGACTACGATCTCTTGCTCAAACTCACCGGCGGCAACGGTATTGTACCGTTGCAAGTGGTCGATCTGCAATTGAAGCACGATGAAGAAGAGCAGATCTCATTGAGTTGGCACCTGACCAAGGTGGAACGTTCGCGCGTGCTTCGCTCGGCGAAGAACCCGGAGAACAAGTTGGCGTTCACACTATTGGAGCGTGCCCTTCGCCCTAGTGTGCCCGCAGTGCTTGCTGTCGATGCCAGCGCACCAAACCCTGCAGGGGATCCCGCTCAACAGCGGTGAGTTCCATGCCGTGATCGAGCAGGCAGTTCGCAAGCAGCTCGCGGAAGCCCCAGGCAACGGAACCTGTCGCCTTCACATTCCCTCGCTGTTCCGGAGGGAAGAACGACTTCAGGATCTCCACCAACGCGTGGAACCTCGAGAGGATGAGTTCACGCGCGTACGGTTCCTGGACCACCCCAGCAAGCAAGGCGGTACGCGCCGCCAGCGCCTTCGCAGGGAACGGAGAGCGGTACACCTCGTCGATGATGCGTTCCACCAAGGGCCCATCTTGTCCGAACAGTGCGGTCCTCATTGGATCGGGCATCCGCTGGTAGAATGCATCCTGCAACAGCACCCGGCCGATATCGGCACCGCTTCCTTCGTCGCCGAGCATGTATCCGAGTGATGGCATGGGCTGGTGCAGGCGTTCGCCATCGTACCAGCCGACGTTCATACCGGTTCCAAGGATCAGCACCAAGCCACTCTCACTCCCATGCAGTCCACGCGCAGCGCCGAGCAGATCGGTGTTCACTTCCACGGAAGCCGCAGGCCAGATGGACGAAATGGTACCGTCCATGACCGAACGCCGCTGCTCGGAGCCGCACCCAGCAGCATACACGCTGATCTTGCTCGCTGACAGCGCCAACGGCGCATGCGCATTGAAGTAGGTGGTGATGCCGGAGGCAAAGATCCCCGAGTTGCCGCTCACCGGATTGAAGCCCGGGATGGTGTCACCATGAACAGGAAGCGAAAGGTCCGGTCCTTCCTCAGGTAGCCATGCCCAGCGGGAGGAACTTCCCCCGATCTCGGCGATGAGCAGGTCTTCGGCCATGCCACAAGGTAGCCTGGCTCAGCGGCTATCGTTGAAAAGGAACTTGTTGGGACTGGCCAAACCGTTCTTCACGGCGTACAGGACAACCGCAGCGGTGTTGTTCACTCCGAGCTTCTGCATGATGTTGCGGCGGTGGGTGGTGACCGTATGCGCGCTCAGGTTGAGGTGCTCGGCAATGCGCGTGTAGGACTTACCCTCGGCGATCAAGCCGATGACCTCGCATTCCCGCTCGCTCAGTGTGACCGGTGCACAGGAAAGAGGCTCGGCCAGAAAAAGATCCACATCGAAAGAGGCCTTGCGTAAGGTCTCCAGGATCTTGCCACAGAAAAAGCGCTTGCCCTGGGCGGTGCTCACCACGGCGTCCACGATCTCGTCCAGATCGCAATCCTTCTTCACGTAGCTCATCACACCTGCCTTCACAGCGCTCATGAGTGCCACTGGAGAGGTATCGGACGTGATACTGACGAAGCGTGTCCGCTTGCAGCGCCGCATTCCCTCCCGGATAGCCTTTGCCCCGAAGCCTTCCGAGGTGTGATCGATCAAGACAACATCGGGTCGATGACGCACCATCAGGGCCTGCATCGCGATGCTGTCCCGCGCCACACCCACCACCTCGATCCGCTCTTCAGCGGAGAACAGCGCCTTCAGGCCAAGGAGGCCCAGTTCGCTATGGTCAGCAAGGATGGTTCGTATGCGCATATCTGTTTAGAACCGCTCTAAATAGGCTGCGAATGTAGGTGTGCAGCGACCCTGTCCCAAACGCTGATCTAAACGATCGATCGTTCGATCACCGGGAAGGTGCCACCATCATTACTGAGCACGGTGCGCGGGAAGATCGGCAGCGCCTCGGCCAACAATTCATCAGCGGTCTTGTACCTGGAACTGAAATGCCCGAGCAGTAGTTGTCCCACGTCGGCTGCCCGTGCGATCGAAGCCGCTTGCGCCGCTGTGGAATGCAAGGTCTCCTGTGCACGTTTCTTCAACTGCTCCGTGAAGGTGGCCTCATGATAGAGCAGATCCACGCCTGCGATGTGCGGAACAAAGGCCGGTTCATATGCAGTGTCAGAGCAATATGCGTAGCGCCTCACAGGCGGTGGGTCAAGCGTGAGTTCCGCGTTGGAGATGACCGTGCCATCCGGAAATCGCAGGTCCTCACCAGCCTTGATCGCACTGCGCTTGAACTGCGGGATGAGCATGAGTTTGTCCTTTCGCAATGGGCGTTGCGCCGGGCGCTCCTCGAACACGAAGCCGGTGCAGGGCAGACGATGCTTCAATGCAAGGGTCCGCACCACGACGTGGTGTGATCCTCCCAGACGATCGCCCCGCTCACCGGTTCGAGCGAGTGGAATTCCAACGGGTACCGGAGGTAGGTGGACGAGACCCGCAACTGTAGATCGAGGACCTCTTTCAGTTGCTTCGGTCCGTGCACATGCAACGTCATGGTCCTACCCATCAGGTGCATGGAGCTGATCAGCCCCATGAGGCCGAGGTAGTGATCACCGTGCAAGTGGCTGATGAAGATGTGGCCGATCCGCACGAGGTTGACACCCGCAACCCGCAAACGCTCCTGCGTGCCCTCTCCGCAATCGATCATGTAGAGCACGTCGTGCACATTGAGCAACTGCGCCGTTGGGAAGCGGCCCCTCGCAGGAAGTGCCGCCCCGGTACCGAGGGTGGTCAACTCAAAACGACGGTGGGCCATGGAAGAAAGAAGGCCCCAAGTGGGGCCTTCTCAATGTTGTGATTTTCAGGCTCAGCGATTGAGCATCATACGGCCGGTGAACATCTCTCCGCCGCTCTCCACCTTGTAGAGATACACACCCTCCTTGAGCGTGGTGCTTTCGAAGGGAATGCGGTTCATGCCCGCACGTCCAACGGTGCGCAAGGAGTAGAGTTCCTCCCCGAGCAAATTGAAGACACGAAGCTTCACGTCGTTGGCACGCAGCATCTGGAACTCGATGGTGGTACGCGTCGAGAACGGGTTGGGAACGTTCTTCACGCTGTTCAAGCCAACAGGTCCTACGTCGGCGATACCGGTCGGATCCAGGATGAAGATGCGATAGCCGGTGAAGGTGAGCGGGTAGGGAACCGCACTGCCGAAGAGCGTGAAGTAGCCCGTCACGTCCAAGGTGAGTTCGAACAATCCCGCTTCAGAGGGCGTGCCATTGATCACACCACATCCCAAGATCGTGGGTAGATAGGTGCACGGAGCCGGGGTCTGCGAGGCACACTGGACCACGAGGCCTGCCGGCAAACCCGAAACGCCGTTGAAAACAACGGAGTCGATGTTCACTGCCGGGAAGGTGGGGTCGATGTCCTGCGCGCTCACGGGCACGATCAGATTGAGATCCTGGGAATACGGGATGCCGATCTGGCCAGCCATGAAGTTCTCCGTGGTATCGGGCCACACACCGAAGACACTATCGGCGTAGAGCGGGTTCGGAGTACACGGCTGGGCATAGGCCCCGATCGTTGAGATCGATAGAGCGAGAGCGAGTAGTGTTTGTTTCATGTGGTGGTAAGAGGTCATTGTTCCTTCTTCACGTCCTTTTCGATCTCCTCCATGTAGAGGAGGTCCACCGCTTCGGCCGGGGTGGGTGTGATGGAGAGGACGCTCTCCAGTTGCGAGATCTGTACCAATTTCTGAACGGGCTCCTGCAAACCGCAAACGACCAAGCTGCCGTTAACGCTCTTGCACAAACGGTTCGCAACGAGCAGGGCGCTCAAACCCGAAGAATCGCAATATCGTGTGGCGGTCAGGTCGATGATCACATTGCGCACGCCGGTCTTGTTCAAATAGACCAGCTCGCTCTTCAGTTCGGGCGCACAGGTGGTGTCCAGCTTGTCGGCGTTGCTGGTGACCAATGTGTAGCGGCCCTTGTCCTCGATGGTGAAGTTCATGGCAGGTTGCTTCCGGTCAAATATAGTCAGGCCCCGCATAGTCGTGGGAGGCCCCGCCCCAGGCCACTTTCAAACAGCGGTACGTGGGATACGGGCGGCCAGCAGGTACAGGACCGCCATCCGGATGGCCACCCCGTTCTCCACCTGGTCCAGGATGATGCTGTTGGCATGGTCGGCCACTTGGCTGGTAACCTCCACCCCGCGGTTGATGGGACCGGGGTGCATGACCACGATATTCTTCCCGATACGGTTGTAGCGCTCCAGGTCCAGCCCGTAGAGCATGGCATACTCCCGTAGGCTTGGGAAATTTGCGATCCCGTCCCCTCCTTGCCGCTCCAGTTGGATCCGGAGCATGTTCGCCACATCGCACCAACGAAGCGCCTTGTCGAGATCATGCTCCACCTTCACACCAAGCGAGGCCACATAGCGCGGCATCAGGGTCGTCGGTCCGCAGAGCATCACCTCCGCGCCGAGCTTTTGCAGGCAGAAGATGTTGCTCAGCGCCACGCGTGAATGCAGGATGTCACCCACGATGAGCACTTTCACCCCTTTCACCTTGCCCAGTTTCTCGCGGATGCTGTAAGCATCGAGCAGCGCCTGTGTCGGGTGTTCGTGCGTGCCGTCACAAGCGTTCACGATACGGGCATCCACATGCCGGCTCAGGAACATCGCCGCGCCGGGATCAGGGTGGCGCATCACCACCATGTCCACCTTCATCGCAAGGATGTTGTTGACGGTATCAACCAGCGTCTCGCCCTTGCTCACGCTGCTGCCGCTGCTGCTGAAGTTCACCACGTCGGCGCTCAGTCGCTTTTCGGCAAGCTCGAAGCTCACTCGCGTGCGGGTGCTGCTTTCGAAGAAGAGGTTCGCGATGGTGATGTCGCGCAGCGAAGGCACCTTCTTGATAGGCCTGTTGAGGACTTCCTTGAAACCATCCGCCGTGCGGAAGATGAGATCGATGTCGCCAGCGGTAAGATCCTTGATGCCGAGCAGGTGCTCCGTGCTCAGTTGTTCGCTGGGAACACTGGTGGCGGATTTCGTGGTCGCGCTCATTGATCTGCGGAAGAGCCTTGTGCGATGGCCGATGCGCTTCGGCTTTCGCGGTTCGCGGTATGCAACAACACACGGTCCTGCCCGTCGCTCTCCTTCCACTCCACCGTCACGCGCTGGTCGCCGATGCTATCCACCCATTTGCCCACGTAGTCGGGTTGTATGGGCAGCTCACGGCTGAAACGACGATCCACCAGGACAAGCAGTTGCACGCTGGCCGGGCGGCCGAAAGAGAGCAACGCATCGAGTCCCGCGCGGATGGTGCGGCCGGTGAAGAGCACATCGTCCACCAACACCACTTTGCGCTCATCCAGATCGAAATCCAGTGCAGTGGCACTTGGCGTTGGCGGCGTTGCGCGATGCCGGAAATCGTCGCGGTGGAAGGTGATGTCCAACTCACCGTAGGCGAGCAGCTCCTTGCCGATGATCTTCTTCAGTTCGATCCTCAGCCTGCGCGCAAGCAGCACACCGCGCGGTTGCAGGCCGACAAGCGCCACGCCTTCCAGGTCACCATGATCCTCGATGAGCTGGTGGCAAAGCCGTTGCACCGTGAGCCCGAAGGCCTTGCTCGCGAGGAGGGTCACGGGCTTCATCCGCGCCGAAGATAGCGGGGACATCCGTGAACGACGAAGCCCCGACTTGCGCCGGGGCTTCGATCATTCAATAGTTCAAAGGGCTAGGCCTCTTCGCCATCCTCCTCTTCGCGCTTCTCCTTCTTCTTCCCTTTGGTGGCGCGCTCGGTGCTTTCCATCGAGCTCTTGAGGTCGCTCAATACGCTGAGGTCGCCCAAGGTGCTCTTCTCCACTTTGTCGTTCACGCTCTTCACCGAAGCCGATGGGCCTGCGCCAGCGTCCTTGCGGGGCGCGCGCTTGCCAGCGGCTGGTGCGCTCTCCATCACCTCTTCACCCTCTTCGAAGGTGCGGGTGTGGCTGAGGACGATGCGACGTGCTTCGGCATTGAACTCGAGCACAACGAACGGAAGCTTCTCTTCCAGTTCGGCTTTGCTGCCGTCGGCCTTCTTCAGGTGCTTGATGGTCACCGTGCCTTCCACACCGTATGGCAGGCTCACCACGAAGTTCTGACCAGCACGACCGGTGATGGTTCCCTCATGCGTGCTGCCGGGGGTGAACACGGTGGCGAACACTTCCCATGGGTTCTCTTCCACTTGCTTGTGGCCGAGGCTCAGGCGACGGTTCTCCTTGTCCACTTCCAACACCATCACTTCCACGGTGTCACCCACGTTGCAGAACTCGCTCGGGTGCTTGATGCGCTTGGTCCAGCTGAGGTCGCTGATGTGGATGAGGCCATCCACGCCTTCCTCCAGTTCAGCGAAGATGCCGAAGTGGGTGAAGTTGCGGACCTTGGCGGTGTGCTTGCTGCGTAGTGGGTACTTGAACTCGATCTCCGCCCAAGGGTCCTGTGCGAGTTGCTTCATGCCCAGGCTCATCTTGCGCTCTTCGCGGTCGATGTTCAGGATCACGCACTCGATCTCCTGGCCTTCCTTGAGGAAGTCCTTCGGGCTGCGCAGGTGCTGGCTCCAGCTCATCTCGCTCACGTGCAGCAGGCCTTCCACGCCGGCGGCCACTTCCACGAACGCGCCGTAGTCGGTGATCACCATCACTTTGCCCTTCACCTTGTCGCCAGCGTTCATGTCGGCGCTCAGCGCGTCCCATGGGTGCGGCTGCAGTTGCTTCAAGCCGAGTGCGATGCGACGCTTCTCGTCATCGAAGTCGAGAATGACCACGTTGATCTTGTCGTCGAGCTTCACCACTTCTTCGGGGTGGCTCACGCGGCCGTAGCTGAGGTCGGTGATGTGGATGAGACCATCGACACCGCCCAGATCCACGAACACGCCGTAGCTGGTGATGTTCTTGACGGTACCCTCGAGCACCTGGCCTTTCTCCAGGCCACCGATGATCTGCTTCTTCTGGGCTTCCAGTTCAGCTTCGATCAGCGCCTTGTGGCTCACCACCACGTTCTTGAACTCCTGGTTGATCTTCACGACCTTGAACTCCATGTTCTTGCCCACGAACTGGTCGTAGTCACGAATGGGCTTCACGTCGATCTGGCTGCCGGGCAGGAAGGCTTCGATACCGAACACGTCCACGATGAGGCCACCCTTGGTGCGGCACTTCACGAAGCCCGTGATGATCTCGTTGGTCTCCATGGCGTTGTTCACCTTGCCCCACGCGTTGTGCACGCGTGCGGTCTTGTGGCTCACCACCATCTGGCCGCCCTTGTCCTCCTGCTTCTCGATGTACACTTCCACCTGATCGCCAATGGCCAGATCGGGCTTGTAGCGGAACTCGCTGATGGGGACCACACCTTCGGACTTGTATCCGATGTTGATCACCACTTCCTTCTTGTTCATGCCCACCACGGTACCCATGAGCACTTCCTTTTCCTGGATGCTGCTGAGGGTCTTCTCGTAAGCGGCCTCCATGCTCTCACGAGCACCGGCCAGGGCCTTGCTGTCATCTTCGGCACCGGCCCAATCGAAATCGGCGGGTGGTTCGAGGAAGGTGACCTTGTTGTTCTCGACTGTTGACATACTTACTTCTACTTGTATCCCGGACCCGATGCACCGTCCGGAAGGGTTGTTTGGTTGGCTCGCTGGCGCTGGAACGAGCGTTTGAATTGGGGCCGCGAATGTAGGCAGAAGGATCAGATGATCAGACAATTAGAAGATCAGAAAATGGGCTGTCTCGGTACCTTCGGGGCGTCAATTCCTGTGAGCTACGATCGTCTGATCGTCTGATCACCTCATTTTCTGATCGACCTTGCGCTCATTCACCATCCCCACCCACTACCGCAGCGACCTCATCGGCCGCCTGAAGGCCTTCCGCAAGGCGCAGGACCCGAAGAAAAAGGACCTGTCCCCAACCGTGCTGGACCTCGGCGCGGTTCGCTTCGTCTTTGCCCGGCATTTCGGCTTCTGCTACGGGGTGGAGAACGCGATAGAGATCAGCTACAAGGCGCTGGAGGAGAACCCAGGCAAGCGGATCTTCCTGCTCAGCCAGATGATCCACAACCCGGCCGTGAACGACGACCTCACCAGCCGTGGTATGCGCTTCATCCAGGACACCCACGGGCAGATGCTCATGGATTGGAGCGAAGTGAAGGCCGACGATATCGTGATCATCCCCGCGTTCGGGACCACCTTAGAGACGGAGGCCAAGTTGCAGGCGATCGGTATCGACCCGCTGAAGTACAACACCACCTGCCCCTTCGTGGAAAAGGTGTGGAACCGCAGCGCCCAGCTTGGCACGAAGGACTACACCGTGGTGATCCACGGTAAGGCCGCGCATGAGGAAACGCGCGCCACCTTCAGCCATACCGCTGCGGGCGCACCGGCGGTGATCGTGAAAGACATGGCCGAGGCGCAGGAACTCGGGAGGATCATCCTCGGTGAACTGCCGATGGAGCGCTTTGCTGAGCTCTTCGGCGAACGCTGTACATCGGGCTTCGATCCGGTGAAGGACCTGCAGCGAATTGGTGTGGTTAACCAGACCACCATGCTCGCCACCGAAACGCAGGCCATCGCCGATCACTTGAAGCAGGTGATGGCGAAGAAGTACGATGAAGCAGATCTCAAGCAGCACTTCGCCGATACACGCGATACGCTCTGCTACGCCACCAACGATAACCAGGATGCTACCAATGAACTGCTGAAGGCCGATGCGGACCTCGCGCTGGTGGTGGGCGGCTACAACAGCAGCAACACCAGCCATTTGGTGGAACTGCTGGAACACAAGTTCCCCACCTACTTCATCAAGGACGAAAGCGAGATCATCTCAGCGGAGACGATCCAACACTTCAACTACCCGGCGCATAAGCTGGAGAGCACGAACGATTGGCTTCCCGCGAAGCGACCGCTAACGATCATCCTCACCAGCGGTGCAAGCTGCCCGGACACCTTGCTGGATAGGGTGATGCTGAAGGTGCTGGGGTTTGTGGAGGGAGCAAAGGATCCAGCGGAAGTGGTGGAGATGATCGCTTCCTAGGACAACGATGAAGCGCTCTGCCGTACTTATCGCCATCGCGCTGCCTTGCTTCTGCAACGCCCAACGAGAAGCCCGGGTGCGGCACAACTTCCTGGTGGATAGCGCCCAGCATTTCTCCTTCATGGGCAAGTACGATGACGCGATGCCGCTGTACGAGAAGCTCATGAGGAGCGAAACCTGGCACCCCGGTCCTTACTTCGACGCGATACATGCGTGCCTTCAAACCGGGCAACCAGAGAAGGCCAACCAGTTCTTGAGCATTGCAGTGCAACATGGTTTCGTCCCGGAGGTCTTTCGGTTCGACAGCTTACTGATGGGCCACCTTGCAAGCGATGCATCGAAACCGTTCCGGGAGAGACGCAAGGAGGATGAACAGGTGTTCGCCTCGAACGCCGATTCGGCCCTGATCAAGGAACTCAGTGCCATGTTCGATCTTGATCAGCGTGTGCGGGAGAAAGGGAGCGACCCAGCCATGATGCATCCTGTCGACTCCGCAAACTTCGAACGGCTGATCGAGATCTGCGAGCAACGCGGAGTCCCGGCCATGGGGAATGTGTGGACGCTTCTCTGGCATCACCGGAGCCCCGAGTACCCGGGGTCAGGACAATGGCAACGTATTCTGCCTCACATCCATGCCGCGATAGTGAGCGGTGATCTGGATCCAGCGTTCCTCTGCATGTTCGATGACTACGCGGACCAGGAGGCGGGAAGACCCATGCGCTATGGTGCACTCCTGGGTTACTATCGATCCTATCCTGACATGATCTTCCTGGTGGACCGTGCGCAACTCGACCGCAACAGGGCCTCCGTCGGTTGGGGATCCATCTCGCGCTTTGCCGAAGAACTGGGCATGGATCTATCCACCTTGCGCTTCGCAGCGCCTTAGGTGGCGGTCACAGCGTCACGCCTCCGTCACCACCCCGATCGCCTTCACCACCACGCCGAGTGCAATATCGAACTGCTCTTGTGAAGTGAGATCGCTGTTGTCGATCACGAAGGCGTCAGCCGCTTGGATCAAGGGATCAGCCTTGCGTGTGGTGTCATCGGTATCGCGTCGCTCGATGTTCGCTAGGACGCTTTCGTAGTCGATATGGGCACCTCGGCCTTTGAGTTCCTGGTAGCGGCGTTGCGCACGCACATCCGGTCGTGCGGTCATGAAGAACTTCACCTCGGCATTGGGGAACACGACCGTGCCGATGTCGCGGCCGTCCATCACCACTCCGCCGCCCTTGCCAGCCTCCTGTTGCAATTGGACAAGCTTGGCCCGCACTTCCGGCACGGGGCTCACCAGTGTCACGTTGTGGCTCACATCCATTTCGCGGATGCGATGCTCCACGTTGCGGCCATCGAGCCAGGTCTCGCTCCGCTGCGAAGCGTCATCGTGCTTGAACCCGATGTGGATGTGCTTAAGCACGCGCAACAAAGCAGCGTGGTTCAGCACACCGTCGATCACCAGTCCGTTCTCGATCACGTAGAGCGCAACGGCGCGGTACATGGCTCCACTATCGATGTAGGTGTAGTGGAGGTGATGCGCCAGTTGCTTGGCCAATGTGCTCTTGCCGCAACTGCTGAACCCGTCGATGGCGATGGTGATCCGCTTCACGGCGGGGAAAGTACGGAGGGGTGCGTTGCCTTGAAGGACTGTTGTCACCCTGAGCCTGTCGAAGGGTGACTACGAGGTCATGGTTCGTCCTTCGACTCCGCATCCGGATGCCTCACCTGACAATGAGTCCTACCCTTCCTCCTTCTGGAAATCCGAGAAGCGCACCGCCAATGTGAAGGTGTTGGAAATACCGGCGAGGTTCAACTGTGAGAAGCCGTAGCTCAGGTGCAATTTGCTCACCTTCAAACCAAGCCCGAAACTGAGCCCCACGGCAGACGGCTTATCGGCAAGAACCATTTCATCGCGTCGGCGGAAATTATAGGCTACACGCAGCATGAAATTCTTGCTCAAGAGGACCTCTGCGCTAGGCACGGTATGCAACAAGACCTTCTTAACAGTGCTGACCTTCTCTTCGATCACCTCGCCCGTGGTGGGATCCACTTCCACAGTGGCATTGGGATCGTCGTACGTGAGGTCCCATTGCTGCAACTGCTCCATCATGAGGCCCAGCCGGAAGGGAGCGTGCTTGAACTTGTAGGTGACGCCGAGTTGCACTTGGAACGGCAGGTCCTCGCGTTCCTCGGTATAAGTGCTCGTCTGGTAACCGATGTTGCGCAACATACCCGCCACCGTAAGGCCGAGCTTCTTCTTCACGAACACACCACCGATGTCCACCGCCCACGCCGAGGCCGTGTACGTGTCCAGATTGCTGGTGATGAACTTGGCGTTCGCACCAATGCTGAAGAGGCTGTCGATGGCGCGGCCTGCTCCCACTTGGAACACGTATTCACCAGCCTGGAACTGGCCCGTCTCCAGTCCAGTCTCATCCATACGGGTGAAGGTGCCGTAGTCCACGTACTGGACCGTACCCGTGAAGGTTGTCTTGATGCTGTCGCAATGGTGCGCATAGCTGGCATAGCCCACCTTGATCCCTTCGAAATAGGGCAGATAGCTCAAGGCCACCTGCCGTCCCATATCACGGTTCAACAGCGCCGGGTTGAAGATGCCCAGGTTGATGTCGTTGTCCTGCACCGCGATGTAGTTGCCGCCCAGCGCCGAAGAACGCGCCGAAGCGGGAATGTCCAACACACGGAAAGCGGTCTGGCCACCGAGTTGGGCGGATGCGAACGAGGACAATAGGACGAGCGGGGCGAGGATGTAGCGGCTCATACGCGGTGGGAACGAAGATAGGCGGAGGGTATTGTATGGGTGGATCATTGACCTGCTCTTGGACGCCAAAGCAACGAACCATCCCCATAGCTCAGGAAGCGATATCCGTTGCCCAGCGCATGGTCATAGACGCCACGCCATTGTGGACCGAGGAATGCCGCTACGAGAAGAAGCAAAGTGCTACCCGGCTGGTGGAAGTTGGTGATCAATGCGTCGGCAAAACGAAAGGTGTAGCCGGGTGCGATCAAGAGTTGTGTGCGGCCGACAAGTCGCTCCTCCCCTCGCGCTCGAAGATCTTGGATCACGGCCGCAAGCGTCTCGCTCGTTGAAGGCAGCTTGGAGCCAGCGGTCTCATAAGGCTCCCACTGCCCCACGTCCAGTTCATCCCCAGCGTTGCCTTGCAGGAGCTTTACGCCATGCCAATAGATGCTCTCCATTGTGCGCAGCGCCGTGGTGCCAACGGCCACGATCGGTCCACTGGTCTGTTGCGCGACAAGTGCCTCTAAGGTCGCAAGTGGGATCCGCACTTGTTCGTGGTGCATCGCATGTCCTTCCATCCGCTCGCTTTTCACCGGCAGGAATGTTCCCGCTCCAACGTGCAGCGTGAGCGAGGCGGTGCGCACTCCCTTCTGCCTCAACCCATCGAGCACATGCGGGGTGAAGTGCAAGCTGGCCGTGGGTGCCGCCACGGAACCATCGTGTTTTGCGAAGACCGTGTTGTACCGCTCCTTGTCCCCTTCGGAATCGGGGCGTTTCATGTACGGCGGTAGCGGAACATGGCCCATGCGTTCGAGCACTTCCGCGAAGGAAAGTTCAGCAGGCGACCATGAGAACACGATCCGCTCCGCAGCCGACCGCACGGCCTTCAGTTCAGTCCTTCCATAGTCGAAGACGAGCACCTCCCCATCCTTCCAGCGCTTCGCGTTGCCGACGAAACACTGCCACTCACAGGTTCCTCGCTCAGCGAAGGCTTGTTCCACCGGCTTCCCATCGGCTGGCTCCAAGCACAAGACTTCTATGCGTGCCCCAGTGAAGCGTTGGAAGACCAAGCGCGCGTTCACCACGCGGGTGTCGTTGAGGACGAGCAAGGCGTTCGGCGGAAGCTCCTCGGCCAGATCGCTGAAGCGCCGATCGGTGATCACGCCATTGCGATACACGAGCAACTTGCTCGCATCACGCTTGGCAAGCGGTTGTTGCGCAATGCGGTCCTCCGGAAGGTCGTAGGAGAAACCAGAAATGGAGATCTCGCGCGGGTGCATGTGATCCATCCCGATCTTTCGGGAGACGGCGAAGATCGTGGCTGTTCATGACCACATGGACACTTGCCCACATGAGCACATGCCCTACGCCACCTTCAACGCGTTCTCCACCTTCTCCTTGAGCAGGGCGTGCTTCACCACCTCGATCATCTCGGTGACATAGGTGAACTTCATGCCCTTGGTGTAGCGCGCGTCGATGTCCTCGATGTCCTTGCGGTTGTCAGCGCTCAGGATGATCTCCTTGATGCCTGCGCGCTTCGCTGCGAGGATCTTCTCCTTGATGCCACCGACCGGAAGCACACGACCGCGCAAAGTGATCTCGCCGGTCATGGCCACGAACTTGCGCACCTTCTGCTGTGTGAACGCGCTGGCGATGCTGGTGAGCATGGTGATGCCGGCAGAAGGACCGTCCTTCGGAGTGGCACCCTCCGGAACGTGGACGTGTACGTTCCAGCGCTTGAACACATCGGCCTCGATGCCGACGATGTCGCTGTGCGCCTTCAGGTATTCCAGCGCGATGATCGCGCTCTCCTTCATCACATCGCCCAGGTTGCCGGTGAGCGTGAGCTTGCCTTCACCCTTGGTGATGCTCGTCTCGATGAAGAGGATGTCCCCGCCAGTGGGTGTCCAAGCAAGGCCAGTGACCACACCGGCCACGTCATTGCCTTGGTACTTGTCGCGCGCATGACTGGGGCCGTAGATCTTCACCAGATCGTCGACACCGATGGTGACATTGTATTTCTGCTTCAGCGCGATCTGCTTGGCGCGGAAGCGCACCAGTTTGGCGATCCGCTTCTCCAAAGTGCGTACACCGCTCTCATCCGTGTATTGCTCGATGATCGCCTGCAACAGACCCGGAGCGAGCTTTAGCTGCTTGGGTTTGATGCCGTTCTCCTTGAACTGCTTGGGCAACAGGTGCCGCACCGCGATCTCCACCTTCTCCTCTTCCGTGTAGCCGTTCACCTCGATGATCTCCATGCGGTCGCGCAGGGCCGGGTGGATGGTGCTGAGGCTGTTGGCCGTGGCCACGAACATCACGCGGCTCAGGTCGTAATCGATGTCCACGAAGTTGTCGTGGAAGTTGCTGTTCTGCTCGGGGTCCAACACTTCGAGCAACGCGCTCGCCGGATCCCCATGGAAGTCCTTGCCCACCTTGTCGATCTCGTCCAGAACGAACAGAGGATTGCTGGTACCAGCCTTCTTCAGGCTCTGGATCAAACGGCCGGGCATGGCACCGATGTAGGTGCGACGGTGCCCGCGGATCTCGCTCTCATCGTGCAGGCCGCCCAAGCTCATGCGCACGTACTTCCGGCCAAGGGCTTCGGCCATGCTCTTGCCCAAGCTGGTCTTACCCACGCCAGGAGGACCATAGAGGCAGATGATCGGCGCCTTCATGTCGTTCTTCAACTTCAACACGGCGAGGTGCTCGATGATGCGCTCCTTCACCTTCTCCAGTCCGAAGTGATCGCGGTCCAGGATCTTCTGGGCGTTCTTCAGTTCGAACTTGTCGTTGCTGTATTCGCCCCAAGGGAGTTCCAGCAGAAACTGCACGTAGTTGTACTGCACGCTGAACTCCGCACCGGCCGGGTTCATGCGCTGCAGCTTCAGCAGTTCCTTGTCGAAGACCTCCGACACTTTGAGCGACCACTTTTTCTTGGCCGCCTTCATGCGCATCTCCTCCAGTTCCGTCTCGATGGGGTTGCCACCGAGTTCGTCCTGGATGGTCTTCATCTGCTGGTGCAGGAAGTACTCACGCTGCTGGCGATCCACCTCGGTGCGCACCTTGCTCTGGATCTCGTTCTTCATCTGGAGCATCTGCAGCTCCTTCGTCAGGTGTGCGAGCAAGAGACTGGCACGTTCGCGCAGATCGGCGACCTCGAGCATCTTTTGCTTCTCGGCCACCTCCGCGTTCATGTTGCTGCTGATGAAGTTCACCAGGAAGCTCGGGCTGTCGATGTTCTTGAGCGCGAACTGAGCCTCCGTGGGGATCTGCGGACTTTGTTTGATGATCTCGGTCGCGAGGTCCTTCAACGAACTTACCAAGGCGTGGAAGCTCTTGTCGTCCTTCGCGGGGCGGATCTCCTCGAACTCCTTCACGCGTGCTGTGAAGTAGGGATCCAGCTTCACCATCTCCATCACCTCGAAGCGCTTCTTGCCTTGGATGATGGCCGTGGTGCTGCCATCCGGCATGCGCAACATGCGGATGATGGTGGCGATGGTGCCCACCTTGTTAAGGTCCTCGGCGCGCGGCTCTTCGATCTGACCGTCCTTCTGGCTCACGACGCCGAGCGTCTTGTTGCCGCGATACACGTCCTGGATCAACCGGATGCTGCGATCCCGACCGACCGTGATGGGGATCACCACACCCGGGAACAACACCGTATTGCGAAGCGGAAGGATCGGGAGCTCGGGCGGAGTGGTCTCCGCGTTCATCTGCTCCTCGTCCTCCGCAGTGATGAGGGGAATGAGTTCGGTCTCGTTCTCGAGGGCTTCGCTGCTGAAAAGGTTCGGGTCGCTATGGAGAATGTCGTTCATCGACAGAATGGGGTCAGGATGTCAGGCGCTAAGGTACCGCCCGTGCCACCCTCTGCTAGAACGTGGTTTTTCAACAGGCGTTGCCGCCGAGGTCAACCACTGTGCCGGTCATTCTTGGGCTGACAGATGGGCAGCAAGGCCTTTATCCCTTCGACATCCACCCTTGTAGGATGATCGTGGCGCTGATGCGATCCAACTGGCCCTTCTCGCGACGTGCCATTCGTCCTTTCCCACTGGCCATCAGCGTCTGCTGTGCCATGCGGCTGGTGAAACGCTCATCCACGGTCTCCACGAACTTGTCCGGGAAGGTCGCCCGCAGTGCTTGGACGAAGGCATGAACGTTGGCAGTAATGTAGGTGGCACTTCCGTCAAGGTTGGAAGGGAGGCCCACCACAAAGCCATCCACCGCCACCTTCGCTGTATACGCCTTCAAGTAGTCCATCAGCTTCACCGATTCCACCGTATCCAATGCGGTGGCGATGATGCGCAATGGATCCGTCACGGCAAGCCCAGTACGTTTCAGTCCGAAGTCGATGGCAATGACACGTGGCATCGGCCAAAGGTCGGCGAAGTCAGCCCGGCGTTCATCTTTGCGCCATGCACGAATTGATCGAGAAGGCCTGGGAGGACCGCGCCATGCTGCGCGACCCCGAAGTGGTGATGGCCATTGAGCGCGTGGTGGAGGAATTGGATCGCGGGGTTGTGCGCGTAGCAGAGCCTGATGGCGGCGGTGGATGGAAGGTGAACGATTGGGTGAAGAAGGCCGTGATCATGTACTTCCCGATCAAGCAGATGCACACCTTCGAAGTGGGTCCGCTGGAGTTCCACGACAAGATCCCGCTGAAGAAGCGATATGCACAACTCGGCGTGCGCGTGGTACCGCATGCGGTGGCACGTCATGGAAGCTACCTCGCGCCGGGTGTGATCCTCATGCCCAGTTACGTGAACATCGGCGCGTATGTGGACGAAGGCACCATGGTGGACACTTGGGCCACCGTGGGTAGTTGCGCGCAGATCGGTAAGCACGTACACCTGAGCGGTGGCGTGGGTATCGGCGGCGTGCTGGAACCTGTGCAGGCAGCGCCGGTCATCATCGAGGACGGTTGTTTCATCGGATCACGCGCCGTCGTGGTGGAAGGCGTGCGCGTATGCAGCGAAGCAGTGCTCGGTGCCAACGTGGTGCTCACGGCCAGCACGCGCATCATCGACGTGACGGGTCCTGAACCAAAGGAGATGAAAGGCATTGTGCCCTCGCGTTCTGTCGTGATCCCTGGCACCGTGCCGAAGAAGTTCGCAGCAGGCGAATACGGCGTGCCCTGTGCGCTCATCATCGGTCAGCGAAAAGAGAGCACCGACAAGAAGACCTCGCTCAACGAAGCACTTCGTGAGCACAACGTGGCCGTCTGAACAAGCCGCAAAGACGCGAAGGCGCAAAGAAGGGATGAGCAAACAGTTCCTCGTCATCCAGACCGCCTTCCTGGGCGATGCCGTGTTGGTGACGAGCATCGTCGAAAAGCTCCATGCCTTCTTTCCGGACGCGGCGATCGACCTCGTCGTGCGAAAAGGGAACGAGGGGCTGTTCGATCAGCATCCCTTCTTGCGTCGGCTGCACATTTGGGATAAACGCAAGGGCAAAACGAAGGCGCTCTTCAACTTGATAGGTGCACTGCGCAAGACGGAATACGAACACATCATCAACGCACAACGCTTCTTCAGCACGGGATTGATGACCATTCTCGCCCGAGGGAAAGAAAAGATCGGCTACGACAAGAATCCGCTCAGCTTCCTGTTCACGCGCAAGGTGAAGCATGTGATCGGGGATGGGCGACACGAAGTGGACCGGCTGAATGCGTTGATCGAGCACCTGACCGACGGATCACGGCCATTGCCTCGCCTCTACCCTGCAGAAAAACACCAGGCAGAGGCTCATGCCCACATGGGCACATGGTCACATGGGCACATGTCCTACGTCTGCATCGCACCAGCCTCCGTTTGGTTCACCAAGCAGTGGCCCGAGGAGAAGTGGGGCGAGCTGATCACGTCCCTACCATCGAACCTTCGCGTGCTGCTCATCGGTGCGCCAGGAGATGTTCCGATGTGCGAACGCATCGTGAAAGCGTCAGGTCGTGGCGAGATCCTCGCAGGCAAGCTCTCGCTCCTCGCTACGGCAGCGCTGATGGAGCGCGCTATGATGAACTATGTGAACGACAGCGCCCCACTGCACATCACCAGTGCGATGAACGCGCCGGCAACGGCGGTCTTCTGCAGCACAGTACCCGCGTTCGGCTTCGGTCCGCTGCGCGAGAACGGTCGCATCGTGGAAACCAGCGAGAAGCTCGATTGCCGACCTTGTGGATTGCATGGATACAAGGCGTGTCCGAAGGGGCATTTCAAATGCGCATTATCGATAGATCCTAGCATAGCATTGACCTAGACCACCTGACCTTCGCAGCATGACCTACGAGAAGCTCCTCTTCACCACCGCCGACGGTGTGGCCACGCTCACCCTCAACCGGCCGGACAAGCTCAACAGCTTCGACCGGCAGATGTCAATGGAGGTGATCCATGCTTTGGACACGTGCGCAGCGGATGCGACCGTGCGCGCCATGCTCATCACTGGAGCTGGGCGCGCTTTCTCAGCAGGTCAGGATCTGGCCGAGGCGATCGCGCCCGGAACCAAGATCGAGGACATCCTCACCACGCAATACAACCCGATCGTGCGCCGCATCCGTGATCTGAAAAAGCCGGTGATCGCAGCGGTGAACGGTGTTGCCGCAGGAGCTGGCGCGAACATCGCCTTCGCGTGCGACCTGGTTATCGCAGCAGAGAGCGCCAGCTTCATCCAGAGCTTCATCAACATCGGCTTGATCCCCGACAGCGGCGGCACCTTCACCCTACCCCGGCTCGTGGGCATGCAACGCGCGTTCGGACAGATGATACTCGCACCGAAGGTGACCGCTAAGGAAGCCGAAGCTCAGGGAATGATCTGGAAATGCGCCGGCGATACCGAATTGATGAACGAGGCTGCTGCGCTTGCTCAGAAGCTCGCGGTCATGCCAACAAAGGCCATCGCGCTCACCAAGGAAGCGTTGAACCGCTCGATGACGAACAGCCTCACCCAGCAGCTCGATGTGGAGAACGAACTGCAGACGATCGCGGGCCGCAGCCATGACTACAGCGAAGGCGTAAAGGCGTTCCTGGAGAAAAGGAAACCGGTGTATCGGGGAGACTGATCGAAGCAACGATCCGCTGCCCCATCTTCGCTGCATGGACAAGTCGATGAAGGTCGCCGTGATCGGCGCAGGTACCATGGGTAGTGGGATCGCCCAAGTAGCAGCACAGGCTGGTCATTCGGTGCAGCTGTTCGACACGCGGGTCGATGCCGTGACCAAAGCGCTCGACGCTTTGAACAAGACCTTCAGCAAACTGGTTGAAAAAGGGAAGCTGAGCGCGGATGAAGCCAAAACGACCCTCGGTCGCATATCGCCCTGCATTGACCTGAAGGAACTCGCTCGTTGCGGCTTGGTGATCGAAGCGATCGTCGAGGACCTGTCGATCAAGAAAAAGCTCTTCACCGATCTGGAGGCGATCCTCGCCAAGGACGCCGCGCTCGCTACGAACACATCCTCGCTTTCGGTCACGGCCATCGCGGGTGCATGCGCAACGCCTGAACGTGTCATCGTCCTGCACTTCTTCAACCCGGCTCCACTCCTTCCATTGGTTGAAGTGGTTCCCGGCATTGCCACGGGCGAAGGGCTGCCCGCGCACTGCATGGAATTGATGAAGGCGTGGGGGAAAACACCCGTGTTGTGCAAGGACACACCGGGCTTCATCGTGAATCGCGTCGCACGCCCGTTCTATGGGGAGGCACTGCGCATCTACGAGGAGGGTCTCGCTGACATGGTCACCATCGACCACGCGATGAGAAGCGTTGGTGGCTTCAAGATGGGCCCGTTCGAATTGATGGACCTCATCGGCAACGACATCAACTTCGCGGTCACGAAAAGCGTGTTCGAAGCCTTCTTCTTCGATCCACGCTACCGGCCGAGCATCACTCAGCAGCGACAGGTGGAAAGCGGACGTTTGGGTCGCAAGAGCGGACGCGGCTACTACGTTCACACAGATGGTGCCGTCCAACCTGCACCCAAGAACGACCTTCAACTCCTCGAGGACATCTGTTGGCGCATTCTGGTGATGCTCATCAACGAAGCCGTCGATGCCCTCAACCTCGGCATTGCAAGCCGGGATGATCTGGACCTGGCCATGACCAAGGGGGTGAACTACCCCAAAGGTCTGCTTCGTTGGGCGGACGAGAAAGGACTGGCGCATTGCCTTTCCACCTTGGAGCGCTTGCAGGCCGAGTACGGCGAGGACCGCTACCGCCCGTCCCCACTGCTGCGCCGCATGGTGCGCGAGAGCAGGACCTTCCACTGACCAAACTCCTTCGGATGGCTAGCCTTCTAAGGATCGATCATATTGTTTTCCATGGAAACTATTTTTGACGTTCATTTGCACCCGCAACACATCCACAACCAATTCCATGAAAGCAATTCTTCTGTTCTCCACCGCGCTGGTGGCAACCACATTGGCCTCCTGCGGCGGTAATGCCGATGGCGACGTCGCGGCAGACCCCAACGCCACCGTGGTGAACTACACGATCGACCCGGCCGCGAGCAAGCTCTCCTACTCGGGTGCAGTACTAGGCGTTAAGGCACACACGGGGAACCTCAACTTCCTGAGCGGTAACCTCACCACCGACAAGGGTCTCCTGACAGCGGCCGAACTCGTGGTGGACATGAAGAACTACACCATGACCGACACCAACTACGCCCCCGATGGCAGTGAGCAAGGCACCAAGGCCAATCTCATGGGCCACCTGATGGGTCCTGATTTCTTCGCTGTGGACAGCTTCCCCACCGCTGCGTTGAAGATCACCAGCGTGAACGGCAATACCGCCACGGCCGACCTGACCGTACGTGGCCGCACGCACAGCGAGACCGTAACGGACATCGTCATCACCCCGAACGCTGCGGACAGCAGCTTCACGGCGACCGGCAAGCTCAGCTTCGACCGCCAGAGATATGGAGTGAACTGGAGCAGCGGCTCCAAGGATTACGTGCTCAACGACATGATCGACATCACTGTGGAGCTTTCGGGCAAGGCCCGCTAGGATCCGCTTGGTGAAAGTCGGAAAGCGCTCGCCACCCGGCGGGCGCTTTTCGTTGGGCCTTACTTCAAGGCCTTGGCGAGCCACACGTTGAAAGGGCACATGGCCAGCCAATGGTCCATGAGCGCATCCATCAGCTTGGGGTCGGTCACCAGTTTCGCGGGCTTCTCGGAACCCACGTAGAACTGCTTGTTCGCGATCAACGGCTCCTTTCCGGCAGCAGCCTTGAACTCCGGTGGTAGCACTTTGTTCGCTTCGCCCTGTACCGTGCCAAAGAGCGTGGTGAACGCCTTCGATCCGATCGCCTTGCGAAAGCCCTTGCCGTCCTTCAGGATCGCTTCGCGAATAGCGAAGAGTTGTTCCTTCTCCGGCGAGTAGCAGCCGCCATAGAACTTGACGGCCTCGGGACCGAAGGCGAAGTAGATGCCCGGTACAGCGTGGTCCTTCCTTCCGGCTGGTGAGACGATCGCGGAGGTCTCGAGTTTGTACGGCGTCTTGTCCTTGCTGAAGCGTATATCCTTGTTGATGCGGAAGATGGCCTCCTTCGCTTGGAGGTCCGCGATGCTTCTATCGTGCTTGGCGATCCTCCCGATAGCCTCGGTGACGAAGGCCTCGAAAGGCTTCTTCACGCTGGCTTCGTACCGCTTGCGGTTCGCATCGAACCATTCCTTGTTGTTGTTCTTCGCGAGGTCCTTGAAGAACTGGTTGAAGTCGGAAGTGAACCAGGCCATGCGTGCTACTTTGCGTGCAAGTTAGCCGCCATGTCAGCGCAGCGAACACCCCGCTTGACCGCCCGTGAGCCGGAGCTTTTCGCTCACTTCCATGTGGTCACGATGGATTCGCCGATCGGCAAGGTGTACATCCAAAGCGATGGTGAATTGATCACCCGTGTGACCTTCGACACGCTCAAACAGCGCAGCGCGAAACCACCGCGGGTCCTGGTAGAGGCCGAAAAGCAACTGAACGCCTATTTCCTTGGCAGGCGCCGATCCTTCGAACTACCCCTTCAACGCCTGGGAACACCGTTCCAGCGCTTGGTATGGTCGGTATTGGAGGACATCCCCTTTGAAGAGGCGCGCACCTACCAGGCACTGGCGGACCGCATCGGCGGACGTGCGGTGGCCCGCACGGTGGGCCATGCATGTGCGAGCAACCCGCTCCTGATCATCGTGCCCTGTCACCGGGTGATCGCGATGAACGGCCTGCTGACGGGTTATGCCGGTGGGCTCTGGCGCAAACGCTGGCTGCTCACCCACGAAGGGGTTTTGGAAAAGGAACTGTTCGCGGAACCGTGATCCACTTCAGCCTGCGGAACGAACCGAACGCCGTTCAGGTTGTTAGGACCATTCGAACGATCTTGCCGAACGATCCGCCATGAGCCACATCCTATTGCGCTTCCACATCCGCGACCTGGAACAATTCACCGGGGTGAAAGCGCATACCATTCGGGTGTGGGAGCGCCGCTACGGCCTCTTGGCCCCTGACCGCACGGATACGAACATCCGCACCTACGACCTGGACGAATTGAAGGTGATCCTGAACGTGGCCTTCCTGAACCAGCGTGGTCACAAGATCTCCCGCATCGCTGCGATGACAGCCGACGAGCGGGAAAAACTCGTTCGCACCGCCGCGATGGAGGATCCAGGCGTCGATGGGGTCCTCAATACGCTGGTGGTCGCCATGCTCGGGTTCGAGGAACCGATCTTCGACCGGATATGCGACCGCTATGAGCAGGAACATGGATTCCGTGCCTTGGTGGAGCAGATCTTCATGATGTTGCTAGGACGCATAGGGCTGCTTTGGCAGAGCAGTGCGATCTGTCCGGCGCAGGAGCATTTCGTGAGCAATCTCATCCGACAGCGCCTGATCGGTGCCACCGCCAACCAGCCAACGCCCACCAACACCGACTCCCTGCATGTGCTCTTTCTGCCGGACCAGGAAGTACATGAGTTGGGCTTGCTCTATGTGAACTACCTGCTCCGTTCCCACGGCAAACGCACGCTCTATCTCGGCCAAAGTGTTCCCGTCAGCGACCTGGCGCAGGTAGCCAAGATCCACGGCGGGCAACTCACCTACATCGCACAGTTCGTGGTCCATCCGTCAGCCGCCGATGCGCCGCGCTACCTTCTGGAGCTGCGACGTCAACTCCCCGAGGAACGTATGCACTTCCTCCTTGCGTTCGCCGGATCCGGTGATCTCGCGAAGAAGGATGTTCCCAGCGGCATGGAGCTGGTAACCGATGTCAGTGGGATGATCAGCGCGATCGACAGGTAGCCGACGATCACGGCAGCACCTTGCCCGGGTTCATGATCCCCAGCGGATCGAAGACCCGTTTGATCGATCGCATCAGGTCCAACTGGACCGGGTCGAAGGCGATGTCCATGTAAGGTCGCTGGACCAGCCCGATACCATGCTCGCCGCTCAATGTGCCCCCAAGTGATACGGTGATTTCGAAGATCTCGCGTATCGCCATGGGGAGTTCCTCCTCCCAGAACTTGTCCGAAAGATCCCCGCGAATGATGTTCACGTGCAAGTTGCCGTCGCCCGCGTGACCGTAGCAGACACTGCTGAAGCCATACCGCCTGCCGATCTCCTTCACACCCGCCAACAAGCGCGGCAGTTCATAACGGGGCACCACCGTGTCCTCCTCCTTGTAAACACTGTGCGCCTTCACGCTCACGGGCACGCTGCGACGCATCTTCCACAGGGCGTCCTTCTCGGCGGTGGTTTCAGCAAAAAGGACTTCTCCGCAACCATGCGCCTCCATCACCTCAAGTATGCGTTCACAATCACGCATGAGCATGTCGGCATGATCACCATCCACCTCGATGAGCAAATAGGCCTCCGGATCCGTGCTTAGTTGCGTGGGAAGTCCGTCGGTGAATCGCATGGTCCATGCAATGGCATCGCGCTCCATGAATTCCATGGCGCTCGGTAGAACGCCTGCGCGGAACGTGGCGCTCACTGCCTCGCACGCCTTCATGGCACTGGGGAACGGAACGAGCATGAGGCGCGTGTCCTTCGGGAGCGGAACAAGACGCAGCACTGCCCTGGTGATGATCCCGAGCGTACCCTCACTGCCCACGAGAAGCCGCGTGAGATCGTAGCCCGTGGAGTTCTTCAGCGTGTTGGCCCCGGTCCAGATCACCTCACCGTTTGGCAGCACCACTTGCAGGTTGAGGACGAAGTCGCGGGTGACGCCGTACTTCACGGCCCTTGGTCCACCGGCGTTCTCTGCTATGTTGCCGCCAATGGTGCAGCTCCCACGGCTGCTTGGATCGGGCGGATAATAGAGCCCCTTGGCAGCCACCGCTTCCTGCAGCACTTGCGTGATCACCCCTGGCTCCACCGTCACCTGCAGGTTCTTGTCATCGATCGCAACGACCGCGTTCATGCGGTCGAGTGCCATGCCCACACCGCCATGCACACACAGTGCCCCACCGCTCAACCCGGTTCGCCCGCCGATGGGAGTAATGGGAATGGCATGCTCCGCGCATATCCGCACCACCGCAGCGACCTGTTCGGTACTTGTGGGGCGCACCACCACGGAAGGCGGGTACTGCAGGTTCTCGGTTTCATCATGGCCGTAGTGCTTCCGCTGCTCCTCATCCACCAAAAAGCCGTCACAGTCCAGCACAGCTTCAAGGGCGGCACGCACATTGGCCGGAACTGAAACGATGGTCATGCCGCGAAGATGGGGATCACAAGCGGTTCCACTCCCGGCTGGTTCCCAGAACGAAGCGCCGCTTCCCACCCTACCTTTCGTCTTGGGTCCACAGTCCCTGTTGCCATGAAGAAGCTCATTTCCTTCCTTGCCCTCGCTACGCTGGTAGCACCCGGCTTCGCGCAGAACATCGCGTACCGGAAATGCCGGAACTACCGCAGGCACGAATTTCATCGGCACCACCGATGCGGTGGATTGGGTGATCAAGACCGGAGCGGCCGCAGCAGCGAATGAACGCATGCGCGTCGCTCTGCGGGTCAGCGTCGTCCTGAACAACACCATGGCATCTTCGCGGGCGACGCGTTCAGCGCTTATGGCAACAACACCACCAACGGCACCACCAACTCCATCAACAATGCGGCCGGTACGTTCTCTGTGAACGGGTATGCCGCTGGCAATGGAACCGGTGTTTATGGTGAGACGGCTGGAGGTGGAGCTCCACCGCGGGCACCGCATCTTGGGGCGACATCTATGGGAACATACACGACAGCCTCCAGCAGTTCGGAAGGTGTCTGGGGCACCAATGGCACCGGTCCACTCGGTACCGGCGCGACCGCATCTGTTGCAGCGGGGTTCGCGGCGAGGCGACCGGTGCGGCTGGCACCGGCCTTCACCATGGGCGTCCTTGGCGTTAATTCAGCTGCCGCGGGCGCTGCCCACGGCGTGTATGGCATCACTCCTTCCACTGGTGGTACCGGGGTTTTTGGTGCCAATACGAACACGACCGCTGTTGCGGCGAACGGGGTGCAAGGCCAAAGTGCTTCCATTGGCGGGGGATCCGGCGTTCGTGGTTTCAATACGGCTGCTGCCATCGGCGCTGGTCAGGGTGGGTATGGTGTCTTTGGCTCGGCTGCCGTCGCTCCAACTGGCACCGGTTTCGTCGTAGGCGTGCGCGGGAATGCAACCGGAGCTACAGGTGCAGCCTACGGTGTCTACGGCCAGTCCGGATCGGCAACAGGCTTCGGCATGGACGCTGTCAACACCAATGCCACCGGTACCGGTCCTTCGTTACGGCAACAATGCGGCGGGTACCTACTTGGTCAATGGAAGCGGTTCCGCCATCAACGGCAACGGTATCGGTGATTTCGCCATCGCAAAGACCGTCGCAAGCGGTGTGGGGGTGGTGGGCGTAGGGAATAACCTCATTGCTTCGATATTCACCCCCGCAAGAGGCTGTGGTGTTGCCGGAACAGGCGCGCAGTATGGTGTCATGGGGTTCGCCACCACCACCGTCAATACGCTTGAAACGAACAACTCTGCCGCCAACGGTGCCGGCGCATCCTCAGGCGGCTACTTCGAAGTTCAAAACGCAGGGATCGGTCAAACCTGGGCCTATGTGGGCGTACGCGACGCCGGTGGCATCAACCGCAAGATCATCGGTCCCGGCACGGTCAACACGATCGTCAACGATCTCGATGGCGATCGGGTGGCGCTCTCCTGCCCCGAAGCACCCGAGAACCTTTTCCAGGACTACGGCGCTGGCCAACTCGTGAACGGGCGCGCGCATGTGACGATCGATCCCATTTTCGCGAAGAACATCGTCGTGAACGAGAAGCATCCATTGCGCGTGTTCGTGCAATTGGAAGGTGACTGCGCAGGGGTCTATGTCACGAACAAGACGGCGCAGGGATTCGATGTGATCGAACTGAACGGAGGAAATTCCAGCGTTCCCTTCTCGTTCACCATCACCGCGAACCGTGCCGATGAAGTGAACCCCGACGGATCGATCGCTCGGTACTCGGAAGAACGGTTCCCCTATGCACCCGGTCCCCAACCCACTGTTCTGCAAGAGAGCCGCGAGTTGGACGATGCGGCGATGCGGAAAGATGACCGTGGCACACCTGCAGCCACACCAGTGGCCTTGGGGGCGAAAGCGCCGAAACGCGGTCGCTGATCACTTCAGAAGGTTGATGTGCCCGATGAAATCATCGGCATCACCATCGCGCTCCACCACCACCTTCCAGATGTAGACATCGATCACGGGCTCCTTGCCGCCGACGGTGCCATCCCATCCTTCCTCGCGGTCCGTGGTGTTGAAGATCTCCAGCCCCCAGCGATCGAAGACCATGAACTTGTACTTCCATCCGGCCTCGGCAGTGTAGCCGTTCAGGACCGGACGGAAGGTCTCGTTGCGGTCATCATCGTTCGGTGTGAACGTGTTCGGGACGTATATCAGCGGATCGCTATTGACGATCGTGAACTTGCAAAGCGTGTCAGGGCAACCGAAGGAATTCACCGCCGTCAGACAAACAACGAAACCACCACCATCCGCCGGGAACACATGCAACGGATGGACCTCCGTTGAGCTTTCACCATCATCGAAGTCCCACGTATAGGAGACAGCGCCCTGGCTGAGGTTGCTGAACTGGAGCGCATTGGCCAGGCTCACCAACGTATCGGTCATGAAGTCGGCGTACGGTGTGGGGTTCACCTCGATGCCACCGGGAACCACGAGCGTATCGCTGCAACCCCCCAGCGCCGATGGCGATGAGCGTGATCGTGTAATCACCCGCTTGAGCATAGCTGTGCAAGGGAGCGTCCGCCTGTGAACCGGTCGCGTCACCAAAGAGCCAATGGTAACTGCTCGCGTTGATAGACGTGTTCGTGAAGGAGATCGGGCGACCCGCACACGCTGGCTGCGGCAATGCAAAGAAGGACGCAAGCGGTGTCGGGTGTACGATGAAGTTCTCGGTGTGGTCGGAGGTGCAACCGAACTGGTTGGTCGCGACCAGTCGCACGATGTAGGAACCAGCGCCATTGTAGGTGATGGTCGGTTGGTTCAATACGGAAGTACCTGCAACACCGAAGTCCCAGTCGTAGCTCACCGCCCCTTGCGACAGGTTGGTTGTTTGGATCGTCACCGGTGATGTGCAACTCTCATCGGCGCTCAAGGTGAAGTCCGCCATGGGCAGCGGATGCGCTACCACCGGGGCGGTGATCGTATCGCTGCAACCGTTCACGTTCTCGGCGATCAAGGTGACCGTATAGCTGTTGGGTACCGTGTAAGTATGGAAAGGGGATGGCGCTCCGCTCGTGTTGCCATCGCCGAAATCCCACGAGTAATAACTCGCACCGGAACTGTTGTTGGTGAACGCCACGTCCAGATCGATGCAGCCCGCGCCGGGATCCACGGTGAAAGCGGCCACCGGTGTGGTGTTAACCGTCACGTTCTGCGTGAGCGAGGCGCTGCATCCGTTCAGCGCGGCGATCACCGTGAGCGTCACGGGAAAGGTCCCGCTCGAAGCATAACTGTAGGACGGATTCGTGAGCGAGGACGTTCCGCCATCACCGAAGGTCCATTGCGAACCGGTGATGCCTGCGGACGTGTTCGTGAACGTGAACTCCTCGCCAACGCATACCTCCGTTGGCGTGGTGTTGAACGATACCACCGGCGAGGGCAATACGGTGACCTGTTGGCTGTACGCATCGAATCCGCAGCCGAAGGCCGAAAGTTCGATCGTGTACGTACCGGGCAGGTTGTAGGTGTGCGAGAGGTCCTCCGCAAGGCTGAAGTTGCCATCGCCGAGGTCCCAGTAAAGCGCGGTATCACCACTGGTGTAATGCGTCAGATCAACCGTCAGAGGCGCGCAGCCCTGCACGGGATCCACATTGAAGAAGGACACCACATCGTTCGGCAATACCGTGATCGTGTACTGCGCGGTATCGCTTCCACAATCGTTGCTCGCGATGAGCGTGATGGTGAACGGCGTGTTCATCGTGTCGGCAACATAAGCGTGCGTCACGATCGTAGCCGAGGAGTTGCTTCCTGTCCCATCACCGAAGTCCCACTCGAAGGCGTCCGGCAGTCCGTAGCTCACATTGGCGAAGGGCACATCGGCGTAGCTGCAATGCACGTCCACGTTCGGGCCGAAGACCGCTGTTGGAGCCGGCATCACCGTCACCGTGGAACTGGCGAAATCGTTCCCGCAAACGTTGGTTGCAGTGAGCGAAATGGGATACGTGATGGCATCCTGGGGATCTTCCGGGAAGATGAACGCTGGCGGCCACTGATCGGTACTAGTGCCCAAGCCACCGAAGTCCCATTCGTAGGTGAGCCCATCGCCAACGGAGAAGTTGTCGAAGTCGATGCTCAACGGACCGCAGCCGGTATCGGCGCTGAGCGTGAGCACCGCTTGCGGAACATCCCATACTTGCACCGTGCTGTAGATGGTATCCGTGCAACCCGCGCCCGTACCTGCCACGAGCATCACATTGAACACACCCGTGGTGGTATACGTGTGGAAAGGATCCGTGACGAAGGAGGTGGTATTGTCACCGAAGTCCCACTCCGCCGTATTCGCACCCACGCTGTTGTTCGTGAACGCGAACGGTACGTTTGCGCATGCGATCGGCGCATTGGTGAAATCGGCCGTGGGTAGCGGATACACGGTCACGAGAGCACCATCGCTGTTGGAGCAACCTGTAACTGGATCGGTGTACTGGTAGTTCACCGGATTGCCACCGGGCAATGCCAGCAACGGATCGAAGAGACCGGCCGCATCCACACCAGTGCCGCTCCAGGTCCCACCTGCAGGGTTCGCTGTCAGTTGCTGCAAGCCACCATCAAGGCATACGGCGATGTCCGTTCCTGCATCAACGATCGGCAGATCGTTCACCGTGATCGTCACTTGGTCCTGCAACAAACAAGTCGCTGCGCCAAAGGAATAGGTGAGCGTATAGCTGCCGGGTATGCTCGTATCGAGCAAACCCGCCGCATCCACTTGTGGACCGCTCCACGATCCGCCGACCGGAGTTCCGTTCAATTGCAGCGGACCACTGGCAACGCACACCGCTGCATCCGGACCAGCGTCCGCAGGCACCACCACAGGCTGGATGTCCACGGTGATCTGGTCGCTCGCCGAGCAACCGTTCGCATCGGTGTAACTATAGGTAAGTATGTCGTTGGCCACACCGGCAGGCGTGATCTCACCCGAAGGAGTAACGGCGATGGTGGTTCCGGTCCATGTTCCACCTGCTGGTGCACCACCAAGCTGGTAGGGGATCGGTTGATCGCACAGCACAACATCAGGACCAGCGTTGACCACGGGCAGCGGGCTGACCGTTGCGTTCATCGTAGCAACGGATGCGCAACCGCTCGCATTGGCGAAGCTGTAGGTGAGCACATGCGTGCCACCCGGCACACTTCCGGGATCGAATTCCCATGGGGGGCCGCTAACGCCGGTGCCGCTCCAAGTGCCACCCGCAGGAACACCGTTCAATGCGATGGGCGCTGCATCCGCGCATCCGTTGAAATCAGGAGGCACAACGAGGATGGTGGCAGGAACAACGTTCACGATCGTTTGATCGCTCGTTGCGCACGTGCCCGTCCCATAGTTGTACGTCACGTTGAAGTTGCCCACGGTGCTAGGCGTGAACCAGCCACCCGGGCCAGCACCCACCCATGTTCCGCCTGCTGGCGATCCATTCAGTTGGGTTGGTGTATTGCTTTGGCACATGGAAACATCGGGACCCGCATCGGCGAATTGCGTCACCGCTTGCACGGTCACATCAACCTGGTCCGTGCTTGTGCAGCCGTTCGCGTTGGTGTGCGTGTAGGTGAGCGTAACAACTCCCAATTGGCCGGGGGTTGGTGTGAACACACCTGCGGCCGTGACACCTGCACCGCTCCATGCACCCGGAGCGGGGGCACCCACGAGGTTCGTCGGGATCGCTTGATCACAGAATGTCTGGTCGACACCAGCGCTCACCACTGGCAACGGATACACGGTCACATTCACCGTGGTGCTTCCGGGACAGCCGCCGAGATCACCGGAGACCGTATAGGTGGTGGTCAACGCAGGGCTGGTGGTGATCGTTGGACCCGTACCAATGAGCGTCGCACCGATGAACCACTGATAATTGCCCGCACCGTTCGCGGTGAGCGTAGTGCTTTGTCCATTGCAGATCGCCGCGCTCGGCGGGTTCACCGTCACCGTTGGCGCCGCGATCACTTGCACGTTCACAGTGGCGGCCGGGCCTGAGCAACCGCTGCTGATCGCCACCACCGAGTACACGCCCGCATTCCCGGCTGTGATGTTGGGGATTGTCACCGAGGCGGCGTTGCTGATCACCGTTCCTTGCGGATTGGTCCATTGGAAGGTGACACCCGGGATCGGTGTTGCGGAGAGCGACAAGGTCTGCCCTGCACATACAGGACTATTGCTGGCGATCACCGGCAACGGTGGCAAGGTGCCAATGGCGAGGTTCGCGTTCGCCGTTGCGTTGCCGCACGCGTTGGTCACCGTGACCGAAAGCGTGGGGCTGCCCGCACTATTGAAACAGATGGAACCCGGCGAAGCAGCCGCCGAGTTCGCGGGCGTGCCGCCGGGGAAGCTCCATGCGTAGGTGGTTATCGGAGAGCCACAGTTCTGCACCACTGCGCTCGGGTTCACGCATTGCGTGGCGCAGATCCCTGACAACGGGTTGATACTGACCTGCGGTGGCGAGGCGATACTGAACACCTGCTGCACTGGCGGCACGTTGCAGGTGTTGATGGCCTGATACTGTACCGTGTACGTACCGGGCAACGTAAAGGCGAATTGCGGCTGAAGGCTCGTCAATGTTCCGCTCGTGAGATTCCAAGCCGCACCACCACAAACGGAGGCCACCCCGTTCACCGTCCATTGGTGCGTGATCTGGCAATTCTGTCCGAATACGCTGGTGTTCGTGTTCACCGGTGCATAGGGTGCGCACAACGGAGCCGGCAAAAGCGTGAACGAGGGAACAGGTGGTTGCTCAATGCACACGGTGCGAGAAAGCGTATCGCCTCCGCAACTATTGCCGCTGATCAACCGAATGGTGTAAACACCCGGTGTGGTGAAGTTGACGCCCAGGCTCGTACTGCCCGAGATCCACGAACTCGGATCGTAGTTGGCACCCGTGAACCCGTTATCGTTGCCAAGCGTGCCACCGGTGCTCCAGCCCGCGGCAGGAGTGATGCTCCAAAGCAGGGCTGGTGTGATGTCGCAACTGTTGCCCTGCACTTCGTTCCCGATGCTCGTACTGGTGAAGGTCACCGTGGTGTTCACGCACGCGGTGTCGCTCGGGCTAATGGTGAAATCTGTACTGCCCGCAAGGCTCACCACAATGGGCAGGATCGTGCTACCGCTGGTACCGCAAGGGTTCTCCACGAGCATGTTCGCCGAGAAGCTGTTCTGGTAGGTGTTCACACCATCCGTGCTCGTGGTTCCGCAGGAGCCGATGCTGAAGATGTGCGTAATGGATGCAGGTGGCGGATGCGAATACTGGATGGGCGGAGTGCCATCGTTGAAGGTGATGGTATAGATCGTTCCCGGCGTGTTCGTAGCCCAGCCAACGATCGGAAAGGTGAGCGTGATGGGTCCGCAGCCCTGGGTGCTACCGGGGTTCACCAGCGCACCAGCCGGGTTGGTGCCGAGGAATACATTGTAGGTCTGGGTGTCGCCGCAGCCATTGGGCTGGGTGATCGTGTACGTGATGGTGTTGATCCCTTGGCTATAGGTGTGAGCCTGGGTGGGCCAGGTGGCCCCGTTGGAAGTGAAGTTCGGTGAGCCGTCACCCCAATTGATGGTGTGCGTGCTACCGGCTGCTGCGGTCCCGGAGAAATCGAATTGGAAGGAGGAGGTCGGGTTGGCCGAACACTTGTAGAAGGTGGCTTCACCATTGAACACCGTGAAGGCCGCGTTCGGGCTGGTCATAGCGGCATCGGCCGTAGGGTTCACGGTCACCGTGACGTTATCGTTGTCCTGGCAACCATCATCGTCCGTAACGGTGAGCGTGTAAACCGTGGTGGAAGTGGGTGAGGCGACCGGGTTGGCGATCGTGGGATCGCTCAGGCCCGCAATGGGTGTCCAGCTATAGGTATAGGGATTGTTCCCGTTGCTGATATTGCTGTTCAGCTGTACCGAAGCACCCGCGCAGATAGGCGTGGGGTTGGCCGGGGTAATGTTCACGTTCAGGTTGCACGGCTGCCCGAACGCATCGCCCGCCAGGAGCGACAACACAACAAGAAGGAGGCTACAGCGCAGGCTGAGGTTCATCAAGGCACACGTTATCGGGTGCAAACTACCGGGGTGGACTTTCACGTAGCCCGCTGCTCGCAAGGGTTTTATCAACCAAGTCCGCTGTATTAGGACGGCCGCCGGGGACGGACCGTTGCCTGCCCCGGCTTTCGCTACGGCCAGCTCCCCGGACCTGTATATCCTATGAACGGAATGGCAGGGTCGCGTGTACGGCTGGGTGATCGGTCACCGTTCACCCCAAAAAGACACCACCATGATCCTCGCAGCATCCCTCCTCCTGCTCCTTGTGTTCGCCGCCCTGCTAGCCACCGGCACTGGCTGGAGCAACGTGCTTTCCAGCACGCGCAATGAAGTGGTTTTCGCCGGGCGGAACCAAGCCTACGGTGCGTACACCATTCGCCGGGAGCACCACCGCGTGATGATGATCGCGTTCGGAACTGCATCCCTCCTCGTTGGTTCCGTTCTCGTACTCCCGAAGCTCCTGGCCACCAAGCCATTGGAGATACCGTCCAGCCTACCCAAGCCTGAAGATGGGGTCATCTTCGAGGTACCACAGCCCACACCAGCACCTGCTCCCCGAGCCGTTCCAACCCCACCACAACCGAACCCCAACCCCGATCCCTTCGCCAACCCCCTCGTGGTTGATTCCGTGAAGGTGGTTCCGGTCGTTGACACCTCGGCCCGCGTGGTCGGTCCGGTTGGCCCGGTTGGCCCAGTTGGCCCGGTAGGTCCCGTCGGACCGGTAGGCCCCACCGGTGGCGAGCGCGACACCTCGCTGATCGTGGATGCTGCCATGGCAGACATGGCTCCGGAATATCCAGGCGGCATGCCCGGGCTGTACAACGACCTTACCGATATGATCCGCTACCCGGACATCGACATCAGCGGAGGCAAACAGGGCAAGGTGTTCGTGAGCTTCGTGGTGAACGAAAGCGGCGAGGTGACCAGCGTGGAAGTCTTGCGCGGCGTTAGCCGAACCTTGGATGCCGAAGCGGTGCGTGTGGTCCGCAAACTGAAGCGTTGGAAGCCCGGGGTCGACAACGGACATCCGGTGAAGGTCCGCTATCGCCTGCCCATCAATTTCAAGCTGGCTGGCGGCTAGCCGGACCTAGGTTCGATCGAGAAGAGCGCGGCGAACGGCCGCGCTCACTTCTTCGGCCCTGCTGTACACCATGAAGTGGGTGCCACCCGGAACCACGATGGGCTCCTTGATCAAGCTGATCGGCATCAAGCGGTCCTTGTCGCCATGGATATGCACGAGCTTCTTCAACGGTGAAGTCGGCCCGTTCCAATGGATCACCGCGTCCATCATCACCCGAAGATCCCGCGCGCTGAACGTGGAGAGCATCAGCTGACCGAGTTCCTGCGAGGCGCGGTCCTCCATTCCCAAGGTCCATCGCAAGATCCGCAGGAAAGGCACCACGCGCCGCACCATTACATCGGTCACCATCCGTTCCGGCCGCAGACCCCGCATCATCCGGATGTTCCAAGGCATCTCGCTCCTGCCCTTCCAGCTGCTGATCAGGACCACGCACTTCGGGTCCGTGATGGCCGCAAGTTCCTGCGCGACCATTCCGCCCATGCTCACTCCGAGCAATCCATGCGGTCGGCTGCGATCGATCTTGTGGGCAAGCTCCTGCGCGAATTGGCGCAAGCTGGCATGCTCCGGCATACGTGGCCAGTCCAGGTAGTGCAGCGTGTGCTCCGGTAGTGCCAACCGATCGAACAGCCGGTGATCAGCGCCCAGACCCGGGATCAGATAAAGGTCCATGCTGACGACAACACCGTCTACCTGTTCAACTTCACCACATGCGACTTGCGCGCGCGCATGTTCAGCAGTTCCACACCGAAGCTGAAGGCCATGGCCACGTATGCGTAACCCTTCGGGATCTCGCTGTGGTGGATCGGCTCGAGGCCCTCGAAGAACAGCATGAAGCCCACCATGACCAGGAAGGAGAGCGCAAGCATCTTCAGAGCGGGGTGCTTTTCGATGAAGCTGCTGATGGCGTTGGCGAAGAAGAACATCACGATCATGGCGATGATCACCGCGATGATCATGATCTCGATGTGATCCGCCAATCCGATCGCCGTTACGATGCTGTCGAAGGAGAACACGGCGTCCACGAGTATGATCTGCGTCATCATCGCACCGAAGCCGACGTTCTTCACTGCCTTGTCGGAACCCACCTCCTCTCCTTCCAGCTTGTGGTGGATCTCCTTCACCGCCTTGTAGAGCAGGAACAAACCGCCGAAGAACATGATGCAGTTGCGCAGGTTGAAGCCATAGCCCATCAAGGAGAAGAGCTCGTTCTCGCCGTTGTGCACCAACCATCCGAGCCCTATGAGCAGTCCACTGCGCATCAGGATGCCGAGCACCATCCACAGGCGTCGCGCTTTCAGGCGGTCCTTCTCGGGCATGCGCCCCAGAATGATGCTGACGAAGATGACGTTGTCGATGCCCAGCACGATCTCGAGCAGGGCGAGCGTGATCAAGCTGATGAGGGAGGCGAGGGAGAAGAGTTCTTCCATGGCGGCGAAGTTCGGAACGGATCGCGCAGACGGCTCCACGAGGGCAGCATTCACGAACTTCCGCGTGTCTTGCAGAACATAGAACACACCCACATGCGCCACATTCTCCTCACTACAATGCTGATTTGCGCAGCGCCCGGTTCCGCCCAATTGTTCAACGGCAGCTTCGAACAAGCCGGAGCACCAAGCATTGAGGGTTGGGAATGGGCATGTTCCGATCCAGGTCAGCCGAACACCGCCGCACCCGGCAGTGGCTCGTGGTGTGTGACCAAGGAACCCGGCCATGCCAAGGGCTGCTTCCCAAGCTACATCTTCCAGCGGTTGCCCGATCTCGTCGATGGGCAGTTGGTGACCGTGAGCGGTTGGTTACGCTGCGATGACGATGTGATCTGCCTCGGTGCGTACATTGGTATTGGCACCTTGGACAATGGGCAGGTCATCTACGACGACCTCGTTGGAACGACGGACTTCACTTGGACCTACATGTCCATCACCGATACCGTTGAGCTCAATGGGGGCGACACTGCGGTTGTGGTGCTAACCAGCGGTTTCATCGGTGGACCGATCAATCCAACACCAGGCTACTTTGACGGGATCTCGCTGGAGATGAACACTGGAATATCGGTTCGGCAGGACGCCGACTTACGGAGCTACTTCGACCCCGCGACGAACAGCTTGTTCCTGTCATGCGGGAATACCGTTCTACGCGCTGTTCGCTTGCACGACCTTACGGGACGTACGCTGCTCGTGTCGGCCGATCGCGCCAACGGGTCTTCTGCGCGCCTGGACCTGAACGGACTACCAACGGGTGTGTACTTCGCCAGTGTTAGCACGGATCAGGGCGAGCAAGCGATCCGCTTCGTGGTGCCGTGAGGCCCTACGAAATGGGCAGGCTCTGCAGAAAGGCCAGCGACGCTTCCATCAGGTCGTGCATCACCACATCCTCCTTCACGAAGGGCACCCGCTCACGCAATGCAGCATGCAGCGAGCCAATGCGGGCCGAGCTCCTGGCCGGGCGACGGAACTCCAACGCCTGTGCAGCGGTGAAAAGTTCGATCGCGAGGATGCGCTCCACATCCTGCACCACCTGCCAGGTCTTGATCGCGGCGGCAGCACCCATGCTCACATGGTCCTCCTGCCCGTTGCTGCTGTCGATGGTGTCCACACTGTTGGGCATGCACCGTTGCTTGTTCGCGCTCACCAAGGATGCCGCCGTGTAGTGCGGGATCATGAAGCCGCTGTTGAGTCCGGGCTTCGCAACGAGGAAGGCAGGCAAGCCGCGCTGACCGCCCACCAGCTTGTAGGTGCGTCGTTCGCTGATGCTACCCAACTCGGCAACAGCGATCGCAAGGAAGTCCAGCGCGAGCGCAAGCGGCTGACCGTGGAAGTTACCGGCGCTGATCACCAGATCCTCGTCGTCGAACACGGTCGGGTTATCCGTTACCGATTCGAGTTCGCATTCCACCACGCGCTCCACGTAGGCGATGGCGTCACGTGATGCACCATGTACTTGCGGAATGCAGCGGAACGAATACGGATCCTGCACATGCTCCTTCTTGCGTTCGATCAATGCGCTGCCTTTGAGCAGATCGCGCATGTGTCCCGCCACCACCGCCTGGCCGGGATGCGGGCGCACCGCATGCACCGAAGCATGGAAGGGCTCGATGCGGCCGTCGTACGCATCCAGCGACATGGCCGCGATCACATCAGCGAGGTGCGCAAGTCGCGTTGCTTTCAAGGTGAGCAACGAGGCGTACGCGTTCATGAACTGCGTACCGTTGAGCAGCGCCAGTCCTTCCTTCGGACCGAGCTCCAGTGGCTTCCAGCCGAACTTCTTCAATGCCTGTGCGCTGGACATGCGCTTGCCTGCGACGATGACTTCACCAAGACCCAAAAGCGGAAGGCTCAGGTGCGCGAGCGGAGCGAGATCGCCGCTTGCACCGAGCGAACCGCGTTCGTACACCACCGGCAGCACATCGGCATTGTACATGTCGATGAGGCGCTGAACCGTAGCGGGTGCCACGGCGCTATGACCGAAGGCCATGTTCTGCACCTTCAGCACCAGCATCGCGCGCACGATATCCGCAGGCACCGGATCACCGCTGCCGCAGGCGTGGCTCATCACCAAATTCTTCTGCAACTGCGCCAGATCCTTCTTCGCGATGCTTGTGTTGTGCAGGGCGCCGAAGCCGGTGTTGACTCCGTAGATCGGTGCATCGCTCTTCTTCAAGCGATCCAGCAAATAGGCGTGACTACGCTTGACAGCCGCGAGCGCATCGGCACCGAGCGCGATGGGTGTGCGCGAATCCAGAATGTGCTCCAGTTCGCGAAGCTCAAGACCAACAGTACCGATCAAGTGGGGCTTGCTCATGCCTTCATGCGTTGGATGAGTTCCTCCATCGTGATCGCATCACCCTTCTCGTTCGCCCCCATCTTCTTCAGTGTCACCTTCCCTTCGTTCATCTCCGTCTCGCCGACGATCGCAACGTACGGGATGCCCTTCTTCTCCGCGTAGGTGAACTGTTTGGGCAGCTTGGCCTGGTCCGGATACAACTCCGAAGCGATGTCCGCCTCGCGCACTTGACGTAAGAGCTTCAAGCAATGCATGGCTTCCTTATCACCGAAGTTCGCGAAGAGCAATTTGGTGCTGCTTCCCAGTTCCGCAGGGAACTTGTTCGTCTCCAGCAGCACATCATAGATGCGATCCGCTCCGAAGCTGATGCCCACACCGCTCACGTTCTTCAAACCGAAAATGCCGGTGAGATCATCGTAACGGCCACCACCGCAGATGCTGCTTTGCAGTGTGCCCTCCGCAGCTTTCACTTCGAAGATGGCGCCGGTGTAGTAATCGAGACCTCGGGCCAGCGTCGGGTCGAATTCGAGCACTGCGCTCTTCAATGACCCAGCGGCGTTGAATGTGAACGAGAGGTCCTTCAAGCCTTGCTGCGCGATGGATGAGGATGCCAGCCATTGTTCCAGCATCGGCCTCTGCTCGCTCCAGCTCCCCTTCAGCTCGAAGAGCGGTGCGATGCCTTTGATGGCTTCGTCGCGCACGCCTTTCGCACGCATCTCCTCCTCCACTTTCTCGCGGCCGATCTTGTCCAGCTTGTCAATGGCCGTGACGATGTCCACCACCTTCTCCGGCTGGCCGCAGACCTCCGCGATGCCGCTGAGCACTTTGCGGTCGTTGATCTTAACCACCACCTTCAATCCGAGCGCGGTGAACACATCATCGAAAAGTTGGACGAGTTCCACTTCGCTCAACAAGCTCGTGCTCCCGATCACATCTGCATCGCACTGGTAGAACTCGCGATATCTTCCCTTTTGCGGTCGATCCGCGCGCCACACCGGTTGGATCTGGTAGCGCTTGAATGGGAAAGCGAGTTCATTCTGATGTTGCACCACATAGCGCGCGAATGGCACAGTCAGATCATATCGTAGAGCCTTCTCCGCGAGTTCGCTGGCCACACGTCCCGGATGCACCGGCTCTCCTGCTTTCAGCTTCTCCTTCACATTGTCGCTCACGCCATCCCATGCATCACCACTGTTCAGGATCTTGAAGATCAACCGATCCCCCTCCTCTCCGTACTTCCCCGTCAGCGTCTCCAGATTCTCCATCGCTGGAGTTTCCAGCGGCAGGAAGCCGTACTTCTGGAAAACCTTTTCGATGGTGTTGAAGATGTACTTGCGCCGCAGCATCTCCACGGGAGAGAAGTCGCGCGTGCCTTTGGGAATGCTCGGCTTGGTGGCCATGGTGGGAACTGGGGCCTGTCTTGAGCAGAGTCGAAGGACGGCCACCCACAGGCAGGCGCGAAAGTAGCCGCCGCATACCTACCCGTTCATGCCCGATCGAGCCATGTCATGCAGCGGGGATCACTGTCCGCTATCGATCCTCGGACTGTAAGGCCACCTTGGGCAACGGGTATTCTGAACCACGGATCGAGCACATCTTTCCCCACACCACGGTCCGTAGCCGTGGTAACGGAAGAAGCTTCAGCCCGCTTACATCAGGCATCCATGCAGCGGATCCCAAATACCGCGCGGTGGTATGTTGTTGGCGTTTCGCACCATAGTTCATGCCACCAGCGGACCAGCAAAAACCGGTAGCGGCTCCATTGCGCTCGCGATGGAAGCGGCGGTTACTGCGTGTTCTGGTGTGGGTGGTCTTGCTGCCTCCGGTGTTGATCGCCCTCGTGATCCTGCTGGTCTACCTCCCGCCGATCCAGGAGTTCGTTCGGTCGAAAGCCGTCGGCATCCTCGAAGAAAAGATCGGGACACCGGTGCGCTTGGAGCGGTTCGCGCTGCGCTTTCCCGCCGGGGTCGCACTCGATGGCCTGCTGGTGCTGGACCACCGCGGCGATACGATGCTCTATGCGGGCGAATTGAAGTCGAACCTGAGCCTCTCGTCGCTCATGGAAGGTCGCATCGAACTCCGTGGATCGAGGCTCGCACATGTGCGGGCGGTGATGGACCAACGCGCAGACAGCACCTTCAACTTCACGTACATCATCGAGGCGTTCACCGGCGACAAGGTGAAGGAGGCGACCGCGGATACAACGGCACCGATGCGGTTTTCGATGACCGGTGTTGTGCTGGAGGATGTCAATTTCGACATGACGATGGCACGCAGCGGCCTTGGCATGCGTGTGCGTCTGGGAAAATTGGACGTGGCGATGGACGCCATGGATGCCACGGCCACGCTCTTCCATGTCTCGGAGATCACGCTCGCGAACACGCGCGTGGCCATGCGCACCGCACCGCGCGCACCGGAACCGGATACCTATCCCGAACTGCCGAACCCCTTCGAGGGCTTGGACATCACGCTCAAGGAACTGGGCTTGGAGAACGTCTCGTTCAGTCTGGCGAACACCACCACCGGCGACAGCCTGTGGTTGAGCATTGAAAAAGGCGATGTGCAGGTGGACAGTGTGGAACTGGCGCGCCAGCGCATGCACTTCGGCTCGCTCGCGCTGGAAGGCGCTCGGTTCGGAACCGTATCGCGGAAGGACACGGCGCGGGATACCACGCGCGAAGCGTCGCCCGCCTGGCTCGACCAGAACGATGGCTTCCGCTACTGGGCACGCGGCCTCGATGTAAGTCTGCGCGATCTCACCATCGTCGATGGCGAATTCCAGTTGCATCAAGGAAGCGCAGGCAAAACGGCGCAACTGTTCGACCCGTTGCACACTTCGTTCACGAACATCGCGATCACGGCGGAAAACATCCTGTTCAACGACCAACGGATCGCAGCGGTCATCAAGCGGATCTCCGCGACCGGTGCGAACGGTACGGAATTGCACGCCGCATTGCGCATGAGCGCAACTCCCTCCGAGATCCACCTGGACGATGGGCTCGTGGCTCTGTCGGGAACGGAAGTACGCTTCTCCGCAACCGCATTGCTCGGTGATCTCACCACGGCCTATCGCACACCGAAGGCGGTGCCACTGAGCGCACGGATCCGATCGAACATCGACCTGAGCACCCTTCCGGCCCTGTTGCATCAAGTGGGTGTCACCCTCCCGAAGACGATCAATGCACACGAAACCCTGGATACGCGCATCGCCTTCAGCGGAACCGCACAGCGAGCCGACACCGTGCGCGTTGATGTGATCGGGGATCAGGGCACCATCGTTCATCTGACCGGGCAAGCGCAGGACATCGCGAACGTTCCCGAGAGCAGCTTTCGGGCAGACCTGCGCGAGATCAACATGGGCGACGGACTGTGCGAGATAGTCCGTGCCTACGTTCCATCGAATGTCCCGATGCCAGCGCGCTTCGCTGGGACCGCGTTCATCACCGGTGGTGGGAACGCGATGACCGCCGATCTGGACCTCCGCAGTGATCTGGGTGATGTGAAGGGTAAGCTCGATGCAGCGGGACTGAGCGCTCGCATGCCCAATGCGCTGCATGTGGACCTCACCATCACGAACGCAGCGATCCACCGCTTTGTGGCGGACACCGCCATGGGTCCTTTGAGCGTGCACATCCTGGCCGCTGGGCAGGCCCTCAACACCGCACGGCGTTCGGGCAGTTTGGAGATCGCCCCAAACAATGGCGCTTCCACGGACAGGATCTGGGCGGATCGCGCATCAGTGGACTCGTGGAAGGAGACTCGATCCATGGCGACGTGATCACCGCTGCACCCTCGCTGGCCATGGCCCTCCACGCCGATGCACGCTGGCCTGTAGGCGGTGACACCATCTCTGGAGCGATCGACCTGCGCGTAAACCAACTCGGTTTGAAGGAACTCGGTTGGTACACGCATCCACTGAACGTGCAAGGCCAATGGCAAGGCACGGGCACCTTCTCAATGGACGGTTTTGTGGCACTTGCGATCAAAGGGGACAGCGTGATGCTCTCCAACAACGAGCGCTCCTTCCGCCTCGAGAAGTTCATCGTGCAAGGCAGGCTGGCCGAAGATTCCACACTGTTCGTGCTCGACAGCGATGCGCTCGAAGTGGAATACCATACCAACGTTCCACCGGACAGCCTGCTGCCGCGAACGCGTGAGAAGTTGCTGAGCTTCTTCCGGGCCGATACCACGTTCATGGCCGCACCCGGTTCGCAGATGGACCTGCACATCGCGTTGCCACGCACCGAATGGCTCACCGGTATCGTGCTGCCCGCGTTGAAGACCATCGAGCTGAACGAGTTCACGGGCAACTACGACAGCGATGCGGATGTGTTCCGTACGACCATCGATCTGCCGCTATTGCAATACCAGGACATATCGATCACCGGCCTTCGTGTTCAAGCCGATGCCAAGGGCAGTGCCCTCGATGGCTCCTTGAAGTTGGACAGCGCGCTACAACGACTTCCGCTTGGCCGGACTCACGCTCACCGCTGCCTCCGGACCCGGCACTTTGCGCACCGCATTGAAGATCCTGGAAGAAGATGCACCGCCCAAGTACGTGGTGCCCATCGACTTCCAACGCACGAACGGCGAGATCCTCATGCACCTCGCCGAAGGTCTCGTTCTCGATACGTCCACCTGGTCAGTGGATCCATTGAACTCGCTGCGCTTCACCGAAGACGGACCCATGGCGGAGCACTTCGTCCTCAGCAGTGGCGAGCAACGGGCCGAACTGGTGACGAGCACTGGTAACACCGTCGTGCATCTGGAACACTTCAACATGGGTGCGCTGCTGAACATCGTCTCCACCACCGATACCATGCCGCTCGCGGCTGGTGAACTCACCGGCGATGTGGTTCTACCGCTGAACGATCGCACGCCGTTGAGCGCCGACCTGCATGTGAAGGAGCTCACCATACGCGGGCAATTGCTCGGCGATCTATCGATCGACGCGAAAGGCGCCGGTCCGAACATTTACGATGCAACGGCACGCTTCGAGAACGGCGCGAACGAATTGGACGCGAAGCTCCATTACGATGGAAGTCACCAACCGGCGAGCATGCAAGCGCACGCGGAGCTCGGCCTCACAGATCTCGCATTCCTGAAGCCCTTCGTGGCGAGCGTGCTCTACGACCTCGGCGGCGGCCTCAAGGGTTCGGTGGATTGGACGACCAACAAGGGCAGCAAGAGCGTGCAAGGCGACCTCACCTTCACCAATACGGTGCTTGGTGTGAAACGCACGGGCGCGCGCTACACCTTGCGCAACGAGCATGTGATCGCCGATGCCAACGGTTTCACCTTCGATGGATTCTCCGTGCTGGACAGCTTGGGCAGCGCCTTCGTGCTCGATGGACTGGTGCATACCACGGATCTCATGAACCTGCGTTTCGATTGGAATTGCGCACCGATTCGTTCCAGTGGTGAACAGCGCAGCAAAGAAGGACGAACTCTTCTACGGCGATCTCTTCACCTCCGCCGATGTGCGCGTAACGGGAACGGACCTGGCACCCGTGGTGAAGGGCGATCTCGGGATCCTCGCCGGCACCGAGCTCAGCGTGGTGCTACCGGGCAGCGAAGTGGCGATCGTGCAAAGCGACGGCATCGTGGAGTTCACCACGGACCTCACCGGCACCGACACCTCGCACGCGGCAACGGCCGAGGAGCGCCTGCGCGATTCATTGCGTGCACACCTGCCCAAAGTGGATCTGGACCTGCGCATCCGCGTGGACGATCGCGCATCGTTCGCCATCGTGCTCGATCCCGTTACCGGCGATCAGGCCACCTTCCAAGGCGATGGTGATCTGCGCTTACGCTACGACCCGGATGGGCAGATGTACCTGAACGGACCCTTCACCATCAGCGAAGGCGGCTATACGTTGGAGTTCTATGGGCTCGTGAAGAAACGCTTCGATATCGTGGCCGGTAGCCAGGTGGTGTGGGACGGTGATCCGCTCGAGGCTCGCATGGACATCAAGGCGCGCTACTTGTCGCAGAGCGCCGCCTATCCGCTCGTCGCCAACGCGAGCGGTGGACTGGGCGAAGCGGAACGCAACCGCCTGGCGGCGCGGCTGCCCTTCGAGGTCATCATCAACATCGATGGTGCCATGAAGAAGCCCGACATCACCTTCGGCCTGGAGCTACCGCGCGATTACCGCAACAGCTATCCGCAGGTGAACGACGAGCTCGACCGGCTCGCGGATCGCAGTCGGGAGGATGAACGCAACCGGCAGGTGTTCGGCCTGTTGGTCCTCAACTCCTTCATCCAGGACGAGGGTGCCGGTGGTGCGCCCAGCAGCAGCTTGGCATCGAGCGCAGCGCGCAACTCGGTGAACGGCATCCTCACCGACCAGATGAACAAGCTCACGGGCAAGCTCGTGAAGGGCGTGGATGTCCAACTCGGTGTGAGCACCGTGGACCAGGCCCAAGGTGCCAGCACCTACCAGCGCACCTCCGTGGACTACAAGGTGAGCAAGAGCTTCCTGGACGAACGCCTGAGCTTCGAGGTGGGCGGTTCCGTGGGCGTGGATGAAAAACAGGGAAGCACCAGCAACGTGAGCAGCACGCGCGCCGCGCAATACGCCATCGTGTACGACCTCACGCGCGATGGCCGCTACCGCTTACGTGGATTCTACCAGAACGCCTTCGACCTGTACGACGGCGAGATCACCGACAGTGGAATAGCGATCATGCACACGCGCGACTTCGAGGAGAACGAGAAAGCGCGCGAAGCGGCACGCGAAGCCACGCGCCAGCGGCAGACCCTGGAGCGCAAGCGCCGCAAGAGCGAAGAGGCGAAGGATGAAGACGCTCCCCCGGCGGCACCTGCACAACCCAAAGCGCCATGAGGACGGGTGTGCTATCGCGGATCGGTGCGCTCGCCTTGTTGCTATCCTCCTGCAGTGGGCTCAAGTACGCCACCACGGAGCGTCCGCTCTTCGCAGGTGCGGAAGTGGAATGGGAGCAAGCGCCGGTGGAGAACGCCAGGACCATCCAGGCCGAATTGGAAAGCGTGGTGCGGCCTGCGGCGAACAACAGCATCTTGGGGATGCGGCCAACCGTGGCGCTGCACAACGCGATCAAAGAACCGAAGAAGGCCAAGGGCTTCCGCAACCTGTTGAAGAACAAGATCGGTTCCGCACCGGTCCACCTCGACGAAGTTCCGCTCAACGACATCAATGCCGCGTTCGAGAACCGCTTGAACAACCACGGCTACTTCGCGGCACGCAGCAGCTACGAGGTGAAGACCAAAGGACGCACGGCACGCGTGGTCTTCTTCGTGAACGCGGGTATCCCCCACCGCCTGCGCACCATCTCCTATGCCGACAGCACCGACACCTTGAACACACGCATCGCTCGGGCGGAACGGAACTCGCCGCTGGAGACGGGTCAACTGTACGACCTCGCCCGGCTGGATGCCGAACGCAACCGCGTGGTGGGCAGCCTGCGCAATGCGGGTTGGTACCATATCAAGGACGATGACCTCGTCTTCGCAGCCGATACATCCAGCGCTGGGCATGTGATGGACATCCGCCTGCGCATGAAGCGGGCGGCGGGTGCAAAGGCGCGACAACGGTTCACGCTCGGTACGGTGCGTGTACACGGCGATCACGACGCATTGCTCGCGCCCAACGATAGTGTGCTGCTCGATAGCCTCGTGTACATCAACTACCTCAACAACTACCGCCCGCACACCATCACGCGCGGCGTGTTCCTGCGTCCCGGCCAACACTACTCCGCCCGCCGTACCAACCAAACCGCACAATACCTGAGCAGCTACGGCGTGTTCAAGAGCACGCAGGTGAACTACGTGGAGGACAGCTTGCGGCCGGGCATCCTGGACGCCGATGTACTGCTCGTGCCGCAAAAACGATGGTCCTTGTTCAGTGAGCTCAACGCCGTGAGCAAGAGCAACAATTTCGCGGGCCCGGGCGTGCGCTTGGGCTTCAAGGACCGCGACCTCTTCCGCGGTGCGGAGATCTTCACCGCCGATGTGAACGGTCGTTTTCGAAACGCAGGTGGCCGGTGCGCAAAAAGGCACCAACGCTTACGAGTTGGGCATCAAGGTCGCGCTGCAGGTCCCGCGCATCGTTCCCTTCCGTTTCCTGCGTTCTGTGCGCAGCTCGGCACCCACCACCCGTGCGGATATCGGCTACGGGCTCTTCCGCCGCGTGGGGCTCTATGGACTGGAATCCTTCAATACCTCCTTCGGCTACGTGTGGAAGCAGAACCCGCGCATCTGGCACGATGTGCGCCTGGTGGATGTGAGCTACAATTCGCTCTACTACAGCAGCGATGCGTTCAACGCCTTCCTGGACACCAACCTGGTGGTGAAACGCAGTTTCGAAGAACAGTTCATCATCGGCCACGGCTACACCTACACCATCACCACGCAGCAGCGCAACGGCAACGCGGGCTACTTGCTCGCCAGCATTGCCGTGGACGAAAGCGGCAACCTCTTGTCGGCGGCATTCCGCCTAGGCGGCCCACGGCCGGAAGAAGGGGACAAGCTCTTCGATCGCCGTTTCTCGCAGTACGTGCGTTTCCGTCCGGAGCTGCGCTACTACAGCCCTTTGAGTCGTCGCGGCGATCGCGTGGTGGCGCGGCTGCTGGCCGGGGTGGCCCTGCCGTACGGGAACTCCGATGTGGTGCCCTACGTGAAGCAGTTCTTCGTGGGCGGCACCAACAGCGTGCGCGCCTTCCGCGCTCGTTCGGTGGGTCCGGGCATCTACGTGCCCGATGCCAGCAGCGGTGTGCTCATCGACCAGACCGGCGACATCCGTTTCGAAGCGAACCTGGAGTACCGCTTCACCATCGCAGGCTTCCTCAAGGGTGCCGTATTCGGCGACGCGGGGAACATCTGGCTGGTGAACGATGATCCACAACGTCCCGGCGGCGACCTGGAATGGAGCCATGTGCTCTCCGAACTGGCGGTGGGTGCCGGCCTCGGCCTGCGCTTCGATCCTGAGGTGATCGTGGTGCGGCTGGACCTTGCCACGCCACTGCGCCAGCCCTCCCTGCCCGAGGGAGATCGCTGGGTCTTCGATGATCTGCAGCCGCGCATCTTCGATAACGTGGTGTTCAACATCGCCATCGGCTATCCGTTCTGACGTTCGCACAGAAACGAACTGAACGACGAGGTTGCGCTGCCATCACGAGCGTCGGATGGACCAGTATGTACTCACACTCACGGCGGCGCAGCGCGTGTGGGGATCAACCACTTGGGTGCAACGTTGCGCCAGGCGAGATCCACGGCGTATCGGAAGAGCCGCTCGCTGGTGTGCGCCATGCACACGCTCGTCCAGCCATGTTTGCCCAGCTTCTGTTGAACCGGTGCGAAGGCATCCGGATGTTCCTCCACCAGCCGCGCTTGCTGCTCCGGCGTCAGTTTCATCACCGCACGGTGCTCCTCCGCCCACAGCGTGAGGTAGGTCTTCTTCTTCACGCTGTAGCTGGGCCGCCCGAACTGCTCCTTCTCCGCCGTGCCCGGCATGTCGAGCGCCATGGCGCGCGCGGTCTGGCTGTCCATGCGGACAAGGTAACCGTTGCGGGCAGCGATCCGGGTAGCGCCAGCAACCCACCCTCCCAGCGCATCTTCGCATCATGTCCGCCCTCTCCTACTCCCCCGTTCCCAGCAGCGTCCTCACCATCCGCTTCCAGGACTGCGACCCCTTCAACCATCTGAACAACGGCCGCTATGTGGACTACTTCCTCAACGCGCGGGAGGACCACTTGCTGGAGCACTACGGGCTGGACATCTACCGCATCGCACGGGAAACGGGCCTGTGCTGGGTGGTGAGCACGAGCCAGGTGGCCTACCTGCGCCCGGCGATCACCATGGAGAAGGTGCTGATGGAGACGCAGCTGATCGCATACAGCCCCAAGCATGTGAGCGTGGAGATGCGTATGTGGGACTTGGAGAAGAAGGTGCTCAAGGGTTTTTGCTGGATGAACTTCGTTCACTTCGATCTGAAGCAGAACAAGGTGGCCACGCATTCGCCGGAATACACCGCGCTCTTCGAGCGGGTGCATGCGGCCGTGCCGGAGACCAGCTTCGAGGAGCGGCTTGGCGCGTTGAAGCACGGGACCTAGCACGGACCAAAAACAGCGGAACCGCCCATGGCTTTGCCTCGGGCGGTCCGCCGACCAGAACGTCATCGCGGCCTTTCGGTTGCGATGCTTCGCTCACGACAAGAGTACGCGCCTTGCTGGAGCAAGGGTGCGAATGTGCTTGCAAGACTTGGGCTGGGATATACAGTTCAGAGGGTACTACAACTTCGCCCTCACCTGCGGCGAGTAGTCACTGTCACGCCCCGCGCTGCTCACCACTTGGATGTAGTACGTCACTTCTTCATCCTTCTTCACCAGGCGGTCCTTGTGCGCGCGTGCGGTGCCGGGCAGGAGTTCGAACTGCTTCCATGGTCCTGCGCCAACGCGCTTGTACAGGATGAACTTGACGCCTTCGCGTGGCGCGTAATCCCAACTGAGCTGCACGTATTTCTTCTCGCTGTTCGCTTCGGCTTCCAGCATCTCCACCTTCGGCAGGCGCTCCTTGCTGTTCATGCGCAGCTTCAGTGTTTGCTGCCCGAAAGTGCTCCAACCCGCATCATCGAAGGCCACCACCGCATACTCATGGAAGCCGGGCTTGCCCTGGTCGAGATCGGTGTACTCGAAGGTCTTCTGCGCAATGGGCACCCGCAGAACGGTGTCCCATTTCGCTTCGCCCACTTTGCGTCGCAAGAGGCAATGGCGCGTGACATCGGCGCTGCTGCTCGGCACCCACTTCATCCACACGCCGGTGTCGCTCACACGGTAATCCTTGAACACCGGCTCCGTCGGCGGACGGCGATCGGGTCTTTGTAGTTCCACCAGCACGCTGTGTTTGCTGCCGTTGCGGTTCATGTCCACCGCCATCACCTTGTAGTACACCTTCTCTGTGAGCGTGCGCATGCTGATGGTGTCCGTGTAAGTGGTGTCGCGCACTGCGGTGCCGGTGAGGCGGCTCTCGACGTGATCGCGCTGGTTCTGCCAGAAGATGTGGTAACCATAGAGGTCGGGCTCCTTGCCCAGTCGCCACTTCAGCGTGACCACGCCGTTGGTATCCACCTTCCCTTCCAGGCCGTAGGGTTGTGCTGGCGGAATGCTATCCACCACGCTGCCCATCGCGCTCATGCTGAGGCCGGGGTTGTTGGCGGTATCCACCGCGATGACGAGGTAGTAGTTGTGCTTCAGCGTTTCCGGTGAAGGGTCCACGAAACTGCGTGCAGTGGGTGGAAGCAACTCTGCGTTCAACGCATGATCATCGCTGGATACGGCTGTACCTCTCGTAACGTGGAAGCCCTTGAGGTCACCCACACCAGCAGGGTACTCCCAAGTGATCTCGATGGTGCCCTTCTTCTCCGTTGCGCGCACGCTGGTGGGCGATGGCGGCGGTGTGTGATCGCGCCAAGTCGCCTGCACGGCGGTGCTCGGTTCGCTGCGCGTGCCGTACGCGGTGCGACCAATGATACGGTATGAGTATGCCTGTTTCGTTGCATCCACCGTGTCGGTGTACACGATCACGTCCTTCATGCTGGGCAGATCGGGGTTGGTGAAGCTCACAAAGGGTTGCTTGTTCACCTGCTTCCAAGTGGTGCCGCCATTGGCGCTGCGTTCAACGTCGTAGGCCGTGAAGACGGCTTCGTGCGCAGCGCGCGGCCAACTGATCATGATCAGGCTGTCCTGCTCGTTCACGCGGGTGATAATCGGTCGCTTGATCACATCCGCTTTCTCCGTGCTCACCAGCACTGCGCCGCCTTCGATCGGATAAGATGAAGTTGCACCCGCCACGCTCACCTTGTACATGTATTGGCGACCGGGCACCACAGCATTGTCCACGTAGCCCAACGCGCTCGCCTCCGCTGCGGGCCAGCTGAGGTCCGCTGCAAGTAGTGCGAAGCTGAACCGTTCCTTCAAAGCACTGCTCGCCGCTTGTATGTCCGCGTTGAAACCCATGTTCTTCGGCAGCAAAGCACTGTGTATCATCTCGCCGGCCACCATGATGTAGAGGTCATCGGGCTTCTGCGTATGCAGATCCTTCCAACCCTGCTGACCCAGCGGCATGAGCTTCTGAGAGGTGAGCGCGATGAACGAAGCGGTCTCGCGCGGCTCCTTGTCACCAATGGCACCGAGGTCCACGCGTTCCACGTTGTAACCCATTTGGTTGGTATTGAGCCAGCCACCGGCCGCATCGGGTGCCCAGCGCAGGCGCACCACCTTGCCATCGTAGTGGGCACGCACTTCGATGTGCGCGAAATACTTGCCTCGCTCTGCGCGATAGAGCGAATCCTCGCGCAAAAGCGCAGCGGTGTCCAGCGGGGCCGGAGGGACCTGGGCGAGCAGGCTAGTAGAGCACAGTGCCGCCGTTGTAAGCAGGAGGTTCCTCATAGTGCAGGGTGAATGGTTTGGACGAAATGGTGTTGCGCGAACCCGTGATGGGCGATCGGTAGTACATCTTCACATGGTAGGTGGCGTTGTAGTAAACGGGGAATTCCTGCGTGGGAACGGGCAGGTTGTCGGTTCGAAGCAATTGCACCGCCGAGTAGGGCTGCTGCACATTGTAGCGCATGTTCCCGAGGTTGAGCGCGGGTCCGTTCGCTTGGAGCAGCATGGCGAGGTTGGATCCGTTGTTGCCCGCCTTGTTCAACGCGTTGAAGGCCGCCATGCGAATGGTGGTCTGGTCCTGCGATGCATGCTTGCCCGCGCGGTACAGGAAACCGAAGCTTGGCCACGGAGCGGCCATGGCACCAGCGAGGATGCCCCCGGGAACACTCAGCCCGGAATAACCGCCGATGCCTCCGAGCATGCCGCTGCCAACGCCCAAGTTGCCCATGCCCTGTGTAAGCGGAGTACCGCCACTGATCATGGGCAAACCGCCCGGACCCGTGCTAGGCGGTGCCGCTGCATCCTCCGATTCCTCATCACTGATGGGCGACTCGATGAAGCCGTTGTAGCTCACGATGGGTTCGGGTTGTTGCGAACCCCAAAGGATGTAGTGGGCGGTGGGGAAGATCGGCAAGTCCACGCTGTTGCCCGGGAAATCATAGCGCCGCCGTCCCCTGTACTGCAAATAAGGACTGTAGAGGGTGGCTTGTAGGTAATTGTAGTAGGAGTCGTTCCAGTCAGGACCGAAGATCACCAGCGGCCCGAGCTTGCGCGTGCCGCCCTTCCAGTAACCGCCGATGTCGAACTCATCGAACTGCTCGATCGCATTTCCCCGTGCATCGGCATTGCGATGGTCGTCATAACGCGCGGGCGTCTTGCCATCGAGGGTGAGGGACGCGAACTTCTCCACGAGCGTGTTGTACTTGCTGGTGCGGAAGCGGAAGGTGTAGAACAGGTGATCATTGGGCAGCATGCTCACCGCACGTTGCACGTTGCCGCCGGTGAGGTTCAGGCGCTGCACGTCGCCGTTGGCGGCAATGAAGGTTTGTGTGAGCGGTGCGCTGATCTGTGCTGCGGTCGCCGCTGCGGAAGTGGAAGGCCCGCCAATGCCACCGGGGAGGTTCACGTTCAACACGACAGCACCGCTCGCAGTGGAGGTGAGTCGGCGGATCAACTGCACCACATGGATCTTCTCCGGTTGCAGGTTGGGAACCGTGAGTGCGATGTCCGCACCGCCCGTGTAGGTGATCGGCGTCTCCAAGGCCGAACCTCCACCCAAAGGAATGAAACGGGCTAGGTAGGTGTACCCGTTGCCATCGATCGTCGGGACGAACAAGTGGGCCATGCCCGCGCCTTCCGCGAGCCGCACGCGTCCCTTGTTGTTGGATTCCTGTTGCAGGAAGTAACGTTGGCGGTTCACCGGATAGGTGTAGTCCACTTGTTCTTCCGGAATGTGATCGGGAGCTTCGCCCGTTGTGAAGTTCTGCACGCGCGCTTCGGTCCATACCGCATGCGTCTCCGGGTTCTGGAATTCCACCAGATGCCCCGGTGAAGTCTCCTCACGTACGCGCACTTCCACCCGGGTTTGATGGAGGGTGCGCTCCTTCATGGCGTTCACGCGGCTCAAGTAGCTGCTCGTCCCACGATCGTCGTTGAAGCGGTTGGAACCGGGGATGTTCACGTTGCCCGGAACCTCCTTCAGGGTGAAGGAACTCACGTACGGATGGAAGCGGTACATCACCACCGCGTGCGTGTTGGGGTCGATGAACTTGGGTACTTCGAGAACTTCCTGCACCGGTAGGTTGTAGCTGGCGGTGGGCATGTCGAAGATGCTCACGTTGTTGCCCTTGGGTCCCAGGTCCTGGATGAACTGGAATTCCGCGAGCGGATCACCGGCGGGCATGAGCGTGCATTGTTGCCCGGCTTCCGCATAGAAGGATGCATCACCGGTGATGGCACCGTTGAGCACACTGAAGTGCACCGCGGCGCGCCCACGAAAACCACTGGGGTTGGGGAAGTTCCCCTGCAACAACATGGCCGCGCTCATGCTCAGTATGGGCGCACGGAAGCGCACGAAGAGCAGGTCGAGCTGCACTCCGAGTTCTCCCCACAGACCCGCGTACATCTGGCCTTGCGCATACCAGCCGTTGTCGCCCGGGCGACGGCCGGTCTCCACGCACACCATGCTCTCCGGTATCTCGCTCAGCAACAGATCGAAGCCCACGCAAATTCCGAAGGATGCATAGAGCACCGCGAGGTTGAGGTCCAGGTCCAGTTGCAAAGCCGCACCGAAAGCGAAGCCCGCACCGTTCTCCAACGGACCCATGTCGCGTTCACCGCCGATGGCCGCATGCGTTTCGGCTTCGGTGCCCAACCCACGCGAGGGGTCGTTGAGGCCGAGGATCTCCATGATGCGTTGCGGCGGATCGGGCAGTTCGAAGGGAATGCTGTCGTTGCCCACCATGATGTAGTTGGTGATGCTCAGGATGGGCGCACCACCGGGAGGACCAACGACGATACCTCCGGGGTTCGAGGGCGTGCCCATGATGAAGTACCACTTACCGCTCTGGCTCTCGGTGTGGAAATTGGCATCCACCAATTTGTTGCCAGCACCGGCACCGCGGGCCACTTCGAAGTCGAGCATGACGGCCAGGTTGGCGTGTATGACCTCATTGCCTTCGCGGTTCGCATAACTGAAGAGGATGGTCCCTGTGATGCGCGCTTCGCTCCGTTCGGGAATGTCCACGAGCCCATAGATGTCGCCACGCACTTGCAGGAGCGAGAGGCCACCTGACTGCGTGAATTCCCCGCGCAGGGTAAGATCCATGTTGCACCCTTTGGGGTTCGGGTAGGTGCCGAAGACCAGGGCGAGCCGAATGCCGAGGAAGGTGCCGAAGTCCTCTTCGTAACGTCCACCGCTCGGTGCGGTGCTGCTACCAACCGTGCTCGCATCGGCCGTGAGGCCACTGGTGAAATCATCGGGTGGTTCATCGCCCGCATTGGGATCGGCCGGTGGGATCTCGTCCGGTGGCGTGCGCGGCGCCATGCTCGCCATGCGCTCGTTCGTTGGCAGCGAACCATCGATGAAGCGCATGTGGTGGTAAGCACCACCGCCGAAGCCGTAGATGCCCACACCGGTCATGATCATGAGACCGGGGTTGAAGTAGAGCATGCCATCGACCATCCAGTATTCGTAGTGCTGCGCGCTGGTGTTGATGGGAACAGCGGGGTTGGTCTTGATCGTTCCGAAAATGGCTTGCAGGTCTCCGCGGATACCCATGGGAAAACCGACCGTGAGCGCGCCCTTCACTTCTTCCTTCGCTGCGGTCTTCACGATGCGCAGGTCACCCACGAGCCGCATGGCGCTCACATCCACGTCCAGATGGATGCCGGTGAAGAGCACATCGCGGAACTCGAAGCGCTCCACACCACCAGTGCCCAGTGTTAGTTCGGTCACGAACTTCAGTGCCACGCTCGCCGCGAAGCTGCTCTCTCCTTCCCCACCGCTCAAGCTGATCATCGGCTCCACCACCAGTGCAGGATGTGTGGGGTCATCGAACTCCAGCGCGAGGTTCCGAATGCTCAGCGGGAAGCCACCGCATTCCTTTTGTGGGCTCGCGTACGCGAACGCGCAGTTGCCACAACTGATCCCGTCCTCGCTGTCGAGCACCAAGTCCTCGAAGTTCATGCCCGGCATGTTGATGCTGGGCATGCTGCCGAGATCGATGCCGAGCTGGGAGGAGAGCGCCGTGCTGATGCTGATGCTGCCGTTGAGCTCAGCGCGCACCTTGCTGTTCTCGCTCAGCGTGGCTCGTACATAGCTGTTCGGTTCCAGTTCCAGTTCAGCGATCCACAGCGGCGCGGTGAGGGTGTCATCCAGTTCCACTTCCAGAATGAAGGCGAACTCATCGGTGTGGTCATTGAAACCGAGGATGGCACCGTAGTTCAGGAACTCGTGCTCACCGTTGATCGGCAAGCCGATCTGCCCCGCGAGGCCTGCACGCTGGAAGGTGTTCTCCCGCATGTCCATGTACACGCTATCGATGCTGAAGGCCCAGCTGTCGATGCGGCCGCGGTTGATGGTGAGGATGTTCTCCAGCGAGAAGTTGAAGGAGAGCCCACCGTCGTCGATGATGAAGTTGTTCACGCTTCCGCCGAAGGCTTCGCCCGTGCCATCGCCGATCACTTCCGGCGTGCGCATGGCCAGGCGCTTGAGGAAAAAACCCTTCCATGGTCGGCGGTCTCCTCACTGTTCAGCGCAGGGTTGTCATATCCCGCGGGAAATTCGATGCCCGTGGGATTGCTCACCAGGCTCCAGTCCAACCACGCTTCTTCAATGGTGAACAGCCAGTCCGGTGCGGCGGGTACCTCGAAAGGATCCATGGTGAATTGCGCCAGTACGTTCCACGATTCGGTGGCGGTGGAGCCGCTGCCGCTCGCCTCGCGGCACACCTGGAACTTGAAGCGCGCTTCCACTTTCTCGGTTCCCGCCGGATCGGTATCCCCATCAGGCAGCAAGGTGCCGCGGTCGAACTCCACCGCAGCGGCCACCTGAACGCACTTGAAGCCATGGCAATCCCAATCCACGTAGGTGAGGTTCGCCAGTTCGGTGCTCGCACCACCCCGGAAACGGAAGGACGTGGACAGATCACCGGTGACGGTGATGTCGTACGGCAGATAGGCCCGGCCTTCATCGCCCAAGCCCGTTGGCGTGAAGCATAGATCGCCCACTCCGAAGGCGAGCGTGGTGTGGATCTCCGGCACGTCGATGCCCGCCACCATGTCCAGGTATGCGCGGTTCACATCGAACTTCATGTTGATGATGCCGCAGATCACATGGCGGCCGTCCACTTCCTGATCGATACCGATGGGCAGTCCCACTTCGCTCCCACTGCTGAACAAGCTCACCAAGCGCGCACCGTCCTGGATGAAGCCGTTCATGGCTTCCACATCCGCTTCGCTCATGCTCGGTATCCGGTGCGCTGCATCGGTGATCATCGTCAACGAAGGCGCATTCCAATCATGGCGGCCTTCCACTTCACCATCCACCATGCGGCCATCGCTGTTCACTTTCAAGCCGGTGAATTCCACCATGATCCTGGCATCGTTCAAAAAGGGCACGGTCACCTTGCCGTTGCCACTGAAGGTGGTGCCCGTGCCGCTCACGGTGATCACTTCCATGTTGAACTTGCCCACGCGCACCATTGCGCCCACAGCGAGCCCAGCCACGGCAGAGGTGTTCGTAGGCTCGGCTTCGAGGCATACGCTCACGCAATCGCCACCACCTTCTTCCACCGGTGGTGTGGTGGTCCCCTCATCGCAATGCCCAACGCAAAAGGTCCAGGTCACGCTCGTGTTGTAGTTGGTGCTGCTCGCGTTGCCGGGATCGGTCTTCCAGTGAAGGCGCCAGTAATAGGTACCTTCTTCCGTGGCGTTCACCGTGTGGGTGAGTTCCTTGTACAGGGCGGCCTCCAGCGCAGCAGGTCGGCCAATCCGCTTTCGATATCAAGCCCCGCACCGCTCAAGGTGCCGGAGGTGCGCTGCCAGATGGTGCTGAAATCGCTCTGTCGGCTGATCTGCAGCTCCCACTCCTCGTTCACCCAGCCGTTGATGAAGGTGGTGCCGCCGGCAGCCGTTGCTTGCACCACGGCGAATGGGGGCAGTAGCTCGCTCGGTGCATCGGCCGTGCGCCATTGCAACGTTACGCTTCCGGCGGGAACGATGGCGCCGTTCGCCGGTTCCTCCGGGTGGCTTTCGCCCATGCCGATGCCGAACGGTTCTTCACCGGAATCGCCGTGGTAGGTGGTGCCGCCCAGCGTGAAGTCGCCAACCGTGCGCCAGCGGTAGCGGTCACCGCGACGGTAGCTGTTATCCGGAATGGCACCGTTGGGATGGTAGACCGATAGGAATTGTGATTCGTATGCCGTGATCCCGAAGGTGACCATGCTCTGCGATCCCGGAGGACCACTGGGCCAGCTGAGCGTGCGCGCGTAGTCGGGCAGCGACGAACCACCGATCCGCTGCATCGTGGTGTTGTAGGTGAAGCGCGTGTAGTCGCGGAAGGGATCGAACATCGTCACCACGTTCAGGAAATCGAAGGGTATCCAATCGTTGTTGGCCGGCCACACCGCCTGGAGCACACCATTGCCATCAACACCCTCCGGAGCATAGAGGAAGGAACACACTTCGCTCTGCGAGAGCATGCCGCCATCCGGGCTTCCATCATCAATGAAGGCGGTCACGCGCACCGCATAACGAAACCCCGCTTCGAGCATGAGCTCGTCGGGGATCTCGATCATGGCAGGACTGGCGTCGTACACCTGTGTGAAGAGCTCCGGAACCGTGGCGCTCAGCATCGCGTCGTTGGCATCGCCCTCACGTCCGTCGATCGGATCGATGCGGACAATGTCGAGCCGATAGCTGACATCGGCGGTAAGGCCCGCCGGCGGCAGGTAGATCCACGCGATGTTCAGCAGGCCATCGGGCAGCGCGAAGGTGGTGCCGCAGATGTTGGTGAACATGGGAGGTTGTGTACCCGCCACGAACCAGGTGACGCAACCCGCCGGGATGGGTCCGCTCTGCGCTTCCTCCGTCTCGCAATCGAAGAGTTGCACACAGAGTTGCCACACGCCGTCCGGCAATAATTGCTGCGTCCTGATCTCCTCATAGGTGATGCCTTCGTAGGTGAAGAGGTCCTCCGTGAAGCCTCCGGCCGCACTGAACGCCTCGGTGAGTTCGTCCATGGTGAAGGTGTTGGTGCCGGGATCCATCGGCACGCAACGCGGGTTCGCAAAGGGATCACCGTTGGTGATGAGGATGCCGCGTTCCACATTACGCATGACCACCAGCGGGGTCACCTCACGTGTGGCACCGAGCGTGGACGTAATGGTGACCGTGGTGCCGGCAACAGCATCGTTGAGCTCGGCCCAGGTAACCGGCGGCGGTACCGGTGCGCTGGTCACCACCGTCATGGGAAAGGTCTGCGCGATCGCGTTCACAGCGGCAAGAATGCCGGGAAGCAGGAGAGTGCGGAGCTGGTGGCGCATGGATCATCGGGTGGGTGTTCATGACTTCGGCTTCTTGCGTTCGCGTGCCCGGAGGTCCATTCCGTACGTGAGTTGCACGCGCAACTGGTACTGGCTGTCCTCGAAGCGTTCGTTGGTGCTGCGACCATTGTAGTTGAGGCCGAGCCCGAACGTGTGCACACGGCCCGCCTTCTGGTCGAGACCTGCGTTCGCGACGAGCGAGGTGCTGCCACCGTATTGCTCCCCGCGGTTCAGGTAGAAGGCCGTCCGCGCGTTCACGCCCGTACGGTCCTTGTTGAAGCCTTTGCGCGCGTTGAGCGAGGTGCCGTACTTGATCCTTCCGTTGCCAGCGTTCTCGAACACGCTGGTGGTCACGCGTACACCCCAACTGAAGGCGCGTGGCTTCACTTGGGAACGATAGCCGACGCTTCCGGTCCATGTTACGGTGGTCGAGTTCGGCTGCGAAGGATAACCCTCGTTCACGAAGCCCTGGTAGCCAAGGGTGATATCCATGCTGCGCGTGGTGCCCTTGACCGCATCGCGGAAGCGGAGGCTGTTGGTGAAGGTGATGTTGTCCGACACCTGCCGCAGTTCGATCGTATCGGTGCCAGCCGCCTCGTAGGCGCTGCGCATGTTCGCTTCGAAATTGCTCCAGCTGAGCGAGGTGGTGAGCACCTTGCCGCTGTTGTAGCTCATGCTGGCACTGCCGATGGTGCGCCGCGTGCGCGCGGCGAGCGACTTGCTCAGATCGTTGCTCTGCAAACCCAAGGACACCGTGAAGCGCACCTTCTGTTTGAAAGCACCTGTGCCCATGGTGGCGCGGTAATTCTCCACATCGTTCATGAAGAAGTAGTTGCCCAGTGTTCGGAAGAGCGGATCGATGCGGTCGTAGTTGAGGCTGAAAGTGGTGCCCTTCACGTTGTAGCTCAGGCCGCTCTTGATCGCAGTGCCGCGCCGCGAGCGTGGATCCACGTTGAAGAGGAAGCTGTCGTACTTGTTCGCGGCTTCCTCCAGATCGCCGGTACGCTCATCGGGTACCACGCCCACGTTGTGCAGGCTCCCTGCGGCATCCAATTGGAACTGGAGGCTCTTCGCCACCTGCAAGGCGGTGCTGAGACCAAGCACCAGGTTCTCCTCGGGCTGCGCGCTACCGTACCTGCCCCTGTCGTAATCGATGGCATCGTACTCGTCCTTCGCGCGGAAGAGCACCAGGTCCGCGTGGCTCGCTTGCGTACCTCCTCCCACTTTCACCGCCATGCCGTTCCGGGTGAAGGCGGGTTCCTCGATGGCATCGGTGATCGTATCCGCGAAGATCTCCTTGCGCAAGCGGCCGTACATCGCGGCGAAGCGGAACTTGCCCGGCTCCAGTTCCAAACCGCCGCCGAAGAAGCGCTGCCCGCTCATGGTGAGCTCGCTGAAGTTCATGCTGCGGTGGCCGATGTGCGCCGTGGCCCACTTGTAGCGCGGGCTCACACCGTACTGGTTGAAGGGCTGGCGGAAATCCCGCTCCTTTTCGCTGATGATGAAACTGAAGGGCAGTTGCAGTTCGTAGATGCTCAGGTTCATCCTCCCGCTGACGCCCCAGGTGAGCGGGATCATGCGCGGGTCCTCCAGGTCCGTGGTGTATATGGCCGTGTAAGCGTTGAGCCCGCCGGTGATGCTGAACGGGTCCTTCTTGCCGATGCCTTCGAGGTTCTGGGCTCGTGCGGTACATGAGACCAACAACACGCAAGCAGGGATGGCACACCGCAGAATGCAATGTCCGATCATCCGCATAGCATGCGCCATGGTGTGAAGAAAGCGACCCCCTTTGAATGGGGACGATGTACTAGAACCAATTGCATTGAAGTCACCCGCTCCCTGGTGGGGCCCGAACCCGGCTACATTAGCCTTCGCATTCTCCTTCCATGGAAAATGAGAAAAGCAACGATCAACTCGCTGGCATGGTCTGCGGCGGATGCCTGTTCATCGGCATGGGCATCGGTTGGGCCATGGGGTCGCTGAAGGTGGGCCTCTATTGGTTTGGGTGTTGGTCTGGTGGCCATGGCGATCATGCTCATGAGCATGCGGAACAAACAGTGAACGACAAGCAGGCAACTCCCCCAGGCATGGCCCGGTCTTGGCTGCGCCGGACCTCCGCATGAAGAGCATCGTCATCATCCTACTCCTCTTGGTGGGCACATCGCTGTGCGCCCAACACCTCACCTACAACGAATGGCTGGAAAAGGCCGCGCTTGACATGCGTCTGGCACCGCGCTTCGGAGATCGGGTGAAGAACGCTGCGCAGAAGGAGTCCGATGCGGAGTTCCTGCGGTTGATGCGCGCACAGGACAGCGTGCCGCGCAGTGCGAGCGGACAACTCGTGCAACATGGTTTCGAAATGCTGCGCAAGGGCGACCTCACCGCCGCCATGTACCGCTTCAACCAGGCCTTCCTCGTGGACAGCACCAATACCGATGCCTACTGGGGCTATGGTTCCTTCTTCATGGAACTGGACCGCCCCGTGATCGCGCACACCATGTACCGCGCGGGACTTTCCGTGGACAGTACCAACACGCACCTGCTCATCGGCGAAGCCACCGCCTACCTAGCGGAGCATCATGCCCTTGCGCCAACCGACAGTCTGGCGGCCATGGAGCCCGTGCATAAAGCGCTGGGCATGCTGGAAAAAGCCCAGCGCTACGACCCCCGCGATCCCGGCCTGCTCTATCGCATGAGCGTATGTCATTTCCTGCGCAATGAGTGCGACAAGGCCCGCGCCTATTTCACGCGAGCACGCAACGCGCCCAAGGCGCCCATCGAACCGGACTACGAGCAACGGCTGAACGCACGCTGCCCTCCGCGCTGAGCATCCACCGGAGTTCGGTACTTTGCGAGGGTCTTTCACAACCTCCTGCATGCGCTTCCTAACGTCCCTGCTTTCCGCGACCATCCTGCTCGGCAGTTCCACCGCCCAAACGCCATGCGTGAACGGCTTTGCCGGTGTGTATCCCTGCAACAACATCGACCTGCTCGATCGATTGACGCTCACCGAACTGAACATGTCCGGCAGCGTGGCCGACCTGTGGGGATGGACCGACCCGTTGACCGGAAAGGAATATGCGCTCGTGGGCTGCAACACCGGGACCGCGTTCGTGGACCTGAGCGTGCCCACCGCAGCGGTACTGGTCGGTTTCCTTCCTAGGCACGCCGGGACCACCGCCTCGCTTTGGCGCGATGTGGACACCCATGGCAACTGGTGCTTCGTGGGCAGCGAAGCCTTCGGACATGGCTTGCAGGTCTTCGATCTTACTCGCTTGCGGAACCCGGGGCAACTGCCACTGCCAATAACGTTCACGGAAGATGCGCACTTCGGCACCTTCGGGAACAGCCACACCATTTATGTGGACAAGACCGAACCCTACGTGTACGCCGTGGGAACGGGCCTCGCCAGCGGTGGCTTGGTGGTGGTGAACGTGAGCAACCCGCTTGCTCCCACATTGGCCGGCACCTACCCCGACCAAGGCTACATCCACGAGAACGCGGTGTTCACCTATAACGGCCCGGATACCGAGCATGTGGGCAAGAAGATCAGCCTCAACTTCCACATCAACTCCAACGACCGCGTAACGATCGTGGATGTGACCAACAAGACGGACATGCAGCTCATTGGCACCACGCCGGCCTATACCGTGATGAGCCTGTGCCACCAAGGCTGGCTCACTGAGGACCATCGCTTCCTGTTGATGGACGATGAGGGCGATGAGGGAGTGGGTGCCACGTACAACACGCGCACCCACATCTTCAACGTGGAGAACCTGGATCTGCCGACCTACCTCGGCTACTTCAGCGGACCGAACGCCAGCTACGACCACAACCTCTACACGCACAAGGACCTGGTGTGGGAGGCCAACTACACCAGTGGCCTGCACATCCTCGATGCCTCGAACATCGCCACACCGCCGCACCTGCAGTTGGTGGGATCCTTCGATACCTACACTGCGAACAATGGTCGATCGTACAACGGTGCGTGGAACAACTATCCCTATTTCGCCAGTGGTATCGTCATCGTCAGCAGCATCGGCGAAGGTTTGTTCGTGTTGCGCCCGCGCCTCTCGGTGCGTGTGAAGGCTTTATTGGAAGGGCCCTACGATACCAATACCGCGCTCATGCACGATTCGCTCCGCGTGAAAGGGCTGATCCCATTGACCGAGCCGTACACCGGCCTGGGCTACGCGCACAGCGGCGGTGGTGGCGGAGAGACGACCACCAACGCCGTATTGAGCACAACAGGTGCGAACGCCATCGTGGATTGGGTGATGCTGGAATTGCGCGATGCAACGAACCCCTCGCTTGTGCTGGCCACTCGCAGCGCCTTGTTGCAGCGCGACGGCGATATCGTGGGCGTGGACGGTGTTTCACCCGTGCAGTTCACACAAGCGGTGAAGGACTACCACCTGGCCGTGCGGCACCGCAACCACTTCGCAGTGATGACGGCCGCACCCGTGCGTGTGAGCGTGGCAACCAAGAGCTACGATCTTACCAATGGCAGCACACCGCTCTATGGGACCGAAGCGACCAAGACCGTGAACGCAAAACAGGTGCTCTGGTCGGGCAACTGCCTGCCCGATGCCACATTGCGGTACACCGGTGATGGCAACGACCGCGACCCCATCCTGGTGGCCATCGGTGGCATCATCCCCACCAATACGGCCGCAGGTTACCTGATCACCGATGTGAACATGGACGGTCGTGTGCGCTACGTGGGGGCCACCAACGACCGCGACCCCATCCTCACCAACATTGGGGGGATCATCCCCACCAACACCCGCACGCAGCAGCTGCCGTGATCCCGCGTGGCCCGATCATTGCCATCTTCGCCCACGACATTGATACGTATGCTTACACGCCTCTTCTCCCTTTCGCTCCTTCTTCTTTCATCCGTTGCATCACAAGCGCAATTGCTATCCTTCGAGGAGTGGCAGATCAAGTCCGATGAGGACCTGCGTTTGCAACCGCGCTACGGCGATCGTGGTGCCAGCGAAATGAACGCGGTGATCGACGAGGACGTCTTCGTGGCCATCATGAACAATCGCAATCGCCAGCGCGCCATCAGCGACAGCTTGGTTGCACTCGGCTTCGAACGCCTGAAGAAGAACGATCACGTGAAGGCGATGACCCGGTTCAACGAAGCGTGGCTGGCCATGCCCATCAATCCCGAAGTGCATCGCGCGTTCGGCAAGTTCTTCCGCAGCATGAAGCGCCCGATCGAAGCGCACGAGTACTACGAGGCAGGCATCGCACTGGACACCACCAACGCCCCCTTGATGAAGGAGCACGGCCAGGTGTACATGGAAGAGCGCTACTACTACCAGCAGGAAGGACGCAGCAAACCCGCGGATGCCGCGCTCTTGAAAGCGATCGACCTGTTCACGCGCGCCTACCGCCGCATGGGCAAGGATCCCGAGCTCACCTACGACCTCTTCGTGTGCCACACCCTCAACCTCAACTGCCCCAAGGCATGGGAGTTCCACGACAAGGTGGTGGAGATGGGCGCGCGCACCGTGGAGGACATGTACCTGCTGCGCCTGAAACAGTATTGCGTGCGGTAGACAACGACCGCACCAATGAAAAGCCCGCCGATGGCGGGGGCTCCCCGAAACTTCGTTCCGATGAACGCGAGGACTAGTCCTTGGCCTTCTTCGTCCGCTTGGATGCGGCCGTTGGCGTGCCTTCGTTGGCGGCCTTCTTGGCGGCGATCCTCTTCGTTGCTCTGCGCTTGGCGTGGTTGCGTGCGCGTTGGTCCTGTGGCATGGTGCTGTCGTTGTTTGCGGCGGCCAAGGTAGGTTCTTGGCCGCAACGTCAGCCACCGCGAACAAGACCCTGTTCCACGCAAGCCCTCACGTACGGCCGACTCACCGCCCCGGCCACGCTCTCACCTACAACTTCTCGTAGATGTGGCTCACGTGCGTGTGTCCCCCCTACCCCCCACCAGCTTCTTGTACTTCAGCCTGTGCGGGATGATATCTTCCACGCGCTTCTTGTGGTTCTCCTCATGCTCGCTGAAGCCACCTTCGAACAGTACCTTGCTATCGCCCTCGAAGAGGCGAGGATGTGCGTGCACACACGGTCCATGAACCAGCGGTCGTGGCTGATGATCACGGCGCAGCCGCTGTAATCCTCGATGCCTTCCTCCAACGCCCGGAGCGTGTTCACGTCCAGATCGTTGGTCGGTTCGTCAAGGAGGAGCACGTTGCTACCGTTCGTCAAGGTCGCGGCCAGGTGCGGGCGATTGCGCTCGCCCCCACCGGAGAGCACACCCACTTTCTTGTTCTGGTCCGGTCCGGTGAAGTTGAAGCGCGCGAGGTAGGCACGGCTGTTCACCAGCGTTCCACCGATGAGCATTTGTTCCTGTGCATTGCTCAACACTTCCCACACGGTGCGCTCGGGCAGCAGGTCCTTGTGGCTTTGGTCCACATAGGCGAGTTGCACGGTATCACCGAGGGTCACGGTGCCCGCATCGGCTTTCTCCTCGCCCATGATCATGCGGAACAGGGTGGTCTTACCGGCACCGTTGGGGCCGATGATGCCGACGATACCAGCCGGTGGTAGCGAGAAGCTCACGTCCTCTAACAGCGCGCGTTCGCCCGAAGGCCTTGCTCACGCCCTTGGACTCCGATCGCCCCGTCGCCGGGCGCTGGCCGTTGGGGATGTAGATCTCCCAGCTGGCTTCTTTCTCCTTCACGCTCTCATCTGCATCTTCTCGTAGTTCTGCAGACGGGCCTTGCTCTTGGTGCGGCGCGCCTTCGCGTTGCTGCACCCACTCAATTCCTGCTTCAGGATTCGGTTGCGTTTATCTCCACCTTCTCTTCCATGGATAAGCGGGCGGTCTTCTGCTCCAGCCAGTTGGTGTAGTTGCCCCTTGTAAGGAATGCCTTCTCCGCGATGCAGTTCGAGGATGCAGTCGGCCACGTTGTCCAGGAAATAGCGTCGTGGGTGATGGCGATGACCGTGCCTTTGTAATCAGCGAGGTGATGTTCCAACCACGCTACGCTTTCGGCGTCCAGGTGGTTGGTCGGTTCGTCGAGCAGGAGGATGTCCGGTGCTTGCAGCAGCAGGCGGCACAGGGCCACGCGTCGACGTTCACCGCCGGAGAGCACGTTGATCTTCTGATCGGGCTCCGGACAGCGCAAAGCGTCCATGGCGATCGAGCTTCTGATCGATCTCCCACGCACCGGTCGCCTCGTTGCGTCCTGCAACACCGCCTGGCGGGCGATGGCTTGTCCATCTTGTCCGGGGTCGTTCAGGATCTCCTCGTCGCCGAACTTGTTGTTCACGTCCTCGTACTCCTTCAACAGGTCCATATATAACGGGTTGCCACGCCCTCGCGCACGATCTCGATCGCGGTCTTCGTTTCGTCCAGATCGGGTTCCTGCTCAGGTGACCGGTCGTAGCCGGGACTGGCGCTGACGTCGCCATCAAGCTCTTGTCCTTGCCCACGATGATGCGCATGAGCGTGGACTTACCACTGCCGTTGAGACCGAGGATCGATCCGGCCCCGTAGTAGAAGCCGAGGTAGATGTCGTTGAGGATGTTCTTGCCGGAAGGAAGGGTCAACGCCCACCTTCACCATAATGAAAATGAAATACGCCTGCCTTCTTCTGCCATGTGATTTCTATTAAGGCCGCTGGTCGTCGGCCCGTACCATGTTCAAACGCTGTGACGTTTCCGGTAGGTCGGCGACCACGCCCTACGTCGGCCGGGCCGCGAAGTGCTCGTTCGGATCCCCGTCCTTGACACGGGATTTGGCAACTCATGAAGCTTCCGCACGTTGATCGCAACTATCGGGACCCACTCCATGGACTGCCCGTTTGGGTTTGCAGCACCTACGAACCATGCCGCCCGGGTTGGGAGATCCCTCAAAGGTACGTTCCGGCATCCATGTCGTGCGCGCGTGGTGAAGCTACCGGGGAGAACCAGAAAGTGGACATGCGCATGCGGTCCGCCGGGCGCGTAGCTTGGGCAAGATGTTCGCGCGGGCGGCCGCTTCAGGCAGGTGAAACACCCGATCGCGCACCACAGTAACAGCCGGGCGGGGCGAAACCCACGAAAAGGACAAGTGCCCCACCGGCGGTGCGTATTCGCTTCCACGAGGTCTTGATGTCCTTGTCCTGAACAACTTGGCAGGTAGAACACCGCGATTGGACATACCGAGATGGAAGACGAACAACAAATAGGCCCTTGATGGGTGTTGCCCGTCGGCCAGTATCAGCGTGGCAGGACCGCTCCGATGACCGTGGCACGATGAGGATGGTGCGGTACTCCACCCGAGGTGATTTGTGGAGTGCGTGAGGGAAATGAAGCCGAGCGGCCACCCACCCAGTACGTGGGATGAGACGTCCACACCCATGGGTCGTTCCCGGTCAAAGTAGGTGTGGCTGAAGTTCTAACAACTGTACTGCTCCACCGTGGCGTGGTGGAGGGTTGGGATCAGCCCAGCCAGAAAGGATCGAGAGAGTAGGGCAGGTGGTGTGCACGAGGAACACGAGCAGGCGATGGCCCACCGGGCCGTGGCGTGCTCACCGAACGCTCGTACTTGCGCACGGAAAGACACCTAGAAAGGGCCATCGGGGCCACGGGCATGGTGGTGGGCACCGCACACGTGCGCAACGCGCAGAAACTCCCATGAGCACGGCGGTGGGCGTATTGTTCTCGCACCACAGCCTGCCGAGGACGAAAGCGAGCATCCACCAGGACCAAGCGGGCAAGTGCCGTTGCGCCACCGCGCTCGGCTTCGGCCAAACTGCGGCGGGGCGCGTGCATGGCCGGTGTGATTGCGATGTGCCGGTTGAGCATGGACCATGCGAACAGAGTAGAACGGCGGGAACACCAGCACTTTGGCAAGGGCAGTTGGCAGGCGCAGGGCGACCCGGTTGCTTTGCCGAACAAGGCCGGGTAACCATGGTGAGCAGCGTGTGGAAGCATGATTGCTCGGAAGCGCATGGTTCGAAATGG
>JADJDP010000049.1 GCA_016702645.1 Flavobacteriales bacterium
CGTTGTTAGCGTCAAGCTCGCCCCCCGCAATAACGATCGCGCTTGCGCATTTCGGTTGTTCCACAGCAACCGGTGCACCTTCGGCATTGGCAAGCATGGTTTTCACCGTACGCTCTTCCAGCACGGCATCCGGAAGTCCCAGCAGGTCGGTGCTCGTGCTCGTCGTACGCGCAAAGGGAACTCCTGGCTGTCGAAGACAGCGCCGCCTTTTACAGCAGGCATGCTCAGTGGGAGTTCCGTGACTTCCAGTAGCAGATACTTCCACACCACCACGTCAATCGTGGTCATCCGGTCGGCGCTCGCATCAATCGTTCAACTCGCTGCTGGCCGTACGTAGTAGTAAATGTTTGATGCTTGTCCTGCTCGTTGCCGCCATCGGTCCCATAACGCGCGTCCAATCAACGTTGAGCAAGCGCTCCAGTTGCTGCTGTGTCACGTCAGGAAGAAGCCTTCGAACACGCCTGCATCCTCAGAATTAGATTGCGGCACCATACGGTCGTGTTCATGTCGGTGATCGATGCGGGGGCAGGTTTGTCCACGCTTGAACACCCTGCTTGGCGAAGTGCACGCGCTTATCCGAAATAGTACCAAGACCCGCTCCGATCGGCGACAAGATGTTTGCCTGCATCGTCCCATCGGGTTATCTGCTCGGCAGCAGGTCGAACGTTGTGCCGTCATCTGGGCCGCCGTGGCTTCCGGAAGTAAGGCCCATCAGGCGTGCCGTCGACTGCCACACCGCGCACGCGCACGGTTCTGTGGCTCACTCGCGCCGGCCAGTTCAATTGCGCCACGCCGATACAGCACCCAGAACAAGGAACGTGATGACGATAGAGCGCAGCGCAAGGCGGGGTGAATTGAGTACGAACTTACCGTGGTGGCAAGGCCCTCTCCGTGCCCGCCGGCCGGAGATGAGCACGGCTTTTTCAACTGGCGTGAACTACCCGCGTGCGCGGTGCGCTGGCGTCCGCTGGCCCAATCCTCGAGCATCCGCGACATGTCAATCGGAACAATGCCGGAACGGGAAAGCCGGTTGAGGTATTGGCGGAAGAAGGTCGCCCATTTCACGATGCGCGGTCGAATGCCACCATGGCGACCGGTCGACCTGCGCCCGAGCCGGCGGCGGGAGAAATTACACCGGGCATCGGGGAAACGCGCGCATGCTCTTCCAGTTCAAAAACCACCGGGGTCCGAACCAGTGTCGTCATTCACTTAACCCCAGATGATCTCTTTCCTCCGCTCACGCCGATGCGTCAGAGACTGGCCCATCACCTCGCGCATCACGCCTTCTTCTCGCCAGATCTCCGAAGGGCACCGGGACAACGGCGTTGAGCTTTCGTTACACACGGATGCGAATGTTCAGCTGTGCCGCATGGCGGATATTGATCGGGGAAGTGTGGCGCGAACAGGAGTAGGGGGATAACGCGAGGTTACCGGCACAAGCTTATCGCAGGTTGTCACCTGGGCTGACCCGGGGGAGCTACCGCGCGGTCCTCTCCACAGCTCCTCACAGCGCAGGGAGCGCCATATCAGGAGATGCCGGGTCGGGTCCGGCGAAGACGAAGCCACGACCGCTCTTCGACAATTCCATACGTGATGCTCACCTCACCACTTCATGGACCGGTCGCCCTGTACGCATCCGTGAGCTCAAACCGCTTCTATAGCGCTGATGGTCGGGACGATATCCGTGATGTGTGTGCGCCTTAACCTCTACCGCTGCACACCGGCACCGAAGAGGGGATGGGAACGTGCGTATCGTAATTCCATGGACTGAAGTGCGTGGTGCCGTGACCCGTTACCCGGTCGTCGAATTCGAAGTAGCCGGGGCGCATGACAAAGAAGGATATCACCTGAGCGCTGAGGCGTATAACCGTTCCTCAGCAGGGGAGCAAATTGCTCGTCTTGGATAGCGATTCGGTGCTGATGCGGAAGCGTAACCGACGATCTCCGGGTTGTTCGCCCAATCGCTCTGCGAAACATCACGCAACATCGCTCCCGGAACGGAGGGGATACCTCAACATCCATTACGGTATCCACCGCAAAGTGCCCGCCGCTCACTTAAGGGAATTCGCGCTGCGCGATGCACAACATCCTGCACATCCACGTATCCAGCGCTCCCCTTCATGTCCTTCACGTACTGCGGCACATCCACGGCGCCGTGATCGGCGGTGAGGAAGGGCAATATAAGCTCCGGCACCAACTGGCCTGTCAACTCATCGAGCAGCCTCTGATCGCGATCAGGCGGATGTACATGTCTCTCAACTTCCACCGCGCGTGGCCCTACGCGGTGCCCGAGGATGTCCGTGCTGCTGTAACTGATGGCCTAGGATCGGTGATGCATCCTTGCCCATCTGTTCGCCTTCAAGAGCTGCCAACGCCATGTCGGTGGTGATGGTGTTGCCCACGGTGTGTAGCTGAGCAGGTCAAGACCTGCACCTGCCTTGCGCAGCGAGCGGTCGAGGACGATCGGGAGCGAAGCAGCGATGCCCCTCGGTAGAGTGGGATCTCATACGGATTTGTTGTCCGGACGCTTGATGGTAGCGCTCAACAGGCAGTGTGAGCGACCAGGTCTGTGCGAGGTATTGCTCCGCCAGTTTTTTGTTGTTGAAATCGATGACCCATTGTGGCAACGACTTCATGTACCACGTGCTGGTGATGAAGTTGCCTTCGCTCCCGTACATCCAATACGCCGCATCGCCCGTGCGCCCGATCGGCAGGATGCTGCTGCGGTCCTTCAATGCAAAGCCCCGGTCGTTTTGCTACGTCGTTCTGTGCGGCGTTCAATTCATCGGCGAGCGTGGTGCCCGAGCAATTGAACGGGCGAGCGGTGCGCATTGTCAGGCAAGGTGCCCACGGCTTGTTGAGACATGTCCTGCGTGCAATAGATCGTTTTGCGCGTGGCCCGGTCGTAGCGGTCGTTAGCAACAATGCCGTGGTGGCTAGGTGTGGTACCGGTATAGATGCTCGCGTGGCCAGGACCTGTCACAGTGGGCATGTAGTTGTAATGCGCATCGCGCAGAAAACTGCCTTCACCGATCAGGCGCTTGAAACCGCCTTCGCCGAAATTGTCCCAGTACCGGTAGATGTAGTCGGTGCGCATCTGGTCGACCACGATGCCCACCACCAAGGCGGAATGCTGCCATGAGGGGTTGTTGAGCACTTGGCCACTGAGGCGCTAAAGGCGAGGCAGGCGATGGAAGTGGAGCGGATCATGTTGCTCTTGCGAGGAGGTGAATTACCAAGAGGCACGCGGAAACGGAAACCAATATGTTCAACCAGGCGAGGAACGTGAGACCGGCGCGCATGAGCTGAAGGTCTCTCCATGCTGAAGGCGCTGAACGTGCTGAAACCTCCGCAGAACCCACGGCCAGCAGCGTCCACCAGAGTTCTTTGCCCTCGGCGTGCAGCGCGAAGCGCCCACCAACAAGCCCATGATCGCCGTAGCAAGCACCGTTGCTCACCAACGTGGCCCATGGGAACGCAGCGCCCACGAACCACCGGCCACACCCAGCGAAACGGCGTAGCGCGCCAGCGCTGCCAAGGCCACCCTCACAAAAACCGCGAGCCAAGTGTTCATTCCGCAAAGCGACCCTGCCTGAGCGGCAGGTGATCATGCGCCCAGCGAAAGATGCGGAAGAAGATGAAGCCGACCAGCGATCCATACAGCGCGCCCACCAGAACATCGCCGGGATAATGTGCCCCGAGATAGATGCGGCTATAACTCACGAAGGCTGCCCAGGCGATCAGAACAATGCCGCTCCAACGGGGCACATACTGGAGTACGCCGATCATGAATACCGCGATCGCGAAGTGATTGGTAGCGTGACTGCTCACGAATCCGAACCGGCCCCCACATTCGGTTCCGCCCATGTGTATGAGGCCGGACAAGTCAGCGGTATGGCACGGGCGCAGGCGTTGCACCGTGTTCTTGAACAACACCACGCTGCCGCTGTCCGCCACCAGGATCATCAGCGCAATAGAGAGCACACTAATACCCAAGCCCTTCCAGCCCCAACGACGCTGTAGTAAGAGCAAGAAAAACGCGTAAAGCGGGAACCAGCACTCCCAAGAGGCTGGCCGTGCGCATCACCGGATCAAGCCACCGGGTAGGCGCCCCCCGTTCAGGAGCAAGGAAGAGTTCCGCGGTCGAGATGGGAGAGTGCGTCGATCCTGACGTGGTGGTCAGTTCACCACGCCTGTAGCTTATCCCGGATCCGGTCCTTCAAGTCATCGGGGCCCATTCCCGTCACGCTGCTGATGAAAACGGTCTCCACCTTCGGGAGCGTCTTTGCGCACTGCCTTCCGCAAGGCGGTGGTCAGCTCCTCATCGAGCATGTCGCACTTGTTGATGCCAGCAGGCGCTCTTTGTCCAACAATTCCGGGCTGTATTGCTTCCAGTTCGTTCAGCAGGATATTGTACTCCTTCTTGATATCGGCGGTGTCCGCGGGCACCATGAAGAGCAGCGCGCTGTTGCGTTCGATGTGGCGCAGGAAACGCAAGCCGAGGCCTTTGCCTCACTGGCGCCTTCAATGATGCCCGGGATATCGGCCATAACGAAGCTCTTGCCGTTGCGCGCTGCAACGATACCAAGGTTCGGCACCAGGTGGTGAACGCGTAGTCCGCGATCTTGGGTTTGGCCGCACTGACAACACTCAGCAAAGTGCTCTTTCCAGCGTTCGGGAAGCCGACAAGACCCACGTCCGCCAGCACTTTCAGTTCCAACGCCATCCATTTCTCTGTCCCGGCTCGCCGGGCTGCAGCGCGGGGCTTGGCGCGTGGCCGTTGCGAAGTGCTGGTTTCCCTGCCCACCGCGACCGCCCGGCAAGAGGATGTGTTCAGCGCCATGTTCGGTCACTTCGCACAGAATCTCACCCGTTTCCGCATCCTTCGCTACCGTACCTGGGGGTACCTCAATGACCGCGTCCCGCCCTGGCGACCACTGGCCTGGTTCTTCATGCCGCCTTCACCTTCTTCACGGCAATGGCGTTGGCGGTGTAGCGCAAAGTGCAACAATGTCCATAGCTGGTTGTTGCCGCGCATGATCACATGCCCACCACGACCTCCGTCACCGCCGTCGGGCCCACCCTTGGGCATGTACTTCTCGCGACGCATGTGCCGACTGCCGCCTCCGCCTTTGCCGCTGCGGCACATCACTCGGATGTGGTCTATGAAATTGGCTTCGCCGCTCATTGCTGAAATGTGAAAATGTGAAGATGCGAAGATGAAGACATGCCGGTGGCGTGCGTGCGGATCAGATCGCCGCTACCAACCGATCCGTTATCTCTTCAACCGACCCCATGCCGTCGATGCCTTTGAACTTCTTCTGCGCGCTGTAGTAATCCTTCAACGGCGCGGTCTTTTGCTCGTACTCACGGATGCGGGTGCGTATCACGCTCTCATCCTTGTCGTCGGCGCGACCACTGGTGGCTCCACGGCCCAGCAAGCGCTTCACCAGTTCCTCTTCCGGTACTTCAAGCGCAAGCATCATAGTGATCGGATTGCCGCTCGGGTTCAACAGTGCATCCAATGCTTCAGCCTGCGCCTTGGTGCGCGGGAAGCCATCGAAGATGAAGCCCTTGGTATCGCCGTTCGCATCGATCTTGTTGCGGATCATACCGATCACGATATCGTCGCTCACCAGTTCACCACGGCTCATGATGCCTTGCGCGCGGAGGCCCAGTTCCGTTTCAGCATTGATCTCGGCCCGCAGCAGATCGCCGGTGCTCAAGTGCACCAATCCATAGCGTCCTATCAGGAAGGTGCTCTGCGTTCCCTTACCCGCGCCCGGAGGGCCGAAGAGGACGATGTTCAGTTTCTGGCTCATCAGTTCTCGGTAATGCGGTAGATACCGCGCAGGTTGCGGCCCAGACCGTCGTGATCCAGTCCGCTGCCGACCACGAAGGCGTTGGGGATCTCCAAGGCCACGTGCTCGATCGGAATGGTCTTCTTGTATGCGCTCGGCTTGAACAGCAGCGCGGCGATGCTCACGCTCGCTGGATGATGTTCGGCCAATGACGCCATGATGTTCTCCACGGTGCCTCCGGTATCGACGATATCCTCAAGCACCACCACGTGGCGGCCTTCAATGCGCTCGGTGAGTCCGATCAGTTGGGTTACCGTTCCGCTGCTACTGGTACCGTGGTAGCTCGCGACTTTCACGAAGCTGATCTCGCACTCGATGTCCAGGCGTTTCACCAGTTCGGCAGCGAAGAAGAAGGCACCGTTGAGTACCCCAAGGAAGAGCGGGCGCTTGCCGTCGTACTTCCGTCCGATCTCCAGCGCCAGCTTATCGATCGCGCGGTTCACCTCCGCTTCGCTGATGAAGAGGTCGAAGGTCTTGTCGTGAAGTTGGATGCGTGACATCGTTCCCGGCGGGGCGCCGAAAGTACATACCCACAATTGGGCAACTCCGCAGCAATTCTATGCGCCCAAGTCAACCCTCACAGTGCCTTCCAGCTTGGCGGGGTAGCTCTTCAGGGGAGTGCTGGCCGGACCGGTCACCACCGAGCCGTTCAAGCTGAACCGGCTACCATGCCAGCTGCACTTCAGGTCGGCACCGTCCATGTTCACCGGGCCGCCTTTGTGGGTACACCGTTTCACCAGTGCGACGTAGCTGCCGTCCGGCTGCTTGGCAATGATGAGGTCGTCGCCCACTTTTTTGCTCTTCACAACGGTGTATGCGGCATCGCCGAACTGGCTCAACGGCACATCAATGGTTGTGCTACCAGCAGCCGGTTCCATGGTAACGGCCTTCGCGCCTCCACAGCTTTCCAGTGCGGCAAGTGCTGGCACGGCGGCCACTGCTGCACACACACGGCAACTATCCAACAAAAATTTGCGACGATCCATGATGCTTCGGGTTTAGGGTGTGCCGAAGCTAAAGGATGTCGTGAGATGTCAGAACGGGTTCTTCCCGCCGGCGATCAACTTCGCCGCCACCAACCTCCGTGCGTTCTTCGAATTGAACGGTGCGCTCTTCGTGAAGCGCTTTGCACCCATCAGCATCGCCTGGCGCTCATCGCCCTCAGCGAAGGCGTTCACGGCTTCCTTGGCATTCTTGGCGATGCGGTCGGCGGCATCGTGGATGTAGATCTGCGCCATCGTGATCTGCTCTTTCACGTTCGCATCGCCCTTCATCGAAGCCAGCTTCAACGTGCGCAACAGCACGCTCTCTGCGAGGTAGGTATCGATCACCATGTCGCTGATGCGCATTACGATCTCCTGCTCATCGCCGAGTGCGAGGCCCAGCTTCTGTGCGGCTCCACCGGCGGCCATCAGCACGGCCTTCTTGAAGTTCGCGACCATGCGCTTCTCCTCGCCGAGCAACGAATCGTCCGGCTCTGGCATATCGGGGATGCCCATGAGTTCAGAAGCCACTTGCATGGCGGGGCCCATCAGGTCGAGCTGGCCTTTCATCGCGCGCTTCAACAGCATGTCCACGGTGAGCAGGCGGTTGATCTCGTTCGTTCCTTCGAAGATCCGGTTGATCCGGCTGTCGCGGTACGCGCGCTCTACAGGGCTTTCGGCGCTGTAGCCCATGCCACCATAGATCTGCACGGCTTCGTCCACCACATAGTCCAGGCATTCGCTGCCGGCCACTTTCAGGATCGCGGCCTCGGCGGCGTACTGCTCCACGCCTTTCAACAGCGCGGTCGTGGTCGGCACCACCTGCCTCCAATGCTTCGATGGCCTGCTCCATGTCATAGCTGCAGCGGTAGGTCGCACTCTCCACCACGTAGCAATAGATCGCCATGTCCGCCAGCTTCTGCTGGATCGCACCGAAACTGCTGATCGACTTGCCGAACTGCTGGCGCTCGTTGGCATACGTGATCGCGATGTCTAGGGTCTGCTTCGCACCGCCCAACGCTGCGCCTGCCAGCTTGATCCGGCCGATGTTCAGGATGTTCACCGCGATCTTGAAGCCGTTCTCGCGCGTGCTCAGCAGGTTCTCCACCGGCACCTTGCAATCGTTGAAGAAGACCTGCCGCGTGCTGCTGCCCTTGATGCCCATCTTCTTCTCCTCCGGGTTCAGCGTGATGCCACCGAAGCCCTTCTCCACGATGAAGGCGCTCAGGTTCTTGTCGTCATCGATCTTGGCGAAGACGGTGAACACATCGGCGAAGCCGCCGTTGGTGATCCACATCTTCTGGCCGTTGATGATGTAGTGCTTGCCGTCCGGTGTGAGCACCGCCTTCGTCTTGCCGCTGTTCGCATCGCTGCCGCTGCCGGGTTCGGTGAGGCAGTAGCAGGCCTTCCACTCGCCGCTCGCCAGCTTGGGGATGTACTTCTTGCGCTGCTCTTCATTGCCGTAGTAGAGCGTAGGCAGGGTGCCGATGCCCGTGTGCGCCGCGATCGCCACGCTGAAGCTGTAGCCCGCGCCGGTGCGCTCCGTGGCCAGCATCGTCGTGACGAAGTCCTTGCCGAAGCCGCCGAGGTCCTCCGGCACGCTGATGCCCAGCAGGCCCAGCTCGCCCGCCTTCTCCAGCAGGCTCACCATCAAGCCCTCCTCCTGGTGGTCGATCTTCTCCACGTTCGGCCACACGTTCTGTTGCAGGAACTCCGTGCAGGTCTGCGCGATCATGCGCTGCTCCTCGTTGAACTCCTCGGGAATGAAGATGTCCTGCGGTGCGCTTTCGCGGATCAGGAATTCACCGCCTTGGAGGGCTTTGGGTTTGGTTTCGGTGCTCATGACTTTCGGAGTTCTGGAGGTTCTAACGTGCTTAGAGGCGGTTCGTTCTTAAGTCTGACTTGTCATCCTGAGCTTGTCGAAGGGTTGGGCGTGCCCCCGGCTCAAAAGCAGCCGGGGTCGGGCTTTCCCCTTCAAGTCCTCGGCCTGAAGACAGGCCTCCGGGCTTTCCGGTCCGATCCCTCACGCAGAACTCCGGCTGCGACCCTTTCAGGGTCGTGGTGGCATGGGGACGTTTCTACAAGCTGTGACCCCTCCGGGGTCAGGCCAGCGCCGGTGGACATTGCGTTCGACCCCGAAGGGGTCACAGCCTGTAGCATTCGTTCCACCGCGTAGGCATTCGACCCTGAAGGGGTCGCAGCCGTTCTTGCGGATACGTTGCGGATATTCCCGGATATTCTCGGATATCCACCGATGCTGGACCTTTGGCCCGATGCCGCTCCACCGCTTCCTCTTCACCATCCTTCCCTCCTCGGCGCTTTCCGCCGAGGTTGACCGGCTGAAAGCCTTGGTGCATGAGCGTGTCGGCTCCTTCAGCGGCCGCAACACCGTTCCGCACATCACGCTCTTCTTCGCCGATCTGCCATTGGAATGTGAAGGCGACATCTGCGGAGGTATCGCACGCGGTGTGATCGGTCACAAAGGCTTCCTGCTGCGCTACAACGGCATCACGCATTTCCCCGACAAGCGCACCATCTTCATCGTTCCCGTGGAGAAGGACGCCATAGCCACCGTGCGCACGCCGATCGTCACAGCGTTGAAGGCCAACGACACCTTGCGCGAGGCCATCCGCGAGACCGACCATCCGCACCTCACCATCGCGGCCGGATTGAAGCCCGCGCAGTTCGAGCGCGCTTGGGAAAGTCTCGCACCGCATGCATGCCGAAGCGAAGAGCAGGTGACCGAAGTAGTCTTGCTCCGGCGAGAGTTGCAACCCAGTGCGCGGTATGCACATGTGCGCTCCTTCGTGCTGGAGTGAATTCCAACACGCGGATCGGACGGTGGTCGCCGACTTCAAGGAGTTGGGTGTTTGTGCGTTGTTCATGATCCCTCGCACTAGTTCCACGGCCCCTGCTTCCCCACCGGCGTGAACTGGGAGGTCTTCCGGTCGAAACGGAAGAGACCACCGAAACCGCCGAACCAGAAACGACCCTCCCGATCCTCCATCATGGATATAATGCCGCCTGAGCTCATGCCATCCTTGGGGCCGTAGTTCGTGAAGCTCGTCCCATCGTAGCGGAAAACGCCCTGGTGCTCTGCGGCGAACCAGATGTGGCCGTACCGGTCTTCATAGAACGCACCTGCTTCTATCCCTTCGATCACGCCATCCTTCGTGAAGTTGGTGAACGCCTTGGTCCCTTTCTCCGCTACGGCTGAAGGATCGAAGAGGCTCACGCCACTGAAGTTGGTGCCGATCCACAATCTGCCCTTGCTGTCCTCCATCAATCCGGTGACGCTGTTGTCGGGTAGGCCATCTTCCACGGTGTAGTGCTTGAATGTTCTGGGAGCTCCGGTCTCCTTCGGGTCGAACAGGAAGAGCCCATCACCATCTCGCCCGAACCAGAGCTTTCCATGGCTGTCCTCCAGGATGCACGTGATGCGGGTGGGCGATAGTTGGACCAACGAGTCCACCGCCGTGGATGCTGGCAGATCGATCGTTGTGAATGTGCGGCCGTCATACGTGCAAAGGCCATTCATCGTCCCGAGCCACAACAAGCCATCGCGGCCCATGGTCATGCTCCCGATCGCGTTCTGCGGCAGGCCATCCTTCGTGGTCAACGGACTGAAGCCATGACGCGCGGAATGGCGAGCCGAGGGGTCGTACTTGAACAGCCCTTCACCATCCGTGGCACCCAGAGGATGCCGTCCGCGCCTTCCACGATCCCGTTGATGCGGCCACTGGTGATGCCTGCGCTATCGGCGAGGTATTCCAGCGTATCGTTCGCGTAGCGGATCGTCCATGTGGTTGGTGCCGAACCACAGCGTTCCGCTCCTGTCCTCGCGCATGTGGCGTACCCAGTGGCAGAGCTTGCCCTGGGTAGTCGAGTTTCAAGAACCACTCGGTCAGGATCGGGACCGTATCATTCATCATCAGCACCGGGCTCTTGCTGGTGGGTTGGCCGTTGCACGAGAGGAGGAGCAGCGATCCGAGGCTTGGCAAACAATGGTGCGCATGACTTCAGTTGGTTAAACGATGATCCACTTCACCAATTCCTTTTCATCCACGATCGACCACGCGTGCGGATGCCGGTTCCCGTGCTGCACGCCGCGCCCTTCGGGGTGGTGATGAATTCCGAACGCGCATTCCCCATGGCCTGCAAGGTGTCGTGGATGCGCTTCAGGCCGAAAGGCATTTAACTCTTGATAACTGTCGTCGCGGTTGGCGCGC
>JADJDP010000050.1 GCA_016702645.1 Flavobacteriales bacterium
AGAACGCCCCCATGGTGAAGTGCGCGAGGTTGCCGATCACCAAGGGACGACCATAGATGCCGCCGAGCAATACACCTTCGCCATCCAGTTCATCAGCGCGAAGCCGCAATAAAGGGCACCGCATAGCTGAGCCAAGGCCTGCTCCCAGTTCGTGGCATCACTGTGGAACCGGTGCAGGATCTCTTCTGGAGCGAACGTGAGCGAGAGTCCGATCGCGGCCATGAACAAGGCGCTTGACATCATCAGGTAATGGCTGTTCATTTCCGTATGATCTTCATATCACGCCATCGCGCATCGTCAACTTCAGTGCGCCATATCCGCCAGTTCATCGTTGCGCGTCACGAACACGGCAACGGCACCGCCAAAGTGGCCGAAGGGGTAGAGCCCCCGATGTTCAACAGGATGGATCGCGATCGTTCGCCGCACCTAACATATTTCACCACGCCGTCCATGTTCACATCCTCGGGGAAGTATCCGCTCACGGTCGTTGTTGGTGTGGAGCCACCGATGCGGACCAGGATGGATCGCGATCGTTCCCAGCACCCACGTATTGCAACACTTCGTTGAAGGTGACATCGCCGGCGCGCAAGAGCATAACGCCGCTCACGTTCTTGCGCGCATCGTTGTCGTAGACCTGCGTGGTCGGTAGGGTGAAGTCCACTGCTGAGGTGGCCGTGCCGTATGCGAACGGTGTGGAAGGCGAGAGCATCACGGGTAGGTGGTTGCGCGGTTTCACCACCACGCAATAGTTGCCGTGCGCAAGGCCACCGAAGCCAACGGAGGAAATACCATCGAGGTCCACCACATCGCCATCGCGTTGCAGGAGCACAGCGCGTGAGGCAGCAACTAGGTTCGGCGTTGCTGCGGGGCGCATCTCCACGATCACCCAATCGACGATGGCGTTGTTACCGGTTGCGCTCAAGGTGCTTGAATGGATGGTGGCACCCGGCACGTAGACGGTTTCCGAATAGCCCATTGCCGTGAAGGGCGCTACTAATGGGAATGAGGGAAGCGTGCGAAGCGCGTCGGTCATCTGACCTGTGGAATACGGTCCTTCGAGGAGGACCTTGATCCGCGCCCGTGATGTGCCATTGATACGGGCGCATCTTGCTTCCGGTTCGTGCCGTTGTACGTGAAGAACCCACCTCCGAAGATCTTTGCCGTCCGGTTGCAGCGCGCTGAGCACCATGACGGAACATTCGGCGTTCCGCTGAAGGTGTTGTCCACGCTTCCATCGTTAAGTCTGCGAGTGAATAAAGGAGGTAAAGCAATAGCGCCCATCACAATACCTTACCATCTGGATACGCCGCAATGGGCCAGATCTCCACAGGTTCCGTGGTGCTGAACGTTCCTGCGTCAAAGCTCATGTCCAAACTGCCGTCGGGGTGGATGCGCGCGACCCATTTGGCGGGATGTGCCATCGTAAGAGATAAAGCCGCCCCCGATCATGAATCTTGCCATCCGGCTGACGGGCAAGTGCATAGACACCGGCACTCGCGCCGGATGCATGATCGAAGCGCTGTTCAAGCTGCCGTTCTGGGTTAAGGCGAAGGATGTTACCCGTGGGTGCCGTTGTACGATCCGAACTGACCGCCGACCGCGATCCGCCCATCCGGTTGCAGCAGCATATGCTCGATCCGTTCGAAGGTGCGAACCCTGTTCCAACACCGAAGCTGTTGTCCAAGCTTCCAGTCGAAGTCAGCCTTCTTGGGACGAATACGCTTGAACTTGATCCAAGTAGGATATTGCCGTCCGGTTGTAAGACCATCACGTCCGGAGACTCCCCCAGTGTAAGCGAATGGACGAAGGTCCCATCAAGCGTCCCATTGGAATTGAGCCGCGCAAGATGGATGCGTTCCGTGCCGTTGTACGTGGTAAAGGTGCCCGCGATCAGGATCTTGCCATCCGGCTGAAGCACCATGGCGTAGATGCTGCCGTTCGCGCCGCTTCCTGGGTAAAGGTTCCATCCAGGCTGCCATTCGCATTCAACCGTGTTATATGGTCACACGATGTCCCGTTGTATGTGGTGAAAAGCCCGGCAGCGAGGATCTTCCCATCGGGTTGAACCTCGATCGCGGTCACGATATGGTTGAACCCGGTCCCGGGATCGAACGACAGGTCCAAAGCACCGTCCTGGGCGAATAGACCACTGCCCACAAAGACTGCAATGAACGCACTAAGAAGAGGTCGCGGACCTGCCATGTGGGTTCGTGTCAGCGAAAGGTAGACGGAAAGTTCGCAGGTGGTTGTGCTGTTAGGAACTCAGATCACCCCATCCCGCATCACCAGCTTCCGGTCCGCCATGTCGGCCAATTCCTCGTTGTGCGTCACGATCACGAAGGTCTGGCCGAGCTCCTTGCGCAATTCGAAGAAGAGCTGGTGCAATTCACGGGCGTGCGCGCTATCGAGATTGCCGCTGGGCTCATCGGCCAGCACCACGCTCGGGTTGTTGAAGAGCGCACGCGCCACGGCCACGCGCTGTTGCTCGCCACCGCTGAGTTGCGATGGCTTGTGCTCCTTGCGTGCGATCACATTCAAGCGGGTGAGCAGTTCTTCCGCACGGGGCCTGCATTCGCTCAGGCTCTTGCCGGCGATCAGGCCCGGCATCATCGCGTTCTCCAAGGCGGTGAACTCTGGCAGCAGGTGGTGGAACTGGAACACGAAGCCGATGTGCTTGTTGCGGAAGGCGGAGAGCGCGTTCGATCCCAGGTGCATCACCTCTTCACCATCGATGCGCAGGGTTCCGCTATCGCCTTTCTCCAAGGTGCCGAGGATCTGGAGCAGGGTCGTCTTGCCAGCGCCGCTCGCCCCGACGATGCTCACCACCTCGCCCTTCGCCACGTGCAGGTCCACGCCCTTCAGCACCTCGAGGTCGCCGTACTGCTTGCGGATGGCCGGTGGCTTGGATCATGGGGTAAAGAAAGGAGTTGTCGGATCTCGGTTCCTAGTTGTCGAGCTGTTCTCGGTGGAACTGACGATCAACAACGGGGAACGGACAACCTGGAACCGCCCTCTACATTCGCGCCATGAACCTCCACGAGTACCAAGGCAAGAGCATCCTTTCCCAGTATGGTGTCCGCGTGCAACGCGGGCTGGTGGCCTACAACGCTGATGAGGCGGTTGACCAAGCCAAGCGCCTGAGCCAGGAGACCGGCACCAAGTGGTGGGTGGTGAAGGCGCAGATCCATGCCGGTGGTCGTGGCAAGGGCGGTGGTGTTAAGCTGGCGAAGAACATCGACGAGGTGCGCGAGAAGAGCGATGCCATCATCGGCATGATGCTGAAGAGCCCGCAGACGCCGCCACAAGGGAAAAAGGTGCACAAGGTCCTCATCGCGGAGGATGTGTACTACCCCGGTGCCAGCGAGACGAAGGAGTATTACATGAGCGTGCTGCTCGATCGCGCCAGCGGCAAGAACGTGATCGTGTACAGCACGGAGGGCGGCATGGACATCGAAGAGGTGGCCGAGCATCACCCGGACAAGATCAAGAAGGAGGTGATCGATCCGCGTGTGGGCCTGCGTCCTTTCCAGTGCAACAAGATCGCCACCGCCTTGGGGTCACCGGCGCTGCGAAAAAGGAAATGGGCAAGTTCATCGCCGCGCTCTACAAGGCCTATGAAGGTTGCGATGCCGCCATGTTCGAGATCAATCCCGTGCTGAAGACCAGCGACGACAAGGTGATCGCCGTGGACGCCAAGGTCCGGCTTGGATGGTAACGCGCTCTACCGCCACCCGGACTACGCCGAGATGCGCGACAAGACCGAAGAGGACCCCATCGAAGTGGAAGCCGGTGAAGCGGGCCTCAACTACGTGAAGCTCGACGGCAACGTGGGCTGCATGGTGAACGGCGCCGGCCTGGCCATGGCCACCATGGACATCATCAAGCTCAGCGGCGGGGAGCCGGCCAACTTCCTCGACGTCGGTGGTACGGCCGATGCCGCTCGTGTGGAGAAGGCCTTCCGCATCATCCTGAAGGACCCCACCGTGAAGGCGATCCTGGTGAACATCTTCGGTGGCATCGTGCGCTGCGACCGCGTGGCGCAAGGCATCGTGGACGCCTACAAGAACATCGGCGACATCAAGGTGCCCATCATCGTGCGCTTGCAAGGCACCAACGCGGTCGAGGCGAAGGAGCTGATCGACAAGAGCGGCTTGAAAGTCCTGAGTGCGGTGGCTCTGCAAGAAGCAGCGGACCGGGTGAAGGAGGTGCTGGCGTAAGCCGCTACACGCGCAGTTCCGGACGAGGCCCGTTCCAAGCCGAGCCGCTCGATGGCTCGTTCAACTCTCGGGTCTTCACCATCACCATCAACCGTCTCCGGCTTCGTCTCGGTCGCACCATCGGGTGATGTGAACTGGCCTTCCGTTCCACCAGGATGATGCGCCCTTCGGGAAATGCAGGTCCACGATCAGTGATCACCGCCGTGCTGCCGGGTGGTACCCATAGGCCCACCAGGGTCCCTGTATGTTCCTTGCTCAACTCCACGTCCAGCGCGCTCTCTTGCCTGAATCCCTTGGGACGTTCCACCCGCAGCAGTTTTGCGGCGAGCGGGAGGGTGGAACCCTGCAATAGCACGGAGGTGAGCACGGCGAAGAACACCACGTTGAAAATGAACTGCGCGTTCTCCAGCCCGGCGATCAACGGATAGGTGGCGAAAACGATGGGAACGGCCCCGCGCAAACCCACCCAGGACAGGAAGGTCTTTTGCCGCCAAGTGACCCGGGAAAGGAGCGAGGCTCACGAACACGGCTATGGGACGCGCCAACACGATGAGCACAAGGCCGATCAACAACCCGGTGCCGATCACTGGCACCACTTTTCGGGAATACGAGCAGGCCGAGGGTGAGGAACATGACGATCTGCACCAGCCACGCCTGTCCATCATAGAAGCGGATCAGGCTCTTCTTATGGATGAAGTCCGAGTTGCCTAGCATTACCCCCGATAGGTACACGGCCAGGAATCCGTTGCCACCAATACTGTCCGTTGCAGCGAACGTGAACATCATCAGCGCCAACAGGAGCACCGGGTACAGCCCGTCGAACGCCAGCTTGATGTGGTTCAAGGTGTAGGTCATCACCCGGCCCATCAGCCAACCGGCCAGCGCGCCAGTGGACATCTGGATGAAGAAGCTCGGGATCAATGACCACAAGGACCCGTGTTCCCCTTGGATGATACCGATCAAGCTCACCGTGAGGAAGAACCCCATCGGGTCGTTGCTTCCGCTTTCCAGTTCAAGCAATGGTCGCAGGTTCGCCTTCAGCCGCAAATTGCGCGAGCGAAGATGGTGCAGCAGCGGCGTCAGTGGAGGAAACAATGGCACCGAGCAACAAGCCTGAGAGGGTGAGATCGGTGAAGAGCGGTACCGTCACTCCCACGATCAATGCGGTCAACAACACGCCCACCGTGGCCAGCGAAATGCCTTTGATCAACACCGGCTGCACGCTCTCCTTCTTGGTGTCCAATCCACCGGAGAACAGGATGAACACCAGCGCGATGATGCCCATGGTCTGCGCGAACTGCGCATTGTCGAAGCGATCGGCCGAGCCGTCACTGGCGATCATCCCACGGCAGGAGAGGATGAGGGTAGGCACCCCCAATCGGCCGCTGGTCTTGCTGGCAACAATGCTGGCGAAGAGCAAGAGCGCTCCTATCAACAGCAGGTGTTCCACATGCACTTCCATGGTGGACAAGATACCGTTGCCTGCGGCTTAGTTTCGGCCCAACAGATGAACGCGCATCTCTTGCTCCACGGTGCTCTTGGTAGCAAGGGCCAACTGAAGGGGCTTCAATTGCAGGTAGGTGGTCACGCCATCGATCTTGCGGGGCACGGCGATCGCGAGATCCCTGAGAACGGGCTCACCTTCGAGCATTTCATCGATGACATCGATGGGTTCTTCAACGAAGAGGGACTGACCGAGGCTCACTTCTTCGGCTACAGCATGGGTGGCTATGCGGCACTGCTCTATGCATCACGCTTTCCGCAGCGTGTTCGATCGGTCACCACCTTGGGATCCATTCTCGTTTGGAGCGAAGAAGGTCTTCACTGGCTGCTTCGCCCTTGCTGACGGATGAAGTGATCGCACGGATCGAGTGCCCGGTGCTTGTTTGCGTGGGTGATGGCGATACGAGCGCCGGGCTGGACAACACGCGTTCGTTCGCTGCCGTATTGCCTCGCTCCGAGGTGCTCGTGCTTCCCTCCACGCGACATCCTTTTGAGGAGGTCGACCTGGACTTCCTTGTTCCACGTCTCAAGACCTTCTGGGAGCGCGTTGATGAGCGCTGATCAGGGAGCGATCGTCAGGCGTGTGCCATCAGGAAGCGCATGGTAGAAGTACTTCCGGTGTTCTGGTGAAGCCTGCTTTAGCTGAAGAAGCACCACTTCCATCGGACTGCGCTTGCGCCTCTTTCCGTTGGGGCGCTGTGCAGTGATGGAGACGTGATCCGCAGGCGCGGAAAGACTTCCCATACGTTGCGCCCAAGCGCAACGTATCGCCCGGTTGCACCGTGAAGGTTCCTCCCGGTAGTCCAGGCGAAGGGTTGGTCGCGCGCGCTAGCACCACACAAGCCCATCTGGTGCTGTTCACCACGAAGACCTCGTTGACGAACAGAAGCTGTTCGTGTACCTCTTCCTGTTCCTTGGGCAAGGTCACTTCCGGTTCTCATGCCCCCCGGACCTGGGATGATCCCATCGTTATCGCGTCCTTGTTCGGTGAAGCCTGTCTTCACCCCGTTCTCATCATACGTGGTGGTGCTCCGATACCACTGGATACCACCGTCGGGGGCATCGCTCACCTCGATCCTGCTCACGCCACCGTTGGGGTGATAACTGAAGTCAGCGCTCGCATGCCCCGCGATCCTCCGTGTCTGGTAGCTGAAGATCTCCTTACCGGTGACATCGTAGGCCCAACTCCGGCCCCAGCGGTCGTTCGTGTCCATCCAGACCTTGGTGCTCACCCTCCCGTTGGTGAAGTAGTGGATCACCACAGTGCCGCTATCGGTCTTGAAGGTGCGTTCGCGGCCTTGCGCAGTGGCGGTTGCGCCGATGACAAGGGCTATCAGAAGAAAGATGGTTCGCATGGCCCGGCTGGGCCAAAGATCAGGCCAACGCTTCGCATCTTCGCCCATCATTCCCCAGCCGTGGCCAACAACAACCGTTCGATCAAGAAGCTCCTCGTAGCCAACCGTGGTGAGATCGCCCTGCGCGTCATGCGCTCCGCTCGGGAGATGGGCATCAAGACCGTAGCGGTCTATTCCGAGGCGGACCGCACGGCGCCGTTCGTTCGCTTCGCTGACGAGGCGGTTTGCATAGGACCAGCGCCGAGCAAGGAGAGCTACCTCGTCATCGAGAAGCTCGTGAAGGTCTGTACCGATCTGAAGGTCGACGCCGTGCATCCGGGCTATGGTTTCCTTAGCGAGAACGGAGCCTTCTGTACCGCATTGGAGAAGGCGGGCGTGATCTTCATCGGTCCCACGCCGCATGCCATGAAAGTGATGGGCGACAAACTCGCCGCAAAGGAGGCCGTGAAGGGGAATGGTGTGCCCTTGGTGCCCGGTACCGAGGGCGCGGTGAACGGACTGGACGAGGCCATGACGGTAGCGAAGACGATCACCTTCCCGATCTTGATCAAGGCGGCTGCGGGTGGGGGTGGGAAGGGGATGCGCATCGTCGAGAAGGAGAGTGAATTGAAGGAGGGGCTGGAGCGCGCGATCAGCGAGGCGACGAACGCCTTCGGCGATGGCAGCGTGTTCATCGAGAAGTACGTGGCCGGTCCACGACACATCGAGGTGCAGATCATGGCCGACACGCATGGCAACACCTGTTATCTCTTCGAGCGTGAATGCAGCGTGCAGCGACGACACCAAAAAGTGGTGGAGGAAGCGCCGAGCGCAGTGCTCACACCGGAGTTGCGCAAGCAGATGGGAGAGGCTGCTGTGGCCGTAGCGAGGAGCGTGGACTATCGTGGCGCAGGTACCGTGGAGTTCCTCCTCGATGAGCGGATGAACTTCTACTTCATGGAGATGAACACGCGCTTGCAGGTCGAGCATCCCGTCACAGAGATGATCACGGGTCTCGATCTGGTGAAGCTCCAGATCCGTGTGGCGGAAGGGGAGGAGCTGCCCTTCACGCAGGAGGATCTATCGATCAACGGGCACGCCATCGAGGTTCGCGTTTATGCGGAGGATCCCGCGAACAACTTCCTGCCGGATATCGGGAAGCTCACGACCTACCGTCCGCCGCAAGGCCCAGGGGTGCGGGTGGACGATGGCTTCGAGGAAGGCATGACGATCCCGATCCACTACGACCCGATGATCGCCAAGCTCATAACGCACGGGGCCACGCGCGAGGAAGCGATCGGTCGGATGGAACGGGCCATCGACGACTATGCCATAAGCGGTGTGGAGACCACGTTGACCTTTTGCCGCTACGTGATGGGGCACGAGAGCTTCCGCAGCGGGAAGTACGACACCCACTTTGTGCGGGACCATTTTACCCCGGAAGTGCTGGAGGGTGTGGATAACGAGGAACGCATGGCTGCCGCGCTGGTAGCCGCACACCTTCTTCAGGAGCGAACCGGGGGCCAGCCCATCAAGCCCGGCTCGAGTTCGGGCGCAAGTGCCTGGAAACTAAAGCGTCGCTGAGGGGGTACAAGGGAATAAGGGCACGGGATCGGCGTTGTAGCTTCACTGTCGAAAACGGCCTTGGGAATGTTCCGTTCGTTACGCTCCATATCGTTCACGCTCGTTGTAGGCCTATGCGCGGGCTTGCGTGCCCAAGCACCCATGGCGCCTGTTCCCCTGCAGCCTTTGGTGCTCGGCGGCGATACCGTGGCGACGTTCCAACTCGGTGAAGTGGTGGTGGAGGGGCGCTGGAACACGAGGGATCCGCGGCAGGCAGCCCGTTATGATCGGCTTACGCGTGCAGTGGTGAAGGTGTATCCGTACGCCCACATAACCGCCGATCTGCTGCGCGAATACGAACACGATCTGGCGACGATCGGCAGGCACCGCGACCAGGAGCTTTACGTGAAACTCGCCGAGGCCGAACTACGTGCGGAATTCGAAGCGGATGTGAAGAACCTGACAGCAAGCCAGGGTCGGGTGCTGGTGAAGCTGATCGATCGAGAGACCGGCCGCACGTCCTACCAACTGGTGAAGCAGTTGCGCGGCAATTTCACCGCGTTCGTGTGGCAGGGCTTCGCGCGCCTTTTCGGACAGGATCTACGCAGCACCTACGATGCCGAAGGTGATGATCGAATGATCGAACTCATCGTACAGCGCATTGAACGCGGTGAACTGGCTGTTGTGCAACGCCCGGCGAGAACGGCCAAGGCGCAGGCCCGTTTGGACAAACGCAAGGCCCGTTTGTACAAGCGATATGGCCTTGTCCCAGCCACGTCCATGCTTGACGGGGGCGAGGAGGGAACGCACTAGTGGTCGGAGCGGCCGCTGGGCGGCCGTATCCAAGGAGGCGGTGGTGCCGTGCCAGCCTATTGCCTCGCACTCACCGCCCCTGACCGGAACCGCCAAAGAAAGAGCAGATAGTGCAAGGTGGTCCGCACCAGTTTCATCTTGGAGCGATCCGTGCGCTTGTTGGAAGCAAGCACCATCGGCACTTCGATCACCGTGGCCCGGACCGCAAGCATTTTCAGGAGCACCTCCAACATGCAGATGAAGCCGTTCTCCTCGATCAAGCGGGGCCAGCGAAGGCTGGCTTCCTGCAATTTGGGAACGCGGTACACGCGGTAGAAACTGCTAAGCGTGGACACCTTGAGGTCGTAGATGAAGCGGAAGAAGAAATTGGCCACCGTGCTCAAAAGACGGCGCAGGAAGGTGGTATGCTCGAAGCCCCCGCCCTGCACGTACACCGAAGCAAGGACCATATCGTATCCGAGACGCGAGATGGCCAGCATCTTGGGCAACAAAGTGATGTCCGATGTTCGATCGGCTTCCATCGTTACTACGACATCGTTCTCGCTGGCCTGCGCGAGGATGTGGTCGAAGCCGCGTTGGAAAGCGGCACCCGGTCCCTGGTTCATAGGGGCTGTGAGCACGGTATATGCTGTTCCTTCGAACGCTAGATGCAATTCGGCCACGGTTCCGTCCACGGATCCATCATCCGAAAACACGTAGTGCCGGTCTTCAGGTAGCACTGTTCCGCGGAGTTCATCGGCAAGTGCTCGCACATTGCCAGCCTCGTTGTAGGTGGGAACAAGGAACCAGATCATCGGTTGGGATACTGCGCGCGTTGCCAGGCAATGGTGCGCTCCAGACCTTCCTGAAGATCGAAGGCCGGTTCGAAACCGAGCATCGTCCGGATCTTCGTGATATCGGGTACGCGACGTTGCACATCCTCATATCCGCCGCCGAAACTCTCGTAGGGGATGTACGTGATCAGGGGTGCATCGTCCTGTGGTCTGATCAACCTCCAGATCGATCGGGCAAGGTCCGAGATGGAGATCTCCTGACGTGGGTCCGATGCGATGTTGAAGATCTCCCTCGAAGCCTGTTCATCCTCGATGCATCGCATGATCCCTTGCACGGTATCATCGATGTAGGTGAAGGTTCGTGTCTGCGCACCATCTCCGTGCAGTTCGATGGGTTCATTGAACAGGGCCTTCTCGATGAAGACGGACTGCGGACCACCCCACCATGTGAGGTTCTGGTTGGGGCCGTATGAACCGAAGAACCGCATGATGGTGTAGTTCAACCCCTTCTCCTCGCCTGTGGCGATCAACTTGTGTTCACTGAAGATCTTCGACGCAGCATATGCCCATCGCTTCACTTTGGTGGAACCCAGCACCAGGTCGCTTTCCTCGGTGAAGGGGATCTTCGGGTTCTTTCCGTACACATCGGAGGTTGATGCGAACACAAGCCGCGCGCCGGTGAGGAGGCAATGTTGTATCACGTTGGTGCTCATCACCTGGTTCTCCTCGATGGTGCGGTAGGAGTTGGTGTAGCGTGGGATCTTCTGGCTTGCGAGGTGTACGACGACATCGGCCCCGATACCCTTCAGCACCGAAGGGTCGCAAACGTCACCTTGAACGAACGTGAAGCGTTCATGACCCATGATGCCAACGAGGTTCTCAGGTCGGCCGTAACTCAGGTTGTCAATGCCGACAACGGTGTGGCCACCGCGAAGGAGGGACATGGCCAAGTTGGAGCCGATGAAACCTGCCGCACCGGTCAGAAGAACACGCATGCTGCCAAGATCGCTCATGGAGCGGGAACGGTGGCCCTACCAAAAGCAACTGGTTGCCAGGCATCGCTGGAATCCGGAAGTGACGGTGCCGCACCGTAATCCAATTTCCAGGTGTGGTCGTCCATCGGGACCGATCGGTGGTACCGAGTGTTCCGGGGCCGCAGCACGACCGACCAACGCGCGTTGCCGCGTTCCACGATCAAACCTGAGATCTGAGGGTATGCGGGGTCCACGAAATGTTGGAGACTATTTGCTTCCGGTCCCGCGAACAATGCGCATTGGTAGGCGGCCGATCTCGAGCTATGCACGGCGATGATCTTGTCTTGCCCGTAACGCTCGATCGCCAAACGCAAGTGCTCACGGTAGGCGCTGTAGTTGTTTGGTTCGATGGCTCGTGATGTCCGAACAGTGAACTCCATCAACAACTGCCCCGCGAAGAACGCTACGACAACCACGACCTTGGCATTCCCGAGCATACCGGACCCGGATCGGAGTTGTGCGATGGCCGCACCCAACAACAACGCTCCATAGGGTGCAGCGAACACGGCATAATGTGGCTGGAACGAGACGGTATGGCCGGATATGACCGCCAGTGCGGTGGCGTAGCACATGGACGAGAACAGCAGGATGCACAAGCTCAGTAGGATCCTGCGGTCGGCGATCTCCTTGGCCCGAACGATGGAGGCGACAAGGAGAGCGCCGGGTATCAAAAGCAATAGTGCCAAAACCCGCAGCCGCACACCCAAGAACTGACCACTGTTCCCGATGGTCCACAACAATTGACGCGCCCAACCCTCCGCGATCGTTCGCAGGTCCGTGGCAGTGAAGAACGAACCGGTAGAAGGGTTGATGTTCACTTGGTCCACGTAGTACTGGTTGTACAGCCGCATCTGCTCCAATCCTTCACCCCTGCAGCCGCCATCCAGACCATGAAGAGCACCAGCGCCAGTAAGCCGCCGGAAAGGATCCGCAGAATGCTCTTCAAAGGTGTTCCAAGTATCAACGCGATGATGGGGTGAACGAGGAACACATAGCACGTGGAATAGTGGCTGAGCATGGAGGCCAGAACGAGCGCAGCGTAAGCCAGGATGGTCCATGTGCCGGGTCGCTCGGAACGGAGCATCCGAAAAAGCAGGGTGGTGGCCCATAGCGATAGGAACAGTGCGAGCATGTAGGACCGCACTTGCTGTGACTGCCCGATGTAAATCGGTGAAGCTGTCATGAGCGCAGCTGAGATCAACGCTGCCAGGTCATCACGGAAAAGTTCGCGTGAAAGACGGTGCGTCATGAAAATGGCGAGCAACGCGAATAGCACCGATAGCGAGCGCAGGGCCAAGGGGGTGTTCCCGAACAGCAAGGACCAGCAGTGGAGCAAAAGAACATAGAGCGATCCGTTGCCGCTGTCGATGAAAACACAGGCGCGTATCGCGTTCGCAGCGGTGTTGAAAGCAGGAAGGTCCGCCTTGGTGAAACCCTGCTCGGGTGCGTTACCGACGTAATTCAATCCGTTCGCCTCGAACATCGAGTTGGCCTCGTCGTGCCAGAGCTCGAGCGCATCGATATGATGCATGCGGAAAGCCGCCGCCAATAGAACAAGTCCTGCCAGAACCCAAGGCGAGGCTGCCCAGCGGCGCTCGCGATCATGGTAGGAAGTTGAAGGCCCGGATCATGTGCGAATTCAAACTGTTGAAAGGACGGGGCTCAACCTAACCGGTTGCTCTACACGTTCCCTAAATCGGCCTTTGCGAATGTTCCGACCAACGTGATCCGCTGGACGTGGTCTTCCGAAGATCACTACAAAGAACAATGCCCCGATCCAATTGGGACATCGTGCTGGATGATGGCAGCTGATTTCTCCCGTTCATCCACGGTGATGTTGTGAAGCAGGATGCGCGATCAAGGTTCAAGTGATCCCATCCTGCCGTTGCCGATCGCATCCTTCAGCGGGTGAATGCCGGAGCCACGACCAGTTCCTTGCTTCCTGCCGTGTACACGTAGAATCCTTCACCGCTCTTGGCCCCGAGCTTTCCGGCGGTCACCATCTGCACGAGCAAGGGACATGGGGCATACTTCGCCTCGCCCAGACCCTCATGCAACACCCGCATGATCGCCAGGCAGGTGTCCAGTCCAATGAAGTCCGCGAGTTGCAAGGGGCCCATGGGATGCGCCATGCCGAGCTTCATGATCGTGTCGATCTCCTGTACGCCTCCAACACCTTGGAAGAGCGTCTGTATGGCCTCGTTGATCATGGGCATGAGGATGCGGTTCGCAACGAAGCCGGCATAGTCGTTCACCGCAACGGGTGTTTTGCCGATGGCCTTGCTCAGGTCCATCACAGTGCTGGTCACTGCATCGGTGGTGTCGTAGCCGCGGATCACCTCCACCAACTTCATCACAGGCACCGGGTTCATGAAGTGCATGCCTATGACCTGCGTTGGACGCTTGGTGGCTGCCGCGATGCGGGTGATGCTGATGCTGCTGGTGTTGGTCGCGAGGATGCACGCGGCAGGCGCATGAGCGTCCAGATCGCGGAAGATCTTCAGCTTCAGGTCCACGTTCTCGGTCGCAGCCTCCACGACCAGTTCAGCAGCTTTCACACCTGCAGCCAGGTCGGTATTGGTGGTGATGTTCCCGAGCGTTGTGGCCTTCTGCTCATCCGTCAGTGTGCCCTTGGCAACCTGACGGTCAAGATTCTTGCTGATGGTGGCCAGTCCCTTGTCCAGACCCGCTTGCGCGATGTCCACGAGCGTTACGCGGTGACCGCTTTGTGCGAAAACGTGCGCAATGCCATTGCCCATTTGGCCGGCACCGATGACAGAAATGTTCATGTTGATGGATCGTGGGCCACGAATGTAACGGCAGCGGGGAACCGAGATCCAGCGTCCCTACTTGCCGTCGCCTTTCAGGATGATGAGCACCGTGTAGGCGAGTATCTTCAAGTCCACTGCCAGGCTCATGTTCTCGATGTAGAGAATGTCGTACTTCAGTCTGCGTACCATCTGTTGCACGTTCTCGGCATAACCGAACTTCACCTGCCCCCAACTCGTGATGCCGGGGCGGACCTTGTGCAAGTGCCTGTAGTGCGGTGCGATCTCCGTGATGGCATCGATGAAGTGCTGCCGCTCCGGACGCGGACCGACCAAGCTCATCTCTCCCTTGAGCACGTTCCAGAACTGTGGCAGCTCGTCCATTCGTGTGCGGCGCATCCAGCGTCCGATGGGAGTGATCCGCGCATCCGTGGCGCTGCTCAGCTGTGGACCGTTCGCTTCCGCATCACAACCCATGCTGCGGAACTTGATGATGCGGAAGGGCCTGCCGTGCTTGCCGATCCGTTCTTGCCGAAAAAAACGGGGCCATCGGAGGAGGTCTTCACGAGCACGGATAGCACAAGGAACATCGGGCTCAGCGCCAGCAGGGCGATGGCGCTCACGGCCACGTCGACCACCCGCTTCAGCGAGAATTGCCATGCGGGCATGATCTCCGGGTTCACCTCGATCAGCGGTGTGCCGAAGATGCTGGTCATCTTCACCGAGCCCGAAAGGATATCGTACATGTCCGGTATCACCTTGATCCGTACGCCGGTACCTTCCAGTTCGTTCATGATCCGGCTGATATGCTCGTGCTCACCGGAATCAACGGCGATGATCGCCTCTTCCACGTCATGTGCATCGATCACCTGGCGCAACTCGTGCCATTTCCCCAAGCGCGGCAGGCCAACGGTGGTGAGGAGCTGGTCTCCACCGTTCACGTTCACGAAGCCTATGAAACGGTTGCCGGGCGACTTGCGCATGGCTTCGATCTCCTGGTGGATCGCCAACGCACGCTCGTTGCCACCGACCAGCACCGTGTTGAAACCGATGCGGCGGCTGTGTACACCGCGCACCGTGCCGCTGGTCAGCAGGAACCGCAACGGGAAGGTGATCCCGAATTGGAGCACGAAGAGCGCGAGGAACGAGCGGTAGTGGTACTTGGTGCTCGCCACTTGATCGTCCAACAACAGAACGAAGAAGATCACGAGCACGCACACCAAGGACACCAGGAGGGTTTGCCCAAGTTCCTTCGTCCGGAAGCGGCGGAAACTGTCGCTGTACCCACCCACCACCGTGTACAGCCCGAACCAGAACAGCGGCACCAGCAGAAGTCCCTTGAAATAGTTCGCATCGAAGTTCAACGGCACCTCGTAACCGAACTTGATCGGTTCCAAGGCCACCTTGCGGTAGGCATAGAACAAGGTCCACGCGAGCGCCGAACCGACCACGTCGGCCAACACGTACTTCGCCACCTGGATCCTGCGGTCCTTCATCCGTTGATGCGCAGGAATTTGAAATTGTCGAAGTACACCTGCCCTGTGCTCTGCCCGTCAGGCAGGATCGCCTCGATGTAGATGTCGCGTTCGGCGATGACCGCATTGAAGGGCGTTGAAAGGTCGATGTGGATCTTGCTCCACGGCATGCTGCCGTTGTCCTTCAGCGTTGGGTTGATGGTCACCCACGGTTCGGCATAGGATGTTCCACTGTATGAGTACAGCACACCAATGGTGATCACCACATCATTCCGGTGATCGAGTTCCAGGAAGGTGGGTCCACCGTACGCTTCGAAATCCTCGTCGGTATGGATGCGTATCCTGCGGTGATCGCTGTCCAACCGGAAACCGCTGCATGGGGTATTGTCCACGAAGAGCACGTCCGGATCGTCTGCTGGGGTGAACCGCAACAGGGTGGTATCACTATCCTCGGTAACCGTGAATCGGGAAAAGGGGTCCTGCATGTCCTCGATCCAGAACTCCGTCTGTTCGATGTAGGTCACGGACGGGGCCACCGTAGCGGTGCCTTCACGGGCCAGGGAAGCGCTGCCGGACCAGGAGGTATAGAAGGGATAGCGAAGGCGATCATCGAACATGCCGTTGCGCTTGATCGCGGGTGCCACTGTTACGGTATGGTCGCCCTCGGCCAGGACCGGTAGCCGGGCCGGCAATTCCCAGACCCCGATCAGGGTCCCGTCCACACTGATCCATGCATCGGTGATCTTGCTCGTGGAAGCACCTTGCTCGGGCGTGGTGGTGAGCGTAACAGAAGCCACCTCCAGATACGCCGGTACCTTTTCGCCCTTGCTGCAAGCCGTCAGGGCGATCGGAAGAAGGAAGATGCCAGGGTAACGTCGGGTCATCGTATCAAATCGGCAACGCACAAGGAGGTGGATCAGTATGTGCGGCTCAAGCTTTCTGGATCTCCATGCCTTCCAACACGCGATGGGCGGTTTCCAACGCTGCGACACCATCCGCAAGGGATACGACGGGCTCAGTGCCGTGGAGGATGCTGAACGCGAAGGCAGCTAGCTCCTCCCGGATAGCATTCGTCTTTGGAACTTCGGGTTTCTCGAAACTGATCTCCCGCGCTCCTTTGCCCCCCCCCAGATCGATGGTGACAGCGAAGGGATCCGCTTCTCCTTCCACGGGCCGCATGCGCACGATCTCCGTTTCTTTCGTCAGCATATCCACGGCGATGTAGGCATCGCGTTGGAAGAACCGGCTCTTCCGCATGTTCTTCAGGCTGATGCGGCTGGCCGTGAGGTTCGCCACACATCCGTTGGCAAAGGCGATCCGGGCGTTGGCGATGTCAGGGGGTGTCGCTGACCACGGCCACCCCGCTCGCATTCACCTGGGTCACGGGAGAACCGACCACATTGAGCACGATGTCTATGTCATGGATCATCAAGTCCAGCACCACGCTCACGTCCGTGCCACGTGGGTTGAATTGAGCCAGCCGGTGCGTTTCGATGAACATGGGGTTGGCGAGGAACGGCCTTGCCGCTAGAAATGCAGGATTGAAGCGCTCCACATGCCCCACCTGCACCCGCGTACCGGAAGCTTCCGCCGCTACAAGGAGGTCCTGCGCTTCCATCAAGGTGCTGGTCACCGGTTTCTCGATGAAGGCGTGAAGACCACGTGACAAGGCCTCCAAGGCCAGCGTGTGGTGGGCAAGGGTGGGAGTAACGATATCGATCGCCTCCACCTGCTCCATCAGGGCTTCGACACTATTGACAGACGCAATACCGAACTCCGCAGTGATGGCGGCACATTTTTCAGGATGCGGGTCGTGAAAACCCACGAGTTGGAATTCCGGGACGGCCAGCAGTTGTTGAACATGGATGCGTCCCAGATGACCTGCTCCGAGCACCCCTATGCGGATCGGTGTGACCATGTGCGATTTGCTGACACCCTGCCTTTGAAGGGGGGCCAAAAATAGACCAAGGACCCCGCCGCGCTCCCGGTACTTTTGGCACCCGATGAACGTGGTACAGGACAACTATCGCCACCAAGGCATGCGCCGCCGCCTGGTGGAACTATTGAAGGGCCGCGGCATCAAGAACGAACGGGTTTTGGGGGCGATCGGCCAGGTTCCGCGCCATTTGTTCATCGATGACTCCGCCTTCCTGGAAATGGCCTACGCCGATGTTGCCTTTCCCATTCCCTGTGGCCAAACGATCTCCCAGCCCTATACCGTGGCGTTCCAAACCGATATGCTCGATCTCGCGCCGGGTTGCAAGGTGCTTGAAGTGGGTACCGGCAGTGGGTATCAAACCGCGGTGCTCGCTGCACTAGGGGCCAAGGTCTTCAGTATCGAACGGCATCGTCCGTTGTACCTGCAGACCAAGGACCGCCTGGCCCGCTTGGGCTACAAGTCGAACGCGTACCATGGTGACGGTTACAAAGGCCTTCCGAAAGAAGCGCCTTTCGATCGTATCCTCGTCACCTGTGGAGCGGCAGCCGTCCCGGACACCTTGGTCGGCCAGTTGAAGATGGGAGGGAGGATGGTCGTTCCCGTTGGCGAAGGGGACGTGCAACGCATGATGGTCATCGACCGCCGGTCCACCGGGATCATTTCGATCGATCATGGTGCATTCCGCTTCGTTCCCATGTTGGAGGACAAGACCGGTTAGATGCTGCTCGCGCGCGAACATTATATTGTCGATGAACGCTTCCACGCGATCATGGTCATCACTGACGCGAGAAAACTAGGTGTTCAACGCCTGGATCGGTCCACTCGTCCGTGTTCCATCAACGATCTTTCGTTGACAATGCCAAAGACGGTTTATATGTTTGCGCCCCTCCGAACCTACCTTTGGTCGGGGTCAAAAAGGACAAAACCAAACCAAACCCAATGAAAAAGACAATACTGTCCGTCGTATTGCTGGGCGTGTGCTCGATGGCGAGCGCTCAGCTCTCCACCCGGGAGAATCAAGATACCCGGTATAAGTTCGGTGGCCGTCCGGTAGCGGGCGATATGGCCTTGACATTTGGCCTCACCATCAACAACGCCTCTTTCGGGGATGACGGCGACAGCACCCGCTCCATCTCGGTGTGGAACCGCCTGAGCAGGGGCAACCTGATCACGGGCAAAAAGTTCGTGAGCGACGATGTGGCCTATCGTGCAGGTATCCGCCTGTACCGTGACAGCCGTTCGGTGAAGGGTGAGTTCGATAGCACTGCCCAGTTGAGCAACATGCTCAGCGAAGCGGAGTTCAAGAGCGCAAGCCGCGAGTACATGTTCGTTCCGGGTATCGAGAAGCATTTTAGCAGCTCGAACATTTTCGACGTGTACACCGCTGGTGACCTGTACCTCGGCTTCGGTCGCGACAAGAGCATCAGCAGCACCACCGACCGTCAAGGTCGTACGACGTCCACCACGATGACCACCCCCTACACGATCGTGGGTCTGGGCGGTGTGATCGGTGTGAACGTGTTCGTGCTCGACTTGCCCATTTCGTTGGGTGTTGAGTACGGCTTGAGCGCCTTCTGGCAGCTTGGTGACAAGACCAAGGTGGAAGTGGAAGAAGCCGATGGCGACTCTTACGAGTACTTCACTGTGGCCAACGATCCGTTCGTGGGCGCGCACAGTGGCTACAGCAGCGTGAAGCAGAAGTACATGACCATGAACACCAACGATCAGGTGCGCGTGGTGATGAACATTTACTTCAACTAGAAACTACGTAACCACAAGCAGCAATGAAGAAGATCAAAGCGATAATCCTGCTGCCACTGGCCGTAGTGCTACTGTTCTCCTCCTGCACGGTTTACACCAAGACCATCGCTGGTACTTCGGTGGAGACCCAGATACAGTTCCGTATGGAGGACCTGGAGTATATCGGTGATGTGAGCGGCACGGCCACACAGTCGTTCCTGTTCGGGGCTCTCCCGATCGGCGGCCGCCGCTTCCATGTGGCCAACGTAGGCGGTGGTGGGCTCATCCCCAACAACCGCATGATCAACAATGCACTGTACGATGCCTTGATGCAGCGTGAGGATGCCGATTTCGTGCTTCCCCTCAGCACCAGCAGCGTACGCGACCAGATGTTCTTGGGCAACCGCACCACGCTCACCGTGCGTGCGAAAGCCTTCCGCATCAAGTCGAAGTAAGCTAGATGACCCCAAGGCGAAGGCCGCGATCGCAAGATCGCGGCCTTCGTGTTTTTTGTGCGCCTACCTTTGGAGCACCTTGTACCAATAGCCCTTTGCAAGCACGCACCTCATGACCATCCTTTCCCGCTCGCTGCTGCTCCTCGCCACGGTTTCACTGCTCTCCGCTTGCAAGAAGGAGAACGATATACCCGTGCTGGTGATAGATCCCACGGAACGCGACATCGATGTGACGTCCGGCCAGGTCATGTCCTTCTTGATCGAGGGGCGCTCGGACAACACGAGCCTTGCACGCTTGGTCATCACCTCCAAGCGCGGCAACGGGTTCACGACCACGGTGAAGGATTCCACCCTGTCAGGGGAACGCTTCATCTGGGATTGGGAGTTCCAAGTAGCGCACGCTACAGCGAACTACAACGAACTATACACCTTCACCCTTTTCGATGCGGAGGGGAAGAAGATGTCCACCACGAGAACGCTGTATGTAACGTTGGGAGAGACCTTGCTCACGGAAACATCGGGGCACCTTTTCTACTCCCGCAATTCAGGCGTTCACCCCGAGTCGGCTTTCGACCTTCAGGACCGGGTGCAGGTGATCTACACGGCGGATAGCGTACTGCGCGATCTTCAGGACAACCCCGTCAACGGAAGCACCACGGAGCTCAGCCGGTCTTGGATTTCCCCTGCCGATGGTCGCTTGATACGGTTCAATGGCTTCGACTACGCCAATGCCACGGATATTTCCTTGAAGAACGCTTTCAACACGGGTATCCCGCTGGAGCAGGTGGACGACATCCAGGTAGGCGATGTGATCCTTTCAAGGCTGGGGAGCCTGCCGGCCAACACCAGCTACTACACGGCAATTCGTATCACCAGCTTGCTGGATGATGCCGGAACCGCTGATCAGGACCGGTACGTCTTCAATATGAAGTGGGCGGTCTTCGTGGAGTAGGGCCACTGCCATGCTACCGGTTCTGGGACCATCCTCGATCCGCCATGCGGATGCATGGACCATTGAGCACGAGCCGATCTCATCGCTGGAACTCATGGAGCGTGCATCGCGACGCTGCGCGTCGCGCATTGTTCAGATGCTGGATGGGGAACGCTGTTTCGGCGATCCGTTCGAAGCCAAGTTCCTCGTCCTGGCAGGTATGGGCAACAATGGTGGCGATGGGCTGGCGATAGCGCGAATGCTCCACGAAGTGGGTTTGAGCGTGCGCGTCGTTCGTGCAAAGCACAAGCCCGAAGCAAGCGCCGAGAATGCGACCAAGTGGGAGCGGGCCATTGCCTCTGGCGTGGCAGCAATTGACTTGTCGGCCGGAGAGCAACTTCCACGGATCGGACCGCACGATGTGATCATCGACGCGCTTTACGGGACCGGGTTGCGCACCGCCATTGAGGGCTGGGTGGCTTCACTGATCGAAGCGGTGAACACCTCCGGAGCAATGGTGGTGGCGATCGATATGCCCAGTGGGTTGTTGGCCGAACCCGAAGAAGGCACGGATCGAGGGGCGGTCATCCGAGCGAACAGGACCATCACGTTCGAGGTCCCAAAGCTTGCGTTCTTCTTCGCTGAGAACGCTGCGAACGTGGGGCAGTGGGAGGTGCTTCCGATCGGGCTCGATGCACAGTTCATCGCCAAACAACCCACGGATCATCACCTTCTGGGAGACCAGGATGTTCGGTCGCTACTGGGATCGCGACCGCGCTTCGCCCACAAGGGCACCTTTGGTCATTCCCTGCTCATCGCCGGCAGTTCCGGGAAGATGGGCGCAGCGGTTCTGGCCACCCGGTCGGCATTGCGAAGCGGCACGGGGCTCGTCACCGCGCGCGTTCCGCAGGAGGAACGCACCATTCTTCAAACCACTGCCCCTGAGGCCATGTGCTCCGTCGATCGCGATGCGGGTGATGGGATCGGAAGCCTACCGGACCTGGCCTCGTTCACAGCCGTAGGTATTGGACCGGGAATGGGAGTGACGGCTGATACGGTCCTGATCTTGAAGAACTTGATCCAGTCCGTTAGGATGCCTTGTGTGATCGATGCCGATGCCTTGAACATTCTTGCGGAGAACCCGACTTGGTTGTCCTTCCTGCCACAAGGCACCATTCTCACCCCGCACCCCAAGGAGTTCGATCGTTTGGTGGGTGTGCTGAGCAATAGTGGGCATGAGCGTTTGCAGCGAGCCCGTGAGCTGGCTATCCGGTCCCGATGCCATCTGGTGTTGAAGGGGGCTTGGACCGCCATCTGTGAACCAACGGGTCATGTGTACTTCAACCCGACCGGGAACCCGGGAATGGCCAAAGGGGGGAGCGGGGATGCGCTCACGGGCCTGATCACCGGCTTGCTGGCACAAGGCTATGCACCGAAAGAGGCCTGCGTCCTGGGGGTTTACCTGCACGGCCTCGCTGGCGATCTCGCTGCCGAGCGCATTGGCATGGACGGAATGACGGCAGGCGATCTGGTGGACGCCATACCCGCTGCTTGGCGGCGGTTGCGCTCAGGCTCAGAGCAGGTGCGCGGTTGACCCCGCGCCTTCACGCAGCACAATGGCTTCTCCTTGTGTGAGATCGATCACCGTTGATCCCTGTAGTCCTCCGGGACCGCCGTCGATCACAGCTTCCACTTGGTGTCCGATGTGCTTGTCGATCAATTCCGGATCCGTCGTGTGATCGAGCATCTTGTCCGGGTCATGCACACTTGCCACGACCAAGGCATGCCCCAACTTCTCCACCAGCGCAAGCGCTATGGGGTTGTTCGGTACTCGTATCCCAACGGTGCGCCGGTTGTTCTTGAACAGTTTTGGGATCTCGTTGCTCGCAGGCAGGATGAAGGTGTAGGGTCCCGGAAGGGCTCGCTTCATCAAACGGAAGGCAGCGGTATCCACGGCGCGCGTAGGTGCTCAATTGGCTCAGGTCACCGCAGATCAGCGAGAGCTCGGCCTTTTGCGGCTTCACACCTTTCAACCAGGCCACATGCTCTATCGCGCGCGCTTGGTGCGCACTGCACACGAAGGCGTACACCGTATCCGTAGGGCACACAAGCACACCACCAGCCTTCAGCATCTCCACCAGCCGCTCGATCTTCCGGGGTTCGGGATCGATCGGGTGGACCGCAACGATCATTTCGCGCCTACCGCTTGCGTGGCGGCTTTGGCATGATCCGCCAGGAACTTTTGGAGGCCGATGGTGGTGAGCGGATGGTCGAACAAGGCTACGATAGCGCTAAGCGGACAGGTCGCCACATCGGCACCCACCTCGGCGCATTGGACTATGTGCATCGGATGGCGGATGCTCGCAGCGAGGATCTCCGTGCCATAGCCGTAGTTGTCATAGATCGTGCGGATCTGCTCGATGAGTTGCACACCATCGGTGCTCACATCATCCAGGCGGCCTATGAAAGGCGAAACGAACGTGGCTCCTGCCTTTGCCGCGAGCAGTGCTTGCCCTGCGCTGAACACCAGCGTGCAATTGGTCTTGATCCCCTTGTTCGTGAAATACTTCAAAGCCTTCACGCCATCCCGTGTCATGGGCACCTTCACCACGATGTTCGGGTGCAGGGTGGCCAAGTGCTCGCCTTCGCGCACGATGCCATCGAAGTCCGTGGCGATCACCTCTGCGCTCACCGGTCCGTCCACGATCTTGCAGATGTCGATGTAATGCTGGAGCACCTGCTGCTCCCCGCTGATGCCTTCCTTGGCCATGAGCGAAGGGTTGGTGGTAACACCGTCGAGGACGCCCAAGTCCTGGGCCTCCTTGATCTGGGCCAGGCTGGCCGTATCGATGAAGAATTTCATTGGGGGAGTATGAGCGCGAAGGTAGGCGGCATGATCAGGTGCCCCGAGGGCGGGTTCTCCACGAGCGGTCCACATTGGACAAGTACAACCGGGCATGACCCTTGCCGTGCGCGTTATCCCGGCAAGCCTCAGGCACGCGCCTATCCGGGATACCTTTGTCCACCCCAATGCCACGCCTGCTTTCGACCCTCTTCCTGGTGCTCTGTGCCACCCTGTTGGCAGTGGCGCAACCTCCACCCGGCGCGCCCAATACCACCGATGCCCATGGGCGCAAGCAGGGTGCTTGGAGCAAGGCTTGGCCGAACGGACAAGTGCGCTACACCGGACAGTTCAAGGATGACCGGCCGGTGGGCGAGTTCAAACACTACGATGAGTTCGGCAAGCTCACCACCCTACAGAAGCATGCAGGGGATGGGCGTGTGAGCCGGGCCGAGCATTTTTATCCGGAGGGTGCGCTCATGGCCATGGGCAAGTACGTGGGGCAGGAGAAGGACAGCACCTGGAACTACTACACGGCCGATGGCAAATTGCGGAAGGTGGAACGGTTCACGCAGGGCAAATTGAACGGTGAGCAAGTGACCTATTATCCCGAAGGTCAGGTAGCGGAGCGCGAAGAGCGCGTGGACGGGCTGCTGCACGGGTCCGTCAAGAGCTGGTTCGCCAATGGCAACCCCAAGAGCGAGGCCACTTACGTAAAGGGAGAACCCGAAGGCCGCATGACCTTTTGGTACCCCGATGGCAAGAAAGAGATAGAAGGCACTGCGGTGAACGGCGACCGGGATGGCACGTGGATGTACTACAACCCGGACGGCACGGTGCAACTGCAAGCTCTCTATGCCAAGGGCACATTGGTGAAGGAGAAGAAGGAGAACGGCACCTTCAAGGAGTACTACGACGATGAGCAATTGATGAGCGAGGTGACCTACAAGAAGGGCAAGCGGGAGGGGAAGTTCACCGAGTACTACGACAACGGGACCTGGACCCTGAAGACCCAAGAAGCCGATCCGCAATTCGGTGGCCCGAACGATGTGGAGCGTGTGCTACAGGGACAAACAAAGAAGCGGGAGGAACCTACGTGAACGACTTGCTGGAAGGAGAAGTGAAGGAGTACGACGAGAAAGGGAAGTTGGTGAAGACGACGCGGTACGTGGCGGGTCTGGAAAGTGAACGAATTTGTCATCCTGGGAGCAGGAAGGGGGCTGGAAGAATGACGAAAACGCCCTTCGACAGGCTCAGGGCGACATAAGTAAGAAGTGAGCAAGAACGGACGCATACTGGTGGCCATGAGCGGCGGGGTGGACAGCTCCGTTACCGCCTTGATGCTGCACGAGCAGGGGTACGAGGTGATCGGCGTGACCATGAAGACCTGGGACTACGCTGATTCGAGCGGGGGAAAGCGCATCACCGGTTGTTGCGACCTGGACAGCATAAACGATGCGCGGAACATGGCAGTGAGCCGTGGTTTCCACCACATGATCATCGATATCCGGGAGGAGTTCGGCGATGCCATCATCGGCAACTTCACAAGCGAGTACCTGGCGGGCCGCACACCCAACCCATGCGTGCTGTGCAACACCTTCATCAAGTGGGAGGCGTTGCTGAAACGTGCCGACATGATGGACTGCGAACTGATCGCCACCGGGCACTACGCCCAGGTGCGTCAACTCGAAGACAACGGTCGTTGGGTGGTGAGCAAGGGCTTGGATCCCGGCAAGGACCAGAGCTACGTGCTATGGGGCTTGGAACAACAGAACCTGGCCCGCACCCGCTTTCCCATCGGCCATTTCCACAAGAGCGATATCCGCAAGCTGGCCGTTGACAGCGGTTTCCCTGAGTTGGCCAGCAAGAGCGAGAGCTACGAGATCTGCTTCATCCCGGACAACGACTACCGGGGCTTCCTCAAGCGCAAAGAACCCGAGGTGACGGCCAAACTCGCACACGGCCAGTTGGTGAGCACGGGTGGTGATGTGCTCGGGGAGCACGAAGGGTATCCCTTCTTCACCATCGGCCAGCGCAAGGGACTGGGCATCGCCACCGGTGAGCCTATGTACGTCACAGACATCCAGCCGGACACGAACACCGTTGTACTGGGCCGGAAGGACGACCTCCAAAAGACCAGCATGTGGGTGCGCCGCCCGAACTTCCAATCCATGGACGTGTTGGAAGGGGAGATGGAGGCAACGACCAAGATCCGGTACAAGGACAAAGGCACGCCTAGCACGCTCCGGATGGACGGCGAACGCGTGCATGTTGAATTTCATGCCCCCGTCGCAGGCATCGCACCGGGGCAGAGTGCCGTCTTTTACCATGGGAACGATGTCATAGGCGGAGGCTTCATCGACAGACCATGATGAACACACGCATTCCTTGCTACCCTGGCTCTGGTCATGATGCTTGTCGGCTGCAAGAAGGAAGAGACCGGCGAGCCGGACCTGGGCCTGGGTTACTTCCCCAATGTGATCGGTTCCTGGATCGAGTACCAGGTGGATTCCATCGGGCGGGACGATGAGGCGGGTGTGCATGACACGGTAAGCTACCGGCTGAAGGAGAAGGTTGTAGAAGCTTACTATGATCCTCAAGGTCGCTTGGCCTACCGCATCCATCGCATGGTGCGCAATGCGGACAACCTTTGGGTGGTGCGCGATGTATGGACCCGAACCGTGAGCACATCGGCTGCGGAGACCACCGAGGAGAACCTGCGTCGCTTGAAGATCTCGTTCCCCGTGGCACAGGGCCGGGCTTGGGACATGAACGTGTACAATGTGGAGGACGAACTGGAACTGACGCACCGGGAAATAGGCATTGCATACACGGTGAATGGACTTGCGTTCGACAAGACCACGTTGGTGGAGGCGACCTTCGAATCCAACTTCGTGGACACGCTCATCTTTCAAGAGCGCTACGCGGAAGGGGTGGGGATGATCAGCAAGAGGGTACAGGACACGAACACGCAGTTTCCGAGCAATGTCTTGCGGACCAAGGGGGTCTATTTCACGATGTCCATTGTGGCTTTCGGTAACGAATGACGCTGCTGCGCACCCTTTCTTCGGGTTCCTCCTGGTCGCGGCCGGTGCCTTCGCTCAAACCGCTCCGGATACATACTGGGTGCAATTCACCGACAAGGACAATACCCCGTACAGCCTTTCGCAGCCTGAGCAGTTCCTGAGCGCGCGTGCCATTGCGCGCCGACAGGCGCAAGGCACCATCTTGGATCATCTCGATCTGCCGGTGGATCCCAGTTACATCGCGGCCGTGCTGGCATCAGGTGAAGTGGAGCTGATCAACCGGAGCAAGTGGTTCAACGCCATTACGGTGCGCACCACGGACGCCAATGCACTTTCGACCATTCAGCAGTTGCCGTTCGTTTCCAATGTGCGCGGCACACGGCGGCTCGTGGCCAGCGATCCGGAGGTGGATGAAGTTATCGCGCCCCCGACCGGTGGTGAACGAGGAGGCCAACCGGAGGACTACGGTGCATCGTGGACGCAGATCAGCATGCTCAATGGTCACTTGCTGCATGCGATGGAAGCGAAAGGGCAGGGGATGCTCATCGGTGTCCTCGACTCTGGCTTCGACAAGGCCGACTCGCTTCCCGCGTTCGACAGCTTGCGTGCCCGCGGGGGCATCCTCTTATCCCGCGACATGGTTAACCACGATGGCGATGTGTACGATGATCATTGGCACGGCCGCTCCGTGCTCTCGTGCATGACCGGTATACTGCCGGGCTTCTTGCAAGGCACGGCACCGCAAGCGGACTATGTCCTGCTGCGCACCGAGGAAGCGGCGAACGAATACATCGTGGAAGAAGACAATTGGGTGGCAGGAGCTGAGTTGTGCGACAGCTTGGGTTGCGATGTGCTCAACACTTCGCTCGGCTACACCGAATTCGATGACAGCCTCACCAACCATGTCTATGCGGATCTTGATGGAGCAACAACCCGCATCAGCATCGCAGCGGGCATCGCTTCGCAGAAGGGGATGATACCGGTGTGCAGTGCAGGCAATTCCGGGCAGTCCGAGTGGCACTTCATCAGCGCAGCTGCCGATGCCTTCGACATCCTTGCGGTGGGCGCGGTTGGCGACCAGGAGCAGCACGCGCCTTTCAGTTCCTGGGGCCCCAGCGCTGATGGAAGGGTGAAACCTGATGTCTGCGCCATGGGTTGGGGTGCGATCGGACTTCGCGTGGAAGGGGATAGCATCGCACCCATCAACGGTACCTCGTTCTCCTCACCAATACTTGCCGGACTTGTCGCTTGTTTGTGGCAATTGCACCCCGATCGCACAGCACAGGAGATCATGCAAGCCGTGCGGCAGAGCGCCTCACTGTACACCACTCCGAACGATTCCATGGGTTACGGTATCCCGGACTTCCTAGAGGCGCACAACCAACTGGTCCAGCTTGCGGTGGAAGAGGACCGCTCCAGTAGCGATGTTCAGGTCTTCCCGGTTCCTTTCGTCGACCATCTGCGTGTGATCGTTCCGGACGTATCGGAAACGAGCGTGCTGGTGGCACTGATCGATCCACAAGGTCGATCCGTGCGTGCAATACGCGCCGGCATCGTGAACGGAAGGCTGGAATTGGACGGTTTGGGACCCCTTGCCTCCGGCATGTACTTGTTGCGCATCGAGCGACCCTCCGGCGCCCTACTATCTCGTCGTGTGGTGAAAGAATGAGCACGGTGCGCCCATCGGCGACCATTCCCGTGGAGGTCTTGTTGAAGGCCTATTCGCAGGGTGCTTTTCCCATGGCCCATGAGGATGGAGAGCTGTACTGGCACCAACCGGATCCTCGCGCGGTGTTCGATATGCATGCGTTAAGGCCGGACCCGAAGACTTCCAAAGTGCTTCGTTCAGGTCGCTATTCCAGCAGCATCGATCGCGTATTCGAGCAGGTCGTGCGTGCTTGCGCCGACCGGGAAGAGACATGGATCGATGAGTGTATCGTCGCCAGTTTTGTTGAATTGCATCGCTCTGGCCATGCACATAGCCTGGAGGTCTGGGAGGAAACGCACTTGGTGGGAGGGATCTATGGAGTAGCGCTCGGTGGAGCCTTCTTCGGTGAAAGCATGTTCGGTGTGAACAACGCTGGAAAGGTGGCGTTCTATTCCATGGCTGCGCATCTGCGCGACTTGGGGTTCGTGCTTTTCGACACACAGTACATCAATCCCTTCACCGCGCAGTTGGGTGCTTACGAAATACCAAAGGCGGAATTCGATCTTCTGCTAGGGCATGCGATGGAGCAACGGATCCAATTCAGGTGATGCGCAGATCGATCACCACGGTCGTGCTGCTCGCGCTTTCGTTAGGAACACGGGCGCAGTCGCTCTCCATCGAGTTGGTGCTCAACCGCGCTGGTGGGGGAACCGTGCGACTGGTCCTCTGCCCGGACGAGGCGAGCTTCGCCACCGAGAAAGGGTGCGTGTTGAAGAGTGCCGATGCGGTCGGACCGGTGGTCCGCATGCAGTTCCCCGATCCAGCACCGGGAACCTACGCAGTGAAGGTCTTCCACGACGTGAACGACAACGGCGTCCTGGATACGAACTGGATGGGCATTCCGAAGGAACCCTACGGTTTCAGCAACGATGCCATGGGCACCTTTGGTCCGCCGAGCTTCCAGCAAGCCGCCTTCAAAGTGGGTGTGGGCACGAACGCGGTGCGGATACGGATGAAGGGCTAGCGAGCCGACCGGACGATCTCAGGCGACACGGCATTCCGTTCTGCCAGATAGTTCTGATACTGCTGGCTGTAAGCGGCACGCTGATCGATTGTATCCCCATAGCGCCCCATCAAGGTCAGCAGCCCGTCCGTGGCTTCACGCAATCCGTTCTGCCCGCCACTCAGTGCGGTGACCACGTCCACGCATCCGCGCGAAATCGCATGATGAACGAAGAACTCCCCGGCCTGACCGCGCAGGAGGATGCGAAGTCCACACCGATCGGCTACGCCCAGGTCGATGGCATCATCAAAGAAGAAGGCGACCTCGTTCGCGGTCAAATGATGCTTGGCCAGGAAGGAATCGAACGCCTCCACCTTGTTGATGAAGCCCATGTACAAGCCGTGCATCCTCTCGCGCTCGGCGAAGCGCTGCGCATGTGGATTGTGCTGGCCGGTGATGATGGCGGAATACGGGAGTTGTCCTTCGTTTTGCATCCACAAGCCGAAGCGCAACATGTTCACCCCCATACTGCCGATCTCGCTGAAAGGACTGCCACCCTCGATGTCCTTCCAACCGTCGTTGAAGACACCGTCCCAATCGAAGAGCACCGCACGGATGCCGCTCGATCGCTCGCGCAACTCATCGGCCGGGCGCACCAACTCGGTACCGAGTTCCAGGAAGGGGTTCGGACCTTCCATGCGATGATCAACCGGCGATAGCCTTCAACAGGTCCTGGATGTCCAGCATACCTAGCTGCTTCCCGTTCTCGCTCACGCTGATGGTGTCCACCTTCTTCTCCTTGAAGAGTTTCTGGGCGTCATCGAGCAAGGCTTCCGGACCAACGGTGATCGGTTCGTTGAAGGTGAGCGCGCTCAACTTCTTCGCGAGGAACTTGTTGCCTTCCTTCTCCAATCCGCGACGCAGGCCGCCATCCGTGAAGACGCCTTTGTTCTTCCCCTTCGCGTCCACCACCATCACCGCACCGAAGCCGTGCTTGGTCATTTCCACCAGTGCTTCGCTCACGGTCGCGCCGTCCTTCACCACCGGGTTGCTGCGGCCGAGGATGTCCTTCACCTTCATGGTGATCAGGCGCGTGTGCTCGTAGAACTGCTGCGTGCCCAGTTGGGTCATGTGGTTGTCCGTGAGCTGCTTCATCAGCTTCCAAGGCACGGTGATCGTGTGGACACCGATCTGAACGGCATTGCGCACATGCTCCACGGTACGCACACTGCTGAACATGATCTTGCTGTCGTAGCCGTAATAGTTCACCGCTTCAACGCACTGCTGCACCAAGGTCAAGGCGTCGTGGCCCTGGTCCTGCAGGCGGCCAACGAGCGGGCACACGTAGTTGGCACCCGCTTGCATGGCCATGTAGGCCTGTTGCAGCGTGTACACCAAGTGCACGTTCACCATGATGCCCTCGTTCCGCAGCATGCGACAGGCACGCAAGCCTTCGAGGCTCACGGGGATCTTGAAGACGGTGGTCTCCTTCTTGAGGCCCATCTTCAATTGGCGTTTCGCCTCTTTCACCACTTCCTCGGCGGTCTCGCCCAAGGCTTCCACCTGCAGGATGGGGACCTTCTTGGCGAGGTCGAGGATCATCTTATCGATGTTCGTGACACCTCCACGGTGCATGAACGTGGGTGTGGTGGTGAGACCCGTGAGGAAGCCGAGCTTGAAGGCTTCGTCGATCTCCTTGATGTCTGCGCTGTCGAGATAGAGTTCCATGTGTGTTGATTGGCCGCAAAGGCGCAAAGGCGCGAATAATGCGGAGTGTGTTCTGTTTTCCTCAGCGACTTTGCGTCCCTGCAGCTTGTTTCTATCGGTACTTCACCTCGACCGCATGAAGGTCGAGGAGGGGTTTCAGGAATTCTTCGAGGTCGTATACACAGAGCTGGCTGGCGGCATCGCACAGGGCTTTGCTCGGATCGGGATGGGTTTCGATGAAGACGCCATCGACGCCCGCAGCAACACCAGCACGCGCGATCGTGGGCATAACCTCGCGGTTGCCGCCTTTCGGATCGGCACTTGGGATCCCATACTTACGGATGCTGTGGGTGATGTCGAAAACCAAGGGGTAGCCGGTCTTGCGCAGATGGTAGAAAGCGCGCGGATCCACTACCAGGTCGTTGTAGCCGAAGGTGTACCCACGTTCGGTGAGGATGATCTTGCTGTTGCCCACGCTCTCGCACTTCTTGGCGGGATTGATCATGTTCTCAGGCGCGAGGAACTGGCCGTGCTTGATGTTCACCACAGCTCCAGTGCGGGCGGTCGTCGTCACCAGTTCCGTCTGCATGCAGAGGTAGGCCGGGATCTGGATCACATCGCATACTTCAGCAATGGCCTTCGCCTGGCTGGGGTAGTGGATGTCCGTGAGCAGCGGGAAGCCGAAGTCCTTCTTGATGCGTTCAAGCATCTTCAAGCCTTCGTCGAGACCCGGCCCCTGGTAGAAATCGACGCTGCTGCGATTGTCCTTGGTGAAGCTGCTCTTGTAGATCACCGGCACTTTCATCCGCTCGCTCACTTCCTTGAGCTTTTCGGCGGTGCGGAGCATCACCTCCTCCGTCTCGATCACGCATGGGCCGCTGATGAGGAAGAGCTGGTCGCTACCACAAGCGATGTTGCCTACTTGGACGGTCTTTGTCATGCGTTTTGCCAACGGGTTCGGGAGCGGCCAAAGGTATCCTACTGCCCGGTTGCGGGGGGCTCTACCAGCAGGTCGAAGAGCAACTCACCCAGGAGGTAGCCTTCCAGACGGTCTCCGGGTGCTATTCGCCCCACACCGGCGGGGGTTCCCGTGAAGAGAAGGTCACCCGGTTCCAATGTCATGTAGCGTTCAACACCGGCGATCAACGATGCTACATCGAAGATCATCTGCCCGCTGTGACCGCCTTGCACCACATGACCGTTCTTTTTCAGCATGAAATCGATGTGGTGACCGGGTGGGAACGATTCCATTGCCACGAAGGCATCAGCGATGTATGCCGAGCCATCGAACGCCTTGGCCTTTTCCCAAGGCAATCCCTTTTCCTTGAGATCCTGCTGCACATCCCGGGCGGTGAGGTCCAGACCGATGGATACCCGGTCAGCCACGGTCCTTCCACCACGGCGCGCCATGGAGTAGACCAGTTCGATCTCGTGATGGATGTCGTTGCTGAACGCAGGTAATACGATAGGTCCGCTCTTCGGGACGATCGAGGAGCTTGGTTTCAGGAACACGACAGGCTCATCCGGGATGGCATTGCCTAGCTCCTTGGCATGTTCCCCGTAGTTGCGGCCGATGCAAACGATCTTCATCTCAAGTATGTATGTCGGCGAGTGCGGCGCGCATGACAGCCAACGTGCTCCCCGGTAGTTCGGCCTTCGTCATGAGCCATTGCAGGATAACCGGGGTCGTTGCGACCGATGCTCTCCAAGGTCCAATTGGCGTATTTGCCAAAGGCCAGGCAGACTTGTCCACGGTCATCGAATTTCAACTTACCGGCAGCATCGGGGCTGCGCTTGCGGTCACCGCTCAATTCGCCGAGGAAATCCACTGTGCCTTGCAACTTATCGGGATAGCGCTCGAGTTGCGCCAGCAGTACGTCGGCTGTGGCTTCCACATCGGCCAATGCGTCGTGCGCGCCCTCGTGCTCACGTCCGCAGTAGTACTTCAGGGCGGCGCTCAGGTTGCGTGGTTCCATCTGGTGATAGATGCGGGCCACGTCCACCACGCGCAAATTGGCGTGGTCCCATTCCACCCCGACCCGGAAGAACTCCTCCGCCAGGAAGGGCACATCGAAGCGCAAGCAGTTGAAGCCGGCAAGGTCGCAACCCGCGAGTTGATCGAGCAACTCCGTGGCGATGGCGTCCAGCGTTGGGGCCATTGCTACGTCAAGGTCCGTGATGCCGTGGATGGCCGTGGCCTCGGCAGGAATGGGAATACCCGGGTTCACCAACGATTGGTAGCTCGTGCGCACCCCATCGGCATCAAGCCGCACAACGCCCACTTGCACAATGCGGTCCTTACCGATCTTGATGCCTGTGGTCTCCAGATCGAAGAAGGCGAGGGGACGTTGAAGCGCTAGTTGCATGACGTGGTCCCGTTCAGCGGGAGCTTCAAAGTTCATCAAGAAGAAACCCCGACCAAAGGCCGGGGTTCCCCAAGTTCTTCACGATCGCGGCGGTCAGCGAACTTTCAGTTTCACGTACTGGAACTTGCCGTACTTGTCCGTGTTCTGGAAGTCCCCTTGGTAGCGAGGGCCTTGCACCAGGTTGTTCACTGCTTCCAAGCGGAGTTTGTTGGGGTCGAGGCCACGCGCTTGCACCGCTTCGATCAGGCGCTTTCGAGCATCTTCCATACGCTGGCGGCTCAGGTTTTCGTTGGTGCCGAAGGTCTTGGTGGGCACCTTGGAAGCGCTACCCTCGATGACCACCTTGGCTTCGCCTTTCTCCGTGATAAGCTTTGCGACCACATCGATGAACTGGCGCCAACGCGCCTCTTCCTGGTCGATGTCCTTCACGTTGTACGCATAGAACTTGGCGTACTCGTCCGCGTAGGATGCGTCCGGCACAGTATGCTGGCCAGCCTTCTCCTTCAACTCGGCATCGGTGAGGGGGCGGTCCTTCGGCTTACCATCGGGGCCAAGCTCCACCACGGCACCATCCTTCGGCTTGACGGGTTCTCCAGCCTCCTTCTTGCCTGGAGGCGCCCCCTTGGGAAGGTCCACGATGCTTGCTGGACCAGCGAGCGAAACGGGGCTCAAGTAGATCTCCTTGTTGATCTCCTGGTAGGCGCTCTCGCATTCCACGAAGATGTCCTCCGTATGCACGGTCACATCGTTCACGCGATAGTCCAGGTTGTATTCGCGGCACGGGGGGAGGATGGCCACGTACACCCCATCGCGCTGGCGCGGCTTGTATGCCTTCACTTCGCCGGTGCTCTTGTCCGTTACGTAGAGAATGGTGCTTGGCGGCAGTGTTTCGCCCGGTGCAGGAATGATGTAGCCCTTGAGCACGGTGAGTCCTTCGCTCTCCATCTCGCTCGGCAGGTCCACGAAGTAGATGTCCTTTTCACCGTAGCCACCGATCTGGTCGCTGCTGAAGTAGCCCCGACGGCCATCCGCAGTGGTGATGAAGAAGACATCATCGTCGGTGGTGTTCAAGGGGTAGCCCAAATTCGTAGGTGGGGTCCAGTTGCCATCGTCCTGCATTTCCGTCATGAAGATGTCGAAACCGCCGCTGCTATTGTGCCCTGCGGAACCGAAGTACATCGTCCGCCCGTTGGGATGGATGAACACACCATCCTCGTCATGACCCGTGTTCACCACATTTCCAAGGTTCTGGGCCTTGCTCCACTCGCCGTTGGGCAGGCGCACGACACGGTAGATGTCGCGGCCTCCTTGACCACCTTCACGATCGCTGATGAAGTAGAAGGTATTACCGTCGGCTGTGAGCGCACCATGCGTTTCCCATGCCTTGGTGTTGATGTCGCTACCCATGAGAACAGGGTCGCTCCACACTTCACCCACCAGTTTGCTTTCGTAGATGTTGCCGTCACCACCATCATCGCGGTAGATGTACAGTGTTTGTCCATCAGCTGCAACGTTCACCGAAGCCAAGTGGCCGGCGCCCGTGGGATTGATGTTCAGTAGTTCGGGCTTTTGCCATTCGCCATCACGGTTCTTGTAGCTCACGTAGATGTTCTCGTAAGGCAGCCCGGCGATAGGGTCCAGGATGTTGTTGTTGGAGCTGTCCGGGCGGATCCGGCGCGAGGTGTAGAACAGCGCGTTGCCGTCAACGGAAAGCACCGGGCTGAAGTCCGGGTGGTCTGCGTTGACCACCGGACCAACATTGCTGATCTGGTAACCCAACGGGTTCTTCCGAAGCTCCCGAGCGTTCACGGTTTGTTCCTTCCCGCGGGAGGCGAGTGGGCGCATGGAGTGGCGCGTATCGGACCCGTCCAAGAACTTCTGGTAGAACTGGTCGGCGAGGTCGAACTTCTCGGTGAGGTGGTAGGAACGCGCGAGGTAGTAGTCCACTTCGACCGGTGCATTGCGCTCCTTGGGTTCGAAGGGATCATACCCCGCCGAATTGAAGCCGCCGTAGCTATCGCTCTTGCGCAATTGTGAAGCCTTTCCAGGAAGGGTTGGGCCTTCGCCTTCTGGTTGTAGGAACTGAAGTAGCACAGACCGAGCTTGTAGTTGAGGTTCGCGTTCTCCGGGTCGGTGGTGAGCAGTTCCATCCAGATCTCGGCGGCCTGGTTGTAGAGCTTCTCCTCCATGAGCTTGTTCCCTTCCTCGAACTTCCAGATGAAGGACGTGCCTTCGCCTTGGGAAAAAGCGGTACTGCTCCATGCGAGGGTGCCGAGGGAAAGGAGGACAGCGTAACCGTAATTCATCGCTGGGCTGATTCTGTGGGAAATGGTGAACGAATAGCGGCTAAATGTAGAATTTTCCGACAGGGTCGGGCCTAGTAGCTCGTGTTGAGGTCCCAACCTTCGAGGATATCCGCTACGCGGCGAACAAAGCGACCTCCCAAAGCCCCGTCGACCACCCGGTGATCATAGGAATGCGAAAGGAACATCTGGTGCCGGATACCGATCAGGTCTCCCTGGGGGGTTTCGATCACGGCAGGCTTCTTCCGGATCGCTCCCGTGGCCATGATAGCGACCTGGGGCTGATTGATGACCGGTGTGCCCAGCACGTTGCCGAAGGTGCCCACGTTCGTAACGGTATAGGTGCCACCCGACACCTCATCGGGTAGCAGTTTGCCTGCACGCGCACGGTTGGCAAGGTCGTTCACCTTTTTCGCAAGGCCCACCAAGTTGAGCTGGTCGGCGTTCTTGATGACCGGCACGATGAGGTTGCCACTGGGCATCGCAGCGGCCATGCCGATGTTGATGTCCTTCTTCTTGATGATGGTGTAGCCGTCCACCTGCACGTTGATCATGGGCATTTCCTTGATCGCCTGCACGATGGCCATGATGAAGACCGGCGTGAAGGTGAGCTTCTCGCCCTCGCGCTTTTCGAAGGCACCCTTCACTTTTTCCCGCCAAAGCCACAAGTTGGTCACATCGGCTTCCACGAAGCTGGTAACGTGCGGGCTCGTGCGCTTGCTCATCACCATATGATCGGCGATCAACTTCCGCATCCGGTCCATCTCGATCAGTTCGTCGCCCATGGAGGGAACGACAGGGGATGAGGCCGTAGCGGCGGATGCTTGCACTGGTGCAGCGGGTCTTGCATTTTCCGCCTTGGCACCGGCTTCTTGTGCGCTCCGGTTGGGCAAGTAGTCCAGGATATCCTTCTTCGTGACCCTTCCACCTTGTCCGGATCCCGCCAACGCTTCCAGTTCCTGCATGCTCACACCTTCGCTCTTGGCTATGGTGCGCACCAAGGGGCTGTAGAATTTACCGCTCGGGCCGCTGCGCTCCACGGGGGCTGCTACTGCAGAACTCGCCTTGTCCGCGATCGGGGCATGCCCATTGGCGGCGGCGGTTGACGCTGTTTTGGGTGTTTCGGGGGCCTGCGTAACAGGTGCACCGGTCGCAGCGCTACTGCCAATGCGTGCAATAGGCTGGCCCACTTTCACAACATCCCCCTCCTTCACCAACTGCTCGCCCATGACACCTGCTTCAGGCGCTGGAACTTCACTGTCCACTTTGTCCGTGGCGATCTCCACGATGGGTTCATCGGCGGCCACTGGATCGCCCGGTTTCTTCAACCATTTGGTGATGGTGGCTTCGGCAACACTTTCGCCCATTTTGGGCAATAGGATCTCGATCTGGGACATGGCGTGAAGACCTGTGGTCGGGCTGCGGCCAAATGTAACCATGCGCCCCCTAGACGCGTCGTCGTCAGGCCCGACCAAGTGCGCGGAAACCTCGAACCACCAAAGACAGGTCCCGCCAAGGGCTGTAGTCCTTGGCATAGGCCGTGTTTGCGCGGGCCACCACGGCCTGGTCGGTTACGACCTCGTTCGCGAGCGTGCCCAGTACGCCGGGCTTGATCCCCGGCAGCTTCAGCGCCCGCTCACCACCGGCTTGGTAGCCCACCCAACTTTTGCGACCGAGGAGCACGGACCATGCGTTGCTCACGAAACCGCCCCGATCCTTCACGAACGCTACGGAAATGGGCAAGGTGAGCAGGAGCAGGGTGGTGATCGTCACATCGATCATGCGCTTCGTGCGACGCCCGGCGGCACTGTTCACGGCGTGCAGTTCCATGATGTCCAGGTCCTGGAGGCTCTCGATGCTGCTGGGGCCGATGATGAATTCACGCGCCGGTTGGGCGATCTTGAACATCACACCCGTGCGTTTCAACCCCTCCATCAATTCAATGATGCGCCCCCATGCCAGGTCTTTCGCACAAAAGACGACTTCGTCGATCCCGTGCTTCCGCACTTTCTTGCGGATCAGTTTCACCGCTGCCGGCGAGACCGCATCGTTGATACCTAGCTGCTTCTGGCGGCCAAGGCCGAAGTGGGTTTGCCAGAGGAGCGCGAGGGCATGCCTGTTCTCGTCCTCGCTCCCGATAGCGAGTACGCGCTTGCGGTCCAAGCTGCGCAGGCTGTACGGCTTGATGCGTGCACCATGCAGGATCGATCGTGCACCGATGTGCGAAACCAGCATAACCCCTACGAAGTACATGGCCACCAAGAGGGAGGGGGCGGCCGTCGTCGAAATGACCGAGTAGATCGCGAGCAGGATCGCCATCAGCAGGCTCGATCTGACAACATTGACCACTTTCACAGGAATATCATACCCGCCGCAAAGCCCCTCGCATGCTACGCCGACAACCGCGAACAAGGCGAACAACTTCAGCTGGTCATTGCCGATCGCTTCGCGGCCGAGGATCCCTTGGACCAAGCACAGCAGACCGATCACCAAGACAACGTCGAGCATGGGCAACAAGGCTCGGCGCAGAAAGCGCATCACGATGGCTCCCGCAGCGCTCAGGTAAATGCTGCCATTGATGAGCAGGCTCAACAGGTTCGTTCCCCGTCGCGTGAAGTGCTTCTGGGCGAAAATGGCCATGGCGTTGTAGAACACGAAGACGTAGTTGACGCTGCTCTTCTTGGTGCTCTCGCCCTTGTAGTGGATGATCCGCGCATCGGGAAAGTACCAGTTCTCATATCCGCCCAACGTGATGCGATAGCTCAAGTCGATGTCCTCGCCGTACATGAAGAAGCTCTCGTCCAGCAAGCCCACCTTGTTCAGGGTTTCCTTGCGCAGGAACATGCAGGCACCGGAGAGGATCTCGATCCGCGCCGCCTCGTTCTCCTCCATGTGGCCAAGGTGGTACCGCCCGAAGATGCGGCTGTGCGGGAACATGCGCGTAAGGCCGATGATCTTATAGAACGCCACGGCAGGGGTGGGCAGTCCTCGTTTGCTCTCCGGAAGGAAATGGCCCGTTCCATCGATCATCTTGACCCCGAGCCCACCTGCTTTTGGGTGCGCATCCAGGAAGTCGAGCACCTTGCGGAAGATGTCCTCACCCACCACCGTATCAGGGTTGAGCAGCACCACGTACTCGGCATCGCTCGCGCGGATCGCTTGGTTGTTCGCCCGGCTGAAGCCCACGTTGTCCGCATTGGCGATCAGGCGCACCTGTTGGAACTTTTCACGCACCATCTCCACGCTACCATCATTGCTCTGGTTGTCCACCACGAACACATCGCCTTCGATGCCATCGAGTGCCGTGAAGACCGTCCTCAAGCACTGCTCCAGATAGGCGCGTACGTTGTAGTTGACGATGATGACCGAGAGCTTCATGCCGGGAGCCGCACCCAAGGGTGTGGTGCAAGGATAGGAACAGAGAAGCGCTTCGACCGCCTAGCGCAGCAGGGAGACGTGGCCGATGTACGACTTACGGTCCGCCGTTACGGGGTCCTGCACGTCGATCTTCCACACGTAAACGCCATCCGCACAATCGGTGCCGCCGTATGTCCCATCCCAGCCTATCAGGATGTCGGTGGCGGAGAAAACCAATTCTCCCCAGCGGTTGAACACGTTCAATTCGAAGTCCTTCAATGCAGGATCACCGATGGCTAGGAAGATGTCGTTCACCTCATCACCGTCCGGGGTGAACGAGTTGGGCGTGTAGATGACCGCATAAGGGTTGATCACCACGTTGATGCACTCCGTATCCGTGCAGCCCAGGGAGTCGGTTGCCTCCAAGCAGATCTCATGCGCTGCAGCTTGCTCCGGGAAGGTATAGGCCGCGTCTTGCTCAGCACTTGTCCCGGATCCACCGAAGTTCCACTCGTACGTGATCGCACCGGTGGATGTATTGGTGAAGGTGAAGTCAGGAGCGAGCGTGTTGGTGACCCACGGATCCGGAATGAAGCCTGCTTCGACAACGGATCCGGGAAGGATCGTCGCGACGGAGGAGGTCGCACAATCCGGGTCGGCGAACGCTTGGACGGTATGCTCACCAGCGCAAAGGCCGGAGAAAGTGCCTGTCATTTGTGCCCCAGCGCCATCCACTTGGAACGACGTTGCATTGAGCGCGAATACAGTGAGGGTGCCGTCGCAGGTGCCAGCACAACTTTCATTGGTAACCAACACGGAGTCGATGGCGAAGACGGGCGGTGCCGTGATGGTGAAATCTGAGGATACCGAGCAACCATTGGCATCGCTGACGGTCAACGTGTAGCTGCCGGGACACAAGTCGATCGCATCCGCGACATTTCCAGCAACACCACCGGACCACGTGTACGTGTAGCCCCCAACGCCGCCACCGGCCGTGGCCGATGCTGCTCCACCACAAACTTGGTTGCATCCGGGATCCTGCGGATCGAGAACCAAGGTCACTGCAACAGGCTCGCCGAGCATCTCATCCAGAGTTGCCTGGCAACCACCAGCGTCCTGCACGGTGATCGTATAGTTCCCAGCTGAAAGTCCAGCGAACGATGTGCTTGGTTGGAAGGAAGCACCACCATCGATGCTGTACGAAAGCGGTGCGTTACCGACTGCCGTGATCAGTAGGGCTCCGTTGGCATCGCCCGTGCAGAGCGGTTCGGTTGGATCGATCGCCGAGATCGACGGCCCCGGCAATTCAGCAATGACCACATCTTCAGTGGCCGAACACCCGTTCCCCACCACCACCGTGTACGATCCGCTCACAAGCCCCGTGAATGAATTCGCTCCCTGGAACGTTGCTCCGCCATCCACGCTGTAAGTGAGGTTGGAGCCCGTGGCGTCGATACTTATCGTACCTGTTGCGAGCCCGCACGCGGAAGGTGTTTGTGCTACATCAATGATCACGGGTCCGCCGACCTCCATGATAACAGCCACGTCCTGGGCCGTGCAACCTGCGGCGTCCATCACCACGACATCATAGGTGCCCGGGGCGATCCCATTGAAGTCGAATGAAGATTGGAAGGTGGTACCGCCGTCGATACTGTACTGAAGCCCGTTTCCAGTGGCAATGATCGAAATATCTCCGTTGGAGAAACCGCAATCCGAGTTTCCCTCTGTAATGAAGTCGATGGTCGGACCGGGTGGTGCAAGTAGATCGGCCAGAGTGCTGTTCGTGCATGCGGCACCGTCCTGTATCACAATGCCATACGTTCCTGCTGCCAGCCCGCTGAAATCGGGTGAAGCCTGATACGTGAGACCACCATCGATGCTGTACTGCAACCCAATGGGTGTGGCTACGACACTGATGGATCCATCGGCGTTGCCACAGGTAGGCTGTACGAATACGATGTCCACGAACTGCGGGCCGCCGCTGGTGCTCAACGACACCAACGAATCTGCGATGCAACCCGCCGCATCCACGACCACCACATTGTAATTCCCGCCACCGAGGCCTATGAAATCCGGCAACACTTGATAGGTGGCGCCTCCGTCAATGCTGTATCCGATGCTGGTGGCGTCCGCCGTAATGGCGATACTGCCATCATTCGCACCGCATGTCGGTTCCACAAGGTCGATCGCGATGATCTGCGGCACGCTGGGCTGGGGGAGGATGGCATTGGTGTTGGCACCGCATCCGTTGGCGTCCTGCACCACGATGTCATAAGTACCTGCGGGGAGTCCTGCAAACGTCCCGGATCCTTGGAAGATGGCACCGTTGTCAATACTGAATTGCATGGCGCCCGGAGCGGTGATGTCGATCTGGCCATCCGAGTTCGCACAGGTGGGCGGGATGGTGATCACACCGGTTATCACCGGACCACCTCCTGCGATCAGTGCTGCCGTGCTGTCCGCAGAGCATCCAGTTCCATCCTGAACAACGATGTCGTACACTCCTGCATCCAATGCTTGGAACGAGTTGCTGCCTTGGAACGTGGTGCCACCATCAATACTGTACTGCAAGCCAACGCCAGTGGCGGTGATCGTGATGGACCCATCAGCGGCACCACAGTTGGGTTGGACCAGATCGATCAGGTCGATGGATGGTCCGCCCGCGCTCACGAGATCCACCACTTGCTGCACTGGGCAGCCGTTGTCATCGTTGACCGTGACGGTGTACTGGCCGGGTGCGAGACCGGTGAACGTGGCTGAGGCTTGCGGTGCGCCAAGGTCGAGGGCGTAGGTGACCCCTGTTATTTCTCCGAGCAAGCCCGTAACCGCTATGGATCCATCATTCGCACCACAGGCTGGGTCCACGGTGGCGATCGAGACGATCTCCAAGGCACAACAATCCTGCATGGTGATCATGACCGGCTCGCTCACGGTGATGCATCCCGCCAGATCGGTCGCGGTCAGTGTGTATTCCGTGGTTGCTTGAGGACAGACCTGCGGAGTGAGCGTATTGCTCCCGCTCATGTCCGTGGTGGGCGACCAACTGAAGTTCACGGGCTCGGTGATCTGCGGATCATCGAACGTGATGTTCCATCCGAAGAGCGTACCGAGTCCGATGCCGAGGCCCGGCGCGCTGAACGTGAGCGTCCACACACCGTTCGCATCGCAGCCGTTCAGACCTGTCAATGGTTCTTGCGGATCCCAGGTCCCACCATCGGGGAAGGTTCCTCCGAGGGGGGCGCCACCAACAGGCACGAAGCAGGTGTTGTTGTAATCACCGGTGGCCACCCCGGAAGGCACCAGCACGATATCGCATCCACCAGGCGCTGTGAGCGTAACGGTGAACCCGGACGAAGTGAGGTCGCAGTTCTCGAAGAACCCGATGGGCACGCCGTTGCAATCACATCCACCGAATTCCGTGCAGATGAACGAACCGGAAAAGCTGAACCCGTTGATGCATACGGAAGTGATGGACCCGTCCACCAGTTGGGTGGTATTGAGTCCCTGCACATTGATGTTGATATCGGAGTTACCGCTCACGACCAAGGCGAACTCCTCGTTCTCAAAGGTGGGTGTGCTCGCTGGGCTCACCAGGTGGTAAGCATCACCATCAAGCGTCACGCAATCGCCGGCACACAGGGTGGTGTCGTTGCCTGCGGTCATCACGATCACTGGATCCACGACCGTAACGGTCACGGATTCGGTACAGGTGGTGGTGCCATCGGAGATCTGTGCCGTGTAAGTGGTTGTTACCGGCGGGCATACCGCTGTCGGGTTGTTCCCCGGGCGCACCCAGTCCATAATTGTAGCCGTCGTGCAACCAAGTGATCGAGAAGTTCGGGTCGTTGAGCGTGATCTGCACGTTGTCAATCCCCCAGTGGTCGTAGATGTCATCGGTCACATCGTCCTGGTGCCATCGGATGATCGTGTTGGGTGTGACAGCTCCGGGAGGCAGTGCGAAACACCAGTTGTTCCAATTCGTCAGTTGGTCATCATACCCACCGTTGGGGTCGAAATAGTTGATGGTGATCCATGAGGCACCACCATCGATCGAATACTCGAGGTACACGCCCTCTTGCGGTTCGTCCGGCCCCTCGCACGGTGAGTCTTCGCCTTGCACCGCGAAGAGCATGTCGAAACAGATGGAACCGCCGAGGGAGAGGTCCAGCGGCAGCGTTACCATGTCCCTTGGGTTGATGGAGCCAGGTCCCATCCACAAGTGCGTGGTGCCATCCACACCGCCCGGTGAACAAGGATTGTTGAACTGGGCCGATTGCGTGAACTGCCAACCCGTGGGAGCACCGCTGTTGAAGTTCTCCGTGAAGGCCACGTTGCCGCTGCCGTTGCCGAAGGCGGAAAGCGTTACGCAACTACCACAAGTGATAGAAAGGTCCGATGCGTTGGTGGTCAACTGGCACTGACCAAAGGACGAAGCTGCCCACATGAAGGCTGACAGCGCAATGGGGAAACGCATCGTCATCAGGGCGTGGGAAGATCGGTGGCTATGCGGCCGGAAAATAGGACTTCCAAGGAAGCGTGAAGCCCTTACCGATGAACGCCACATTTTGGCCCACGAGGTGGAGCTCCCGCCGATCCAACCATCTTTGTCCGCATGCGGCCGGTCTATCGCTTCTTCTTCCAAACCCTGTGCGGCTGGCGCGTACAGGATGATCGCCCCAGCGACCTCAAGCGCTTCATCGTGGTGGTCGCACCCCACACGAGCAACTGGGACTTCGTTGTGGGTTTGGCCGTCCGCAGCATCGCAAGGATGAACGATGTCAAATACCTCGGGAAATCCGCACTCTTCAAACCACCTTACGGATGGTTCTTTCGTGCCGTGGGCGGGTACCCGGTGGATCGCAGTAAGCACAACAACCTGGTGGATGCCGTAGTGGCCATGTTCCAGCGAGGAGATATCAAGAAGATCGCGATCACACCCGAGGGAACCCGGAAGTACCAGCCCGATTGGAAGACAGGGTTCCACCGCATCGCGACCGGGGCTGGCGTGCCCATCATCCTATGCACCTTCGACTATCGCAACAAGATCGCGATCCTCACGGCCCCCTTCCAGTTGACCAGTGATCCGGAGGCGGATATCGCGCGGATGAAGGATTGGTTCCGTCCGCATAAGGGGAAGAATCCGGAGGACGGCGTGCGATGAGGCACGATGCTTGCCGACCGTCGCGTTCACGAACCATGCGCCTATCCTTCGTCCTTCCCCTACTTATTGCCCACGCGTCCTTTGCGCAGCAGGTTTTTCCAACCTTGCTGGGTGAGACCGCTGACGGTATGAACGTTCAGTTGCCGCTGTCTTCGCCGAAGGAATACACCATCATCGGTCTTGCCTACAGCCAGAAGGCGCAGCCCGCGTTGGAGGAGTGGTTCGAACCGGCCTACTTACGGTTCGTGGCTAAGCATGGGCTCTTTGCAGGTGCATACGACTGCGATGTCTTTTTCGTGCCGCTCTTCACCGGTTTGAACAAGGCCGCCTATGAGCCCAGCATGAAGAAGTTCCGCAAGAGCGCGTCACCGGAGATCGTGGACCACGTGGTCTTCAGCAAGGCCGATCCGGAGACATTGAAGACCGCGCTCGACCTGGCCGACAAGAACATCCCGTATTTCTTCATCCTCGATCGCTCTGGTCGCATTGTTCATCGTACCCAGGGCAGCTTCACCGAAGAAAAGATGGAGGCGATCGAGGAGGTGTTGCTGCGCTGAACCATCGCCCTTCATTGCTCGCTCTGCTCATCTACATTTGACACCCCTACAACAACGACATGACCATGCTGCTACCATTCACCGTTTCGGCCCTGCTGGGTCTTGCCATTTCTTCCTGCACTCCCGCAGCCGATGGCACCGAGAACACTGCGAACCAACCAAGCAACACCGTGGAGAACAACGAAGAAGGCATTTATGCCAAGATCCAAACGACCAAAGGGCTGATCACCATCAAGCTCGAATACGAAAAGGCTCCCATGACCGTGGCCAACTTCGTGGCCCTCGCTGAAGGGAAGATGAAGAACACGGCCAAGCCGGAAGGAACGCCGTACTTCGACGGCCTGAAGTTCCACCGTGTTCTCGCTGATTTCATGATCCAGGGCGGCGACCCTACCGGCACAGGCAGTGGTGGTCCCGGCTACGCGTTCGCTGATGAGATCCACCCCGACCTCAAGCACACGCGAGCAGGTACCTTGAGCATGGCGAACGCCGGCCCGGCCACCAACGGCAGCCAGTTCTTCATCACCCACAAGGACACGCCATGGCTCGATGGCAGGCACGCCGTGTTCGGGTATGTCGTGAGCGGACAGGAAGTGGTGAACGCCATCGCGCAGAACGATGTGATGCAGACCATCCGCATCGAGCGCGTGGGGAAAGCAGCCAAGGCATGGGATGCCGTGGCCGTGCTCACCGCCAACAAGGACAAGTTCCGTTCGAAATAGTTCCGTAGCAGCGAGGCTAGCGCCTTCCGCCGCGATCGTTCCCACGGCCTCCGCTTCGGCGGGGGCCGTTCGTTCTTGGGCCGCGCTCCACCTTGGCCCGCGGATCGTAGACAGGCCCGCGAATACCGTCCGGCAGCGGCATCTTCTTCACCTCGTATCCGATGAGCGATTCGATCCGGGAGAACTCGCGCATTTCCTTCTCGTTCACGAAGGTGATGGCAGTGCCCTTCTTCGCGGCACGGGCCGTGCGGCCCACACGGTGTACATAGTCCTCGGGATCCCGGGGCACATCGTAGTTGATCACCAGGTCGATGTCGTCGATGTCGATGCCGCGGCTCACCACATCGGTGGCCACCAACATGCGCAGTTTGCGGTTGCGGAAGGCGAGCATGACCTCCTCGCGTTCGCTCTGTTCCAGATCGCTGTGCATGCCCCGTGCATTGAACCCCTTCTTCTGCAAGTGGCGGTTCAGGTTCTTCACCTCGATCTTCCTTCCTGCGAAAATGACGATGCTGGTGGCGCTGTTCGTGTTGAGGATGTGCTCCAAACAGGTGGCCTTCTGCATGTCGAAGACCACGTACGCCTGTTGATCGACACCTTCCGCGGGTTTGCTCAACGCAATGGTGATCTCCACCGGTTCGTGCAAAATGCGCTTCGCCAGGTCGCGGATCGCGGGTGGCATGGTGGCGCTGAACATGAGCGTCTGGCGTTCCTTGGGCAGGAAGGTGATGATCCGGTTGATGTCGTCGATGAAGCCCATGTCCATCATCCTGTCGGCCTCGTCGAGCACAAGGAATTCGATCCCTTTCACGGGGACATAGCCCAGGTTCAGGTGGCTCAGGAGTTTGCCCGGTGTGGCGATCACCACTTCCACACCGCCGGTGAGTGCTTGCTTCTGCTGGTCGAAGGTGGAACCATCACTACCGCCGTAAAGAGGGATGGAAGTGATGGGCGTGAAGTAGGCGATGGCCTGCAACTGTTGATCGATCTGCAAGGCAAGTTCCCGCGTCGGCACCACGATCAAGGCCCGAATGGAACCATCGACCTTGGGACGATAGCCGGTGATCACGTCGATGAGCGGGAGGAGGAAGGCAGCGGTTTTTCCTGTACCTGTCTGTGCACAGGCGATGAGGTCGCGGTGATCGAGCACCGCCGGTATGGCCTGTTGCTGGATGGGCGTCGGTACCTTGATGTTCATGTGATCAAGGCCGTGCAACAGGTCCTCACTGAGACCGAGCGAATGGAAGTCCATGGAATGCGATGGGAGCGGAGGTCCGCTTTGGAAAGGGGGCGAAGATAGGCGGGTACCCAGCCGCGCTCAGGAAGCCTTGCGCTGCACGGTGCCTTCCGGAAAGAAGGAGAGGCTGACCGCAGTGCCGGAACCCTTCAGAATACGGACCTCGCCGTTCAATTGCTGGGCCAGTGCCTCGATCAGTTGCATCCCGAAGGACCCTTGGCGCAAGTAGGTGGTGTTCGCTGCATGGCCGTCGCCATCGTCGCTGAAGAGCAGTTCGTACCCGGCACCGTTCGGGCGGAGCACGATGCGCACCTGGCCGGACTCGCGATGCGGGAAGGCATATTTGATGGCGTTGGTGAGCAGTTCGTTCACCAGCAGGCTCAGCGGCATGAGGTCTTGGGCCGTGAGGCCGATCTCGGCCACGTCCACCAGCACCGAAACGGAATCGTGCTTGCCGTGCGCCGCGAGCACATGGCGGGCAAGCTCTTGGAGGTGGTTGCGCACAGGGATGGCTTCTTCGCCACCACTGCGGAAGATGGAACCATGAACGAGCGACATGGCGCGGATGCGCCCTTGCGCTTCTTTGAGCATGCGCGCGGTGGCTGGGTCTTGAAGACCACCGCATTGCATGTTCAACAAGCTGTCGATCACCTGCAGGTTGTTCTTCACACGGTGGTGGATCTCCTTGATGACGATGTCCTTCTGCTCCTCGCTCACGAGGGTTTCCGCCAAGCGCATGTTCTGCCGCTGCAATTCCATGTTCTTGGCGTGGATCTCATCCTTCTGTCGCTCGATCACGCTGTTCTTGAGGCGTGATCGGCGCGCGTTCCTGAGGCTGTTCCGACTGATGAGGAACAAGGCGACCGCCAAGGCGAGGAAGATCCCGGTGGCCAACAGCAAATACCGGTTGGAAATTCGTTGCTCGGCGATCACCGCCTCGTTCCGGGAGTTCTGGTCGCGTAGGTCGTGATTGTCCTTGTCCTTGCGGTCCAATTCGTACATCACTTGCATACCAGCCAGCGTCAGGTCAAGGTTGGCGGCCTTCGTGCTATCATCGAAGGCGCGCAGTCGGCGGAGTTCATCCAAGGCTTCCTTCCATGCTCCTTCAGCGAATTCCACGAGGTAACGCTGCTGCATCAACAGGCTGCGGTTCTCCAAGGTGTTGGCGTACGGAAAGAGCGCTTGGGCATCTTCAAGATGATCCCGGGCCTCTGTGATGTGATCGATACCAAGAGCGGCTTCGGCCCGGTCGATGGCCAAGGTGAAGCGTTCATCGGCGGTGCCCTCGCTGCTGAGGACCCTTTCGGCCATGGTCAGGTAGGGAAGGGCGTCGTTGTATTTCTTCTGGGCCAGCAGGGTGCGGGCCATCATCACACGGATGCGGGCCTTCTCGGTGCTGTCCGCGGGGGCATTACAGCGGCTCAGGGCGCGCTCTCCGTTACGGAGCACTTCGTCGAAGCGTCCGGCTTGGAGCAAGGTGTGCATGAGGAATCGCTCCGCTTCTTGCACAGCCTCCTTGTCGTTCGTTGGGGTTATCGCTGCAAGCGCGTTCCGTGCTTCCTCCACCGCGCGGTCCATTCGTCCGTTCATCCTATAGGCGATGGACAGTGCTCGTAGGTCCGATCCGATGCGCGCTGCATCAGAGAGGGCTTGGGCCAACTCCAGCGCGCGCATGGTGCTGCGGAGGTACTCAGTGTACATGCCCATGCGCAACTGCACTTCCCGTTGTACCGAAACGGCGTCGTGCTCCGTGGCTTGGTCGCCACTTTGCTCCGCGAAACGCAAGGCGTTCATGGCATGGGCCAGCGCATTGGCCGGATCATGTTCCATGGTCCGCTCGGCCATCTTCACCAAGGCCTTTGCCCGGTCCACCAAGCTGGCATCCGCATCAAGCACATAGCGCAGGCTGTCGCCCACCACGCTGGCGTGCATACGGGTGCATGCAACTGCCATAAGGATCAACGTAACGAGGAGTCGCAGTTTGGACATTGGGACCTTGGTACGGCTTCCGCAGGGCCGGGTTGCAGGGCCGAGCGACTATGTTCGCATCATGGCCGTAATGCTGGAAGTATGCGTGACCTCCGTGGAAGAAGCGGAAGTGGCCGCTTCCTGTGGGGTCGATTCGGTGGAAGTTTGCAGTTGGCTGGCTTGTGGCGGGATCACTCCGAGTTCCGGACTGGTGGATGCCATGCGCAGTGCCGTCAAGATCCCTGTGCGGGTGCTCGTGCGGCCAGGCCCTGGCGGTTTCATTTACAGCCCCGCTGAAACGCTCGCGCTTTTGACCGACGTGGAGGTCTTTGGCGAGGGCGCGATCGGTTTGGTAACCGGTGCGCTCGAGGAGAATGGCTCGCTGAACGAACGCGTATTGGCGTCGGTCATGCGCTTGGCACCCGAGAGCGAGATCACGTTCCACCGTGCCATCGATCACGCAGCTGATATGCCCTCAGCTCTGGATCGATGCGTGGAGTTGGGCGTCCACCGTGTGCTCACATCAGGCGGAAGCACGCTTGCCATGGACGGGGCTGCGATGTTGAAGCAACTCGTCGCACGTGCGGGTGAGCAGCTTACCGTCGCGGCTGCGGGAGGGATCAACGCAACGAACGTGGTGGAGTTGGTCGAGCGCACGGGTGTGATGGAGGTACACTTCGCCGCGCAACGACCTAAACCGGGCAAAGCGATGGGTGCAGCCATGAGCTCCGCGAATGCTGGTGTTAATTTCGAGACGCAACCGGACCGCGCCAAGATCGAAGGGGTGATGAACGCGTTGGTGAAAGCAGGGTTGCGATGAAGTGGTTGTGCGTTGTTGGATGTCAGTTGTTCGCAGCACTCGTCGGCGCGCAGGAAGTCCACGTTCCCCTGAACGACGGCTGGCAATTCCAGCAAGTAGGGAAGGACCAGTGGTACAGTGCCGACGTGCCAGGTGTGGTGCAGACCGACCTATTGCGCCATGGACTGATACCTGACTTCATGTTGGGTAGTAACATCGATAGCGTGCAATGGATCGAGAACGAGGATTGGACCTACAAGCGAACGATCATTGTTACCGACACACAACTGAAGCACGGCCACCTCGACCTTGTCTTCAAGGGGCTGGACACCTTCGCGGAGGTTTACCTCAATGATTCGCTGCTCGGCAGAGCGGACAACATGTTCCGGACCTGGGAGTGGCCGATCAAGTCATTGTTGCGGCTTGGCGCGAATGAACTGAAGGTCATCTTCCGCAGTCCGATCAAGGAAGGAGCGAAGCTGCGTGACGCCTACGGCATCCAACTCCCGCACGATAACGATCCTAGCGGCGTAAGTCCTTACATCCGCAAAGCGGCCTACCAGTTCGGTTGGGATTTCTGCCCGCGACTGGTAACGAGCGGGATCTGGCAGGGCGTGGCGTTGAGGGGGTGGAGCAAGGCGCGTTTGCACAGTGCGTCTGTCACTTGGATGGGCGACATGCTCATGCCAACGCCTGTTGCCATCATGGGGACTGACAATCTCAAGTCGTCAAGAACTAAGCTGACCATCAGACTGGATGATGTTCCGATCGCCACCGCGCCGGTAAAACGAGCGCACGAGCTGGCCACAAGATTGACGACGGACCGTGTTGCGCAGTGGATGCCTGTGGGGATGGGTGAGCAAGAGGTCCATCAATTGACGATACGGCTGCGCAGTGGGGGGGTAACCGCTGTCAGAATCGAGCGCCCTTAGGCGTGCAGCACAATCCTCGTTCAAGCGAGCGACTCGATCGGGACTTCTTTCATGCGTTCAGCTAATGGCAAGCCGGTACTTCGCCAAAGGATGCAACCTGGTTCCGCCGGGCTCATCCCATCGGCCATACCGATAGTGCTTGGGTGGCACAGGTGCGGCACATGCAACACGCCGGGATGAATATGGTGCGCGTTTGGGCTGGCGGGGTCTATCCTCCAGAGTCCTTCTTCAATGCATGTGATACCGCCGGTATACTTGTTTGGCAGGACTTTATGCTTGCCAAGCCTTGGCGCTGTTGTGCGGTAACAACGAACTGCGCGTGGCTTGGCACAATTGGGGCTGGCAAGATCGATATGCCTTGCATGGCGCCGATTCTGCTCGCGTGATCGAGCGAATGAAGGATTATGGTCCATGAACCTCCGTCTTCGGTCCGGGATAGCCTGGCCGTATTCAACTACACCCGACGTCGCCCCTAAGCAACTGGGGGTGCGGTCGGCCTCGAAGTATGGCGACCTCCACTACTGGGGCGTCTGGCACGGCGACAGCACCTTCTCTTCCTTCAAGAACAATGTGGGTCGCTTTGTGAGCGAATACGGTTTCCAGAGCTACCCGGATAGCGCAGTGCTCGCCAAGTACATCGACCCGAAGGAACTCTACCTCGGTTCGCCTGCCCTTAAACGACTGCAGCGTAGCTACAAAACCGACCGTCCGATCTGGGAGGCCATCGAGCGTGAGCTAGGGGAAAAGCCCACCACCTTGGGAGGCTTCATTGAAGCCAGCCAGCGGGTGCAAGCGAAGGCTTACCAGATGGCGATCGATGCGCACATGGGTGCGCAGCCGCATTGCATGGGAACGTTGCTTTGGCAACTCAACGATTGCTGGCCCGGACCCAGTTGGAGCATCATTGACTACGAAGGCAGGCCCAAGCCAGCCTATGAGGCTGTGCGCGCTGCTTATGCGCGGTAGGTGACGAACGGTGAAGTGCCTGCCTGATCCCTTGGCATCCTTTGGATCCTTGCTGGCCGTACCGTTGTATTGAAGGGCTAGCTGGCATAACTGAAATACTACCTTCGACGCCGACGAACCGGACACAAAATCGAATACTCCATGAACCGACTTGGACGCTACCAAAAGCCCTGATGGGGCTGCTGTTGATGCTTTCCGCCGCACCGGCGATAGCCCAAGGTGATTGCCTGAACGAAACCCTCTATCCTTCGGGTGCTGTGACCCCCAACTCGCTTGGGTTGGTGACGGAGATCGCCACGTGCAGTTTCGAGCAGGAGCACTCCCGTATCACCGGTGTTTTGGCTGGTGCCCCTTATGAGTTCACACTTTCATCCGGTGGCTATATCACGGTGCGTCAGGGAACCTTCGATGGGGCTATCCTCGGGCAAGGCCTCTCGCCGGTGCAGGTGACCGCCGCCGACGCATCGGACATTTTTGCCCACTGGAACACCAATGATCAGTGCGGCGTGCTGGACGATTGCGTGATCACGACCGTGCAGTTGCTTTTGAATTGCACACCGGCCGAGGCTACCGCCACGTACTCCGAGGACTGTGACCTGCAACAGTTCAGTGTCACCGTGGATGTAATTTCCACCGGCGATGGTTCGGTGGTCAACGTGGCGTACGATGTCTCCGGCACCCCGCAGTCCTTGCTGGGTGTAGGTGTAGGTAGCTATGTGCTCGGGCCCTTCGGTTTCGGCGATGTGGTGACCGTTGCGGTGGAGCACGAGAGCGACCCGCTCTGCAACCTGGCCTTGGGCACCTTCATCACATCTGGCGCGTGCCCTGTGCAGGTGCCATGCGGCTCGGGTCCGATCGCCCTCAGCTACTGCTACGACAACAGTGAGACCCAGGTCTGGAACTTCAGTTCCACGGGTGGTACAGGTTCCATGATCTTGAACTTCTCATCGGGTAACATCGAAGCGTCGTTCAACGACCAGTTCGTGATCTATGACGGTACGGACGCTACGGGACCGATCCTCTTCCAGCACACGACCTTCGACCTTTTCGACCTCACGGGGCTGTCCTTGATCTCGACCTCCGGTTCGTTCCACATGGTGCTTACCACGAACGATTTCAACTCCTGTGTTGACGCGGTTACCGAGCAGTGGAATTGGACCGTGGAATGCCTGAATTGCCAGTTGCCACAGGTCAGTGCCACGTATCTGGACGACTGCCCGAACAACCAGTTCTCAATTCCCGTCACGGTGGCTACCACGGGCGATGGTTCCACAGTTACGATCGAGTATTCGGTCAACGGTGGAGGACCGCTGACCATCCCCGGAGTGGGTGTCGGGGAGACCATCTTGGGACCTTTTACCATCAATGATGTGGTGGCCATTTCCGTCCAACATGAGTCGGACCCGACGTGCAATGTTGACTTGGGTTTCGTTACCGATGGTGGAAGTTGCCCGAACCTGATCACATGTGGCGCGTCTGCGCTGCAGGAGACCTATTGCTACCTCGATAGTGACACCATGAGTTGGTCATACACCAGCGTGGGGACCGGTACGCTCCGCCTAACTTTCCTACGGGGGACCATCGAGAGCACCACATGGGAGGACCTCCGGATCTATGACGGTTCCGACGCAACAGGTATCCTGATGTTCGACCACACCAACTTCGCCACGTACAACCTTGGACCTGTCGGTAGCGCAACGACCACCACTTGGCCCGACTATTACGGGATCGAGATCTACTCTACCACGGGTAGTTTGTACATGGAAATGGCATCCGATGGTTCCGTGAGCTGTGGCGGAACGTTCCCGGGAACGGACTATGACCCCTGGGAGTGGGAAGTGGTATGCTTGGATTGCAGCATTCCAGAGGCCGACGTGACGATCGTGGACGATTGCGCTTCCAGCACGTTCACGTTGGAAGTGAACATCACCAGCACGGGTAGCGGGACCAGTGCGTCATTGGACTACTCCGTGAACGGTACTCCGCAAACCAGCCTCACCGGCCTGCCTTTGGGAGTCACCACGATGGGTCCCTTTGCTTTCGATGATCTGGTGAGCATCACACTGGCGCACGAGAGCAACAGCCTTTGCAACATCAGCCTTGGTGATTGGTCCGATACGGGTACCTGCCCGCTGTTGATCGCCTGCGATGGCACCTTTGTGAACGACTCGGCCTGCTTTGCCAACAACCAGGACCTGCGCTGGTATTACCAGGGCACGGGCACGTTCCCGCTGGGCATCTTCTTCGTGAGCGGCACCTACGAATTCCAGGATTCGATATTCGTTTACGACGGGGGCGATATCACGGCTCCACTACTCTTCTCGGGTGGCGGTTTTCCACTGGACATGAGCGGAGAGTTCTTCTACACTACCAACGTCGATCATCGCTTGTGTGTACGCATCAAGTCGAACGCCTTCACGGCTTGCTCCGAAGGTGCCATTACGCAGACCGAATGGCAGATCAGTTGCCTTGATTGCGTGCCCCCGGCAGCCACCTTCGAGATCGTGCAGGATTGCGACAACTTCCAATACTTCGTGGACGTGGTGGTCACCGATCTTGGTACGGACCCGGATCCGGAGATCACCAATACGGCAGGACTTCCCAGCACCACCATCACCGCCACGGGTACTTACCAGATCGGTCCCTTCCCATCGGGCACCCAACTTGAGATCACCGTGGAGAACGAGTCGAACAGCCTGTGCAATGTGTACTCCGGGACGTTGGTGAACCCGCTGTGTCCGACCATTCTCTGTGGTAGCAGCCCGCTGGCTCAGACCTACTGCTATAGCAACAATGCCAACACGGCTTGGGCCTATGCCACACCGGATGGGACAGGAACCATCCGCTTGTACTTCGATATCGGTACCGTCGAGAGCAACACGTGGGATGACCTGATCATCTACGATGGGCCGGACGCGAATGGACCAGTGCTGTTCACGCATGGTGCCAGCACAGCCAACTTGGGGCCCGTTGGCAGCGCGGTCAACAGTGGTGCCAGCCCTTACGAAACCGTCGATGTAACAACCACGGGCGGTAGCATTTACATGACTTTCACGAGTGACGGGTCCGTTTCTTGCGAAGACAATGTCGGCTTCTATGACCCATGGGAGTTCCAAGTGCAGTGCTTGGGCTGCGCCGCTCCCGGCATCGCGTACAACCTGGTGCCTGATTGCCTGCATCGCGATTACGTGACGGAAGTGATCGTAACGCAAGCTCCGAGCACGCAAGGCCTCACGGTCACCAACATGGAGACGGGTGAGATCCAGACCATTTCCACCGCCGGCATCCTTTCCTTCGGCCCATACGGTACTGATTCGCTGTCGTTGTACTCCGTCGTGGACGGTAGCAGTCCCACCTGTGTCTGGATGAGCGACTCGCTCACTTTCGATAGCGATAGCTGCCACATCGTTTCCTGTGGTATCGACAACTACCAGTACTGCTACGGGAACGACGAGGATCGTTGGTACACCTACCGCTCCGCGCTACCTGTTCCAACCACGATCGCCTTCCTCCAAGGCCAGTTGCTCACAGGTGACCGTATCGTGATCTACAACGGCCCAAATGAGAACTCGTCCGTGATCTACCAAGGCACCAATGGGGGCAATCTCACGGGTTTTGCGGTGAATTCACAGAATCCGGAGAACACCATCACGTTGCGGATCCAATCGAACGCATCGGGTTCATGCGCGGATGGAGGATCGACCACCGAATTGCGTTGGTTCGTTGGCTGTGGTGCCGTTGGGATCGATGAGGTGGCGGCCGATGGTTTCGCTGTATACCCCAACCCAACGGAAGGCACGCTTTACATCAATGTGGGCAAGTCCGTTGCAGGCAACGTGAAGCTGCGCGTGCTTGACATGAGCGGCCGTACCGTGATGGAACAGCCGATGAACGTTGTAGCTGGTAGTGCGAACACCCTTGAGATGGCAGGGTTGCAAAGCGGCCAGTACATGGTGCAACTCACCACGGACAAGTGGTCCAAGACCCAGCGCGTGCAGGTGGCTCGCTGATCATTTCGAACATAATTCCGGAAGGCCGTCCCGCAAAGCGGGGCGGCCTTCTTGTTTTTGGCTATCGGTGGGTCGCGAACGCTCGAACAGCGGAATGGACAGTCAAGGAATGCAAAGGGCCGCCCTTGTGAGGCGGCCCCTTTGCTTGCTGTGCAGGTTCGTTAGTCGTCGTTACCGAGGTTGATACCGACCGTTAGTCCATAGGTGAGATACTTGGAGCCGATGTCCTTCACAGCGGGGTTGTCGCTGAAAACCCGGCTAAGGCCGAAGCTCACGTTGGGTTCCACGGTCACCAACCCCATGTCGAAGCCCAATGCGGCGTCCAGGTTCAATGAACCACTGTTGAAGTCCCCCTTGTTGTAACCGATCTCATCGTTGCGGTCGTCCACGCTGAGCAGTACATCGTAGGTGGGGCCCATGGCAAAACGCAGATCGAACTGGTACGAGTCGATGATCCGATAACCGACCATGCCTTTCAGCTTCAAGCTCGTGCGTACAAGATCGTCCTCGTACAAGAGCGTATCACTCGAGTAGGTCTTCACTGCGGTCGCACTGCGGCCGAAAAAAGCACCGGGTTGGAAGTAGAGGCGATCGCCGATGCGCAGGTCGGCACCCAACTGCCAGCCGATGTTGGCCTTGTATTCCACACCAGCAAGCGGGCTGGTGAGCTGTTGGAAGTTGACACCCGCCTGCGGGTTCACCTGGAATTGGGCCGATGCACCGGCGGCGAACAGCCCGAAGGCCAGGGTGAGAAATTGCTTGTTCATGGTAGTATCCGTTTGGTTCGTGCACCAAATTGCGAATGCTGTGCCAGAAGGCCGATCCCCCGCCCCATCCATTGACCACCAGCTTCTTGTGGGGATCGCGCCGTCTCCTACCTTGCACGGGTACACACCTAAACCTGCTCCAATTCCATGATCCATCGCTACACCGCTTTTCTTTCCTGCCTCACCCTGACCGCTGCCGTTGCGCAGGAGTGCGGTAGTGGCCGCTACTTCACTGCGAACTATTTCACGGATGTCACGGTCACTTCGGCAGTGACCTATGGTAGCAACACCGCTGTGGCAGGTGGTGCGCAAACCCTGCGCTTGGATGTTTATGAACCAACCGGCGATGTACTTGCCGAGCGACCAGTGGTGATCGTTGCCTTCGGTGGCTCGTTCATTTCGGGTTCACGCGCGGACGTTGCCGAGATCTGCGAGGACTTCGCCAAGCGTGGTTATGTGGCAGTTGCTCCTGATTACAGGGTCGGCTTTTTCTTTCCGAACGCTGCCACCACCACCCGTGCCGTGATGCGCGGATCCCACGACATGAAGGCTGTTGTCCGCTACCTGCGCAAGTCTGTGGCCGAACTCGGCAATCCGTACCACATCGATGTGGACCGTATCATCAGTGGTGGTGTCTCCGCCGGGGCCATCAGTGCGCTGCACGCCACTTACCTGGACCAAGAGAGCGAGATACCCCCGGTCATCGCGGCTGAAATGCCCGCACTGGGTGGTGTGGAAGGCAATAGCGGCAATCCCGGTTACTCCAGCGAAGTGTTCGCATGCTATAGCTTCAGTGGCGCCATCGGTGATACCTCCTGGATCGCCACGGGTAATGCTCCGCTCGCGAGCATCCACGAAGTAGGTGATGGCGTGGTGCCGTATTACACGCAAGAAGTCTCGGTGATCGGTATTCCGACCGGACTGATCGCTTCCGGAAGTCATGATATCCACGAGCGCGCCGCCAACATCGGTCTGGTCAACTGCTTCAAGAGCTATCCCGGTACCGGTCACGTCGGTTATCTCAGCAGCGACTTTGCGGTGGCCTTGGACTGGACAGCGCAGTTCCTTGGTGAACTCTCCTGCGGCACGGCGGTTTCCTGCGGTGCTACCACTTCCATTGCGATCGCAGACCGCTCGGTGGGTTCATCCGTATTCCCGAACCCCACCAATGGGAACATGCAATTCGAACTGCCTGAAGCGTCAACTGTGCGAGTGCTGGATGCCAGCGGCCGTGTTTTCATCAACGAGCGTTTCGCACAAGGTGTCGCATATATGGACCTTAGCGCATTGCCAGCAGGTGCTTATGCTGTTGAAGTTCGCAACAGCGCACTCGAGACCTTCCGGGTAGTGAAGGTGGACTGATATCCTGAACGTGGAAAGCAAAGAGGGCCGCAGTGCGGCCCTCTTTGCTTTGCCGGTGTTCCCTTTTGCTCACCGAATGAATCGGAACGCTTTACGATCCGGTCCGCGGCCCACTAACGCGACATAGAGGCCCTGCATCGCTTCGAACGGAAGAACGGCCTGATCACCGTTTACTTCGGTCATTAGTACGTTCCGTCCGGAGGCATCGAGCACCTCGATCGGGAGCCGGTCATACTGGCCGACCCGCACAATGTTCAACTCCCCGTCAGCGTACCATAGCCGAACATCATCCGCCGTCCGCTCGTCCAGTCCGGCAAGCGGACCCCAAATACTGTGAACCCATTGCGGGTTATCGATGTAGGGATTGCGGTTCCCTTGGATGAGGAAAATGGAATCGTTGCGCGCGAGTTCCTTCTGGCTCACGGGGTCAGCCGCATGCCATGCCAGCAAAAGGCTTTCGGTCCAAGAGAAGAACTCACCGGCCGATAGGATAGGAGCGGACCAAGTCACGCTCTCGTTCATATAGCGCGTGAGCATGTAGAAGTGCCCGCGCGCGAGATCGCCTTTATAGGCGTCGATCGGCTCGAACACCGTTCCAGAGCATCCGGGCCAGGAACATGGTCCACGCTTGCCACCGTTGCTACTGGTATAGGTCGGTGCGTTCACATTGCCATAGGGCCAGCTTCCCCGTTGGGCGTTCACCCAGCCATCCGTAGGATAGATGTGGAAGAGATCCGAGTTCATGGGCGGAACATCGTTGAACCAGCTCACCGGGAAGCTGTGCTCCCGGTTGAAGCAATCTCCTTCGCCATCGTACGTGCCGCATTGATCGCTCACGAACTGGAACACATAGGGTGGCGTGCCGCTCGGCACATCACTGTAAATGTCCCATACAGTGTTGTCGGATCTTCTATCCGTACGTGAGAAAGCATTCCACAACTGGTTGTACAGTATAACGGTGTGCGGGCTGATGATGTCGTACAACGCTGCACGCAGAGGTTCACCGGAAAGACCTGCCGCCGGATCGTAATAACCAGGCGGTGGTTGGGCGAGGCATAAGGATGGAGCGAGGGGAACGAGAAGGAGCAAACGCCTCATGGGGCGAAGTTACCCGGAGAGAAGGCAGGATCGCCAATGTGGCACAGCGTGAAGCCGGGCCGGAGCAACCTGAACGGGATGCCGGCAAAATGGTTCGCAGGTCTCTCAGGGGGAAACGAAAAAGGGGACCCTGAGGTCCCCTTCAACGATGGTTCTTTGCTGCCTACTTCACCTTGCTCACGATGGCCGCGAAGGCAGCTGCATCCGTGTAGGCGATCTCGGCCAAGGCCTTGCGGTCCAAGTCGATGTTCGCCTTCTTCAACTTGTTCATCAGCACGCTGTAGCTGATGCCGTTGATGCGGGCGGCGGCATTGATGCGCTGGATCCAGAGGCCGCGGAACTCACGCTTCTTGAGCTTGCGCCCGTCGTAAGCGTGTTGCAGGCCTTTCTCCACCGTGTTCTTCGCGACGGTGAACACGTTCTTGCGGCGACCGAAGTTGCCTTTCGCCATGTCGAGGACCTTCTTCCTCCTCGCTCTGCTGGCTACTTTGTTCTTACTGCGTGGCATGTTCCACTTGGTTTTTGGGCGTGAGCGCCATCAGTGTCACCTTGAGCTCGTCGAAGGTGCTTCTACCGATGATCTTGTTTACTGCACGTCCTGGTTAACGCTACCTATTGATACCCGGTGCGGTTGGGTTGTTCTTACTTGAGCATGATCAGGATCCCCTTCTTGTCGCGCTCGTGGATCATTCCCATTTTGGTGAGGGAACGCTTGCGCTTGGTTTCCTTCTTCGTTAGGATGTGGCGCTTGAACGCGTGCTTGTGCTTGATCTCGCCGGTGCCGGTCAGCTTGAACCGCTTTTTCGCACCGGACTTGGTCTTCATTTTTGGCATGGCCTCTTTCGTGTTATGGTCGGGGCGATGCACTCACCGCCCTTGCGTTATTTCTTTTTCTTGGGGATCAGGAACATGATCATGCGCTTTCCTTCGAGCTTGGGCATGCTCTCCACCAAGCCGATATCCTCCAGGTCCTGGGCGAACTTCAACAGCAGGATCTCGCCACGTTCCTTGAACACGATGCTGCGGCCGCGGAAGAACACGAAGGCTTTCACCTTGTGGCCTTCCTCAAGAAAATTGCGCGCGTGCTTCAGCTTGAAGTTCACATCGTGTTCGTCCGTATTTGGACCGAAGCGGATCTCCTTCACCTCCACGGTGGCCTGCTTGGCCTTGATCTCCTTCTGCTTCTTCTTGAGGTCGTACAGGAACTTCTTGTACTCGATGATGCGGCACACGATGGGGACCGCAGAGGCGCTTATCTCGACCAGGTCCAGTCCCATCTCCTCGGCCATGCGCAAGGCCTGGTTGAAGGGATAGACACCTTGCTCCACATTATCGCCAACGAGACGTACCTCGTTCACACCATAGATCTTGTTGTTGATCCGGTGCGGGTCTTCCTTGATGACGCGACCACGGAAAGGACGACGCGGGCCGCCACTTGGACGCGGACCACTTGGACGATAGGGAGCTCCTGCCACTTACGAGTGTTTGGTTCTTGTTCCGGGAACGCTGGTTTCCGGGTTTGAGGGCGCGAATATCGGCATCTTTCCCTATCCGTCAGCGGCTTCCGTGCGAAGGGGGGATCGACCTTCCCTCAACCCTGCCCCAACTGCTCCGTGATACGCTCGTTCACCAAGGCGGCGAAGGCATCCGGTGTCATGGCACCGATATCGCCTTTGCCCTGTTCCCGCACCGAGATGGTTCCATCGGCCTGTTCCTTCTCCCCGAGGATGAGCATGTAGGGGGCCTTGGCCAGTTCGGCATCGCGAATCTTCCGGCCGATCTTTTCGTTGCGGTCGTCCACACTGGTGCGGATGCCGAGTTTGCCCAAGGCCTTGCTGGCCTCGTTGGCCGCATCCACGAACTTGTCGCTGATGGGCAGCACGATAGCCTGTTCAGGTGTAAGCCAAAGCGGGAAGCGCCCGGCGGTATGCTCGATGATCACGGCCAGGAAGCGCTCCAAGCTTCCAAATGGAGCGCGATGGATCATCACCGGACGGTGCCGGGCGTTGTCGCTGCCCACGTACTCCAGTTCGAAGCGCTCGGGAAGGTTGTAGTCCACTTGGATGGTGCCGAGTTGCCACTTCCGGCCCAAGTCCTTCACCATGAAGTCCAGCTTTGGACCGTAGAAGGCCGCCTCACCGTATTCGACCACCGTCTTCAAGCCACTGGCGGCTGCGGCATCGATAATGGCTTGTTCCGCCTTCTCCCAATTGGCCTCGCTGCCGATGTACTTGCTCCGGTCCACCTTGTCGCGCAGGCTCACCTGTGCTTCGAAGCTCTCGAAGCTCAACGCCTTTAGGACCAGAAGGACAAGGTCGATCACCTTCATGAATTCTTCCTTCACCTGGTCTGGGCGGCAGAAGAGGTGCGCATCATCTTGGGTGAAGCCACGAACACGCGCCAGACCGTGCAGTTCGCCGCTCTGTTCGTATCGGTAAACGGTTCCGAATTCGGCAAGGCGAAGTGGGAGGTCCTTGTAGCTGCGTGGGCGGCTGGCGAAGATCTCGCAGTGGTGCGGGCAGTTCATGGGCTTCAGCATGAAGAGCTCGCCTTCCTGAGGCGTGCTGATCGGCTGAAAGCTGTCCTTGCCATATTTCTCCCAGTGACCGCTGGTCTCGTAGAGCGCCTTGCTGCCTATATGGGGCGTGGCCACCTGCACATAGCCGGCGGCCTCCTGGGCCGTCTTCATGAAGTTGATCAGGCGCTCGCGCAACGCGGCCCCTTTGGGCAACCATAGAGGAAGACCAGCACCAACGCGCTCACTGAAGGTAAAAAGGTCCAGTTCCTTGCCCAGCTTTCGATGGTCGCGCTTTCTGGCCTCCTCCAACAGCACCAGGTATTCATCCAATTCCTTCTGTTTCGGAAAGGTGATGGCGTACAAGCGGGTGAGTTGCTTACGCTTCTCATCACCCCTCCAATAAGCGCCGGCCACGCTCATCACCTTGGCCGCCTTGATGAAGCTGGTGTCGGGGATATGCGGCCCACGGCAGAGGTCGGTGAAGTTGCCTTGGGTGTAGAAGGTGATCTGTCCGTCCTCGAGGCCTTCGAGCAACTCCAACTTGTACTCGTCGCGTTTCTCTTTGAAATAGGCGATCGCGCCGGCCTTGCTGACCTCCTTGCGCTCGAAAACCAGTTTCTTGCTAGCTAGTTCCTTCATCTTGGCCTCGATGGCACCGAAGTCACCGTCGCCAATGGTCTTGTCGCCAAGGTCGAGATCGTAGTAGAAGCCGTTCTCGATGGGTGGGCCGATCCCGAACTTGGTGCCCGGGTAGAGCGCCTCGATCGCTTCCGCGAGCAAGTGCGCCGAGGAATGCCACATCGTGGCCTTGCCATCGGGGTCGTTCCAGGTAAGGAGCGCAAGGGTGCAATCGCCGGGCAGGGGGCGGTTCGCATCGCGGACCTCGCCGTTCACTTTCGCGCTGAGCACATTGCGGGCAAGGCCTTCGCTGATGTTGCGGGCCACATCCATGGCCGTTGCTCCTTGCTCGAATTCCCGGACGCTTCCGTCCGGCAGGGTCACCTTGATCTTCATCTGTTCGCCAACACCACCATACAAGCGGTGGTCGAAGGGGCCGCGAAAGTAGCTGCCCAGTTGCGATGCTTTGGCCGCAAGGGCACAAAGACGCGGAGAACCCAAGGTAAGCCACCTTCTTCGCTCCACTTTGCGCCTTCGCGTCCAGCCTATCTCCAAAAGGCAACGGGACCCCGAGGAGGTCCCGCTGCCGCCCGAGGGTCCGTTCGGGTTGTCGGCACAGGAAGGCCGGCTTACTCGCAGTTGATCAGGATCATTTCCTCCACGCTCTTGTCGCCAAGGTCGTGGGCCAGGTGCAGGGCTGCGCAAGCATCTTGGCGGCGGTCCATGCGGAAATAGATGGTGGCCATTTGAACATGGGCTTGGTCCAAGGTCGGGTCCAGTTCAAGGGCGCGTTCCAGGTCGGCAAGAGCATCTTCGTCCTGGTGCATGGCAGCGAGTGCAATGCCACGATCGCACCACCCGAAGGCATTATACGGCGCGATCTGGATCAATTGATCGTAGTGGCTCTTGGCAGCCACAAGGTCGTTCCTGATCATAGCGAAGTGCCCAAGGTGCAAGAGGGCATGTTCGGCTGCTGGACCAGTAGGACGCATTCCAAGGATCCGTTGGAGGTCCGCGGTCGCACTTTGTTCGGCTCCCAAGCGCGCTCGTACCTCGGCGCGGCGTAGCAGGCTATGGACGTCGTCCGGTGTAAGGGTGACTGCCCGGTCGAAATCCTGCAATGCGCCAGTAAGGTCCCCTTTGCCCAGACGATTCACGCCGCGGTAGTACCAGGTCTTGGAGTTGTTGGGATCCACGGATACAGCGCGGGTGAAAGCCTGCTCTGCGGTGGCGTGGTCGTCCTTGCGCAAAGCGCTCATGCCAGCGAGCATGTCACTATCGGCACTTTGTGCGCAAAGCGAAGTCGTCGCGGCGAAGAGGAGGGAGGCGGAAATGGTTCTCATGGCGGGCCGTGCAACGAGCTTTCTTGGGAAAAGTTCCCGATCGGTTGTGGATACTTCCTGCGGTCACAACCCAACACCGGGCAGGGGAGCCCGGTAGTTTCGGCCCAAGCTCAAGGCCCATGATCATCAACAGCGAACCCGTTTCCGAGGACTTCGGTTATTTCTTCCTGCGGGTAACCGCCGGCGGAACCATGCTGTGGCAGCACGGCTGGCCCAAGCTCATGGGTTTTGCCGACCGTATGGACACCTTCGCCGACCCTTTTGGGTTGGGTAGCACTTTTTCGCTCATCCTCATCCTTATCGCGGAGGTGCTTTGCACAACCCTCGTGGTGCTGGGTCTTTGGACCAGGGCAGCCTTGGTTCCGTTGATCATCGCCATGGCAGTGGTCGCGTTCATGGTGAAGGGAGATGCTGACTTTCCGGCGAAGGAGTTGGCCTTCGTCTACTTCTTCGCTTTCGTGACTTTGCTGTTCACCGGAAGTGGTCGCTTCTCCGTGGATCGCATTTCGTTCCGTTGAAGACCACGAAGGATCCTGAGAATGGAACGCTCCCGGCGATGTCGGTCCGGGCCGTCCGTCTATCTTCCCGCCGCCCAGACAAAACCACGCGCACATGAAGCAACATTCCTCGTCCGTTCTCGCGATCGCAGCAACGCTTTTCACCCTGCCGGTCGGAGCCCAGATCGCCTTTACTGCGAACAGTTCGTTGCTTTCCGGCACCTACGGGAATCCGAGTTGTGTGGTGGACATGAACGGCGACCATCTAGATGATGTGGTGCGCTTCAATGGGAATACGATGACCATTGCCTACCAGCAAGCTGGGGGTGGATTCGTACAGGTGAACGCGGTGACCGCCACGGTGAACCCGAACTGGAGCATCAGCGTGGGCGATCTGGATGCCAACGGCTACAACGACGTACTCATCGGTAACGGCAGCGCCAACTCTTTCCTACGGGCCAATAGTGATGGAACCGCATACACGGAGCAGTACTTCTCCCCGTACATCTTCAGCCAGCGCACGAACATGGCGGACATCAACAACGATGGCTTGTTGGACGCTTGGAGCTGCCATGATGTGGGCCTGAGCAAACCCTACCGGAACACGGGTGGTGGTGTGATGGTGGAAGATCAGAGCCTGATCCAGCAAACTGTAACGGTTGGGGGGAACTATGCCACGGTGTTCACCGATTATGATGAGGACGGTGATCTTGACCTGTATTTCAGCAAGTGCCGCAGTGGCGCACCCGTGGGAGACCCCCAGCGCATAAACCTGCTATACCGCAACAATGGCAACGGGACATGGACGGAGGTTGGCGCGCAAGCGGGAGTTGGTGACGGTGCGCAGAGTTGGATCACCGTGATCGAGGATTTCGACAACGATGGCGACTTCGACATGTTCGTTGGGAACCACAGTGATGCGAACCGCTTCTACCGCAACAACGGCAATGGGACGTTCACGGACATCATCGCCACCACAGGGATCAACCCCGGTGCGCTTGGTGCGTGGGAAGCCAACGGTGCCGATTTCGACAACGATGGCTGGATGGACATCTTCACGGAAGCCGGGAACGGCATCTGGCGGAACAATGGCAACGGTACCTTTTCGCTGTTCAATATCGGCGTGAGCGAGGGTGGTATCGGTGACCTGAACAACGATGGCTGGATGGACATCCACCTCGGTCAGACCATCCGCTTCAACAACGGGGGCACCAACCACTGGGTCAAGTTCGAACTGCAGGGCATCTTCAGCAATTTGAACGGCATCGGTGCACGCTTGAAGCTCTATGGTCCTTGGGGCATGCAGACCCGTGAGGTCCGCTCGGGCAACAGCTTCAGCCACATGAGTTCCTTGCATGCGCACTTCGGCATCGGAGCCGCAACGCAGATCGACTCGTTGGTGATCGATTGGCCTAGTGGGGTCCACACGGTCATCGAGGCCCCGGGATCGACCAACTGCACATCGTTCCGGAGGCGGCCTGCACGTTGGGGCCGATAGAGATCATCACCGCAGGTGGAACAACGATCTGCGCCGGAGGTTCCGTTCAACTGGATGCGCCGGACGGCTTCACCAGCTACCAATGGAGCAATGGCTCTACCGCGCCCTCGATAACCGTTGATCAGAGCGGGAACTATTCCGTGGCCGCTTTTGATGGCAATGGCTGTGCTGCTCTTTCCAATTCGGTGGTGGTGAGCGTTGTAACAAGTGAACAACCCGTGATCACCATCTTGGGTGAAGAGGTCATTTGTCAAGGTGCCACGGTGGATCTGGTTTCCAGTGTGGGCACCAATGCGGTATGGAGCAATGGGGCAACCGGAGCGACGGCAAGCATCGGCCAGTCAGGCACCTATACCGTAACGGCTGATGGTGCGTGCGGGGCTGCTACCAGCGAACCAGTGAGCATTACGGTGAACCCCGCTGCAGCCATCGCCCTCGCGGACGATGTGACCATCCCGGTTCCGGGAACGGCGGACTTGATCGCCATTGGAGACAACGTGAAGTGGTACGCTGATGAGTTCGGCGGTTCGGCAATTGGAACCGGGAATGCCTGGACCACGCCGTTCGTGAACACCACCACCACCTTCTGGGCCGAAACGAATGCTCAGTATGGTGGTGGGCTGCAAGATGGTGGCAAGCCTGATAATAGCGGTGGTGGCGGACTTCCTTCCACTGGGTCGCAGAGCTTCTTCACGGCGTGGGAGCCGTTCACGATCGAAACGGTTACGGTGTACGCGATCGGTGCAGGACAGCGCACCATCAACTTGTGTGATGCAGCCGGCGCAGTGCTGCAAACGGCCACCTTCGACCTCGCCGATGGGACGCACACGCTTACGCTGAACTTCGATGTGCCTGTTGGAGTGGACCTCTCGCTACGTTGCCCGCAGCAGAGTTTTTTCCGCAACAACTCCGGTGTCGCATATCCCTATGCGATCGGCACCATGGGTGAACTGACCAATTCGGGCTTCGGCACCAGCTACTATTACTACTTCTACGATTGGAAGGTGCGGGCACCGATGATGGAGTGCCCTGCTCTTCGTGATCCTGCCACGGTGAACATCGGAAACGTCGGCGTTACCGAAGTGACCACCGCTGACGTTCGCGTGTTCCCGAGCCCTGCTTCCGACAATGTGCGTGTGGAAGGTGTTCGTGCTGGTGAAACCGTGAGCATTCTGGACGCTCAAGGTCGGATCGCTTTGCAAGCCGCCACCCCAGCCGTGGATGGCATCGCGACCGTGAACGTTGAACGACTTGCGCCTGGTAGCTACACGGTACAGGTGCGCAGCGCGGAACGGAACATTGTGAGGATTGCTCATCGTGCGCTGATCGCGGCAATTGTTCATGGAACACCCCTGCGGACCTCCGCAGGGGTGTTCCCTTTTCCAAGGATGCATTTCCTTTGACCGAGACACCCCACATGCCAACACGCGAAGAGTTCACAGCCGCCATCATCGAGGGCAACACGTTCAAGGGCGCCAGCATCGATCTGGGGGGAGCCCTCTTCGATGGAGAGGTTCCGGCTGGTTGCACGGTGAAGATCCCGTTGAGGACGATGAACCGGCACGGCCTCATTTGCGGTGCTACAGGGAGCGGTAAGACGAAAACGCTCCAAGTACTTGCCGAGCAGCTTTCACTCCACGGTGTGCCGTCGCTATTGATGGATGTGAAGGGCGACCTGAGTGGATTGGCCGCTCCCGGCGCGACCAACGAGAAGATCGAATCCCGTCACATCAAATTGGGCTTGGCCCACACGCCGCAGGGTCTGCCGGTGGAATTGCTGAGCCTGAGCAAGGAACCCGGTGCACGGCTGCGCGCCACCGTGAGCGAATTCGGGCCGGTATTGCTGGGCCGGGTGCTGGAACTGAACGACACGCAGCAGAGCGTGCTGGCCTTGGTGTTCAAGTATTGCGATGACCATGCGTTGCCGCTGTTGGACCTGAAGGACCTGCGCCGGATGCTGCAGTTCGTGACCAACGAAGGCAAGGAGGAGATCAAGAAGGTCTATGGGCAGGTGAGCCCCGCCACGGTGAACATCATCCTGCGCAAGCTCATCGAGATCGAGCAGCAGGGTGCCGACCTGTTCTTCGGAGAGCGCTCGTTCGACGTGAACGACCTGCTCATCCAGCGCGAGGGCAAAGGCGTGGTGCATATCGTACGCCTCACGGACATCCAGGACCGGCCGCGCCTCTTCAGCACCTTCATGCTCTGCCTGCTCGCGGAGATCTATTCCACGTTCCCGGAAGTGGGCGATGCCGAGAAGCCGAAGCTCGTGCTCTTCATCGATGAAGCACACTTGATCTTCAACACGGCCACGAAGGCGTTGCTCGAACAGATCGAGACCATCATCAAGCTCATCCGTTCTAAAGGGGTAGGGGTGTACTTCTGCACGCAGGATCCAAGTGACGTTCCTGAAAGCGTCTTGGGCCAGTTGGGTTTGAAGGTGCAGCACGCCCTGCGCGCGTTCACCGCGAAGGACCGGACCACGATCAAGCGCACTGCGCAGAACTATCCGCTCACATCCTTCTATGATACCGAGGCGCTGATCACCTCGCTCGGCATCGGTGAAGCGCTCGTGACGGCTTTGAGCGAGAAAGGAACTCCAACGCCGCTGGCACACACACTGCTGCGGGCACCGATCAGCCGAATGGACATCCTCAGCCCATTGGAGATCGACGGGCTCGTAGCGCGTAGTTCGCTCGCGAAGACCTACAACGAGGTGCTGGATCGTGAGAGCGCGTTCGAAATGCTGGAGAAGCGGATGAAGAACGAGGAAGCCGAGCCTGCGGAGGAAGGAAGGAAGAGAGTGGCGAAGGAGGAACCCAGCACCTTGGAGAAGGTGACCAAGAACCCGATGGCACGCCAAGTGGGCAATACCATCGTTCGTGAACTGACCAGGGGTCTGTTGGGTGTGCTTGGCATAAAAAGCCCCACCCGCCGCATGAGGAGCCTGTTCTGACCGGCACTTCAACCGAAAAGACCCGGCTCGAGGCCAGGTTTTTCGAGGTGAAAGTGCGGATGGCTATTCGCCTGCGGCTTCGGCGCGCTTGATCTCTTGGTCCAGGATCTCGTCCATCACCTTCAGTTCCTGCTCGCTCACCTGCCTTTCGGTGCGCGCCTGCTTCTTCATGAAGCGGAACATGGTCGCCTTCTTGATCTCGTAGGCCATGTAGACCGTGTACTCCTTGGTCTCTTCGTTGAAGTAGGTTTCCTCGCCGATCTTCCGCAGGTCGGCCAATTCGTTGTTCATCACACCACGGACAAGGCTCTGGAACTTGTCCGCCACATCGGCCGCATTGGCATTCTCGGTTTGGCCGAGGTACTGGTCCGTAACCGAGCGCATGTTCACGCCAACCTGTCCTGATACCTGGTTCTTCGCCTCGATGTCCGCTTTTCCCTTGGCAATGTTCTGGTTCACACTGGATCCTTGTCCGGTTCCCCGGAACCAGGCCGCATTGCTCTCATATTTTCCGCCTGAAAAAGGCTGTTTGACCTTGGTTCCGGCAGGTCCGGTTTTCGGGTTGCAGGAGGCGAGAACGAGGATACCGGCAAGGATGAGAGGGGTGGTGGATAGGAACTTCATGGTTCTTGGGGTTCGGTCCGGCGCTAGGGCGTGACGGAAGGTTTGCCAAGGTCAGAAAATTCCATGCCGTTTAGCTTGGTCATTCCTCCGCAGGGTGCATCTTTCGGTTTCAAATCCACCAAACCATGAGAGCACTCAAGATCATTCTGATCATCATAGCGGCCTTGGGCGTATTAGCCGCAGTACTTGGCTTCACCGGAAGTGATACCTATCGGTATGAGCGGTCCGTTACGATCGCCGCCCCGCCGGATGCTGTGTATGGCCATGTTTCGACGCTTGCCGCAATGGACCAATGGAGCCCTTGGAACGATCTGGACCCGAACATGACCAAGAGCATGGAAGGAACCGATGGAACCGTTGGGGCTACGGCAAAGTGGGAGGGCAACGCAGATGTTGGAAAAGGGGAACAGCGCTTGGACTCTTTGGTGCCCGGTCAGCATGTACGAACTCATTTGACCTTCATCGAGCCTTTCGCTTCAGAGAGCAATGCGCTCATTGAGCTTTCGCCCGTAGGCGACAGCACCAAGGTCACTTGGGCCATGGTGGGCGAGAACGACTTCATGGGCAAGCTCATGGGCAAGTTCATGGACATGGACGCCATGATCGGTAAGGATTTCGACAAGGGCCTGGGCCGGTTGAAGGAACAGGTGGAATCAGCTTATGCGGATGCTCCCAAAACACCCGCGTACGAGATAACGACCATTGAGCGGCCCGCCATGCTCTACGTGGGCAAGCGTGAAGTGGTGAAATGGGCCGATATGAAGGATTTCTTCGGCAAACACTTCGGAGCAGGCATGGCCGCGATCGGCAAGGCCGGTGTAGCTCCGGCTGGTCCCACATCCGGGGTCTACTTCGAGTGGAACGAGCAGGAGCAGACCGCGGACATGATCGCAGGTATACCTGTGGATCCGGGGTCCAAGGCCAAGTTGAAGGGGCTGGAACTGTATGAAGCCCCAGCAAGCAAGGCTTTGCAGATCGACTACAGGGGGATACAACAGCATGGCCGCACCACACGAGGCAATGGATGCCTACATCAAGGCCAACAACTTGGAGCATCACACCAACGTGGTCGAGGAGTACATCACCGACCCCGGCATGGAACCAGACAGCACGAAGTGGCTTACCCGGATCATCTACTTCATCAAGTAGATCGACCTTACCGCGTCAAAGTGGAGCCCGGCCCGAAAGGCCGGGCTCTTTCGTTCGCCATCTTCGCCGGATGCCCCTGCGTTTCAGCTGTTGTCCATACCGCCTGCTGTTCAAGCATCCCTTCGGCACGGCACACGGGCTGCGCGATGGCACCGATGCCCTGTTCATTCGGTTGGAGGAGAACGGTGAAGTTGGCTACGGCGAGGTGACATTGCCACCGTATCTCACGGAAACGGTCCGTGATGCGATCGAGCGCTTGCGGTCGGTTGCATCGCACGGACCATGGACCGGTCAGACCTTGTACGGATCCATCAACCACCTGCCAGAATTCCAAGAGGTCGGGTTCGGGTGTCGGGCAGGACTCACAATGGCTTTGATCGATCTGATCAGCAAGAGTGGTCAAGTCGCTGTTGGTGAGCTGCTTAATATTTCGATGGTCAGCGAGCCGGTCACACTCATGACGCTGGGCATTTCGCCCTTGGAGGAGTTGTCTGCGAAACTGGGCGAATTGCCCAAGAGCGGAGCATTGAAGGTGAAAGTCGGCGACACCGGTTCGATCGAAAGGATCCGTGCACTTCGAACGCTGGATAGCAGGAAGTTCTTGCTGGATGGCAACCAGGGCTTGAGGTCTGTCCAAGAGGCTGTCGACCTGGTTCAAGCCGCCGGGCCTGAGAGGATCATGGCCTTCGAACAGCCGTTCGAGGGATCGATGGACGAATTGAACCACGAATTGTTCGAGGAAACCGGGGTTGACGTGGTCGCGGACGAATCCGTTCAAACCTCCGGAGATCTTGTCGCTCAGCGGCACATGTTCAACGGGGTGAACATCAAGCTGATGAAGTGCGGCGGATTGGACCGGGCACTGGCGCTAACGGAGCTCGCCAGAACCTTGGACCTGAAAGTGATGCTCGGAAGCATGAGCGAGAGTTCGCTCGGATGCACGGCAATGGCACAGCTGGCTTCTATCGTGGACATCGTGGATCTGGATGGGCCTTGGTTGATCAAGAACGATCCGTTCGAGGGGATAGGAATGGAGAATGGTAAGATCATATCGAGGAGTGATCAAGGGCTTGGAGTAAACTTGAGAGCGGACCTGAAGTTTGAATATATTGGCTCATAATTTATATTATGATAATCTGTAATATCATGCACGGCAATGAATACCGTACTTCATCGCCCGCTCCTCGGCAGGTTCAAACTAGCACCTTCGCCTAACATACCTAGCCATTCGGTACCCCACGTCCCAAGCAAATTCCCTCGTGTATACGTCCTCCCATGGAGCGGCAGCGCCTTGGCAGGAAGCACATCCCTGATCCGAACGGATCTTCCTGCGAGTGCTACGGTGCTTCTCCCCGACCTTTGTCCGCCCCCGGAGTTTTCAGCCCCGTTGATGTCACGATCCCTTTTTCATCGTCTGTGCTTTGCCGGTTCGGCGATCGCCCTGTTTGGGGCCGCCCAAGCGCAGATCCCGACAAAGTGCGTGGAGATCGAGAGCATCCTTGCTGATGCCTGCAACAACGCCTGCAGCAATGCGCAGGAAGGCGAGAACGAGATGTTCCGCTTCATGGTCGGTCCGGCTCCCATTACGCTGGGCGATCTCACCGCTCAATGGGCCACCGCCAACAGCTTCCTCGGCTGGGTCCAGAACACCACGACAGCGTCCCTTACAGCACAACTGAACGCTACGATCACCAACTGCGGGTGGCTGCTGGAGCCTCCGAATGGCGTCATCCCGGCCGGCCGCCGTGTTCTGGGTATCACCAGCACGGACATGTGCGTGGCGGGGAATTCGTTCGCAAGCCTGAGCGATACGTTGTACGTGATCTTCCAGAACCAGGGGAACACCTTCGGACACTTCAAGAACACGAACAACGGCACCACGATCACCAGTTGGCCGAGTGGCACCCAGAGTTTCCGCACGTTCATCCTGAGCGTACCATCCGAGGCCTGCTCCGACAGCGTTACCTACAACCTGTCGCAGATGGTCAACCAATTCGGGAGCTATGGCGGTGACTATGTCCAGAACGACGGTTCGACCTTGGTGGTCGGTTGGCCGGGAGCCCCCACGGTGACCTATGTGAACCATGGCTGTCAAGCACCTTTTACTCCGCTGACAGCGGATATCACCACCGACCCGGTTGCGGTGCTATGCGGGTCCACCATTGAACTGAACGCCGTTGCCACAGGCAATGTGGTGAGTGTTCACTGGAGCGGTGGCGCGGGTACCTTCAGCAATGTGGTCACGAACAACACGCCTACACGCTTGCAGCAAGCGAGACCGGGGTACCGTCCTGTCCTTTTGTGCGGTGGGCCTTTGCGGTGATACCGTATGCGATCAGGTACAGATCCCTGTGCTTGCGTCTCCGCAACCTTCAATTTTGAGCATGCCTTCTTCCATAGGCTGTGGCGAGACCGCCTCGCTCTCGGCCACGGTCAACGGCTGGGCGACGAGTGTTTTCTGGCAGGGCGGCAGCGGCACTTGGAGCGATCCTTTGGGTGAGGTCACCGACTACACCCCCGGCTTTGCCGAATCCGGCGTCATCGCCCTGACGTTCTGCGCGGTGGGCAGTTGTTCGGATACCATATGCACGGCTGCCTCTCTTAATGTTGAAGGTGCTCCGACGGCTTCCATTGTCGCTGACGGTCCTACCACGATCTGCGCGGGATCATCTGTTACGCTCACTGCCAGTGGCGGTAACACATACGCTTGGAGCACAGGGGCTGGCACTGCCTCCATTGATGCCAGTGTTGCCGGTACGTACACGGTAACTGCGACGAACGCCTGCGGCTTTGGAATGGCGGAGATCACCATCGAGGTCGATCAGCCTCCCGTTGCACAAGTGAATGGCCCGCTCACAAGCTGTCCCGGGGAAGTCATCACGCTCCTCGCTTCGGGAGGAACGAGCTATGCCTGGAGCACTGGTGGCACTGGAGAAACAGTGCAGGTGGACCAACCAGGGACCTACTCCGTTGTGGTGAGCGCCGAGTGTGGGGCCGACCAAGCGGAGATCATTGTTCAACCCGGCATTTCGTGGGAGCCCAGTTTTACCGTGGATGTCGAAGAGGGATGCAGCCCACTTTGTGTTCAATTCACAGCCCAGGAACTGGGTGAGGCCACCTTCGCGTGGGACTTCGGCGATGGCTCCACAGGTGATGGACCGAACGCTGGACATTGCTATGCTCCGGGTGACCATTCCGTAACGCTTACGGCCACGTCCATCGGCTATGCAACGGAATGTCCGGGTACGATCACGGTCGCGGACCTCATTCACGCCTGGCCCTTACCATCAGCGGCTATCGGGGCCTCGCCGGCAACCACCACGATCGAGCAACCCACCATCCAGTTCATGGATCTTGGAACTGGTGCGAATGCCTGGCAGTGGACCTTCGGTGATGTGGGGACAGTTCCTCTACCGAGCCCTCACCGGCCTTCACCTATGATTCAGTAGCGTGCTACATCGCAACGCTGAAGGTCACCAACGCATACGGTTGCTTTGACAGCGCACGGTTCGAAGTATGCGTCGAGGATCCCTATTCGCTGTGGGTGCCCAACGCGTTCACCCCGAACGGTGACGGGTACAACGACACCTTCTTCCCGGTGACCACGGTTCGTTCGCCACTGGACTTCCAGTTCATGATCTTCGATCGCTGGGGGCAACAACTGTTCGTTAGTTCCTCGCCGGATCAAAGTTGGGACGGCGCCAATGCCACCAGCGGCGTTTACGTCTGGAAGCTCTGGATCCGAGACACGCTCGGGAAGCAGCACGAGAGCATCGGGCATGTGACGCTCGTGCGGTGATAAGGTCCTGACTACTGTTTCACAAAGCGCACCTGCTTGTGGGCGCGCGTGAAGTCCAACATATAAGTGCCGGGCTCCAGGGTTCTCACATCCAACTGAGCGTTGGCGTTCAAGGTGCCACCACCAATGAGCAAACCGCGCGCATCGAGCAAGAGGTAAGGTTCAGCACGCGTGAACGGCGGGTCGAACCGAAGTACATCGCTCGTTGGGTTCGGGATAGCGCGCAAGGCGACGATAGTCGTCTCAGCGACACCGGAAGAGCAGGACACATCCACCAAGGAGACCGTGTTCGACCCACTGTTCGGAACGCACACTTTGTTGTTGACGGGGTCGAAATCGATATCGGCAGGATTGTTCAATCCGGCAGCGCCGATGTCAACCCCAGCTTGGGTGAAAGTGGGCTCATAGCGCGTGATGCGGTCAGGGCTCCAGGAGGCCGTCAGGAAGTTGCCATTGCAATCGATCGTTACGCCATCGATGTTTGAGACGCCACTACCTGCCACCAGCGTGGTGCTCGCTCCGCTTGTGCGATCGTATGCTTTGATCGGGGCATTGGATCCCCAGAAGACCACCACCAGTCGATCTCCGATGGGGTCCCAAACGATGCCGTTGGGCGTACCGGCGGTGTTCGCCACCAAGGTGGTGTGTGTGTTGTTCGCCACATCCACTTTGTAGATACGCGTGCCGCTGAAGTCCGTCACATACAAGTACTGCCCGTCCGTGGTAATTCCATTGAGGAAGGTGCCGCCCAAGTTGCGGTTGAAGACCAGCGTGGCGTCACTGAGCAAGTAGCCCTTCACGCTGCCGCCGCTGCAAGCGAAGAGCGTATCGCCCATGATCTCCAGACCGTAGGGTGCCGGACTCACGTTCACGAAGTTGGTGACCGTCCCCGCTTGATCGCGAACCTTGATGGAAGCACCGGTGGTGGTGCTCACGAAATAGCGATCACCAACAGCGTCGTACTCCACGCTTTCAGGACCGCTGTATTGTGCTGTTGCCGTGAGGCCGATGCCAACGAAAAGAACGAAAAATGGGCGCATGGTTCCTGAAAGTGTTGCAACACTAGGAGGAAGAGCGCATGACCTCGCGGTCGATCCGACGAACTTGTGAACAAGGCCGATGTAGGAGGCATTCACACTCACCGCACTTTTCATCCGATCCGATCCGCACGGATGAGCCTGTGGCGGCGTTAATCTTGTACCATGGGCATCGCAGTTACCCAAGGCATACGGATCGCTGCGCGATCGCAGTATGAGCCATCGCACAGCGACCCGGCCGTGGCACGCTTCATCTTCAGCTACCGGATCACCATCACCAACCGAAGTGAAGAGGTCGTGCAGTTGATGCGTCGCCATTGGATCGTTCGCGACAGTCTCGCGGCCGTGCGCGAGGTGGAAGGTCCGGGCGTGGTGGGCGAAACTCCGATCCTGCAGCCCGGAGAGGAGTTCAGCTACAGCAGCGCATGCGACCTGCGCAGCGGATTCGGCAGGATGGAAGGCACCTATCTGATGCAGCGTGTGCGGGATGGCCTTGAGTTCCGCGTGACCATACCGGAGATGCACTTGGTATTCCCGGGGCAGCGAACTAACGCCCGGATCGGGCGTTAATTGGTCTTAATGGAGAGTTCCGGCTGCATGGCTGTGTATTTTGGCACCCTCTAAAATGCAACGCGCGCTCCGTGTTCGGTCATCCCTTGTACGTTGGTCCATGCTCATGCGTGCCACGTCGTTGATGATGGCATTCGCACTGTTCGTTGCGCCCCAGATACTGAACTCGCAGAGCATCGTTTCGCTTTATGCGGAGTGTGGATCACAACCTGTACCCATCATTGAGGAGGAGGTTTTGAAGCATGCATGCGAGGTGCGAAGCGAAGTGTGCCCCCTTGCCTCTGAAGGGCACGTGAAGATCCTTCTTCACCAATACGAAGAGAGCATGCTGGACCACCCCGCCATGGAGGTGCCGCACCAGCCTCCGAAGGGCGCTTGACGATCGGTGGACTTCGGTCCCGGTTCATCGGCCATCGGCCGCTGAGGGTCAGTGCGTTTTACACGGTTACAATTGTCCTCGATCATGGCTGCATTGAGTTATTTGAAGAATTGGAAGCAAAGATCTCCCGGCCTCGCTCGTCGTGTTCCTCGTTGCACTTCCGCTGTGTCTCGGCATCGCGGTGGCGAGCAACGCTCCACCAATGGCGGGTCTTATCGCCGGTGTCATCGGCGGCATTGCGGTGGGCCTCGCCAGTGGTTCGTCTTTGGGGGTTAGCGGACCTGCCGCCGGTCTCACCGCCATAGTTTCCATGGGTATTGCCGAGCTCGGGTCCTTCGAGCTCTTCCTGGGCGCCGTAGTGGTCGCTGGCGTGCTCCAGATCCTATTGGGCGTCCTGCGCGCGGGCATCATCGCATACTACTTCCCAAGTTCGGTGATCAAGGGCATGCTCGCCGGTATCGGCATCATCATCATCCTGAAGCAGATCCCGCACGCCTTGGGCGATGACAAGGATCCCATGGGCGATGAGAGCTTCGACCAACCGGATAAGCTCAACACCTTCCAAGAGCTTTGGTCCGCGTTACAGGATCCCAACTTGGGCGCGGTCATCATCACGCTGGTCTGCCTTGCGGTGATGCTCCTTTGGGAGCGGCCCTTCATCCAGCGGAACACCTGGCTGCGCTATATCCCCGGGCCGCTCCTCGCTGTGGGCGTTGGCATCGTGATGGCCGCTTCATTCGTAGGGCACGCGGTACTGGCCATCGGGGCGGACCACTACGTGCCCTTGCCGGACTTGTCGGACGCCTCGTCGTTCTCCTTCCCATCCTTTGCGGCCATCACGCAAGGGGCCTTCTGGAGCGTGGCCGTCACCATTGCTGTGGTCGCGAGCATTGAAACATTGCTATGCGTGGAAGCGACCGACAAGCTCGACCCGCACAAGCGCACCACACCGGCCGATCGAGAGCTCTATGCCCAAGGGGCGGGCAACATCGTCAGCGGCTTGCTGGGCGGCCTGCCCCTTACCCAGGTGATCGTACGCAGCTCGGCCAACATCCAGAGCGGTGGCCGCACCAAACTCTCGACTATCCTGCACGGTGTGTGGCTTGCCCTCTGCGTGATCACCATAGCGGGCCTGCTGCGCATGGTGCCCTTGGCAAGCCTCGCAGCGGTTCTGCTACTGGTGGGCTATAAGCTGGCCAAGCCATCGCTCTTCAAAGCCATTTGGGCGCAGGGCTTGCCTCAGTTCGTTCCGTTCCTGGCAACAGTCGGTTTCATGGCGTTCACGAACGACCTTTTAAGCGGTGTCGCGCTGGGCCTTGCAATGGCCTTCCTCCATATCCTCTGGAAGAACTACAAAGTACCGTTCCACTATGACCCACATCGCTACAAGCCCGGAATGCCGATCTATATCGAGCTCAGTGAGGATGTGACGTTCTTGAACAAGGCCGGTATCAAGCGTGCCTTGAACGAGATCCCCGATGGAGCGCGCGTTGTCATTGACGGCGGTCGATCGGTCGACCTCGATCCAGATGTGCGCGAGATCATTGACGACTTCGTCACGACCACATCGGAGCGCGGAATCCGCGTCCAAATGATGAACTTGCCTGCTGCGCCAGGAACGGCGCAAGCGGCTGCCCGCACGATGCTGGCCGAAAGCTGAACCTGAAAACCATCGATCATGGACAACTACCATAAACTACTCCTCAACAACAAGACCTGGGCCGACAACACAGTTAAGCAAGACCCCGAGTTCTACCATCGGCTGGAGAAGATCCAACGTCCCGAGTTTTTGTGGATCGGGTGCAGCGACAGTCGCGTCCCCGCCAACGAGATCACCGGAACGCAACCCGGAGAGATTTTCGTACACCGCAACATCGCCAACATGGTGGTTCATACGGATCTGAATCTGCTGAGCGTACTGCAATATGCCGTGGAATACTTGAATGTAAAGCATGTGATCGTTTGCGGCCACTACGGCTGCGGAGGGGTGCACGCAGCCATGACCCACCAGAGCCTCGGACTGATAAATAAATGGCTGCGCAACATCAAGGATGTGTACCGCCTGCACAGAGCCGAAGTGGATGCCCAACCCACCGAGCAAGCACGGCTGGACCGCATGGTGGAACTCAACGTGCAGGAGCAGGTGCTGGACTTGGTGAAGACCAGCATCATCCAAAAGGCTTGGAAAGACCGAGGTGGCCCGCACCTTCATGGCTGGGTGTACAGCTTGCATGACGGCATCGTGAAGCCGATCTGCGACGTACCGGCGGGCTCCGAAGTAGATGATATCTACCGATTCGACAATCTGGGCTGACCCGCTCGTGGATTGCAATTCGCGCAGCGATGCGGCTCCTCGGTGGTTTTGCCGCCATCTCCGACGAGGACCTGCGCTTCGACCGCCTTGTGGAGATCAACGTGGCGGAGCAGGTGTAGGACTTGAGCCGTCCGAGCGTGATCCGGGATGCATGGGCCGCAGGGCGCAAGATCCAGCTCCTCGATTGGGTATACAGCCTCAAGGACGGCCTGATAATGGACCCGGAGGTGACCCGCTCCCGCTTCGAAGAGGAGGAAGGTGGCGTGGAGGTGGCTTGAGGCAGGTAAATTCGCCACGCACGGGCCGCGCGCCATGTGATCATGTGGGCATGTGCCCATTTGCACATGAGCACATGCCCGCTTGAGCAAATGAGCCAATTCAGCGTCCCCCTCCCGAAGAACGAGCCCGTACTCTCCTACGCGCCCGACACACCCGAGCGCGCAGCCTTGCAAGCCGAGCTCGACCGCCGCCTGCGCGCACGGATCGACGCGCCCATGTGGATCGCGGGCCACGCCATAGAGACCAAGGACGTGCGGAAGATGAGCCCGCCGCACAAGCATGCACACAACCTTGGCGTGGCACATTTCGGCGAGGCCAAGCACGTGCGTGCCGCCATCGACGCTGCGCTGAAGGCGAAGAAGAACTGGGAGAGCATGCCCTTTGCTGAGCGGGCAGCCATTTTCCTGAAAGCGGCCGACCTCATCGCAGGCCCCTATCGCGCTAGCATCAACGCTGCCACCATGCTGGGCCAAGGGAAGAACTGCTTCCAGGCCGAGATCGATGCGGCCTGCGAGCTCATCGACTTCTTGCGTTTCAATGTCGCCTATGCGGAGCAGATCTACCGCGACCAGCCGGTGAGTTCATCCGGCGTATGGAACCGCTTGGAATACCGCGCGCTCGAAGGCTTCGTCTTCGCCCTAACCCCGTTCAACTTCACGGCGATCGCTGGCAACCTCCCCGCCAGCTGCGCGCTCATGGGCAACACCGTGGTGTGGAAGTGTGCCGATACGCAGTGCTACAGTGCCCAAGTGCTGATGGAGGTCTTCATGGCGGCTGGCCTACCCGCAGGCGTGATCAACCTGATCCACGTGGACGGACCAACAGCCGGCGATGTCATCTTTTCGCACAAGGATTTCGCTGGCATCCACTTCACCGGCAGCACCAAGGTCTTCCGTCACATCTGGCAGACCATCGGCAATAACCTGCCCAAGTACCGCAGCTATCCACGCATCGTGGGCGAGACGGGCGGCAAGGACTTCGTGCTCGCGCATCCCAGCGCCGATCCGAAAGTTGTGGCCACAGCGCTCTCACGTGGTGCCTTCGAGTTCCAGGGACAGAAATGCAGCGCGGCGAGCCGCGCTTACATCCCCGGGAACCTTTGGCCGGATGTGAAGAAGGAACTGCTGGCCGATCTCGCCGATATGAAGATGGGCGACCCGCGCGAGTTCTCGAACTTCATCGGTGCCGTCATCGATGAGAAGAGCCTCGACAAGATCAGCGGTTACATCGCTGGCTTGAAGCAGGACAAGAAGAACATCCAGATCATCGCCGGAGGGAAGGCCGACAAGAAAACGGGCTACTTCGTGGAGCCCACCGTTGCCGTTACCAAGGATCCGAAGAGCGTTACGATGTGCGAGGAGATCTTCGGGCCGGTGCTCACGATTTACGTGTACCCTGAGGCCAAATGGAACGAGACGCTAAAGCTGGTGGACAGCACGGGTGAATACGCGCTTACCGGTGCTGTGATCAGCAACGATCGCGCGAGCATCATCGAGGCGCAAGAAGTGCTGCGCCATGCGGCTGGTAACTTCTACATCAACGACAAACCCACAGGAGCCGTTGTGGGTCAGCAACCGTTCGGCGGCGCGCGCGGAAGCGGAACGAATGACAAGGCGGGCAGCTACCTCAACCTCATCCGTTGGGTGAGCCCACGTACGATCAAGGAGACCTTCGTTCCGCCGACGGATCATCGGTATCCGTTCCTGGGGTGATGCCCGCATAGCGAAGGGCAATACGTTCGATCGCGTTCCGTTCATTTGGCCACCGCCCATCGCCATGTCGATCCGAACACTTCTTGGCATGACCACATCACTTTTCGTCCTGTGTCCGTGTGCTGCCCAGAGCGTTAGCTACGATGACGTCGCGGTCATCGTCAATTCCAACAGTCCGGCTTCCGTGCAGATCGGGAACTACTTCATTGCGGCGCGCAGCATTCCATCGAACCACCTGATCACCATCGATGCTCCGTTGACCACTTCCATTACACAGTCGGAATTCCTGCCGTTGCGTGCCGCTATCGAGGACCACCTGATACAGAACGATCTGGTGGATAGCATCAACTACATCGTTACGACCCTCGGGGTACCGGTCCGTATCGACAACGGTACGTGCGACAGCTTGTACCAGTTCAACAAGTGCAGTTCGTTCGATACGGAAGTGGCGCTGCTGCTGGGACCGCTGGCTTCCAATATCGCGGCCATCGGTTATGTGGCGAACCCCTTCCTGAATTCGACCCAGCATCACACAAGGGCCACGAGCGGCATCTACTTGGTAACGCGTCTGGCTGGACCATCCCTGGTGGACGTGCTCCAACTGATCGATCGCAGCGGTCCAGGGCTTGTGGTCGATGGTACCGGTGTGTTGATGGTCGGTGACATCAACAACCCCGATACCTCTGCGGGTGTGCAAGCGTTCTGGAACGATATCATCCAGGAGGTCACCGATCCCGTTATCGATATCGGTCCCACCGTGATGATCGATACGACCAGCCAGTTCCTGGATGATCTGGACAATGTGGTGGGCTACGTGAGCCTGACCGGGTTCGCCGAACCGTGGTTGCCGAATTTCTCCTGGGCTCCCGGAGCACTTGCCGTGGAATGGTACTCCTATTCGGGATTGCATTACGATACACCGGGGATCCAACCAGGGTACGATCGTTTGTCCGATTGGATCGGCCAGGGGGCAACGGCCGCTGTCGGTACGGTCAACCTCACCTACGCATCGCCTTGGTACAACACGCGTGGAACCTTCGAGCGGTATCTGGACACGAGCTACCATTTCAACGCGGCGGAGAGCATGTACGCAGGCATTTCATGGCTTTCCTGGATCTACGAGGCCATAGGCGATCCGAAAACCTCCATCCAATGGAGCGGGCTGACCGGGCTCGGTGAGGTACCCCCATCACCCAGCATGATACTGGTGCCCAATCCTTCGAACGGGTCGTTCCACGTCCGCATGCCTGCGGAGACGGTTGCAAGCGTTATGATCCATGATGCCATGGGTCGAAGCATTCCCTTCGTATCGCGATCGATCAACGACCAGCTCGAAGTCGACCTCACAGGCAGCAACCCCGGGCTTTATCAGGTGAGGGTCCTTACTTCCTCTGGGCGAACGCTGACCGGTCGTTTGGTTGTGCAGCCCTGAGGGGAACTTCACCCATCCAACATCCGTAGGAACGTCCGCCGAAGTCAGTCCGCTTCGGTGCTTTCGTTTTGTCCGCTCCGAACAACCGCACCTCCCGCAGGATCCTGCTGATCCTTTACGGCACCCTTTTCGTGCTCTGCGCCTCGCTCATTGCCGTGGCCCATGTGTACGAATTGAAGGGCCAGCGAAAGGAGGCCTTCTCGCGGTTGGGTTCCATCGTTTCGGGGCTCGCGGACCAGGTCCCGGCCAAGCACGTGGAGTTGTTGCTGGAGAAGTACGATGGTCGGGGGATGTTGATCAAGAACACCCAGGATGCTTGGTACTACGTCATGCACGATCACCTCCGCAAGGCAGCGGAGCGGAACGCGTTGGAGACGCCCTTGCGCATACTCACCTTCGACAGCTTGAAGCAGGAACTACAGGTTGTTGCCACCTCGCTGGAGAAACCGGATTTCAGGGCACGTTTCGAGGGTTCCACTCCGGAATTGCTGAGGGATTATGCGGAAGGCGGTTCGCTCACTTCGGCCACCGATCAGCTCGTCGTGTTCGCTCCTTTGGTGAACGACAGCGGGCGTGCAGTTGGTATCGTGGTGGCAAGCGTCGATGCCCGTAGCGCTGATGCGGCAGCATGGACCGCTCTGTGGCGCAATGTGATCATCGCACTGTTCCTGTTCGCCATTGCTGGCTTCGTGCTCTTCCGCTACGTGGGCCGCTGGGTGAAACAGAGCGAGGCGGACCGTCTTGCTCTCGCTTCGCGCAACCTCGATATCACCGACAGTATCGCCTACGCCGGCAAGATCCAGCGTGCGCTCGTTCCGCCGCCCACGGTGTACACCGAGTTGTTCGACGGCTCCTTCGTCATCGACAAGCCGAAGGACATGGTGAGCGGTGATTTCCACTGGTACCATCGTATCGGCACGGATGAATGCTTCGTAGCGGCCGCGGATTGCACGGGGCACGGCCTACCGGGGGCGATGATGGCCGCGATCGGCTGCTCCCTGCTCAACGAGATCGTACCCGCCAATGCCGATAAGGACCCGGCCGAGTTGCTCGCCATGATCAACACACGGCTGGTGACCACGCTCCACCAACAGGGTTTGAAAAAAGGAGGCGGGGACGGGATGGACATCGCCCTGTGCCGGATCGATCGCCACCAGCGGGAGATCCTTTTCGCCGGAGCCTTCCGTCCGCTCTATTGGTTGCACAACGGGCAGCTTACAGTCATCAATGGGGATAGGCGTCCCATCGGTGGTGCCCATCAGGAACTGGATCGGAAATACACCTGCCACCACCTGGCCTACACCCCCGGTGATCGCATCTACCTCTTCAGCGATGGTTACGTGGACCAATTCGGTGGCCCCGAGCGGAAGCGTTTCATGGCCGCGCGCCTGCACGATCTGTTGAACACCAACCAGCACATCCCCATGGAACACCAAGCGGAAATACTGGAGCGCGCTTTCCTGGAATGGAAGGGTGATGAGGAACAGGTGGACGACGTGTGCATGCTCGGCCTGGCCGTATAGGCCGTCAACCCTTGTATTCAGGGCATCCGTCTATCTTTGAACGGGCGGTCCGCTAGGCGTCCGATCACATTTGCATGGCAACGAAGACTGAGCTGATCGCACGGCTCGAAGAACTGGTCGCACAGGAGGATGTCGAAACGGCATCGGAGGCGGTGGAAGCGACCAAGGAGGCCTATGAATCCCTTGTGGCTTCAGCGCTCCAGCATGAACGTGTTGAAGCCACCGCCGTGGCCGTGGAAGCGGACGGGACCGAGGTGCCCGTTGCTGCCGAACCCCAGCAGGCGGAAGCACTGCCAATGGAGTCCGCGCCTCTCCAGGACGAGGAGGACAAACGCTTCAAGCAACTGCTCGACGCCTTCAACCAGCGTGTGAACGACCTGCGTCGTAAAAAGGCCAAGGAGGAGGCGGACAATCTGGAGGCGAAGAAGGCCGTGATGGAGGAACTGAAAGCCTTGATCTCCGGTGAGGAGAACATCAGTTCCGCGTTCCAGCGATTCACCGAGCTCCAGGAGAAGTGGAAGCACATCGGACCCGTCCCCCAGCACACCTATCGCGAACTACAGAGCGACTACTCCCACCTTAGGGACGAGTTCTTCTACCACATCCGCATCTACAAGGAGCTGCGTGATCACGACCTGCGCAAGAACACCGCGTTGAAACAGGCGCTCATCAGCGACATGGCCGCCTTGGCTGCGAAGGATGCCGTGAAGGACCTGGAGCACGCGGTGAAGGACTACCAGGAGAAATGGCACCAGATAGGTCCGGTGGTGAAGGAGGAATGGGAGGCCATTCGCGATGGATTCTGGGCCGCTACGCGCCTTGTCTATGACAAGATCAACGAGCACTACAAAGCGCGTCGTGCTGAACACGAAACGAACCTTGCAGCCAAACAGGCCCTTGTTGAGAAGGTGACCACTCTCACGGCGAACATGGAGGCGACCGGTGTGAAGGAGTGGAAAGCCCTTACCGATCAAGTACTGGAGTTGCAGAACGCGTGGAAGAGCATCGGCTTTGCCACCAAAAAGGACAATGAGCGCGTGTGGAAGGAGTTCCGCAACGCATGCAACGTGTTCTTCGATGCCAAGAAGGCATACTTCGACAAGCTGAAGGACCAGTTCAAGGAGGCACGTGAGCGCAAGCAAGCGCTGCTCACCGAGGCACTGGCGCTGAAGGACAGCACGGAGTGGCGGCAGACCGCGGACAAGCTGAAGGCGTTGCAACAGCAATGGAAGGAAGCCGGGAGCGCTGGGCCGCGTGACGAGAACCGTTTGTGGACCCGCTTCCGTGAAGCATGTGATGGGTTCTTCCAGAACCGCAAAGCCACCTTTGACAAGCAGGATGCCGAGCAGGCCGGGAACGTGGTGCAGAAAGAGGCGCTGATCGCCGAGATCGAAGCCTACCAACTGACCGGTGAGCGCAGCAAGGACATGGATGCATTGAAGGCCTTCAGCGCACGCTGGATGAATTCGGGACGTGTTTCGCCCAAGCTCTACGACGCTTTCAGCGAACGCTATCGTGCCGCGCTCGACAAGCAGTACGGCCAGTTGAAGATGGAGGGTGACGAGCGCCAGCGCATGCGTTTCCAGAACCATGTCGACGATCTCAAGACCGGTCCGGACGGCAAGTTCAACTTGGAGCGCGAGAGCCGCTTCATCAAGCGCAAGATCGAGGAACTGGAGGGCGAGAAGCGCCAAATGGAACAGAACATGGGCATGTTCAACTTCAAGAGCGCCAGTGGTGCGGAGATGAAGAAGGACATGGAAAAGAAGATCGAGAAGCTGGTCCGTGATGTGGAGCGCCTGAAGGGCCAGCACAAGGACCTCTTGAAGGAACTGCGGTGAACGCGGTACCCGGCCACTTGGTGCAATGCTTGGAGATCCCCATCGCTTGGGGGGAACAGGACGCTTTCGGGCACTTGAACAACGTGTTCTACTTCCGCTACATGGAAAGTGTGCGGATGCACTACCTGGAATGCATCGGCGTCCTTCGATCGCTCAAGGACAGCGGAGTAGGCGTCATTCTCGCGAGCACGACCTGCGATTACCTGCGCCCGGTGCATTGGCCCGCCACGCTCATCATCCACACGGGTTGCACGCGTATCGGCAACACGAGCTTCACCATGGAATACCTGATGACCGATGCGGCTGGGGAAACGGTTTCCCGCGGCACCAGCGTGCAGGTAATGTTCGACTACGGCAAGGGGACCAAAGTGGCGGTGCCCGACCCGATCCGCCAAGCCATCCAGCAACTACAGGATCCCTGAACCATGCGCTACGCTCCGCTCCTACTGATCTCCGTTCTGTTCGCTGCATGCGATGAACCTGCGACCACGGAAAGCACGATCAACCCGAGCCGCTCACCATCGATCCGTTGGGGAAATACCGCCAGCTCGTTGGCGAATGGGTGGACAGCTCCTCCAGTCCGGACTACGCCTTCCATGAACGTTGGACATTGGAAGGAGATAGTGCGATCGATGGGTTCGGGCACGTGATCGAAGAGGGCGATACCGTCTTCATCGAGGACCTGCGCTTGAGCGTGGTGAACGGGAACGTGGTGTACCAAGCGCGTATCGGTTCCCAGAACAACGGGAAGTGGGTTCCGTTCACCGCTCAAGCCACCGGCCCGGATACGCTCATGTTCGAGAACGCATTGCACGATTTCCCCCAGTGCATCACGTATGTGAAGGATAGCGCTGGATGGGACGTCGCCGTTACCGGCACCGAACGTGGTGAAGAACACAGCGAGCGTTTCCGATTACGAGAGCGCTGATAGCGGGTTACATTCGACCTCGTATTAAAACCAACCAAAACCTACCACCATGGGCATGATGAAGGAATTCAAGGAGTTCGCGATGAAGGGAAACCTTGTGGACATCGCGGTCGGTTTCGTCATGGGTGCGGCTTTCAGTAAGGTCGTCTCCGGCTTCATCGACGGAATGGTGATGCCGCTGATCGGGCGTATCACGAGCGGTGTTGATTTCACCCAGATGAAGTACGTGATCCAAACCGGCGCTGCGGAAGTGAAGGATGCCGCGGGCGTTGTTACCACCGCGGCGGTACCCGAAGTTGCCATCTCCTATGGCGCATTCATCACCACCGTGATCAACTTCATCGTGGTCGCGTTCGTGATCTTCATGGTCGTGAAGGCCGTGAACAAGGCCAAGAAGGCCGAACCCGCGCCACCACCTGCCGGACCCACCAACGAGGAGAAGCTCCTGATGGAGATCCGCGATGCGCTGAAGAAGTAAGCGGGAACACGCGTTGAGAACCCTTTCCAGCGTGCCTGGGAGGGGTTTTCCTTTTGTGCTATTCCGCGATCAACGATGCCGTAATGGGATCGAAGCGCATGCCCTGTGTTGCAAACGCCCGATCGAGGACTCCCGATGAGATGGCTTCCCCGGGGGTACCTGTCCATAACGTTCCCTCGTGTACAAGCAGGATACGGTCGCAGAGTTGCAGCGCCGAAGTGAGGTCGTGCGTGGAGAGCAATACGGCGCGGTCCGATGTACGTGCGATATCCCGCAAGAGCCGCATCACTGAAACGCGATTGACCAGATCCAGGAATGCCGTCGGTTCATCAAGGAGCATCACCGGCGCATCCTGTGCAAGGGCGCGAGCGATCAAGACCTTCTGCCCTTCCCCATCGCTCAGCGACTGCAATGCGCGTTCGCTGAAGGATGTCACACCCGTTCGTTCCATCGCTTCGTCGATCCGTTCATGGTCCTTCAGGGTGAGCCTTCCCAAGTGCCCGGTCCATGGCTGGCGACCGAGCGATACGAGCGTGCGCACATCGAGCAGTCCCGCCTGCGGTTTGCCAGTGAGCACCACGCTCAAGGCACGTGCGCGTTCCAAGCTGGACATGGCAGCCAGCGGGCCGAGCAACGACGTAACGGCATTGAGCGGTATTGCGGATCCTGCCACGGAACGCGTGATCAGATCGCAACCGAGGGCCAGTGCTCCTCCGCACAACAACGTTGCCGGAAGAAGGCGCGCGTGGTCGCTGGTGCGCAAGAGGCCGCGTGCCACATGCGGTGTCACCATGCCCAGGAAGGCGATGGGTCCGCAGAAGGCGGTAATGGTGCCCGCTAGGATACCGGTCACCCACATGAGCCGACGACGGGCCGGGCGCACCGATACGCCCAAGGTCGTTGCGCAGTCCTCGCCGAGCAGCAGTGCATTGAGCGGTTTGATGGAGGCGAGCGCGAAACCAAGCCCTGTCATGACCGGCAGGGCCAACCACCACAACCGATGTTGATCGACCCCCGCAAAGGAACCCATGCCCCAAAGCACATAGCCTTTCAGTGCAGCAGCCGGGCTCGCCACCTGCAACACACTGATGACGGCTGAACACAGGTAGCCGATGAGCAAGCCTACGATGAGCAGCGTGATGCCATCGCCCACACGACGATCGGCGAACAGGATGAGCACGAGCACACCCATGGCACCGGCCAGCGCGGCTGTGATCAGCGTCGCGTCAGCAGGGATCGGTAGCAGGGCCCACAGCGGCTGGGCAAGCATGATCAAGGCTACACCAAGGCTGGCACCCGAGCTGATCCCGAGCACCGATGGCCCCGCCAGTGGATTGCGAAAGAGCGTTTGCATGAGCAGTCCGCTCACCGCAAGTCCCGATCCGGCCAGCAAGGCGGTAAGGGACCGTGGAAGCCGGATCTCGCGGACGATGGTAGCCAGGCCCGGGTCAACCGAGGTTGGCTCAAACAGCGCACCAAGCACGACGCCTACCGGCACATCGGCCGAGCCCACGAACAATTGCAGAACGAACAAGACCAGTACCACCAAGGCCAGTAGCACGAAAGGCCAGGTGCGGCGCGCAGGCATCGGGCAAACATACGGGCGTGCGGCACAGGGCTTGTCGGGTAACTTGCCCACCTCCATTGGATCGTACCACATGCGTTCACTCCACATCATCGCAACGATCGTCCTTCTCACGTCCTGTGGATCCTCGCGAAAGCAGATGGAACGCGCCGCCACCTACGAGCGCGAAGGCATGCTCACCGAAGCCTACGATCGGTACGCGGAACTCTACCTGCGCAAACCGCGTGAGGTGGAAGCCCATGTGGGCATGAAGCGCACCGCACAAGGCTTGTTCAACCGCATGCAGGACAAGGCCTCGGCAGCCTACGCCATGGGCGACCTCGCGACGGGAGACGGCGCCCGGCAGGAAGCGATCAACTACAAGGCGAGCATGGACCGACAGGGACTCGAACTGGAGTGGACCCCGCTCTTCGAGGCGAAGCGGGCGGAAGCCATGCGCGACCGGGCACAACGGCTCTATGCTGATGCTGAAAGCGCCTTTCGCGAGGAGCGGTTCAAGGAAGCCGAGGACCTCGCGTACCAGTGCAGCCGCCTTGATCCGGAGCGTCGCGATGCGGAGCACCTGTACAAATTGGCCCAGGTTGAACCTGCCTATCGCGAGGCACTGCTTGGGCAGGAATTGGGATTGTGGCGCGAGGCATACCGCCAGTTCGATCGGGTGGCCAAACTGGATGCTGGGCACAAGGACACCATGACGCGCCTCGCGGAATGCCGGGAGAAGGCCTCCTACACCGTTGCGTACGTGCCCTTGTACAACGCCAACCTCTATCCGGAGATGCTGGGCCTGCAGAGCGTGGTCGGCCAGCTGGAAACGCAGTTCGCGGCGAACGTCAAACAAGAGGTGCTGGACCTGCAAGACCCGCTGATCGTCATGGTGGACCGGGACAACACCGAAGAGATCCTCGCTGAACAACAGCGGCAGATGAGCGGCGTGTATGACGACCGTTCCGTTGCTGCGGCCGGTAAATTGCTTGGTGCGCGGTATGTGCTCACGGGCAAGATCCTGCGCTTCGATGATGTGTTGCGCAAGGAGATCGAAGTGCAGATGCAACTGCTGGATGCCGAGAGCGGCCGTATCCTGCAGGCCGAGATCGTGCGGGTGAACAAGCAGGAGATCGGCCGGGGTGCACCGCGCGGGCAGTTGCTCGAGCGTGCTGCCAAGCGCATGGCCCTTCAACTGGCGGAGTTCGATCCAAGTAAGGGCTGATCCTATCGTATGCAGGTCGAGTTCATCCTCTACGTCGCGGACCAACAGCGAAGCCGTGACCTCTACGCCTTCCTCCTGGATCGTCCACCGGTCCTTGACGTGCCGGGAATGACGGAGTTCGATCTGGGTTCTTGCAAGCTTGGGTTGATGCCGGAAGACAGCATCGCGCGGATCATCACTCCCGCACTACCCCACCCCACGAATGCGAGCGGTGTTCCCCGTTGCGAACTCTACTTGTTGTTGGATGACATGACCTCTTACATCGCGCGTGCGGAGGCCTCGAGCCTTCGGATCGTTGATCCTGCGAGGGACCGCGACTGGCGGCACCGGGTCGCGTACTTCTCCGACCCGGATGGCCACGTCATTGCCTTTGCCCAACCCATTCCAGCATGAGCCTTCATATCCCTTTCCAGATCACGATCTGGGATGATGTACCGACGACCGTCGTGAACGGAACCACGGGCACCGCAACGATGCGGATCCAACAACTCGGCCATTTGCGCATCCGCATGATCGAGTATTCCGCCAACTACCTCGCGGACCATTGGTGCGAGCTGGGGCACCTGGTCTTCGTGCTCGAAGGCGAGTTGATCAACGAACTGAAGGATGGCGCAACGACCGTTATGAAGGCGGGTTCATCCTACGCCGTCTCCGATGGGCTCAGCTCACACCGTTCACGAACCGTGGGTCCGGTGAAGCTTCTGGTGGTGGATGGGGGATTCTTGAAGTGAACTGCCGATCGATCACCTCAATAGTGTCAAATGCCCCGTGAACTCGCGGCCATCCTCCAAAACCAGCACGTAGTAGTAGGTGCCCTCCGGTTGCTCCTCCCCTTTCCATTGGTTCCGGTAGTCCTTCTTCTCGTAAACGATGATTCCCCACCGATCGAAGATGGCCAGCTCGTTCTGGAAGAACTCGATGTTCTCGATCAAGAACGCATCGTTCATGCCGTCGCCGTTCGGTGTGATCACGTTCGGGATGGTGATGTCCGCCGGGCGGATCACATAGGTCATGGTCACAGAATCCGTGCAGCCGTTCGCGGTGGTAACCACGAGTGTTACCACGTATTGCCCAGGTTCATCATAGGTCCAGGAGGCATCCGGGGTATTCGCATTGCCACCGTTACCGAGATCCCATGACCAACTGGTGATGGGGCCACCGGTGAATGTGGAGGCATCGAAGAAGTCAACGGTTGTGCCGGGAAGTTGTGGTGAGGCTGGCGTGGTGCTGAACGCGGCGGTCGGGCCTTCGAAGCTCACGGCGAACGGAGCGGATGTGCCAGTGCAGCCTTGGGCGTCAGTGACGGTAACGGTGACTACACCGGTTTGCGTAACCGAGGTGACCGCATCATTGTCGCCCGTGCTCCAATCATAGGAGGAGAAAGGGCCGGTGGTCGTGAGCGATAGCTCTTCCCCGATACAACCGACCTCGGGACCGGTGGTCACCGGCACGGGAGAAGCAGGAACTGCGACCGTGACGCTCGCCGTGCTCGTGCATCCGTTGGTGTCCCTGACAACCACGGTGTAGGTGCCACCGGCTACAGCGTTGAACAGGTTCGAAGCCTGGAAGACGATTCCATCGATGCTGTACTCGAGTCCATTCCCAGTCGCGGTGATGGTTATCGTACCTGTCGCTGGCACGCACGCCGATGGAGTCGATACCACGCCATCGATCGTTGGGCCTTCCAACGATGGGACGTCCACCACCAACGATGCGGTGCAATCGTTCGCATCGGTCACGGTGACCGTGTAGGATCCTTCGTCAAGACCCGTTGCGGTGGTTCCATTGCCGCCTACCGGCGACCACACGATCGTTGTCGCTCCGGTGCCTCCCGATGTGGAGATCGTGGCAGTGCCATCGCCTCCAGCACACGATGCGCCGGTCACATTCACGAGTTGTACTTGCAGCGGCGAAGCAGGACCGGTGATGATCACCGCAGTGGTGCCCGTGCAACCAGCACCATCCGTTGCCGTGACCGTGTACGTCCCTGCCAACAAGGTCGATTGTGTCGAACCATTGAGGCTACCGGGCGTCCAGACATAGGTGTAAGATCCATCGCCACCACTTGCTTCCACCGTGGCCGCACCGGTGTTCCCTCCGAAGCACAGCACGTTCAACTGATCGGTCACATCCACGACGATCGTTGGGCATGGACTGCACGAAGGAAGAAGAGAAGGATCCGTGATCAACAGGATGGTACCTGCGCCGTCGATCAACTGGATGGGATAGCCCGCCGGTGTTGGGATCGTGTTTCCTGTTGCGAACGTGGTCCATGAGAGTACATCCACCGCACAGTTGGGCGGAAGGAAACATCCGAAGAGGCATGCGCTACAATCCTGGATCGTTGTCTGGTTCTGCCAGGTGTAAGGGCCAACACCGTTCGAGGCGGTCAACTCTCCTGTTGTTCCATCAACGCATACGACGAGCGTGGTGCATGGACCCACCGTTACCTGCATGGTGGCAGCGAAACCACACGCAAGGGTGAACGTGATCGTATGCGAACCAACGCCAGCCACCTGTGGATCGAAAGTGCCCAACGAAGGATCCGTGATACCCGGCCCCGACCAGTTTCCAGTGACCGTGCCGTCGCAAATGGTGCCGACACCACCCGTGGCTACCAGCGTTACTAAAGCATCGTCCACGCAATAGGTGGTGGGGCCAACGAGATCGGCGTAACAGCACGATGAAGGCACGATGCTCACATCATCGATGTAGTAGTAGGCGAAGGGATTGAGGAAGCCTCCTCCCACCGTTTCAATGATGGTGTTGCCGTTGTTGAAGAAGTTGCCGATCACGAAGTAGGACTCTCCCCCACTGGCCACATAGTCCCATTGCAGGCGCATCCAGCCCGAGGTATCGGTGATGGCCTCGCAGGCATAGTTCAGTTGCGGCGGGAGTTCAATGAGCGAGTTGTTACCTCCCGGGCACGGATCGCGGAAGAAGGGCGCGTTGGTGAAACGTACGCCGATATTGTTCGTGGCAAAGGGCACGTTGTCCCCCCGGCTCACGTACATGCTCACGCAATAGGTCTGTCCAGCCACCAATGGTGAAGACGTCCTTCCTTGGATGTACTCGCGGTATTGGCTCAGGATCTCGTGTGTGATGATGCCCGCATGGCGTGTGCCTGTCCGGGAATACTGGAAACCCAGGAACGATGAAGGCATGTGCGTGGGCCCCGGTATCCCGAAGATCAAGTTGCAGGAGGAGAACAGATCGGGTGAAGAGCAGCTATCCCCCAATACGTTGGAGCTGGCATTGTCCCAGCTGCCCGTCAGGTCCGTGAAGAAGCCTTCGCCGCCAAAGGCCGCGCAGTTCGTGGACGTGATCTCGAAGCTGGGGTTCACCACCAGGTTCTGGCCCCATGCGTAGGTGGCTACGAACAGGAATACCGCAAGCGGGATCGATCGGACCATGGGGCACCTTTTGGGTTGGCATTGAAAAATAGGGCTTTGCCGTCATGCGCCGCACAGGGCACGGCGCAATGAAAAATGACGAAGCCGGGTCCTACCCGGCTTCGCACATAACGCTTCCTAATGTCCGTGTGCTACTTGCCCAGCTTCGCCTTCATCTGCTCGTACTTCACCGTGTCGCCCGTCTTGGCATAGAGCTTCTTGAGCTGCTCCATGGTTTGCACGTCGGTGGGGTTCAGCGCGTGCGCTTGCTCGAAGAAAGGCACCGCCTTCAGGTAGATGGCATCCGCAGCCGTTTTGCACTTGGTGTATTCGGCGTCGCTCTTCAGCTTGTTGCACTTCTCGTATTCGAAGGCCGCGCGATTGTTGTAGAGCACCCCGATGTTGAAGTAAGCGTCGAAGAACTTCGGGTCGATCTCGATGCTCTTCTTGTAGGCTTCCTCTGCTTTGGCGTACCAACCCATGATGCCTGCTTCGTCCTTGGCATCGCTCGCCTTCTTGTCGTACAAGCCACCCAGTACGGACCACAGCACGGCGTTCCCCGGATCCACTTCCAACGCGGCCTTCACACCGGCTTCGGCTTCGTCCGACTTGTCGGCCGCGAGCAGGAAGGTGATGAGGTCGAGCATCAGTTCCTTGTTGCCCGCGTACTTGGTCAGTCCTTCGCGTGTTGTGGCGATCGCTGCATCCCGGTCACCCGCCTTGTTCTGCAGGCTTGCGATGTACCGGTAGACTTCGGGCTTCGCATAGCCGATCCGGATGGACTCCTTGTAGCGCTCGATGGCCATGGCTGCATCACCCTTGGCCTCGTAGGCGAGCGCCGAGTTGAACACCGCATTGGTATCGGCCTGCCCGAAGGACTTGGCGATCTGCTCCGAACGCCCGTAGCATGCAATGGCGCGATCGTACTCCTTGGCGGTGAAGGCATCGTTGCCCGCGTTCAGCGAAGCTCCTTGGAGGGCAGCGAGCGCTTGACTGTTCTCGCGCTTGTAGGCACCCTTCTCGTCCAGCTCGTTCGCCTTCATGTAGCTCTCTGCTGCACGGTCCAACGCGTCAGGGAACTGTTGCTTCAATGCGGCGTCCTCGCCCAATGCGATCAACCGGTAGATCTCCGCACGGTAGCGCCAGGTCTTCTCCACAACACTGGTCTTTGCGTCAAGGATGGCCGGCTCTATGTACTCCACCGCTTTGGGCAGGTTGCCATCCTTCATGTAGTTGTAGGCGCTCACCACATTGGCGTTCTGGGCGGCAAGGCCCAGGGTCGCGGTGGCACCAATGATCGTCAGGAGATTCTTCATCACGTGTTGGAATGGTTCTAGGCTTCGCTCTGTCCGTTATCAACTTCGGTGCCATCGGGCGCAGGATCGGGATCACCGCCCTCCACAGGCCCGGTTCCCGGCTCTTCGTCCTCGTGCAGGTCGCTGTCCACCTTGGCAACGGCGGCGATCTGGTCGTTCTTGCGCAGCTCGATCAATCGCACCCCTTGTGTGGCGCGGCCCAGCACCCGCATTTCGTTCAAACCCATGCGAATGGTGATACCGCTGCGGGTGATGATCATCAGCTGATCCTCCTCCGTTACGTCCTTGATGGCCACCAGCTCGCCGGTCTTCTCCGTGATCTGCAGCGTCTTCACGCCTTTGCCACCACGGTTCACCATGCGGTACTCGTACTCGCCGTTCTCGTCGAGGATGGCGGAGCGCTTGCCGTAGCCGTTCTCGCTCACCACCAGCACCTGGCGTGTGGCCAGTTCAGCGTGGTTGATGGTGATCATGCCGATCACCACGTTGTCCTTGCTGCCACCTTCCAGGTTCATGCCGCGCACACCGCTGGCATTGCGGCCCATGGGTCGCACGTCCCCTTCTTCGAAGTGTACCGCACGCCCGTCCTTGCTGGCCAGGATGATGTGGTTCTTGCCATTGGTGAGGCGGGCTTCGAGCAACTCGTCACCCTCCCGGATACCCACGGCGATGATGCCGTTGGCGCGCGGTCGGCTGTACGCCTCGAGCGTGGTCTTCTTGATGATGCCCTGCTTGGTGCACAACACAACGAAGTGGTTGTTCAGGTATTCCTCGCTCGTGAGGTCCGTCACGTTCAGGTAGGCGACCACCTTGTCATCACCCTCCAGTTGCACCAAATTGATGATCGCGCGGCCCTTGCTCTGGCGGTTGCCTTCCGGGATGTCGTAAACGCGCATCCAATAGCAACGGCCCTTCTGGGTGAAGATGAGCAGGTAGTTGTGGTTCGTGGCCACGAAGAGGTGCTCGAGGAAATCCTCGTCGCGCGTGGTGGACCCACGGGAACCCTGCCCGCCGCGGCTCTGCGTGCGGAACTCGTTCAAGGAGGTGCGCTTGATGTAGCCCAAGTGGCTGATGGTCACCACCACGGCATCATCGGCGATGAGGTCCTCCATGCGCATATCGCCGCTCGCGTGTACGATCTGCGTGCGGCGCTCGTCGCCGTACTTCTCCTTGATCTCCAAGGTCTCGTCCTTCACGATCTGCATGCGCAATCCTTCATCGGCGAGCACCGACTTCAGGTAGGCGATGGTCTTCATCAGCTCCGCGTGCTCATCGCGGATCTTGTCGCGCTCCAGGCCTGTGAGGCGCTGCAGGCGCATGTCCAGGATGGCCCGGGACTGTATCTCGCTCAATCCGAACTGTGCCATGAGGCCGTCGCGTGCTTCATCCGGGGTCTGGCTGGCACGGATCAACGCGATCACCGCATCGAGGTGGTCGAGGGCGATGAGCAAACCTTCCAGGATGTGGGCGCGCTCTTCGGCCTTGCGCAGATCGAAACGCGTGCGACGCACGATCACGTCCAAGCGGTGGTCCACGAAGTGGCCGATCATGGCCTTCAGGCCCAGCATCACTGGCCGCCCACCCACGAGGGCGATGCTGTTCACACTGAAGCTGGTCTGCAACGCGCTGAACTTGTACAACTGGTTGAGCACCACGGTACCCATGGCCTCGCGCTTCACTTCGTACGCGAGGTGGATCCCGTTGCGATCGCTGTAGTCGTTCACGTCGCTCAGCCCCTCGATCCGCTTCTCGTTCACGAGGTCGGCAACACCCTTGTAGAGTTGTACCGCCTTGTTCGTCTGGTACGGGATCTCCGTGCATACGATGGTCTCACGGCTCGTCTTGGGATCCTCCTCGATGTGGCACTTGCCACGAAGGATGATCTTGCCGCGACCGGTCTCGTACGCCTCCCGGATCCCTTCTGTACCGTAGATCACACCTCCCGTTGGGAAGTCAGGGCCTTTGATGTGCTGCATCAAACCGGCCACGTCGATGTCCTTGTTGTCGATGTAGGCCGCAATGCCATCGCACACCTCGCTCAGGTTGTGCGGGGGCATGTTGGTGGCCATGCCCACTGCGATACCCGATGCGCCGTTGATCAGCAACTGCGGGATCTTCGTGGGCATCACGCGGGGTTCTTCCAGCGTGTCATCGAAGTTGGGCTGCATGTCCACCGTCTCCTTGTCCAGGTCGGCGAGCACTTCCTCGGCGATCTTCCGGAAACGGGCCTCGGTGTATCGCATCGCTGCCGGACTGTCACCATCGATGCTGCCGAAGTTGCCCTGGCCATCGATCAGCGGATAGCGCAGGCTCCACTCCTGGGCCATGCGCACCATGGCGTCGTATACACGCTGCCATCGCCGTGCGGGTGGTACTTGCCCAGCACCTCCCCCACGATACGGGCGCTCTTCTTGTACGGACGGTTGCTGAGTACGCCCAGGTCCTGCATGCCGTAGAGCACGCGGCGGTGTACGGGCTTCAAGCCATCACGCACGTCGGGCAGGGCCCGGCTCACGATCACCGACATCGAATAATCGATGTAGGCGGTGCGCATTTCGTTCTCGATGTTGATCGGGATGATCTTCTCTCCTTCTGCCATTCTGGTTGGGTGCTGTCACTGGCCCGTTCCTTGTTGAACGGGTCCCCGAAAAGGGAGCCCGAAAGTACCTCGATCGCACAACCCGTGATGCCGGAATTTTCCACAACCGCACAGGCTGCTGTGGATAATTGGATTTGCTCGTTCCGGACCCGCCGATACTGCGATCGATAGCTTGCCCCCCAACGCATACACGCTAACTTGGCAGGGCAGCCAAGGGAGCATTCTCCAACCAGATCGCACACCTTTGGAACCTTCCATGGACGCCAAATTCACACCCCGGGTCCGCGACGTGATCACCTTCAGTCGTGAAGAAGCACTTCGCTTGGGCCACAACTTCATCGGTATCGAACACATCCTGCTGGGCCTCATCCGCGAGGGTGAAGGCAATGCAGTGAAGATCCTCCAGCGCTTGGAGGTGGACCTGGACGAACTGCGCCGCAGCGTGGAAGGTGCCATGGAACCCGCCAGCGCACAGCGCCCCAGCGACAAGGAGAAGATCAACCTGGTGAAGCAGGCCGAGAAGATGTTGAAGATCACCTTCTTGGAAGCCAAGCTGTTCAAGAGCCCCAACATCGATACCGAACACCTGCTCCTGAGCATGCTGAAGGACGAGGACAACCTGGCCACCCGCACGCTGCACAAGTTCCATGTGGACTACGAGAGCGTGAAGCAGGAGGTGGACACCATCCTGGCCGATGGCGGCATGGGCGAGAGCTTCACCACCAAGCCCAAGGCCGGCCCGCAAAGCGCCGATGACGATGATGAGGAGAGCGGCTCCTTCAGCGGAGGTGGCGGCGGCGGCGGCCAGCGCAAACAAAGCGACAGCAAGAGCAAGACGCCCGTGCTGGACAACTTCGGCCGCGACCTCACCAAACTGGCCGAGGATGGCAAGTTGGATCCCATCGTCGGTCGCGAGAAGGAGATCGAGCGCGTGAGCCAGATCCTCTCCCGCCGCAAGAAGAACAACCCGGTGCTCATCGGCGAACCCGGTGTGGGCAAGAGCGCCATTGCCGAAGGCCTGGCCCTGCGCATCATCCAGCGCAAAGTGAGCCGCGTGCTCTTCGGCAAGCGCATCGTGGCCTTGGACATTGCGAGCCTCGTGGCGGGTACCAAGTACCGCGGCCAGTTCGAAGAGCGCATGAAGGCGGTGATGAACGAGTTGGAGAACAGCCCGGACGTGATCCTCTTCATCGATGAGATCCACACCATCGTTGGTGCCGGTGGCGCGAGCGGATCCCTCGATGCCAGCAACATGTTCAAGCCCGCTTTGGCGCGCGGCGAGATCCAATGCATCGGTGCCACCACGTTGGACGAGTACCGCCAGTACATCGAGAAGGACGGTGCCTTGGAGCGTCGCTTCCAGAAAGTGCTGGTGGAACCCACCAGTGTGGATGAGACCATCCAGATCCTCAACAACATCAAGGAGAAGTACGAGGACCACCACAACGTGGCCTACACCTCCGAAGCCATCGAGGCCTGTGTGAAGCTCACCAACCGCTACATCACGGACCGTCACCTACCGGACAAGGCCATCGATGCCTTGGACGAGGCCGGCAGCCGCGTGCACATCAGCAACATCGTGGTGCCCAAGAACATCCTGGACGTGGAGCAGAAGATCGAGGAGATCAAGGACGAGAAGAACAAGGTGGTGCGCAGCCAGCGCTACGAGGAGGCAGCCAAACTGCGCGATCGTGAGCGCCAGTTGCTGGAAGAACTGGAGCGCGCCAAGAAGCAGTGGGAAGAAGAGAGCAAGAGCAATCGCACCACCGTTACGGACGACAACGTGGCCGAAGTGGTGGCCATGATGAGCGGCATCCCTGTTACGCGCATCGCCGAGAAGGAAAGCGGCAAGCTCAAGCGCATGCGGGAGGAAATGCAGGGCAAGGTCATTGGCCAAGACGCTGCGGTGGTGAAGGTGGTGAAGGCCATCCAGCGCAACCGTGCCGGACTGAAGGACCCCAACCGCCCCATCGGCTCGTTCATCTTCCTGGGTCCAACGGGCGTGGGCAAAACCCAGCTCGCCAAGGAATTGGCGCGCTACCTCTTCGACACCGACGATGCGCTGATCCGCATCGACATGAGCGAGTACATGGAGAAGTTCTCCGTCAGCCGCCTGATCGGGGCGCCTCCGGGCTATGTGGGCTATGAGGAAGGTGGACAGCTCACCGAGAAAGTGCGCCGCCGCCCCTACTCCATCATCCTGCTGGACGAGATCGAGAAGGCGCACCCGGACGTCTTCAACCTGCTGTTGCAGGCGCTGGATGATGGCAAGATGACCGACAGCCTCGGCCGCCACATCGACTTCAAGAACTCCATCATCATCATGACCTCCAACATCGGGGCGCGTGATCTCAGCGACTTCGGCAAGGGCGTGGGCTTCGGTACCGCAGCCAAGGCCGAAGGCCAGGACGACAGCAACCGCGGCGTGATCGAGAAGGCATTGAAGAAGGCCTTCGCGCCGGAGTTCCTCAACCGCATCGATGACATCATCATCTTCAACAGTCTGAAGCGGGAGGACATCCACAAGATCATCGACATCGAACTGGGCTACCTCTACAAGCGCGTGGCCGACCTGGGCTACGACCTCAAGCTCACCGATGAGGCCAAGGACTTCCTCAGCGAGAAAGGCTACGATGAGAAGTTCGGTGCCCGTCCGCTGAAGCGCGCCATCCAGAAGTTCATCGAGGACCCCATGGCCGAGGAGATCATCAACCAAGGCATCGAGGAAGGCGACAAGATCACCATCAACCTCAACAAGGAAAAGACCGACCTGAGCGTGAAGGTGACCAAGGGCAATCCCTACCACGTCATCGCATCCCGCTCGCTCCTGCGCAACCGGGTGCTGAAGCCCAGCCCGAACACGAGGTTCTGGAAGTTGCGGTCCTCGCTCGTCTCCTTGCGGCCGGGGAAGCCGGTGAGGCCAAGGTCGGTGGCATCGAAGCGCGTGGATTGGCGGTCGTAGCCCACGGTGAGCCCGAAGGCGAGGTTGTCCGTGGCGTGGATGTAGTAGCCGCTGATCAAGGACCAGTACAAGCCGGGAGTTTCCGCGCCGGGACAGGTGGGACAATCGAAGGTGTAGGTGGAAGTGCCCGCCCGGAAGCTCAACTCATAGAATGTGCGCTCCCCGGTGTAGCGTTCGAATTGGAGCTTGCCGTAGAACACCGCACGCCGTACTTCTCCTTCGGTAACGAACGGTGCGAGCGCCCGTTCCTTGATCCCCCACCACATGTAGTTGCCCCCCGCGCCAATGCCCAGTCCCTTGTACAGCGGGAATTGCAGGCAGCCGCCGAGTTGGCCTATGGTCTCCGTGGAACTGTTGAAGATGGGGTTCTTGAAGGAAACCGGCAGGACCAGTTCTCCTTTGAAAGTAGGGCTCACGTCCGGCAGTTTGTCACCCTTCTGCGCCTGCACAACCAGCACGGTACAAACAACCATGGACAGCAGTAGGGAGCGCCTCATACCTGTTGGAGACGGAACTGTCGCACGGTTCGTTGTGTGCTGGTTGCCAGTTCGATGTGGTACAGTCCATCGGGCAAGGCGGGCATCGCGCGTTCCAGTTCGATGGTGCCTGGTCCCCTCTTCTCCGGTGTCCACGCATGCAACATTGCATGATCGGCCGCAAGCAAGGTGGTCTTCAACTCTTGTTTGCCCGGCACCTTTACGCGAACGCGCAAGCGAACGGGATGGTATGCCACTTCCACCTGCAGCAGTTCGGCATGGGAGATCGCCGGCATGTCCCGCTGCATCGTCCGTCGTTTGAACCGGATGAACAGTACGACCACCAGCAGGATGGAGAGGGTGATGAGCAGTACAGTGCGAAGCGTGATCAAGTCCATGGGTCACAAGGTGATCACACCCGGGATCGCGGCGGCACGGTCGTACCGGTTTATCACATCCTCCGCGCTCATCATCACCTCCTTCACGGTCACGCTCAGGTATTTGCCACCGGCGGAATAGCGGCGCAGCACTTCGCTTTCGGCAGGAAAGAGCGCAAGCACGGCTTCCAGCCGGGTGGCTTCGGGCTCGAAGATGAACTTGAACATGTACACCGAGGGCCAGCCATGCACTTTGTCCAGGCTGTCGCGCAATCGCGTCTTGGCTTCCTCGCTCAACATGGCGCACCTTTGGGCATGCGGAAGATGCCCTTGCGACAAAAGTACCCCGCACCATCGAACCCATCGGGGCATCGCGTGTACAGCCATTCGTAGTTCCTCCAGGATCCATGAAGCTCCGATCCCTTTCCATCAGCCTCTTCCTCCTTACCTGCCTTGTGCAGGCGCAGGTTTCCGCTCCCGCGCAGGATAGCGAGCGCAAGCGCGATACCACGGTGAAGGATGCCGTGCAAGGCGGCTGGTCCTATTCGCGTTCCGAGAACCGGGAGGCAGTGGATGCGGACGATGCACAAGCTCCCACCCCGCAGGACCGCTTGGACGACCTGCGCGCCGTGCGCAACGAAGCATTGGTGAAGAACCAAGGTCAACTAACCCCCGCCGATCGCGCGGAACTGGAGCGCATGGCCGGTGAGGTGAACACCGCCTTCCCGCAGTCCTTCGAGGCGCACCTGGCCGGGTTTTATGCGGAATTCCCCGCTCCTGCATCATTCACCCATGTGGACCTTGCCACCGCTCGCGATCCGAACAGGGAAGAGATCATCGCCCCGCAGCTGGTCAACTCGGCGCGCAAGGACAAGCGTGAAGAACTCGTTCGTTGGAGCAGCGCCATGAAGGAGCGGGGCGAAGTTGCGCCGGCCCTGTACCGCCTGGCGGAGGACATGCTCGCCAGTGTGGAGAAGAATGGTGTGCTCATAGCCGCCGGTGATATGGACGCGTATTCCATGTGGGTGGAACAGTATGCCGATGGAAAGCGCAACGACGTGCTGGTGATCGATCAGCGCCTGCTTGGTGACCCGGCCTATCGCTCGCGCATGTGGGAGCGTACCAAGGCCAAAGGCGTCCTGCCCATCGACGGGCCGACCTTCATCGAGCGACTGTCATCGTCCATCGAACGGCCGGTGTTCCTCTCGCTCGCCGTGGGTGCCCAAGTGGCAGGCAAATACAAAGGCAACCTGAGCGTTACCGGCCTGGCCTTGCGGTTCGGAGCGCCCGCGCAGGACGACATCGCCAAGTTGGAGGAGCGCTGGAAGAAAATGAACAAAGCGCTGGATGCCGGTCCACTGGCACGCAACTACCTCGTGCCCGGTGCGGTGCTGCTGAAACACTACCGTGCCATCGAGGATGAATCGAAGGCTTCGGCGATGGAAGCGGAACTGCGGGCGATGGCAACACGAACGGGCGCAATAAGGCTCTTGTTCGAGAACGGTGTTCTCCTTCACTAGGATCGATGGGGCTCTTCAGCAAGGAATACGAGCGGCTGGGCGATGAGCGCCTGATGGAACTCGTGGTGCGCGGTGATGAACGCGCCTTTGCCGCCTTGTACGATCGCTACCACGGCCGGTTGCTCAACTACTTCCACCGCATGCTGTGGCATGATCGCGAGCGGGCCCGCGATATGTTGCAGGACCTCTTCACCAAACTCGCGAACCGCCCTTCGAGCTATGATCCGGCACGGCCGTTCCAGACCTGGCTCTTCAGCGTGGCCAACAATATGTGCAAGAACGCCTATCGCCACGAGGAAGTGGTGCGGGCAGCCGCCATCAACTTGCGCGACGATCCCGACCGGGTGGAGGCCACCAACGGAATTGGAGTGGACCACGAACTGTTCCGTGGAAGACTGGATGAGGAACTGGACAAATTGGAACCCGACCACAAAGCCACCTTCGTGATGCGGTACCACGAGGACATGGCCATCAAGGAGATCGCCGCAGCCTTCGGTTGCAGCGAAGGCACCGTGAAGAGCCGCTTGTTCTACACACTCAAAAAACTGGCCGAGCGCATGAAGGAGTTCGACCCTAACGCCGTGTACCATGGAAAGGCGTGAACACTACGACCCCGAGGATATCGAGAGCCTGCTCCAGGAGCGCGGCTTCGACGAGTTGCTGGAAGAGGAACGCGCCTATGTGCTTCGCCACCTGACCGGTCGCGAAGAGTACGAGGCCATGCGCGCCTTGCTCTACCAAGTGCGGGATGATGAGCGAATGCATCCACCCATCCAGGCCGATGCCGATGTGAAGAACGCTGTGATGGCCGCCTTCCGCGCGCAACAGCAACCGCAATGGCGCATCTGGTTGAACAGCTTGGGGACCTGCTATGGCCCAAGGAAATGAGCGCCATGTGGCGACCGGCGCTGGCCATCGCATCGGTGGCGGTGCTCATTGTGGCTGGTGTGCAGGTGATGAAAGTGGCCGATAAGCAAAGCGCCAATGCTCAGGTGGCAGAACTGAAGCAACCTGCCACGCCGAAGCCGGATGCGAACACGGTCGTGGAGCAACCCGCTGCGATAACGGAAAAGGACGAGCCCCGCGCTGAGAGCCTGTTGAAGGAGGATGCGCAAGGTGCGGTGACCGTGCAGAGCGTAACGCGCGAACAGGGCCAGTGCCGCCGACGCGGCACCCCCGCCTCCGGTGGCACTTGCGGAACAAGGGAACATTGAAGGTGAGAAGGCGGTAACGCTGGACTTCTTCACTGCCACGACACAAGGCGATGAGGTAAGAAAAGCGCAAGAAAAGGCGCCAACCCGGTTGTTCGATAGTTCGGTCACCACAGGCACCACGCACCAAGTGACCGAAGTGGAGCTTGCACGGAACCAGAGCGTAGCCAACGCTACCGGCAAGGTCAGGGCCGTGACGGTCGCGAAGGGAAAAACCTACAAAGCACTGCCCACCGCTACATCGTTGGGCGATTCGCCCGAGCTATTGGCGCTGCTGAGCACCGGCTGGTAGCGGAAGACTACTCGATGGTGAAGCGCTGGGTGATCGCGAAATCCTTGGCGACCACTGTGAGGGTGTGCGTACCGCGCGGGAACACACCCTTGTCCAAGCGGCGAACGAGTTCACCGGTCATGGCTTTTCCTTCTTCGCGATAGAGCACGCGGCCTTGGGTATCGGTGATCTGCATCACCACCTTGCCGATCTTCTTGCAGTTGCCCACATGGATCTGCAACAGGGCCGAGGCCCGCGAACACTGAACGTTCATGTTCGCTGTGGTCTTGCATTCGCCGGAACCACTGAAGGCCGGGGCTGAAATGGCAAGCAACGAAAGGAGGGAAACGGACCGAAGCAAATGCGGGAGCGTACGCTTCATGGTACGAATGTATGATCTCCCGGGGTAGGATCCAAGTCACTCGTCGAACTGGTGCCCGGCCTGGACCAGTTCGTCCCGGTCGCCGGTGCGGAGCGCGTAGCTGAACCCCTTCCGCAAGCCCCAGCCACCGTACGCTCCATCCGCACGTATGGCCAGGAAGCCGATCTGCATGTCCGCCAGTTCCTTGTGTTTGCGCTGGATCCGTTGCAATGTTTCCCGGCAAGCCTCATCGGGAGTGCGCCCCTGCCGCATCAATTCCACCACGGTATGGCTTCCGGCTGTGCGAATGGCCAATTCGCCCACGCCGGTCGCACAGGCGGCACCGGCCTCTCCATCCACGAAAAGCCCGGCACCGATGATGGGGGAATCCCCCACCCTGCCATGGATCTTGTAGGCCATGCCACTGGTGGTGCATGACCCAGCGAGTTTGCCAGTGGCGTCCATGGCGACCATGCCGATGGTATCGTGGTTCTCGATGTTCGCCACGGGCTTGTAGTTGCTGGTAGCTGCCCACTTCTTCCATTCCTCCATCACTTCCGGAAGGACGATCTCGTTGCGCGAGAATCCGTTCTCCAAGGCCCACTGCTCGGCACCTTCTCCCACGAGCATCACATGCGGGGTTTTCTCCATCACGGCGCGCGCAATGCTGACCGGGTGTTCGAAGCGCTGCACGAAGGCCACCGATCCGGCGCGACCATCATGGTCCTGGATGCAGGCATCCAGCGTCACATGTCCGTCCCGATCAGGCCTTCCGCCCAAGCCAACGCTGCGGTTCGTGAAGTCGCTCTCAGTGACCATCACTCCTTGCTCCACCGCATCCAGGATACTCCCACCCGATGCCAGCACATCCCACGCTTTCGCGTTGGCGGGCAAACCATGGTCCCAGGTGCTCAGGATGACCGCGCCATTGGCTTTCGTCACCGGTGCAACATGAAGCTCACCCTCCTCTTCCTTGGGGATCTCGGTGCAACCAGCGGCGAGCGCAGCGGTACCTGCGAGCCCGATCTTGATGAAGTGACGACGGTCGGTCATGGCGACCAAAGTAACCGGAACTTCAAAAGGAGATCGGCCGGTATCTCCCGATAGCAAGATCGGGTGGCGGGCTACATTGGCGGTCCCGCGATGCGGGATGTGCCACATGCCACAAGCCCGTTCCGCGACCTATCCGCTCATCGTCCTCACCAGCCTCTTCTTCATGTGGGGCTTCATGACGGTGATGAACGATGTGTTGATCCCGCACCTGCGCAAGGTTTTTCCGGCCATGCCGTGGTGGCAGACGCTCATGGTGAACTTCTGTTTCTTCGGCGCCTACTTTGTTGGATCGCTGGCCTACTTCATCCGCTCGCAAAGCGGCGTGGACCCCATTGCGCATGTGGGCTACAAGCGGGCGCTCATTGCGGGCTTGCTCTTGTCCGCGCTCGGCACAGCGCTCTTTGTTCCCGCTACCTATGTGAATGCCTTCGGTTTCTACCTGTTTGCGCTTTTCGTGCTCGGGCTGGGCTTCACCGTGTTGCAGATCGCTGCGAACCCCTTCGTTGCCATTATCGGTTCGGCCGAAGGAGCTAGCAGTCGACTGAATCTCGCGCAGGCCTTCAACTCCTTGGGCACCACGCTCGCTCCCATCCTCGGAGGTACGCTCATCTTCTCGGTCTTCAAAGGGGATGAAGCGGTGCGCTGGCCGTATGCCGCGTTCACGGGTCTGTTGTTGCTCCAAGCCGCGTGGGTGTATTTCACGACACTTCCCGAACCTCCGCATGTGGCACAAGGACGAAGCAATGCGTGGCGGCATCCGCAATTGCGCTGGGGCATGGTCGCGATCTTCTGCTACGTGGGTGCCGAAGTGGCCATCGGGAGCTTGATCATCAGTTTTCTCGGACTGGACTCTGTGATGGGCATGCCCGAAGGGAGTGCGAAACACTACCTGAGCCTCTATTGGGGCGGTGCCATGACGGGGCGTTTCCTCGGCGCGATCGCATTGGCCAAGAACGTGTCGGCCATTAAGCGCTATGGATCCATGCTATTGCTCGGAGCGGCCATGTTCGCTCTGTTGGTCACGATCAACTCCGGTTCGGGTTTCGCACTGAAGCATGCTTGGCCCATGGCCGTATTGATCCTCGCCAACCTTGTGGCGTTCGTTGTGACGGGGCCGAACCCATCACGTGCACTTGGTTTGTTCTCTTTGGCTGCCATCGCCTTGCTTGCCATCGTCATCGCTACCGAAGGTCCATGGGCCATGTGGGCCATTGTCGCGATCGGTTTGTTCAACTCCATCATGTGGAGCAACATCTTCACCCTCGCCATTGATGGCTTGGGCGATGACACCGCACAGGGAAGCAGTTTGCTGGTCATGATGATCGTGGGCGGCGCATTGATCCCGCCCTTGCAAGGTGCCATCATCGACTTCCTGGACATGGAAAAGAACACCACCACGGGCTTCCACATGAGCTTCGTTCTGCCGCTGCTGTGCTATTGCTTCCTGGCGTGGTACGGGTTCAAGGGATCCAAGCGCGTGCCGTCCATATGATCCTCGGTATCGACATCGGTGGCACCACCAGCAAGCTCGGCTTGGTGGAGGATGGAAAGGTGATCGCGCATGCACGGATCAGCACCTCGGGTCACACCGACGACCATGCGTTCGCAGATGCATTGGCCGATGCCGCGATCGCCCTTCGACAGGCTCAGGGCGACAAGGCGTTCAAAGCCGTAGGCATTGGTGCGCCCAACGCGAACCAGTTGACGGGCATCATCGAAATGGCGCCCAATCTTCCGTGGAAACACGATGTGCCGCTCGCGCGCATGATGGCGGACCGGTTGAACGTGCCTGCGGTCCTTGGCAACGATGCGAACGCAGCAGCGCTTGGCGAATGGCGCTATGGCGCAGGACAGGGCTTCGACGACCTGCTCGTGGTCACGCTCGGCACCGGTGTTGGCAGCGGCTTCATCGTGAACGGCCGCTTGGTACTGGGCAGTGCTGGCAATGCGGGTGAACTCGGCCACGATCCGATCCCGAGAGGACGGCTGTGTACCTGCGGAAGACAAGGTTGTTTGGAAGCGTACGTCAGTATCCGCGGCATGCGCAAGACCTATGCGGAACTTGCCGGTGTCGGCGAGAAGGATGGCATCCTGTCACAGGAAGGTGTTCTACCCATTGCTGAAGCAGCGCGCGCAGGTGATACAGCCGCCCTCAGAACCTTCCATGATACGGTGGACCTCTTGGCGATCGGCTTGGCCAACGCGGTTTGTGCAACCGGCCCACGGCGTATCGTCCTGTTCGGCGGCATCGCTCGCAACGGCGAACTGCTCATGGCCCCGCTGCGAGATCGTTTCCAAGAAGTGCTGCTGAACATCTACAGGGGACGGGTGGACCTTACCGTTTCAGCGTTGCCGGATGATGACGCGGCGTTACTGGGTGCGGCGGCGCTCACCACGCTGTGATCCACATCGCTCCCCGTGCATAGTTTCGGGGCATGCGTTTTCTTCTGATCGTTCCCCTTCTTTCCAGTCTGAGTGCCGGGGCACAACTGAACATTGCCCGCGACCTGGTGAACCCCTTCGTGGGAACCGGTGGCCACGGTCACACCTTCCCTGGTGCATGCGTGCCAAATGGCTTGGTGCAACTGGGTCCGGATACGCGCCCGGATGGCTACAACGACTGGGACGGTTGCGGCGGCTACCACTACAGCGACAGTGTCATCTATGGCTTCAGTCACACGCACTTGAGCGGTACTGGCGTAGCGGATCTGTGCGATGTGCTATTGATGCCTCGCAGCGGAAAACTTTCGCTCGATCCGGTGGAATACCGTTCACGGTTCTCGCATGCCAGCGAAAGCGCCAACACGGGATATTACCGGGTGCACCTGAACGATGCGAACGTGGACGTGGAACTCTCATCGACAGCCAGAGTGGGCGTTCATCGGTACAGATTTCCAGCGGAAGAAGCGGGCTGGGTCGTTCTCGACCTGGCCCATCGGGATAAGCTACTTGCCCAGCAGATCGAGGTTGTCGGTGACCGTTCGGTGCAGGGTTCACGCAGGAGCACTTCATGGGCTCGTGATCAGCAACTGTTCTATGTGATCGAATTCTCGCGACCCTTCAGTATGCACCGGGTGGATCCGCTGATGAGCGAACTCGGGGACGTTGACACCCGCAGTACCACGAAAGCGGGCTTTCGTTTCGAGCCGTCCTCGGAACCCCTCATCGTCAAGGTCGGGATCAGCGCCGTGAGCATAGAGGGCGCACGCGCCAACCTCGATGCCGAAGTGCCGCATTGGGACTTCGATCTCGTTCGCAAGCAAGCCGAGGCCGCTTGGAACACCAAACTGAACAAGATCCGGGTGAAAGGTGGAAAGAAAGAAGAACAACGCATCTTCTACACCGCGCTCTATCACAGCTATGTGGCTCCGTACATCTTCAACGATGTGGACGGCAAGTACCGCGGCATGGATGGTGAAGTCCACCAAGCCGACCACAACGTGTACACCGTCTTCAGCCTGTGGGACACCTTCCGCGCGTTGCATCCGCTGATGACCGTCCTGGAGCCGGAGATGACGAGCGATTGGATCAAGACCTTTCTCCTCCACTATCAGCAGGGCGGAAGACTACCCGTGTGGGAACTCTGGGGCAACGAGACCGATTGCATGATCGGCTACCACAGTGTGAGCGTGATCGCCGATGCCTATTCGAAAGGCATCCGTGGCTTCGACACGGATCTTGCGCTCCGAGCAATGGTGGCAGGAGCGGAACAGGACCACTTCGGCTTGAAGGCGTATCGGGAACGCGGCTATATCAGCAGTGAAGATGAGCCTGAGAGCGTAAGCCGCACGCTGGAGTATGCCTATGACGATTGGTGCATCGCTCGCTTCGCGGAAGCCATTGGGAAAACGGATGTTGCGGAACGGTTCCACGCTCGCAGCCGCAACTGGCAGAACCTGTTCGATCCGAACACCAAGTTCTTCCGGGCGCGCCGCAACGGTGGTTTCGTCGAACCCTTCGATCCGTATGAGGTGAATTTCCACTTCACGGAAGCCAACGCATGGCAGTACGGCTTCTTCGTTCCGCATGACATGGAGCGTTACACACAGTTGGTCGGAGGTAAGGATGGTCTGGGCCGCAAATTGGACGCACTGTTCAACGCGAACGAACGAACCACGGGTCGAGATCAAAGCGATATCACCGGGTTGATCGGCCAATACGCCCACGGTAACGAGCCAAGTCATGGCTTCGCCTACTTGGGCAACCTCAGCGATCGACCCATGATGACCGATGCGCGGGTGCTCCGGATCATGCGGGAGCTCTATCACGATGCACCGGACGGCCTCACGGGCAACGAGGACTGCGGACAAATGAGCGCGTGGTACGTGTGGAGCGCGATGGGACTCTACCCGCTATGCCCCGGCAGCCCGGAGTACACCACCGGGATCCCATTGTTCGATGAGGTGACAATGGATCTTGGTCCCGGCCGTACAACACGCATCACCACTACCCTCGCGGGTACGGAGCGCGCGCATGTGGAGGCAGTCAAGTGGAACAACCACGAGCTGACCGCGTTCCGCATGGTGCCCCATGATGCGCTGGTGATGGGTGGCGAGTTGCATTTCGATCTGGGACCGGAGCCCGGTTCTGTTCCCACACCCGGCGAAGACGATGTGGCGTCACCGGGTGCACTCCCCGCTCCCATCATTCAAGCCCGTTCGGTGACCTTCTCCGATTCACTGGTGGTTACAGCAACGTCCGTCGAAGGCCCGTGGAGCGTGGCAATGTCCGTTAACTATGATGCGGACCCTCTGTTGCACGGAGAAGTCGCAGGAACCAGCTTGGTTCTTCACCAGAGCGGAACCATTGCGGCCCATGTGGTGGACAGGATCGGCAACCGAGGTCCTATGGTCACCGCTAAGTTCATCAAGGTGGAGGGCGTTCGGAACATCACGCTGGAAAGCAACTATGCGAACCAGTACTCGGCGGGTGGGAACAATGCCCTGGTGGATGGCCTGCGCGGTGGCTCGGATTTCCGCTCGGGCGAATGGCAGGGTTACCAAGGACAGGACGTGATCGCAACGATCGATCTGGGCCGCTTGATGAAGTTGAAGCGCGCCGGATTGAGTGCGCTACAGGACCAGAAAAGTTGGATCTGGCTGCCGAAGGAAGTGGTCATCGCCACGAGTACGAACCAACGCCAGTGGAGCACCACCACCATTACGCATGATGTCGATCGGCAAACCGAAGGAACGTTCACCAAAGAGCTGTGGACGCCAGAGCTTCGCCGCAAGGCACGCTACCTCAAGATCATTGCGAAGAACGCAGGACCCTGTCCGGAGTGGCACCCCAGCAAGGGTGGTAGTACCTGGATCTTTTCCGACGAAGTGCTGATCGAGCTCGAGTGAACTGGAGCATGTCGCCGATCGGCCGCTCCTTGCCCTACGTGAAACCGGAGCGCATCCTTCCGGCCGCACGAAAATGGTTCACGGGCTGCGCAACGCCCGATGCATGGTGTTGAGCAGTCCATTGACCGGGTCGTCGTCGATGAGCTGCCAGAACATGATCCCGCCCAAGCCCTTGCTGCGCACATAGCCTGCCTTGGCGGCAACACTGGCCGGATCATCATACGTGGCGAACTGCCGCGCGGCGCTGTTGTATGCATACGCTGCGCATGCCTCTTTATCGCGGAAGAGCGACCAACCTCGCTCCGCGGTAAGGGTCGTATCCACGGCGCTTGCCGAAATGCTATGGCTGAATGTTCCCGGTTGGAACAAACCGTTGTTCACGGGTGCCACGTCCTTCCAGATGCGGACATAGAACGCACTACCAATGACCACCTTCTCCAAGGGAACCTGCAACGAGTCAAGTAGCTGCACGGCACCGTCGGCACTCAGTTCCTGCCCCGTGCATGCGTAGAGCGGCGTATGGTGCCCGGTCGTAGTGCTGTATCCGTGTACGAGATCATAGCTCATGATGTGCATGCGATCCACCAGGGGCATGATTCTGTCCCATTCGAAGCCCTTGAGCAAACACTCATCCGTACCGCCTGCGGCGAAGGATATCTCGTACCGATCGCCGAGCGCTCTGCGCAATTCGCGCACAAGCAGGGTGAAATGGTGGCGATCTGCGTCAGAGTAGCTGTGACCCGGTGGGCCCGGAACAGCCGGATATTCCCAATCGAGGTCGATGCCGTCGGCATGGTGGAGATCCAGCAGCGCGCGAACGCTCGCAGCGAACGTTCTTCGCCCCGTTTCCCTCGCGAAGGTTTCCGAACAATTCGCGCAGCCACCCCAGCCTCCTACGCTCAAGAGCACCTTCAGGTCCGGGTTGCGTGCCTTCATCCGCACCATGCGTGCAATGATGGGGTCCTGCGCCGGGGAGATCACCATGGAATCGTTGCGTACGTGGCCGAAACACCAGATCAAATGGGTGAGCTGTTCGATCCGGTGCTCCTCCAAATTGCGTCCATCACCAGCGTAGTAGCCGATCAGCAGGGGTTGTTGTGCCTGTGCTGAGAGGAGTGTCAACCAAGCCACTATGACGACGGATCGCATGCAAGCAAGGTAGGTGAGGAAGAAAAGCGCAAGCAGAAATTGTATTTAACCATATGGTTTAATACGTTTGTCGCGTCAAAGAAAAATGGACCGCCTATCCCTCACCTTCTCGGCGCTCGCTGACCCTACGCGTCGTGCGATCCTTGCGCGTCTTTCCACGGGAGCGGCATCGGTGAACGAGATCGCCGCACCGTTCGCGATGAGCTTGCCTGCCATCAGCAAACACTTGAAAGTGTTGGAGCGGGCGCAGTTGATCGCCCGTGGCAAGGAAGCCCAATGGCGCCCTTGTGAACTAAAAGCCGAGCCGCTGCGCGAAGCCGACGCTTGGCTCCAGCAATACCGCCAGATGTGGGAAGAGCGCTTCGATAGGCTCGATGCCTACCTGATGGAACTACAGGCAAAGTCCGTTGAAGTCAGCGCCCCATCCGCAAAGACAACGAGGACCAGAAAGAAAAGGCCATGAAGACCGGCGACCGCGAGGTCACCATCACCCGCACCGTGAAGGCTCCGCGTGCGCTCGTCTTTGAGGCATGGTCAGATCCGACACACCTTGAACACTGGTACGGTCCAGACGGCTTCGTGACCAAGACCATCTCGATGGACTTCCGGATCGGCGGTCGGTGGAAGTTCACGATGACCGGTCCGGACGGCACCGTGTTCCCGAACGTGGTGGTCTACAAGGAGATCTCCCCGGTCGAGCGCATCGTGCACGACCATGGTGATCGGGAAGACCAGATGATGTTCGAAGCCACCATCACGTTCGTAGAGACCGACGGCGGAACGCTGGTCACGATGCGCTCCATCTTCCCCAGCAAGGAAGCACGTGACCTCGTTGTGGAGAAGTACGGAGCGATCGAAGGCGGGAACCAGACACTCGCTCGCTTGGACGAATACCTGAACACACGCTCGAACAATTGATCCATGAACAAGTCAGCGATCTTCAATTTCATCGTGCAGAAGGAAGCACGGTCGATCACCGTGGAGCGCGCCTTCAGCGCGCCGATCGATCCCGTATGGGCCGCCTGGACCCAAGCCGACATCCTATGCAAGTGGTGGGCACCGAAGCCCTACGAGTGTATTATCAAGTCGCTCGACTTCAGGGAGGGCGGCCGCTGGCTCTACTGTATGCAAGGACCACAAGGTGATCGCCATTGGTGCTACTTCGACTACGAGACCATCCGGCCGAAAACGTACTTCTCCTGAAGTGATGCGTTCTGCGATGAGAACGGTGTGGCGAACGGCATCAAGCCAAAGGTGAGTTGGGAAGCGACTTTCAGTGAGAGCACCGACCAAACCATGGTACGCATGGTCCTGCACTTCGCTTCACCCGAAGATCTGGACCAGATAGTGGCGATGGGCTTCAAGGAGGGCTTCACGATGGGTCTCGATCAACTGGATGAGTTGCTCGATGCCGGTCATTAGAGATCATGTGCGCCATGGATGAACAGACGTTCTACCACGGCACCAAGGCCGATCTGGAGCAGGGCCACTTGATCGAACCCGGCTTCCGATCGAACTACGGCCAACGGAACACGGCGAAATACGTCTACTTCACCGCCACGCTGGACGCGGCCACTTGGGGTGCAGAACTCGCCGCCGGCGAAGGGCGCGGAAGGATCTACATCGTGGAACCGACCGGTGCCTACGAAGACGATCCTAACCTGACGAACAAGAAGTTCCCCGGCAATCCTACGGAGTCCTACCGCACGAAGGAAGCTTTGCGCGTGGTGGGTGAAGTGATGGACTGGAAAGGCCATGCACCCGAACAACTCCAAGCCATGAAGGACAACTTGCAACGGCTGAAAGAACAAGGCATCGAAGCCATTCAAAACTGAACAACAAAACGATCGCAACTCCATGAGCACGCTCACACGCATCACCGTTTCCGCACTGGTCAACAAACCCCTGACCCACGTCTGGAAATGCTGGACCGAACCCGTGCATATCATGCAATGGAACGCGGCCAGCGACGACTGGCACTGCCCCAAGGCGAGCAGCGACCTGCGAGTTGGTGGCAGCTTCAGCAGCACCATGGCCGCCCGAGATGGCAGCTTCAGCTTCGATCTCGAGGGCGTATACGATGCTGTTCAGTTGCATGAACGCATCGCCTACACCATGGCGGATGGCCGTACCTGCGAGATCCTCTTCTCGTCCGAGGCTGGTGGCACCCGTGTGATGGAATCCTTCGATGCCGAGACGCAGAACAGCGTGGAGATGCAGAAGGCCGGCTGGCAAGCGATCCTCGACCGCTTCAAGGCGCACGCTGAAGCACAAGCTTGAGACCCATGGAACGTCTCGACCCAGCAACCACCGCGCTTCTCGATGCGCACCAGCATCCGCTCCGCAAGGAGATCGACGCATTGCGAACCATCATCCTCGCTGTTGACCCATCCATTGCGGAAGGCTTAAAGTGGAACACTGCTAGTTTCCGCACCAGTGATTGGTTCGCTACACTGAACGGCCCAAAACACATGAAAGAACCGATGATCATCCTACACGCTGGTGCGAAAGCGAAAGGCATCGTGGTGAAGGACCGCATCCCGGATCCAGATGGTTTACTGAAGTGGCTGGGTAACGACCGCGCGCAGATCGTCTTCGGGAATGCCGCTGACATCAAAACCAAACAGAACGCGCTTCGCGCTATCGTAGGTGCATGGATCACGGTCATCCAAGCCACTTAGCGCCATCCTCTGTTCTTCTCATTTTCCGATCCTCTGATCCGCATTTCCATGATCACACAACCCGAACTCTTCACCACGCAAGAAGTCATCACGGCTGCGATACCGCTGATTATTCCCGGCCGCGACATGCCCAGGTACATGGACCCTGCGATCGAAGAGATGCTAGCCTTGCTCAAGCGACAAGGCATGCAGCCCAATGGGCCGATGTTCTCCTATCACCACCGCCGCCCGAGCGACACCTTCGACTTCGAGATCGGGTTCCCGGTATCGAGAGCGATCAAGCCGGAAGGTCGTGTGATCAGCAGCAAACTGCCTTCTATGAAGGTCGTGCGAAGCGTGTACCAGGGTCCTTATGAAGGCTTGGCGCAAGCCTGGCCGGTGTTGCAGAAATGGGTACGCGAGAATGGCCATGGGGAGACAGGCCGCTTCTGGGAGCGCTACCTGAACAACCCGAACGATGTAATGGACCCCAAGGACTATCGCACGGAACTGAACTGGATCGTAGGTTGAGATGATCAGACGATCAGAAAATCAGATGATCAGATAATGAGCCGCCTGAGCCGATCGGATGTAGCAGCGGTGCTTTCCGAACTGGAAGGGCTGGGCAACAAGCGCGTACGCGAGGACATGGGCAAACGCTTCGGCATCCACACCGATAAAGCGTGGGGCGTGCGCATGGCCGATATGCAGAAGGTCTCGAAGGCCATCGGCACGGATCATCAACTGGCACAACAACTCTGGAAGTCTGGCTGGTACGAGGCGCGCATGGTGGCCACGATGATAGCCGACCCCAAGCAGGTAACGCCGAAAGAGATGGATGCCTGGTGCGAGGACTTCGACAATTGGGCCATCTGCGACACGGCATGCTTCAAGCTGTGGGACCAAGTGCCGCACACCTGGGACAAGGTGGCCATGTGGGCGACAAGCGAGGAGGAGTTCATCAAACGCGCTGCCTTCGCATTGCTTGCCAGCGTGGCCTTGCACGACAAGAAAGGACCGGACAAACCTTACCTCGAACTGTTGCCCCTGTGCGCGAAAGCCGCCAACGATGAGCGCAACTTCGTGAAGAAGGCCGTGAGTTGGGCCTTACGCAGCATCGGCGCGCGGAGCAACGCGTGCCATGCAGCCACATTGGTGATCGCCACCGAGCCATGTGGGTCAGCCAACGCAACGGAACGCTGGATAGGCAAGGACGTGCTCAGGGACATCACGCGACCGTTGGTGATGGAACGTGCAGCAAAGCGAGATAAGCGGCGCAGATGCTGACCTATGCCTCGGTTCGTTCCAACAGGTAGAGCGAAGACCGCACAATACTCACCAATGCCGCACCTTCGATGATGCGTTGATCCAGACCCAGCAGCCCATCGACCGGAAAGAGGAACAGCACGGCGACACCAGCGAGCATGATCGCACCACAAACAAGCAAGGTCTTCGACAGCGCCGCTGCGTTCGACCACTTCCTCGCCGACGCACCGATCAGCAACAAGCAGAACGGTGTGAAGAGGTATGTGAGCGTACCCGATGCGAAGTGGAGAAGATGCGAAAGTGTTGGATCGGTTCGGTCGGGATCGCAGCCGAAGTCGCACGGGAAGAACGCCGTGGCCACCGTGCCCAAGCCATAGAACACCCCGAACGCGATGAAGCCGAGCATGCCCGAACTTGGAACAGGGCGTATGCTTGCTGACGTGAACGCGAAGAGTGTGAAAAGAACGCCCGCAGGTAGCACACCACCGAAACGCAACACATCGGACCATGGCGTTCCGGAAGCGTATGTCTCGCTGATGAACTGCCCCATGTGGCTGTAGCTTTCGAATTGCCAACCACCGATCACCGCTTCACCCACGAAGAACAGCACCCCCAGCAACCCTGCCCACCCCGCGATCTTGTTGCGCATGCTTCAAAGGAAGCGAAGCTGATGGACCGGAGCACTACCCAACGCCAACACCTACCACGATGTCGGCCGCTACCAATACCAACGACTACTTGAAAGCCTTGCCCAAGAGCCAGCGCGATGCACTGGAGAAACTGCGCAAGCAGATCCTCGCTGCCGCACCCGGCGCCGAGGAGCACTTCGGCTACGGGCTTCCTGCCTTCAAGTACAATGGGCATCTGGTGGTGTACATGGGCGCGGCGAAGAACCACGTTGCGCTCTACGGTTCCGTTCCTGTTGGCTTCAAGGAACGATTGAAGGACTTCACCGTGAGCAAGGGAACCATCCAGTTCACTCCGTTGAAGCCACTGCCCGCTGCACTGGTCAAGGACATCGTGAAAGCTAAAGTGGCCGAGATAGAAGTGCGGTGGCCTGTCAAGGAGAAGAAGGTGCTCGCCAAAGAGACCATCAAGAAGAAATGAACGACCGCGAAATGCCATCTCGCGGATCGTACCAGCTCCGCGCGCACAAAGCTTCGCCTCGCGCGGCGCTGCGGCTGCCAAGGGCAAGGGTCAATTGGCGTTGTACCTCGTGGCGCGGGCGTGAGCTGCGGAACTAGGGCACGAAGAACCGTCCTGCGGCTTCCACCGAAAATGCGCCGGTGCCACGCCACACGTAGCAGCCTGCGGCAAGCGGTGCCAGATATGACGGCCGCACCGTTGCTGGCCGCTTCGGTCATCACCGTTCGGCCCATGGCATCCCGCACCTCGATGTGTTCGAGCCCAACTCCTTCCCATCGTACCAGCAGGTTCGCGACATCCTGGCGGAAGTGGATGCGCCGTGCCTCCGGTCGCACCTCGCTCAGGCCTACCACGAGTTCGTTCGCATCAAGCCCTACCAGCAGCGGATCGTGATCACTGCTGCGGAATGCGTTGGGTTGGTAGAAGTCGATGTTCGCATCGGGGTAATCCAGCACGGGAGGCTCATCGGCGTTGATGGCCCAAGGCTCCGCCCCCGTTATCGCATCCGTCATCGATGCGGTAGCGAACGCATGGTCCAGTGCACCGAAGACGCTGTTGTAGCGGTAGGTGTAGTTGTCCGGGGTGGCCTGCAATAGCGCCACCAAGCCGACCGCCCGCATCAGGTCCAGTGGATCCTCTTGATAGTAGGAGTTGAAATCACCCACGATCAACTGGGCTTCAATTCCGCTGCTGCTCCGTATTCCCGCCCAGTGGTCCACCAGTTCCTGGCATTGGTCGCGTCGGCGTGCGTTGTAGCAACCTTGACCGTCACCTTGGTCCAGGTCCGCGCCGGTGGCATTGTCGCAGAGTTTGCTGTGCGGGTGCATGCTGCTGAGCAGGAACCGGCCACCCGTGGTGTTCACCTCAAAACCTTGGGTGATGTGTACCCGCTCGAAAGTGCTGGTGTAGATCCCGTAGAGTTCGGTCACCGGGGTGAGCACGTCCGTTCGATAGAAGATCACGGGCTTGGTACCAAAACCATCGTTCCGCTCCAGCGCGGCATACACCGTGGGCGCGCTCAGGGCGTTGAGCGCAGCCAGAAGATCGGGCCATGCCACATCGTTGTCCTGCACTTCGCAAAGCACCAGTGCATCGGCGTTCATGCCGTGGAGTGCCGCTGCAAGTTTGGTGCGCTGGCGCACCAACTCTCCGCTGGTGGCCGCCCCGAAGCCGCCGAGCGTGCTCCAGTAGTTGTGTACGTTGTAAGCAGCCACGCGCACGTCCCCACCCACATCGGGCACCGCCGGACGCGGAGCATGCACCAAGGGGACGGTGCCCACCGGATGCAAGCGGTATTCGCTGTAGGCATAATGCAGCACACCCGTCAGGTTGGTCACCGTGCTGCCACAGCGCAAGGTGCCCTCGGGACCCATCAGCGGCGGTGGATCGGGGTAGCTGGATGTGCGTCCATCGTCCAGGAGCATGCTGGAAAGCGTGTTGGCATTGCTCGCCGCGTTGATCGAAGCCACATTGCTGTTACCCGTGCTGGTAGTACCGTTCGGGTCCGCGTCGTTGGGGTCTATCGTTTGCGTGGGTTGCACAAGCCTTGCTGGTGCCAACACCAGCTCCCCGTATTGCGCCCAATCATCGTTGTCGGTAACCGCGAGCGTTTGTGGGAAACGCAACAGCATGCCCTCGAAGCGTTCCCAGTCCGCAAGTGCGGCAAGGGGCAGGTTCACGTTGGTGGGTGTCACGGTCCCGGAGCCTATCACCGTGATGTTCGTTACCGCATAAAGTTCCGTGAGCGATTGGAACTCCTGCACCGTTGCGCTCACGCTCACGCGATCGCCCAGCGCAATGCCCGTGGTGTTGGGGTCGTACACGAAGAGCCCATTGCTCGTATTGCCATTGGCATCGCACGCAGGGTCTTCGATGAAGAATCCTTGAACGGTTCCCGTTCCACTGTAAAGGGCGGTGACGATCCCCGTGGTGGTAACGGCCTGTCCGTTGAACGCGCTGGCCGCACCGCTGCCCTGTATGGTGCAAATGGGCGTTTGGGCCAACACCGGACCCGCGATCACCAGGAACACATGCATGGAACCGCGTAACCTCATGTTACAAAGGACGAGATGCGCGCTGCGAAATGAAAAAACGGGGGCCAATTCAGGTGCAACCGCCACAGGTGCTGCGCAGCAAGCTACCCGACCAGCACGGCTTATTTCTTCGCTCCGCCCTTCGTCGCCTTGGCGCTAGCGGTTTTGGCTGGTGCGGCTTTCTTCTTGGCGGGTACTTGAGCAGCCTTCTTCACGGCAGCTTCGCCGGCAGCGGCAAATGCTACCCGCTTGGCCGTGGCGGTCTTGCGCGTTGCCCGCGAGTTCTTGCCCTTGGGGACCGTTCGCGTGTTGCCGCTCTTCCCCTTCCGCAGGGTGGCTCTCTTCGTACTCATAGTGGTTGGGGATTTCGCGCAAAGTAGGCGCGATGCCATGGTCGCCGACGATCAGCCGGAATGAATGTCGAATGGGAACGGGAACGGGCATACTGCAATAGCCTAATGCGGTCGGCGAGAACTAGAAATGAAAACCACGCGCCGCTCTTTGAGCGGCTGTCGAGAACTTCCAACACTTGTCATGTCCCATTCCGCCGCGTTGTTACACTTTCGCGACGACCATTCGGCAATTCCCTCGTCTTGTACCCAGTACCCAAGCATTCCACATGAGCACCGCCCCCTACCTGAAATGGCTGCACGAAGTTGAACTCAGCGACATCCCTACCGTGGGTGGCAAGAACGCCAGCTTGGGGGAGATGATCCAGAACCTGGGCAAGCTGGGTGTGAAGGTACCCGGCGGCTTCGTGGTGACGGTGGCGAGCTACGAGGCCTTCATCCACTTCAACGAGCTGGATGCCAAGATCCGCGAGCTGGTAGGCAAGATGGATCCCGAGGATGTGGAGAGCATCCGCCGCGCGGGCTTGGCGGTGCGTGCCTTGGTGAAGAACGGCAAGTTCCCGGAGAACATCAGCGCGGACATTGTTGCGCGCTACTTGGAGATGAGCAAGCAGTACGGCCAGGATGCCACCGACGTGGCCGTGCGCTCGTCAGCTACTGCGGAAGACCTGCCCGATGCATCCTTCGCGGGGCAACAGGAGACCTACTTGAACGTGCGCGGTCCGGAGGAACTGCTGACCGCCGTGCGGAACTGCTTCGCGTCGCTCTTCACGGATCGCGCCATCGTGTACCGCCACAACCTAGGCTACGACCACTTCAATATCGGCCTGAGCGTGGGCGTGCAGAAGATGGTGCGCTCCGATCTGGCTTCGAGCGGCGTGGCCTTCTCCTTGGATACCGAGAGCGGTTTCAAGGACGTGGTGCTCATCAACGGCAGCTACGGCTTGGGCGAGATGGTGGTGCAGGGCAGCGTGAGCCCCGATGAATTCCTGGTCTTCAAGCCGACGCTGAACGAAGGCTTCAGCAGCATCATCGAGAAGAAGCTGGGCAACAAGGACCGCAAGATGATCTACGGTGTGGAGCCGGGCGAATCAGTGTTGGTGGTGCCGGTGGAGCGCCCCATGCGCAATCGCTTCTGCATAACCGACGAACAGGCGCTGGAACTGGCCAAGAGCGTGGTGGCCATTGAGAAGTACTACAGCGACAAAAAGGGCACCTGGTGCCCCATGGACGTGGAATGGGCCGTGGACGGATTGAGCAAGCAGCTCTTCATCCTGCAAGCGCGGCCGGAAACCATCCACAGCCGCGGCGACGCCGACAAGGTGGTGGATTACAAGTTGCAGCCCAAGGGCGATGAGAAGATCATCGCGAAGGGCATCGCGATCGGAGCGCGCGTGGGCACCGGCAAGGTGCGCATCATGTACAGCCTCGATGGTCGCGGGGGCGGCACGGATGGCAAGGATTTCCAAAAGGGCGACGTGCTCGTAACCGACATGACCGATCCCGATTGGGAACCGATCATGAAGAAGGCGGCGGCCATAGTCACCAACAAGGGCGGCAGGACCTGTCACGCAGCGATCGTTGCACGTGAGATGGGCGTACCTGCCATCGTGGGTTGCGGCGATGCCACGGAGAAAGTGGAGAACGGGGACGAGATCACCATCAGTTGCTGCGAAGGCGACACCGGTGTGATCTACGCCGGGCACGTGCCGTACGTCACCGAGGAAACGCTGCTGAGCGCGATCCCGAAAGTGCGCACGCCCATCATGCTCAACGTGGCTTCGCCGGACATGGCCTTCAAGTTCGCCAGCCTGCCGAACGCCGGCGTGGGACTGGCGCGCGAGGAGTTCATCATCAACAACTACATCTGCGCGCACCCGCTCGCACTGCTGCAGCACAAGGAGCTCGGCGACGTGGCCCTCAGCGGCCGCATCAGCTACCTCATCAACGGCTACGAGGACGAGGAGACCTTCTTCGTGAAGAAGCTCAGCTACGGCATCGCGAAAATTGCCAGCGCCTTCTACCCCAACAAGGTCATCGTTCGCTTCAGCGACTTCAAGAGCAACGAATACAAGAACCTCTTGGGTGGCGAACACTTCGAGCCCACCGAAGAGAACCCGATGATCGGCTGGCGCGGCGCGAGCCGCTACTACAGCGAAGCGTACAAGGAGGCCTTCGGCATGGAGTGCAAGGCCATCAAGCGCGTGCGCGAGAAGATGGGCCTGAAGAACGTGGTGGTGATGGTGCCCTTCTGCCGAACGGTGACCGAGCTGAAGAAAGTGGCCGTGGTGATGAAGCAATACGGACTGGAGCGCGGCAAGGAAGGTCTGGAGGTCTACCTCATGGCCGAGATACCGAGCAACATCATCATGGCCGATGAGTTCGCGCAATACATCGATGGATTCTCCATCGGCAGCAACGACCTCACGCAGCTCACCCTCGGCCTGGACCGCGACAGCGCGCTGGTGGCGCACCTCTACGACGAGCGCAACGAAGCCGTGAAGCGCATGCTCCGCATGCTCATCACCAGCGCCAAGAAGACCAAGACCAAGGTGGGCATCTGCGGCCAAGGCCCCAGCGACTTCCCCGACTTCGCGCAATTCCTCGTGGAACTCGGTATCGATTCCATCAGCGTAACGCCGGACTCCTTGCTACGGAGGCCCGATCAGAGGCGTATTGCTGAAGTGGAAGCGAAGGTGCCGACGAACGGTGTGAAGGCGGAGGCAGGAGTAGACCGAATAACCTCTTCTCACTTTTTCCCCGGCAGCGTGAAGCGGATCGTGGTCCCCTGCCCTTCCGCGCTTTCGGCTTGCACGGTTCCGCCATGCGCTTCAACGAAGCTCTTCACGATGGCCAACCCCAGGCCCGTGCTGTCCTCGCGTTCGGGGTCACCCTCCCCTTTCTCGAACACCTTTTCGAGCCTGTATGCCTCGATACCTGAACCGGTATCCGTTACCCAGCATTCCGTGGCACCATCCTCCTCGTTCATGCGGCCGCCGATGCGCACCTCGCCGCCCGGTGAGTAGGTGATGGCGTTGCTGATGAGGTTCTGGAACACCCGGCGCAATAGGCTGTGATCGGCGAAGACCATCAGATCGTCCGCTACCAGGTTGATGAGCTTGGTTTCGGAAGCGCTCGCAACCGGCTTCATGGCTTGCACGATCCCCTGCACCATGGGCCACAGGTCGAAGTAGCGCTTTACCGGATGCACGCCATCGTCCGCACCGTGGTCGGTGTTCTCCTCCAGCACCTTCGCAACGAGCGCCTCCAACTGGCCCACATTGCGATGAAGGGTCTTGATCATCTGGGCGCTTTCGACACTGCCGGACTTCTCTTGCAGATCCATCTCCAGCACACTTGCGGCCAACGAGATGGCGGTGAGCGGATTGCGCAGGTCATGCGCCACGAACGCGAGGTACTCTTCCCTGCGCCTCTTCACCTCCAGTGCGCGCTGCTCGGCGTGCGTCTTCACCGCCAAGCCGATCGCCTCGTCCAGCACCCGGTTCAGGACGTGGAACGAACGTCCCTCGAGGCTCAGATCGTTCTCCACCGCAAGATCGTGCACGCACCCACGCAGGATGTTGTACTCCGAAACCACTTCCGTGATGTCGAAGCCATCCTCGAACCGTTGGATGCCGTGCTCTGGCGGTGTCCCATCACGCAGTGCTTCCGTGATGGACGTATCCGAGGGCTGTTCCAGCGCCAGTGCCAATTCATCCAGCAGCGCCGGTATGTGATCGTTGAGGGTGGGGATATCGAGATGGGCCGCGCTTGGTAATCCGCGTACCTGATCGCGCCAGCTCTTCAGCAAAGCACTCTTCCTGTGCCGGATGAGCACAGCCACTTTGCTGATCACTTGGGTCGTCATGGATGAACCCGCTAAGGGGGGCGAAAGCTAGGTGCAGCTCGGCCGCAAGATCCTCGTTGTCCGCATCCATTGCAGTGGACACTCAGCGACCACAACGAGATGGGGAATTTCCGCCACATTCCGCAAGGAGACTTCGGTGGGACCATGCTGGAGTTCTTTCGCATCTTGTCCGTATGCCGATCGACGGTAAACCCATCAAGGGCCGCGGCGCTGCCGTGCAGGTGGCCAACCGCTTCCTGAAGCACAGCTACGGCGTGGTGCATTGGGAAGGCATCGACGAAGTGGAGGAAGACGATCGCCGTACACGCTACGTGGTGGAGAACCCGAAGACCATCGTGAACAAGGTGGTTTCGCCGGACCTGCCGATGAGTTGGAGCATTAACCCCTACCAAGGCTGCGAGCACGGTTGCGCGTACTGCTACGCAAGACCCACGCATGAATATTGGGGCTACGGTGCGGGCTTGGATTTCGAACGCATCATCATTCTCAAGCGCAATGCCCCCGAAGTACTGCGGCAAACCTTGATGAACAGGAAGTGGCTGCCGGAACCGATCATGTTCAGCGGGAACACCGATTGCTACCAACCCGTGGAACGCAAGGAGGAGATCACGCGCCGTATGCTGGAGATCTGCTTGGAGTTCAAGCAGCCGGTGGGCATGATCACCAAGAACGCGCTCATCCTACGCGACCTCGATATCCTTTCGGAAATGGCGCAGCTCGGCATCGCTTCCGTTGCGATCAGTCTCACCACGCTGAACGAGGACCTGCGCCGCGTGATGGAGCCGCGCACGAGCACAGGTGCCAACCGCGTCCGCACGATCGAAGCACTCACCCAGGCGGGAGTTCCCACCATGGCGATGATAGCTCCCATCATTCCGGCCCTGAACACGGACGAAGTGCCTGCACTCCTGCAAGCAGCGGGGGATGCGGGAGCGCTCGGTGCGGGCTACACCATCGTCCGCACCAACGGCGCGGTGAAACCGGTCTTCGACAACTGGGTGCATGAGCACTTCCCGGACCGCGCGTCGAAGGTGATCGCGCAGGTGAGCGAGATGCACGGCGGCAGCATGAACGACTCGCAATACGGGCGGCGCATGAAGGGAGAAGGTGCCTTCGCACGCAACATCGATCAACTGTTCAAGATCACGCACAAGCGCGTCTTCGCGGGTCGGCGGGTTCCTGCATTGCGCACGGACCTTTTCCGACGACCGGAAGTGGGGCAGCTTGATCTGTTCCGTTGAGAAGGAGCGAATCCATGCCTGGGCCAGCACCTCCATCTTACCCGGCTCCACGATACGCTGTGCGCGCTTATTCACAGCGCACTACTCTTCGCGCGCTCCCGGTGTTCCACCCCTGCGGGGGGGGGGGTGGGCGCCACCCCGGGGGGGGCGGGGGGGGGGGGGGGGGCGGGCAGGGGGGGGGGGGGGGGGGGGGGGGGGGGGGGGGGGGCCGGGCCGGGGCGGCCGGGGGCGGGCGGGGCCGCGGGGGGGGGCGGGGGGGGGGGGGGCGCGCGGGGGGGCCGGGGGCCGGCGGCCGGGCGGGGGGGGGCCGCCCGGGGGCCGCCCCGGGGGCGGGGGGCCCCCGGGCCCCGCCCGCGGGAGCGGGGGCCGGCGGGGGGGGGGGGAAGGGGGGGGGGGGGGGGGGGGGGGGGGGGGGGGGGGGGGTGGGGGGGGGCGGGGGGGGGGGGGCGGGGGGGGGGGGGGGGGGGGTGTCCCGAGGGGGGGGGGGGGGGGGGGCCCCGGGGGGGCCCCGCGGGGGGGGGGGGGGGGGGGGGGGGAGGGGGGGGGGGGGCCCCGCCGGGGGGGGGGGGGGCCGCGGGGGGGGGGCAACCGGGGGGGGGGGGGGGGGGGACGGCGCCACGGGGGGGGGGGGCAGGCCAGGGGCCGCCCGGGGCCGGGGGCCGGGGGGGCCCGGGGGGCAGGGGGAGGGGGGGGGGGGGGGGGGGGGGGAGGGCCGGGGGCGGCAGGGGGGGGGGGGGAGGGGGGGGGCGAGGGGGGGGCCCGGGGGGGGGGGGGGAGAGGGGCCGGGGGGGGCGGCCACCGGGGGGGGGGGGGGGGGGGGGGGGGGGAGGGGGGGTCTGGGGGGGCGGGGGGGGGGGGCGCTTGGCCCGGCCGCGGGGGGTTCCCGAAGGGATACCGAGCACCTACCACGAGCGACCTCTGTCAAGAACTGTTAACGAGATCCAAAGGCGATCGAACCCTTTTGCATGGTCCACGTCCCATGAACACAACAACCAACACGACCATGAAGAAGCTGTTGATCATCGCGCTCACGGTAATGACCGTTGCGGCGCAAGCCCAGGACACGGAGAAAGATCGCAAGAGCCCGCAGGAGCGCGCTCAACTGCAGACCGACCGTATGACCAAGGAACTTGGACTGGTGGAGGACCAAGCAGCGAAGGTGGCCGCCATCAACCTCAAGTACGCGGAGCAGGCCGAAGCGCTGCGGGCAGAACGTCAGGCGCAGATGGAAGCAATGCGCAAACAGGAAAAAGGCAAGGCCATTCAAGAGGCAAAAGAAGCGGAACTGAAAGGCGTCCTTTCGGAAGAACAGTACAAACAGTGGCAGGCGAAGAAGGAAGAGGCGAAGGCCAAGCACATGGAGAAGCGTAAAGAGATGCGCTTGGAGCGCAAGAACTGATACTAGGAACGCAAAAGCCCCGCACGATAACGGTGCGGGGCTTTTGCGCTCCTGCTTGCTGCAAGGCTACTCGTGTTCCCGCCCGAATCCTTTCTGGTCCTCCTGCCACATCTCTTCCTCGGCTTTGAGCACCGCCTTCAAGCTGTCGCTCACATCCGCTTGCTCGAAGCGGTCCAGGTCCGGTTGACCGGCGTTGATCCAGGCACTGTACCAGAAGCTGCCCAGTGTGATGATGCTTGCGTTCATCCGGCGCTCCACCATGCCCATCATGGCATCCTCGTAGGCCTTGGTGTAATCGCGACTGTAGGTGCGCATCCCGCTTCGACCGCGATCCTCGAACACGTAGCGCTGGTCCTCCGGATAGGTCTCGCTCAGGCTCTTCTCGATGCCGAGCACGCTATCCACGCAAAGGTGGCTCGCATGCACCGCCTCCCATGCAACAGCGAGGGGATCATCGATGTACTCGGCGCGGCCAACGAGATGGTCATAGCTATCCGCACTGAGCTCGGGAATGCGGCTCTCCCAGAACGCATGGATGCCATGCTGGTTGGTGAGTTGGCCGTTGTAGTTCTCGGTGGTGTGCAACGGCACGTGCGCATCGCCGATGTAGTGCCCCAGATCCGCTGAGTAGCGAAGGATCCGATCCACATCGCCGCGCTGGAACGCCTCGATCAAGCGTGCATAGACCACCTGGATGTGCCACGGTACGATGCCATAAGCCTTGAGCGTGTCCTCGGTGAATTTCTCCACCGCATCCTTCCACTTCACCGGGACCACCGCGAACGGGTCCTGGCCACCTGCGCCGTAATGATCGATGTCGATGTAATGCCGCGGCGCTTCATCGGGCACCGCGTACCGGCGACGATCGGGATCCACGGCGTGGTCGCTGATGAAATCCATGTGCCGCTTGAAGAAAGGGAAGATCTCTGGGGGCAGCGTGAAGCAGGCCATGCGGTTGATGCGCTTGTGGCCGTAGAAGCCCCATGCCTGAGCGGGCTCCACCACGGAAGGCGCGAGCAGGACCGCGAGTACCACCAGGACCACTACTACGATGCCGGTGCGGAAGGAGGGCGCAAAGGCGCAAGCGAAGGGGGCGTGGGCTGCTTCGCGTCTTTGCGTCTTTGCGGCCCATGATTACATGCGCACCAGTTCCCCTTCGCGCAGGATGGGGATCACGGTGCTTTGGTCGGGCGTGAGGCAATACTTCGCATCGGGCAGCAACTTCAACTGTTCGATGCGGCGACGACGCGGCGCGGCCTTCAGGATGCTCATGAAGTTGTCGCGCGCGCTCATGTACATGTACTTGGCGGCGATGCTGCTGTCCTCCTCCACGCCGAACTTGCCGCTGGCGATCAAGCGCTCCATCAGCGCACCGGCGAAGACGCTGTCCTCCAGGTTGAACTTGTCCTTCCATCCGGAGCAGAGCAGCAACACGTTCTCGTTCTGCGATACCAACCAATCGCTGAGCGCGGTGAGATTGAGGAAGGAGCCGATCACGACCTTCTTCGCGCCCTTGGCCAAATTGATGGCCTTGGTGCCGTTGGTGGTGGTCATCACGATGGTCTGCCCTCGCAGGTCCTGATCCACGTAGGCAAGTGGAGAGTTCCCGTAGGAGAAGCCCTCCACCACCTGACCGTCCCGTTCGGCTGCTGCGATGTAGCCCGCACGACCGATGTACTGCCGCGCTTCTTCGATGGTACCCACCGGAATGATCCGGTCCACACCGTGTTCGAACGCGGCTACCATGGCGCTGGTGGCGCGCAGGATGTCGATGACAACGACGATACCCATGTCCGCAGCGTAGAGCGGATACTGCCCCGGAACGAAGCAGACCTCCACTCGGTACTTGTAGTCGCTATTGCGGATCTCGTCCTGCATCAACGCGATGGCCGCAAAGGCGCCAGGCCGGAAAGGACCGTCTCGTGTTCTGGTGCCTCTGTGGTGCATTTCTCAGCCCTGGTTGAGGAAGGGCAGTTTCACCACCACGCCCTTCAATTGCTTGCCGCGTACATCAACGAGGATCTCGCTACCCACGGCAGCGTTCGCCGTTGGCACATAGGCCATACCGATGGGCTTGTTGAGCGAGGGGCTCATGGTGCCACTGGTGACCTTGCCGATAACCGCACCATGGGCATCCACCACCGGATGATCGTGACGGGGAATACCGCGATCGATCAGCTCGAAGCCTACGAGCTTGCGTTGGGTGCCGCTGTCCTTCTGCGCTTTCAAGGCCGCACTGTTGGTGAAGTCCTTGGTGAATTTAGTGATCCATCCCAGACCGGCTTCAATTGGAGAAGTCGTGTCGTCGATGTCGTTGCCGTAGAGGCAGAAACCCATCTCCAAACGGAGCGTATCGCGCGCTGCGAGACCTGTTGCCTTTATTCCGTGTGGCTTGCCCGCTTCCATGATCGCGTTCCAGGCTTTTTCCGCTAATGGGTTCGGCATGTACACCTCGTACCCGCCGGCACCGGTATAACCCGTGGTGCTCAGGAGCACGAGCCCCACCCCTTTCATCTCAGCGTACATCGCCGTGTAGTACGGCATGCTCGCGATGTCCTCGGTGAAGAATCCCTTCAGCGTGTCAACCGCCTTCGGCCCTTGCACGGCCAACAAGCTCATGTGGTCGCTGATGTTCTCCAGCTTGGCATCGAAGGTGTTCAGGCTGTTGATCCAGTTCCAATCCTTCTCGATGTTGCTGGCGTTCACCACGAGTACATAGTGGTGATCGTCGGTGTGCTGCATGCGGTACACGAGCAGGTCGTCCACGATGCCGCCGGTCTTGTTGGGCAGGCAACTGTACTGCACCTTGCCCACGGCCAGTTTGCTGGCATCGTTGCTGGTCACCTTCTGGATCAGGTCCAGGGCACCCGGACCGCGCACGATGAACTCGCCCATGTGGCTCACGTCGAACATCCCGACGTTCGCGCGCACGTTCACATGCTCATCTATCACGCCGGTGTATTGCACCGGCATGAGGTAGCCAGCGAAGGGTACCATCTTGGCCCCGAGGGCTTCATGCACGTGCGTGAGCGCGGTCTTCTTCAGGTCTTGCATCGTTGCTTCCATGGAGGAGTTCGTTGAAGTGTTGGACATACCGATCGCGCCAGGCTCTTGTGCTCCACTGCTCTTCCACGGAGCGGCGTGCTTCGGCACCCATGCTGCGGCGAAGGTCGGCATCATCGATCAGGCGGCCCAGCTTCATCACCCATTCATCAGTATCGCGGGCCAGGAAGCCGTTCACGCCGTCCTGGATGATGGCACTGTTCACGCCCACGGGGCTCATGAGCGTGGGGATGCCGAGCGCCATGTATTGCAAGCCCTTCAGGCCGCACTTACCGCGCGCCCATTCATCATCGGGCAAGGGCATGATGCCGATGTCCATGGCGCGCAGGTCGTCCAGTTCGGTGTCCTTGCGCCACGGCAGGCCCTTGATGCCGAGTTCCGGAACGGAATAGCTGCCATCCCCCACCACCCGGAAGGTGACCTTGTCACCAAAGCGCTCACGAATGGCGCGCAACGCCGGGATGGCATACTGGAAATGCTGGATGGTGGTTATGCTTCCGCTCCAGCCGATCACGATCGGACCGTCGGGGCGCTGTGTACGCGGCTGGTATTCGTCCGTGTCGATGGTGGTGGGCACCACGACCACGCTCTTGTTGAAGCCGCGCGCATAATCGGCGAGGTAGTCGTTGCCTGCGAAGACCTTGTCCGCAAGGGCGATGAGCTTGCTGGTCTTGCTGGCGTCCTTCACCCAGCTCCAGCGACGGTTGGCATCGCTCACATTGCTGAGCCAGATGCTGTCATCGAAATCGAAGACGATGCGCGCGCCCGCCTTGCGGAAGGCCCGCTCGAAGAGCGTGCTGCGCGTCATCAAGGCCTCGCGGCAGATGAAGATGATGTCGAAGTCGCGCATGCGGGCCACATCGCGGCGACGCTTGGCGATGCTGCGGCGCACGAAGCGCAGCTTGTCCAGGAAATGGCCGGGCTTGTAGAGGAAGCTATCGTCGCTTGCCTCCACCAAGTAGCTGAGCTCGCAGTGGAAGCCATTGGCCTCCAAGTGCCCCATGTACTGCTCGAAGCGGAACCGCTGGTTCGGGCTGCGGCCCGGGCGGTGGCTGGCGACGAAGAGGATCGAAGGCATGCAGGTGGCCGAAGATAACCGGGGACGGAAAGTGGGGCGCCTTGCGCTGTCATGGTGAGCCACCTGCTGAGTCGAAGGACGAACCATGATTGAAGCAGATCACCCTTCGACAATCTCAGGGTGACAAAGCTCTACCCCTCCCTCCAACTCGGCGGCAGCCCCTGCTCGATCTCGATGTTGCCGAAGTGACCGCTTTTGCGAGCACCGGTTGCCTTCGCCCAGACCAAAGGCGGGCAGCCGTTCGGCGAGGCGGGGTGGTCGTCCTTCCGCTTCCGAAAGGCATGCACTCCACCATCGCTGCCTGTGGGAAGCGCCCACCGGATCGCTGAAGGCGAAGACCACTTCGTTGCGCGCCTGCAGGTGGCGTAGTTCGCTGCGCATGCCCATGGCGTCCATCACCAACTCGGCGAGTTGGTTCACGGTGTAGGGCGTGTCGGCACCTACGTTGAAGACCTCACCGTATGCCGAAGGTGTTTCCGCAGCTACCGCCATGATGGGCGCAATGTCGCCGATGTAGCTGAAGGCACGTTGCTGTTCACCATCACCGAAGACGCTGAGCGGCTGGCCCTGCATGAGCTGGTTCATGAAGATGCCCACCACATTGCGGTAGCGGTCGCCGATGTTCTGGTACTCGCCATACACGTTGTGCGGACGGAAGACCACGTAGTCCAGACCGAACATGTGGCGCGCAGCAGCGAGGTCCATTTCCACGGCGAGCTTGGCCACGCCGTAGGGATCCTCGGGCACGGGACGCATATCCTCCCGCATCGGTGGTTGCAAGGCGCCGTACACCGCGATGGATGAAGTGAACACGAAGCACTTCACGCCGTGCTTCACGCTGGCATTGATGAGGTTGATGCTGCCGATGAGGTTGTTCTGGTAGTTGAAGCGGCGGATGAAATGGCTGAGGCCTTCCGCAGCGTAGGCGGCCAGGTGATAGACGTAGGTGAAGCGATGCTCCGCGAAGAGCTTCTCCACCAGTTCGTGGTCGTTGATGGAGCCTTGCACGAATGTGGCGCGTGGATCCACCTGATCGGCGAAGCCGCCGCTGAGGTCATCGAGCGCCACCACGGTATGGCCCATGGCAAGCAATTCCTTCACGAGGTGGGCGCCCATGAAGCCGGCGCCGCCGGTGACGAGGGATACTGGCATAGGTGGAATGATCGTGGGCGAAGATGCGAACGGAAGACGGAAGCTGCGTCGGAAGCTGCCTCGCGATCAGGAATGCGAACGCATCCGCAGATTTCGCAGATGCGCGCGGGCAACCCTCCGTGGCATACCGCGGAGGCCCATCTGCGAATCTGCGGATGTGTCTTCCTGCTTGCGAATGCCCGACCCTATGCCGAAGGCACGGGCCTCCCCTGCCTTCTATCTTCGGCGGCGATCCATGGCCGTACCGCGCATCTTCCCTCGCTGGGGCATCCTGCTCATCGATCTGGTGCTATGCCTGGTAGCCCTCGCAGCAGCATACCTGTTGCGGTTCAACTTCAACGTGCCGCCGCACGAGGTGGACCTGCTGCTGCCAGTGGTTCCGCTCTTCCTGCTCATTCGGGGGGCTTCCTTTCTCATCGCGGGCATTCCCCGCCAGATGGTGCGGCATACCGGTACCGACGATGCACGCCGCATCTTCCTCACAGTGCTTGCCGGTTCGCTCGGCTTCGGCGTGGTGAGCGTGCTGCGTTACTTCTTCTTCGATGGATTCTACTTCCTGCCCCGCGCGGTGATCATCATCGACTTCATGGCCACGGCCATGTTGTTGATCACGTCGCGGATCGGCTTCAAGCTCATCCACCTGCGCTCACGTGGTGCGGGCAAGGAACGCGTGCGCGTGATCATCCATGGAGCCGGTGAAGCAGGGCTCATCACCAAGCGCACGTTGGAGCGTGAAGGATCGGTGAAGTACGAGGTGCTCGCCTTCGTGGACGACAATGCGCACAAGGCAGGAAAACGGTTGGAGGGTGTGCTTATCCACCCGAGCGAGCGGCTCCCGGCCTTGCTGGAGGGCGAAGCCGTGGACCAACTGATCATCGCCATCGGTAAGCCGGATCCAGAGAACCGCCGTCGGGTGGTGGATGCATGCATCGCCGCGAAAGTGCGCGTGCTCACCGTTCCACCGGTACACGATTGGATCAACGGCCAGTTGAGCGCTGGACAGATCCAGGAAGTGCGCATCGAGGACCTGTTGGGCCGTCCGGTGATCCAGTTGGAACAGGCCGCTGTACGCGCCTTGCTTGCGGGAAAGCGTGTGCTTGTTACCGGAGCAGCGGGCAGTATCGGGAGCGAACTCGTGCGCCAACTCGCCGACATGCACGTGTCGCAACTGACGCTCGTGGACATCGCGGAGTCAGGCCTCTACGATGTGCAGATGGAATTGCAGGGGAAAGGTCGCGCGGCGAACCTGGCGGTGCTCGTGGCCGACGTACGTGATCGAACACGCATGCAGGAGGTGTTCGCAGCCCAACGTCCGCAGGTGGTCTTTCATGCTGCAGCGTACAAACACGTGCCCCTGATGGAAGCGCAACCGGCCGAAGCCGTGCGCACGAACGTGGGCGGGACGCGGATCGTGGCGGAACTCGCAGCAGAACTTGGAGTTGAGCGGTTCGTACTCATCAGTACCGATAAGGCCGTTAACCCGACCAGTGTGATGGGTGCCAGCAAACGTGTGGCTGAAATGGTGGTGGGCGCCATCGCGAAAGAGGCCGATACCGCGTTCATCACCACCCGTTTCGGCAACGTGCTCGGCAGCAGTGGTTCGGTGATACCGCTCTTCCGCAAGCAGATCGCGGCCGGTGGACCGGTCACGGTCACGCACCCGGAGGTAAACCGCTTCTTCATGACCATTCCAGAAGCATGTCGCCTGGTTTTGGAAGCAGCGGCCATGGGCAAGGGCGGGGAGATCTTCGTCTTCGACATGGGCCAGCCGGTGCGCATTGCCGACCTCGCCGACAAGATGATCCGCCTGAGCGGCAAGGAGCCCGGGGTGGACATCTCCATCGTGTACACGGGCCTGCGCCCAGGTGAAAAGCTCTACGAGGAACTGCTGGCCACGAGCGAGAACACCTTGCCCACCCACCATCCGCGCATCCTCATTGGTCGTGTTGCAGCCGTGGAAGCAGATGTACCTGCGCAGGTGGATCGCTTGCTGGAACTTCCTTCCACCGACATGGTCCCTGCGATGCAGCGCTTGATCCCGGAGTATGCACCAGCCCTGCACGCCTAATTTTGTCGCCCCAAGAACCGATCACATGACCCGCGACAGCAATCTGGAACTAGCCAACCTGCAGAAGGAGATCGGCAACTACATCGGCCTTGGCAAGGACAACCTGGTCTTCAACTTCGATGCAAAGGGCAAGCACACCACCTTGCATGTGATCACACTGAACCCGAACCACAACCAGAGCTTCCTTTTCCACGCCACCACGGGCAGCGACAAGCTGGACGCGCTGCGGACGATGCTGGAGTACGTGAAGACCTACAAGGAGCGCACGAGCAGCTACACCATCCAGTGGAGCGCGCGTGGTGACAGTGGATTGCAGACCTCGTACTTCCGCGCGAAGAACGTCTTGGAAGCCCTGGACAAGCTCTTTTACGATCGCGACCCCAACAGCATCACCGTTTTCAGCGTGATCCTGAACCCGATCAGCTGAACACCAGGAGCAGGGGCAGGCGCAGGATCCAATTACCCCTGCCCATGCTCCTACCTTGCTCCTAACATGGTCCGTTCGTCCGGCATAGAAGACTTCCTTGCGCAGGACGCGCCCATCATCGATGTGCGCTCGCCCGGAGAGTACGCGCACGGGCACATTCCCGGAGCGCATTCGCTGCCGCTCTTCAGCAATGAAGAACGCGCCGTGGTGGGTACGCTTTACAAACAACAGGGCCGCGACGCAGCGGTACTTGAAGGCCTGCGCATCGTTGGTCCGAAGCTGGCAGCAATTGTTGAGGACGCGCGTGCGCTGGCACCCGATGGCCGCATTCGTGTGCACTGCTGGCGCGGTGGGGAGCGCAGCGGAAGTGTTGCCTGGCTGCTGGACAAGGCGGGATTTGGCGAAGTGATCACCTTGCGCAAAGGGTACAAGGCGTTCCGGCAGCACGTGCTCGATTCGTTCGATGCTCCGTTCGCATTGAAGGTGCTCGGTGGCTACACTGGAACAGGTAAGACAGAAACGCTCCATCACTTGCGTACGCTGGGGGAGCAGGTGATCGACCTTGAAGCGATCGCACATCACAAGGGCTCATCGTTCGGGGCATTGGGTGAGAAGCCGCAACCGACCACCGAACATTTCGAGAACCTGCTTTGGGCGGAACTAAAGAAGCTCGATCGCACGACGGCGATCTGGGTTGAGGACGAGAGCTTGATGATCGGCCGGGCGAAGATCCCGCAGGTCTTCTTCGATCGCATGCGAGCGAGCACGCTCTTCTTCGCGGAGATGTCCATGGAAGAACGCGCTGATCGGTTGGTGTTGGACTATGGAAAGTTCCCGGTGGAACAGCTGGCCGAGTCGGTGAAACGGATCGAGAAACGACTGGGACCACAACATTGCAAGAATGCGTTGGCTGCGCTCAAGGAAGGTGACCTGCGCACCGTGGCGGTCATCACGCTCACCTACTATGACAAGACTTATCGGCGTGGGATGGAACAACGTTCACCCGATCTGGTGCTGCGTGAACCGGCCTCTGCGAACGACCTTCGTGGCCTTGCTCAACGCTTGAAAGAACGTGCGCATGTCCGCAGCCACTGACTCCATCCGCCTCACCCAATACAGCCACGGCGCGGGCTGTGGGTGCAAGATCGCGCCCGCCGTGTTGGAGCAGGTGCTCAAGAGCGAGCTCGGCACTTTCCCCGATCCACGCTTACTGGTAGGCTATGGCTCGAAGGACGACGCTGCCGTGTTCGACATTGGTAACGGACGCGCGCTCATCAGCACCACGGACTTCTTCAGCCCCATCGTGGACGACGCCTTCGACTTCGGGCGCATCGCCGCCACCAACGCGTTGAGCGATGTGTACGCCATGGGTGGAAAACCACTGCTTGCGGTTGCCATCCTCGGTTGGCCCGTTGAGAAGCTGCCGCCCGAGCTTGCAGCGCGGGTGCTCGAGGGCGGCCGCACCGCGTGCCACCAAGCGGGTATCGCGCTCGCTGGTGGACATAGCATCGATGCGCCAGAACCGTTCTTCGGCCTTGCCGTAACGGGCGAGGTGTCGGTGGAGAACATCAAACGCAACGACACCGCGCATACCGGGGATGTGCTGCTCCTCACGAAGCCATTGGGGATCGGAATTCTAAGCACCGCCATGAAGCGTGGTCTGATACAACCGGAGCATACGGGCATCGCCACGACGTGGATGTGCCGGAGCAACCGTGTTGGAACCGCTTTGGGCGAAGTGCCCGGTGTGCATGCGCTTACCGACGTCACCGGCTTTGGCCTGCTGGGGCATTTGCTGGAAATGTGCGAAGGCAGTGACCTGAACGCCACGATCGAATTCGCCAACGTGCCAGTGATCCCCGAGAGCCGCACCTACCTGCAACAAGGTTGCTATGCTGATGGTGCGCTGCGGAATTGGAAGTCCTACGCAGCAAAGGTGAACGGTGCAAGCGCACTGGAGCGCATGATGATGCTGAGCGATCCGCAAACAAGCGGTGGACTGCTGGTCGCTGTCGATCCGGCCTCGCTCGATCAGGTGCAGGAGATCCTGGAAAAGGCGGCAGTTCCGTCCTCCATCATCGGTTCCCTGCATGCTCATGACGGAGGAGCTCGGGTGCAAGTGGATTGATCGACGAACGCAGCGTACCTGCGATCTCGCCCCCCTAGATTTGTCTCGCTCCGTATTTCAACATCCAACCCAATTCCGCTGACATGGCCGGGGAACGCATGCGCAAGAGCGACGTGGACCAATTGCTGACGATCTATTTCAGCGAGCGGCGACGATTGATCTTCCAACTCGCTCGGGTTCGCGATGCGATCGCCGAACTCAAGCGCCGCAAGGTCCTGAAGGAGGTGGGTGGGGAAAGCTCGCTGGTCAAGCGCGGCCCAGGGCGTCCTCGGAAGATCGACGGTGCAGCTCCCGAGCGTCGTGGACGTAAAACCGGCGGAAAACGTAAGCGCACCACCAAGAACGGCGGTTATCGCCTGAACCCTTGGGACCTCATGGTGAAGGAGGTGATCGAACGTTCCGGTTTCATGGTACGGGAAGATCTCTACGCGATCGCCTTGGAGTGGGCAAAGCGCAACGATCCCAAGCGCAAGGCCGCTTCAGTGGACCTGAAATTGACGCAGACCCTGCAGAAGTTGTCGGGCAAACGTGGCGTGCTCGGTACCTACCGCAGTGGAACACGTCGCGGCTATCACTACGGGTTGAAAGATTGGTTCTTCAAGTCCACCGGCAAGGTGCGTCCTGCTTACCTCGATCAACTCAAGTAGGCGAATGGTGCGCACCTCTTCCATTTTGCTGGCAGGGGCGTTCGCCTGCATGCTCTTGGGCGGATCGGTGTGCATGCCGTCCATACGTGGTGGCGATCCCGAACTTGCGGATATCGTCCTACCACCGGGATTCACCATCAGTGTCTATGCCGAGGGCCTTCCGAGCGCACGTGCAATGTGCTGGGGCGCGGAGGGAACGCTCTTCATCGGGAGCCTTGATGCGGGTGCCGTGTATGCCGTGCGCGATACCAACAGCGATGGCAAGGCGGATGAGCGATACACCATTGCCACCGGGTTGCAGATGCCCGTCGGCGTGGCGTTCAAGGAAGGCTCGCTCTACGTGAGCGCGGTGGACCGCATCCTTCGTTTCGATGGTATCGAAAACCGGCTGACGATCCCACCCACACCGGTGATCGTGACCGAGTCATATCCGGACGATACGCACCACGGCTGGAAGTTCATTGCCTTCGGTCCCGATGGAAAACTCTACGTGCCGGTGGGCGCACCCTGCAACATCTGCCTGAGCGAGGACAGCATTTACGCGAGCATCACGAAAATGAACGATGATGGCAGCGGACGCGAGATCATCGCCAACGGTGTGCGGAACACGGTCGGATTCGATTGGCACCCGGAGACCAAGGAACTGTGGTTCACTGAGAACGGGCGTGATTGGTTGGGCGACGATAGCCCTGATTGTGAGCTGAACCATTTACAGCGTGAGGGTGACCACTTCGGCTATCCCTTCTGCCACGCTGGCACCGTTGCGGACCCGGAGTTCGGCGACCAACGGCCTTGCAACCAATTCGTCCCCCCTGCCGCGAAATTGGGACCGCATGTAGCGCCTTTGGGCATGCGTTTCTACACCGGCACGCAGTTCCCGAGCAAATACCGCAACGCCATTTTCATTGCTGAACATGGCAGTTGGAACCGCAGCAAGCCCATCGGCTACCGTGTGGTGGTGGCATTTCCGCAAGCGGACGGCAGCGCGACCATCGAGGTTTTCGCCGAAGGCTGGCTCCAAGGCACACGTGCATCGGGCAGGCCGGTGGACGTGCTGGTTGCACCGGACGGTTCATTGCTCGTGAGCGACGACGCCATGGACATGATCTATCGCATCAGCTATTCAGGCAAGGGCGCGAACGAGTAGTACACAGGTGCGCTGTTGAAAGACAGGCCCATCCTTTGATGCGGTCCCGATCGCACCAACGGACCTTTGTTCCATGAAGAAGAAGTTGCTGTTCGTAGCGCTTGTCGCTTTGGCCTTCACGACCAAAGGACAGGGATCGGGTTTCGGCGCAGGGATCATGCTCGGAAGCCCCACGGGCCTCAGTGCCAAGTACTGGATCAGCGGTGACCGCGCCATCGATGGCGGCCTCGCTTGGGGTGTTTGGCGTGGCAGCTACATACACCTGCACGCGGATTACCTCTTCCACAACATGGAACTCCTCAAGGTGGCAAAGGGCAAACTACCCCTGTACTATGGCCCCGGCCTCCGCATGCGTTCCTGGTCCGGTGGTCGCTATTGGCATAAGGGGGAGTGGCGTGACTATGACGGTAGTTATGTGGACCTGGGTGTTCGCTTCCCGGTCGGTCTGGCGTATCTCTTCGATGGCGCTCCCGTGGATGTTTTCGTTGAACTGGTGCCCACATTGGACCTCATCCCGGCCACCTCCTTCGATCTGGATGCGGCGATCGGCGCGCGCTATTGGTTCTGACGGCGCAGCAGGTTGCGCGTCAGCCATCGTTTTTTTGCGAACGGGCTGACGTATAGCCAGTGATGCACTGCTATCCCGGAAAACGTACCCAGCGCGGAACCGGCCAATGCATCCTGAGGGAGTGCTGCGACAGGTACACCCGGGAGAAAGCCAGAACAGTTGCGATAAGTGCGAAGGGCACCGCGAGCCTTCGGTGGCCAACAACGACCGCCAATGCAATGCACATGCTGAAGGCAGCGGTGCTGTGCCCGCTGGGAAAACTGAAGTGCTGATACTGGTCGATGCCCTCCACCCAGTCCATACTTCCCAATGCTTCACGGAACTTCGATGGGCGGTCCATATCCGCGAAGACGCCATGCTTCAACGACTGAACAACGATGGCACTGAGGCCGCTGCTGAGCCCGAGCATGAGGAACGAGCGCAGGTCCTTGAGCAGCAGCAACAGCAATGCGAGCACGGTGGGTACCCATCCATCGGCCACGTGTGTGAAATGTCGGAAGAAGGCATCCGCCCACGGCGTGTGGTACGAATTGATGCTTGCATGCAGCGCTAGTTTGTCCGTTGCAAGCAGCAGGATCAATAGTGGTACTGCCAGCACCAACCAGGTTCCCGTGAACCAACGCACGATCGATCGTGTATCCGCCATATGGCGAAGCTAGGCGGTGCGATGGACGTTGAACTAAGTTCGTACGACCCATGCGCTTCCTCCTCCCCCTTTCCACATACCTGTCAACCCTCTTGCCGGTCCTGGTGCCCGCACAAAGTTTCGTGAACACTTTTGGTGGACCGCTCGCACAGGATGGAGTTGGTGTGGTCCAAACCATGAGCGGTTTCGCCGTCGGCGTGCGCGATATCTCCGAAGGCCCTTCGCGGCATTTCGCGCAGCTCCTGCTGACCAGCAATGGCGGATCGATCCAGTCATGGGATGCGATCGATGAGCTTTCCGGTAGTGTCTTCCCCCAAGCGATCGCCAATGCAGCCGAAGATGCTGTGTTCCTTGCCGGTAGTTCCATTGCACCGGGTGCCGAGACGCACGATGCCTTTGTGTTGAAGCGCAACGCGAACGGCACCATTGCATGGATCACGCAGCCCGATATCCCTGGTGATGAGCAGTATTTCGCGTTGGTGCCATTGCCGGACGGCGGGGCAGTTGCCTGTGGTGTTCGAGCAGTGGGCTCCGGGCATGATGCGTGGGTCGGTCGTTTTGCGGCCGATGGAACCGTACTGTGGAACACGGCTGTTGGTTTGGCCGGGGATGAAGAGGCCTATGCTTTGTTGATCAACGGGAACGACATCCTACTTGCCGGAAAGCAATCGGGCTTCAGCGGCACCTCCGACGCGTGGTTGGCACGCATGGACCTCGATGGCAACGAGCTGTGGACCGCCTCATGGGGGGGCGACAAGAACGAGATAGGTCGTGGAGTTGTAGAACTGGGTGGGAACAGTTTCCTGATGGCCGGTACCACCAACACCTTTGGGATGCTCGACACCACCGAGAACCGGATCAAGGACAACGTCTACCTCGTTGCATTCGATCTCAACGGGGATACGTTATGGACGCGTGCGGTGGGCGATACGCTCTTCGATCACCGGGCATTGTGCATGGATGTGGCACCGAACGGTGATATCCTCCTCGGCGGTGAGCGCGGAGAGGTCCCGGGTGAAAGCGACGCCCTCGTTTACCGCTTGGCAGCGAATGGCGATCCGATCTGGGAGCGAGCTTGGCACATGGGCAAGGAAGACAGGCTGATCGACCTACTGGCGCTTCCGGATGGCTTCATCAGCACCGGGTGGTCCTTCACGGAGTTGGCGCGACAAGTACTGTTGATCCGACGGGATCCCGACGGCAACTGACCCTTGAACGATCGATCGTTGATGGATACTGGTGTGAATACCACGATCGAGGTATTGTGGACAAGGTGTGGTGAAAGGGAGTTTTGGTGCATCATTCACCGCACCATGACCACCGGCAAGCGTTTCTCGGATCGCACGAAGGACCACAGTGAACAACGCGTCATCGATGCGCGCACCCGTGCGGTGCTCAACGCGGTGGCGAGCCTGCCAAGAGGCAAGGCATTGGACGGCTACCTGCGTGCCACGCGATCGCCCCCCCGCTGATCAAGGCAGTTGCTGGGCGCGTGTGCTGGTAGGTACCGTGCCACCCACGTTCTGAAGGATCGGGTCACGATCGTTGTTGACCCCAACGTATCGTACGACACCGTCCAGGTTCACATCGCTCATCACATAACCCGTACTGGTGTTCGTTGGCACCGTTCCCCCGATCTGGGTGAGGATGGGGTCGCGATCATTGCTCTGCCCTGTATAGCGCAGCAACCCATCGCGCACCACGTTCCCACTCCAGAGCGCACGACGACCGTTCGGAAGGATCGCACACGCCTCAGTACCGTAGGTGCTCACGTTCGTTGTGAAGTCCAGGCTCACTTGGTTCGCGCCCAATCCTACGTAGTTCAGGGTCATGGCCCCGAAGTGGTTGCGGTGGCGCACGGCCACGTAGTAATTGTCAGCCGCCACGTTGAAGAGAAGGCGCGGGTAGCCATCAGTACCCACCACGTCACCATCCCGTTCCAGCAAGGCACTTCGAGTGGCCACGATCGTTGCGGGATTGTTCTTGTTGCGCAGTTCCACAAGGACCCAGTCCACCACCGCATTGCTGCCAGTAACGGCCAAACGTGCGGCGCTCACGGTCTCACCTCCGCCGCCACCCGCGTGGGTGAATCCAAGTCCGGTGAAGGGCTCCGTCGTCGGGATCAAGCCTGCCGTACGCAGGTCATCGCGCATCAAGTTCACATTGCTGTCCCATGGCCCCTGCAAATACGTGCGCACCTTGACGCTTGGGCTGCAATCCTGCCAGCGTGCCAACGCACTTCCCGGGATCACGGTGCGTGTACTGTTCGAGGGTGTCTGCCACCTTAGTGCGAAGTGGTCGCTACCGCTCCCCTCCTTGTGCAGGAGTTCCACGTAGTAATAAACACCAGCCTGCAAAGTGATGGTAGCGCTCGTCTGCGATGCGTACAGGGTGTATTGGGTTGCGCCCGTGGCGCCCGGCGCGCTACAAAGTATCTGCTTGAAAGCCGGATCGGCATTGGGGCTCAGGTATGCTACCGAAGCATCGTCACTGGTAATGGTGAAAACGTAGTTCCCCGATTGCGGTGCGATGATGTACCCGCGTACGCGTGTACCGTAGTTGCTCCCGTCGTTCGTAGGTCCTTGGAACGATGTAAGGTAGCTGGTACCGCTGGGATTGTTGGGGTAATTCGCGCTGCTGGTAAGCGCACTTACTGCATTTCCAGAGATGCCGTTCCAGTACTGGCGTGTCAAGCTTCCAAGTGCGCCCACGCATTGAGGTGGAGCATAGGTGAGCACGCTGATGGTCTTGGTGGCTTGACCGATCAACCCGTCGTTGTCCGTTACGGTGAGCGTGACCGTGTGATCACCGGTTTCACTGAAGACCTTGCTCGGCATGGCGCTCGTGCTGGAGGTGCCATCACCGAAATCCCAGTGGTATCCAACGATCGTGCCCGTATCGTAGGAGTCCGAGCCGTCAAGTACCACCAACAAAGGACCTGGACCGAAGGTGACGCTCGCGTCGATGATCGCCGTCGGGAGCGATCGCATGACACCGCGGATCCAGCCTGCGCTGCACAGTGGTGCTAAGCCCACCCGCATCCGTTACGGTGAGCGTAATGATGTAATAGAAGGTCTCGATGTTGCAACCGACACCACTGATCACGGTGCTGGTGCTCACGTTGTTATCGATGGTTTCGGGGTGAATGTGCGTATTGTGGTGGAAGGTGGTCTGCCACGCATACGTGAGTTGTGCCGGGCCATGCTCCGGATCGGTAACGGCAGCCTGCAGCAGATAGGTCGTATCCACTCCGACCGGATAAAAGTCATCAGCCGGAATACTGGTGATGTTCACGTTCGGCGGTGTGTTGTTGAGGGAGACCATCATGGTCTTCACCGCGGTCTGACCGACGTTGTCCGTAACGGTGAGCGTAATGGTATAGGTCGTGACCACACCCGCCGGTGCCGTGAACAAATGGGTGGGGTTGGTGGCAGTGCTCACCGGGCTTCCATCACCGAAGTTCCAGCTGCGTGTGATGGCCCCGTTCTCCGGATCGCTGCTGCCAGCGCTGTTGAAGGTCACGGATAGCGGGCCGGGACCGTAGGTCGCACTTTGCGTGGCAACGGCCACAGGCGGCTGGTTAACGGAAAGCGTGTAACAGATCCGGCGCAGTTCGCTCGTATTGTACTTGATGTACCACACGCAGCCGTCGGGTCCGCCACCGAGCCAAGTGAGGGAACCCAAGCCCGAAGCGAAGTTGTGTACGCTCACCGGCTGGTCGTTCGCATCGAACTTGAAGCGGCGAATGAAGCCACCGACATAGTCACCATGGTACGAGCAGTCCTGATAGCCAGCTGGCATGTTCGTCCCGGCCAACCAGGCACCTGCCAAGGCTGCGTTACCACCGAACCTTGGGCCAGGTACTGGGGAATTGACAGCATCCAGATCGTAGGTCACCGCCGTGTTGCCACTGAAGCCTGCCACGCGCGACCGGTTGCCATGTTCCCAATCGGTAGCTGGTCGCGCATGGTAGTGCTTGGGAATGCTGTTCGGGACCTGCACACCGGCGTTGCATGGGTTCGGATGGCCGTTGAGGTGGATCGGTGTGTCCTGCTTCAGCAGGTCGATGAAGCGGAAATACTGTTGGGTGCAACTGACGCCATCATAAAGCGGATTGGGCGCATCCAAATTCTGGGTCTGTTGAACGCTGTAGCTCGGCTGCGCCTCCATTCCTTCAAAAATGGGCCAGCCGAAGTTCATCCCACCCTCATAGCACACGTTCAATTCCTCCCACTGGTTGTAGCCCACATCGCCAATGAAGAGCGTACCGGGATCCGCATCGGCTGGGTTGGTGCTGCCGGATCCCGGTTTAATGGTCGCTCTGAACGGGTTGCGCAATCCGAGGCCCCCCACACGGCTCCGGGGAGCGCGCGGTGCCGTCGGGTCGTACCACGGGTTGCTGGGAACCCCGTCACCCGTGTTCGGATCCAGTCGGAGGATCTTCCCATTGAGAGAGTTCACCATTTGCGAACGCATGGCTCCCACGTTCTCCTCCGGCCGAATGATGCTATCGATCAAGCACTGCGCATAGTAGGTCTCGGAGGCACTGCCCACGTCTGTACTGTTGTAGCTGGCACCATCACCTGTTGTGGCCAGCAAGGTTCCGTCGCTTCCGAACATCAGCGATCCGGTGCTGTGCGACTCGTGCGTCATGGGCACGCCGGTCTTGCGGGTTTCGCCCAAGAGTATGTATCGACTGTTGTAATCGACGGTGTTGAAGATCGGCCCGATCGCAGTGTAGCGCGTGATGCGCATGATGGTGGCCGAGTAGTACTGGCTAGCGGTGGTGTAGTAGGTACCACCCGGCACCCCGAAGTTCATCAGGTGGTGCCGATCCACGGCATACATCAAGTAGATCCGCCCATTGGTAAGGAAGTTCGGGTCAAGCGTAAAACCCAGGAGGCCGTGATCGCGCCAACCGCCCACCTCAGCACTGATGTCGATGAGCGCCGGTGTCAGCCGCACACCGTTCTCCACGATCCAAACCCTGCCTGCCCGCTCCCACACGTACATACGCCCATTGGCGTCCCAAGTAGCACCCACTGGCTCGCTCCAGCCACCCATCACCAATGCATCACTGAAATTGGGTTCAAGGGTTTGCGCTGGAAGCTGAAGCTGGACCATCCAGCCAAGTCCGATGAACAGGGAGCATGAACGCACAAGGCGTTGGAGCGGAAAAGAGTTGCCCATTTCTTCCGACCGAGTTGATATTTCGGTCGACGAAAATATCCGAACGTTCGACGGGTGTCAATAGCCCGGGCATGCACAGCCTATGGAAGCTGCTGGGTTCGGGTAGCGGTTGGGACCGAACCGCCGATGTTCTGCAGGACCGGGTCCCGGTCATTGTTCGCCCCAACATACCGGACCAGCCCGTCCAAGTTCACATCCTCCACCCGGTAGCCGGCGATCGTTGTGGTGGGTGTGCTACCGCCTATGGCGGATAGGATCGGGTCGCGGTCGTTCTGAGCCCCTACATATCGGAGGGTAGCATCCAGCAGCACGTTGCCGCTCCAGAGTGCGCGACGTCCATTGGACAAGGTGGTTTGTGCGCCGGTCCCGTAGGTGGAAGTGGAACTTTGGGTGAAGTCCACCCCGCTTTCATTCGCGTCCAAGGTGACGGAAGTGGCGGTCATGGCACCGAAGTGGTTCCTGTGCCTCACGCTCACGTGGTAGTTGCCTGCGGGTACGCTGAAGAGCAGCCTGGGATATCCATTCGTACCGATGATGTCCCCATCGCGCTCAAGAAGCGCGCTTCGAGTAGCTACCACTTGGGTCGGCGTGGTCGCGCTACGCAATTCCACAAGCACCCAATCCACGATCGCGTTCTTGCCGGTGACCGCGAGGCGGGCCGGACCAACGGTTTCCCCTCCCCCACCTCCTGCATGCGTGAAACCGAGGGACGTGAACGGTTCGGTCGTCGGGATCAAGCTTGCACTGCGCAGGTCATCGGCTCGTCTGCTCCGGATACTTGGTGAACTCGGACGCGGTGGTAAGCCCGGGCACACTGCATAGCAACTGCCTGTAGCGCGGATCCGCGTTCAAGCTCAGGTAGACCACCGAAGCGTCATCGCTCGTGACCGTGAAGGTGTAGTTGCCTGTTTGGGGCGGAACGATGTAGCCGCGCACCCGAGTACCGAAGTTGTTGTTGAAATTGTTGGGGCCCTGGAACAGGGTGAGGTTCGATGAGCCGGTGGGGTTGTTTGGATAGAGCGGATAGTTCAACAGGTCCAGCACGGTGGTCCCTCCTATTCCCAGGAAATACTCCTGAACACACTTCCCGCAGGCCCAACGCATTGCGGCGGATCGAAGGTGATCACACTGATGACCTTGGTCGTTGTGCCTGTCAGGCCGTCGTTGTCCGTGACGGTCAGGGTCACCAAGTGATCTCCGGTTTCGGTGAAGATCTTATTGGGTGTTGGGCTGCTGCTGAACGTGCCATCGCTGAAATCCCACGAATAGCTCACGATGGTTCCCGGATCATAGGAGTCCGTGGCATCGAAGTTCACGCTGAGCGGTCCGGGGCCAGCACCGCTGCTCGCATGGATGATGGCCGTGGGTGCGATCGCAGTGCAGCGTGGCAACAGGTTCTTGGTAACCGTCCTGCTCCAGGCCGGCCGCATCGGTGACCGTGAGCGTGACATCGTAGAAGTAGGTGTTGCCGTCGCATCCTTCGCCGCTCAACACCGTGCTCGAGGCCGCGCTCGTTACGGTCGGACCGGGATGTTCATGGGTGTTATGGTGCAAGGTCGTTACCCATGCGTAGCTCAGTTGTGCGGGCGTGTGTTCCAGGTCCGTCACGCTGGCGGTTAGCTGGAAGGTCGTATCCGTTCCCACAGGATACTGCGCATTGTTCGCGAAACTGGTGATCGCAACGTTCGGCGGTGTATTGTTCACGGAAACAAGCAGCGTCCTCATCGTTGAATGACCCTGGTTGTCCGTGACCGTGAAGGTGACCGTGTACAATGTGGGCACGCCAGCCGGTGCCGAGAAAACATGCGCGGGAGGATCCGCCGCCGTGCTGTTCGGTGTGCCGTCCCCGAAATTCCACAGGTAGGACATGGTACCGTTCTCCGGATCGCTGCTACCACTTCCGGTGAAGTTCACCGACAACGGACCTGGACCGTACAGAACGCTCTGCGTAGCAACAGCGACCGGTGGAAGGTTCACCGCGAGCGTATAGCAGATGCGGCGAACCTCGGTGGAGTTGTACTTGATATATACGATGCATCCATCGGGATCGGCGCCGATGAAATTGACGGCACCCAAGCCGCTGGCGAAATCATGGACACTGACGGGATCGTTCGACGCGTTGAACACGAATCGGCGAATGAAACCAGCCGCATAGTCACCATGAAAGGAACTGTTCTCATAGCCCGCCGGTAGCACGAGTTCGGATGTACTCGGACCGGCCATGGGTGCATATCCGCCAAAGCGTGGCCCCGGCACCGGTGAACCGCCAACATCCAGATCGTAGGTCACCGCCGTGTTCCCGACAAAACCACCGCATCGGCTCTGGTTGCCGTGTTTCCAGTCGATCGCAGGACGAGCGTGGAAGAACTTGGGAATGCTGTTCGGGATCTGTACCGACGCGTTGCACGGGTTCGGGTGATCGTTGCTGTGCGTTGGCTTGTCCTGCACGAGCAGGTCCTGGAAACGCAGGTACGGAAGAGTGCAATTGATGCCGTCGTACAGCGGGTTCGGCACATCCTTGTTCTCGGAGATCATGGTGGCGTAGGACGAGGCCTCCATTCCCTCGTAGAGGGGCCAACCGAAGTTCATGCCTCCCTCGTAACACACGTTCAACTCTTCCCAAGTGCTCCAACCCACATCGCCGATGTACAGCGTTCCCGGTTGGCCCAACGACGGATCCGTGCTGCCCGTGCCCGGTTGCAAGCGCATGCGGTAAGGGTTGCGAAGTCCCAGCGCCCACACACGCGAACGTGGTGCGCGCGGTGCGCTGGCATCATACCACGGATTACTGGGTACGCCATTGCCGGTGGCGGGGTCCAAGCGCAGCACCTTGCCGCTGTGCGAGTTCACCATTTGTGCACGGAGCGCTCCCACGTTCTCTTCCGGGCGAATGATCCCGTCCGCCAAGGCCTGCGCGTAATAGCTGTCACTGGAACTGCCAACATCCGCACCCACGGCGCTGGCGCCTTCGCCCATGCTCGCGAGCAAGGTTCCGTCCTCCCCGAAGACGAGCGATCCCGCACCGTGCGTGTTGAAGGTGATCGCCGCACCCGTCTGTATCGTTTCCCCGAAGATCACCAGTCGGCTGTTCACGTCCACGGTATTGTGAGCCGGTGCGATGGCGGTGTACCGCGTGATCCGCACGATGGCCGCCGCATTGCCGTCCGTTACGAAGGGATCGTAGCTGCCCGTGCCGAAGTATACCAGGTGATGGCGATCCACCGCATACATCACGTACACGTATCCGTTGCTCGTGAAGTTGGGATCCAGCGCGAAGCCCAGCATGCCGTGATCGCCCCAGTTGCCCACCTCCTGATCGATGTTCAACAGCGGCGCAGCCAGGCGCACACCGTTCTCCACGATCCACACGCGCCCCCGTTTCTCCCACACGTACATCCGCTCGTTGGCATCCCAGGTCACCCCTACCGGACCGCTCCATCCACCCATCACAAGCGCATCGTTGAAATCGGAGGGAACCGACTGTGCTGAAAGCCTGTTCGCGCAGCAGAATTGCAGCGCAAACACGGCAAGCGCCACGTGCGCTTTATGAAGACTGATCAAAGGCATGGAAATCGACCGCGAAATTCGGGAACCATCGGGCCTGCGGCAAGGCTGGAACACGGCGTTTTCCAACACTAGCGGCCAATTGTGAACAGTGCCCGACGAATGAGGGAGCGAGGCGGTGGATCGCGAACATCACCGTTTGTGTAGCGATGATGCAATACCTAGCATTGCCACCATGTATACCGTTCGGAGTTTCTTCGCGGCAGTTTTGATCCTGGGACTACCCACCACCGCCTGCGCCCAGGAGAAGGAAAAAGAGAAGGGAAAGCCGGAGAGCAAGGTGGTCTATACCTATCCGGAGACGAGCATCACCAAGCACAGCATCGTCATCAACGGCGAACGCATTGCGTACACGGCGACGGTTGGCCACTTGGTACTGCTGGACGAGAAGGGTGTGAAGCGCTCTCATAATTTCTACATCGCTTACACGAAAGACCAGCCCAAGGACAAGGTGAACGACGTGGCGCAGCGCCCCATCACCTTCGCCTTCAACGGAGGACCGGGGTCCAGTTCGGTGTGGTTGCACATGGGTGCGCTTGGCCCGAAGCGAGTCCTGATGGCGGATGATGGCACGAGCAATGGACCGCCCTACACCGTTGTGGACAACGAATTCTCCTGGCTCGATCGTACGGACCTGGTGTTCATCGACCCGATCGAGACCGGTTATAGCCGTCCGGCCGAGGACGTGGACAAGAAGGAGTTCACCGGTTATTCGGAGGACCTCCAGAGCGTAGGGGACTTCATCCACAAATACATCTCCGAGAACGGGCGCTGGTCCTCGCCGAAGTTCCTGGCCGGCGAGAGTTATGGCACCACGAGGGCCGCTGGGCTATCGGGTTACCTGCAAGACCGCCACGGCATGTATCTCAGCGGCATCGTGCTGGTCTCCGCCGTCATGAACTTCCAAACCCTCTGGGGGAACGAAGGCAACGACCTCCCCTATTCCCTCTTCCTGCCCAGCTTCGCCGCTACAGCATACTACCACGGCAAGCTCGACAAGGTCCGCTTCCCCTCACAGGCCGTCCTCCTGGATGAAGTGGAACGATTTGCCCTGAACGAATACACCCTCTTCCTGATGAAGGGCGACCGGACCACCAAGGAAGAGCGCGATGCCATGGCGCTTCGCTTGAGCGTGTACTTGGGGATCGACAAAGTGGTGATCGAACGCAACAACTACAGGATCGGCACGGGGACCTTCACCAAGGAATTGCTGCGCAGCGATAGCCGCACCATCGGACGCTTCGACGGCACCATCAAAGGCATCGATCGGAACGACGCTGGCCAGGGATACGATTTCGACCCTAGCTACGATCTCACCGTCTTCGGACCCTACACGGCGGCGATCAACGACCATCTGCGGAACACCTTGAACTACAAGAACAGCGACAAGGTGTACGAGATCCTTACCGGCAAAGTGCATCCGTGGAATTACGGCGATGCCCAGAACCGCTTCCTCAACAATGCGGAAACGCTACGCGCGGCCATCCACAAGAACCCGCGCCTCCGCGTCCTCATCTGCAACGGCTACTACGATCTTGCTACGCCCTACTTCGCGACAGAATACACCGTGGACCACATGTTCCTTAACGAGGCATTCCGCAACAACATCACCATGACCTACTACCAAGGTGGGCACATGATGTACACCATCAAGGCCGAACTGGACAAGTTCACGAGCGACGTGCGGAAGTTCTATGATGGGGCGATGAAGTGAGCGCGTTGGTGTGCATGGTAGAGGAAGGATGGATCGTCAGATCCTGCGCTCGCTCTCATTGATCGGCACGTCGTTGATGCTCGCGTAGCGCTTGCGCATGTAGCCCATATCGTCGAACTCCCAGTTCTCGTTGCCGTAGCTGCGGAACCAACTGCCTTCCGCATCATGCCATTCGTACTCGAAGCGCACCGCGATGCGGTTGTCGCTATGCGCCCAGTAGTCCTTCTTCAAGCTGTAGTCGAGTTCCTTCGCCCACTTGCGCTCCAGGAAAGCGATGATCTCCTCGCGCCCGTTGATGAATTCAGAGCGATTGCGCCATTCGCTGTCCACCGTGTAGGCCTTGGCCACGCGCTCGGGATCCCTGCTGTTCCAGGCATCCTCGGCCATCTGGATCTTCTGGCGGGCTGTTTCCTCAGTGAAGGGCGGAAGTGGTGGGCGGGGTTCCATGCTAGGTGAAAGGTCAATGGTATCAGAGTTTGCGATACCATCGGAAGGTGCAGGGTCATCGCCAAATGCGCGAGAGGCCCTGCACAGGTCTAAGCCGATATGCAACGAAAGCCACATTGAATATGCACCGAAGGGGCATCACAAATTGTGTACTCCCTACCGTTTCTGGGCTTGCGGATGGTATCACGGTCTGTGATACCAACGAAGCCAACGTCAATCCACGCCGCACGTAACTCCGGGCAAGTGAGGCCCCCGCGAACGCGACCCGGAGTCTCACCAATGCGCGTGTTGCTCAAGCGACCGGGTCCCTTTCAGGAGACCCTGTCGGAGTTTGACACCTGCCCAGTCTTCGTCAAAACCCAACCGCGCATCGGGCCGTCATAGTAGCGATGAACGAATATCGAAGTGGCAACCAAAACGGTCATGTAGACTAACAACTCACCGATAGCTAATGATCCAGAACGCCTTCCTCCAGTGAATATCAAATAGACAGGGAACTGAAGCAGGTACACCGCATAGCTGGCATCGCCCAGCACCTGCAATGGCAGCCACGAGAGTAGTCGTGAGAACCATCCTGTGTGCAGTGCAAGGGCGGCAATGAGGACGAAGAAGGCAGGTGCAGCGCCGCCGTTATGGGCAAGATCGCGCAGCGGAGAAGGAAAAAAGAAGAATGCCGCGAACAGCAGAACGCTTCCGATCAAGGGCACGGTTCCGACCTGAGCCCCCCCTCTCTCCTTAATCCTCCGGATCACTACTGCACAAAGCAACCCGGCCGCGAACGAGCCAACATGCCAAAGCGGGAAATAGAGGACGAAAGCCGCATCGTAGTGGCCTTGGGCCCGGAGAAAGGCATTCACCACCATGGAAAGAAGCCAGATGAGGATGAGCACCGCGAACCAGCGCGCTGTTGGCAATCGTTTGAAGAACTGCGCAAAGGCTGGAAGAAACGCATACAAGAAGACTTCCACTGACACCGACCAGCCGGGGTAGTTGATGGCAAGACACCATGGAGGCCACCACGCGTGGACCGCGAGAGCTTGAGCGATGATGGCATCGCCGTGAGGCAGGTCTCCGAGGAAGATGTACTGCAGGACGAGCGTGACCACGAATGCGAACAGATACAACGGGAAGATCCGGGTCACCCGCTTCATCAGGAATTCAGCCACGTTCAATCTCGGCTTCAAATAGTTGATACCCAATACCACACCGGACAGAAAGAAGAAGAACGCCACCGCCACAGCACCGTTCGCGATCACCGCATGAAGCCACGGCCAAATGGCAACAAACGTTTCGTTGCCGTAGTGATACAGCACAACCAGCATTGCCGCGATGAAACGCAGGAAGGTAAGTTGGGGGATGCCACCGACCACGAACATAGAGGCTAGCTGCGTTGTGGAAAACTACCCCTATTCGATCACTCTCCCGCCGGTAGTTTCGCGCTCCGCTCCCAATGAAGTTCTCCCACCTCCACGTTCACACCCAGTTCTCGTTGTTGGATGCGCCGCCGCCATTCCTGCACTGTACAAGAAGGCCGCTGCCGATGGCCAGCCCGCATTGGCGATCACCGATCATGGCAACATGTTCGGGGTGTTCAAGTTCGTGGCGGAGGCAGGCAAGCATAAGAACGAGGATGGCACGCCGAAGGTGAAGCCGATCGTGGGCTGTGAGTTCTACCTGGTAGCAGATCGCACGCGCAAGACCTTCACGCGCGACGACAAGGACCAGCGCGTACACCAATTGCTATTGGCGAAGAACGCCACGGGCTACAAGAACCTGAGCAAGCTGTGCTCGCTCGGGTACATGGAGGGCTTCTACAGCAAGTACCCGCGCATCGACAAGGAGCTCGTCGAGAAGTACAAGGAAGGACTGATCGCCACGACGTGCTGCCTGGGCGCAAGCGTGCCGCGCACGATCCTGCGTAAGGGCGAAGCCGCCGGTGAAGTGGAATTCAAGTGGTGGCTCGATCTCTTCGGCGAGGACTACTACATCGAACTGCAGCGCCACGGCATTCCCGAGCAGGACCAAGTGAACGCCGTGCTGGTGCAATGGGCGGCGAAGTACAATGTGCCCATCATCGCCAGCAACGACAGTCACTACGTCGATCAGCAGGACGCCAACGCGCACGACATCCTGTTGTGCATCAACACCGGCGAGAAGCAGAGCACGCCCAAAGCCGACGATGGCGACGAGGAGGGATCGCAGAAGGGAAAACGCTTCGCCTTCCCGAACGACGAGTTCTTCTTCAAGACCACCACGCAGATGGCGAAGGTGTTCAACGACCTCCCCGAGGCACTGGACAACACCAACCTCATCGTCGACAAGATCGAACCGCTGAAGCTGAAGAAGGACATCCTCCTTCCCAACTTCCAGATCCCTGATGGCTTCGCGGACCAGGATGAATACCTGAAGCACCTCACCTATCAGGGGTGCGATCAAGACGATACCTGCAGCCTCACCCCGCCATTGCTTTGATGAGTGATGATCCATTAGATCAAGGAAACAGTGGAGGCATCGATTCCCTCGACCCGAAGATCAAGGAGCGTATCGACTTCGAGCTGTTCACCATCCGCACGATGGGCTTCAGCGGCTACTTCCTCATCACGCAGGACTTCATCAACCACGGCCGCGACATCGGCGTGTTGATCGGTCCCGGTCGTGGCAGTGCAGCCGGAAGCGTGGTCGCCTATTGCACGGGCATCACCAACATCGACCCGATCAAGTACGACCTGCTCTTCGAGCGATTCCTGAACCCGGATCGCAAAAGCATGCCCGATATCGATACGGACTTCGACGACGAAGGACGGCAGAAGGTGATCGATTACGTGGTGCAGAAGTACGGTCAGAACCAGGTGGCACAGATCATCACCTACGGCGGTATGGCGGCCAAGAGCAGCATCCGCGACGTGGCGCGGGTGATGGACCTGCCGCTCAGCGAGGCCGATCGTTTGGCGAAGCTGGTGCCGGAACGTCCGGGCATCGAGCTCGGTCGTGTGTTGCGCGCACCGCTCGAAGGTGCCGATAGCCTGAAGACCAAAGAGGGCTTCGGAGCCGATGAGATCGCCAACGTGAAACAGCTGCGCGAGATCCTCGAGAGCGGCGAACTCACCGCCGATGTGCTTCGCGAAGCGGAAAAGGTGGAAGGCAGCGTGCGCGGCACGGGCGTCCACGCGGCCGGGATCATCATCGCACCGAGCGATCTCACGGACATCATCCCGGTCTGCACCTCGAAGGAATCGACGCTGCTGCTCACGCAGTACGACGGCAAGGTGATCGAGGACGCGGGTGTGATCAAGATGGACTTCCTCGGGCTGAAGACGCTCACCATCATCCGCGATGCGCTGCGCCTGATCGACCAGAACCACGGGATCCGGATCGACATCGACAGCATACCGCTCGATGACGAGAAGACCTACGAACTCTACCAGAAGGCATACACGAACGGGACCTTCCAGTTCGAGAGCGTGGGCATGCAGAAGTACCTGCGCGAACTGAAGGCCGACCGTTTCGGCGACCTCATCGCCATGAACGCCCTGTTCCGGCCCGGTCCCCTGGAGTACATCCCCAGCTTCATCAAGCGCAAGCACGGACTGGAGAAGATCAGCTACGACCTGCCGGAGATGGAGGAACTGCTGAAGGAGACATACGGCATCACGGTGTACCAGGAGCAGGTGATGCTGCTCTCGCAGAAACTCGCGGGCTTCAGCAAGGGCGACGCCGATGTGCTGCGCAAGGCGATGGGCAAGAAGGACCGCGCCACGCTGGACAAGATGAAGGGCAAGTTCACCACGGGCACGGCCGAGCGCGGCTTCGACCCCAAGGTGTGCGAGAAGATCTGGACGGACTGGGAGGCCTTCGCGCAATACGCCTTCAACAAATCGCACAGCACCTGCTACGCCTTCGTCGCCTACCAGACCGCATGGCTGAAGGCCAACTACGGGCCTGAGTTCATGGCGGCGGTGCTCACGCATTCGCAGAGCCAGATCGACAAGGTGACCTTCTTCATGGAGGAATGTCGCCGCATGGGCATCAAGGTGCTTGGCCCCGATGTGAACGAGAGCCAGTTCCAATTCAGTGTGAACAAGACCGGCCACATCCGTTTCGGACTTGGCGCCGTGAAGGGCGTGGGCGAGAACGCGGTGGCGACCATCGTTCAGAAGCGCACCGAGGATGGTCCATACAAGAGCGTGTTCGACCTGGTGAGGCGTGTTGATCTACGTGCTCTGAACCGCAAGGCAATGGAAAGCCTCGCTTACGCCGGTGCCTTCGATTCGCTCAAGATCCAACGGGCGGTCTTCTTCAACAGCGCAGGCGAAGGCAAGCCCACGTGGATGGAATCGCTTGTTCGTTTCGGACAGCAGAGCCAGGACAGCGAGGACAGTTCTCAGGTGAACATGTTCGGTGACGCGAGCGGTGATGCGGGCATCCCCGAACCCGCCATACCGCAGATCGATGGCTGGAGCGCGTTGGAGAAGCTGCACTACGAGAAGGAGGTCATCGGCTTCTACCTCAGCGGCCATCCATTGGATGACCATCGCCTGGAGATCAAGCACCTCTGCCATCACAACCTATCGCAGCTTACCGATCTCAAAGCCCTTGAAGGTCGTGATGTCACCTTTGCAGGGATCGTCACCAAGGCCGAGCACCGCATCGCCAAGAGCGGCAAGCCCTTCGGCACCTTGAGCCTCGAGGACCACTATGGCTCGCATGACTTCATGCTCTTCAGCGAGGACTACATGCGCTTCAAGCTCTACCTTCAGCAAGGCGCGCTGCTCTTCGTGAAAGGCCGTGCCATGGCCCGCACGTGGGGGCGTGATGAAGGGCAGATGGAATTCAAGATCACCAGCATGGAGTTGCTGGGCGATGTGCGTGAGAAGTACATGAACAAACTAACCCTCAAGGTGGAGTCTGAAAGGGTCTCGGACGAACTGGTCCGTGAACTTGGACTGCTGATCAAGTCGAACCCCGGCAAATGCAAGGTGAACCTTCAGCTTGTCAGTCAGGCCGAGAACATGGCCGTGGACCTACCCAGCAAGAGCTTGAGCGTGGGGATCACCGAAGAACTCGTTTCGGGTCTGGATGGGATGGCCGAGGTGAGCTACACGCTCAACTGACACTTCGGCGTGGAATTATCCATGGCAAAGGGTTCGCAGGAGGGGGGTACCTTTGACCCCGTACTCCGGAAGTAAGGAACCGGCGCAAGGAACGACCAGCAACCGCAAACCAGCAGCGCGATAGCGCACCAACGAACATGGCACTCGAATTCACAGACAGCAACTTCGAAGAACTCGTCCTCAAGAGCGACAAACCCGTGATGGTGGACTTTTGGGCGGAATGGTGCGGACCGTGCCGCATGGTGGGTCCCGTGGTCCAGGAACTCGCGGCTGAATACGAGGGCAAAGCCGTCGTAGGCAAGCTGAACGTTGACAACAACGCACAGGTGAGCATGAAGTACGGCATCCGCAGCATCCCCACGATCCTGTTCTTCAAGAACGGACAGGTGGTGGACCGCAGCGTGGGTGCAGTGCCCAAAGCGCAACTGACGCAGAAGCTCGAAGGGCAGCTCGCCTGAGCGGCCCGAACGAAATAGAAAGCCCTGGCTGCGGCCGGGGCTTTCCCGTTCTTTGCCCACGCACTATCGCTCAACCGTCATCGTTCTTCCGCCATGCCCATCCAACAGGACCAGGTCCAGGCCCTTTCCGCCCTTGAGTTCAAGGCGCGCCAAGTGGTCGAGGGGTTCCTTGCCGGACTTCACAAGAGTCCCTTCCACGGCTTCAGCGTGGAGTTCGCCGAGCACCGGGCCTACAACCCCGGCGAGAGCACCCGGCACATGGATTGGAAGCTCTACGCGCGTACGGACAAGCTCTACGTCAAACGCTATGAGGAGGAGACGAATTTGCGCTGCCAACTCGTGGTGGATGCCAGCAGCAGCATGTACTACCCGGGAAAGGAAGAACGTAACGCGTTCAACAAAGCGGAATTCGCTGTGCATGCGGCCGCAGCGTTCATCCAACTCCTGCGGAAACAGCGGGATGCGGTTGGTCTTACCGTGTTCAGCGACCATGTGAAGGTGGTGGAGGAAGCACGGAGCAATGCGTTGCACCTACGCCACCTGATGGGCCATCTGGAGTCCTTGCTGAGCAACGAAGCTCCCCAGCGCGGTGAGACCAGCAACGTGGTGGAAGCTCTTCACAACATTGCGCAGCGCGCACAGCGCCGCAGCTTGGTGGTGGTGCTCAGCGATATGCTGGACAGCGCCGACCGTGAGGCCGAGGTCTTCGACGCGTTGCAACACCTTCGTTTCAACAAGCACGACATCATCCTCTTCCATGTGGTGGACCGCAAGCACGAGCTGGAGTTGGACCTCCAAGACCGCCCCTACACCTTTGTCGACGTGGAAACGGGCCAGCAGGTGAAGGCCCACCCTAGCGAGGTTCGCGACGCATACCGTAGTGCCATGTCCGATCGATGGCACCGCTTGAAGTTGAAATGTGGTCAATACCGCATCGATCTGGTGGAAGCTGACATCAATTCTGGTTTCGAACCGGTGCTGCTGGAGTTCCTGACGAAAAGGGCGCGCCTTTATTGATCTGCTTGCACATTCGCGGCATGCGAATACATTTGCAGCCGCTTCGCCGCAAGGCAAAGCCAACGGACCGGTAGTTCAGCTGGTTAGAATGCCGCCCTGTCACGGCGGAGGTCGCGGGTTCGAGTCCCGTCCGGTCCGCAGAACGAAGCCCCTTACGAGGGGCTTCTCCCGTTAAGGACGGGACTTGGGCCTCAGCAATGGCTCTCCTGCTTGCGTGAACGGGGATCCTGGTTAGCTTTCGTTCAACCACCTTGCCATGAACCACTCCTGCCGTCCACTCCTTGCCGTTGCGCTCTTATGCATGAGCCTGCTGACGAACAGTTGCTCCAACAAGCCACAAAGCCTGGCTGGGGAAGCCGGTTTCGTGGAGGCCTACTTCGATGCCGCAAGCCTCAACAGCCTCCTATCGGGTGCCGGATGCACACATATCCGCTTCTACAATGCCCGTCGCCTGGCCGAGGACACCAAGGGTACCGCCATCGCCATCGCTGTGAGTGGATCTGCCACCGGCGCCCCCATCTACAACGGCACTACCCTGAAATACAGGATGCACGACCGGTTCACCAGTGGGACCACCCCGATGGTGCAGCTCACCAAGGCCGAAGCCCAAGTGCGCATTGGCTATGTGAAGGCCGCTGGGGAGAAGAGCTACGCTGCGAGCTTCAAAAAGGCCGATATCCAGTACTTTCTCGCAGCCGCCGGGTGTACCGGCGTACGCCTTGTCCCCGAGCGAACCACCAATGGGGACTATACCATGCGCATGCATCCGGCCAGCATCTCCGGTTCTGGCGGTATGCCGAACCCCGCCCCACCCTCCATGCTCTGTGGTGAGCCATGCCCGAGCGTGTGTGGCGACATCGCGGCCAACTACATCCACCTCTAGGGCCACCGCAGCCAGCAGCGGTATTCCTGATCGTTGCGGAAATTATATTTCAATAGTATTTGAAAGTACGAACGTTCCGTACTACGTTTGAACCGCCGCTCGACACCAACGCGAACGGCTGCGAAGAATGGCAATGGACCTCAAGGAAGCACGCGTCAAGTTCATCGAGGCTTGGGGGGCCTTCGGCAGCGCGTGGGGTATCAATCGGAGCATGGCCCAAGTGCATGCTCTGCTGCTGATCAGCGCCGAACCGCTGAGCACGGAGGATGTGATGGAGGAGTTGAACATAAGCCGGGGCAATGCGAACATGAACCTGCGTGCGCTGATCGATTGGAGCCTGGTGCGCAGGGTGCTGAAGACCGGTGAGCGTCGTGAGTTCTTCGAAGCGGAGAAGGACGTATGGAAGGTGGCCACGCACATCACCCGGGAGCGGAAGAAGCGGGAGTTGGAACCACTTGTCAGACTCCTCGATGAAATGGAGGACATCCCCGGTCAAACCGCCGAAGCGAAGAGCTTCCGGAAAATGACCCATGACCTGCACGACCTGACCAGCCGCTTGGACACCCTGTTGGAGCACAGCACGCGCCGTGATGTGCAATGGTTCGTGAAGGCTGCTACCACACTGCTCAAATGACCCGTTTTTTACGCTCTATGTTTCACATGTTCCTGAAATATCAATACTATAAATAGATGTACTGAACGTACCAGAACTAACCCCGGCATGCAGGGAATTCCATCACCATGAACCTCAATCTCCTCTCCTACCTGATCTTCTTCCCAACCATGATGGTCATCGCGGTGCATGTGTCCCGCGTTTGCCACAAGCATGGGCGGCTCTGGATGCTGGAGATCTTCGATCACGAGGTACGGTTCGTGGATGCTGTGAACAACGTGCTACTGGCTTGTTGCTACACGCTCAACATCGGCTACGTGGCGCTGGTCGTGGGACAATGGGAACCAGTCACCGATGTGGTGCAAATGATGAGCGTGCTCAGCCAGCGGATCGCCCTGATCCTCTTCACACTTGCAGTTCTCCACTACCAGAACATAGCTGTGCTCCTGATCTGGAGCCGGATCAAGAAAGCCCGTGATCAACGGGTCCACCATCAACAAACCAATACCATAATGCCATGACCAACAAGATCGTCCTAGCGTACCTCGTGTACCTGCCGCTGGCCTTGGGTCTCACACTCTATGTGGCCCGCACGCTTTTCCGCAATGGCCGTGTGTTCATGCTCGACATCTTCAAGGGCCGGACCGACATCGCGGACAGCACCAACAAGCTCTTCGAAACCGGCTTCTACCTTATGAACATCGGCTTCGCGATGTTGATCCTCAAAGTGGACCAAGGCACGATCATGTGGAGCGGAGCCGATACGAACGGAGTACCGCAACTGGTGATGAGCAACCCGCTCAACACGAACCAAGCTCTGGTGGAAGTGCTTGCGAGCAAGCTCGGTGGCTTTGCCATCTACCTTGGCTTCATGCTGTTCTTGAACCTTTACCTCTTCTTCCGTGGACGGAGGAAAGCGCGTGCAGCCCAAGCTGGTGTGACCATCGGCCCCATCGTGACCGCCTAGCAAAGCGAAGCGAACGTCATGAACCGACTCCCTTATATCATTTGGACCGGCGTATTGCTCGCCGTCTCCTACCTCGCGTTGCGCATGGTGCTCATCGCTGCGGATGGCCAAATGGGCGTGTTCCCCGATGCCTGGCAGTTCCTGGATCCCTTCAGGCTCTTCGCGGACGGTGGAACAGAAATGTGGCTTTCCATTGGTATCCATGTAGCGCTCACGATCGGCTTGGTGCTTCTTTCAACACGTCGCGCCAGCGATGCCGGATGGAACACTGTGGCTCGGACTGCTCATGATCCTGCCGGTTGTGAGGCTCTTCGTCTTCACCGCGCTCGCAGTGGTTCCCGGAGCAGCACACACCAACGCTTTGGACCTGCCACGTCGGGCATGGCTGGACCGCATTCTGCCCACGAGCAAGCTCGGCAGCGCGATCGCGTCCATCTTCTTCGCCGTCCTGCTGATCCTGCCATTGGGCTTCCTGAACGTGCGCATGCTGGAAGCATACGGCCTGGCCCTGTTTATCGGCCTGCCTTTCGTGCTGGGTGCCGCGAGCGCGTATCTGTACAATCACCACCAAGCTCGCCGCTGGGGACAAAGCATCGGGATCGCCATGCTCACGGTCTCCATCACGCTCATGGCGATCTTCCTGTTCGCAATGGAAGGTCTTCTTTGCATCGTCATGGCAGCGCCTATCGTGTACCCCATCGCCCTCGCTGGTTCGTTGGTCGGTCATGCGCTGTCACAGCGGACACCGGGTGGTGCGCCGGCCATGACGCTGCTCGTCCTCCTCGCTCCGGGTCTAATGGCGTTCGAGTCCGTTCATCGTGCCGAAGAGCCGCTGTTCCCTGTGGTCACGAGCGTACGGGTAAGCGCATCGCCACAGGCGGTATGGAACGAACTGGTTGCGTTCTCACGCATGGAAGAACCGGATGAACTTCTCTTCCGCGCAGGGGTCAGCTATCCGGTGGAAGCTCGCATCGAAGGCACCGGTGTGGGTGCTTGTCGCTACTGCTGGTTCAATACAGGTCCCTTCGTGGAACCCATCACCGTTTGGGATGAACCACGGCTATTGGCGTTCGATGTCGTTGACGATCCTCCACCCATGACGGAATTGAGCATCTATGAGCACATCGATGCGCCCCATGTGGACGGATTCTTCCGTAGTCACAATGGGCAGTTCCGGTTGGTGGAGCAAGCCGATGGCAGCACCTTGCTCGAAGGGACGACCTGGTACACGCATGCGATCTGGCCCACTTGGTATTGGCGCATATGGAGCGATGCGATCCTTCATCGGATCCACGCACGCGTACTGGAACATATCAAGCAGGACGCCGAAGCACATTCCGGCACCGAATAACAACGGTGCAACGTGAGCGGGATCACCGATCAACTCATCCAGTTCGTCTTCCCTTCCGGATTCCACTTCGTCGTGGTCTTCTTCAACTGGGTGAAGAACTCGATGCTGCTCTTCCCGGTGATGTCGCACGTACCGAACTTACTATCGTTCCAACCGCCGAAACTGAAGGGCTCGCGCGGCACGGGAACGCCGATGTTCACCCCGATCATGCCGGCGCTGGCGCGTTCCATCACCTGCCTGGCCAAACCACCGCTTTGGGTGAAGACCGCTGCCGCATTACCATACGGGTTCGCGTTCTCAATGGCGATGGCTGCGTCCAGGTCCTTCGCACGCACGATGCTGATCACCGGACCAAATACCTCCTCTTGCGATATCCTCATGTCCGTAGTCACATGATCGATGATGGTTGGGCCGAGGTAATAACCGTTGCTGGCACCGCCTTCCACCGTGGGGTTGCGGCCATCGAGCAACACTTTCGCTCCCGACTTCTCCGCTTCCGCGATGAAGCCCAAGATGCGTTCGTACGATGCTTTGCTGATAACCGGGCCGAGGTTCTTTCCGGGTACGAGCTTCTTCGCTTCGAGGATCATCTGTGCGATGATGTGATCGACCCCGCCGATACCGACCATTTGGGCTGCGGCCATGCAACGTTGCCCGGCACAGCCGCTCATGCTCGCAACCACATTGCTGGCGGTCATTTCCAGATGGGCATCGGGCAGGACGAGCAAATGGTTCTTCGCACCACCCAAGCAGAGCGCCCGCTTCAGGGTGCTGGTGGCACGCACGTAAACGATCTTGGCCACTTTGGTGGAGCCAACGAAGCTGACGGCTTTGATACCGGGATGATCGCAGATGGCCTCCACGATCGCACGGTCGCCGTTCACCACATTGAACACTCCATCGGGTAGGCCGGATTCCTTCAGCATCTCGGCGATGCGGTTGCTGCTGATCGGCACCAGTTCGCTCGGCTTCAGGATCATCGTGTTCCCGAGCATCAGCGCATTGGGGATGGTCCAGTGCGGAACCATGTGCGGGAAGTTGAACGGTGCGATGCTCGCCACCACGCCAAGCGGCTTCCGCTCGATGCGGCATTCAACACCCTTGCTCACCTCCAAGACTTCACCTTGCACCAACTGCGGCATGCTGCACGCGAACTCGGTGAGTTCGATGCTCTTCTCCACTTCCGCGATCGACTCGTCCATCGTCTTGCCGTTCTCCGCATGCACAAGCGTTGCCAGTTCGTTGCGGTGCTTTACGAGAAGCTCCCGATAACGAAAAAGATCTGCACACGTTCCTTGATGGGCGTACCGCTCCATGCTGGAAAGGCGGCCTCGGCGGCTTTCACTGCCTTATCCAAGTCACTGGCGGTGGAAAGCGGAACAGTGGAGATCACACTGCCATCCAGCGGCGAATGGACGTCCATCCGCTGCTGCCCGTTCGCGGTGAGCTCGCCGGCGATGTAGTTCTTGACCTCTGGGTACTTGTGCGTGAGCGTTGCCATGGAAATAACGATAGGCCCCGAAGCTACAAGGCCGAGGGCTGCTTGGGGCTACATTTCGCCCGAACCAACCAACGTGCCATGCGGAATTTGCTCACCCTCGGAATCGGCCTTCTTCTATCGGCCACTTCTGCCTTCTGCCAATCCTCCCCCGACCTCAAGGCGCTCGACGCGTACATCGCCGATGCCTTGGTCAAGTTCGATCAGCCGGGGCTCGCCGTGGGGATCATGAAGGACGGGCAGTTGATCTTCAGCAAGGGGTACGGCAAACTGGATCTCGCGAAACCCGAACCGGTAACGGCGAACAGCGTTTTCTACTGTGCCAGCATCAGCAAAGCGTTCACCGCTTGCGCGATCGGCCTGCTAGCGGACGAGGGCAAGCTGAGCTTCAACGACCCCGTACGCAAGCACCTTCCCGAGTTCAAGACGCCCGATAACTTCGTGACGGAACACTTCCTGGTGAAGGACCTGCTATGCCACCGCAGTGGCTGGATCACCTTCGATGGGGACCTTCTTTGGTACGGCACGCGGTACACACCGAAAGAGATACTCGCTCGCCACGCGAACGAGCCTCTGACGAACGAGTTCCGGACCCAATACGGTTACAGCAATCTAATGTTCATCGCTGCCGCACAGCTGATCGAACGGGTGAGCGGCATGTCGTGGGACCAGTTCATCACTACCCGCATCTTCCAACCCTTGGGCATGGATCGAAGCCGTGTGGAGACCGCGGACCTTGCCCTGTTGAGCGATGTGGCGTTGCCGCATGTACGCAAAGGGCAGAACCCAGCGGCACCGCAGAAAAGCATGCCTTACCAAGCCCTGCAGGGCGCTGATGGCGCGTGTGGCGTGATGAGCACCGTGACCGACTTGGCCAAGTGGGACGCCATGTGGGCCAACGAAGGCAAAGTGGGCGACAAAGCCTTCATCAGCCCCGCGACATGGAACATGATCACTGGTGTACAGTTGGCCATGGGCGGCAGACGCGATGGCGCAGCATTGGGCTGGTTCGTTGAAACGGACCACGGGGAAACGGTGATCACGCACAGTGGCGGTATGCCAGGCTTCATCCTCAACCACGCTGTGGTGCCGGACAAGGACCTTGCAGTGATCGCCCTTGGCAATGGGGAGAGCTACAGTGTGTTCGCCATCACCACCGAGATCCTGGACCTGTACTTGGGTGATGGAACAGCCGATCCCGTGGCCGATATGCTACCACGTATCAAGGCCCGCACAGAGCGGGAAACGAAGCGCATGGCCGACCGCGTTGCTGCACGGGTTCCTAAAACGAAACCTTCCTTGCTGCCTGCTGCCTATGCGGGCACTTACACCGATAAGATCTATGGCGATGCGGTGATCAGCGAGAAGGACGGCAAGCTCGACCTCTCTTTCCTGCCTGCTCCCGAACTTTTCAGCGGAGCGCTGGGCCGTGGCACTACGACACCTTCCAGTGGCTCCACGAGGACCCCTTCCTCGAGCCGGGGTACATCACCTTCACCTTCGACACCGATCACAAGGTCACTGGTTTCAAGGTGGACCTGCACAGCCCGGATTTCCACTTCTACAAGCTGGACTTCAAGAAGAAGTAGGCTGTTCCAATGTGAGCTACCGGGCGGCGTAAGCGCAACCTATCGCGGCCGACGCGCAACACGAGCTACTGCTTCACGACGCTGGCGCGCTGCATGATGGTGCCGTCACCCTTGTACGAGCAACAGCAAGTACGTCCCCTTGGCGACCGCACCCATGTCCATGTCCACCGTGTTGCGACCCTTGGTGAGCGGCATGCGTTGGCTCATCACTGGTCGTCCCGTTGCGTCCATCAGTTCCAACCTCGCACTGGTACCAAAGCTGTCGTTCACATCGATCATCACCTGCACACCATCCTCTGTTGGATTCGGTGCAATGGAGAGCCATGGTTCATTGGAAATGCACCGCTCCATTGGCACGATCTCACTTTCCGTCACCTGGCCATCCAAGTCCACCTGACGTATCCGATAGTAGCCTTCGCTCATTTCCTTGGCGCGATCGTCCACGTAGATATACTGCGTCTCCATCGTGCTCTGGTGAGCGCTGTTCACGCGGCCGATCTCCTTCCAATCCATACCATCCGCACTACGTTCGACCAAGAAGTGACTGCTGTTGATCTCACTTCCGGTGGCCCACTCAAGTATCGAGCTACCACTTTCGCACGTATTGCGGAAATACAGCATCTCCACTGGCAGGATGGTGCAGTTAAGGCCAGCGGTGCCGGTCCAGTCGAGCAGAAAGCCATTGGTGCCAGAAGTAGCCGACCAACCATTGATCATGACGTAATACGTTTGACCAGCGGTTACGTTCATCTGCGAGACCCATTGATCCCCGGTCACCGTTTCGGACGGGTCAGCAGCGCCATTGCCCAAACCCGTATTCCCAGTACCTGAATTGATCGCATACGAGCAGCGCACCGGCGTGCCAAGCGCACCACAGGTGACATTAGGGCCAAAAACCACCGGATCGAAATCGTCGAGGTTGTTGTTCGGATTGATCGTAAAGGCGAGCGTGCCGCTCGTTTGGATCTGGATCCTGTACCAGTTCGTGTAGTTCTCCGACGTCACACAACCCGAGCATCCTTCTGCCGTGATACCCTGGACCCGGCGAAGCATCCGTGAACGGGGTATCCGCACAAACCGGCGTTGCGAACGCGCAATCTCCATTGCTCGTGCCGCTGGGGCCACCAGCGCAGGGCACACAACTCAGCGTAGCCGACCAACCAGCCAGTTGCACGCTACCATCTGATACGAAGCGGAAAGTGAGACATCCGCTGGGGTTGTTGGCCGTAATAACACCTGGCGACGTAGTGCAATTGCTCCAGACCGCCGGACTGTTCTGCACCGGACCGTTCAGGATGGAGAGATAGTCGCAACAACTGTTCGGTCCGAAGCAGAGGAAATAGGTATCGTTCATCGAAAAACTCGTGAACGTGGCCCGCATGCACATACCGGCCGTGCTGGGACAGAAGGTCCGAAAGATGTTATTGACGTTGGCAGCATAATTCGCACCCGCTCCACCGCTATCGTAGTAGGTGCCCGAACACGTTGTGACCATGCAATTCCCGGTGTAGGTGCCCTGCACACCCACTGAAGCATGGGTATAGGTCTGTGCTAGAGCAACCGGCCCAAAAGCAGTAAAAAGCAGCAGGGATACTATGCGGTTCTGCGGTATCATGGCTGCTTCGCTTGGATCGTACGCGTGGCGGTGGCCTTGTATGCCAGGAAGGCTGCACGATCGGAGTCGTCGAGATTGGTCAGCACGAGCTGTTCGAACTCGTCTCGCCCCAAAAGGACCAACTCCTTGCCCAGGACTGCGTCACGCACGTCCACTCGTTCCGTATTGCTGCGCACAGGGTCATATTGGCCGAGGTCCACTGCGGCGATCTCCTCCTCCATTGGAGGACGCACTTGTCCGTTCTCGTTCACAAGGAAGGAGGACGAGTAGTAAAGTAGCGAGCCTACGTACTTGTAATGCGTGTTCACCCGCATTTCCTCCACAACCTCGGTACCATGGCGCTGATGGAGCTTCTCCAGCGCAGCCGGGCTCTGCGAACGAGCAACTCCGATGGAAAGAAGCCCTGAAAGGAAAAAGAAGATCAAGCGGTCCAAACGCATACTAGGACGCAAGTTAGGGCCACCCAAAGGACCAACACAAGCATTTACCGATCCTGGACGTGCATTCATTGGCTCAGCTGGCGAAGTGGACGAATATTGGAGGGTTGTGTTCTGAAGACGCGAAATGCCCCCTTTTGGATGCCCGATGATGGCCGACCGCATGCCCTCCTCGGCTTCGATGTCCATATTTACCCCCATGTCCACAGGCTGGATACGGTCCCTGTCCGTCTTTGTTCTGTTGTTGGCCCTTTGCAGTTGGCACTTGGACGACGGCCGCAACGCGAACACGCTGAGCAGGGCGGCCATGGTGGCTGCGATCGTGGAACACGGCAGCTTGTGCATCGATGCATACCACGACCTGACAGAGGACAAAGCGTTGGTCGCTGGGCACTACTACTCGGAGAAAGCCCCACTGCCTGCCCTGATCGTTACACCATTCTGGTGGATCGCGAACAAGATCGGCTGGGTAGAACCGGGTGAGCACGGCCTGCTGACCTATGGACTTCTGCGCCTTGGTGGATTCATCTGCGGAAGTCTTCCCCTAGCCCTGATCATCCTGATCACCTCTCGAAGACTGCGAGGCACAACACTGCCGATCCCAAGATCATGGCTGGCCGCGCTTCCCTTCCTTGGTTCCTTCCTGTTCGTGTACAGCGGCAGTTTCCACGGCCATTTGCTCGCTGCGCTCATGCTTTTGGTCGCATGGCGTCTGCGTGAGCGCAGGAGCGCGTTACTGAGTGCATTCTTCGCCAGTGGAGCGGTACTATGCGAGTACAGCCTCTTCGTGTTCCCGTTGATCTGGCTGGTGCAGGATGCGCTTCAATCGAGGTGGAAGGCGATCGGAGCGCAGGTCTTAGGTGGGTTGCCCGGCCTCCTGTTCCTCGCTTTCATGAACCTGCTCGTGACCGGAAAGCCATGGACCCTGCCCTACGCGGAAGTCGCTGAACATGTGGACCGCTCGGGCGGTATCCTCGGACTCGGCACCCCTTCGTTGGAGGGGTTCTTTGGCTTGCTCTTCGGGAGTTTTCGCGGGCTCTTCACACACGCACCCGTGACCATGCTTTGCGCAACTGTGGCCTTGGCCTGGATGTGGCGCAACGGTTTGCGACGGACGATGCTTCACCCGCTCGTGGTTCCGTCGTTGTTGCTCGTGCTCATGATCGCCGGGCATAGCATGTGGTGGGGCGGCTGGGCCTACGGGCCTCGCCATCTCACAAGTGTTGCAGTGTTATTGCTCGCCGCTGCACTGCCACGGTTGCCTGATCGCCCTTGGGTGGACGGTGCCTTCGTATACCTGAGCATTTGGGGCATTCTCATCGCGTTCGCAGCGAAGAGCACTGCTTGGTATTCACTGCCTACCGATGTCAAGCACCCTTTCAGCGATCTGATCCTCCCGGCCGTGTTCGACCGGTCATTCACCGTAATGCAATGGCCTGTTGATGTGGGTTTTTCACCGATCATGGGGACCGCCCTGTTCGTTGTCGCCTTCATCGCGGCGATGCATTTCCTTCGCCGCACCGAGAGCAAGGCCTGATGCATCTGTTCTACTGTCCGTCGTTGGAAGTTGACCTCATCGAGCTTCCTGAAGAGGAGGCTCACCACGCCACTTCCGTATTGCGCCTGAAGTCGGGTGATCGTATCGGGCTGCTCGATGGAAGGGGAACGCGTGTTGAGGCGGAACAGGCCGAAATGGGCAAACACCGATGCGCGGCGATCGTTTTGGATCGCACGTCGTTCCCAGTTGAGCGCACCGCTCGTATCCATCTCGCGGTCGCTCCTACCAAACAGATGGAGCGCTTCGAATGGTTCGTTGAAAAAGCCGTGGAGGTCGGCGTGGACCGCATCACCCCTCTTCTCACCGATCGAACGGAGCGAAGCAAACTACGGCTGGACCGCTTGGAACGGGTAGCCATCGCTGCCATGAAACAGAGCCAGCGGACCTGGCTACCTGCTGTCGATGCACTCACGACGCTCGGAGCGTTGATCGCCCAACCACCGCCTCCACAGCGTCTCTTTGGCTGGTGCGAAGGCCGCAACGAGGCGCTCATGAACGTATACGCACCTGACCAGGATGCCTTGGTTGTGATCGGTCCTGAAGGTGACCTCACATCCGTGGAAGCGGACCAACTGCGATCGGCAGGCTTCGTTGCCGTGAGCATCGGAGCAGCGCGCCTGCGCACGGAAACAGCGGCATGTGCAGCGACGACGTGGATGAGCCTCGCCCAGCAGCGGTAAATTCGCCCCATGACCTTTGGCATCGCCGCAACCTCCTTACTGCTCCTATGGGCACATGTGCTTCTATGCACCTGCGCGTTCGGCCAGGGCTCCTACCAGATCGCCGTTCTCAAATACAGCGGCGGTGGTGATTGGTATGGCAACCCCACCAGCGTTCCGAACTTGGTGAAGTATTGCAACCAGCAGTTGGGCATGACCATTTCGCCGGATGTTCCGATCGTGGAAGTGGGGCAGCCCCGACCTTTTCACCTACCCGCTCGTGCACATGACCGGTCACGGGAACGTGGTCTTCAGCATGCAGGATGCGGAGAACCTCCGGAACTACCTCATCGCCGGAGGCTTCCTGCACATCAGCGACAACTATGGCATGGACGAGTTCATCCGGCCGATGATGAAGCGCGTGTTCCCCGAACTGGACTTCGTTGAGTTGCCATTCGCGCACCCCATCTATCACCAGAAGTTCGACTTCGCACAAGGGCTTCCGAAGATCCACGAGCACGATGGCAAGTCGCCACACGGATTCGGCCTCCTATGGGAAGGACGTCTGATCTGCTTCTACGATGTGGAGTGCGACCTCGGCGATGGTTGGGAGGATCCAGATGTGCATGGCGATAGCGAAGCCACGCGAACCAAGGCGCTCCAAATGGGTGCGAACATCGTGCGCTACGCGTTCAGCGGGGCGGAGAACTAGTCGCCACCGTCCGCGCCATGCGCATCGATAAGTTCCTCTGGTGCGTTCGCCTCTTCAAGACCCGAAGCCTTGCAACTCAAGCGCTCAAGAGCGAGCAGGTGAAGTTGAACGAACGCCTGGTGAAGGCTTCCGCGGAAGTGAAAGTCGGCGATTTCTTCGCCCTGCGTGAACCACCGGTATGGCTTAGTTGGGAGATCATTGCCTTCCCTGCGTCGCGCGTGGGAGCTAAGCTGGTGCCTGCATTCATCGCCGAACGAACTTCCTTCGCTGACTTGGAGAAACTGGAACTCGCACGGTTGGTGAAAGCCCAGCACCGAGTGGTGGGAACGGGGCGTCCGACCAAACGGGATCGACGGGACATGGACCGCTTTCAGGGAGAATAGCCCTGATCACTCGGTAGCGATAGGCAAGAAGTCCGATCGACCGATCGTCACCAGCAAGCGCTTCAGTTCCTCTTCGCTCTTGAAGCTGATCTCGATGATGCCTTTTCCGGTACCATCCTGACGTACTTCCACTTTGCTCAAGAGCCGCTCGCTCAATTGCTTGCTCAACTCCCGGTTCAAGCGCGGCTTAACACCTGCGGGCTTGCTATTGGAACGCGGTGAGTTCGTGCGTGCCATATCCTCCACCTGGCGCACGCTCAACTGGCTCTCCACAATCCGGTGATACAGGTCCACCTGCTTCACAGGATCGACGATCGTGATGAGTGCACGTGCGTGGCCCATTCCGATGGTGCGTTGGCGCAATCCGAGTTGCACTTCAGGCTGAAGCTTCAACAGGCGCAAATAGTTGGAGACCGTAGCGCGGTCCTTGCCCACTTTCTCGCTCAACTGCTCGTGCGTCATCTTCACCTCATCGATCAGGCGCTGAAAGCTCACCGCCACTTCGATGGGATCCAGTTCCTCTCGCTGGATGTTCTCCACGAGGGCCATCTCCAACATGGCTTCGTCGTTGGCAACGCGCACATAGGCCGGGATCTCCGTGAGGCCAGCCAGCTGGGAAGCTCTGAAGCGACGTTCCCCGCTGATGAGTTGGTAGCGCTCATAGCCCAAGCGACGGACGGTAACCGGCTGGATGATCCCCAGTTCGCTGATGCTCTGCGCGAGTTCGGAAAGCGCTTCCTCGCCGAAGTGTGTTCGCGGCTGGAACGGGTTGGCCTCGATGTGCGCAATGGGCAGCATGTGTATGCCCCCCATCGGTCGGGGTTGGGATGCGATGCTCGCATCCCGAGATGAAACGTCGGCTGCTGGTTCGTCCAGCAAGGCGCTCAAACCGCGCCCCAGTCCTTTCTTCTTCATTGCAGTTCTTCGACCGGGATGATGCGCTCGCTATCGGGGATACGGGTCATGCTGTTCTTCTGCAGGATCTCGCGCGCGAGGTTCCAATAGTTGGTAGCGCCTTTACTGCTTGCGTCGTGCATGATGATGGTCTGTCCATGGCTCGGCGCTTCGCCCAAGGCCACGTTGCGGTGGATAACCGTATCGAACACAAGCTGCTGGAAATGGGTCTTCACCTCTTCCACCACTTGATTGGCCAAGCGGAGACGACTGTCGTACATGGTGAGCAGCATACCCTCGATGAGCAGGTCCGGGTTCAGGCGCTGCTGAACGATCTTGATGGTGTTCAGCAGTTTGCCGAGACCTTCCAAGGCGAAGTACTCGCACTGCACCGGCACGATCACGCTATCGGCAGCTGTGAGGCTGTTAACGGTGACGAGTCCAAGTGAAGGAGAGCAATCGACGATGATGAAGTCGTAGAGTTCGCGCAAAGGCTCCAGCACCTTCTTCATCTGCCGCTCGCGCTCGGGCATGTCGATCATCTCGATCTCAGCACCGACCAGGTCGATGTGGCCAGGCAGCAGGTCCAAGTTCGGATTGTCCGTGCCTATGATGACCTCACTGGCCGGTGTGCCATTGATGATGCACTCGTAGATGCTGGCCTTCACATTGCGAGGATCCGTGCCCGTTCCGCTCGTGGCGTTCGCCTGCGGATCGGCATCCACGAGGAGGGTGCGACGCTCCAGCACGCCGAGGCTGGCAGCGAGGTTGATGGCGGTGGTGGTCTTGCCGACGCCTCCTTTCTGATTGACGATCGCGATGATCTTGGCCATGTGCGGATGTGTTGGGTGGTTGCTCGTCCTAGCCGTTGGGTCAACGTTTGGAACAGCGCAAAGAACAGGCACGCTGCACGCTTCTCCGTGTTGAAAAGAAGCCGAGTTTTGAACAGAAGGCTGTGCTAGGCCATCGGGTTATCACCATTCTGTTGACCACCCGACAGGTACCGCCTTCGCCCACGATGCATTTACTTCACCGGACCAAGCCGTTTGTCATGCTCAGTTCCCTTACTATCCTCTGCTGCCTCAGTTCGGTGGCACTCTGCGCTCAGGTCTCCATGCCAGCCACCACGCGTGTGGGCATCATGGAACTACAAGCTGCGGCGCTGCGAACCGGTGATCCGCGCAAACTCACGGAAGCAACCACTGGCTACCACCCTACTGCACTGGTGCATGGTCGCTGTATGGTGGGCTTTGTTGGGAAGGTGAACGGTGGCTTCGATCCTGCATCTGTGAGCGACGAGGTCGTTTCCATCGGCTCGCGCATTGGCGACATCGTCTCCTTCCGCATTGATGCCTACCACCTCGAAGCGATCGCATGGGATCCCGGGCTGGTGTATGCGGAACTCGCTGGCAAAGTGGCGCCGACACTGGACCGTGTGGTGAAGGCCACACGCGCCGATAGCGTGCAACGGGGCATCAACCTTCCGCAAACGTACACCGGCCGTGATGTGCTCATCGGTGTGCTGGACTGGGGCTTCGACTACACCCACCCGATGTTCATGGATACCACGTTGACGACCTCGCGCGTTCGTGCCGCTTGGGACATGTGGCGGCAAGCGGGTCCTGCACCTGCTGGTTTCGCTTACGGAACCGAACTCGCCACACCCGCAGCCCTGATGACCGCACAAGCCGATACCGCCAACGTCTACAGTTATGCCACGCACGGAAGCCACGTGGCAGGCATTGCCGGCGGAAGTGGCGCGGGAACGAACTATCGCGGCATTGCCTTCGATGCGAACTATTTGTTCTGCACCTTCCTGGTGGACGCGGCCGCCGTGCTCGATGGCTTCGCGTGGATGAAGAGCATTGCCGACCTGGACCAGAAGCGCCTCGTGATCAATTCGAGTTGGGGCCTGCACTACATGGGCACCTTGGACGGACAGTCGCTCATCAGCCAGGCGATCGACCAGTATTCCCAAGAGGGGGTGGTGTTCTGCAATTCCGGTGGCAACAATGGCGACGTGAACTTCCACATCAAGCGCACCTTCGCTGGTGACACGCTCCGCTCACGGATCCAGTTCTATCCCTACACCGCTCATGCAAGCATGTGGGGACAGAGCATCAGCATGTGGGGGCAGCCCGGTGAACAGTTCTCCGCAGGCTTCGCGATCACGAACAACAGCAACCAAACCTTGCAGGAGACCCCGTGGTACCATACCGCCACGCAAGCCGCTTATCTGGACAGTTTCATGGTGCAAGGAGCGGACACGGTCTATTTCAACCTGACCGCAGATGCTGCACATCCGCTGAACGGGCGACCGCATTTCCGTATGCGCATCAAGAACCGGAGCGCTGCGCTGCGCATCGTTCTGAAGGCCTCCGCTCCGCAGGGTATCGTGCACTTTTGGAACGTGGTTGAATTGAGCAACGGCGTTGGCAACTGGGGCCAGGACTTCCAAACAGGGGGCGGTGGAACCACGGGGGGGGACCACAACTATGGCATCAGCGAACCCGCATGCAGTGAAAGTTGCATCACGGTAGCGGCATACAGCGCAGAGTACTTCATCGGCTCAGGACAGATCCCGGTTGGAGGCCAGATCGCCGGTTTCTCCTCGTTCGGTCCGACGATGGACGAGCGCATGAAGCCCGACATCACCGCTCCGGGTGTCGGGGTGGTCTCCTCCATCAGCGCCTTCACGGACAACTCGTACACGCCTGTACAAACGATCGGTTTCAACGGCAACACCTATCCCTTTGCCGCTTTCTCTGGGACGAGCATGTCATCGCCTGCAGTTACCGGCATTGTTGCGCTCATCCTGGAAGCGGATCCCACGATCACGCCTGCGGAGATCCGTGCCCTGCTGATGCAAACCGCGCGCACCGATACGCACACCGGAACCATACCCCCAGGCGGCAGCACACGCTGGGGCATGGGTAAGGTGAACGCCTACCGTGCCGTGGGGGAAATGCTTGGTCTCACAACCATCCCAGAACAGGCATCCGGCACGCCGCTCATATGGCCAGTGCCCGCTAGCACAGAGTTGAACATCGTTTCCCCGTTCGAAGCGGGAAATGCGAGGATCAGCGTCATCGATGTGACCGGTCGGTTGGTGGAAACACGCGTTGCGAGCGCGGTTGGCATCATTGCCCTGGACACCTCGAAGTGGCCTGCTGGCGTGTATCAGCTTCGCCTGGAACAGGAGGACCATGTGGTCATTTCCAAGGTGGTGAAGGAGTAAAGCGCATCTTTGGGATCCCTGTCCACCATCATGCTCCAACCAGTCATTTCGCGAAACGATACGACCGTGCGGGCAACCCGTCCGCCTGCTGCGGCGTATGACGGCGCCATGGAGCGGATGAAATTCGCGGTGCTTGACGTGGAGACCACCGAAGGCGACCCCACACGAGGACGTGTGATGGAAGTAGCTGTGCTGGCCCTCAACGGCAGCGAAGAGCGCTTGCGTTGGGACAGTTTGGTGCATCCACGATGCCGGGTACCGCACTTCATGCAACGGCTCACGGGTATCGATGACCGCATGTTGCGCGATGCCCCTGCTTTCAGTGGAACCGTGCGGACGCTGGAAACGCTCACGCAGGACCGGATCATCGTAGCGCACAATGTTCGTTTCGATATGACGGCCCTCGCCCACGAATTCGCGCGCACAGGACTGGTCTTCGAGCGCAGCACGCTTTGCACCGAACGCCTCGGTCGTCGGCTCGTGCCGAATTTGGAACACTACAATCTTGGCAGCTTGTGCCGCTACTTCGGCATCAGCCTGGTGGGCGCTCACCGAGCCATGGCCGACGCGGAGGCCACCGCCGAACTATTGAAACAGTACCTCGGCCATTTCGGATCCGATGAAGTGATGGCATCCGTGGTGCCGATCACCCGGGCAATGCGGGCCTAGGTCAAGAGCCAGTTCGTAGCCCAGAGGATCCACATCAGGATCGCGCAGATGGTACCGACGAGCGCCAGTCGTGCTCCGATCGTGGCACGCTTAACGCTTTTCCCGGTATAGCGCAGCAGGTGCTTCGCAGCGCGACGCTGGCCCCAGAACCCGAAGACCATGGCGTAGACACCGATCACGATCGCCAGCGAACACAGATGCCGGGTGAAGGCCAGCGGAATGCTCAGGCCACCGAACACCAGCGCGACAGTACTCAAGGGAAGGTTCTTCTCCTCCTGTTTCACGAGGCCACCAATTTCAGAAGTTGACCATGGATCGCGAGCACCTGTGGTATCAACAGCTCCGATCCGTCGTTCTTCACCGTGAAGTGAGCGATGCGCAGCCGATCCTCTTCGCTGGCTTGGTGACGCGTACGGGTACGAACGGCCTCTTCCTCCACCCCATCGCGTTCCATCACCCGCTGGATGCGGATGGCTTCCGGACAACTCACCGTGACCACACGATCGAAGGAGCGGTATCCATCGTTCTCCGCCATGATCGCCGCTTCCATCACCGCGTATGGAAAGGTTTGCTCATCAGCCCAAGCGGCGAACGCCTTCCGCACGGCTGGATGGACCATGGCGTTGAGCGCGGCGATCTCCTCATCGTTCCCGAAAACCTTGGAAGCCAACTGCGTACGGTCCAACGCTCCGTTCGCGTAGACTTCCGCACCGAAGCGGGCCATCACGGCATCGCGCACCGCTGCGTCCTGTTGCATGAGCGTCTTCGCTTCCGCATCGGCTTCGAAAACAGGGACACCCAGCACCTGAAGCATGCGTGCAACAACGCTTTTGCCGCTGCCAATGCCCCCAGTGAGCCCTACCCGCAACATGGTGTGCCACGGGTTGACCTCAAGTTCACATGAGCACTTGCCCACATGGTCACAGGCTATTGTGCCTTCGCGGTCGCTTCCGTCAACTGCTGCGTGTTGTCCATGGCGATGGCGCTCCGCTCGAAGCGCAGCTTCACGTTGCTGTCCACTTCCAGCAGGATCGTAGTGTCCGCAACTTCAACGATCCGGCCGTGGATACCACCGATGGTCACCACGCGGGCACCCTTCTGCAGCGACTCGCGGAATTTCTTGGCGTCCTTGGCCTTCTTCTGTTGCGGTCGGATCATGAAGAAGTAGAAGACCACCATGAGGAGGCCCATCCTGATCCAGAATTGGGGGCCGCCACCGGCTCCGGGTTGTGCTTGAAGAAGGATGTTCGCGTTCATGGTTGATCGGTTGCTGGGATTGGTCCACCGGTGAATGCCGGGTCGTCGTTGTTACTTGGCTGGTAGTGGGCCCACCACTTCGCCCACGAGCGTTAGCACAGTGCTCGGTGGGTCGGTGTTGGCCACCACTGTGATGGTCTTATGCTGCATGCCGGTGCGCCCCTCGCTGTCGAAGCTCACGGTGATCTCACCGCCTTCGCCGGGTTTGATGGGATCCTTCGGCCAATCCTTGCCTACGGTACAACCACAAGTGCTGCGCACATCGCTGATGACCAGCGCGCTCTTGCCCGTATTGCTGAAGGCGTACCGCTTTTCCACACGAGCTCCCTGAATCACTTTTCCCATGTCCTGTTCCGAAGAAGCGAAGGTGAGTTTCGGCAATTCGTCCGGATCGACGTTCTCGTACCCCGACCTGGTGAACGTGATATGTTCCGTGGATACTTCATCCCGCTCACTGTGGTCCGTGAGCTGACAACCCAGGAACAACAGCGGAAATGCGGGAATGAAGAACAGTGAGCGGCGCATGGTTCAGCTTTCCAGAAGTCCACGTCCGACTTTTCGGATACGTCCGTCCGCCTTCATCTCGATGAAGATCTTGTCCAGGACCCCATTGATGAAGTTCTTGCTCTTGGGCGTGCTGTAGGCCTTCGCTATCTCGATGTACTCGTTCAGTGTCACCTTCACGGGGATCTGGTCGAATACGCGCACTTCCGTAAGCGCCATTTTCATCAGGATCATGTCGGTGTAAGCGATGCGATCCGCTTCCCAGTTACTGGCCTTGGCCGCGATCAGCTCTTCGTGCTCTTCGGAGAGTTCAATGACCTTGCGGAACAGCAGGGTCACGAAGTCCGTTTCCTCCTTGGGATCGAGCGAGATCCCCCCGAGGAGTTCATCATCGCTGCTCTGCTCGTGCAATTGCTCCAAACTGCGTTTCACCAGCGAAGCAGCGAGGTCCATGTCCTCCATCCAATAGATGCTCCGCGTTTCGAACACGTCCTGAAGATGTTCGTCGTTGGCGATGCGCTCACTGAAAAGCCACACCGCAAAATCCCTGTCCTTGGCGAAGGATGGCTCCGGATCGGCCATGTACGCCAGGTACTCGGGGCATTCTTCCAGCGCCTTGAACATGCCGGTGAAGAGCTCGTGGTTCCCCACCCAGCTGATCCGGCGCCGCTCACATTCCACGCGAAGACTATCGTTGTCCGCGACCGCCCGCAGGATCGCGTTTTCCACCAAGCGACGGCTGGGGTCGAGGTTGTCCGCCGTGGGCAGGTGCTTCTTCTTGCGCTCTTCCATGCGCAATTCCGCAACGTGGCGCAATTCGCCGAACACCAGCAGCAACGACAGGAATAGTTCCTGGGTGCGCTCGATGCCTTGGTAGAGTTCGCGCTCGGGCTTGGCGACACTCGCGTGCTCTCCTTGCCAGAAGGCATAGAGGGACTGGAAGACCTTGATACGTAGATAGCGCCTGTTGAGCATGTGGGTCAGAACCGGAGCCCGGCCTCCCGGATGCTGCTGATGCGATGTTCCGCCGCCTGGTTTGCGGCGAGATAGGTTGGGATCGCCAATTCCGCGCTGGCCTTGAAGATGCGCAGTGCGGTAGCGTAGATGCCTTCGGTCTGGTTGAGCGCCGCTTTCCGGTTGTATCCTTTGCGCTCCCATGCGCAATTGATGATCCCACCAGCGTTGATGAGGAAGTCCGGTGCGTAAAGGATGCCCTTCTTCATGACCGCCTTGCCGTGTACGCCCTCATCGGCGAGCTGGTTGTTGGCAGCACCAGCGATCACACTGCACTTCAGTCGTTTCAACGTATCGTCGTTCACAGTGGCACCGAGCGCGCAAGGTGAGTAGATATCCACGTCCAGATCGTACACCTCCTCTGGTTTCACCAAGGTGATGGCCGGGAATTCGGCCTTGATGGCGGCAAGCTTGTCGTCATGGATATCCGTGAGGAAGACGCTGGCACCATCCTTAACCAGAAGTGCTACCAGTCCTTTGCCCACGTTGCCTGCGCCCTGTATCGAAACCTTGCGACCGCTGAGGTCATCGCTTCCATAGGCGGTTTTGGCCGCGGCTTTCATTCCGCAGTAAACGCCATAGGCCGTCACAGGGCTCGGATCACCGCTTCCTCCCATCTCCTCAGGAAGGCCCGCAACGTTCTTCGTTTCCTTGAGGATGTTCACCATCTCCGTGGTGCTCATCCCCACATCCTCCGCAGTGATGTACCTGCCGTTCAGGCTGTCCACGAACTGCCCGAAGCGGCGGAACATGGCCTCGGTCTTCTGCGTGCGCGCATCCCCGATGATCACCGCTTTGCCGCCGCCGAGGTCCAAACCTGCGAGCGAACTCTTGTAGGTCATACCCCGGCTCAGCCGAAGCACATCCTGCAGCGCTTCGGCCTCGGTCGCGTAAGGCCACATACGAGTGCCGCCGAGGGCCGGACCCAACGTGGTATCGTGTATGGCAATGATGGCCTTGAGACCCGTGGCCCGATCGAAACAGAAGAGGACCTCTTCATGATCGTGCTTTTCCATGCGGCCGAGCACCACTTCTGCGGAGCCTGCCTTCGTTTCGGTGTTGACCATGATACGGTGCGATCGTTCGTTTGGTGGTGTTCGTTGGAGAACGTTCGTCGCTTCGGTCAACCGGTCAACGCGTCCCGTCCCCTCCTCGCACCCGCCTACCTTTGAAGCGCTTTCGTAACGCTTACCCGGACAGGCCGGGCAAAAGTAGAAAGTTCCTCTCCCCGCCGATGCGACCGTTACTGAAGCTGAACCCCTACTTCGCCAAGTACGCATGGCACCTGGTGCTCGGGACCGTCTTCATCGCGCTGAGCAACCTGTTCGCGGTTTACGCCCCGCAGGTCGTGCGCGAAGCGATCGACCTGATCACCGAAGGTGTCCAGCAGAACGGCCTTCCCGCCGAACAACGCGGCCTCGTTGTGCCGGAAATGCTCGATCTATGGCTTGGTTGGACGGGTTTGGACCTCAAGGCGCGTGTGACCGAGTTGGGCACTGCGGCTGCGATCGCCAAGACCGTGGTATGGCTTGCGGGCATGCTGGCCATGCTCTACCTCGTTTTCGCCCTGCTGAAAGGCTTCTTCATGTTCCTGATGCGCCAGACCATCATTGTGGTTAGCCGCCTCATCGAGTTCGACCTGAAGAACAACGTCTTCGCGCACTACCAGAAGTTGGACCGCGGATTCTACAAGCGCAACAGTACCGGGGACCTCATGAACCGCATCAGCGAGGATGTGGGCAAGGTGCGTATGTACCTGGGTCCGGCCGTCATGTACACGATCAACCTGGTCGTGCTCTTCGTCATGTGCATCGCCTTCATGCTCCATGTGAACGCCGAGCTCACACTGTGGACGCTTGCTCCGTTGCCCTTGATGAGCGTGGTGATCTACTACGTGAGCGATGTCATCAATCGCAAAAGCACGGAGGTGCAACAGCAGCAAAGCCGTCTGAGCACCCTTGCACAGGAGAGCTTCAGCGGGATCCGTGTTCTGAAGGCTTACGCAAAGGAACCCATGGCGGTGGAACGCTTCCGGGAGGCCGCCGACGCATACCGCGTGCGGAGCCTCTCCCAAGCCAAGGTGGACGCGCTCTTCATGCCATCGATCATGCTGTTGATCGGATTGAGCACGGTACTCACCATCCTCATCGGAGGCATCAAACTCATCCAGGGGGACCCCACCGTCTCGGTTGGCAACATTGCGGAGTTCGTGATCTATGTGAACATGCTCACATGGCCCTTCGCTTCCGTGGGCTGGGTCACTTCGTTGATCCAGCAAGCCTCGGCATCCATGGTGCGCATCAACGAATTCCTGGATACCGAACCGACCATAACGGACAAGAATGTTCCGCTGGACCCATCAAGGGGCAATGACCGGAATGCCATGGACCCCCCGTCCACTCTGCCGAAGGTGGCTCATCAGGACGAGGAGATCCACGGTGCCATCACCTTCAAGAACGTCACGTTCACGTACCCGGATACGGGCATCAGAGCGCTTGATGGTGTGTCGTTCCATGTGCCCGCAGGAGGAACACTTGCCGTGGTGGGGCATACGGGCAGTGGCAAGAGCACATTGATCGATCTGATCGGTCGACTTTACGACGCCGCGTCCGGCGAAGTGCTTATCGATGGTGTTCCGGTGCAGCGCATCAAGCTGGAGCGATTGAGAGGCCAATTGGGTTGCGTGCCACAGGATGTTTTCCTCTTCAGTGACAGCATCCGAAACAACATTGCGTTCCGCTTGGACCGCAGCGAAGATCTTGACCGACGCGTGGAACAAGCCGCACGTGCGGCGCAGGTCCACGATGACATCATCGGCTTCCCGAAGGGCTACGACACCTTGCTGGGCGAGCGAGGTATCACGCTGAGCGGCGGCCAGAAACAGCGTGTGAGCATTGCCCGTGCCATTGTGGCTCGCCCTCGGATCCTGCTTTTCGACGATGCCTTGAGCGCGGTTGATACGGCCACCGAAGAGGCTATCCTGCGTGAACTGCGTGCCGTGATGAAGGGTCGTACCACGGTGATCATCAGCCACCGTATCAGTGCCGTTCGGGATGCCGACCATATCCTCGTGATGGACCACGGCCGTGTGATAGAGGAAGGCAATCACGCGTCCCTGCTGGCCCACGGGGGGACTTATCACAAGCTGCACGAGGAGCAGCTCCTGGAGGAGGCTCGCGAAGCGCTCTGAGCCTTCCTGGTACGAGAGCCCACCCCCTCACTGCCAGCCCCTTGCACTTGCGGGTGTGAACTTGCCTTCTATATTTGGATGCGCCCTCTTCTTGTCCACGGGCGATGTGCCATGAGCGATGATCGTGAAGACGTGTATTCCAAGGCCGTTCGGGCCGGAAAGCGGACCTATTTTTTCGATGTGAAGAGCACACGAGGGCGCGACCTCTACCTCACCATCACGGAGAGCAAGAAGCACACCCACGAGGACGGTACGGCGCATTACGACAAGCACAAGATCTTCCTGTACAAGGAGGACTTCGAGAAGTTCCTGGATGGGCTACAGGACGCTTATGGCGAGATCGATCGCTTGAAGTCCACCGGCGAGTACGGCAACGGCCCCGAACCCAATTCGCGCCAGTCCTACGACCCAGGACAGGGTAGCGACGCTCCACCGTTCACCGATGTGAACTTCGAGGATCTGGATCGTAAGGACATCTGAGCGACCGAGCCTCTTGGGTCCTGGTAGCCACCATTACGGCTTCACCATCCCGCCTGCACCTTCTGGTAGTTCAACGCGGTCGTTGCTGAGGTCCATGTCAGCCAAGCGATGATGTGGGTCCAGGGTGATGGACGCAACGTTCGCCAATGTGCCCGGCAGGTTCAACGTGTATGTCGGATCGGTCCATTGCCAGGCGGACAGTGTGCTGAACGTTTCAGCCTCGCTGCCCGCGGGCTTGCTTCCGCGCATGAGCGAAAGCGGTATATGGTAGTTCTCGTGCGCACCATCACGCATCTCGATCTCGAGATCCACCGGCATCAGTTGATCGCCGTTGTTCTCCAAAGTGATGCGTAGTTCGGTCCCGACCTGCAGAACTTCGCGGATCCCATAGTCCAACTGGCGCGTTGTGTTGATCCACTCATCGAAGTACCAGTCCAGTTCCAAGCCGCTTTGCTTCTCCATGACCCGCTCGAAGTCGATGGGAGCAGGATGCTTGAACTTGCACGCGTCGAAATAGCGCAGCATGCCAGCGTCGATCGTCTTCTCGCCCACCACGGCTCCAAGTTGGTGCACGAGCAGTTCCCCAAAGCTGTATGCGGTAGCCCCGTAAGCCGCATTGGTCTTGAAGTGGTCGGCATGGATGCTGGGTGCTTCCTGCTTGCCGCTCGCCACCAGTCCTCGATACCCTTCGATGGAACTTGCATGCGGATCGTCGTCACCGCCGAAAAGTTCCTGCATCACTTCGCTGCTGGCGTACTCGGTAAATCCCTCGTCCATCCACGCGAAACGTCCTTCGTTGCTGGCGAGCACACCATAGTACCAACTGTGCACACTTTCATGCACGCTCACGCCGACCAAGCTGCCCAGTCGGCGCTTACCGGTGATCAAGGTCAACATGGGGTACTCCATACCACCATCACCGCCCTGCACGAAGCTGTACTGCGGCCATGGGTAGGTCCCGAAGTGCTCGTTCATGAACTGAAAGCTCTTGATCATGTATCCAGGAAGCTGGTCCCAGGTCTCCTTCAGCGCTGGATCGCTCTTGCGGAAGAAGTGCAAGACAGGTCCACCGGGCACCTGATCGATGGTGTGAAGGAAATCGCGATCCGCAGCCCACGCGAAGTCATGCACGTTCTTGGCGGAGAAGCGCCACGTGAGCTTGTCACGCGCCGGTCGCTTCACCCCCTTCTTGCCGGTCGGGTAGCCATGACCGATCTGCTCCGGGTTCTGGAGCACGCCAGTGGCAGCAACCGTGTAGGCGCTATCCAGGGTGATGGAGAGATCGAAGTCGCCCCAAACGCCATAGTACTCGCGGCCCACGTATGGGTAAGCATGCCAGCCTCGCTCGTCATATTCCGCGAGTTTGGGATACCATTGGGCCATGCTATAGGCCACGCCTTCGGCATTGTCGCGACCGCTGCGGCGGATCTGCACCGGTACCTGGCCTTTGAAATCGTAGGTGAGCGTGGTGCTTTTGCCAGGCAACAATGGTTGCGCAAGAAGAGCCTTGAGCACCGTGCCCATCGGTTCCAAGCCAACAGCCCTTCCGCCTTGGGCCATGCGCTCAACCACCAATTCACCCATTTCGGACTTGGTGAGTTCAGCGATCCGCCCACCCACCCGGCTGTCCGGGTCGGCGATCGTACGCGACCGTACGTCCATTTCACTTCCCGGCCTGAAGGCATTGAAGTAAAGGTGGAAGAAGACTTCCCGCAGCGTGTCGGGACTGTTGTTGGTGTAGACCAGTGTAGTGCTCCCGGTGAAGCGGTGGTTCCGTGTATCAAGCTCCACGCGCATATCGTACTTCACACGCTGCTGCCATCCATCGCATTGGGCGCGAACAGCGGCAATTGAAACCAAGGTGAAGGTGAACGTGAGCGCGAGCGAGCGACAAAGGCTGAAGTGCATGGTGCAAAACAACACAGCCCCGTCGAATGACAGGGCATCTTGCCGGTTACAACGTTCACATGTTGGCGCTCAGGAGAGCAACCGCTGACGCAACGCGAACTCCAATTGCTTGTTCGCCTGGACCAACCGTTCCGTGTGAGCGGTCCGCTCGGCCTCGGCTTTCTGTTCGGCGTAGGCTTCCTGCACCGCCTGCACCAGTTGACTGCTCACCCACGGTTTGGCGAAGTACTTCGTCACACCACCGTTGTTCACCGCGTCAATGATCGCCTCCAGATCGGCGTATGCCGTCACCAGCATCCGTCGTATCGAGGGATAGCGCTCCTTGACCAAGGTGAGCAATTCGCTGCCGCTCGTCCTTGGCATGCGCTGATCCGCAATGACCACATGCACCTTGGTGGTGGCCAGATGGATCCATGCCTCGTGCAAGTCACCAGCGAGCAGGATCCGCATATGGTGGCGAAAGGCGGCTTGGAACGCTTGTCGGTTCCCTGCATCGTCATCAACGAAGAGCACGATGGGCAGCTCAGTCGGCTGATCATCAGCGGATAATGCATTCATGCACAACGAAATGTGCGACTCGTACGCTATGGGTTTGGCCTTGGTTCCGATTTCCGATCGTGGATAATTTGTTAATAACTTATCCATTCATAGATTTACCCCCGCTCTGGGATCTTGGACCATCCTGAACTGAACTGACCACATGACCAATTTGCTTGAAGCGCTGCGTAGCGCTTCAGCAGCCGACCGGGACGTCTACCGGCCGGTGTTCTTCAGACCGGCTAGCGCTTCTGACCGTGCGCGCCTGGAAGAACTGCTGAAGCGTGAGCATGTCACCGTGAGCGATCACCTGCACGGGCAGCTGACCGAGCTGGTGCGTGCGCTCAATCCGGCCGTCAAATTCACCACGGCGGATCTCGACCAAGCAGCCCGGGAACATATGGGGACGATCGCGTCGGAGGACTATGGCGTATGGGTCCACTATCCATGGAGCAACCGCTTGGTGCATTTGCTGGACGAGAAGGAGTTCATCCTTGTCCGCACCGATCGCAACCGCAACAAGATCACCAGTGCAGAACAGGAAGTCCTGGCCACCAAGAAGGTCGGGGTGATCGGCCTGAGCGTGGGCCAGAGCGTGAGCCTCACCATGGCCCAAGAGCGAAGCTTTGGCGAACTGCGGCTCGCTGATCACGACACGTTGGAACTCAGCAACCTCAACCGTATCCGCAGCGGCGTCCACCAGATGGGCATCGGCAAAGTGGTGAACACCGCGCGCGAGATCGCAGAGATCGACCCCTTCCTCAAGATCACTTGCTTCCCGGAAGGGATCAACGAAGGCAACATCGATCGCTTCCTCACCGAAGGGGGCAACCTGGACCTCCTAATCGAGGAATGTGACAGCGTTGCCGTGAAGATCATCGCCCGTCAGAAGGCGAAGGCATTGCGCATTCCGGTAGTGATGGACACGAGTGATCGCGGGCTGATCGATGTGGAGCGCTTCGATCTGGAACCCGACCGACCGATCCTGCACGGCTTGGTGGACCACCTTGATCTTTCCTTGGCCGCCAAGGCGAAGACCAACGAAGAGAAGCTGCCCTTCGTGGTGCCCGTCATCGGTCTCGATACCATGAGCCCTCGAATGAAGGCGAGCATGCTGGAGATCGAGAACAGTGTGACCACTTGGCCGCAGCTTGCCAGCGCCGTTGTAATGGGCGGTGGCTTGGTCGCAGAAGCGCATCGTCGCATCGCGTTGGGCCAGTTCACCGCAAGCGGCCGCTGGTACGTTGATGGTGAGATGCTCTTGGCCGATCCGGTGAACACGCGCACAGCTGAGCCTACTGCCGATGCACCTGTCCTGGGAATGGAGGACATGATCATGTTGGCAGACCGTGTTGTTCCCAGCATGACGGCTCGCTCCACCATCAGCAAGCTGCAATCTGAGGCCTTGGTCGAAGCTGCTATCATGGCCCCGTCCGCAGGGAATCTTCAGCCGTGGCAATTCCTCCTGCATGAAGGTTGTCTGCTCGTCTTTCACGATGCAGCGCGAGGAGACTCTGCGCTCGATGGTGGTCGCCTGATCCCTAGCGTTGACATGGGCACTTGCTTGGAGAACATCCGACTGAAGGCGAGTGCACTTGGCTTGGCGCTCGACATGCACTTTTATCCGCTGGATGGTGAGCAACGCCTGGTCGCCGTGATCTCGCTCGCGGGCGGTGCAAAGATCCCCAGCGATCCGCTCAGCGGCTTCCTGGACCTGCGGTGCACCAATCGCAAGAAGGGCGATCCGCGTCCAATGCCTAGTGCGATCATGCAGGATCTGACCGAAGCGGCCGAAGGGGTGAACGGCTGCACTGCCCATTTCATCACCGATCGCGATGCCATGGATCGTATGGCCATCACCATCGGCGAGGCTGAACGCATTCGTGTCCTCAACCCCATCGGTCATCGAGAACTCTTCCACAAGGAGATGCGCTGGAGCACCCATGAGGCCGCGCGGACACGCGATGGATTGGACATCCCGACGATGGAACTGAAGCTCACGGAGGAAGTGGGGTTCCGCGTTGCTGCCGATCGCAAAGCCATGGACCTCCTTCGCGAGTGGAACACAGGTCAAGCCTTCATGAAAATGGCCAAAGAGGGTATTGCCTCCTCATCCGCGATCGTTCTGGTTTCCGCTGAAGCTTCCGACCCACATGCGCTCCTGCACGCCGGTCGTTCCGCGCAACGCCTCTGGTTGCGAGCCACAGCCCATCAATTGGGCGCGCATCCCGTCTCAGCCCCTATCCTGCTTGCACACCACGTCCGCTTCGGTGGTGGTAGTGGCTTCACGGATGGCGACCGTAGCACCCTGATGCGCCTCTTCCGCGAAGTGGTCGATGGTTTCCGCATCGGCGCTCGCGAACCGGTCTTCATGATGCGGCTCGCGTTCGCAGATGCGCCCACCGCGCGAAGCGTCCGCCGTCCGTTGTCCGAATTCCTTCATATCGATCGAACCATACCCGCATAAGCCCATGGAGAAGATCTTGATACGTGCGTTCAGGGCCGTGGATGAGCCGGAAAGCTGTCAACGATTTGCCGCCGAGCACGCGCGCGTGCTTGCCGACTTGGGAGTGGACAGTGTGGTGGTACCTGATGACTCGTGGGCCCGAGACCCGAACACGACCGTATTTGTAGCGGAGCACCGGACACTTGGCATGATCGCAGGCATCCGGCTGGAAAGAGCCACGCATGACCGTCCGCTGCGCATGCAAACCTGTGTTGCCCCAATGGCTCCGGTGGTAGTTCCGTTGCTCGACGAATTGGTGCCCAATGGCAATGCAGAGTTGTGCGGGCTTTGGAACGCCCATCGTTTTGCGGGCCGGGGGGTTCCTTGGCTGCTGATCAATGCGGCGGTGGCTGGTGCAAGTCAACTAGGACTCCAAACCATCGTCACATTCATCGCCGAGTACGTTGCCCCCTACGCGGAACGGACAGGGTTCGTTCCGATCGAACACATCGGGAATTCCGGACGCTTGGTCTACCCCATCCCATCCATCGAGACCTGGGCCATGGTGTTGAAAGATGCCATCACCCTCGCGGATGTTGACCTGCATGTACGTCAGAAGTTGATGAGCCTCCGCACGAGACCCCGTCAATTCCGGGTGGAACAGCCGAAGGGCAAGGAAATTTTCGTGATCTACGACCTGCTGATCGACGACGGAATGCGGTGGGACTATGATGGTGTCATGGAGAGCAGGCGACGATTCGCCGCATAGTCCGGTGAACCATGCCGGGGTGCGGCCGTAGAACGCGCCCATGTTCCGAGCCCCACTCCTATTCGCGCTGTTATTCGCGGCCTTCGCCGCGGATGGAAGCACCCTGAACCCGCCGGTCGAATTCACCGGTGGCAACGCTGATCGGTCCATCGGAAAGTACTGCCGCATCCTGGACGATGCCGATGGAGCGCTCTCCTTGGAAAGTGCTAGACGTGCCGATCGCTGGGCGGCATGCACCTCGGATATTCCCAACCTCACCGTTTCGCGCTCAGCGCATTGGATCCGATTCGGTGTTCGCAACACATCGACCGAATCCCGGATCCTTTTGTCCATCCCCTACTCGGAGATCGATGAACTCGATGTGTACCTCCAACGAGATGGTCGCACGATCACCATTGCCAAGACCGGGCAATCGGTGGTGAAAGAGACCTCCTTTGTGCAGGAGCGTGATTTCGTCTTTGAACTACCCATTGGGCCAGGACAAGAGGGCGAAGTGTTCCTGCGTTCGCGTGGCTTCAAGGCCATCCATGTACCCATGTACCTCACGGATGCCTCGTCGTTCAGTGCATACAACGGCAAAAGGAACCTCGCCTTGGGAGCGTACGCAGGCATCATGTTGGTCATGGCCTTGTACAACCTGTTCCTCTTCTTCTCCATACGGGAGAAGGCCTACCTCCTCTACCCGCTCTATATCATCGCCATCAGCGTGGCCCAACTCTCGTTCCAAGGTGTGGGCCCCTCGGACTGGCTGGACCATATACCCTGGCTGGCCTCGCGCATCTCCATGATCGGTGCCTTGCTGGCGATCGCATTCGGAATGGAGTTCAGTCGTCGCTTCATCGGTACCGAGCGCTTGCTGCCGCGCATGCACAAGTTCGTACCTGTCTTCTACGTGCTCGTGGCCATCATCTTTGGCATCTATTTGTTCGGTGACCCGTGGACAGGCTACAATATGGCCCAAGCCATTTGCGGCGTCACCGCGATCTTCCTGCTGGTCATGTCCATCCTTGCCATCCGAAAGGGATCGCGACAGGCCCGTTTCTTCCTCCTCGCCTGGACCTTCTTCCTCGTGGGTGTTGTGCTGTTCGTCCTGAAGGATGCAGGGGTTCTGCCTTTCAGTGGATGGACGCACTACGCGATGACGGTCGGTTCCGCTATCGAAGGCGTACTGCTCTCGTTCGGTCTGGCCGACCGCATCAACGTGCTGCGCCGGGAAAAGGAGCAATCGCAGGCCGATGCACTCAACGCCTCGATGGAGAACGAGCGATTGATCCGTGAGCAGAACATACTTCTTGAAGAAAAGGTCCAGGAACGCACCCATGCGCTGCAGGAATCGAACGATACGCTCAAGCGCACACAGACCCAACTGGTGAACGCCGAAAAAATGGCCTCCCTCGGTCAGCTTACCGCCGGTATTGCACATGAGATCAACAACCCCGTCAACTTCATCACCAGCAACATCGCCCCACTGCGCCGCAACATCGCCGACCTGGTGTCGGTGATGAAGGACTATCGCATGGCGGATCGTCTGGAAGAGTTGGAGAAGGTGAAGACCCGGGAGGAGCAGATCGGCCTTGGCGAGACCATCGATGAGCTTGATGAGATCATCGGAAGCGTGGCCGAAGGTGCCTCCCGAACGGCCGAGATCGTGCGCGGCTTGCGCAACTTCTCGCGGCTGGATGAGGATGACCTGAAGGAGGCCGACCTGAACGATGGATTGCGCAGCACATTGACCGTGCTGGCACCACAATACCGGGACAAGGTCGACTTCGATCTACAGTTGGGTGGAATACCCCGTGCCGAATGCTTCCCCGGAAAGTTGAACCAGGTGTTCATGAACATCCTCACGAACGCGGCACAAGCCACACTGGCACGTGCAGATGGTCGTCCACGAACGGTTTCCGTGAACACACGGGAGGAGAACGGCATCGTGGAAGTGCGTATCCGTGACACCGGAGTTGGAATGACACCCGAGATCCAAGCACGGATCTTCGACCCCTTCTTCACCACCAAAGCCGTGGGTGAAGGCACTGGCTTGGGATTGGCGATCGTCTACGGCATCATCAATGACCACAACGGTACCATCACCGTCGAAAGCACTCCGGGCGTGGGCACCGAATTCCGGATCACACTACCCGTGCGCCGTGAGCGCCGCATCGAACACCGCGCTTGAAGCCATGAAGGACGAACGCATCCGTGTCCTTTTTGTTGACGACGAAGAAGGCAACCTCAAGGCTTTCAGAGCCTCCTTCCGCAGGGATATGGACGTTTTGCTGGCCAGCGGCGGCAAAGAAGCCCTGGAGATCCTTGAGCGGGAGAACGTGCATGTGATCATCAGCGACCAGCGGATGCCGGGAATGACCGGCAGTGAATTCCTGGCCGTCGCCCGTGAGAAGCACCCACGCATCATGCGTATGCTCCTCACCGGCTATGCCGATCTCGAAGCCGTGGTGAGCGCGGTGAACAACGGCGGCATTTACGCGTATGCCACCAAGCCGTGGGACGAGAACGACCTGAAGCTCCGCATCCAGCAGGCTTATGAGATACACCAACTGCGGAACGAAAAGGACAAGCTCCTGGACCGCTACACCCAGGTCTTCGAAGCCAGCGGGGATCCCATCGTGATCGTGGACCATCGCGGACAAGTACTGGAAGTGAACAATGCGTGCTCCTGGCTGCTCGGCGTGCAGCGCGAAACACTGCTGCGTTCGCGGTTCACAGAATACCTGGAAAACCCAACGGGTCTGGTGCTTTCCCTCAAGGACCACCGTTCCGGCAATGAATTCGTGAACGTGGACCTCACTCTGAAGACCCCTACGGGCAGCCTGATCGACTGCCTGATGACCGCCACCTATTTGGGCCAGCAGAACGGCCGCAAGGATGTGTTCCAAGCGATCATCAAGGATGTGACCGATCGCAAACAGGAGGAGAAGCGATTGCAGAAACTGAACAGCGATCTGGACAAACGGGTGGCCGCGCGCACTTCCCAGTTGTTGGAGGCACTGGAAGACTTGGGATCCTTCTCCTACTCGGTGGCGCACGACCTGCGTTCGCCGCTCAAGAACATCGCAGCGCTGAGCGACATGTTGCACAACACAGCGCTTTCCGATCCTGCACAACAGGAATGCGCGGAGTTCGCCGAACGCATCCATCGCGGTGCAGGTCGAATGATCCAACTGGTGGACGACCTGTTGCGCTTCTCACAAACGAACACGCGTGAAGTGCAGCAGAAGCCCTTCCCACTGGCACCCATCGCACTTGCAGCCGTGGAGGACATCGTACCGGAAGATCGACGGAGCCAGGTGTCCATCAACATCGATCCAGTCGCGGAACTGAACGCCGATGCATCCATGCTGAAGGTGGTCCTGCACAACCTGCTTTCCAACGCGCTCAAGTTCACGCGCACCACCGCCGCACCGCAAGTCATTGTTGGCCATCGGCGCGAAGGAGAAGTGGACCACCTATGGGTGAGCGACAACGGGGTTGGGTTCGATCCGCAGCACAAGGACCAGGCCTTCGGAGTGTTCAAGCGGCTCCACAAAGCGGAGCAGTTCGAGGGAACCGGCGTTGGTCTCGCGATCGTTCATCGCATTGTGACCAAGCACGCTGGACGCGTATGGGCCGAGAGCGCTGTTGGCTTGGGCACCACCATCCACCTCCACTTACCTGTTTCGTCGGTACGGACCGACCAAGCACCGTTCGTGAAAGTGGCCTGAGAACGAAACCCGCCCCATTGTTCGCACGTACGAAGCATCCAAGACCCAGTTCCCATGGCACGCACCTTCCGTTCGATACTTGTTGGCTCACTCGCCTTCCTCGCCAGCTGCAACGCATTCGCCCAGCGCACCCTCGTTGATTCCCGCGATCAGGCGGAGGGCTGGTACCTGCCTGTACACGGCGAGGTGTCCGTGGAGGGCAAACCTGTGGAAGACTACAAGGTCATTCTTTATAAGAACAACGAATCGCTTGGCGAAGTTCCGGTAGGCAAGAGCGGCATCTTCGAACTTGAACTCGACATCGACCAGATGTACACGGTGCGTGTGCTCAAGGATGGGTACCAGGAGAAGATCATGAACATCGACACCACCCTGCCCAAGGACCTCACGAAATACCCGGATTACGAATGTTTCATCAACCTGCAGCCCACCATGGCCGAAGGAGTTGACCCTTTCTACACGGACTTCCCGTCGGCGATCGTTCGCTACAGCGAGGAAATGAAAGGGTTCTACCACAGCGAGCACTACCTCACGCACATCCAAACGCGACTGGCCGGTATCGCCAGTGCCACCTTCTAGCGGACGAACATCTTCTCTCCCGCCTTACAAACACAACCAACCAAGGCAGGAGGAATAGCAAGGCGGGCCCGTAAGCCCGCCTTGAACTTTTCCGCGAGCCCAACCCGGGCGTGTGAAACTCCGTTCAAAGCCTCCGATCCCGGAACATGATGAAGATCCATATCCATCTGCTGACCCTGGTCGTGGCGCTTGCTTTCCCGGCGACGTCATTGTTCGCACAAGGCGATGACAACATTCTGCCGGTGGATGTGAGCGTGACAGCGAACGGTCGCCCTGTCGGGCAATTCACCGTCACCCTCTACCGGGACAACGAACAGGTACTTCAGCTCCAACCGAACAAGTTCAGCGCGTTCAAGCTCGGGTTGGAAGTTGGAGCGCACTATTCCATTTCAGTCGTCAAGGAAGGATTCCATGAAAAGCTGATCTCCGTGAACACCGATGTTCCGGAAGAGGTTGCCGGGTGGGAACCGTACCTGTGCGAGCTTCAACTAAGGTCCTTGGAAGATGCTAACGTGACCCCGTTCTACATCGACTTCCCAAGTGCCTTGGTCCGCTGGTATGGCCGCAAGCGCGGCTTCGACCACAGCGAACACTATACGCAGGACATCCAAGCTGCTATTGAACGGCCCACCACCGATGACGTGGAGAGACTGGTCAGTGCTGATCGTAGTCGATGACCACGCGGGCTGATCTGGGGTGCGTCTGGCAGGTGAGCACATAGCCATCGGCCACCTCATCATCGGTTAGCGCGTAGTTCATCTCCATTTCCACCTGCCCTTCCACCACACGCGCCTTGCAGGTGCAACAAACCGCGCCTTTGCAGGCATAGGGCACATCCAGTCCTCCATCCAGCGCGGCGTCCAGCACGGCATCACCCCTTGCGGGGATCTTCAGTTCATGCTCCCGGCCGTCCAGGATCACCTTCACATCGGCCACGCCATTGAACGCGCCTGCTGCGCTGTGTGCATGCTCCACCTCTTTCTTCGCCTCCGTGGAAACCGGTGTATTGAAGAGTTCGATATGGATACGCTTCTTCTCAACCCCCTCCTTCTCAAGCGCCTCGCTCACGTTCACCATCATCTGCTCGGGTCCGCAGATGAAGTATTGGTTGTCGTTGCGGTCCGCAACGAATCGCTTCAACAACTCCACAGCCTTCTCCGATGTGATGCGGCCATTGAAAAGCCGGTCCTCGTCAACCCCTTTGGTGAGGATATGGTGTACCGATAATCGTCCGCCGCACTGCGCCTTCAATTCCTCCAATCGCTGGCGGAAGATGATGCGGTCCACATCGGTATTGCCATAGAACAGTGTGAAAGTGCTCTTGGGCTCTGTGCGGAGAACGGTCTTCAGGATGCTCAGGATCGGCGTGATGCCACTCCCCGCCGCGAAGGCCACGAAGTTGCGCGCCTTGGCGGGGTCGAGGGCCGTGGTGAAGCTCCCCATGGGCGTCATCACCTCGATTCGCATGCCCGCCTTCAGTTTGTCCACCAACTGGGTGCTCGCCCGGCCGTTGGCGACCTTCTTGACGGCGATGCGCAAATGCTCCTTGTCCAGTGGGCTGCTGCAGATGCTGTAGGAACGCCGCAATTCCTCCCCGTTCACCGTGAGCTTCAGGGTGAGGTACTGGCCGTGCTGGAAGGCGAAGTCCGTCTGCTCGGCAGGCGGGACCTTGAAGCCGACGACGATGCAATCGGGGGTCTCCTGGTGAACTTCTTCGACTTCGAGGGTATGGAACCGGGCCATGCGGGTGCTGCTCATTGAAAAGGTTCGCCGAACGGGACGAGGGCGGCAAAAGTAGCCGGTGCGCCCGACAGGGAACGCGTCACGAACACCTGCACGGCCGGACATGTTCAGGTGGTGACCGCGATCACTTCGTACCCCGGCCAAGCCACTATCTTGGCCCCAAGCAATTCAAGCCAATGACGGACGTGAAGAACCTGGAGGAGATCTTCCAAGCGAAGGTGGATGCTGAGCAGAAGATCGAGCCGAAGGATTGGATGCCGGAGAAGTACCGCAAGACGCTGGTGCGCCAGATCAGCCAACACGCGCACAGCGAGGTGGTAGGTATGCTGCCTGAAGGCAATTGGATCACCCGCGCACCCAACCTGCGACGAAAGGCGATCCTCCTTGCCAAAGTGCAGGATGAGGCCGGCCACGGACTCTACCTGTATAGCGCTGCCGAAACACTTGGCACTACGCGCGAGCAGACCATCGAGGACCTCAACAGTGGTAAGGCCAAGTACAGCAGCATCTTCAATTACCCAACACTCACTTGGGCCGACATCGGCGCGGTGGGCTGGCTGGTGGACGGCGCTGCGATCATGAACCAAGTGATGCTCTGCCGCACGAGCTACGGTCCGTATGCGCGGGCCATGGTGCGCATCTGCAAGGAGGAAAGCTTCCACCAGCGCCAGGGCTATGAGATCATGAGCGTACTGGCCAAGGGTACACCGGAACAAAAGGAGATGGCTCAGGATGCGCTGAACCGTTGGTGGTGGCCCAGTTTGATGATGTTCGGGCCCACGGACGCGAACAGCCCGCACAGTGCGGAGAGCATGAGGTGGAAGATCAAGCGCCAGAGCAACGATGAACTCCGGCAGATCTTCATCGACCGCACGGTGCAGCAGGCGGAGATCCTCGGCTTGACGATCCCCGATCCCAAGTTGAAGTGGAACGAGGAGACCAAGCACTACGACTGGGGCACGATCGACTGGGACGAATTCAACAACGTGGTGGCCGGCAACGGCCCCTGCAACAAGGAGCGCTTAGCGGCACGCAACAAGGCCCACGATGAAGGCGCATGGGTGCGCGAAGCCGCGATGGCCTATGCCGCCAAGAAAGCAAAGCGCAAAGCAGCCTAGGAACAATGAGCGAGAACCCGAACAACTGGCCCCTCTGGGAGATCTTCATCCAGAGCAAACGCGGTCTTGATCACAAGCACGTGGGCAGCTTGCATGCCGCCGATGCCCAGATGGCGATCGAGAACGCGCGCGATGTGTACACACGTCGCCAGGAAGGACAGAGCATCTGGGTGGTGCCCGCTGTGGCGATCAGCGCCAGCCAGCCCGATGACGCCGCCATGCTCTTCGATCCCGCCGACGACAAGACCTACCGGCACCCGACCTTCTACCAAATGCCCGAAGGCGCCAAATTCATTTGAAGTAGGGGTCGACAATTGTCGACCCGAATGAAAATGACCCAACAAGAAGCCCTCTTCACGTATTGCCTTCGTCGCGGCGACGACAACCTGATCCTGAGCCACCGCTTGAGCGAGTGGTGCGGACACGGGCCGCAGTTGGAAGAGGATATCGCACTGACCAACCGTGCGTTGGACTTGATCGGCCAAGCGCGCAATTACCTGCAATACGCAGGAGAAGTAGAAGGCAAAGGCCGCTCGGAAGATGACCTCGCTTACATGCGCAAGGAGCGTGACTTCGTGAACGTGAAGCTGGTGGAGTTGCACAATGGGGATTACGCCTTCACGATGGCCCGCAACTTCCTCTATGATGCCTGGCACCTGCCCTTGCAGCAGGCTTTGATGAAGAGCGCCGACGCACAGCTTGCTGCCATCGCTGGCAAAGCAGTGAAGGAGATCACCTACCAGTTGAAGACCAGCGCCGATTGGATGATCCGCTTCGGTGATGGAACGGAGGAAAGCCACCGACGTGCGCAAACCGCGCTCGATGCGCTGTGGACCTGCACCGGCGAACTCTTCGCCACGGACGAAGTGGAAGCCATCTTCGTGAAAGCGGGCATCGTTCCCGCCATGGCACCGATCAAAGCGGCCTTCGACACGAAAGTGGATGCCGTGCTGACGGAAGCCACATTGAAACGCCCCGCCGATGGCTTCATGATGAGCGGCGGCCGCGAAGGCAAGCACACAGAACACCTGGGCTTCCTGCTGGCCGAGATGCAATACCTACAGCGCGCGTATCCGGGCGCGACGTGGTGAACCCACGCAGCCTGGCACCCGCTCGAACGTCACTCCGGGCAAGTGAGTCTGCAAGGCTCTGCGAAGCGCGGCGACCCGGAGTCTCACCAATGACCTGCACAACCTTGGTGAGATTCCGGATGGCCGGGTCCCCGCTGCTTCGCAGCGCCCGCGTTCCGGAATGACGCCTGCGGCGTGTCGCAACAGCGACCGACCTTTGTGTACCGATGAACTCCTCGCCCACCATAACCCGCCAGCACATCCTCGATCTCCTCGAGAACGTGAAGGACCCCGAGGTCCCGGTGATCAGTGTGCGCGAACTGGGCGTGCTGCGCGATGTGGAGATGAGCGACGGGAAAGTGCTCGTGACCATTACGCCCACTTACACCGGTTGCCCCGCGATGGACACCATGCGCGAAGACATCGTGAAGGAACTGCACCATGCCGGGATCAGGGATGTGGAAGTGAAGCAGATCCTCTCCCCTGCCTGGACCACCGATTGGATCAGCAACGCAGGCAAGGCCAAGCTGAAAGCCTACGGCATTGCACCGCCGGAGAAGACCGCCGACATACGAGCGCTCAAGGGCGAACAGCCCGTAGTGCCTTGCCCGCAATGCGGATCGAAGGATACCGTGATGGTGAGCGCCTTTGGCTCCACGGCGTGCAAGGCGCTGTGGAAGTGCAAGACCTGCTTGGAGCCGTTCGATCAGTTCAAGTGCTTGAGCGTCTGTGCGACAAGGGACGGGCCCCCCCCCCCCCCCGGGGCGGGGCGGGGGGGGGGCTTTCTCCGGGGCCCCCGGGGCCCCCCCCCCGGGGGCGGGCCGCCCCGGGGGGGGACCCCCGGGGGGGCCGGCGCGGGGGGCCGCCGCGCGCCCGGGGGGGGGGGGAAACCGCGGGGGGGGGGGGGGGGGGGGGCGCCCGGGGGGGGGCCCCGGGGGGACGGGGGGCGCGGGCGGCGCGGGGGGCCCGGGGGAACCGGGGGGCCCCGCCGCCCGGGGGGCGGGGCGCGGGGGCCCGCGGGGCCGCCCCGGCCCCCCCCGGGGGGGCCCCCGGGGGCCCGGCCGCCGGGCACCAAAGCAGACGGGGGGGGGGGGGGGGGGGGGGGGCCGCGGGGGGGGCCGGGGGGACCCCGCCGCGATATTGACGCAGGGCATCAACTGGCTCACTTTCGCGGCCCGATGTCCCGCACTTCCGCATACACCGTGGATCCCGCCCGCTTGGACGGTGTGGTACAAGAGCCGCTCTTCAAAGCGGTAGCGGCTGAAGCGACGCTCCAGAACATTTCCGCGTTCGCTATCGGCGGCTATGTGCGCGACATGCTCATCGGCCGTCCGTGCAAGGACATCGACTTCGTGGTGGAAGGTGATGGGATCGCCTTCGCGCAAGCTGTTGCGAAGCGCTTGGGCTCGGGTCCGGTGCACGTCTTCAAGAATTTCGGGACGGCGATGTTCACCTGCACGGCGCGACACTCAGGTGGAGTTCGTCGGCGCGCGCAAGGAGAGCTACAGTCGCAACAGCCGCAAGCCCGAGGTGGAGCCGGGCACGATCCAGAACGATCAGGAACGTCGGGACTTCACGATCAATGCGCTCGCCATTTCACTCAACGCAGGGAGCTTGGGCGCGCTCGTGGATCCCTTCGGCGGCATCCTCGACCTGGACCGAGGGCCTTTGCGCACACCCTGGATCCGGACATCACCTTCAGCGATGATCCAGTGCGTATGCTGCGCGCGGTCCGCTTCGCCAACCAGCTCGGCTTCGTCATCGACCCGCCCACCTTCGATGCGATCAAACGCAACGCGAAGCGGCTGGAGATCATCAGCGCGGAACGCATCCACACGGAGCTGAACAAGATCATCGCGACGAAGAAGCCGAGCGTTGGTTTCGTGCTCTTGCTACAAAGCGGCCTCTTGCAGGAGTTTTTTCCTGAGTTCGTGGAGTTGCAAGGTGCGGAGGAGAAGTTCGGCGTCGGCCACAAGGACAACTTCTACCACACGCTCCAAGTGCTGGACAACGTGTGCGAGAAGAGCGACGATCTCTGGCTTCGTTGGGGTGCCATACTGCATGACATCGCCAAGCCGAAGACCAAGCGCTTCGAGCCCGGCCACGGTTGGACCTTCCACGGCCACGAGGACAAGGGCGCGCGCATGGTGCCCGGCATCTTCCGCCGTTTGAAGCTGCCCTTGGACGAGCAGATGAAATTCGTGCAGAAGCTGGTAGCCCTGCACCTGCGCCCCATCTCGCTTACCAAAGAGGAAGTCACCGACAGCGCGGTGCGCCGCCTGCTCTTCGATGCAGGTGACGATATCGACGCATTGATGATCCTGTGCCGCGCCGATATCACCAGCAAGAACGACAAGAAGAAGGAGCGCTACCTGCGCAACTACGACCTGCTGATGCAGAAGCTGAAGGAGGTGGAGGCCAAGGACCACGTGCGCAACTTCCAACCACCGATCACCGGTGAGGACATCATGCGTGCGTTCAACGTGGAACCCTGCAAGCTCATCGGTGATATCAAAACGGTGATCAAGGACGCGATCCTCGATGGCGTGATCCACAATGATCGCGCAGAGGCTTGGCAGTTGATGCTGGATGCGGGAAGGAAGCTCGGTGCGGAGCCGGTGGTCGTTGAAGACGAGCAGGCGCAAAAGCCGTGATGGGCTAGTTTCACCTCAGGGGCACGAGCGGCCGTTCAGTATCCGATCATCTATGGCGTGCTCGCTGGCAAGGTTCGTTGCTGAAGGGCCGGGTCCGCTCATCCTCCGTTGCAGATGGAACTGGTGGCCACGATGCCTGCAGTCCACGTCGTTTCATCCACCGAGTCCGCCGAGGAGCCCTGCTTGGCGGTTCGGTCTTACCCTTGCTCACAACTATGTGGTCAGCGCGCGGGGTCCTGGAGAATATCCGACCAACCAACCACGGAGTTGCCACGCGACCGCCACCTGGCAATGCCCATGCTTGCTAGCCTTCGCCCATCTCCTGCACGGGTGCTTGACCGCACCACTACAAGAACGACGCGAATACTGGTCCAGCCAAAAACTCACGCTCACCCCTGCGGGCTACTGGCATGGGGCTCCTCTTCGGTTCGGTGAGGAGAACAAGACCTACGTGGTTCCCGCTGTACTCCTGAGGTTCTGGCCTGATTACGTCCTATGCCACTTCAGCCGAACAAGACGTAGTGCCTTCGTTGAGAGGAGGCACGGGACAGCTTCCTTCGCTGATCGGAACTCCACCTTCCCCAATGCGTATCTACCGTTTCCGCGTACTGATCGACCATCCGCGAGCGAGGCCTTCCGCGACATCGAGATCGGTTCCGAGCAGACCTTCCTGGACCTGCACAAGGCGATCAAGGACGCGTTCAACTTCATTGGTCAGGAGATGGCCTGCTTTTACGTGAGCGATGAGGCGTGGGACAAGGGTTCGGAGATACCGCTCGCCGATATGGGCTTCGCTGAGGAGGGTACCGTGCCTGCGTTGATGGGACAGGTGTCCATCAGTGATCACATGCGCAGCACGAACCAGCGTTTCATCTACGCCTACGACTTCCTGCACATGTGGATGTTCATGGTGGAGTTGATCCATGCCGGTGATCCGGAGAAGGGCGTCACCTATCCCCGTGTAGTCCTGAGCATGAAGGAAGCACCGGACGAACACAGCAAGGAGGACGATCTCACTGCGGGCATCCTGGATGATGATCCATACGCGATGGACTCGGAGGTGCACCACTTCGAGGAAGGTGAGGACGAGGATGGCGGTCACGACGCAGAAGAGGGCGAGGACCATAATGAGTTCGGCCACGGCAGTATCGACGATCTTGGGGAGGAGTATCGTTGAGCGGGGCTCAAGGGGCGGCTGGCAGTAGCAGGGGCAGGAGCAAGTATGGTCGGCTACGATGGTGGCGAGCCGACTTCGCCTCGAAGGCCGATCGCCAACCCGTGTGATGGAGTATTTGCCCCTGCACCTGCCAGCTGCCCCTGCTTCTTGGAACCGTCCCCGTATTTTCGCCCCCGATGTCCTTCCTGCACCCGGCCTTTTTGTGGGCGCTCACCGCCCTGGCCATACCGGTGCTCATCCACCTTTTCCAGCTAAGGCGTTTCAAGCGTATCGATTTTCCCAATGTGCGCTTCCTCGCGGAAGTGTCGCAGCAAACGCGGGCCCGCAAGAAGGTTCAGCACTGGTTGGTACTGCTGGCACGCTGCCTCGCCATCGCCAGCTTGGTCCTTGCCTTCGCACAACCCTACCTGCCCGGTGCGGGCGGCGCGGTGAAGGCCGGTCCGCGCGCGGTGTCCATTTACATCGATGACAGCTACAGTATGGACGGCCAGAACGCCAGCGGCCGCCTGCTGGACCAGGCCCGCAAGGGCGCGCAGGAAACCGTTATGGCTTATGGTGCCACGGATCGGTACCAAGTTCTTACCGGACGCTTCGAGGGAAAGGAGCAGGTCCTCCTCGGTAGGGATGAAGCATTGCAAGCTGCTGCACAGGTGGATGTTTCAGCTTACACGCGACCGATCTCGAAGGTGCTCGCCCGCCAGCGAGAAGCACTGGCCACGAGCGATGCCCTTACCAAACGTGCCTTCCTCTTCACTGATCTGCAAACGAGCATAGCAGATGTGGATGCCTGGACCAACGACAGCACCATTCCCACGGTGATCGTTCCCCTGCCTTCGGATCGTACCGACAACTAGGCGTGGATAGCGTCTGGTTCGCCAGTCCCGTGCGTCGCTTGGGACAGAACGAAGTGCTGCATATTGCTATCACGAACCACGGCGAACAAGAACTGGTGAACGTGCCGCTGCGCCTGAGCGTGAACGGCGAACAGCGCGCGCTGGCCACCTTTTCGGTTGTGGGCGGCGCAACGGTGGACACCACCTTGCAATTCCTCAGTGATGCCGTTGGCGAGCATTGGGGCGAAGTTTCCATCACCGACCAGCCGGTGACCTTCGATGACAGAGCGTACATCGCCTATCGCGTCATTGACAAGAGCCGCGTCCTGCTATTGAGCGGTGGCGATGTTGAAGGCGACCGTGCCATTCAAGCCGTCTTCGGCGCGGATAGTGCGCATGCCTTTGTTCAGAGCAGCTACCGCGAAGTGGATCTCGCCGCACTGGAACAACAGGACCTGGTGGTTCTCAACGCGCTTCCGGAAGTCGCCAGTGGTTTAGGCCAAGCCCTCGAGGCATTCCTGCAGAACGGAGGAAGCGTAGTGGTCTTTCCGCCGAGCGGTGGCGACCCTTCCCGCTACGCGGATCTCTTCGCGCAATTGGGCGCTACACAGCCCGCGCATGGACACCGTGCGGGTGAAAGTTGAACGCATCGATCTGGAACAGCCGTTCTATCGCGACATCTTCCAGACCATGCCACGCAACGTGGATCTGCCCATGGTCCGTGAGCGATGGAGCATCAAACCAGCCACGGGAAGCGATGCCTTGTTGCGCATGCAGGATGGATCGGTGTACTTGAGCCGAACCGCGATCGGTCGCGGAAGCGCCTATCTGTGCGCATCACCATTGAGCGAGCGGTCCGGTAACCTGGTACGTCATGCGCTCTTCGCCACATCGCTCTTGCGCATGGCGGAATTGGCGCGTCCGATGGGTCGCTTGTACAGCAGCATTGGAGCGGATGCGGTGATACCCGTGGAAGGGATCGAGATCACCGGTGAAGAAGCGCCGCACCTGCGTGGACCGGAAGGGATCGATGTGGTGCCGGAAGTGCGCCGAGCACCCGGCAGTACAAGCCTCGCGCTGCATGACGAGGACCTGCCGCCGGGACCGTACGCGCTCACAATAGGCAAGGACACCTTGCGCATGCTCGCGCTCAACCTTTCACGGCGCGAGAGCAACCTGAAGGCCATGGACCCGGAAGCGCTGACGAGCCTGTTGGCCGAACGCGGGCTCACGAGCTTCAGTGTGCTCACCGAAGGCGCGGAGGACCTTCCTTTGCGTCTGAGCGAACTGGACCAGGGGCGCAAGCTGTGGAAGTGGTTCATCCTGTTGGCCCTGCTCTTCCTGGCCGCTGAAACGATCCTGATACGCACCGTACGATGAGCGAACTGATCCTGCGCCAAGTGAAGGTGGTGGACCCCGGTGGCCCTCACCATGATGCGACCATCGATGTCCTCATATCGAAGGGGAGCCATCCAAAAGATCGGGGCACGACTGCCAAAAGGTGCTGCGCGCGAGGTGAAGATGGAAGGCTTGCATCTGAGCCCTGGTTGGGTGGACCTGCGCGCGCACTTTCGTGATCCCGGCGAGGAATGGAAACAAGGGATCACCAACGGACTGGATGCGGCAGCCGCCGGAGGTTTCACCACCGTTTGCGTGCTACCAAGCACTGCGCCGGTGAACGACGGCCGTTCGGGGATCGACTACATACAACGCCGCGCTGCGGGACATGCTGTGCGTCTTTTGCCATTGGGAGCGATCACCAAAGGGACCAAGGGCGAACAACTAGCGGAACTGCACGACATGCAACTTGCCGGTGCTGTTGGCTTCAGCGATGACCAGCACACGGTGCGGAACACACGGTTGATGATGCTGGCGCTCCAGTACGTGCGTGGGCTTCCCGGTGCATCCCTGCCAGTCATGGTCTTCCCGAACGATCCCGACCTGTGTGCGAAGGGCATGATGCATGAAGGGCCTATGAGCACACGGCTTGGCATGCGCGGTATACCGCCGATGGCTGAGACCGTCGCATTGGCACGCGACATCGCCCTGCTTGAATACGCGGGTGGTCGTTTGCATGCTGCAACGATATCACGGCTGGTAGCGTGGAACTCATCCGCCAGGCGAAGGCTCGCAAACTCAAGGTGACCGCATCCGTCGCAGCGCACAACCTGCTTTTGGACGATGGCTGCCTGCGCGGTTTCGAGACCTGTTACAAGGTGATGCCGCCCTTGCGTGACAGCGAACACATCGACGCGTGCCCTGAGGACCGTGAGCACAAGGTGCTGGAGTTCGGCCCTGCCGCGTTCGGGATCATTGGCTTGGAAACGGCTTTCGCTGTTGCGAACACCGCGCTGAAAGGAAGTACGAGCCTTCGTCGCATCATTGAGCGGCTCACGCACGGTCCACGCGCTGTGCTCGGAGTGCCGACCGTTCACATCACCGAAGGAGCTACCGAACTCACCCTCTTCGATCCGGAAGCTGACTGGACCTGCACGGAGGAAGACCTGCCCAGTCGCTCGCACAACACGCCTTTCCTCGGCCAACGCTTCACGGGGCGACCTGCTAGGCATCGTGGGCAACGGAACGTTAAGGCTCGCTCCGGCGTTTGGCCGAAGTGCACGCGGCCGAAGGTCTGCTGAACTTGTCTCAGCATCTGGCTGTTTGCGGGAGCGTTACCTAAGGGGCCCTGAAACAAGTTCAGGGTGACTCCCTACGAAACAAGTTCAGTATGACCACCGCTACTGTGCAGCGGCGGTGCTGTCCTGCATCGCCTTGAACTTGGCGATGAGTTCCTCGTCCGTGAGCCCAAGGTTCTGCATCATCACCTTGGCGTCGCGCGCGAACAAGGTGGTCCGGGAAATTGTTGATCACCTGCTGGTAGGCCACGCGAGCTTCACCCAAGCGGTCGAGATCATCGTCCAGGGTGAGCGCCTTCATGTAGAGCACGTCCACATTGCGCTTCCAGCTTGGATAGTCCTTGATGATGCGGTCGTACAATTTCAAGCTGCCCTCGGGGTCGTGCATGCTCTTCACGGTACCTGCTGCGCGGAAGAGGTACTCGGGTGCCCGACTGTCCAGCGGGTATGCGGCCACATAGGCCTTGTACACATCCACCATTGCTTGCGCACTACGCAGGTCGAAGGCCCGGTTGTCGAACAAGGAATCCTCCATGTGGCGGATCCGCTTCTGGGCCTCTGCCATCTTGGTGTCCACTTCCGCAGGGCCATCATTCCCACCGCAGGCGAAGACCACGAGCGGCAACAGCAGTAGCAGCGACTTGTGCGGGCTGGGGACATCTTCATGATCGTCTCATTTCGAGGGGTGAAACGCATCTTGTACTTCGCATCGGTCTTGCCACGCGGAAATGTCCTTCAACTTGCCTTGCAACAACCGACGGCGCAAGGGTGGCGGGTGGTCCGTGAAGAGCACCCCGTCCAGGTGATCGTGTTCATGCTGGATCGCGCGTGCAGCGAACCCTTCAAAGGTCTCCTCGTGCTCCTTGAACTTTTCGTCCTGGTATTGCAGCACGATCCTGGGCTGGCGCAATACTTCCTCCCGGATATTGGGGATGCTGAGGCAGCCTTCTTCAAAGGGCCACTCCTCCCCTTCCTCTTCCACGATATACGGGTTGATGAAGACCTTCTTGAAGTCCTTCAGGTGCGCATCTGCCGTTGGCTTGCCGTCTTCGTCCTCTGCAAAGGGAGATGCATCAACGATGAAGAGGCGAATGCTCTGACCGATCTGCGGTGCAGCAAGACCCACACCGTTGGCAGCGTACATCGTTTCCATACATGTCGCCGATAAGCTGCCCCAGGCCGGGATGACCGGGTTCAATGTCCTTGGCCACCTTCTTCAGGACCGGGTCACCGTAAGCGCGAATAGGGAGGATCATGATCGGGGCGCGAAAATACACGGGCGCCTTCATTGCAGGCAGTTGGCGGGGGCAAAACCGGACCATTGAGGCGAGAGTCGAAGGGCGACCCATAACCTTACGAACGACCACCATGCCCCTGCTTCTGCCAACGGCCCAGGTGACTTCCCGAACGCATCTTTGCCGCCCATGCGTCGAAGCAAACCGAAAGAAACCATCATCTGGGAAGGAGGGCCCATCACGAGCGCTGGTGCCCAAGGCAAGTCGCTGGCCAAGGTGGACGGCTTGGTGGTCTTCGTTACCGGTGCGGTACCGGGCGATGTTGCCGACCTGCGCGTGCTGAAGAAGAAAAAGAGCTACGCGGAAGCCATCGCCATCCGCATCGTCAGCCCATCACCGGACCGGGTTGTACCCTTCTGTCCGCACTTCGGGACTTGCGGGGGTTGCAAGTGGCAGGACCTCTCCTACCCAAAACAACTCGAGTACAAGCAACAACAGGTGATCGATAACCTGGAGCGGCTCGGTGGGTTGGAGTTACCCCCGGTGACGCCGATCATGCCCTCGGCAGGGCTCACGCACTACCGGAACAAGCTGGAGTTCACCTTCAGTAATAGCCGGTGGTTCACGAAGGAAGAGATCGGCACCCAAGACGCACTCACGGACCGCAACGCGCTGGGCTTCCACATCCCCATGCGCTTCGATCGTGTGTTGGACATCAACGTCTGCCACTTACAACCCGAACCGAGCGACGCTATCCGCGCGTTCGTTCGGGAGCATGCGCGCGAGCACGGACTTTCGTTCTACAACATCCGCGAACATGCGGGTTGGTTGCGCACGTTGTTGATCCGGACCACCCTTCGACAAGCTCAGGGTGACAGTGCGGAGTGCATGGTGCTTCTTGCGCTGGGTCACGAGGACGTGGAGGCACGCGAACGCCTGCTCGCAGCATTGGTGGATGCGTTCCCGCAGATCACCTCGGTGCTTTGGACGATCAACCAAAAGAAGAACGACACGATCTATGACCTGGACATCCATCTCTTCCATGGTCGAGATCATATCGTGGAAGAACTGCCAGATGGTCCGGGAGGCAAACCATTGAAATTCCGCATCGGGCCGAAGACCTTCTTCCAGACCAATCCCCGACAGACCATCGCGATGTACAGGTCGGTGCGCGACCTCGCGGGGCTCAATGGCACGGAAAACGTGTACGATCTGTACTGCGGCGCGGGAAGCATCACGCTGTACCTCGCTGGGCAGGCCAAACACATCGCAGGCGTTGAACTTGTGCCGGAAAGCGTTGCCGACGCTCGCGTGAACGCGGAGTACAACAGCATCACGAACGTGAGCTTCGCCGCAGGCGACATGAAGAAGGTGCTGGATCCCACCTTCGTTTCGCAGCATGGTAAGCCGGATGTTATCATCACCGATCCACCACGCGCTGGTATGGACGAACCTGTCGTGCGCCACATGCTGGAACTGGACCCGCAACGCATCGTGTACGTAAGTTGCAATCCAGCCACACAAGCGCGCGATCTGGCGATCCTCAACGATCGCTACCGCATCGACTTCGTGCAACCCGTGGACATGTTCCCGCACACCTACCACGTGGAGAACGTGGTCCGATTGATACGACGCAACGACTGATGGACATCTCGTTGGACCGCTATTTCTGGGAGACCCGCTACAGCAGTGGCGATACGGGTTGGGACCTTGGCGCGCCATCCACTCCGTTGAAGGAGTACCTCGATCAGCTCACGAACACGGAGCTGCGGATCCTGATACCCGGAAGCGGTCGTGCATACGAGGCGGAGTACGCGCACATACTGGGCTTCTCCAATGTGTTCGTGATCGACCTGACGGATGGGCCGTTCAACGATCTGATCGCACGTTGCCCTTCATTCCCGAAGGAACATATGATCGTCGGCGACTTCTTCAAGCACGAGGGCATTTACGACCTGATCATCGAGCAGACCTTCTTCTGCGCGATCGATCCATCGTTGCGTTCGCGCTATGTCGAACGCATGCACCACTTGCTCGCTCCAGGTGGCAAGCTCGTCGGTGTCCTGTTCGATGATCCGCTCAACAAGGACAAGCCGCCGTTCGGAGGGCATCGCGCGGACTACCTGCCGCTTTTCGGAAAGCACTTCTCCCAAGTGACGATGGAACCATGCTACAACTCGATCGCGCCCCGTGCCGGTCGCGAACTCTGGTTGTGCGCTCAGAAGGATCGTTGAGAACGGTGCGGGATCGGACCCACCTGTAGCATTGGATCTTTCGCTTGCCGACGCGTCCGGATCTTTTCTCATCTTCAGCCTCCCGTTCGCCAGCATGAAAAACGCCGACCCTGAGATCGAGCTCTACTACGGCTCGCTGCCCGGCGATCGGCGCGATGCATTGCTCGCGATCCGGAAGTTGATCCGGCGAACATGGCCAACCACTTCGGAAGACATGGCCTACGGAATGCCCACCTTCCATCTGGATGGCTTGCCGCTCTTCCGATCGCGAGCCAGAAGCACTTCATGGCGCTCTACGTGATGCCCTACGATCTGCTCGATGCGTTCAAGAACGATCTCAAGGTTTACGATCGCGGCAAGTCGTGCATTCGCTTCAAGCGGCTTGAAGCGCCCACCTTCGATCTCTTCGACCGCATAATCAAGTACGTGGGCAACCAACAAGCGCTCAGCAAGAGCATGGCGCGGCCCGCAGGACAGAAGAAGCAATTGGTACGCTCTAGCGATCGGTCCAGACCATCCGCCTCCCCGGACGCGACGATCCGGATGCATCTTTCACCTGCTTACTTTGTCACCATGAGCGACCGCACTGTGATCCTGGACCACGAGCAAGTGCAACGGAAGCTGCGCCGTATCGCGCATCAGCTGCATGAAGAACATCACGCCGAGAAGAACATCGTGATCGTGGGCGTGGCCCCACGCGGAGCCACACTGGCAAAGCGGCTCGCCACGCTGTTGGGCACGATCGCGGAGTTCGAGGTGGAGTTGGTGGAGATGCAACTGGACAAGGACCTGCCGCTGGAAAACCCGTGCAACTGGGTGTGGAACCCAAGACCCTGCGCAACCGGACCGTGGTACTGGTGGACGATGTGCTCATGAGCGGCCGAACCCTGATGCACGCCGCGAGCTACCTGATCCATGTTCCATTGAAACGGCTAACCACCGTGGTGCTCGTGGATCGTCGTCACCGCACCTATCCGATCCGTGCCGATATCGTAGGACTGACGCTCAGCACCACCTTGCAAGAGCACATCAGCGTGGAACTTGGCCGCAAGGATTCCGTGTACCTCAAGTAGCGGGCAGCACGGAATGAATGTTCCGCGCTACGGCGGAAGGTTCCAGTTCGCCCTTGACGACAATGTCGGCATCGTCGTAGATCGGAATTCGCCGATCGAGCAATTCCCGAACACGCTGGATCGTTCTCCTCCCCCTTCAATCCAAAGAGCAGTGGACGATCGCCACCCGCGCGTTCGATCCGAGGCATGAGCGCAGGGAGCGGCACCTTTATCCAAACCACCACGCCGGCTTTCCGCATCTTTTCCATGTTGTTCCCCTCGCACGGAGTTCCACCACCGGTGGAGATCACGGCATCCGGTCCAACCAGCAATGCGTCGAGCACCTCGGTCTCCAATTCCCGGAATGCGCCCTCTCCGTTCTTCTCCATGAACGGCAACAGCGGACCTACCCTCTTCTCCACCTCGCGATCCAGGTCGATGAACGGCAGGCCGACCAGTGGCGCCAGAGGCGCCCACGGTGGTCTTGCCACTGCACATGAAGCCGATCAGGAAGATCTTCACGGTGCTAAGGTCTTGGTTGTTGGTTCTCGGTCGTTGGTTATCGGGGCTTGGACGGCCAGGTATGACAACCGGGAACCAACAACTGCGATCCGATCCCCAACTTCGCCGCACGATGAAACTGGTAGAAGCGGTCGACCCCGTAACGAAGAACGACTGGATGCGCCTTCCGTGGAGCATTTACCGCAACGACCCCAATTGGATCCCGCACCTGAAGCAGGACGTGGAGAAGGTCTTCGACCCGGAGAAGAACAAGCTGTTGAAGGAAGGAAAGGCGATCCGCTGGGTGCTGTACGATGATGCTGGCAAGACGATCGGTCGCATCGCCGCGTTCATTAATCCCAAGACGGCCAACACCGAGAAACAGCCAACGGGTGGCGTCGGCTTCTTCGAGTGCATCAACGATCAGGCGGCCGCCAACCTGCTCTTCGATGCGGGTCGGGATTGGTTGAAGGCCCAGGGGATGGAAGCGATGGATGGCCCGGTGAACCTGGGCGACCGGAACATGTTCTGGGGCCTGCTCATAAGGAACTTCACCGATGCGCCCATCTATGGCACCAACTACAACCCGGAGTACTACGTCGCGCTTTTCGAAGGATACGGCTTCCAGGTGTGGTTCAACCAATTGTTCTTCGCTTGATCGGTGAAACCGGCGCAACCCATTTTCCACCGCAAGTACAGTCAGCTGAAGAACGATCCGGACATTGAAATGCACGACGGTCGTGGGCGAAGCGTGAGCAGATCGCCCAGGACTTCTGCATCATCTACAACGATGCATGGGTGGACCACGAGAACCACAAGCCCATGGAACTCAGCACGGCGCTCAAGATCGTGAAGGCCATGAAGCCGGTGATGGATCCGCGCCTGCTCATCTTCATCCGGTACAAGGGACGCCCCGTGGCCATGTACATCAGCTTGCCCGAGCTGAACGAGATCTTCAAGTACGTGAACGGCAACCTGAACTGGTTGGGCAAACTGAAGTTCCTCTACCACAAGTGGCGCGGTACGGTGCAAACCATGACGGGCATCGTCTTCGGGGTGGCCAAGGAGTGGCAGGGCAAGGGCATCGAAGGCGCGCTCATCGTTTACGCCGAAAAGAACATCGTGGAGAAGAAGCTCTACAAGGACACCATCCTCACGTGGATAGGCGATTTCAACCCGCGCATGGTCAAGGTGTGCCAGAACCTGGACGCTGAGAACTACCGGACGCTGGCCACCTACCGCTACCTCTTCGACCGGTCCATTCCGTTCGAGCCCACCCGTCGTCGAAAAGAAGGAGCGATAGAATGATCAACACCCCTTGCTCGGGTCGAAGCGAATTCTACTTTTGCCGTCCTTAATCACGGGGTTCCCTGAAAAGAGGACCATGTATTGGCCGATCCTGTAGCTCAGCTGGTAGAGCACGACACTTTTAATGTCGGGGTCCTGGGTTCGAGCCCCAGCGGGATCACTGAAAGAAGGCCTCGGCGAATGCCGGGGTCTTCGCACGTTCACCCGTTTCTGGCGAGAAGCCTGTCCCGTGCGACGCGGGAGCGGCGACACGGGAAGCCCCAGCGGGATCACTGAAAGAAGACCTCGGCGAACGCCGGTCTTCGCACGTTCACCCGTTTCTGGCGAGAAGCCTGTCCCGTGCGACGCGGGAGCGGCGACGGGAAGCCCCAGCGGGATCACTGAAAGAAGGCCCCGGCGAATGGGGTCTTCGCACGTTCACCCGTTTCTGGCGAGAACCCTGGAACACGTCCGGGGCTGTGCGACCAGGGGAAGCCCCAGCGGGATCACTCGGGAAAGCCTTTGCGAGAGCAAGGGCTTTCTCGTTTTGAAGCATCGGCCTGCACGTTGGAGCAGGCTTCTATATTTGCGCCCCCTGCCCAGGTGGTGAAATTGGTAGACACGCTACTTTGAGGGGGTAGTGACCGAAAGGTTGTGCTGGTTCGAGTCCAGTCCTGGGCACTTGATGATCCGAAGCCCTGTCGCAGCGACGGGGCTTTTTCATGACCGGCCGAGCCGAACGGAGTTCGAGCGAGGGACGATAAAGCCCAACAGGCGCGACACGGCTGAGGGCCTTCCCCGGCTAAACCTGGTCCGGCGAAGCCAATCCAGTCCTGGGCACTTGATGATCGAAGCCCTGTCGCAAAGCGACGGGGCTTTTTCCTTGGTGATCGAGCTGATCGCAGATCGACCGAGGGAGTTAATGGCTTTCGGACCTGTATAGAACGCCCCATTCATTGCGCCCCAACTCCTTGGGGATCAGGCTAGGTTTAGCCCATGATAAGGGCGAACCTTCTCACAGTGCTGTTGGGGGTCGTTTTGTCAACGACCCAAGCGCAACGTCTGCTACCTCAATTCACCAAGATCTCGGCAGGTGGTAGGTGTGAATGCGTTGGTTGAGTTCGATGGACGCATGATCATCGGAGGCAATTTCGGATCCTTCAATGAACACGTGCGCAACAATATCGTCGGCTGGATGGCACCAACATCGACGACATGCGGGAGCCTTTGCGGCTGTGCCGGATAAGTGCGCTGCATGACCGTGTTCCTGGGGACGTGCTCGTCGCGGCGGGGATCGAAGGCAATTTGGGAACATCGCCCGCTGGAATGGAAGTTCCTGGAGCGCTTTTGGAGCCGGGCTTCCTGCCGCTCCGGTGAACGATCTGGCGGTATTGAACGGTGTCCTATACGCGGGCACCGGGTACGGTCGCGTTTACGGCTGGGATGGGTTCCAATGGTCCCCGATCGGCGACCAACTGGGGACCGTCGTAGGACATGAAGTGAAGACACTTGAGGTTTTTCAAGGGCAACTTTATGCTGGAGGTTGGATCCCTCAACGCATTGTTCGCTGGAGCGGCAATGCGTGGGAATCTTTCGGTCCGGGGGTCAATTCCTTCGTCAATGACATGTTGACCACACCAACAGGACTGCTCATCGGAGGAATGTTCACCACCGATACGAGTGGCATGCTACAGTTCCCAAACTACTTGAAGTATGACGGGGACACGTTCAGTGTTCCTTTTGGAACGCTCAACCTGAACTCGGTGAGCCGATTTGTACCTGGTCCGCAAGAGGCGCTCGTTATCGGCTCATTCTATTACAGAAGCAAGATCATCGATGGAACTTCGGCCAACGACCCACGATGCAGAAGATCATGTGCGGGCTTGCCTATCAGGACAAGTTCTACTTGGGGGGTGAGGGAATCCAGAGCGTGGTGATCGGATGGCGTTAGCCAGCCTCCTACCAGGAACGGAAGTGGTCGAACTGGACGCAAACAACCTGCGCGCGTACCAGTCCTTCATCTCATCTCTGGGCGAGCATCAATAGCCCGGGTATCGGACAGTTGTTCGAAGCACCGGTTTGATCCGACTTAGACCAATGAGCTTCTGGAACGCTCTGTTCTCTGGTGAAGTGGATACGACATTCTATCTGCAAGCACCTGCGGAGCGTTTCGATCACATCGCCACGATCGGCCCTCACGCAATTGACCGCGACTTTGACTATTACCAGCGCTACCATGCTGTTTGGCGCATCGATGGACACGATCGCATACCATCAACAACACTACCAAGATCCCGGATACGCGGTTCCCATGAGCATTGCGTCATGGCCGGGGAATGGTGATGTTTCCAATGGCGAACCTGCGATCGTGGCCCCTTCACCGACACGGACGAGGACGGTTTGTATGAACCCTCCGATGGAGACCATCCACTCGTACGAGGCGACCTGGCAGTCTACTACATCCAACACGATGCCGATGATGTGGTTTGTTATCCACAACGAGCCCTGCTCGATAGGCATATCATGCACTACGCCTTCAGGAACTCGTGGGACGCTGTCTTGAGCAACACCATATTCACGAACATCAAGCTCGTCAATCGCTCGCAGCGCACCTATACCAACGCAAGATTCGGCGCGCTTGCGGCGTACGAGCTTGGTTGTTCTGAGGACGACTTGATGGGCTGTGACACGTTACTGAGCCTGAGCTACGCCTACAACGCACAGCCATTTGACAATGGTTGCAATGGCGCCTTAGGCTACGGCTCCGCTCCGCCTGCCATGGGAATAGCTTGGCTTTCTTCACCCATGTCCTCCCACGTTCGGCACTTGAGACCGAGCCCGAATGTCACTCCCATAGACAGTGCGTACCATTTCGAGTTGAATGGTCTCGACCGAAACGGTGCACCAATACTGGATCCTGGGCGACACTACCACCTTCGAGTTCTATGGTGAGCCGCTTGTCCCAGGGGGAATGGGATGAGGTTCTCACTCCCGCCGCACCGGACCGACTACCACTCTCCGCCATCGGGCCATTCACCCTCGCCCCGAACGACACGCTTTGTGTTGACCTCGCCTTCGTCTTCGCGCAGGATAGCACCGGCGGCAACCTTGGCAGCGTGGCACTGTTGAAAGAGCGCGTCGCACAACTACGCCAATGGTACCAGACGCAGAACGTCCAGTGCAATGGATCTTACGGTATGGTTACCGGTATCACTGAAAGACCACAAGCGATCACGTTCATCGTGCACCCGAACCCGGCCAACGACCTGATCAGCATCACAGCGCCCGCATCTTCTTCGCCCACGTTCTTGACGCTCTTCAATGCGCGCGGACAGTTGGTGCATCAGGAACGCGTGAGCATGGTCGATGGCCGGACAACCATTGGAACGAGCGACCTGAACGACGGCTTGTATCATTTGGTCCTTCGCACCGGCCATACAAGCCTGCATACGCGCGTGGTCATAGCGCGGTAAGCGCGGCCCTGCCTACCGGCGGGCAGGTACATTCGCCGCCATGGCGAAGGCCCCCCTCCAAGATCTCCTCGTCCTCGAAACAGCCGGCGTGCTCGCTGGTCCGGCCGTGGGGATGTTCTTCGCGGAGTTGGGTGCGCACGTGGTGAAGGTGGAGAACAAGCGCAGCGGTGGCGATGTGACCCGTTCATGGAAACTGCCGAGCGAGGATCCGGCAAGTCCGGTGAGCGCCTACTTCAGCAGCGTGAACTGGGGCAAGGAGCATCTCTTTCTCGATCTGAAGGATGCGGCCGAGCGCGATGCGTTCGATGAGTTGGTGCGCAAGGCGGATGTGCTCATCACCAATCACCTCGCGGCAGATGCGGAGAAGCTGGGACTGGACCGCGATCGCCTCCGCACATTGAACCGCAAGCTGGTGCATGGGCACATCAAGGGCTTCGCCGATCAGCCGCATCGCCCGGCGTTCGATGTGGTGTTGCAGGCGGAGACGGGCTACATCAGCATGACAGGCACCGATGCCGATCATCTGGCAAAAATGCCGATCGCGCTCATCGACATGCTCGCAGCACACCAGCTGAAGGAAGGTCTGCTGATCGCACTACTTCAACGCGAACGCACGGGTAAAGGCGCCTACGTGGAAGTCTCGTTGGAAGAGGCTGCGCTTTCAGGCTTGATCAACCAGGCCAGCAACCAGTTGATGACCGGCGCTGTGGCCGCACCGCTGGGGACCTTGCATCCGAACATCGCACCCTACGGAGAACTCTTCACCTGCGCGGATGGTGGCCGCATCATTCTCGCCGTTGGCAGCAACGACCAGTTCGCGGCCCTTTGCAAGGTGATCGGAACAGAAGGTCTCACCGAAGATCCGCACTTCAGCACGAACACGGAGCGGGTGCGCAACCGGAAAGAGCTCGCAGCACTTCTCTCCGCCAAGATCCAGCAGCAACATCGTCAGGACTTGCTCGACCGCCTGATCGCTTCGGGCGTGCCCGCCGGTGCGGTGCTCCGCATCGACGAGGTGCTCGCCTCACCAGCCGCACAAGCCATGCTCGTGGAGAGCACGATCGACGGCATGCGCACGCGAAGGATCCGGGGGAACGCGTTCAGGATCGAGTGAGCATCAGGCCACCGGCCCCGCACTCGCCTTCCGCTCAGCCCGCAAGGCGTCCTTGAGCATCGGAACCAAGCGCCGTGCTTCCTCTTCCGTGAGGTTCTTTCCGAAGACGACCTTCTTGCCCAAGTGTTCGAAGCCGAGGCGTTCACCGCCAATGACCCAGACGCTCTGGTTCCATTGCCACTTCCAACTGCCGGGATCCACCTTGATGAGGCCGAGTTCCTTGATGTTGTCCACGAAGTAGCTGCTGGCCTTCCCATAACCAAAGAGGCTGTTCTTGACGACGAGCGTGCCGTCCTTGATGCGCCACAGTTCGAATCCCTTCAGTCGCCAAAGCACCGCCCGCCCGATCATGACGGCGAAATAGGCCCAGAAGGCGAGGAAGGCGAGCATGTACTGCCGTGCCGGATCCATGGGAGACAGCTTGTTGCGCTCGAAGATCACATCACGCCGCACGCGATCCAGGCAATTGCCCACGTGACGAGCAAGGTTTGTTTGCCCGGCGTCGTCCGTGCACTGATGACCACGCTCGTCCGGCCTTCCTTCCGATCGATGCTGACATGTTCGCTCAGGTACTTCATCACGCCTGCACCGTGCTCCTCACCTGATCGTACAGCGCCTCGTAACGTGGCAGGATCAGATCCACATCGAAGCGCTTGGCCTCCTCGAACGCTCCCTCCCGATAGCGCTGGTGCGTTGCATCATCCGCAAGGATCGCGAAGGCATTGTCCGCCATGGCGTCCACGTCGCCAACGTCGTTGAGCAAACCGCTCACTCCGTGCTTGTTCACTTCCGGCAGGCCACCTGTATTGCTGCTCACCACCGGCACTCCACAAGCCATCGCTTCCAAGGCCGCCAACCCGAAGCTTTCACTTTCGCTGGGCAGTACGAAGAGATCGCAACTGGCCACCAGATCCTCCGGTTGGGTCATCTTCCCGATGAACTCGACGCTTTCGCTGATCTCCGCCTGGCGGCATATGGTCTCGATGCGTTGGCGTTCGGGACCATCACCGATCATCAACAAACGCACCGGCAGGCGACGGCGCAGGTTCTTGAACATATGCACCACATCGTCCACACGCTTCACGGGCCTGAAGTTGGAAACGTGAACAAGCAGCTTCTCCCCTTTCGGGGGCATAGCGGGCTCGCAACGCGGCATCCGGGCCGGTGGGCGTATTGATCGATGCACACGAAGTTCGGGATCACGTCGATGTCCCTTTTCAGCGGAAAATGCTCGTAGGTATCACGTTTCAAGCTTTCGCTCACGGCGGTCACCGCATCGCTGCGCTCCATGCTGAAGGTGATCGCCCGGCTCGAAGCTGGGGTCGCGTCCGACCAAGGTGATGTCCGTACCGTGCAAGGTGGTAACGAACGGAAGACGGATGCCCTGTGCAAGCAGGATCTTCTGTGCCATCCATGCGGCTGACGCGTGGGGAATGGCGTAATGCACGTGGAGAAGGTCGAGCCCGGCGAACTTGGCCACATCCACGAGCTTGCTGGTGAGCACCAACTCATAGGGTTGATAATCGAAGAGCGGGTAATCGCTCACGCGCACCTCGTGGTAGAACACATTGGGATGGGCACGCAGCCGCACTGGGCGGTCATAGGTGATGAAGTGGATGGTGTGTCCCTTGTGGGCCAGGGCCATTCCCAGTTCGGTGGCCACCACGCCACTACCGCCGAAGGTCGGGTAACAAACGATGCCGATGCGCATGAGGGGACAAAGGTCGGGCGGAAGACCCATGTGGTTGAATGGTGATGGTACCGGTGCACCCGATCTGAACCGCATTGCCCTTCGGCGCGTTGTTGGCATGTTTGTGGCCGAACCGGCCGGGCGATGCCCAACTTACCGACCGAACGCCGTACAGCATGACCAACCCGACCCTCCCATCGTTCAGCGCCGCGTTGCTCGTTCTGGCCCCGCTGGCCAGTTGTGGTTCATACCCTCCGGCTTCTTCCCCAACTACCCCAGCAGCGCGACTACTGGACGCAACAGCAAGACCTTGTAGCCGAGGATCGCACGTACAGTCCCTCTATCCGTACGGTGCAACTGTTCAAGCAAGGTTTCGAACTGGCACCGCCCGTGATCGAACTCGGCGGCATGGAAACGCTCGTATTGCGCTTCGATGACCTGCAACCCACTGTGGAGAACCTGTCCTATACGTTGGTACACTGCACCGCCGACTGGAAGGTGAGCGATATGCTGCCAGGCCAGTACCTCGAAGGTGCTTACAACGACTACTTGCAGGCAGGCCGTACGAGCTACAACACGCTACAACCCTTCATCCACTACGAACTGGTGGTTCCGAACAGTACGATGCGACCCACGCGTTCAGGCAACTACCTCTTGAAGGTGTACCGTGGAAGTGACGAAGAGGACCTTGTGCTCACGAGGCGGCTCTTGGTCTACGAGCAGCGCGCACGGATCGACGCCAGCGTGCAAGCCAGTCGCCAGGTGGACATGCGCGATGTGGCACAGCAGGTGGACCTGCTCATTGCCACCAACAACCTGCCTGTTCAGGATCCCTTCGGCGATATCCACGTGGCCATTCTCCAGAACTTCCGGTGGGACGATGTGCGCACCGGGATCAAACCACGGTTCGTTCGCGGAACGGATCTGGTGTACGATTTCCCGGAGCAGGGGCTCTTCCAAGGCGGCAACGAGTACCGCAATTTCGACCTGAAGAACCTGCGGTATGCCACACAACGCATCGCGCGTATCGAGCCCGGTGTTGGCGAACGTGTGTATGATGCATGGCTGATCCGGAGGAGCGTCGCACCCATCCGCCGGTACAACAACCAACAAGACCTCAACGGCCGCTACATCGTGCGCAACGACCAGGTGGACGGTGACCCCCTCGGTGCCGATTACGTGAACGTCCACTTCAGCGTGCCCATGCCGGAGAAGTTGCTGGAGGACGTGTACCTCTACGGCCTGCTCAGCGATTTCCAATGCCGCCCCGAATACCGATTGACGTGGATGCCGGAGGAGCATGCATACACCACCACCCTATTGCTCAAGCAGGGCTTCTATGATTTCAGCTTCGTAACACTGTCGAAAGGTGCTTCCGCTCCGGACATCAGCGCCATCGAAGGTTCGCACTACCAAACCGAGAACGAATACCTCGTGCTCGTGTACTTCAGCGATCGGCAGCTGCGCTGCGACCGACTGGTGGGGATGCGCTTCGTGAACAGCGTACGTGGCTAGCGTTCAGTCACCCTTCTGACCAACGAACTGGTCCTCCTTGTCCTCGAAAAGGATGTTGAAGGTGGTGAGGCTGCCGTAGCAGCGGGTGATGTACTGTTGCAGTTCCACTTTATCGGCTTCACTGAGGGCCGGATGCGCGTTGATCTTCTGCTCCAGCACCCGGAAGCGGTCACGGATCATGACGATCTTATGGAAGAAATCCTCGATGGGCACCTCCTTGCTCTTCAGTGATGCATCCTTCGGCTTGATCTCGAACATCCCGCCTTCGTAGCGACGGGCCATTTCCACAGGCCGTTGCGGTGTCTGGAACTCTTCAAGCAGTTCCCGCAACGCGTCCTTCACATGATCCATGTCCAGCGGCTCCTGCCCGATCTCCACACCGGGAGCGATGGTGACCAATCCCTCGAAGCTGCGACTGATGGGCTGCTCACCATGTTCCTTGAAGAACACGTGCACCGTACGCGGATCCATTTCATACACTACCCCCACTCCCATGGTCGGGTGTTTCACGCGTGCACCGATACTGATGTCGTAGAGTTCCATTAGGATCTGTTTTCGGTTGTTCGTCTTTGGTGTACCGTTCGGTCGATCATGCAGGCAATCTCACCGGCGCTTCCACGGGCATGTGCTCACTGAGCTTGTTGAGATCCAATCGCGTGGCACCTTCCTTCACGCTGAACGCCCGCACGTAGCGCGCTCCCCATACCACTTCGTCGTAGCGGACGGAACGACGGGTGAACACCGATCCCATGTAGCCCTCGTCCATGCCTTTGATGATCACCAGGAATTCCGCGCGGCGCGCTTTGAGATCATCGGCCGTGAGCCCTGCCAGCGGACTGTCGGGGTTGATGGGATGCACGAGCGTCCAACTGAGCGGCATGAAGGTGACGCGGTCCAATTGGAGCGGCAGGTTGTAGTAGTTGAGCCGCTCGCCTTGATCATCCACATCGGCCATCACAAGGAGGATACGGGCTTCGACTTCCACCAGGAGCGTACTGCGGCGGTTGGCCAGCCGGATCTGGAAACTCCAACCGTCCTTGTAGGGTGCTATGAGCGCGTTCTCACTGTACACCAGGTTCGCCTTCGGCCTGGCGAAGCGAGCGTCGAGCACGGCACTGATCAACGAGAAGCCAAGGATCCCGAAAACGCCCTCCACCGCTGCCACGAACCAAGCGGATCCGCTGTTCGGAAAGAGCGAACCGTAGCCCACGGTGGTCAGTGTCTGCACGCTCATACCGATGGCGCTCATCCATCGACCGGCAAGCGTGTCCATGTCGGCGTTGCCGATGTTCTCGACACCGATGAGCATGTAAAGCGAACCGAACAACAGGTTCATGGTGAGGTAGCCCAGGACGAACGTGAGCATCAGGCGACCCACGCTCATGGTCACCAGCGCTACGAAGCCTTCACGCAGGCCGGTGCTCTCACCGATGCGGTCCACGCGGAAAGAACCGTCGCGCGCCATCAAACGCTCCACCGGTTTTTCGAAACTGGTGCCTATACCAGGATCCTCCGTGCGTTGTACTTTCATCGGGTGCGAAGATCGGCGTGCAGGGGTTAACTCCGGATCACGCGCAGGATCGGATACTTGCGATAGCTCTTCTCGAAGTAGGGCGACCGCTGGTACACGAAGTAAAGTTGCGCCCATGCATCTTCTGCGAACGCCGGGTCGCTTGCTCGCCTCGCCTCAAGCGCCGCCTTCAACGCTGGGTCCTTCTTCAACAGTTCAGCAGCGAGGTCCTCAAAAACATAATCACTGAACCATTCCTTCTGCTGAAGCACACTATCGAAGAAGCCCCACGCGAAGAAGCTGTCCTCCCCTTCCGGCTCCAAGGTTTCCATAATGTAGCGGTCCGTTGCCTGGCCGGTGCGTACATAGTAGTCTCCGGGTTGGGCAACATACACCGTGCTCGAGGTCGTGCAACGGATGTCCCTGTGGAGGTAGTGACCCTCGTAAGGTTGTTGCACGGTCTTGAATTCAGCGATGCTGTCCACTTCCACACTATACGCGGTGGCGGTTGGGACCTCTGTCACCTCCACCCCCTCCGCCTTCAAGCGCATCGCGATGTTCGACCAGGCGCGCGGGATCAGGTATCCGTTCGGTTTCTGTCGGATGATGGAGGGCCGGTAGGTATCCTTCCAAGGCACCTTGGTGTTCGTGGGCTTGCTGCGATCATAGCGCAACCGTGGCCGCCCGCTCACCGCGCTTGGTTCGTATCTGGTTTCGTAGCCTTCCCAAGGGATCCGCTCCACCACGGTCGTATCGAGCCGCCAGTTCAAGCCTATCTCATTCATCGAAGCCGTGTTCCTCTTGGCATTCGCACGAACACGTGTCAGTTCCTCACCGTGCCGGTCCATTACGGCCAGCGTCGCGAGCAATAGTTGGAACGTCGCGTTCACACGATCGGCGAAGGGCTTCAGCATATGGCTTTCCGCGAGGATCCCGATACGATCGAACAAGGCGTTGTATCCAGTGCTGTAACGTGGGCTGTCGTGGAAACCAAAAAGGCCTTCCTCCGGTGTTTCCCCTTCCGTTTCGAAATACGGACACATCAGCATCTCCTTGCGCTCCATCCATTCGTACAGTTCCGGGATCATGGTTCGCGTCATGAACTGGCTGAGGCCTCCATTCAACTTGTCCTTCTGGGTGGTGAGCAGTTCCATCACGTACTGGTGATCGGCGCCATCGCTCACGTGCGTCTCGAAGTAGACATCTGGATCCCAACGCACCAACGCAGCCTCCAATGCTCGGGTGTTCGATGCATCGGCCTTGATGAAGTCGCGGTTCAGGTCCAGGTTCCGTGCATTACCACGGAAGCCGTATTCCACGGGTCCGGTCTGGTTGGCGCGGCTGAACGACCCGCGCCGCTTCGCCCCGCTCACGTTGTACACAGGAACGATGCATAGCGCAGCATGCACAGTGAGCCCCATCAGCTGATCGCTCTCCAGCAGCGCTTGGGCTAGCAGCAAACTCGCGTCGATCCCATCCGGCTCCCCAGGATGGATGCCGTTGGTGATCCATAGGATGTTCTTTCCTGCGTTACGGATGCTATCCGGCGTGAAGCCGCTGCCATCACTGATCACGAAAAGATGGATCGGTGAGCCATCATCATCCTTTCCGATCTCGAACAACTGGGCACCCGCGTGCATACGATCGAATTCCTGGTATCGGGCTATGGCCTGTTCCCACGTCACGGTGGTATCTCCAGTGAAGTGCCACTGTGCAGCAACCGGAAGCCGCGCAGCAAGAAGTGCAAGAATGATCAAGGTTCGCATAAGTCTGATCCTGGTTGCGGGTGGCCGAAGATGCAAAGAGAAACCCCGTCCGGATGCCGAACGGGGTTCCCCAAGCAGGTTGTGATGATCAGTGGACGACGAGCCGTTCCCAGCGCGAAACACCGTCCATGTAGATGCCGACCTGATAAACACCAGCAGCGGCGTCGCGCAGGGGGATATCTACGCGGCTTGTTGCCGTAGAGGATCGATCCGACACGATACGACCGGCAGCATCGAGCACTTGCACTCGCAGGTTCTCCACAGGTGTATCCAGCAGTATGGAGAAGCCGACTCCAGCGTTGGCCGGGTTCGGGGCGAGGCGCACCTCATTGTGGAAGACCAGTTCCTCCACTCCCACCGTTCCGGTGATGGTGGTGTCGATGTTAACGACCACACCAAAACTCGGCCCCATTCATTGTGTGTATCGCGAGCGCGCAGCCAGAGGACGTTTACTCCTGATAGGACCGGCGCCGGGATCCCGCCGCCCTTGATCGCTTCCAGCGCAGCGCTGAAGTTGCCATCCACGGCCAGCATCGGTGTTCCGTTGCCAGCACCGGGATCCGTGTTCACGTAGTACTCAGCAGCCGTCACGCTGATGTCGGGGAATGTGACGCTCCCGCCCAAGACCTCAACCACCAACTGGAACGGAGTGCTCCATACGGAATTGACATCCTGCGAGCGCACGTTCAGCACATGCACACCATCAGCGGGCAGCGCTGAAGTCTCCAAGCTGATCGCTTCCAGCGCCTCATTGAAGTTCCCGTCGAAAGCGAGCATCGGCGTGCCATTGCCTTCGCCGGGATCGCTATCCCAGAAGAACTCAGCTTCGGTCACGGTGATCTCCGGGGCGGAGACCACCGATGGCTCAATGACGATAGCGACGCGGAAGACCGGTCCCCAGTTGTTGTTCTGGTCCTTCACCCGGATACCCAGCGTGTGTGTGCCCAAGCCCGGCAGCGCGGTCGTGTTGAGGAAAATGCCTTCAACGGCTTCATCGAATGCGCCGTCCTCAGCTGACATCGCTGTGGCATTGCCTGCACCGGGATCGGTGTCCCAGAAGTACTCCGCGTTGTCGACCCGCTGCGCGGATGCATGGTTCCCAAATGCGAGCGCGAGCACGCACGGGAGGATCGCTTTGGCGAACATGATCGATCTCATGGCCGTGGATCAGCGATCGAAGGAAACAGCCTTCACACGCAGGGTGCTGCCTTGGCGCACGTTGAACGGATGCCCGGTCATGTAAACGCGAGCTGCGCCCGTGTGCAGCGGATGGAAATTGGGAAGCGCGTACGATCCGCCGTAGGCACCAGCATCACCAGCGCTCAAGTCCAGGTCATAGAACGGCGCAGCAGGATTCCCGCCATCGATGGCCGCGCCGTCGGCGAGGAAGGTGCCATCGGCGTTGAGGGTAATGGCCTGATCAATGGTATTGCTCCCCGCAAAGGTGAAGCCTGCGCTCACCGGGGTGGATATGCCGGTGGAAATATGGTTGAAGTACACGTTGATCTGGCCCTGGTTGCCGCTGTCCTTGTTGATGCCGCGGCACTCACCGGACCATGTGCGCGTTACCGCATTGTTCATGATCTCCCAGATCGAATTCGGATTGGTGTTGGCCAGATTGATGCCGTAGGTGGTGAAGTTGCCGTTGTAGGCCGTCACGGTGTTGTTCCAGATCAAGTTGGCTACGTTGTTCTCCGGGCCTTCGTACACCTCGATGCCCATCCATCCATGCTGCACGTAGTTGTTGCGGATGTGCAGGACCTGGCCGATGGTGCTACCGAAGATGCCATCGTAGCCCACGCGGCCCTTCACCTTGTTGCCGACGATCGCGCAGGTGTCCACGCTAGCGCCAGAGGTCGTGGAGTTCACGCTGATGCCCTCGTCGTTCACCTGGCTGCAATCGATATCGTTGCCCACGACATTGCCGAAAAAGAGGCTCACCGATCCGTTCACCAAGGTGCAGCCCACGATATCGGCGTCGAAGAAGTTGCTCGCCAGGTTTATCGTACCATTCACCAAGTAGCTATCGACCACACGCACACGTGTGCCCCGCACGCTGGAAGACCCCGCAAGCGCTCCGATGCTGCCTGCCGTGTTGCGCATGCCGTTGATCAGCACAACGCGTCCATTCGCCGGGGCGATGTTGTAAGTGCCCTGCACCACGAAGTAGCCGTCATTGGTATAGCTCAGGAACTCCAGGCTCTTATCGATGCCGATGTTCTCGATCCACGGGATCTCGCCCGCCCGGTTCTTGATGATGATGCGATCACCATCGACCGCGGCCGTCACCGCAGCATTGATGTTCGGATAGGTGGGCGATACACCGAACTCCTCGACGATGCGGTCGGTGGCCAGCACGGGCATGGCCAAGAGCGCTGCAGCAAAAAGAGAGATCTGTTTCATAGGGTCTTTTGAAAGGAGCGGCGAAGCTACTTGCCGAACGTGACCCGAAAATGGTCCTTGCGGTTGCTCAAAAGAGCGACCCCGGCGCCTGGGCAGGTAGCACCGGGGTCTTCGGAACATCAGGCTTACGCCTGAGCTATGCGAATGCTCAACAGACGAGATCCAACTCCAAGGTCGTCGCCGGCAATTCCTCCTTGGCGGGAGCCGGGGCCTCTATAGCAGGCAGTTCCTCCACGCGGTGAAGCTGCTGAGCGTAGAGTTGTTCTTCATCGGTAAGGCAGAGGAGAAGTGTGAGTGTTTGAACGGGCCACATGCTGGTTGAAAGGGTTGTTGTGGGTGCCGTCAGTTCCTAAGAGTGGCGCAAGGTTTCAGGTGAAGGCCTCGAATGTCAAGACGAATAGTGGAATTTTCCCGATGAAAGTGCTTGACATGACGACCGCTGTGTTGAAGAGCCTAAGCCGCAACTTCGCCCTTCCACCATCTTGGACGCCCCGATGACCACACCCTTCCGCATAACCAACTGGGATGAGCTTGCTGCCGCGCAGGATCGGAGCAAGAAGGACCCCGAAGGCTTTTGGGCCGATATGGCCACCGCCTATTCCTGGCGGAAGCCTTGGACGAGCGTGCTCGAATGGGACTTCATCAAGCCGAACGTGCAGTGGTTCATCGGCGGTCAACTGAACATCACGGAGAATTGCCTGGACCGTCATCTCGCGACGCGTGGGGAAAAGACCGCATTGATCTGGGAAGCGAACGATCCGCAGGAAGCGAGCCAACACATCAGCTACCGTGAATTGCACGAACGCGTCTGCCGTATGGCGAACGTGTTGAAGAAGCGTGGCGTGCGGAAGGGTGATCGTGTGTGCCTGTACATGCCCATGATCCCGGAACTGGCGATCAGCGTACTGGCGTGCGCGCGCATCGGTGCCATCCATTCGGTGGTCTTCGGCGGATTCAGCGCCAACTCGCTCGTGGACCGTATCAACGACTCACAATGTTCCGTCGTGATCACCAGTGATGGCATCCGGCGCGGCGCGAAGAACATCCCGGCCAAGTCCGTGGTGGACGAAGCGCTCTCCTCCTGCCCCAGCGTGCACAGCGTCCTCGTAGCGAAGTGTACCGGCGACGCAGTGCACATGGCATTAGGTCGTGATCACTGGATCGAAGAAGATCTGCTCCATGCGGATGCCGATTGTCCGGCAGAGCCGATGGAAAGCGAGGATCCGCTCTTCATCCTCTATACCAGTGGAAGCACCGGCAAGCCGAAAGGCGTAGTGCATACCTGTGGCGGCTACATGGTCTACGCAGGCTACTCGTTCGCGAACGTCTTCCAATGCGAGGAGAACAATGTGTTCTGGTGTACGGCCGACATTGGCTGGATCACCGGCCATAGCTACATCGTGTACGGTCCATTGCTGAACGGGACCACCTCGCTGATGTTCGAAGGCATTCCCTCCTGGCCGGACCCCACGCGCTTCTGGCAGGTGATCGAGAAGCACAAGGTGAACCAGTTCTATACCGCACCAACTGCGATCCGTTCGCTCATGGCTGCCGGTCACGATCTCCCGTCACGCTTCGCGATGCCATCGCTCAAATTGCTCGGCTCCGTTGGTGAACCTATCAACGAAGAGGCCTGGCATTGGTACCACGAGCAAGTGGGCAAGAAGCGTTGCGCAGTGGTGGACACTTGGTGGCAGACGGAGACCGGTGGCATCATGCTCAGCGGCCTGGGCGACATCACGCCAATGAAGCCCGCGCACGCTGGTTTGCCGCTTCCCGGCATCCGCACGATCCTTGTGGACCAACAAGGCAACGAGTTGCACGGCGAGGCCGAAGGCTACCTGTGCATCGACTTCCCATGGCCGAGCGTGATCCGTACAACATGGGGAGATCACGAACGCTGTCGCCTGAACTACTTCGCGCAATACCCCGGCCGCTACTTCACCGGCGATGGCGCCAAGCGCGATGCCGACGGCTTCTTCCGCATCATCGGGCGGGTGGACGATGTGATCAACGTGAGCGGCCACCGCATCGGTACTGCCGAAGTGGAGAACGCCATCGACGAACACCCGGACATCGTGGAAAGCGCCGTGGTGGGCTACCCGCACGACATCAAGGGACAGGGCATCTACGCCTTCGTGATCTGCGACCACGTACGCAACGACAAGGACGCGCTTGCGCGATGAGGTCATCGCCACCGTTGAGCGCATCATCGGGAAGATCGCCCGGCCGGACAAGATCCAATTCGTCAGCGGCCTTCCCAAAACGCGCAGCGGCAAGATCATGCGCCGCATCCTGCGGAAGGTCGCCGAGGGCGAGATGAACAATTTGGGCGATACGAGCACACTGTTGGACCCAGGCGTCGTTGAGGAGATCAAAGCAGGCAAACTCTGACCATCTTTACTCCATGGCACAACTGCGCGACGCCTACGAGAACGGCAAGAAGATCAGCCCCAAGCTGCCCGAAGGGAAGAAGAACTTCCTCATCGACATCGACGGTACGATCTGCGAGGACATCCCCAACGAGGAGCCCGAGCGTATGATGGGTGCTGCGATCTATGACGGTGCTTTGGAGATCTGCAACGGCTGGTTCGAGGAAGGCCACATCATCACGTTTTTCACCAGCCGCACGGAGGAACACCGCGCGGTGACCACGAAGTGGTTGGATGACCACGGCTTCAAGTACCATGCGATCCTATTCGGCAAGCCGCGCGGCGGGAACTACCACTGGATCGACAATCACATTGTTCGCGCCACGCGGTACGATGGCAAGTTCACGAAGCTGGTGGAGCGGCAGGCGACGATCGAGACGTTCGAGGAGTGAGGCGGCAACGGCTCCCTGAGCACGGCGGCAACCGCGCCGAGTTGGTACGTCATTCAAGCACATCCTTACCCGCATGAGACCGACCTTGACCACGTTGATGTTCGGCTGTGCGCTCGGCGCGTTCGCGCAAGCCCCGCCGATCGATCTGGACTGGTCGGCACTGCGCTGGTACGACGGCACACCGCGAGCGCACATCTCAAGGGATCCCGTGAACGGGAAGTACACGTGGGCGGTCTACAACAACTTCCAGAGCGCGAGCGACGAGGTGGCCTTCCCCTTCCTGGCCGATGGCACCGATATCGCACCCTCGAACCCGGACCGTTTCAACGTCGGCAGTTTGGACGGCCTGGTCGACTTGAGCGTGCGCGATGGCGTGATCCACAACTTGATGTCGCACCTTTCGCTTGGCACACTCCCCTATTGGTGGCACCTGAACAATGCGCCCGAAGGGACCGGCTACCAAACTGTGAATCCCGGAGTTGGAACCGACCCGGAACTTTCCGATCACGGTTATGATCTGCTGGTCACGGAGGAGGCTGCATACGGATGTGGCATGTCGGAAACGATGGTAGTTCCCCAACTAGGTGTCGCCCGCCTGGTGAAGACCAACCTGCAATGCGAGGTGGTTTGGGATGTGACCTGGGATGATGGCCCGGCACTGCCGCACAAAGGCTTTAGTGGAATTGCAATGATTGGCGACACGGTGGTGGCCATGGCCCTGCCTTGGATGGTCCTCTTCGATGATGCCGACGGCGCATTGATCGACACCATCGAGGTCACGCAGGTCGAAGGCGATGCGCGCTGCATTGCGCATGGGAACCGCGTCTATTGGACAATGAACCATGACCAAGAGCTCTTTGCAGGCTACCACGACTTTGGCACCGGCGAGGATCACACGTGGTCATCACCCATCCCCGGCACCTATGGAGCGCACATAGTCATGGATCAGTACGACCATGTATGGGTGACGACTACCACAACGAACGGAACGACATGGACAGAGGCCGATGACCAAGGCCATTGGTACCGCTTTAGTGAGGACCTCGATCCCATCGACGCTGGAACCCTTCACTTCTCCGTTGATGACGTCTGCTTCGTGAACGGCAAGATCTCGTTCACAGGCAACTTCGATCCCGTGACGTCGATGGCCTATTTGATCACCGGCACACCTCAACCCTGAACACCATGATCAAGCACATCACTTCCGCCTTGGTGACCATCTCGCTTCCGTTCCTTGTTCAGGGCCAGACCCCATTGGTTCCTTCGTGGTCCCACACCTGGCCTTTCGGACAGCAAGGACCCATGTTCGTAGCTCCATCCGACGCGGACAACCATGTGGCCTTCGACCTCATCAACGACCAGGTGTACCTCACCATAGATGATCAATTGGAGCAGCAGAGCCCTCGGTGGGACTTCCTCTTCAGTTTTGACGCGAACGGTACGGACATCACGCCTTTGCCTGCACCCCTTGCTCGGCAGCGCCACCCCACGGTGAACGACCCGCAGAACATGGAAGGCACGCACGACCTCGTTGCGCGTGACGGCGTAGTGTACCACGCGCGCAGCTGAACACGGGTTTCCAGTCAGGGACCTCCGGCAGCCTGTGTACCCGCAACCCCGATGGATCAGGTTGGAAGCTCGGCCTGGGCAAGGGAGGCTTTGCGTACGGCAACGGCAAGGTGTTGGTGGATGACCAGGGTGCTGTTTCGGTGCGCAGCTTGGACGGTTTCACCGCGATGATGCAAGCCACCAGTCCCGAAGGGTGGATCCAATGGACGAAGACCTATCCCACTTTCGGTCCGTTCGACGATGCGGTGCTGATGGGCAATACGATCGTGGCCGCGCGAGCGGGAACCTTCGTCACCATCGATCGCGCCACAGGGCAGCAGCTCGTCTCCAACGTTGTGTACTTACCCAACCTGCCCGCTACACTGGCCACGGACGGTGCAAGGGTCTTCTTCGCCTATTCGGACTTCTCCAGCAACGTCTTCTGGGGCTGCGTTGTGCTTGGGAGCACGCCCATATGGGTACGAAGTGCAGAGCACTTGACATCACCATCACCGAATTGGAAGTTGACGCCTTCGGCCGCCCTTGGTTCGTTGGCAATAGCACGCTTGTCGAAACGCCCCCTGTGCTCGTGGTCACTGGCACCGATGGCAGTGCGTACGACCTTTTCACGTATGGCAGCAGCATGAACGATCTGGCGATCGGAGCGGGTCAAGCATACATCACCGGCCGACTGGACGACACCAACACCACCTACCTCCTAGCCGTCAGTACGGACATCAGCACAGCCGTGGAACCGGTTGTCGCTCCTTCCGTCTCCTTCTACCCACAACCTGCGAGTGCGAGCCTCAACATCGGTGGCGGAATACGCTTGAGTAGTATGCGGGTGCTTGATGCTACTGGCCAGACCGTTCAGGTACCCCTGCTCACCACCAGCGTGCTGGACGTTAGCGAGCTCACCGAAGGCATCTACTTCCTGGAAGCGAACACCGCCAACGGCCGCATCGCGAAGCGCTTCGTGGTTGTGCGCTGATCAATCGAAGGTGACCATGCCGAAGCGGTATTCCTTGCCGCGGGTGGCGTACATGAACATGCGATCGTCCTCCAGCTGCCTACAGCTCTTCGGCCGCAGGATCAGGTCCCGTTTCTCGGGATCGAACAGCGCTTCACGCACCACACGCCCGTCCTGGTCCACCGTTGCCAGCGTCACGATGGAGCTCTTGCCGCTGAAGTCCGTGCGCTCGAACTTGTCCCCAGCGTTCAGGAAGAGGTTCTTGCCGTTGTCGTTGTAGACGAAGTAGAGGTTGCTACCCTTCACCTCCAACGCGAAGCTGCTGAAGTAACCACCGTCGTTGGTGGTGTGCTGCTTCTTGGGAACGGTGCTGGCCCAAGCGATGTTCCCGTCCGGGTCGATGTTCACCACGATGATGTCGTTGTAGATGTAGTGGTAGGTGGTCGTGGTGTAGGTCATGCCACGCGCATCGGTGTACGTGCTCGTGGTCGCGTAGGAGTAATACTGCTCACCCACGAGGACGGCTCCGCCATCTTCCCGCCGCACGATGTCCGCGAGTTCGTACTCGTACAGTTGCAGCTCCTCGTCCTTGCGCTCGGCCTGCTTTTTCGCTTTCTTCTCCTCCTTGGGCGTCATGAACTGGGTGATGAAATCGTCCGAGAACTCCTTGTAGCTCTCGTGCTTCACCGCCTTGGTCACGGGATCCAACCGGAGGAAGAAGGACCCGCGCACCTTGTTCTCACCCTGGTTCCCGAAGAAGCCACCACAAAGAATGTCCGCCATTCCGGTGTCCAGGCTCAACGTGAGGTCTTGCAGGAAGCGATCGCCCACCTTGATCGTATGGTCCTGTTCGCCGCCATTGGCACCGTAGGTGAGCAAATGGTAATCGTAGTGGACCTTGTGCGCCCGCTTCAGGGCCTTCGCTTCGCGCTTCTCCGCGTACTTCACACCAATGAGCAGCGCGCTTCCATTGTTGTCCACGCGGAAATCCTCGAAGGTGAATTCCTTGTCTCCGTACGGCAAGGTGATCTCGCGATCCCATTCAGGCACCATGTCGGAACTGAAGATCCGCAACTGGAACTTCTCCGGCGCATCCTTCTCGTAGGGGAGCTGGGTGTGGACGAGCACGTGCGCGTTGTTCGGCGAGATCTCCACCCCGAACGCGCCACCGTAGGCCTTCTCGGACGCGAAGCGCGCCAACTGTTGCCAATCTCCAAGTGGCTCCATGTCGGCTTCCTGAAAGCTCCGCATGTACAGTGTGCGGTGGTCCTCCTTCTTGTTGTGGACACTGCTGAAGACGAGGATACGATCACCGATGACCATGATGTCCTCCAAGGCCGGGTCCTTCTTGTCCAGCTCCAGTTCAAGCACCTTGCTGTAAAGGCTCACCAGATCACTGTTCATCTTCTGCACCAACAGGTCTTTCTTGCGGTTCAGCGTCATGTACACCGCCTCCCTGGTCTGACCGAAGATCCGGTTGAACTCACCGGTCTCACGCTCGCTCAGTTCCGTGCCCCATGCCACGCTCGCACGCTCCGTCTTGGGTTGCGCAACGGAAGCCAGCGTCATTAGGGCGCTGCCAATGATCAGGGGAGTACGCATCGTGGTTGTAGGATGGGAACGAAGTAAGTTCGATGAACTCAGTTCCTCGCCGCCTTCAGTGTATTGAGCAACAAGCTCGTGATCGTCATCGGCCCCACTCCACCTGGCACAGGCGTGATCGATGAACAGACGGCCCGTACTTCCTCCTCACGCACATCGCCCACGAGACGAAAGCCGCTCTTCTTCGATGCATCGGGGATGCGGTGGATGCCAACGTCGATCACCACCGCCCCGGGCTTCACCATATCGGCCGTGATGAACTCCGGTTTGCCGATGGCGACCACCAGGAGGTCCGCCTGGCGTGTGATGGAGGGCAGGTCCTTCGTGCGACTGTGCGCCAGCGTCACGGTACAATTGCCAGGGTATGCGTTGCGGCTGAGCAGCACGCTCATGGGCGTGCCCACGATGTTGCTGCGACCTACGACCACGCAGTGCTTGCCAGCCGTTTCGATGCTGTAATACTTGAGCAGTTCGCAGATGCCTGCGGGTGTGGCCGGCAGAAAACACGGAAGACCCAGCACCATCTTGCCCACGTTCTCCGGATGGAAACCATCCACATCCTTGCGGGGATCGATCGCCAATGTCACTCGCTCCGGGTCGATGTGCGACGGTAGCGGCAGTTGCACGATGAATCCGTCAAGGTCCATGTCGCGGTTGAGCCCTTCGATTCGATGCAGCAGGTCCTCCTCGGTGATCGTTTCCGGCAATCGGATGAGCGTGCTGCGGAACCCCACGGTCTCGCAGGCCTTCACCTTCGCCTCCACATAGGTCTTGCTGGCACCATCGTCGCCCACGAGCACAGCTGCCAGATGGGGTGCCTTTCCACGTGCGGCCTTCTCATCGGCAGCCGCTTTTGCGATGTCCTTCTTCAAGGCTTCGCTGCAGCGTTTGCCGTCGAGCAATTGATGGGTGGTCACTCCGGTCATGGACGGGCGATGAAAGTAGCGGATCCTCGTTACCAGCCCATGCGCGACTTCAAGCCGGTGATGTGCGCCAAATGATGCCTGCTGTGCCACACGTAAAGTTCAAGCACCTCGCTCAAGGGTAGTTCCCGCTGTTGCTCCGGGAGGAAGAAAGTGCGCTCGAGATCAGTGACCGACATGGCACGCATCAGCACCACCCAGCGTGCGTGGGATCCGGAAATGATCTGCAGCGAAGGTTCGATCGGCATGGTACGCGCGTCGATCTGCTTCGCCCAAAGTGCCTCCTTGTACGGCTTGATCGTTGGGACATCCTCCGTGAGAGCCAGCTTGAAGCGATGCAGGCTCTGAGCATGGCTGTCGGCAATATGATGGACCAATTGGCGCACGGTCCAGCCACCGGGACGGTAGGGCGTGTCCAACTGGTCGTCATCCATGCCTTGTACTTCGGCACGCAACTTCTCCGGAAAGCCTGCGATCACATCCATGCAGTCCGTGCGCCGTTCGGCCGTTCCGGCTCTCGTGCCGCGGACGAACTTTCCAATGGGGTACTTGAGGAGTTCGAGGTCTTGCGCGGCGAGGGTGCTCATGATCGCAGGGATCTTTCGTTATTGCTTCGGTTTGCGCAAGGTCCACACGTACATGTGTACACCCTTGTCCAACGCAACGATGTCCTTGGTATCCACCTCCCACCCTTGCTTCTCCATGTCCTGCACTTCCTGGAAGAAGATGATGATGTCCAGTTCGCGCTTGTCCATGTTGATCGGCTTCAGGTCAACGACCTTGGCAGGCATAGCCGTGGAGAACACGCCCAGCTTGCGGATGGCTGGCGAGAATTCCACCGACGCGTACTCGTGCTGCGTTTGGGCTGAGACGAAAAACGGCAAGGCCAGAAATAGGAGGACAAGGAGCTTCTTCATGCCCCCAAAGTTCGTCGCCCGAACGATGCGAACAGCCGAAGCGGACGACGACGCGGTTATGGAACTTGTTCCATCTGCTTCCACGCCTGATCCTGCAACACGGAGCTGGGATCGAAGTTGGGGCTGTTCGTGAGGATGTAGCTTCCATCTCCCCGGCTCCAGGCGTGGTTGTATCCACTGGTCAGCTCCACGCGGCCATTGCTGCCGTCGTTGTACGTTTCCACCTCGCGGATGGCTTTGACGAACTGCGTGTGCTGGCGGTCCTGCGACGATTGCTGCTGCTCCCAGCTGCGCATCTGCTGGTCCATGGCGCCCATGCGGTCGTTGTGGCGGGCGGTGTTCGCGGCGCCTTGGGACTGTATATCCGCCATGCGCTGGTTGTGCGCGCGTGTGTTGGCGGCGGTCTGCGCATCAATGGCGGCCATGCGCTGGTGGTGCATGCGGTCCGCGTTGTTCCGTAGCTGCGCGAAGTAGCCGTTCACGGCCTCCTGCCACTGCGGGTTGGTGCGGTAGCTGCTCTTGATCGTTGCCAGCACGCGTTCAGCCTCATCGCGCCGAGCGGCCGGGAAACGCAGGATGCTCCGCTCGCTCGCGTTGCTGTTGGTGAGCTGCTGCATCTCGCCGGTGTACGCGTTCTGCATCACGTTGATCACGTTCAGCACCGAGACCAGCGCGATGCCCTCGCTCCCATCGTTCCAATTCAGGCGAGCGGTCACCGCGCTGGGCATGAGCTGGGCTTGTCCGCCCCATTGCTCGAAGGCCGCCTTCGTCTTCGCGGCACTGCGTTCCATCTCTTGCTGCACCCCGGTGTTCACCTTAACCTCCGTGATGCGCGCACCCTGCAAGACGCGAGGCCCCATCACCTCGCTCAGGTAGTTCGAGGCATCCATGGGGCCGCCCACCTCGCAGCCGCCTTGCTGGGCCTGCATCTGCATGCTCTGCATCATCATGGGGTCGCTGGCCGATGCCCAGCTATGGTTCGGTAGTACCGTATAGCTGATGGCGCCATCGGGCGAGCTCACGCTCCACTTGCCGGAGATCATCTCACCGCGGCATTCGTTCAGGCCCTTCCACACCACACCGCCCTCGTGCTTCCAGCCCTTGGGCAGCAGGATGCTGAAGGCCTCTGCGGGCTGCTCGAAGCCGGTGTTGTCCATGAAGCGCACGCGCTCCAGCACCACGTAATCCTTGCCTTCGGTGAACTTGCCCGGCTGTTGTTCTGCACCAACGTCCCCTGTAGCAATTGCCTCACTTCCTTCCCCGCCCGTGGGTTGGCCCATGTTGTTGGAACAAGAGACCAGGATAGCGACCGAACTGAGCAGGAGTGAATGGGCGGTTGACATGGCGATGGGTTATTGGTGATCCGGCTTCAGACCACTATCGAGGAAGCCACGCGAAGGTGAACAACTACCTCTTCCTCACTGCGTACTTCAGCAGGAATTCCTCCGCATCCAGCACCTCGGTCTCGGCGAAGTGGAAGTCATCCCGGTCATAGGTAACGATGCACGTACACTTTGAAGCCACGGCCGAGTAGTACTCCAGTCCATCTTCGAAGTCTTCCACCTTCTTGTTCTGCACGGCCAGCTTGGTGGCGTGGCCATCCAGTGCGGTGATCTTCAGCTTGTCCACCAGCACGGCGATCTTCTTCTTGGCGGACTTCTCACCGCTCTTCTTGGCCGCAAAATGGGCACCGATGGCCAGGCACAAGGGTGAGGTGTACACCTCGAAGCGTGGATCATCACACAAGCTCAACACGCGCGCGCACGCCGCGAACCGCGGGTACTCGTTGCACAATACCGTAACGAGGACATTGGCGTCCAGGAAGACCCGCATCACTTGCGGCCTTTACCAGAACGGCGACTTTCCAAATAGTCCTTCTTCACCGTGCTCGCCGCGTTCTTGCGCACGTACTCGGCTTGGCCTTCGCTCAACATGTTGACCCAATCGGAAACGGGAAGCTCATCCAAGCTGCGGTACTTCTTGCTCACCACCTTGCTTAGCAGGAACTCCGTGAGCCTCGAAAGGCTGATGTTGTTAGCCTCGGCGAAGGCCTTGGCCTGCACGACCACGCTTTCATCGAAGCTGAGGGTGACCTTGGTATCCATGGCTTGGAACGTTTGTACGGCAAATGTATAGGATCTATACGTACAAACAACCACAATAACCGATCAGATCGGCGTGGACGTTCGTTGCCGAACGGGACGGACCTATCGCCCATCGTCGTCTTGCCCCCATCATCCGTGATCTTCCGCGTCTTGCGGGAGCGACCAGCCTACCAGTGTTCGAGGATCTTGCAGCCCAGAGTTTCTCATGAGACCAGAACGTTCTGGTCACCGAATACTGACCCGAACCTGCCATAGTCCACATCCACGTCCATTGATCCGCACGGGCACTGCCAGTTCATGCTTTGCAGGGAAGGCATCATCGTCCCGCACTTGATACATCGGAAGTACAATCGCTCGCTTCGGTCCCAGCCACCACCAGAACCTGTGGCTTCCCGCCCAGGCCAGAGGAAAGACATCCGGTAACCGCTAAATCGAACGATGGCTCAATCTGTGGCTCGTTCATCGCACCGTCGTCGTTGGCCGCATCTGAGGTCGAATCAAGCTGCACCCCTATCGTCGCTGCATGATCTGCACCTACCTCCTCATCCCCTGCATCTGCTGCATCTGCTGCATCATCGCCTTCATCTTGGTCTTGTCCCCCATCATCTTCATCATCTTCCGCGTTTCCTCGAACTGCTTCATCAGCTTGTTCACCGCTTCGATGTTGGTGCCGCTGCCCTTGGCCAGGCGCGCGCGACGGCTGCCGTTGATCACCGCCGGGTTCTTGCGCTCCTCCGGCGTCATGCTCTTGATGATGGCCTCGATGCCCTTGAAGGCGTCGTCGGGGATGTCGATGTTCTTCATCGCCTTGCCCACGCCGGGGATCATGCCCATGAGGTCCTTCATGTTCCCCATCTTCTTGATCTGCCCGATCTGCTCCAGGAAGTCATCGAAGCCGAATTGGTCCTTCGCGATCTTCTTGTTCAGCTCGCGCGCGGCCTTCTCGTCGAAGTGCTCCTGCGCCTTCTCCACCAGCGAGACCACGTCGCCCATGCCCAGGATGCGGCCGGCCATGCGCTCCGGGTGGAACTCGTCCAGCGCATCCATCTTCTCGCCGGTACCGATGAACTTGATCGGCTTGTCCACCACACTGCGGATCGAAAGCGCCGCACCGCCGCGCATCGCCGTCGAGCTTGGTCAACACCACGCCGTCGATGTTCAGGCGCTCGTTGAAGGCCTTGGCCGTGTTCACCGCGTCCTGACCGGTCATGGCGTCCACCACGAAGAGCGTCTCCTGCGGCTTGATCGCCTTCTTGATCGCGGCGATCTCGTCCATCATCTTCTCATCGATCGCCAGGCGGCCGGCGGTGTCGATGATCACGGCCGTGAAGCCGTGCGTCTTCGCATGCGCGATCGCGTTCTTCGCGATGCTCACCGGATCCTTGTTCTCGCGCTCGCTGTATACCTCGATCTCCAGCTGCTTGCCCAGCGTCTCCAACTGGTCGATGGCCGCAGGGCGGTAAACGTCGGCCGCGGTTAGCAGCACGCGCTTGCCCTTTTTGCGGATGTAGTTGGCCAGCTTGCCGCTGAAGGTGGTCTTACCCGAGCCCTGCAGGCCGCTCATGAGCACCACCGTGGGGTTGCCGCCCATGTTGATGCCGGCGCTCTGCCCGCCCATCAGCTCGGCCAGCTCGTCGTGCGTGATCTTGGTGAGCAACTGGCCGGGGCTCACCGTGGTGAGCACGTTCTGGCCCAGCGCCTTGGCCTTCACGCGATCGGTGAAATCCTTGGCCGTCTTGAAGTTCACGTCGGCATCCAGCAGCGCGCGGCGGATCTCCTTGGTGGTCTCCGCCACGTTGATCTCCGTGATCTGCCCCTGGCCCTTGAGGACCTTGAATGCTCTTTCGAGCTTGTCACTTAAGTTCTCGAACATCGTCTTGCTTTTCGGAAGGACCGCGAAGGTAGCCGCCCGGTCGCGCTCGTTCGCTCCGCTTAGGTGGACCCTGGCCAGCTTCCGCCGCTTGTTCACTACCCCGCCACGGTGGATCTGCTCCACGGGCCCGCATGATCTCCTCGCACACAGCAGCGGCGCTTGCGGTGAACGGCCGGGATAATAGCTTTCGGAGCCAAACACCCAACCCATGAACAAGTCCCTACTCTTCACCCTGCCGTTGGTCGCGATCATCTCGTCTTGCGGCGGATCCGATCCCGAGCATGATAAACTGATGGCCGATCATAAGGCCATGATGGCCGCCGATAGTGCGAGCCGGGCATCGATGGACCAGATGAAACAGGCCACCCAGAAGTTCTTCGACATGTGGCTTTCAGGGAAGTCCGACGGTATTGAGGAATTCGTCGCGGAGAATTTCGTTTCGCACAATCCCATCCCGGGTGTTACCTCAACGGGGATCCAGCAGATGAAGGACATGTTCGCCGTTTCCAGTGCGACTTTCACAAGCAACCAGGTGGAGGACATGAACATGACGGCGGATGGCGACCGTGTGGTGGCGCACTACAATTGGAAGGCCGTGAACACGGGGTCCATGGATCCAAGCATGCCTGCCACCAACAAGCCCATCGATGTGCACGGGGTGGATATCCTGCGTTTTGAGAACGGTAAGATCGTGGAGCATTGGGGCTACATGGAGGAAATGAAGATGATGCAGCAACTGGGCATGATGCCCGCTGATGAAGGCGGAACGAAGTAGGAGACAGTGCGAGCGAGCGGCAGGGCAATGCCCTGCCGCTCCCATTTCAGGCGGGTCGATGCTCGTTGGCGCGTCGCATGCACATGTCATGGGCATCCTCTTGATCGTTCACGCTGCACTCCCCAAGCTGAAAGAAGATGAGGTCGAAGGGCTGTGCGGGCGTGCCCCGGCCCCTCGCACGATCCACGCGCGGGTCGACCAGCTCAGTGATCCGTACTACGGCGCTCGTGATCGCGCGCTAGACGGTATCGTGACGCGGATCGCGGCCCGCGAGGATCGCTGATGCTCAGTCCTCTTTTCCACCGGCTCAGACCCAACCCTGATGCACCGCTGCGCGATAGACAGCGCTGCCGAGGCACACCAGAAAGCCTGCAATGGCGAGCCAATTGAAACCGCGCCTCCCGGTAACGCGCACCAGAAGAACGCCCCCGATGCCCACCAACAGGCCCAAGGAGGTCAACGTCTTCGGCGTGTAGCCATCGATGAGGTCGATGATGAGCGCAGCGATCGCGAGGATCACCACGACCCAAAGGATCGCATTTGAGCGGACGGGTGCAGATGTGGTATCGGGCATGGTCGATGGTTTCAGTCGAAATATAATCGGGAGCGGCGCCATGCACGGATCCATGCCCGTGCATCGTCGTTCCCATCACCGTGCTTGAACGTACCGAACAGCGATCCACTGCAGCCTGGAGTTGTGGCGGTCCGTGCTGCGTGCTCGTCCCCACAGAACCTGCGCAGCGACCGCTCCTCACTCACTGTAACTAGTTCTACAGCATGCGCGTCACATTCGCATACCAATCCATTGATCATGTTGCGCACTCTTCTGCTCCTACCTGTACTTGTCCTCACCGCAGCGAAGGCACAAACGAACACGGAAGCGTTCGATGCGGAACTACAGGCCCACTTCACCGCCGACGCACCTGGAGGTGCCGTGCTGGTGGCACAAAGCGGCAAGGTGCTGTACGAGCGAGCGCTCGGTTTGTCCGATCTGTCCAACAAAACACCGCTCACCACCGCAAACCAGTTCCGCATTGGTAGCGTGACGAAGCAGTTTGCGGCGGTGGCGATCATGCAACTGGCGGAAGCCGGTAAGCTGAAGGTGGACGACGAGATCCAGAAGTACGTGGACTTCCCCAAGAAGGAACATCCCATCACCATCGAGCACCTCCTCACGCACACCTCGGGTATCCCGAACTTCACAAGCGGTCAGCATTACACGCCGGAGGCCTACGCCAAGGATGTCGAGTTGAAGGACCTGATCGCCTTGTTCGCCGATGAGCCCTTGGAATTCCAACCCGGCACGAAGTGGAGCTACAGCAACAGCGGATACATCCTGCTCAGCGCCATCATCGAGAAGGCTTCTGGGGAAAAATGGGCTGACTATGCCAGCACACATCTCTTCGGTCCAGCAGGAATGTCCAGCACAACGGCGTCCATGGTGCAGGGGGCACCGATCGAAGCCATCGGTTACGCAGACGACGAAAGCGGATGGAAACCAGCGAACCCGATAAGCATGTCCTGGCCGCTGGCAGCGGGGAACATCCGCAGCACGGTGGGCGATCTGTGGAAATGGAACACCAGCGTAATGGCGGGAAAACTGGTTCCTCGGACATGGCTGGCCAAGGCCCACAAGGGTGTGGTGCTTGCCGATGGCACCACCCATCCTTACGGCTACGGCTGGGCTTTCCAGAACGTACAAGGCAGCGCGACCATCGAGCACGGCGGCGGCATCGATGGGTTCGTGAGCAATGTCATCTATCTGCCCAAGGAGGACATCTGTGCCGTGGTGCTCGTGAACCGAGAAAGCGACGATGCCAACACGCTGGCCGCTACGCTTGCTGCGATCGCTTTGGGCAAGCCCTATGGCGGTGCGAAGATGCCGCTCGACGCGAAAACGGCGCAGGAATACACGGGAGTGTACGTGAACACGGAAGGCGTGGAGCGCTACATCACGGCGGATGGAAAGGGTCTGCATGCCCAGCGGCAAGGCTCCTCCATCAAAGACCTCGTCCATCTGGGGAGCGATCGGTTCCTCTACGCCGGTGATGTGATCACATTGACGTTCCAACGTACCGATGGCAAGGTGACCGGCGCGAGCTTCCTGGCCCGGGAACGCGAGGAGCAACTGACGCGCACGGACAAGCCCTTGCCGAAACCTCGCGAAGAGATCAAGTTGAAAAACGCCGACCTTCAAGCGTACGTGGGCGAGTTCGAGTTGATGCCGGGCTTGACCTTCACCTTCCGCGCGGAGGGTGGTCGCTTCTTCGTGTTGCCTACCCGTCAACAGGAGGCGGAAGTTTTCGGCGAAGCTCCGCACAAGTTCTTCCTGAAAGTGGTGGACGCGACGATCGAATTCCATCCGGAAGCGGACGGCACGGTGAAGCGCCTCACCTACAACCAAGGCGGCGCGATGGAGGGCAAGCGCGTGAAGTGAGCAACGGCATCAAGCAGGCATCGTGTCCTTGATGACGCGGGCGAATGGCGCGGTGGACCGATCATCAAGGCGACGCTCAGGACCTTCCTTACGTCCATTCGTCCGTTCGGCCCAAGCGCGAACCATTGTAGACCTCCACGCGCTTTGTTCGCACCATGAAGGCCATTGTATGTGAACGCTACGGCGCACCGGAGCAACTGCAATTGGGCGAGGTGCCCGGGCCGGTGCCGAAGGAACGCCAGTTGCTTGTGCGCGTGCATGCCACCACCGTGAACGACTACGACTGGAGCATGGTCACGGGCAAGCCGCGCATCTACCGGCTCTTCTTCGGATCCTTACGCCCACGCAGACCCATACCGGGAATGGAACTCGCGGGCGTGGTGGAAACGCTTGGTCCGAAGGCCACAAAATGGCGTGTGGGCGATGCGGTTTATGGCGATACATCGAATGGAGGCCTGGGCACCTTTGCGGAATTCGTGTGCGTTCCCGAAGGCGAACTGCGCCGCATGCCGCAGGGGCTTTCGTTCGTGGAGGCCGCTGCTATTCCACACGCGCTGGAGTTGGCTTACCAAGCGTTGGAGGACATCGGCAAGTTGAACAACGGCGAGCGAGTGCTGATCAACGGCGGCGGCGGCGGCGTGGGCACATTCGCGCTGCAACTCGCCAAGCGGTTGGGCTGCACGGTGTGGGGCGTGGACACCGGTGAGAAGTTGAAGGCAATGACCACGCAGGGCTTCGATCGCGTGATCGACTACAAGCAGCAGGACTTCACCCAACTCGGCGAACGCTTCGATCTGGTGGTGGATGCAAAGATCAAACGCTCGGCACGTGAACTCGCGCGCGCGTTGACTCCCGATGGCCGCTACGTGACGGTGGGCGGTGACCCAGGTCGGTTGATCTCACTATTGTTCGCTCGATGGTTCGGACGACGAAACATGCACATACTCGCGCTGAAGTCGAACAAGAACCTTGACGCGTTGGCGCCGTTGCTGAGCAGCGGTGCATTGAAGCCGGTGATCGACGGGCCGTATGCGCTTGAAGATGCACCGCGCTTGATCCGGCGTTTCGGCGAGGGATCACATACGGGCAAGGTGGTGCTGGAGCTTGCGGATGGGCGGTAAGCGAGGTTCTTCGGGGTAAGCGACACAGACGCACCTAACGAGCCACCTCACCGGATCCTTCCACCCACCAACTTCTTCGGCACCAAGGGCGGTCGCTTGTCACGCAGGAAAACCCACTGATCCGCCGTGCTTTCCTCGGGCGCGAAACGATAGCCACCAACAGTGTAGGCCTTGATCTTCTCCGGTTCCAGGATGCGGTGCTGGATGATGTGCCGCACCATGGCACCGCGCTGTTGCTTGGCAAAGACCATCACGACCCCGTAGCCACGCGGGCCCTTGTCCTTGAACACCGGCGTGATCACACGGCCCATTAGCGCCTTTGTGTTCACAGCACCGAAGTACTCGCTGCTCGCGCAGTTGATGACCACGTCGGATTTCGCGGCCTTCAGATCAGCGTTCAGCGCCTCGGTGATGCGATCGCCCCAATAGGCGTATAGGTCCTTCGCTTTGCCTAACCCGAAGGCTGTGCCCATCATGAGGCGGTAGTCCTGCATAAGGTCGAGTGGACGTAGCACTCCGTAGAGCCCACTGAGGATGCGTAGGTGATACTGTGCAAAATCGAGGTCTTCCGCCGAGAGCGTGCGTGCATCGAGGCCGCGGTACACTTCACCGTTGAAGGTGAAGACCGCTGGCCGCGCGTTCTTCAGCGTGAACGGCGTGCTCCACTTCGCGTAGCGTTCGCGGTTCAGCTCGCCGAGCTTCGGGCTGAGGTCCATGAGCGACGAGAGCTTCTTCGCGCTAAGGGTCTTGAGCTTGGCCACCAGCGGCACCGTGTGATCGAGCAGCACCGGTTGCGTGGCCTTGGCGATCGCGGGCGTCTCTTGCGCAAGGTCTTTGGCTGGGGACAGCAAAATGAGCATGCGGCCAAGGTAAATGAGCACACGGAAGCGCCGCTGCATCTTTGCGCCATGCTCCGCACCGACGCCCAGATCGATGCATGGATAGGCCGCAATACACCCGGAGCGGCCTACGTCCACTTCGACCGATCGCGGGTGATCCATGAGCGTTACGCGGGCGTTGCGGATGTTGCGACACAACGACCTGTGGACGCGCAAACGAGCTTCCATGGGTTCTCCGTGACGAAGACCATGACCGCACTGGCCGTGATGCAACTGGTAAGAGCGGGACGATTGGACCTTGATGATCCGGCGCGACAGCACCTGCCCACCATGCCCTATGCGGAGAACATCCGTGTGCGGCACCTGCTCACGCACACCGCAGGGTTGCCCAACCCACTGCCGCTCTCGTGGGTGCATGCACCGGATGCGGACTTCGACCGCGACGCCTTCTTCGCCACGGTATTCGCGAAGCACGCCAAGCTGCGCTCGAAACCCGGGGAACGCTGCGCCTATTCCAACCTGGGCTATGTGCTGCTCGGGCAATTGATCGAACGGTCGACCGGAGATCGCTACGAAGAGGTCGTCGACCGCATGATCCTGCGCCCTTCGGGCATCGCGGCCGACGAGATCGGATCCAAGCATCCATCCACAAGCGTCCATGCCACAGGCTACCTGAGATCATGGAGCGTGCTCGCGTTGGTGCTGCCCTTCCTTTTCGACACGAGACGGCACATGGGTACTCGCATCGGACCATGGCGCCCGTTCCACCCGTTCGTCCTGAACGGCATCGCCTACGGCGGGAGCATTGGAACGGCCACGGGCTACCGCAAATACCTGCAGGCACTGCTCACCGATGGAAAACTCATCGACGTGGCCGGCCGCGATCAGCTATTCACGGAAGAGCTGACGAACCACGGCAAAGCCACCGGCATGGCCATGAGCTGGTTCTGCGGAAACCTGAACGGAGAGCGCTACCGGGCGCATCCCGGTGGCGGTGGTGGCTACTATGCCGAGCTGCGCGTGTATCCCGACCTCGGCCGCGGCAGTGTGTTGCTGCTCAACCGGACCGGTGTAAGCAACGAGCGCCTGCTGGACCGCCTCGATCAACACCTGCTGCCGGATCAACGGCACCGTACGTTGGATCCCAGCGTTGAACCGCGTATCACAACGTAGGCCGTCGGTTGACAGGGCGCTACCACCTTTGGTTCCATGCTACGTGGCCACTTGCTATCGATCCTCTTCGCAGCCGCCATCGCCACGCAGGCGGTGGCCCAGGACGACATGCGCTACTTCGTCGGAACATGGAACTTCAGCATCTCAGCACCCGGCAATACCACCGACAAGGCCGACCTAACCGGCATGTGGCATGTAGAGAACGGTCTGGACAGTGCATTGGCCTTGGTGGGTCGCGTGGTGCTGAATGATGGACCGAATGCGCAGGGTGGCGTCTTCACGCGTGAGCTCATCACCTACGACGCGTACCTGAAGATGTATACACGCACCATCGTCACCAACGCCGGCAGCCACTATGCCTTCACCTCCCTCGGCTGGCAAGGCGATAAGCTCACGTGGATAGGACGCCAGCACGCGGAGACCAGTGCCGTGGAGTTGCGCGAAGAGATCGAACGCACCGGTCCCGATTCGTTCGATGCGGTCTTCTACCGCAAGGATGGCGAGGAATGGCTGGTGCAGTCCCGGGAGAAGTTGGATCGCATGAAGCCCTGATCCGCGCGACAGCGTTCGTTCATGGCAGCAGACCTCGCGCACGCGCCATCCACCACGGTGCAAGGAACGTGATGATAGGAACGGCGACCCACACCCGGCCCTTCAGGACGTTGTAGTCGACGAGCATATCGGACCAGCTATGGTGGCCGATGAAATAGCCCACGCCGAACTCGAATGCGAGCGTCATGAACAACCAAGCCGCCCCGATCGTCAGCGCCTGCTGTCCGGTGGATGGAGCCAACCAAGGGACGGTCCACCAAGTGATACCGATGATGATGGCGCACAGGAACACCGTGCTGATGATGTGGCCGATCGCTTCACCAGTGAAGGGGATGATCGCCTTCACGCGCAGCGCACCGTTCGCGATGGCACCGACCATGAAGAGCAACCAAATAAGGACGGCTTTCCACCACATGCCTTCGAGCTTCCGGCTAAGATGGTGCGTTGGCAGGAACGGGAAACTGAGCGATGTCAACTCCCCCATCGCCCCGATGACTGGCGCTGAACCCGTCCACTCCGAATGTGTACAGGCAGCATCATTGGCCCTCATCGCATCTTGCACCCCGAAACCCGTCCCATGCGCCTGCACTTCACCCTGCTGTTCTCACTCTCCTGTCTGCTCGCTTCGGCCCAACCCTTCCACTGGCAATGGAGCGTACACGACACGGCCACCTCGAGCTCGCCAGATATCCACGGCTTTGCCACCGATGCGCACGGTAACAGCTACGTCGCCGGGTCCTTCTACGGCACCGCCACCTTCGGCAGCACCTCGCCGATCACCAGCGCTGGCCTAAGCGATGTCTATGTAGCGAAGTACGATAACCAAGGCGTGGCGCTCTGGGCAGTGCGCGCTGGGGGTACCGACTTCGACAATCCCTACGACCTCGCCATCGATGGCGACGGTGGCGTATTCATCACCGGCGCGTTCGAGAGCGCGACCGCCGGGTTCGGCTCAACCACGCTCACCCTCGTTGGGCAGATGGATGTATTCGTGGCAAAGCTCAGCGCAGTGGATGGCAGCTTCCAGTGGGCGAAGCGTTATGGCAACAACGACTTCCAGGCGAATGCGCGCGAATGGGGCAAGGCCATCGCTTGCGATGCCGCTGGCAACGCGTATGTGAGCGGCTGCTTCGATGATTACTTCACGGTGCCCGGTCTTACGCAACTGCAGGGCTGCAGCCAGTACTACGACGACTTCTTACTGAAGTTGGATACCGACGGCAACGGCATCTGGAGCCGCAGGCCCGATTGCGGACAGCAATGGATCTACAGCGCCGGCGAAGGACAAGTGCTGCATGTGGGCGCCGACAACATGCTGTACGCGGGCTGGCGCATTCGTGGCGACACGATATTCTACGAGACCGACACACTGCTCAATTCGTGGAACGGCGCTGGCACGCACGAAGGCGTGGTGGCCAAGTACGACCTCGATGGCAACTACCACTGGAGCCGCGTGATCGGCGGCTACGGCTACGATGATGTGAAGGCTTTGGAAGCGGACGCCGATGGCAATCTGTACATCGCCATGCACCGCGAGACGGACTACAACCTGGGTATCGTGGGGATCGAGGTCGCGGGCAGCTTGGGCCACTACAAGAACGTGATCCTGAAGACGAACGCCGATGGCGATTTCATCTGGGGTACGCGCATAGGCAACAGCAGTTACGATCACGACATCGAAGCGATGGAATTGGAGAACGCCGAGTCCTTGCTCGTGGCGGGTTGGTACAGGGGCAACTTCGAGATCGGCGGCATGGTGCCCGACAACGGATCGGTCGGACAATACGGCCATTACCTGGCTCGCTTCGACAGCAGCAATGCGCTGCTCGACATACACACTTCGCGCTTCACCTATCCACGCGGCGTACGCGGCATCGGGCTCGATGAAGGCGGCAACATCTACATCGGCGGCTACTTCCAGGATTCGCTCTCCTTCCCCGGCCTGCCGGTGATGGACCTGGCCAACGCCAGCAACGGAGCGATGTTCCTAGCGCGCAGCGGGGATTTCAATACCGGAGTCGATGCAGCGAGCGAAGCGAACGACGGGGTATCCATCTATCCAATGCCGTCCAGCGGTCGCCTCACCATCCAGAGCGAAGAGCCGTTCACGGAGCTGCGGATCGTGAACGCGTTGGGCGAACTGGTGCTGCGGGAGATATTCCCTAAAAGCACATCGCGCACCGTGGAACTGCCGGGAAGTGGCGTGTACTTCTACACGCTGCTTTCCACTGGTGAGCGCCTCACGAGCGGCCGGGTGCTCGTGGAGCGCTAGTTCAGCGGCGGTCCCACCACCGGCATGTGGTGCGCGGCTGCGGCTTTGCCAAGGGCTTCTATGGCTTCGGGGGTTGGCGCTCCCGGCGTTGGAAGCTCGGCGCGTTCGGCGATGCGCCAAAGTCCGCGCATGAAGCGTTCGAAATCCTCGCCGGTGGTCGCACTGAAGAAACGGCCTCCGGCCGGGGACAGCGAGAGGAACGTGTGCGGCGCGCCCTTGGGGATGAAGACCACTTCGCCCGGGCCACACGTGAACTCATCGCCGCGCAGGCGGAACTTGAACTCGCCTTCCAGCAGGTGGAAGATCTCGTCCTCGCGTTCATGGATGTGCAGGGGCGGCGATTCGCCCTGCCGCACGATGTGCTCGATATAGGAGATGCGGTCCGAACCATCGTCGCCCGAAACATGGATGCGCACCAGGGTATTGAGGAACCAATGCCAGTCTCGGGTGTTGTTCATTGGATCAGGGACTTGTAGCGCTAATTTCACAACCAAATCGATACGGTATGGAACGCAAGGAATTCCTTCATCGCGGCATCCTCGGCACAGCGCTGGCCTTCATCGGCGGCGCGTTGAACGGAACCGCTAAGGCCATGGAAAACCTGGCCGGTAGTGGCCAGCGCGGCGTGGAAGGCGTGCTCTCCCCCACCAACACCCATATGGTTGGCAACGGCTTCAAGGTGATGAACTACTTCCCCAATGGCAAGGGTTTCGAGGAGCGGATGAGCCCCTTCTTCCTGTTGGACTTCAACGCGGAGGTGAACTTCCCGCCGAGCGACATCTCCCAAGGGGTCGGTGTACATCCGCATCGCGGCATCGAGACCATCACCTTCGCCTACAAGGGCAGCGTGGAGCACCACGACAGCAAGGGCAATCACGGCATCATCCATCCCGGCGATGTGCAATGGATGACAGCGGGCGGCGGCGTGCTGCACAAGGAGTACCACGAGCAGACCTTCAACCGCAGCGGCGGTGCTTTCGAGATGCTACAACTGTGGATCAACCTGCCGAAGAAGCACAAGATGGTGCCGGCCAAATACCAGAGCATCGCGCATGCGAAGAAGCCGAAGGTGACCTTGCCCAAAGGCGCAGGTACCGTGCACGTGGTGGCGGGTGAATACGAAGGCGTGAAGGGCATCGCGAGCGCGTACTCGCCCATCCACATGTACGACATGCACCTGAACGCAGGCGCCGATGTGAGCTTCCAACTACCAGCGAACTACAACTCCGGCATCCTGGTGGTGGATGGCGCGATCACGGTGAACGGAACGGCCGCACCGGAGAACCATTATGTGCAACTGAAGAACGAAGGCGGTGCGATCCGTATCCAGGTCACGCGCAAGTGCACGCTCCTTGTACTGAGCGGCGAGCCTTTGAACGAACCTTACGTGAGCTATGGCCCCTTCGTGATGAACACCGAGGATGAGATCGCGAGGCGATCGAGGATTACAAGGCAGGGAAATTCGGGTTCTTGGCGGATTGAAGGACCGGTCAACTCGGTTACCTATGATCGCACATCGGTAGAACAACATGGCGAAACGTATCGTGCTTTGGCTCAATGCCTTCGTCGCTGCGGTGTATTTCACCGGACACTTGTTCGACTTCCTGGTGCTGGTGCCCAACTGGCGCGCTGGCGATGTGGAAGTGATCACGCGGTACAGGGCGTTCTTCGTTCATACGGATCCGGGAGCGTTCTTCCGATTCGTGGTTCCAGCGACCATCCTGCTCGCGATCGTCAGTTTTCTCTCTTACTGGAAGGCCGACAAGAAATTGCGGCTCATGCTCGGTGCTTACCTCGTCCTGACGCTGGGCGCGTTCCTGTTCACCATGTTCCACTTCCTGCCGATCAACGGCTACTTGTTCTGGGACAAGACGATCGTTCTTGAACCAGCGAAGACCATGGAACTGGCGCATAGCTGGGCGTCCGGTGAACAGTTGCGGGTGGCGTTCGGCTTTGTGGCGATGGTGGTTGCGGGAAGGGCGTTGCATCTTTCGTATTCAAAGCCAGGCCACTGAACTGGAGCGATGGTGAGCAAGGACTACAAGGCTGGATAGTTCGGTTCCTCGCGGACTGATCGGTTCCTTCCGCGGGTCCTGTGATCGCCATTTGGCCCGCGCTAGCGACCAAGATGGCCCAAGCGCGCTCCGTCCTTTGCTATTCCAGTGACCCGTAGGACCTAAGCCGCTCCAAGCACTCCGTGCGCCTTGGTGTCCGGCACAAAGGGAACGGGAGCGGTGCGGCTGCGCAAGAAGGCGATCACCTCCTCATCGTTCTTGTACACATTGCCGACGTTCACGAAGTGCTTGGCCAGCACATCGTAGCGATCGCGCAGGAGCAATCCGAAAATGTCCAGGTAGTTCAAACCATCGAAGACCACGGCGCGTTCGCGTGCGAAATCATCCAGGTGTTCCCGGAAGTACCGTGGATGATCGGTCCAATGCATGCTGGGATCGATGTGGTGGCTGATGTGGTATCCATCGTTCCAGCATTTGTGATTGAACTTCACGTTGATGCAGGTGACACTGTTCTGGAAGTGGTTGCCGGGGTCCTCCTGGCTCACGAAAGCGTGTTGCACCCAGTTGCCCGCCATGGCCACCAGCCGGAATATGGCGAAGGGAAGGATGAAGACCACGAGCGTGGCTTGCCAGTTCACGAAGCACAAGGCCGCGCAGAACAGGATGAAGAGCAGTTCACCTCGCACCACGCGATAGAGAAGACGATCGCGCTTGCGATGGAAGAAGTACGCCGCTAGCGTGTAGATGCCGGTGAAGAAGAAGGTGAAGAAGTAGTGCAGGAAGGCCTTACCCGAGTCGCGCTGATAAGGCATGGTACTGCTCTCGTCGGGTTCCAAGTTGTTCTCCGCATGGTGCATGCCGATGTGGTGCGCATGGTAGGTCTCCGGGCTTTGGCCGAAGAAAGGTGCCAGCACCCATGGCAGGTAGTGGTTCATCCATTGCTGCTTGAAGAAGGGCCGGTGCGTGGTACAATGCAGCATGAGGCCGAATGGGCCCTTGTAGGTGATATTGTTGATGAAGAGGTACACCAATGCCATGATCCACCAGAGCCAGTTCGGAACGAACGGCAGGTAGAGCGCTACACCCAACGGTATGAGGGTGAAGGTGACCTGCAGCGTCTTGTAGACGAAGGGCAGGTCACGCTCATCGCGGATGAGGCCAAGGAAGAACTTGTCGAGTGCGGAATAACGCGCGGGTCGAACGAACTCGGGGTCGGTCTGGGTGGTAAATGGGATCACGGGCCGAAGGTGCGGATCATTCGTGTTCCGTCTACCATGGTAGGTGGTCGCATTCGCTCAATGATCCCGGAATTGGTCAAGTTGATATGGGCGGATGTGCATCGAACAAGGGCGGATGTGCGACCGACCGGGGAGCGGCCTTGCCATCCAAGGTGCGTGACCGATTCGTAGGCTTCAACCCGTTCCGATCGGCTTCTTTGCCCCAAAGCCAGTTCCATGCGTGTTCTCGCCACCGCATCCCTTCTGCTAGTCTCATTCGCCGTGCAAGCCCAAACCCACGACTTGGTGGGCTATTGGCACAATTGGAACGACGGGAATGCACCTTACATCCAACTCGATGCGATAGATCCACGCTACACGGTGATCGAGATCGCATTCGCCGAGCCGTTGCCGGGTACTTCGCACAACATGGCGTTCGCACCGAGCGGCACGGATCAAAGCGAATTCATAGGTGACGTGGCCGAACTACAGGCTCAAGGAAAAAAGGTCCTGATCAGTATCGGCGGGGCCAATGCCACGGTCCACCTGGACAGCGACACGGAGCGCGACGAATTCGTGAGCAGCATGATGGGCATCATCAACACATACGGCTTCGATGGCATCGACATCGACCTGGAGGGCAGCAGCGTCAGCAGTTCCGGAGGAACCATCGCAGCGCCGATCGATGCAGCGATCACCCGCTTGATCGACGCCATTGAAGCGATCGGTGATGCGTTCGAAACCCAGTGGGGAACCCAGATGATGCTCACCATGGCTCCCGAAACAGCCTACGTACAGGGTGGCATGAGCGCGTTCGGCGGGATCTGGGGCGCCTACCTCCCGATCATCGACGCGCTGCGTGATCGGATCGACATCCTGCAAGTGCAGTTGTACAACAGCGGCAGCATGTACGGCATCGATGGTGCCATCTACGAACAAGGCACCGCCGACTTCATCGTGAGCCAAACGGAAGCAACATTGCAAGGCTTCACCACCGGGGGTGGCATCTTCGCTCCGCTGCCACCGGAAAAGATCGCCATCGGGCTCCCAGCATGCCCGAATGCGGCCGGTGGAGGCTACGTGAGCCCGGCCGTGCTTGCCTCAGCCGTGGATTATTTGCGTGGAACCGGTCCACAACCGGGCAGCTATGCGCGCACGAGCACCTACCCCGCCCTGCGCGGATTGATGACATGGAGCATCAACTGGGATGCGGTGAGCACCTGCTCAAGCACCTACGAATACGCGGATACCTTCCAAGAGCTGTTCGATGTTGGGACGAACATGTACGCGCTGGAACCAGCGCCAGCAATGGCGATCTGGCCCACCTTCACAAGCGCCGGATCGATGCTGAACGTGGGTAACGACATGGCTCGGGGACCGATCGAACTCGTTGATATGACAGGGCGATCGGTAGCGATGCTCACCCTATCAGCGAACCGCACGGTTGCGCTTCCGGCGGCGCTGAACACCGGGACCTATGTTCTGTTGCACCGTTCGGCGATCGGAACAGTGCGTTCATCGCGGATCGTGATCGATATGCCTTAACCAGAGCCGTACCGGCCGGGTCTTCGGAAACCGGCGGCGGGCAAGCTGCGTAGGAACAGGCGGGTTCTTCCCCTGCTCCGCGCCATATGCTCCGCAAATTCCTGTTCTCCGCCGTCCTGGTCAGCACCGCCTTGGTGTCGCGGGCCACGCACTTTTCCGGGGGCGAGATCTACTGGCATTGTTTGGGCAACAACCAGTACGAGATCACCATGGTGGTGTACCGGGATTGCGCCGGCATCAATGTGGACCCGAGCGTTACGCTCCAGTTGCAGAGCCCTTGCGGCAATACCAGCCTGGTGGTGAGCACGCCGGGTGGTGTTGAGATATCCCAGCTCTGCGATCTGGAACTACCGAACAGCACCTGCAACGGCGGATCACTTCCGGGCATCCAGCAATACATCTACACGGGCACGATCACCCTCGCGCCCTGCGATTCGTGGACGATCTCCTACACGAACATCTACCGCAACAACGCGATCGTCAACCTGCAGAACCCGGGTACACAGCGCACCTACATCCGGGCGGTGGTCAACACCACGGTGAACCCCTGCAACGATTCACCCCAGTTCAGCAACACCGCGATCCCCTTCGTGTGCCTGGGCTACCCCATCACATACAGCTTCGGGGCCTTCGACACGGAAGGTGATTCGCTGAGCTATGTCCTCATCGACGCCATGGGGATCAACGGCGCACCGATCCCTTACGTGAACCCGTACTCAGGAACGGATCCAATACCCGGCATCACACTGGACCCGGTCACCGGCGAGGTGAACTTCACGCTGGCCACACAAGGGAACTGGGTGGTCGTGGTACAAGTGAACCACTGGGTGAACGGCGTGCTCGTGGGTAGCATCATGCGCGACATGCAATTCGTTGCATACCCCTGCACCAACGACCCACCGGATCCCGCAACCGGCCTGATCCAGAACCTGAGCGGCACGGCCACCCAACTCGGACCACGCGCGATACAGGTATGCGAGTCGGGCAACTTCTGCTTCGACTTCGCGATCAGCGATCCCAACCTGACGAACGTCCTCGACGCCTTCAGCAACATCCAGCAGAACCTGCCCGGTGCAACGTTCACCTTCAACGGCTTCAATCCCATCATGTGCACGGTTTGCTGGACCGCCACAGCGGGCAGCTCCGGCTACTTCCCCTTCATCGTGAACGTGGATGATGGTGCCTGCCCCATCCCAGCCTTCCAGACCTATGTGTATGAAGTGACGGTGATCCCCGGGCTCTTCGGGAACGTGACCACCACGGGTGAAACGTGCGTGGGTACCGGCAACGGGACAGCCACCGCGAACGTGACCAATGGATCCGCCCCTTACACCTACGCTTGGAGCACCGGTGCCACCACACCGAGCATCACGGCAGGTGTCGGCAGTTACACGGTTACGATAACCGATGCGAACAACTGCGTTTCCCCGCCCTACACCGGTGTGATCTCTTCGATCTCACAACCGAACATCGCGGACGCGGGTCCGGATGATGTGGGTTGCGTGGGAGCCCTGCCGATCGCGCTGAGCGGTAGTGTGACGAACGCGACCGGTGGCGCATGGAGCGGTGGTGCCGGATCGTACTCCGGTACTTGGCCGAACATCAGCTATACCCCCACGGCAGCGGAGATCGCCGCAGGCAGTGTCACACAAACACTCACGACCACGGGCAACGGTGGCTGTCCGCCGGACGACGACCAGATGGTGCTGACGCTCGCGAACAGCTTCGCGAACGCAACGGTGACGCCTACGGATGCGCTCTGTTTCGGAACAGCGACCGGATCGGCGGTCTTCGCTCCTGACCTGGCCGGTTTCACGTATGCCTGGACCACCACACCAGTGCAAACCGGAGCGACGGCAACGGGGTTGAGCGCTGGCAACTACTCGGTGACAGCAACGGATGCCAACGGATGCTCCATCACATTGACCACCACCATTGGCCCACCAGCAGCATTGTCCATCGCCAGCTTGACCGCGACGGATGAGAGTTGTGCCGGTTTCGGAAACGGAACGGCCACCGTCACAGCGATCGGAGGTGCGACGCCGTACACCTATGCATGGAGCAACGGCGCTAGCGGTCCTTCGATCACAGCAGGAGCGGGAACCTACACGGTGACCGTTACAGATGCCAATGGATGTGCTCCCGCGATCGGCAGCATCACAATAAATGCAGCAGCACAGCCCAATGTGGCGAACGCCGGTGCCGACCTCGTGGGTTGCGTAGGTAGTTTCCCGATCGCGCTCAATGGCAGCGTAACGAACGCCACCAGCGGTAACTGGAGCGGGGGTTCGGGAGCATTCGGTGGTTCATGGCCGAACGTGGACTATACTCCCAGCGCCAGCGACATCTTGAGCAACGGGGTGACCCTTACGCTCACAACCGCAGGCAACACGAATTGCCCTGCTGCTAGCGATCAGGTGTTCATCAACATTCCGAACAGTTTCGCCACGGCCACGATCGGCACCACCGATGCCCTGTGCAACGGTGCGACCAACGGCACGGCCACCTTCTCACCCGCGATGCCCGGTTTCACCTATGTGTGGAACACGGTTCCGGTACAGAACGGAGCCACGGCGACAGGTCTCGGTGCGGGCAACTACAGTGTTACGGCCACGGACAGCTATGGCTGCTCCACCACCCTCAACACAACGATCAACGAGCCGAACGCGATCTCGATCGCAAGCCTGACGGTGGTGGATGAAAGTTGCGCCGGGTCAGGTAACGGCTCGATCACAGCTGTTGCGAACGGCGGCACGCAACCCTACAGCTACAGTTGGAGCAATGGCGCGAGCGGCCCCGTCCTTACAGCGGGCGCAGGCACCTACACCGTAACGATCACCGATGCGAACGGATGCACGCCGGTCGCCATTGGAACAGCCACGATCAACGCAGCTGCCCAACCCAACCAAGTGAACGCAGGCCCCGATGCTGTTGGTTGCGTTGGCTCCTTCCCCATCGCGCTGAACGGCAATGTTGTGAACGCGACGGGTGGATCATGGAGCGGCGGCAATGGCTCCTACTCGGGTACCTGGCCCAACGTGAGTTATGACCCAAGCGCGGTCGACATCGCGAATGGGGGTGTCACGCTCACGCTCACAAGCACAGGCAACAACAACTGTCCGGCGGTGAGCGACCAGGTCTTCATCAACCTGCCGAACAGTTTCGCGAACCTCGGTATCAGCAGCACGAACGCGATCGCAATGGATCCACCACGGGTGCGGCTTCCGTAACCCCGAACGACCCTTCCTTCGACTACCAGTGGAACGATCCAGCATCCCAGACCACTGCGAACGCCGTGAACCTGCCTGCTGGAACCTGGATCGTGACCGTGACCGATGCGTTCGGTTGCACGGCATCGCAGAGTGCGACGATCACCGAACCCGCTGCGATCGCTTTGCTCGGCCTCACAGCAACAGATGAGACGTGCGCAGGTTTCGGGAACGGATCGATCTCAACCAGCGTGACCGGCGGGACACAACCTTACTACTACACGTGGAGCAATGGTGCATCCACCGCTTCGATCACTGCTGGTGCAGGCACCTACACCATTTCGATCACGGATGCGAACGGATGCGCGCCTGCAACGGGAACGGCAACGATCAATGCAACGGGCCAGCCCAACTTGGTGGACGCAGGGCCGGATCTCGTGGGCTGCTTGAACAGCTATCCGATCGACCTGCAAGGCAGCGTTACCAACGCAACGGGCGGGGTTTGGAGCGGCGGCGCCGGAACGATCCTCACCCCTGGCGTCAGCACGCAATACATGCCGAGCACGGGAGAGATCGCAGCGGGTGGCGTCACGCTCACCCTCACAACCACGGGCAACACGACCTGCCCACCTGTGAGCGACGATGTCTTCATCGCACTCAGCAACGCTTTCCTCAGCGCATCGCTCAGCACAACCAATGTCGATTGCTACAACAATGGCAACGGCAGTATCGCCTTCACCCCGGAGGTGACTGGCAACAGCTACTTGTGGAACGATGCGCTGGCGCAGACCACGCCAACCGCAACCAACCTTGGTCCTGGCAGCTACACGGTGATCGTAACCGATGCGCTCGGATGCGACACCACACTGACAGCGTCGATCGTACAGCCTCCCCAGTTGGTGATCCTCAACCTGGCCACCACGAACGTGACGTGCTTCAACGGAACGAACGGTACTGCGAACGTGCAGGTGAGCGGCGGTACACAAGCCTACTCCATCAACTGGAGCACCGGACAGACCGGGGCAACCGTGGTCGCACTCCCTGCTGGCAACCTCGACGTAACGGTGACCGATGCCAACGGATGCACGGCCCAAGCCAGCGGCGTGATCACCCAGCCGCAACAGATGACCCTTACCGCCACAGTGCCCGACACCGTGTGCGTGAACGTTCCTACCACCCTCACCGCACAGGTGACCGGCGGTACCGGTACCATCAGTTACAACTGGGGATCGCTCGGCACCGGCAACCCGATCACCGTATCGTTCAGCGCTTCACAGAACGTACAAGTGAGCGTGAGCGACCAGAACGGCTGCACGGTACCTGCCTTGATATTACCTGTGCATGTCCTCGATCTGAGCCGCGAGCTTCACCACCTACGGCGACACGACGATCTGCCGGGCGGCAGCGCTGCAACAGTGGGTGCCTTGCTGAACAACTACGCAGGCGCCCACACGATCACCTGGACGGAACTCGCGACCACAGGCAGCGGCCCGTACACAGTACCGTTCAGCACGGATCAGGACCTTCACGTGAGCGTGACCGACGCGTGCGGAAACACGCTTGACCGCACGATCCTGCTGCGTGTGCAAACACCACCGGTGATCGATCTGCCCGCTGTCCTTGCGGAAGGATGCGCACCCCTCACCGTTGACTTCCCCGATCTGTTGCTCGACCCGAGCATCAGCTACCTGTGGAACCTCGGCAATGGCAACACGAGCACATCGCCTTCGCCGATCATCGTCTACCAAGGCGGTACCTACAACGTGAGCCTCACAGTGAGCACGCCGCTTGGCTGCACGAGCACGAGCCCGACCATCGGCCTTGTGAACGCATGGAACCCACCAGTGGCCGGCTTCACCGCAAGTGCGTGGACAGCCTCCGCTGACAATGCGAACATCGATTTCACCGACCAGAGCAGCGGTAGCATCACGAGCTGGGCATGGAACTTCGGTGATGGTGGCACGGGGAACACCACCAACCCATCCCACCAGTACTTCGACGTGGGCACCTATGATGTGGACCTGTATGTCACGGACATCCACGGCTGCACGGACGATGTCACGCAGACGATCACCATCACGCCGGTGTACGATGTGGTGATCCCCACCGCCTTCACGCCGAATACGAACGGCAGCAACGGCGGCACGTACGACCCCAACGGTCTCGACAACGATGTGTTCTTCGCCTTCGTGCGCTTCGTGAAGGACTTCCGCATGCGGATCTTCAACCGCTGGGGTGAGCTCATCTTCGAAAGCGAGGATGCGCGCATCGGCTGGGACGGCTATTACCGCGACCAGCTGAGCCCGCAGGACGTGTACGTGGTGCAGACCTGGATCCGATTCGTGGATGGTCGCGAAGTACAGAAACTGACCGATCTCACCCTCTTCCGATGAAGGCACTACGACTCCTCGCCTTCCTGGGATCGATGACCGCATTCCTTCAGGCACATGCGCAGGATCCGCAGTTCTCACAGTGGTTCGCTGCTGCGCAATACCTGAACCCGGCGCTCACCGGCAATACGCACCAGGACCGGATCGCACTGAACTATCGCTTGCAATGGCCGAGCGTGAGGCCCGGTTACGAGACCTTCATGGCCGCGTACGACCACCGCTTCAGCACGGTGAACGCAGGTATGGGCGGCATGGTGCTGCGCGACAAAGCCGGTACGAGCGGCCTCACGAGCACGACCGTTGGATTGAGCTACAGCTACGAAGCACGTATCAACTACCGTCGAGCGATACGCGGTGGACTGCGTATCGGCTACACCATGCGTGGCGTGGACCCCAGCGGCTATCTCTTCGCTGACCAAGTGGTGCGCGACAACGCGGCGCAGACCATCGAACCGAACCTGATCCAGCAGGTGAACTACCTGGACCTTGCCGGTGGCTTCATGTACTACAGTGAAAAGTTCTGGGCGGGCGTGAGCATGAACCACTTGAACCGTCCGAACATGAGCTTGATGGTGGACGGCGAAGCGCGGCTGCAAGCTCGCACGAGCGTGAACGTCGGCTACCGCTTCGGGATCGATGGCCGCCACATCAGCAAGAGCGATACGCGCATGACCATCGCCACGCACTACAAGATGCAGGGCAAGTGGGACCAGCTCGATCTAGGATGGTACATCGATCATGGTCAGCTCACCGGCGGCCTTTGGTACCGGGGCCTGCCCATCGCGAAGGCCTACAAGCAGGGCTATGGCAACAACGACGCGGTGGTGGTGGTGATGGGATACCAGACCGAAAGCCAACTACGCTTCGTATACAGCTACGACGTTACGATCAGCAAGCTCACGTACAAGAGCGGTGGCTCCCATGAGATCTCGCTCATTTACGAGTGGCCCAAAAAGCCCAAGAGCAAAAAGCCGCGGATCATTCCGTGCCCGAAGTTCTGATCGGATAAAGCCGCGAAGGGCGCAGAGAGCGCAAAGACCGAAGGGACCATAGGAGAGCATCCGCTCCGGCACCTCGATCCCAGGCACCACATCGCCTTCTTCGTTGCACCTGCAACAGCTCCGCTAAGTGCAAGACGGAACGAGCGCTTGGCATCATCCTCTTCCTTCAACACGGGTACGGTCTGGTAGAAGGTGTTGTAGGCCTTCACCAGTTCGTAAGCGTGGTTCGCGACGGTTGAAGGCTCCAGTCTGATAGCAGCTTCGTTCAGCACGGCGGGGAACTGGTGAAGCAGCTTGATGACGGCGCGCTCTTCGGGCAGCAAAGGCCATGTGCCCATGTGCTCATGTGACCATGTGGACATGGGATCCGCCTTACGCAAGAGCGACTTGATCCGCGCGTAGGTGTATTGGATGAAGGGCCCCGTATGTCCCTGCAGATCGATGCTGGCCGCCGGATCGAAGAGCATGCGCTTTTTCGGATCCACTTTGAGCAGGTAGTACTTCACGGCTGCGAGGCCGATCATCTCGAATAGAGCGGTCTTCTCTTCCGCACTGAACTCATCGAGCTTGCTCAGTTGCTCACCCGCCGCGCGCGCCTCGCTCACGACCTCTTCGATCAACTCATCGGCATCCACCACGGTGCCTTCGCGGCTCTTCATCTTGCCGCTGGGGAGGTCCACCATGCCGTAGCTGAGGTGGAAGAGCTCGCTCGCCCACTCGAAGCCCAGCTTCTTCAGGATGATGAAGAGGACCTTGAAGTGGTAGTCCTGCTCGTTGCCCACCGTGTAGATGAGCTGCGAAAGACCGGGGAACTCGGTGAATCGCGCTATCGCAGTGCCGATGTCCTGCGTCATGTACACGCTGGTGCCATCGCGGCGCAGCAGCACTTTCTCGTCCAGGCCCTCTGCCGTGTTGTCCACCCATACCGCGCCATCCTTCTCGTAGAACACGCCCTTCTTCAGGCCTTCGAGCACATCGTTCTTACCGAGCACATAGGTCTGGCTCTCGTAGTAGAGCTTGTCGAACTCCACCCCCATGCGCGTGTAGGTGGCATTGAAGCCATCGTATACCCAGCCGTTCATCTTCTCCCATAGCGCGCGCACGTCGGGATCGTTCGCCTCCCACTTGCGCAGCATCTCCTGGGCTTCGAGCAGGATCGGTGCTTCCTTCTCGGCAAGCTCCGGCGACTTCCCTGCGGCAACGAATACTTCGATCTCGCGCTTATAAACCTTGTCGAACTCCACGTAGTACTTGCCAACCAGCTTGTCGCCCTTCACCCCGACGGATGCAGGGGTCTCACCTTTCCCGTACTTCTGCCACGCCACCATGCTCTTGCAGATGTGGATGCCACGGTCGTTGATCACTTGCACCCGCACCACCTCGTTCCCTGCGCTCTGCAGGATGCGGCTCACGCTGTGCCCGAGGAAGATGTTGCGCATGTGGCCCAAGTGCAGCGGCTTGTTGGTGTTGGGTGAACTGTACTCCACCATCACCTTCCTGCCGTTCGCGGGGAACGCAAGGATGTCCTTCGCTCCAGCCTCGTTCAAGAACTCCAGCCAATAGCTGTCCGCGATGAGGAGGTTGAGGAAACCCTTCACCACATTGAAGCGCGCAACGATGGGTACGTTGGCTTGCAGGTGTTCGCCGATCGCTTGTGCCGTCTGCTCCGGCCCCTTACCACTGATCTTCAGGAAGGGGAAGACGTTGATGGTGACATCGCCTTCGAACTCCGGTCGCGTGCTTTGGAAGCCGATCGCCTTGGCATCGAGCTCGTGACCGAAGAGGGTCTTGAACGCCGCTTGCAGCGCTGGAAGAAGTTGGGCTTGAAGGCGGTCCTGGAACATGGGAGCGCGAAGATCGGCCTTGTAGATGATCGCGAAGCGCCCCGCGAACGTCACGCCGGAAGATCCGCGGAGCGGGCTATCCGGCGTCTCACAAATGCGCATTGGTGAGACGCCGGATAGGCGGGTCCCGCTGCTCCGCAGCCCGCCTTCCGGAGTGACGTTCAGCGAACAGGAAGGAAATTCTCCGCCAGCATGCACCGAATGCTACCACCACCCACTGCTTCGATCGTGGGGATCGGCACAGGGATCAATTGCGTGTGGCGTTCAAGGGCGATCCGCTGGTGCGGGCGGAGCGCGTGGAAGGCGGTTTCGCTCAGGAAAGTGAACGAACCGTCACCCTGATCCGAGCCTGCCCCGCGCTCGATGCGGGAAAGGGTGCGCTTCGATCGATCCAGGGGGGCACCCCGTAGCTCCAGCATGTTCCCCACGTACTTGTACATCTGCACGATGCTGATGGCGATGATCTCCTTGCCGCTCTTGGCCAGTTCTTCCTCCACCTCCTGGCGATCCGCCGGATAGGGCATGGCATCGAAGCAGACCACCGCGAACTTCTCCCCGATGCTCATGACCACGTTGGTGTGGTACACCGGATGTCCGTTGATGCGACCGTCCATGGTGGCGGTGAAAGCGATGGGCGTGTAGCCGAGTTGCTCGCACCAGGTGTTGAGCGCGTTCTCCGTGGTGCGCGGCGAAAGACAGGCGAAGGCCTTGCGCTTCTTGCGATCGAGCACAAGGCTACCCGTGCCTTCGAGGATGGAGCCTTGGTGCTCCCAACCGCTGAAGTCCTTCACTTCCTTGGTTCGGAAACCTTCACGTTCAAGGGTTCGCGCCATATCCGGATCCCGTTCGGCACGGCGCGAGGGCGTACACATGGGATAAAGGACCAGGGTACCATCCGCTTGGGTGCTGAACCAGTTGTTCGGGAAGACGGCGTTGGGAGCCTTCGGATCCAGTGGATCCAACACGGAGATGCCAACCCCACAACGCCGAAGCGCTTCCAACAAGCCGTCGAACTCTTCCGCTGCCAACGCCCCGACGTCGATGCCGGTCATCTGCTGTTGGAAGTCGTTGCTGGCAGCCGTCTCCGGGTCGAAGCCGAAGCCAGTGGGCCTGACGAGTATGACCGAGGAAGCCGACTGCTTCACCGCGAACGGAGGATCGGGAACAAGGGCTCCAGGATCGAAAGCGTGGCCACGGCCATGGCGTTGTTCGCGTCCAACGCGGGATTGATCTCCACAACGTCCAGGGTAGCGGTCTTCGGATCGGCGCAGAACCCGCTGAGCAGCTCCTTGGCTTCTTCCAGGAACAAGCCGTTGGGGACCGGCGTTCCTGTGCCGACCGAGATGCTCGGGTCAAGGCTATCCACGTCGAAGCTGATGTGCAGCCGGTTACAGGCAGTAAGATGGGCCAAAGCCTCTTTCACGGCATGGGCAGCTCCCTTCTTCCGGATCTGCTCCACCGTGATCACCTTGATCCCGTGTTCCTTGATGATCGCCTCCTCCTCCGGTTCGTAATCGCGCAGACCGACGAAGACCAGATCGCTCGGGAGGAGCTTGGGGCCGCTCACGCCGATCTTCCGAAGTCGGTCCCAAGTGTCCATGGTATAGACCCGGGGTCGGTTCTTGCCCTTCTTTTCGATCTGCATCAGCAGAGCCAATGGCATCCCATGCACGTTCCCGCTAGGGGTCGTCCAAGGGGTGTGAAGGTCCGCGTGGGCATCGATCCAAACCACACCGAGGCGCTGGTCCGGGAAGGCCATTTTGGTACCCGACACCGAGCCGATCGCGATTGAATGGTCGCCACCGACTACGATAGGAAAGACACTATTCCTCAGATACTTGTAAACCTCGTATGCAAGGTCGCTTTGGAAGCGGATCAAGCCATCGATGTGGTGGGCGTTCGGCGAGCGGTCATCCTCGTACAGCACATCGTTCTCATCCCGCAGGATGCTCTCCTCGGCATGGCCGAAGAGTTCGCTCCCGTGTTTCCAAGCCGCCACCCGCAAAGCTGCCATACCCATGCTGGTGCCGCGGGTACCCGCCCCGATCTCAGAGGCCGCTTCGATCAATCGCAGTTCCATCGCGGCCAAAGGTAAGCGGGGGCTTTCCGGGGTCCGGCCATCCCGGAAACCTGCTTATGGCACTTGCTACGGCAGCGGAACCTGAACCGCCCATCGCCCGTACCAAGGCCACCTTTCAGAAAACCCGACCTTGACCCTACGGAACATCCTGTTTTCCAGTGCCTCAGCCTCCCTCTTCCTTGGCTGTGGAACCGGGCTGCTGGAAAAGCATGTGGACGAAGGCACCATCGAGTACGCCCTCACCTTCCCGGACTATGACCCCAATGGGCTCATGGCAGGCATGCTCCCGGAAAAGACCACGCTGTGCTTCACGGAGGACAAACAGGTAGCCGAACTAAGTGCAGGGATGGGCATCTTCCGCACGATGATGCAGGTGGACAACAGCGGCCAGGTCATGGACTATCACCTCAGCATGATGGGCAAAAAGATCGTTGCGCACCTGAAGCCACGCGACATGGACCTCTTCAATGCCGACTATGGTAACCCGACGATCCTCTTCACCAACGATGTGGACACCATTGCAGGTTACCCCTGCAAGAAGGCCGTGGCCATCTTCGATCGCCTGGCGCGTCCGGAGATCGAGCTATGGTACACCGACCGCATCCGCATCAAGGACCCGAACTGGTTCGGTCCCTTCGCGGAAGTACCGGGGGTGCTGCTGCGCTACGAGATGGTCCAGAACGGTATCCTCATGCACCTCGATGCCACCAGTGTGACACCCGGCGATGTGGATCCAGCCAAGTTCCTGGCGAAGGACGATTATGACGCCGTGGCCGCACCCGTGCTCCACCACGCTCGCCGAAGTGCTGGGCACGTTCTCGATGTAGCTATTAAGTTGTGGCGGTCTGGAGGTCTGGTTCGCGTTCCCACGATCGATCACCTGCCATTCAACTTCTCTGGAAGGTGCCTGCTCATCGTCCGCTTGTATTTGGGCGCGTACATCCTAAGCCGGTCATAAGCAATGAACCATACCAGCTCTTCAAGGCGATCGTACGCTTTGATCGTACGGCCGTCCCGTCGTTCGTTGTAGACATAGAGGAACTTGGATCCGCGTTTCTCGATGAAGTGCCCGTCCATGAGCGCATCTGGTGCTTTCGATAGGTCCAAACGCTCTTGAACCTCGCGGCTCATCAAATGCCGGTAATACTCCGCGGTGATATCGTGATGTACCGTTCTAAGACCTGCCTCGGAACAAATGCATGCTCCGTGAGTCTTTCGATGGACGACAAGTCCCCGCGATCAAGAATGGCAAACTGTTCCTGGTTGCCCACTGGATACCCAACGCGTTCGTGCGCTTCGAATATCGTGCTGTAGAGGCGACGATCTCGCCAGCTTTCAACGTGCGGTGAAACGAGCTTGGCATATGCGACATGCACGCACCTAATGCGACCAATAGGAAGCCCGAGGACTAAGAGAACGAACATTGCTCGCGGCCTGGCCTCCGTTTAGAATCAATGCTCACATCTGTTACCTGGCCGTTCTCGAAATGCGCATTGAACAGGTAGAACGGATCATGTCGTTGCTTGTATGTGATAGCGAAGTCCTCGTTCGTCTTCACATGGATACCAGCCAATTGCATGTCCTGGTCGAAACGCGAGACTGGATATGCGGGTTCCGCGTTGCGTAGCGTCTCCACCACAGCCGTCCTCGAATCATTGAGTAGCGCCGATTCGGTGATGATCCCCTCCAACTTGGCTAGTGCTTCTTCAAAAGGCGCCTGCTCATCACCCTGAACGAAGAACTCTAGAGTGCCATCTTCCATGTCCCATTTGCCTGCCCATACCGAGTTGCCCCGATTGTGGCGCAACAAGTGGATCGTCCCGAAGCGATCATCTTCGAGAGTGGATTTACGCTTGCCACCAAAGAGTTTACCTAGAAGACCCATTTGCGCACGGTTCGACCAAGGTAGGTGCATGACAGCACCTAAACCCAGTTCTTCCGGTGAGGCGAACCGAGCGGCCCGCCGATCGACCCTCGCTTGTTGATACTAGTGCAGCGCTTCAACCCGTTGCCCTAAGGCGCCCCGATACTTTTGGTCGCACCCTCGCATGCGCGAGGAAATCCCGCATTGCCCTTGGCCAACGAGAAACGCAACCGGCTTCGCGAAGAAGCCCCCGAAGAAGAAACTGCCGCACCCAAGCGCAGGAGCAAGAAGGCCAGCGCAACCAGCGAAGGCAAGTGGTCGCGCTTCACGGCCTTCTTCACCGATACCCGCACGCACCGCGTGTTCGGCTTGCTGCTCGTGCTCTCTTCTGCTTTCCTGCTCGTGGCTTTCGCTTCGTTCCTCTTCACCTGGCGCGTAGACCAGGACCTCGTCGGCCGTTCGTGGGGCGAGATCTTCAGTCCGGAGGTGAAAGTGGACAACTGGCTCGGCAAGTTCGGCGCGCTCACCGCCCACCAATTCATGCACACCTGGTTCGGTCTGGCTGCGTTCGCCTTCCCGCTCTGGAGCTTCCTCTGCGGCATCCGCATTCTGCTGGGCACCTGGTTGCTGCCCACGCGTCGCACGCTCGGGTGGACGGCCATGGCCTTGCTCTGGATCCCCGCCTTGTTCGGCTTCTTCTTCCGCGGTGAACTCACCTTCCTTGGCGGTGGTCTGGGTGTGGTGATGACGCGCCACCTCACGAGCTTCCTCGGGAACTTCGGTGCGGGTGCCTTACTCGTGTTCGCTGCGGGCGCCTTCGCGGTGTACACCTTCAACCTGAGCTTCGGCTGGGTGAACGACCTGCTCGCTAAACTGAAGAAGCCCGAAGCGGAACCTGTTGCTGAAGAAATCGCTGAACCTGTGATCGCGCAGCCCGGTGTGCGGATGAAGGCCACACCTGATGTCGTCCTGAGCCTGTCGAAGGATGAACCTGTGATGGACGCTTCGACTCCGCTCAGCGTGGAAGAAGAAGAAGAACGAGGAGGAGGAGGAGGAGGTCGAAGAGGAAGAAGAGACACCGGCGCTCGAACTGGAGATGATACCCATGGAAGTGGTGGAGCCCGTCCTCTCCCCTGTCGTTAGTTCTGCGGAAGACCTCAACGGCGACCTCAACGGCATGAGCGTGGTGGCCGTGGAGGAGAAGACCATGAGCGACGACCAGATCGAAGCCAAGCTCGCCGAGTTCGGGGAGTACGATCCGAAGCTCGACCTGAGCAGCTACGAGCCACCGCCCATCGACCTGCTCATCGACCACGGCAGCGGCGAGATCACCGTGACGAAGGAGGAGTTGGAGATGAACAAGGACCGCATCGTGGAAACGCTCGGTCACTACAACATCGGCATCGACAAGATCAAGGCGACGATCGGACCCACGGTCACGCTGTACGAGATCATCCCGCAGGCGGGTGTGCGCATCAGCAAGATCAAGAACCTGGAAGACGACATCGCGCTGAGCCTCGCCGCCCTCGGTATCCGCATCATCGCGCCCATCCCCGGCAAGGGAACCATCGGCATCGAAGTGCCCAACAGCAAACCACAAGTGGTGGGCATGCGCGCCGTCATCGCCAGCGAGAAGTTCCAGAACAGCACCGCGGACCTGCCCATCGTGCTGGGCAAGACCATCAGCAATGAGACCTTCGTGACGGACCTCGCCAAGATGCCGCACCTGCTCATGGCCGGTGCCACGGGCCAGGGCAAATCCGTTGGCTTGAACGCCATCCTCGTCTCGCTGCTCTACAAGAAGCACCCGAGCCAGATCAAGTTCGTGCTCGTGGATCCGAAGAAGGTGGAACTCACCCTCTTCAACAAGATCGAGCGCCACTTCCTCGCCAAGCTGCCGGGCGACAGCGACGCCATCATCACCGATACCAAGAAGGTGGTGGCCACCCTCAACAGCCTGTGCATCGAGATGGACGACCGCTACGAGCTGCTAAGAACGCGCAGGTGCGGAACATCAAGGAGTACAACGCCAGTTCATCAGCCGCCGTTTGAACCCGGAAAAGGGACACCGCTTCCTCCCTACATCATACTGGTGGTGGACGAGTTCGCCGACCTGATCATGACGGCCGGTCGCGAAGTGGAAACACCGATCGCACGTCTGGCACAGCTCGCGCGCGCCATCGGCATCCACCTCATCATCGCCACGCAGCGCCCGAGCGTCAACATCATCACCGGTACCATCAAGGCCAACTTCCCGGCGCGCATCGCCTTCCGCGTAACGAGCAAGATCGATAGCCGCACCATCCTCGATACCGGCGGTGCCGACCAGCTGATCGGCCGCGGCGACATGCTCCTGAGCACCGGCAACGAGCTGATCCGCATCCAGTGCGCATTCGTGGATACCCCCGAGGTGGACAAGATCACCGAGTTCATCGGCAACCAGCGCGGCTACCCCGAAGCCCTGCTCCTACCCGAGCCGCCCATGGAGGAAGGCGAAGGCGGCGGCGACATGGACGATGGCGAACGCGACAGCATGTTCGAGGAGGCCGCACGCCTGGTGGTGCAAACACAACAAGGCAGCACCTCCCTCATCCAACGCAAGCTCAAGCTCGGTTACAACCGCGCGGGCCGCATCGTGGACCAACTGGAAGCCG
>JADJDP010000051.1 GCA_016702645.1 Flavobacteriales bacterium
CCACCAGCGCCATCGCCGGAGATCACGGATCGAACTGGTTGTTCGTGGAAACACTGATGGCGACACCATCTTGGGGCCATTGAGTGTTACCGGAAGCATCCACTCGCTGGAGGAGAAATATCCACGGCGGTCAGATTGCCAATCCTCCCAAGTGACGATCGCACCACCTGTACCGTCGCCGACGACCACAGGATAGCGCTGGGAGTCGATCGCCGAGCAGATGGGGACGCCATTCGCCATCCACAGTATGGCGCCTGAACTGTTCAAACGCTGGGCGTAAATGTCCAAACCGGCACCACTGCGATTGTCTTCCCATGTGATGATTGCAGTGCCTGCGCCATCTCCGATGATCTCGGGACTCCATTGGTCGCTCGCTGCTGTACAAATAGCGATTCCGTCGGCGGTCCATTGAACCAGACCCGAGGCATCCACATGTTGCGCGTAGATATCAGCCCCGGCACCGTTACGCCGGTCCTGCCAAGTGATCATGGCGCCACCCGCGCCATCGCTAGCGATGACAGGGTACTCTTGGTTGAACGGTGCCGCACAGATAGGTATGCCATCGAGGGTCCATTGGACCGAACCGTTAGCATCTATGCGCTGCGCAAAAATGTTGTAGTCCGTGCCGTTGCGTCCGTCAGTCCACACCATGATCGCCCCTCCGGCACCGTCACCTATGATGCGCGGTAACTGCTGCTGGCCCATGGCCGTGCAAATGGGATTGTTGGTCATGGGATCAGTTGACCACTGGGCAAAGTGGAACATGGGGCCGTGATGCGCACAATGCGATGCAGGATGCCACCTGAAGTGACGAAGTCATGGCGCTGATTTATTCACGAAGGTGCAGCAAAGTCGTTCTACTCTGGCCCGCCGTGTTGTTGAGCCCCGCACCAGCTCGGCTGTCGCGCGCGGGCAGGCGCTCGGGTTTTTCCCGAGGGCCTCAGGGTTCTAGGGCCTGTGGCCCGCCGGGACAAGTCTTGTGCTCACGGCTTGCAATCGTGGAGCACGTAATCCACCTGCACGAAGCCATTGCGCTTGAACCACGTAACGCGGAAGTACTCGGTGGGGTGATGGAAGAGGTCGTAACGCGCCGAGTCGTCCGTTTCCGTGAAGTTGGAGTAAGCGTAGGTTTTGCCGGTGATGTCGCGGTTGAGGTAGCCAGCGTTCTTGAACAGGACAAAGCCTTCCAGCGGATCACTTCTGTACGCATGCGTGCGCAGTATTATGGCGCTATCGGTGTGGAGCAGCACGGTCGTGTCCGCACCGGGCATTGCAGCGGTACACACCCAGCCGGAACTGTCGGCGTTCACTGGACCACGAATGCCTGTGAAGCAAGTGGGTCCATGCTCAGCGATGATGCGCAGCAACGCTTTCACTCCTTCCTCATGCGCCCGTTGCTCCGCGAACGGGTCGCTCCAGTTATCGTTATGATGCGCAGCCCTTCGCTTGCCGGTACAAGCCAACAGGAACAGTATGCTCAGGGCTATCACGAATGCTTTCATTCGTCATACAAGATAACCGGGCAACGCTCGCGCACCGCAGCATTCCGCACTAGCTCGGCTGTAGTGCGCGGGCAGGCGCTCGGGTTTTTCCCGAGTGCCTCAGGGTTCTAGGGCCTCTGGCCCGCCGGGACAAGTCTGTTGCGATCAACACAGGAACCCGGGGCCTGATGATCCACCTGATCGAAGTCATGTCCGTCCTTCAACCCGTTCCGGACCTTTCACAAAAGCACCGACCCCATGTTCCGCACGATCCTCCTTTTCCTGTTGTTCGTTTGTGCAGCCGCGCCCAAGTTGGTTGCACAGCAAGATGTTCCCGAAACGACCGTGGATGCGATCGTGACCCTTCGCATCGATGGGCTCGATCATGATGGATTGGTGGCCATTTCTGCGCGCGTGGCGCGCGAAACGAACATGAACATTGAGTACTCCTGTGTGCGCACAGGGGTGTTGGTTTTGCACATACAACCCGTGCAAGTATCGGAGAAGGCTGACGTGATGCCCGAGGGCCTCAGTGTTATAGGGCCGCTTTGCCCGCCACTTACTTGCGCTTCTTGCGGAACTTCTTCTTCGGGTCTTGGCTGCAATGGAATATGCGCATGATCACAATGCGCTTACCGGAAACCTTGTACACAACGACGTAAGGGAAGCGGTCCAGAAGTGCTTGCCTGAATTCCTTGTGTATCCGCCGGAATGCGCCCGGTGATCGCAGCAGGATCATCATGCACCGTTGCACTTCGAGCAGGAAAGCTTCGCCCAAGCCTTGGCGTCGGGCTTCATACCAAGCGTATCCTTCGGCGATATCCTCCCGCGCAGCCGGTCGGAAGTCGGGGCTGTAGCTCATGCGCGCTTTCGGGCGTGTGCCTTCACCTCGTTCCAAGTGTAGTTGCGCCCCTTGCCTGCCTTATAGTCAGCGAAGTCCTTGTCGAGTTCCGCCTTCTCCTTCGCGCTCAATTCGAACGGTGCGCCGTGGTTGAGCAATTCATCAACGGTGCGCAATTCATCGGCGTCCTCGGAATGGAGGATCTGTTGCACCAGCGAGATCTTCAGTTCGTTGAGCTTCATGGAAAGTGCGGTTGCCCAAATGTATGCTGCCATGCAGCCCGCACCAGCTCGGCTGCAGCACGCGGGCAGGCGCTCGGGTTTTCCGAGGGCATCTGGGTTCCAGTGCCTCTCGTCCGCCGGGACAAGTCCTCGTTATTGCACCAACAGAATGGAGGAAGCACGGTGCGATTGCCCGGTCACTTCCAACAGGTAAGGGCCCGCTGGAAGTTCCGGTGGCACCGTAACGGCTAACAGTGCGCCGCTTTGACTTCGCAGTGGCACGGCGGAGATGACCTCGCCGGTGAGCGCAATGATCCGCGCCTGCAGGGGACCGCGCAAGGACGTGCGCACAAAGACCTCGCTGCCAACCTGTGCAGGATTCGGGAACACCGCATCATTGTTCACCCGCTGTGCTTCCTGCTCACCCATGATAGAATAGCTATCGCTATTCAAGTACCGGGCGAAACCGATGGCGCCATGCCCGGCCACCAACTGGCTGGGAGCGCCACCGACCACCATGATGCGTTCCAGCGAATCGTAACCAACAAGCCCGCCAACAAAGGTGCCTGGCCACGGGGCCACTGTGGCCCCCAGCGTATCGCCCACGGCCCCCATGGGGAACACGCGCCCACCGACCGGGCCGAGCGAAACGAAAGCATAGGCCTCATAATAAGACCAGCTGTCCGTGGAGAACCCGGTCAACAACGATCGCCCATCGGGTAGCACGGCTACGTTAAAAAAGCGCTGCTCGCCCGGGGAATCAAGGATCACGATACCGTTGTTGCCATAGTCCGGATCCACTTGGCCGGTGGGGTCGAAACGCAACACCATGCGCCGACGCGCACCAGCGCCCCCAACGCTGCCCGCCACCAAAATGCCACCATCCGGCGCAGCTGCAAGGTCCTTGGGTTCTATGATCGTGGTGTGCTGGAACTGCGCACGGCCATTGGTGCCGTATTGCAGGTCCAACTCGCCGTTCATATCGAAACAATACACCCAGATCCTGTCCGCTGGGAAGCCCGAACCCTGATAAGCCAGATAGATCCTGTTATTGTGCACCACCATCCCGCCAACAGGCTGAATAGCGAGGGGAAGTGCGGCGAACTGACCCGTGCCATGGAACGTACTGTCACGAGAGCCGTCAGGCATGTATCGAACGAAAACGAGACTACCGATGACGGAGCAGGATACCAACAGCTTCCCGCCCGGCAGCAGCGCCCATGCCGAACGAATATTCCAACCCGTCGGGCACCACCCCATCGTAGTTGATGCCATTGATGCCGAAACCCGGGTCCAAAGCGCCGCCTGGTGTCAGCTTGAAGGTGACCAGCTGCCGGATGGGCGCGTTCGGTATGAGCCCCAGTCCTCATACCCGCAAGCATAAACCTCTCCTGTTGAGTGGTCCAGCACCATATCCGTGAGATAGTCATCGCTGGTGCAAAAATTCACCTCACGCGTACCATCCACGGCATACGAAGAGTCCGTCACACCACTTGAAAGCATTTTGGAGATCTGGCAGGTCTGATTGGTCTGGCACATGCCCGACAGGATATTGCCAGCAACATAGACGTCCCCTCCGGCATTCACCTGCATGATGCGGGCTCCATTGCCACACCAGTCCGGGTGAGGCGGCTAACCCCTATGCTATTGAAGGTGGAGTCGGGGATGCCCATCTGCGCCATGCCGATAAGCGGCAGGAAAAGCAGGCAAATGATCGAGGAGGTCGTTAGTGCTGGGCGCATCGCTCACGTTAAGTTGCCAAAGTACGACGCAACGGGCGCGGCCCTCCGCCGCACTAGCTCGGCTATCCCGCGCGTGCAGGCGCTCGGGTTTTTCCCGACGGCCTCAGGGTTCTAGGGCCACTGGCCCGCCGGGACAAGTCTTGTGCGATCAACAAGAAGTTTGGGCAGAGCCCTTGGTGGCGTGCTAGGCAACATGCCGATCTCGTGCGTGCCCTTGGCTATCTTGGCATTGAATGAACGCGAGGCGTGGATCGATCCTTCCGCTGTTGGTCCTTTCCGGCTGGTGCACATGCCTTGCGCAGCCGGGCGTATTCACCGTGGGCGTTCCGCAGGATTCCATGGTGGCGATCCTCATCGGCGACACGGTTGAAGCGCCGTGGCAGGGTACCGATACGTACGCGTTCGATCCCGACAACGATGGGGTGGTGGATCTGTTGGTGAAGAGCTACCACTACGTTGGCGGCCTCGGCAGCGGTCGCAGCCTGAGCGTGCTTTGTGGCGACTCCACGTTGTTGGCCACCACAACGGCCATCGATTCGGCCGATGCCGTTTTCGGCGGACCGGACACGGTGCCCGTGCCACAGCAATTCGCACTGGGCGAACTGACCACCGGCAATGAGCTGTTCACCAACTCACCCTTCCTCAATTCGATCGCCTACTCCAGCAACCCTGGTGCGTACACCAGCAACATGCACGCTTGGCGTGCGGTGGTCGATGGATACGTGGTGTTCAAAAGTGGGACGTGGGCGGCGAGCACTACGGTTGGCTGCGCATCGATACCTATGGTCCGCAGAGCGCGTATGCCGTGGTACAGGAGATCGGTTACCAAGCCTTGGCGTTGCCTGTGCAACCGATGGTTCCAGCGATCGGCAACGTGCTGGCGTGGACCGGCGATGCACTGTTGGTGAGCACCGGGCAGAACAGTGTGCTGTGCATTACCGATGCCGCAGGACGCCGTGTGTTCGAGCGCGATGTGGCGGTGGGCGCCGCACAGCGGGTGGTGCTGCCGCAACTGTCATGCGGGGTGTATTGCGCCGCCTTGCGCAACGCGCAAGGGGAGGCTGTGCTGCGTTTCGCAGCCGTCGGTCGATAGTGCTTTCCGCTGGCGCACGTGTGTATGGGTTCCACATGCCCGCAATAGCTCGGCTATTGCGCGCGGGTTGTGCCGCGGGCCTCAGGGTTCTAGGGCCTCTTGGCCCGCCGGGACATGTGAGGTGCTCACAATGATCTTCATGTTGTAGCGTCTTAGCACGCGAACCCTAACCTACCTGTACGATGCGTTCCATACGTGCTGCATTGCTACCTGTTCCCATGTTCCTTGCCATCGCAACGAATGCTCAGGAAGAACCCGAGCAGGAGCGGAAACTGAACGATGAGATCGGCCTGGACATGACCTACTTCATCATACAGTTCACCCAAGATGCTACGCCCGGCGTTGATCTTGATCCATACTACTTGACCTATCGCCACTTGTTCCGGAAGGTGAACCTGCGCGCCGGGATCGGTGTCCTGTACAAGGACAGCCAAGAGGACATCTCATCGTTCAATCCGTATCCCCAACATACCACCTCCACCACGTTCGATGTGAGGGTCGGGGCTGAACAAGCCATGGTGCTTACGCGCCGCTGGAGCTGCTTCTATGGCGTGGACCTGCTGTTCGGGATGGACAACAACTTCCGCGACAATATCCACCAGTTCGGTGAGTTCCATTACTACGGGCAGGAGACCAATACCACCACCGCCGGTGGCGCTGCGGTGCTAGGCATTCGCTTCAATATCAATAAGAGGATCAGCCTGCTTACTGAAGCTTCTTGGCGCTACACGATAGGCGAAGAGGCAAAGCGCACCTTTTATGAGCCGATCAGTGAAGGCGTACCGTACTTGGAGGACGATACGTTCGTGACACAGGTTCAGCAAGTGGCATTCTCTCCGCCCCTGTCGATCCGGGTGACAGTATCACTGTAGTTGTGCCACTCCCCCGCACTACCTCGGCTTTCGCGCGCAGGCAGGCGCTCGGCCCCGTTCCGGGACGAGGACGGTTTTCCCGAGGTCCTCAGGTATAGGGCCTCTGGCCCGACTTTGCCCACCCAAGCCCTTACTTTCGTTGCATGGCACGCTACGTACTGGACATAACGGACCCCAGCAAGAAACGGCTGTTCGACCAGCTGCTGAAAGAACTCGACTTCGTGGATGTGGTGAACATCTTCAAGAACGAGAAGAAAGGGCGCGTGGCCCTGGAGGTGATGGAGGCGATGGAGGATGTGAAGGCGCACTTGAGCGGACGCAAGAAGCTGAAGTCGGCGAAGCAGCTCTTGAATGAGCTATGAGGTGAAGTATTCGCCCGTGTTCGAGCGGGCGATCAAGCGGCTGGCGAAGAAGTATCCTTCCGTTCGCAAGGATCTTGCGGCGCTGATCGAGGAACTTTCCGGAAACTCCTTTTGTCGGTTCGCCCTTGGGCAAGGACTGTTACAAGGTGCGCATGGCCATCCGTTCCAAGGGCAAGGGTCGTTCGGGTGGTGCCCGTGTGATCACCTGCGTGAAGGTGGTGCGCAACGTGGTGATCCTGCTCACGGTGTATGACAAGAGCGAAGTGGATACCATCAGCGACAAGGAACTGGAGCGCTTGCTCGTGTTGATCGGGTAGCGCAGGCACGCGCTCCCCGTACCAGCTCGGCTGTCGCCTGCCGGGCGCGCTCGGCAAAAACCCCGCGCCGCTCCAACGCATCCTGCGGCAGAACACTACTTTGGCATCACCGGCCAAAACCATCACCATGCGTATCGCTATCCTGCTTCTGTTCTCCGGCTTGTGCATGCTACCGCGTGCATCCGCACAACAGCTCACCATCATCGAGAGCACCTCGTTCATGCCCGCGCACGAAATGGATTCGGTTTGGCTGGGCGTCGCCACGAGCATGGGTTACACGGCGCAGATCGCACCCCAATCCACCTTGGACGATATAGCGGGTCTCGCTGCCACCGATGTATTGATCCTCTCTTCTGGGGTGATCGCACTTCCGGCAGCACGGTTGCATACGCTCTACCAGTACACCCAAAGCGGTCGGCCGTGCTTTGTTCAATCAGGTACCTGGCGAATGCCGAAGGCAGCATCACCTTCGATTCATTGATGAACGCGATCAACGCCGACTTCCAATGGATGCGTCAGCCAGAGCGGGGACCTGGCACCGGTAACCGTTTCCGGAACACTCGCTACAACGCCGAACGCCGTGGGCACCTTGAATTACTTCTGGTACGGCTGCACAGGTGGTGGCACTGGCGTGCAGAGTTTCCTGGAAGCCAACGGTTCCGAACTGGGTTGGGTGCACGCGGCCGATGCCTCCAGCGGTATGGTGATCACCACCTCGGATCAGGATTGGGTGAAGGAATTCGCATCCCTCGAATTGATGGAGAACATCCTCTTCATGCTCGTTGGGGCAGCGAACGGCATCACCGCGAACGATGCGGCCAGCCCCATCACGGTGCAGCAAAGCAGCGTCGATGGTCGCCTCTTGGTGACGTCCACCCTCAACTCACCGTGCACCTTCATCCTGCGCGATGCGCGTGGTCGCGAACTACACCGCACGACCTTGTAGGAAAGAGCGCAACGCTCGACCTCGCCGCATGGAGCGTGGGCACCTACGTGTACGAAGTGCGCACGCGCGATGGCCGGGCCTTTGGCGGTAAAGTGCTATCGACAACGCGCTAAGGCTACGCACTAGCTCGGCTTTCGAGCGCGTGCGGGACAATGATCGCTTTACCCCATCGTTTTCGAGCAAACCCCGCTCGTCATGCGCATCCAGAAGTACCTCACCTTTTTTGTCGTTCCGGTACTCGTTGCCGGTTGCGCAAAGGATGACGGCGGCGCATCGCCGATCGACCCTGCCCCGTCCATCTCGGCCTTCGCTAATTTGGAAGTGGGCAACTATTGGGTGTACGAGCGCGGTTCGTTCGACTCGTTGAACAATTATCTGGGGCCCGGAACCTTGGACAGCGTTGTGGTAGTGGGCCAAGCGGTGATCGACGGCCAGCCCGGCTTCATGCTCAGAACCAACCCGTCCGACCCCTTCCCACAGGACGAGCAATGGATCATCTCCGGCAACAAGTTGCTCGATGGGAACGGCCGCGTGCTGTTCTGTACCGCCCCGACGAACACGACGATCTGGTCGGAAGCGGCCGACAATGGCACCACGCAGATCGATTGGTACTTGGCACCGGGCACAACTCCGGTGGCGGTGGGTGCCACATCGTTGAGTGCGTGCACTTGGGTGGGCCGCAGAACAACATCCGGCGGTGGCGAATTGGACGATTGGTATGATCAAGCGTCGCTTTGGGTACCCGGTGTCGGCCTGGTGCTGACCAAGGAAATGCCGGATATGTTCCCGATCGCCGGCCAGCGCAGATTATTGCGCTACCACGTGCAGTAACTCCGCACTGGTTCGGCTGTTGCGCGCGGGCGGGCGCTGGCCAACTAGCCTTACTCGACCAGGATCACTCTACCAGCCAAGTGACGCACCGGTCCGTTGCCATCACGGACACGGACATCCACCAAGTACAGTTTTGAGCCGGCCGGAGCCTTGCCAAGGATCGCCTTCTGTTCGTCGGTCAGTTCGGCCTTGTTGGAAACAGCTTCCACCACCGAGTCGTTCATCAAGGTGACCACCGTGAACCCGACAATTTCCAACGCAAGCCGTGATCCGGATACCCAATGGTCACTACCAACCTGTCGGTATGAATGAGGTCCTCTCTGGCGATCTCATTGATGTCATCAAGAACAAAAAACGATTCGCCGACGTGGAGCGCCAAGTGGACGGAGGTCGAGTCATTCGCGTTCAACTTACCCTTCGGCACGAGATCCTGTCCGCCAGCTGTGAACGTAATAACACATACAATGATAAGGTCAGGGACCGGACCGGGGTCATGCGTTGAAGATAACTGACCATGTGATGCACATATGCTAGACTTGTTTTGCGTCAACCACCTACAATACCGCTCAAAATGAAATTCAGCCTCAGCAACAGAAAGTGGTACGACTGGATCTTGATCGTCCTGGGAGGTCTTGGGGTGCTTGGGCAGTTGGCCATCCTCGCAAGTGCAAGTGAGGAACTTAAGTTCTCGTGGTTGTCGCTCTTGGTCAGTCTTGCATTCCTCTGGTTCGGCACTGTGCCGCGAGAAAAGAAGGTGGCAGGTGACAGCTGATCCCGCCCGCACGAGCTCGGCCGTCCTGCGCGTGCAGGCCCGATCAAGAGCGGCGCTTGCGCCGCTCTTTTCTGAGCTGCCAAAGCGCAATGCATCCGAATATGGCTACACCTATCCCTCGACCGCGTATTCCACATCGTTGATCTGGTGATAGGGTGGATCGATGATGAGGTATAGAACAAAGACCAGCACTACCCCAACGACCCACGGGCCCCACGTCACATACTTACTCTTCCGCTGCGCCTTCATGTTCATGAAAGTAGGCTCCCAGTACTAGCTCGGCTGCCGCGCGCGCGGAGAGTGTCACACCCGTTGACGCTTCCGCGTGTGCCTTAACTACAGCTTCCCGGAGCAGAGGTCTTTAGCCATGTTGGCCGTCTGCAGATGGTAGCCGGTGTTGAAGTACACCACCTCACCGGAAGTGCTGTGCTGCACCCAGATGAGCTGGTCGCGCCCCCAGCGGATGGCGGTGATGTATTGGAAGTTTTCCTTGGCGATCAGCTTAGCTTCCAGTTCTTCGGGCGAAATGCGTATGATCCTCTTCGGGCACGTTAAAGCGCATCCTTCTTGCTTTCCACCTCGAACCAACCCTTGTGCTTGTCGAGGTCCCATTGCTCCAGAGCGTTGTCGCAGATGTACATAGTGCCATCGAAAATAGCCGGGTAGGCGACCTCATCCCAGCGGCGCTGCATGCCCAGATAGGGGGTCCCCTCTTTCAGGTGCTTGTCCACTATGCGCAGTCCATTGGCTATTTGCTGCGGCGTCCAGTTGCGGATCACCGCGTCGGTATAGAGGCTGCGGAAAACGCTGCACGTGGTATCGGGCTTCATGTAAGCGTACTGCATGTTGCAGTTCGCCACTGGAATGGACACGTCCAGCGGCAGGAAGGCGATCGTCCGATCGAAGCGTTCCCGATCATAGCGGTACTCCGGATCGCTCCACGGTATCCATAGTTGCAGACGCGGCTCTTGCGTGCGGAAACCGTCGTACAGCATTTCCATGGGAACCATGGTCAGGAAGGAATAGCCCGACGGCTTGGCCATGCGTTCCTCGTACTCGCCGATCTGGTTGATCGAGCGGACTTCGATGGGCGAGATGGTCCACACCTCTTTCAGCGCCTTCTCCACGCCTGGATGTCCTGGTCGGAGGTGCGCAGGAATATCACCGTAGTGCTGGCCTTGAGCGCTGCGAGCACGGGTTGATGCTCTTTCTTCTTCATATCGCGCAGCACATTGCATTGCCGAACGACTGCGCCGCCATCAGGAACATGAACAACAAGAGAGCGAGGATCTTCTCATCAGGGAGCTGGTGCTTTGGCAAATGCGTAATGCGCCGGGGTTCTTTCCGGCCAAATATGCCCAAAGGAACCCACCTGCACGCACGCTTGGCTGTCGCGGGCAGGCGCTCGCCTTTTCCCGAGGGCCTCGGGGTTCCAGGCCCACAGGCCCGCCGGGACAAGTCTTGTGCGATCAACGAGAAGGTGGGGCAGAGCCACCAGCTGAAGTGCATGCGGGATGAGCCGAGCGTTATCCCTACTCGCCGGGCCGACCGTTCGCCTTGGGCTTACGATGCGAGCGGATGCGGCGGATGGTTGTTTTGCACGAGCTCGCAGCGTGCGACCTACAAGACCATGAAGCAGATCATCGTTTCCGCATTGTGCCTCTTACCCATCGTTGCTGGAGCGCAGCTCACGGGCATCAAAACCATCGGTGGTGCCAATCCCGACTATCCCACCATTACGGCGGCCGTTGGCGACCTCACGAACCAAGGCGCGGTCGGCAACTTGGTGTTCAACATACGTCCAGGCACGTACACGGGCCGCTATGCATTGGGCACCATTGCGGGCAACTATGGTAGCATCACCTTCAAGAGCGAGAACAACGTGGCGGATTCCGTTGTGCTGGAGAGCGATGCTTCAACAGCCATGAACAATTACATCTTCAAGCTCGATGGCACGGACAGTATCGTCTTCGATCACCTTTCGTTCCGGCCATTGGACACTGTGTATGCCCGTTCCATCTACTTCGTCAACGAATGCCTCGCGCTCACCATCACGCATTGCTTGTTCCAGGGCAGCACCTACCCCGAGTCGTTCGAGGGCTACTATCGCGCCATTGTGCAATGCGACCAGGACAACTTTGGCCCGGCGAACCCGCAGGATGTCACGATCACCGACAACGTCTTCCGCAATGGTTACTCCGCGCTGGACCTCAAGTTCGACGACTTCGGCGGCGCACGCTCCTATGGCTTGAACGTGAGCGGTAACGTATTCGAAGACCAATACTCCTGCGGAATGGAAGTGTGTGGTGCGCCGTAGGGCGATCACCGAGAACCGGATAACGACGTCCAAGGGCTACTACTACATCGGGGTCGACACAAGGCACTTCGATGGTGGCGGCAAAGTGCGCAACCGTATTGATGCCCGCGCCACCACAGGCAGTTGCTTCGGGTATTGAATACGGCGACACGCAATCAACCACGGGCAACGATCAGCAACAACATGGTGCACTGCATCTCCGTGAGCGAAGCGTCCGGCATCGCGCTGGAAGATGTGTGGGGCGTGACCGTCGTGCACAACAGCGTGCTCATCGGTGCTGGCAGTGCCGTGACCAGCGCTGCTTTCCACCACCGGGGTACACAGTCGGCCGGCCAGGACGCCGTGGTGCATAACAACCTCTTTGCCAACCACGCCGCCGGGGTGGCTTACCAAGTTGACGTGCCAGCGAACGTTGCTGCAGAAGACCACAACGGCCTCTTCACCAACGGACCCAAGATCAGCATGATAGCCGGGAACCTCATTCCGGACCTGTCCGCCCATCAATCCGTTACGGGCATGGGGGCCAACGATGCGGACATGGACCCGGTGTTCCCGTTGCAACCGGACCTGCACATGAACACGTGCTCCAGCGGATTCGCCGGTGCGTACTTCAGCGGAGTGGACAGTGATCTTGATGGTGATGCGCGTGGCAACCCCGTTTGTGACATGGGTGCCGACGAGCACTCCTTCTCGGATACGATCCAAACACCGGTGATCTATCTGAGCAGCGACTCACTGCCCTTCACCTTGAGCGTGGGCGCATCGTTCAGTCAGTACGATTGGAGCACCGGGGCTTCCACGCCCACCATCCAGATCAACGCGGGCGGAACATATTCGTGTACCGTGGTGGATGCGAATGGGTGCGCGTATACAATGAACGTGCTCGTGGTGGTGGATCCGGGTACGGGAGTGTTCACCAGCGCGGCCAGCAGTGTGGCGCTGTTCCCGGTACCCGTGTCCAACGCAATGACGATCCAAGGCCTTGCACCAGGGGTGCGCTACGAAGTGCTCGATGGAGCGGCCGTGTTGTGCTGCGTGGATCGGGCAATGGCACCAGCACCACGATGGATGCCACGGCCCTCAGGCACGGGCTGCACCTTTTGCGCTGGCTGGACGAAGGCGCCCTGTGCGTGTTGCGGTTCATTAAAGACTGATCAACGAGCCGCACATTGGTCCCTGCACCAGCTCGGCTGTAGCGCGCGGGCAGGCGCGGGTCTCTTTTGGTCTTCCCCCAAGGACAAGTCTTGCACCATGCACATGCGGAACAGCGGAGCCTATGCACCAACGTCCGTACTTTTCCATCATGAAGCATTGGACCCGCCCTTTCCTGTGCCTGGCACTGGCAACCCCGTTGCACACGGCTGCACAACAAGCATTGCCCACCGCACCGCTACCCACCAGTGGATGGCGCACGACGAGTTTGAATTTCGGAACGGGCGTGGAGACGGATCGTTTCGAGACGATGTCGTTGCCACAGCTGATGGCCTTCGCCAAGACCAGCCAGGAACTGCAACGGGATCTCAGTCAGTTCGATGAAAAGGTGACCACCACCACCAGCGGCCTCGGGCTCTTCGTCATGGCCGGGTTCGGACGACCGAAGACGGTGCCAACCACCACCAACACCACCAGCGAAGTGCAAGTGGGCGTGGGGCTGCACACACCGCGCGAAGCCATGGTGACGTACCGGAACCAGCACATGGACACGTCCATCGTTTACTGCAACCTGCAAACCGAGATCAGTTTGGAAACGGCCTACTTGCTGCGTGGACGCTGGAGCCGCTATGTGCATTGGCACGTGGGTCTCGGCGCCAACGGCGGGTTGACCGTGGGCAACAAGATGATGCTGATCGAGGGTCGCTATTTGGCGGACGACGAGCACCCATCGCAACAGCAGGCCGAAGAGATGAACAAACACACCTACGGCGCGAAGCAGGTGTACTACACGCGCCTCTTCATTCCCACCGGCATCAAGTTCAGGATAGGGCCGCGCTGGCAGGTGGGCATGGACTACAGGTTGGGCGTCGGCTGGCAGTTCGTTCCGGGCCACGATACCAACCGCATCGCGGTCACCGGGGCCGGGCTTATCGGGGCGAAGTACTCCTTCAATTGAGATCCAGCACCCGGTTCCGCGCGCACATGACCGCCTTTACTTACGTGCTATGAAGAAGCTCGCACTCCTGCTGGCCATGCTGGCTTGCAGCGTCCTACTCGCCCAGCAGGATCCGCCACTACCCGCACAGACCTATTTGGATTCCATCGTTTCCACAACGGATGAAGGCGATCGGGAGAATGTGGAAGCACCTCCGCTACCGCCGCAAAGGGAGGAGGTGTTCGGTCTTCTTACCGTTGAAGAGGCAACCGGAATTCCCGGGCGGACAGGAGGCCATGGCCCGCTTCGTGGTAAAGAACACGAAGTACCCTCCCGAAATGATAGATGCGAACGTGCAGGGCCGGGTGTACATGGAGTTCGTGGTGCGAAAGGATGGCCGCATCACCGATGTGGAGGTCAAGCGCGGCGTGGCGCGCCAGCTGGATGAGGAAGCGGAGCGCGTTGTGAAGAGCATGCCGAACTGGAAGCCGGCCATAATGAACGGCAAGCCCGTGGCGTGCACCATGATCTTGCCGGTGAAGTTCACGCTGAAGTAGGGGACACACTGACGATAGCCGTGCGCTTGCTCGCCGTTGCCAGCCGCTTGTCCTTTTGCGGTAAGCTTCACCAAAAGGCCTATCTGCATTCGGCGGAGCGGTCGCCGCGAAGCGTCGCGCCAACACCGAGCACGCGCCTGGTTCAACGGATCTCCGGTTGAGTCTCCACGATCCCATTCACCTCATCCATCGTGTGGATCGGGACACCGTTCCGGAAGTCGGGGCCGATGAGCGACCGGGTGCAAATGCTTGCGCGCGTAGGCTTCGGCCCAATTGCTGCTGGGTGGCGTCCCAGCATGGCTAGCACTTAGCTTTCGCTGGCACCCCTGATGAAGAACCTCCTCACCTGTTTGTTCGTGTTCGCCGCTACGTGCGCGAGTGCGCAAAAAGCCCGCTATCGTGGGGCGACCTCGAACGATTGGCCGCGCTCGACCTTTCGGGGTTCGAAAAGGGAGTGGAGGATATGGGGCTCACGCCACATCGGCCGGATAACACGAGCACTCCTGAATGTGTGACCCTTGTGTACCTCGGCGCTACCGCGGCCAACGGGAGCCGCAACAAACTCAGCACCATGCGCTGTAGCGATGGCTTGCGCACGGTGGCATTCAACACGGCCGATGAGGAGACTTACAACAAGGTGAAGGAAGCGGCCATCGCCAAGGGCTTCAAGTTGCAAGCGGCGGAAGCAGGTGCCCCAGCCGATGCGCAAGTGCACACGCACGATGGGAAACAGATGCGTACCGATCGATCGGTGGTGAACGGCACGACCTATTTCTGTGATCTCCCTCTCAGGCACGTGGCCCAAGTAGTGGACAGATAGTCCGGTCGTTCGCCGTCCGCACTTCCGCGTCAGAAACGAAAACGCGCCCCCGTGCCCGCCTGAGGCCGGAAGAGGAAGGGGTCGTCGAATATTTCCATGAACAACGTGCCATCCAAGAAGAGCGATATGGGCACTTTGCTGAACGTGTACTCCAGACCGATCACGCCGTCCGCACCAGATCCAGTTCCGTTACCCGCTGATGCGTACACCACTATCCAGTCCGGTCCGTTCTCTTCCTTGTACCGGTAGTCGTAGCGGTAGTCCTAGCCTTAGTTGGCCGCCCACGCCGAAGTACCACTCGAACCCCTTGACCGTACCGATCGGACGTTGCCACAAATAGTGCAGTTGCAGGCCCAACGCCACGGAAGCCTTGTAGCCGATCAGTTGGTGCTCCTTGTGGTTGAAGTGCTGATCGCCGTACCAATGATTGTATCGATCGTAGTAGTAGTTCGAATTGCGGAATAGGTGCGTTCTGCCCATGCTCAGCTCCCATGCATGGCCGTTGCCGTATTTCTTCAGTGTGATACCGCTGGGGTCGCCCAACGGAAGCCCACACCCCAATTCTGTCCGGAGACAGCAGGGGACATCAGTAAGCATACACTGGTGAGGGCAATGATCGTTCGGCGCATCGGGAAGGAGTTGGTGATGTGTGCGCAACACAAACGCGGTACCATGTGCCATTCACCTTCACGTCGTGTGGAAAGCACGCGCGGATGTGGAGCTCCGTGCCCACCGCGTTGGGGTATGGCTACGGATCCGCTTGAAGAAACGCAGCGACCCCGGCGTGCGCAGCCGGGGTCGTTGCTGAGAACTTACGCCGCGACTAGTCCGCCTTGATGAAGCTGAAGCCGAGCGAGAACTGGATGAGGTTAGTGTACGACTTCACCGTCGCATCGCCGAAGGAGGTGTCTTCGTTGATGGTGTTGAGCCCGCGCCAGTAGCGCAGCCCGAAGTTCACACCGCTCGCGGTCTCGTAGATCATACCGACCACAGCCCCGACTTCCAACTTCCGCAATCCATCGGTAACGTCCGATCCACTGATCGTCTCATCGAAGTCGGAGGTGGTCACCGTGGATGAGTTGCCATCGGTGCCACCAGGTGTTGGAACCGCTTCGTTTCACCCTGCCGCTCGTGAGCAGACCGAACCCCGGGCCAACTTGGATACCGAACTTTGTTGGGTTGGAACGAGAGAGCAAGGGGACCTCGAGGTAGTTGTACGCGGTCCTGTTCTTCGATTCACTTCTGTCAGTGATCTGGTTGTACCGAACGGCCCGGTGTACGATGTGGTGGAGATGCGATCCTCCTGGAAGCCTCGTATGGAGTACATTACTTCAGGACGAACACCGACATGTTCCGAAATGGCCAGCTGAACGTAACCGCCGATGGGGAAACGATTCCGGACCCTCGGGCGCTTCGTCGGGCTCAGGGTCCACCATTGTGCTGATGAGCGTGTAGTTGAGCCCGAGCTTGCCGCCCATCAGTGTTTGACCGAATGCAGAGGTTCCGATCGCGACTGCGCCGATCGCCAATACGATGTTTTTCATGTTCCGAGGATTTGGCCCTTGGTGTCCATTGTTGTGCCAGCGCAGGCCAGCACGCTGGCAGCGGGCGTGGATCGTGCCTGAGCCGATGGTCGATACGCCCGATCAAGTGCACCCACGAGTGTAGAGGGACGGGGCGCGCGTTCCCACCGAGCAACAAATGTCCCATGCATACTACATGGCGCGCGCCGAAGTATGCCGACGTGAGTGGCGGCCGTTCATTGATACTGGGTGCGGAATGGGATGATCGCTTTACTCCAGCTCATACCGCACTTCCTGGTCGTGGTACCGTTGTCGCAGGTTGGCGCTGATACCGATGCGGAACCAGTTGGTCGTTTCGTTCGCTGCACCATGGGGCTGGCGCGAGCGCAGTACGTATGCGGCTTCGACACGCAGACCGCTGCGCGGATCGATGGTCCACGCGGCGATGATCTCCGCGAAGAGGATGTTGACTTCCACCGGGTCGGCGAAATAGCCGTAGTTGTCGGGGCGCACGCCATCGGCACTGTAGCGGTCGGATTCAGGACGGAAGATGTTGCTGCCCCAGCTGTATGCGCCGGTGTCCTGCCCCAACGTGGCGTAGCTGAGATGGCGCTCACCATCCAGCTTCTTGCGCCACTCGGCACGCACCAGCATCTCGCGGAAGTTGCTGCCCGTATGGATGTGCGAGCGGCTGACCGGCATGCGGATAGTTCTGCCGTGTATCACTGTGGGTAGATGAACGGGCGCGCATAATTGAACTCGGCGCGCAGCATCAACGTCTTCAACTTGAACGCTTCGTAGGCCACCAATCCGAGTTGGAATGCTTGCTTATTGCCGTACCAGCCATCGCCGGCGCGCACGGCGTCCAGCAGGAATTCATCGAGCATCACTTGCGAATAGAAGAGGCTCTTCTTGCCGGGCTTCACGTTCCAGCGCCGCCGAGCAATGCATTGTCACCTGAGCCCCGACTGCCATTCCACGGGCGGTAAAAGATGACCGGATTGAGGTGGTTGATATCGAAGCCGCGCGGGAACTTTCATCGGCTCCTTGCCACACCACGCCTTCGAACACCGCTACGTTCAAGCGGCGTGTCACGTTCCAACTGAGGTAATGGAAGCTGGAGAATCGGTATCATATGATGACGGTGTTCCGCCCGCTCCGCGGATATCATCCATCACCGTGAAGAGGTTCACGTATTTGATCTTCCAGAACTCCGTGTTGATACGGAGGAACGGATAGCCGCCCGCGTTGTCGCTGAGGAAGAACGAACGGTGGCCTTCGCCGAAGAAGTGTTTGCCGCGGCCCACCGTAAGCACGAACGCATCGTCAGGTACGAAGCTGGCCCAGCCGTTCCAGTCGTAGTGCGAACGCGCTTCGTCATCACCGTACGCGTAGCCCTCGCCGAGCGAGAGACTTGTTGAGCGTCCACCAGCGTGTCGAGGTAGTCGCTCCAGTTCTCGTTCCATGCTTGTCCGTCCAGATGGAAGCTCCAACGCTTTCCGGCATCGGCTTCCAGCCAAGCACTCGCACCGCCGCGCCAGGTAGCGCCGATGCACTGCCTGCGTCAACGCCCACCGATGCGTCGAGCAAGCGGGCCGCCGCGCCAACGCAAACCAGTCGTGTGCTATCGAATGCGTTGCGGCCCCAGCGTTCCAGGGAGACCATGGCAGCGGTGCCCTGTAAGGTGTCACCACCCGGTAATGCACGCAGGTCGCGGATGAGGGAAGGACGGATGGCCGTGTGCATACCGCTATGGAGGGAGTGCGCTTGGGCCGCCCAAGGGGCTCCCACGGCGCGGCTCAACGGAAGTGTGGAGGGTTGGGCAGTGACACACCAACGCCCAGCAAGCAACAACCAACCGCCGCGTTGCGCATCACTTCTTCTCCTTACTGGTACGATGAAGGGCAGGAGCGCCAGGAAGAATGCAGTCGACCCCAAGAGCAAAAGGCCCTTGGTCGGGGCTATGTCACGGGTAAGCAGGCTGATCAGGATCACTGCGATGGCGAACATGTACAATGTCGCCGTTGTTCCCCTATGGCCGAGCCCATGTGCCATAAGGCGATGATGGATGGTTGCGGTCGGCGGCAAAGGACTCACCCCGCGCGGCGCGGCTCACGAATACACGGAACGTATCCACCAACGGATAAGCCAACATGGCCATGGCGAACAGCGGCGTAGGCGCGTTGCAACCACGGTGGAAGTCGCGTATTATCATGGTCCACCATGTTCATTGCGAGTACGCTGAGTATGGCGCCGATGATCAGCGAGCCACTGTCGCCCATGAAGATGCGCGCCGGATGGAAGTTGAACACCAGGAAGCCGATGAGGCACCGGCCAGCACTGCACTGGAGCAAGGCCAACGGCACATCGCCTGCGAGGTAGAACCAGCAACCGAACGCCACCGCACAGATGGTACCGATGCCAGCGGCCAAGCCATCGATCCTGGTCGATGAGGTTGAACGCGTTCACCAACACCACGTACACGAAGAAGCTAACGCGATGCTCCATTCCTGCCCCAGTTCATAGATGCCGAACGCCGTGCATGTTGTTGATGTGCGGATGCCGGCCATCACCACCGTGATGTAAGCCCACCACCATATGTCCCACCAACTTCTTCACCGGGCTGAAACCGACGATGCTTCGTCTCACACCGACAGAAAAGCAACACCATGGCGGCGACCAC
>JADJDP010000052.1 GCA_016702645.1 Flavobacteriales bacterium
CTGTGAGCGGCTCATCGTCCACGAAATCATAGGATCTCATGGTCCAACTATCACCCGCACCTCCACGCGTCCGATCGGCTGGAACACCACACCATCGGCGCTGCGTTCAACGGAGAAGAAGTCGTTGTTGTGTTCACTGGCCGTGGACCACTTGCACACCACCGAACGGTCTTCCACTTGGGCCGTGAAATCAAGAAGCTCGATCGGAAGCGGATTCTCAAAACTGGACGAAGCGAGTGTCCAGATGCCGAACTCGCTTTCCACTGCGGTCGTGGGCACATAACCGCCCCATGCAGTTGTGGTAACGCCGTTGTTCCCGCGGTCCCGCCAAATGTTCGGCACGGTAACGTCATCCCATTTGGCTACCCGCAGATCAGCGAGCAGCGTGACCCCGCAGCTGTAGGTATTGTGATAGCTCAATGCGACACGCGCGTTGGCTGTTCCAGCGCTGCGTGTGATGGACCAATACTCGCAATCACTGATGTGATGCAGTGTCGGCTCCATGTTGGAGCCCCAGGTGTAGGCGCTGATCGGGAAGTACTCGGCCGTGAAAGCATCGGTCGCAAGCCCAAGTATGCTCCGCAGCTGCACGGGACGCCACCTGCTGTTCTTCCCGATCGGGTAAATGAAATTGGATGGTCCGAACTTCTGCACCGGTCCATCCACATGGCTGTTGTCCGTGGCACCGCTTGTGGCCGTAACCGTGCTCTCCAAGCTCAACAGGTTGGTGGCGGTGGAGAAGATCCGTCCACCTGGGAAAGGGCCACCAATTGGTGCGGCTGCTGCGAACTGCAGGGCTGTCGCTGTTCGCAACGAGATAGGTGCATTGAGCGTGAGTCCATTGGCGCTCTTGGCCATTCGGATCGCTCCGAAACGTTCCTGGAAGCCAGCCGTGTTGATGGATTGCGCAACGCCTCCCCAGAATGTCACCAGCGAGAACCGCTCATCGAACGCGGCTTCATCGTCGTTGTTGGAATAGTTGCCTTGTATCTGCAACACCCCACCGGTAGCGCCACCCTCCAGATCCAAATGCCCGCCGCTTTGAATGGTCACCGGGCCATTGATGCGCATCAAGCTCAGTGGTCTTTCGTTGCGGAAGAAGGCGTTCTTCGCGGCCGCCCCTGTGCCCACCAAGGTCAATGACGTTGCTTGCAAACTTCCGTTGGTAGTGGCATCGCCCAGTGTGATGCCCACCGGGGTTACACTGGGTCCTGTGCGAGTAACCGTTACCGCACCACCCACCGTAAGGCTCTGTGCAGCGCGCACCGTGAGCCCCCAAGCATTCGCGTTGTTCGAACTCAAGGCGAGCGATGCACAACTTGCAACAGCCGTGTAGACCTCGCAGTTGTTGACCGCGGTCTGGTCGATCGTGACGTTGGATGTGGCCGTGGGAACCACACCGAAATTCCAATTGGTGCATTTGTGCCAATCAGTATCGACGGCGCCGGTCCAAATGAAGGGGAATGGCGCAGGACTCGTGGTCGTGAGCGTTACGTCATCAATGAAGAAGCCCTCGTCAACACGGTCGTAATTCCCGGGAACCGGAGTGGTCATGTTCGTGACGAATTCCGGGCAATCGACACCCCGCACCGACACGACTCGGAAAGCAAGCGTGTTCGTTCCTCCGGGAACATTGTAGACCAAGGGGTTCGGCATCGTGTAGTCCGTGCAAGAGGTTCCTACGTACCCTCCCACCGGGCTCGCCCATGAGTAGCTGTGATCCGCTGTGCCGCCCACCTGACCGATCGTAAGCCATGCTCCTCCATCGAGCGCCACTTGAGCTACTGCTCCTTCGCGAACGTCCATGGCGGGTCCCATGCCGGACGCACGGAATGCCACATGCTCAGCTGCAAACCCGCAAGTCCGGCTACGTTCACCGTATTGAAGGTGATCGTATGTGTCTGCGCGTTGCGTCCTACTCGCGCCGAGTAGGTACCCGTTCGCACGGTCTCGATGTTCACATTGCCGCCGGTGTACGCCCAGCTACCGCAGGGTGCAGGTGTCTCGAAGCCTTGGAACAGGATGGTCGTTTGGGCGTGCGACGCCCATCCGATCAAGGTGGTGACCATGGCTAGAAAAATCCGCATACGTACACTCATCTACAGGACGCGTCAAAGGTCGCTTTTGCAAGGACCGGTCACGTTAACCGATCATCAACAAAACAACCCCCTCTTTCAACCACGCAAACCTCTGACAATGTAAGACATAACCGGTGAACGCCAGCGGTGATCGTTAACATCACATCACCCCGGAAATGAAGGAGCCCCCGGAAGTTCCGGAGGCTCCTGGGTCAAGTACCTCGTCCTCAGGCCTGCAAAGTCCTGTGCTTCAACTCGGTCGCCGGGCGTGCAGTGGATCAAAAACGGTCCAACTCCATCACCTTCGCCCACGCCTTCACGAAGTCCTTGACGAACTTCTCCTTGGCATCGGCCTGGGCATACACTTCGGCAATGGCACGCAGTTGCGAGTTGGAACCGAAGATCAGGTCCACGCGAGTGCCGGTCCACTTCCGGTCACCGGTCTTGCGATCGTGGGATCCGTAGATCCCCTCCTCACCCGCCTTCGGCGCCCATGCGTTCCGCATGTCCAGCAGGTTCACGAAGAAATCGTTGGTCAACTGGCCCACTCGGTCGGTGAACACGCCATGCGTGGAACCCTTGGCATTGGCACCCAGTACCCGCAAACCACCCACGAGCACCGTCATCTCCGGCGCGCTCAACGTGAGCAATTGTGCACGGTCGATGAGCATCTCTTCGGCAGGCACGCTGTAGGTCTTCTTCTGGTAGTTCCGGAAACCATCGGCTTGCGGTTCCATCACTGCGAAGCTCTCCACATCGGTTTGCTCCTGCGAAGCATCCATGCGGCCGGGCGTGAAGGGGACGGTCGTGTTGTGGCCAGCATCCTTCGCAGCTTTCTCAACAGCGGCGCAACCGCCGAGCACGATCAGGTCCGCTAGCGACACCTTCTTGCCACTGATCGCGAACTCCTTCTGGACGATCTCCAGTGCGCTGAGCACTTTGCCGAGTTGTGCGGGGTTGTTCACCTCCCAGAACTTCTGGGGAGCGAGACGAACACGTGCGCCGTTCGCGCCTCCACGTTTGTCGCTGCCACGGAAGGTCGAAGCGGACGCCCATGCCGTTGAAACGAGTTCGCTCACGGTCAACCCTGACGCGAGGATCTTGCTCTTCAATGCGGCGATATCGGCACCATCGATGAGTTTGTGGTCCACTGCTGGGATCGGGTCCTGCCAGATGAGATCTTCCTTCGGCACTTCAGGTCCGAGGTAGAGGCTCTTCGGCCCCATGTCGCGGTGCGTGAGCTTGAACCAAGCGCGCGCGAAAGCATCGGCAAAGGCCTGTGGATCCTGGTGGAAGCGACGCGAGATCTTCTCGTAGATCGGGTCGAAGCGCAGGGAGAGATCGGCCGTGGTCATCATCGGCGGATGCTTCTTGTTCTTGTCGTGCGCATCGGGGATCATGTGCTCCGGCTTGCAATCCTTCGCCACCCATTGGTGTGCACCGGCCGGGCTCTTGGTCAGTTCCCACTCGTAGCCGAAGAGCATATCGAAGTAACCGTTGTCCCACTTGGTCGGGTTCGGTTTCCACGCACCTTCCAATCCGCTCGTGATCGTATCGCCACCCTTGCCGCTGCCATGCCTGCTCAGCCAGCCGAAGCCCTGGGCCTCGATCGGAGCGCCTTCCGGTTCAACACCCACGAGCGCCGCATCACCTGCGCCGTGCATCTTTCCGAAGGTGTGACCACCGGCTGTCAGCGCCACGGTCTCTTCGTCGTTCATCGCCATGCGCTTGAAGGTCTCGCGCACATCGCGGCCGCTGGCCACCGGATCGGGGTTGCCGTCCGGGCCTTGCGGGTTCACGTAGATGAGACCCATCTGCACAGCGGCAAGCGGGTTCTCCAATTCGCGGGCACCGGAGTAGCGGCTGTTGGGCTTGTCACTGGTGGCGAGCCACTCGGTCTCCGCGCCCCAATAGATGTCCTCCTCGGGTTGCCAGATGTCCGCACGGCCACCACCGAAGCCGAAGGTCTTGAAGCCCATGGATTCCAGCGCCACGTTGCCCGCGAGGATCATGAGATCAGCCCAGGAGATGATGTTCCCGTACTTCTGCTTGATGGGCCACAACAGGCGGCGCGCCTTGTCCAGATTGCCGTTGTCGGGCCAGCTGTTCAGCGGCGCGAAACGCTGATTGCCCGTGCCTGCACCGCCGCGACCATCAGCCGTGCGGTAAGTGCCCGCTGCGTGCCAGGCCATGCGGATCATCAGGCCACCGTAGTGTCCCCAGTCGGCGGGCCACCAGTCCTGCGAGTCGGTCATCAACTTCGTCAGGTCGGCCTTCAGCGCTTTGAAGTCGAGCTTCTTGAACGCCTCGGCGTAGTCGAAGTCAGGACCCATCGGATCCGATGCCGGGGCGTGCTGGTGAAGGATGCCGAGGTTGAGGTTGTCGGGCCACCACTCCCGGTTGCCCATACCGCGACCTGCCACCGGATTGCGCATGGCACCATGAATGACAGGGCACTTGCCCGCTCCATTGCTGGGCTTTCCGGCTTCGAGGGTGGCGCTGTGAGGGTGTTCGTTCGACATGATGATGGATGATGTCTATGGGTCTTGTTCTGTTTCGATGGCGGGCGAAAGCACGTCCCTATTTCCATTATTGGACAAGGAGCTTCGATCCGAGTTCCATGAACGACGGAAGTGCTTCGATCGTTCGTGGCGAAGTTATCCGCGACGATCACCACCCAAAATGGCGATCGTCAGTTGGTGATCCGTTCCTCGCTCAATCCTCGAACACCGGGGGCGGAAGGCCCGTCGCGTAGAAGTTCGGTGCGGTGGGCTTGTTCACCTCGATAGCGGTGACCTTCATGGTCATGTTGCCGATGGGGCCACCGGTTTGCACCAGGGTCCGCGGGAACAACACACCGTTCGCGGGCTGGTAGTCCGAGTAATCTGTCACGACCCTGAGGCTCTTGCCGTACATGTACTTGAGGTCCACGCGGCGCACCTTGAGTCCGGTCTCGGCATCGTAGTAGTCGCTGACGTTCGTACCAGCGTTGGTCATCAGCACGACCTTGTACATGACGCGCTCACCGATCTTGGTGCTGCCAGCAAGGATCACCCGTTCAGCGTGGTTGCGCACGTACATCTCCTGCACGGGGTGCGCGTTCATCTGCAGATCGAGCAGGTCGATATCGAAGAGCTCCTCATCCGCTGCGGTGGGATCCTTGCGCACCGCCCGCGTGCCATCGAGTATCTCTTCCAACACCACGGCACCGCTGGCTTTCATCACCGAGCGGTAAACGCCGTTGAGCCCGTACCACTGTGTGAGCGTTACGGACTGGCCTGCCAGATCGGTGGCGATCTCCGAACGCATGTCGTGGATGGCGTTGATCGCCTCGCGACCACCGATGGCGTCCAAATACCGCTCGATGATCTGCTCGGCAGTGCGATCCGAAACAGGGGTGATCTCTTCGGTAGGAACGACACCATTGTGATCCAACTCCATCACGGCCGGATCAATGACCTGGCTCAACGGTTCCAGTTTGGCGAGGAGGGCGCTCTTGTCGCCGACCACGAAGATCACGGCGTTGTCCGGGTACAGGAATGCCTCGGCGGCGGCTTGCACATCCGCAGCGGTAACCGCTTCCAGTCGCTTCAGATAGGTGGCGTAGTGGTCAGGCGGCAATCCGTTCAAATAGGTGTTCAACGCGAAGCGGGCCACCGTGCGCGGATCTTCCAACCCGCGCGCAAAGCTGCCGGCCATGTAGCTCTTGGCCAGGTCCAGTTCCTCCTGCGTCACCGGCTCGTTCCGCATCCGCTCGATCTCGAGCAAGGTTTCGGTGATGGCACTATCGGTGACCTCGGTGCGCACGCTCGCGTTGGTGTGGAACGCTCCATTGAAACGGTCGGCGTCCAGGCTCGATCCCGCCCATAGGTCCAACCCTTGTCCTCGCGCAGGTTCTGCATGAGGCGGGCGTTGAATACACCACCACCCAGGATCGTGTTCATCACCTGCGCGTTCAGTGCGCGCAGGTCCTTGGGTTGGAAGTTCAGCGGAAAGCCGACACGAATGATCGACTGCGCGGATCCAGGACGGTCCACGATCATCACCCGGCGTACACCGGCCGGCGTAGCCACATGCTTCCATGGTTGCACCTTGCCGATACCGTCGATGGTCTCGGTCCCGTCCTCGTTCACCACGTGGCTCACCGGCTTGGGCTTCCACTGCCCGAAGTGCTCCTTGGCCAATGTCCTCGCCTCTTTCTCGGTGATATCACCGACAAAAACGAGGTAACCCTTCTCCGGCCGGAAGAACTTGTTGTGATAACCCACCATCACACCACGATCGATCTTCCGCAGTGTCTTCTCGGTCATCACTTCACCATACGGATGGTTCCGACCGAAGGTGACCACGCGACCCACCACATCGGCGATGGCGCTGGGATCCTCCTGCCGTTGCTGCACATCACTGATGGCCCGCTTGCGAGCCTTCTCCAGTTCCTCTTCCGGGAACGTGGGGGAGACGATCACTTCGGAGATGATCTCCATCAACGGGGAGAGGTTCTTCTTCAAGCCATTCGCATACAGGCCGTCGCTGCTGGTGAAGAGCGATGCACCCATTCCGTCCACTGCTTCATCGATCGCGGCCTTGTCGCGGGTCGGGGTTCCGGCGGCGAGCAGTTCGCCCATGAGTTCGATGTAGCCGGTGCGGTCGGCTTGCACCATCGGCGGGATATCGAAGCGCAGCTGCACGCCCACCATGGGCAACTTGTGGTTCTCCACCACGATCACGCTCATGCCATTGGACAAGGTGAAGGTGATGTGCTCACCGAGGTGGACAGCAGGTGCGGGTCCGGGCGCAGGGGCCTTGCTTCGGTCTATCTGTGCGATCATCGAGGCGGAAAGGAGCAGGCCACCGACGAGGCAGCCTGCGGTGCGGGCGATCATGCGGTAGCGGTTCATGATTGTTTCTGGCTCATGGGCAGGTAGTGCAACACCACGCGCCCGTTCTTGGTGAAGTAGGTGTTCGCCGCGCGCTTCATGTCATCACTGGTGACGGAGAGGTAGCGGTCCAGTTCGCTGTTCACCAAGGCGGCATCACCCAGGAGCATGTAGGCCGTAGCAAGATTGCTCGCGATACCTGCCACGCGGCTCTTGTCCTGGATGGCTTCGGTCTCCAACTGCGCTTTCAACTTCTCCAGTTCCGCTTGGGGCACGCCTTCCCGCTGGATGCGCTGCACTTCGGCATCCATGGCACGTTCCAGGTCGTTCACATCCACACCGCCGTTGGCGATGCTGAACATGATGGCAAGGCCTGGATCCTCGAAGGGCAGGCTGAAGGCACCGGTGTACACCGCCTTCTGTTGCTGGTCCTTCAGCGCCTTGTTCAAGCGCGAAGAATTGCCATTGGAAAGCAGGCGGTTCAACAGGTCCACTGCGTAGAAATCCGTGGTTCCGTTGGCCGGAGTGCGATAGGCCACCACAACGGCCGGTAGTTGGATACGATCGTACACCACGTTGCGCACTTCGCTCGTGAGCGGTGGCTCTACCACCGTGGGTTGGACCACATCGGGCCCCTTGGGAATACTCCCGAAATACTTGCCAACCAACTCGCGCGTCTTTGCGGGATCGATGTCACCGGTGATCACAAGCACCGCGTTGTTCGGGACGTAGAATTTCTTGTAGAACGCTTTGTAATCCGCCTCGCTGGCTGCGTTCAGGTCTTCCATGAAGCCGATGGTGGGCCACCGGTAGGGATGCTCCTTGTAGGCGTTCTTCAACACTTCGATGAGGATGCTCCCGTACGGCTGGTTCTCGTAGCGCTGACGTCGCTCCTCCTTCACCACTTCGCGCTGGGTATCCACTCCCTTTTGGTCCACGCGGGCGTGCAACATGCGTTCGCTCTCCAGCCAAAGCCCCAACTCCAGTTGGTTGCTGGGAAGCACCTCGTAGTAATAGGTGCGGTCGCCGGTGGTGTTGGCGTTGAGCACGCCACCCGCCTTCTCCACGTACTTGCTGAACTCGCCGCGCGCGATGTTCTCGGAGCCTTCGAAGAGCAGGTGCTCGAAGAAGTGCGCGAAGCCGCGGCGATCCCGCTCCTCGTTCTTGCTGCCCACATGGTACATCACGCTCACCGCAACGATGGGTGTGCTGGCATCCTGGTGCAAGATCACATGCAGCCCGTTGTCCAGATCGAACTCGGTGTATTGGATGGCACTTGTTTGGGCGGCGGCAGGTGCTGCGAGCATGCTGGCGAAGATGATCGGTGGGGTCCTCATCGGATCGGCTTCCATACCGCTACGTAGGCACGGTTTCGGAAGGGTGCCGAAGTTAGGGGATGACCGTTAGCAGCGATCCGCTCGAGATCAGCGTCTACTTTTGGAAAGCATGGAAGCCACCGCCTCGTTCACCTCATTGGATCTTCGCCGCCGTGTGCGTTTTCGGGTGCTGCGCTACCTCGTCACCTTCGTCGCGCCGGCGTGGGGCATCGTAGGCCTGCTCGGCCACGGGGCATGGACCTGGGCGCTGCCGATCCACGGATTCCTCATCGTGCCTTTGTTGGAAGTGCTCCTCCCCCGCCGTGCGGACAACCTGAGCGACGAGGAGGAACGCGCCGCCTTGGAAGATCCCGTCTTCGATGTCTTGCTGTACCTGCTCGTTCCTTTCCATTGGGCGGTGCTCGTGCTCTTCTTCTTCCAAGTAGGTGAACCCGGCTTGGCGTGGTGGGAGATCGCGGGGCGCACCGCTGGTATGGGCATGCTTTGCGGGATCTACGGCATCAACGTGGCTCATGAACTCGGTCACCGCGCTACGCGCTGGGAGCGCGACCTCGCGCGTGCGCTACTGCTGACCAGTTTGTACATGCACTTCATCATCGAGCACAACCGGGGGCATCACCGGCGTGTGGCAACTCCCGATGATCCCGCTTCGGCACGCTACGGCGAGGTGCTCTTCGCGTTCTGGGTGCGCAGCATCGCCTTCGGGTGGTTCAGCGCCTGGCGCATCGAAGCGGACCGCTTGCGCAAGGAAGGGCATCCCCCGTACGGATGGCGGAACGAGATGCTTCATGCGTTGGCATGGCAAGGTGCGCTGCTCACCATGATCGCACTGGCCTTCGGACCCTTGGTGCTCGGGGCCTTCATTGCCGCGGCGGTGATCGGCATCCTGTTATTGGAAACGGTGAACTACATCGAGCACTATGGTTTGCGACGCAAGCGCGATGAGAAGGGCATGTACCGCCGCGTACTGCATGTGCATTCCTGGAACAGCGATCACCTGTTGGGTCGCCTCACGCTCTTCGAACTCACGCGCCACAGCGATCACCACTGGAAAGCGAGCCGACCCTACCAGGTCCTGCGCAGCATCGATCAGGCACCGCAACTGCCCACCGGCTATCCAGGCACCATGCTGTTGAGCTTTTTCCCGCCCCTCTTCTTCCGGGTGATGCACCCGCGTTTGCAGGCGATGGTGCAACTGGAACGCGACCTGGAACTGGCCAAGTAGCCCGTACTACCAAGGGATCCCGACGACACTACAACCGAACCGGTCGGATCGGCGTATAACCGCGCCATCTTCCATTGCCCGTGAGCGAAGTCACTACCGAACGCACCCTGGGTCCCCGTGTGCAGGACCTGCTGAACGACCTGTTGCAACGCTTCGACAAGCGGCGGCAGGAGTTGATGCTCCTACGCGAACCACGCCGGGATCGATTGATGAACGGTGAGGTGGATCACCTGCCGGATACCGTGCATGTGCGCACCACCGAATGGCGAGTGGACCCGTTGCCTGAAGCGCTGCAGGAACGTCGTGTGGAACTGCTGGGCGGCTGCACACGCAGCGAATTGATCAACGGACTGAACGCCGGTGCCAAGAGCTACATCGCCGATCTGTGGAACCTCACCGCTGGCGATGCATGGAGCGTGGTACGAGCACACCGGGTGCTGGAACGCGCGGCGCGCTTGGAACTCGCCTACCTGGACCCGAACGAAGGTCGCATACGCGCCAACCCGAAGTCGCCCACGCGGTTGATGGTGGCACCACGCCCGTTGCATGTATTGGAGACCAGCGTGCTCGTGGCCGATGAACCGGTCCCGGCCGCGCTCTTCGACATGGCGATGCTCGCCGTGCATTGTGCGCCCGCCCTCATCGAACGGCAAGGTGGTTTGTACCTGTACCTGCGCGATGTGCAAGGCCACCTCGAAGCACGCCTGTGGGCACAGCTCTTCGATGAATTGGAGCAACACCTCGGGATGCAACGCGGCAGCATCCGCGCCACGGTGATGATCGACAGCATAGCCGGTGCGCTGGAAGCAGATGAGATCCTCTTCGAACTCATGCATCACGCGGCCGGTCTTTCCATGGATCCACAGGGCTATGCGGCCGACCACATCTCGCTTTTTCGCGGTGCGGAAGTGCCCGTGTTCCCCGATCGCGAGACCATCGGCTTGAACGCACCCTTCCTGCGCGCACTGGGATTGCACACCATCGGCATTTGCCATCGCCGTGGATGCCATGCCATTGGAGCGCCTTCGTTCGTTCTGCCTCCTCGTGAAGTGGGTAGAGTGAAGGCCGACTACCTGGAAATGCTTGCCGACAAGGATCGCGAGAGCACGGATGGATACGATGGCACCATCGTGGTGCACGAGGACACGGTGAACCCGGCCATGGTGGAGTTCAACAAGAACATGGCGCGCGCCAACCAGCTCTTCTACCAGCGCAATGACGGGATAAAGCCCGTGGACCTCATCACCCGCCCGGAAGGAAGCATCACGGTGGAAAGCCTCGTGAGCACCATACGCACCGTGTTGCGCGTGCTCGTTTACCGTTGGCAGGGCAACGCCTGGGTGGTGCAAGGCGGAAGGCTGCACGATCGCTCATCGCTCCGGCTCGCACTGCGATTGCTGTGGCAATGGAACCATGCCAAGCAGGGCATCATCACGGCAACGAAATTGGACATCCACGAAGACCTCTTGCGCTACCTCGTGCGAAAGGAGGCGGACAAGATGTTCACGGATGGCGATGCACGCACGAAGGGACTGGCTGCACAAGCGGTATCGCTCACGCTCGATCTGGTGTTCGCTCACGAAGTGCCGCTGGAGCCGCAGGCATAGTTCATGTGACCATGTGGGCATGTGCTCATTTGAACATGAAATGCCGGATCATCCAGCCCGCGGATCCCATGCTCACATGCTCGACTATCTTGCCCGCGTTGTTGAGATTCCGGACCAAGCCCGGAATGACAAGGAATGGGCCCGTGGATACCCGTTGAAGAAGGATTGCCGGAAGATGGCCAGCGTGTGCTCTGCTACCTGCCGGAAAACCGCGTTTACCTGCCCGGCAAGACCGGCGCGAACGAGCTGCGCCCGGTGGTGGTGATGCGCTTCGCGCGTGACTTCTTCGTGAAGAACGCAAGCAAGACCGGCTACCAAGGTGTACCCCACTTCTGGCAGGGCGAAGGCACGAGCAACCGGTTCTTCCACGAAGTGACCCATTGGATGGCACTGCCGGAAGCACCCTAGTGCATCGAAGACCTGAAAGCCAAAGAGCGCAGGGGTTCTCCCTTGCGCTCCTTCAACTTAGGACAGCTTTTCGCCGCTCCTACTTGATGATGTCCAGCAACTCCAGGTCGAAGACGAGCACACTGTTCGGTGGCACCCTACCATCAGGAGTGCCTTGCGCACCGTAGGCGAGATCGCTGGGGATGTGGAGCTTCCACTTGCTGCCTACGGGCATCAACTGCAAGGCTTCAACCCATCCAGGCACAAAACCGGTCACCGCATAGGTCACGGGCTCGCCGTTGTCCACGGAGCTGTCGAATTTGGTGCCGTCGATGAGGGTGCCGGTGTAATGCACTTTCACCTGGTCGGTTGCCACTGGCTTCGCACCGGTACCCATCGTGATCACTTCGTACTGCAAGCCGCTTGGGGTCGTTGTAACGCCCTTCTTCTTACCGTTCTCGGCGAGGTACTTCTCTCCTTCCAGACGCACGCCCTCGAATTTCTTGGCCTCCTCGGCGCGGCGCTTCTCATCCAGTTTCATCATGTATCCGCTCACCACCTGCTTCACCACTTCGGCATCCATCATGGCAGCGCTGTCGAGCCCATCGCGCAGGCCCATGTGCATGGCATCGAGGTTGGCGTCCTCGAGCTTGGCGCGCTTGAAGTTCATGCCGATGTCCACGCCGATGGCATAGCTCACCGAATCGATCTCCGTTTGCAGGGACACGCGTTCTTTCTGGCCTTGGCTGCACGCACAGAACATGGTTGTGGCGACAGCGGCGGTTGCAATGCGAATGGTCATGGTTTTCTGTTGGGGCGGCGAAGGTATGTGACCGACCCGTAGCGAACCGGAGCGGAGTGCGAAAGAGCCCAATACCGCACTGGTACCTGGACCCTTCACCCGTTCAGAAGCCGCTTCAATACGTTCCGGAACCGCGCGAACCGGTACAGGTCGTGGTGCGAGGCCCGGGGGAAGGTGAAGAGCTCGCGAGGCACCGCGGTCGGAATGGCGGCATAGAGCTTCAGGGCGCTGGTGTACGGGACCACTTGATCACGTCGACCGTGGAAGATGTAGGTGGGGCAGCGCACGCCACGCACCGTCTCATCGTTGCGGAAGGGATAGCGCAGGAGCAGGCGGTATGGCAGGATGGGCAGGTACGATCGGGCCACGTCGGTGAGGTTGGCGAAAGGCGTCTCGAGCAGGAGCATGCGGGGATCGCGTTGCGCGGCCACGGGTATGGCGAATGCACAGCCGAGCGAACAGCCGTAGAGCACGATGGCCCCCTCGGTACAAGCCACGCTCAAGTGATCGTACCACGCCATGGCATCAGCCAGCAGAGCCGCTTCGCTGCTGCCCCCCCGGCTCTTGCCATAGCCACGTGGATCGGGCATGAGCACGCTGAAACCAAGTCCCGTGAAACGCTCGGCACGACGCCCCCAACGCTTCAAGTTGCCGGTGTTGCCATGGAAGTAGAGCACCGTGCCCCTCGGCTCCGAAGCCTCGAAGTGCAATGCATGCAATCGCGCACCATCGGGACGATCGAGCCATACCTCGGCATGCGGCACGGAGAACAAATAGCGGTAGGCCAACCGCGTGGGAAATCGAATGAAGATGAAGCGCTCTTGGAAAACGAAGTAGAACAGGCACAGTCCGATGTACGCCAGCGACACCGTCCCCAACGCACCGAGCAGCCAAGACATGGTACAAAAGTACCGGGGCGGCATGCGGCTGTCGATCTTCGCACGCATGTTCCGTTGTGCGCTCACTGGCATTGCCCTGCTTTTTTCGGTGGGGGTGTGCGCACAAGCGTTGCATCGCAAGCAGTTGATCACCTCTTTGGGTGCGGGACCTGGTTTGGTCACCGTGGACCACACTACCGATACGATCACCACTTCGAACACGACGGCAGGCTCCATGACCCTGCGTTTCGCATACGCGCTCAGCGACCGTTGGTCCATTGGTGTGCACTACGATCGTATCGGTACGGATCGCGCTGGCAAGGCCACCGAACTCTTGCGATTCACCACCTACCTGTTGGAGGAACGTACCGACCGTGGATCGGATCGCGCGGCCTTGGAGGTCAACCTCGCCGTTGGTCCAACGCTGATGACCCTCAAGCCATTCTCACAGAACCTGCCGTTGCGCGGCCGCAGCAACGCCGTGAACATCGGGGTGCGTTACCTGCATCGCTTTGGCAGCACGCTGGGCGCTTTCGTTGCAGTGGACCATGCCGCTGCTGCGAACATGGCGGTAACGGACTACAATGGTGATGCGATCACGGACGCCAAGGGCGAGCCGATCACCTTGGACTGGAACAGCCAGCGCGTGAACGTGGGACTGGGGGTGGTGTTCTAGGAACGGACACGTGGTCCACCATCAACCGCTGTGACCCTTGGTCGCTGGTTTTCGGTTGCTCGGAAAGTTGGAAGAGAATGATCCAAGGCATCGGAGATCGCACCAGTCCCGCAACACCAACAACCAGCCACTGACAACCGACGACTACAACTCACTTCATCCCACGCTCCTTCTGGATCGTTTCATATGCCTCCTGCACTTTCTTGAACTTCTCGTTGGCGGCTTTCTGCACCTCGTCGCCAAGCTGTGCAACCCGGTCCGGGTGGAACTTCATGGCCATGCGGCGGTAGGCCTTCTTCACATCGTCATCGGTGGCGGCACGCTCTATCTCCAGCACTTGGTATGCCGCAGAAGGATCCAATGTGCGGAACATGGCACTGAGCGACCCGAGGTCCTTGTCGCTGATACCCATGCCATGCGCGATGTGCTTGAGCAGTTCGAACTCGCTCCGATGCATCTGACCATCGCTGTTCGCCAAACCCAGGAGGTAGTGCACCAACTGCAGACGCACCGGATGCGGCATGTTGTGGCGGATCTGTGACACCACGTCGTTCAGAGGGATCTCGCGCTTCAACGCATCCCGTAGCAGGATGAGCAACTGACCGGCCTGTTGCGCACCGAACTGTTGGGAGAAAAATCGACGCACATGGTCGAGTTCCCGCTGGGTGACGCGGCCATCGGCCTTCATCATGGCAGCGGTGAGAACCACCAAGCTCATGGCCAGATCACCACCGGTGGTGGTGCCCATGCGGGGTCGCTGGCCCTGCCCCTGCGCTGTCGGGCCTTCCGCTTGCGGACCTTGGATGTGGTCCATCACGGCTCCGATGGCGAAGCCGAGTATGCCACCAATGGGCCCGCCGAAAGCCCAACCAAGGCCACCACCGATCCACTTGCTGAAACTCATTGTATGCGCATTGTCATGGTGAGCCTGCCGAACCATGCTTTCGATGGTCACCCTTCGGCAAGCTCAGGGCGACAACAGAACCGCTCGCTACCAACTCCCTCCGGCCCCACCGCCGCCGAAACTACCGCCACCAAATCCACCGAAGCCGCCACCACCTCCGCCACCAAAACCTCCACCACCACCCCAACGACCACTGTGCCGGTTGTTCATCTGGCTCAACAGGAACATGGATGTCCAGAAGTCGAGGTTGTTGGTGCTTGCGTACCGCTTCACGCGACCGCGCCAGGAGAAGATCATGACGATGATGAAGAACAGGACGAAGAGCAGCACGGGCCATGGAAAGCTCTTCTTCCCGTAGCTCTTGTGGTCGAACTCGCCCTTGGCAAGTGCCATCAGGGTGTTCAGCGCTGCATCGATACCCTCGTGGAACTGTCCCTGCTTGAAACGCGGTACCACTTCGTTCTCGATGATCTGCTTGCAGGTAGCGTCGGGGATCGCCCCCTCCAAACCGTAACCTGTCGCAATGAAGACCTTGCGCTGGCCGGGACCACCATTGGGCTTGATCAGGAAGACAATACCGTTGTCGAAGTCCTTGTTACCGATACCCCACTTCTCCCCGATCTGGAAAGACAGGTCGGCTTCGTCCGTTCCGCAAAGCGTGTCCACGATGAGCACGAGGATCTGGTTGCTCGTTTCGCGCGCGAACTGCACCAGTTTGGCGTTGATGCGATCGGCTTCCGCTTGGGAGAGCAGTTCCGTGTAGGACCAAAGCAATTGGTCCTGCTTGCTCTCCGGCGGCGGCTTCAGCGAGCAATCAAAACCCTGCGCACCCGCTTCGATCGAGATCAGCAGGGTGATGGAAGCGATCAGCGCCTTCATCGTGTCCCGATGCTAACGTCGTTGCTCAACTCGTCACTGTCATCGCGCTGATGCGGATGGAAGGCAAGAAGCTTCTCGCCCACCATGGCCACGGCTTCGCAAATGCCATCGGCGCGGCTCCCAGCAGCGAAGTGCGCGCGCAGAACAGCAAGCACATCGTTCCAGAAGTTCTCCGGCACGCGCTCGTTGATGCCCTTGTCACCGATCACCGCCACCTTGCGATCGCTCACGCTCACGTAAATGAGCACGCCATTGCGATCCTTGGTCTTGTGCATGTCCAATTCCTCGAAGACGAAAGCCGCGTGGTCCAGCACATCGTCCTCGATGTGGTCCTCCAGGTGCACACGGATCTCTCCCGATGTGCGCATCTCGGCCGCACGAATGGCGGCCGAGACACGCTGGCGATCGGTTTCCGAGAGGAAGTCCTCAGCGGTGGCGATGGACATCAGAACTTGATGTCAGGTGCGTTCTCAGCCCCTGCTTGGGCGGAGAATCCTTCCTTGGCCTTGAACCCGAAGATGCCCGCGAAGAAATTGCCCGGGAAGGTCGCGATGCGCGTATTGTAGTCGGCCACGACCTCATTGAACTTGTGGCGCTCCACCGCGATCCGGTTCTCCATGCCTTCGTACTGCGCCTGGAAATCACGGAAGCTCTGGACGGCTTGCAAGGTGGGGTAGTTCTCCACGAGCAAGCGACCGATGGCCCCTCCCAGGTTGGCTTGGGCCTCCTCGAACGCCTTGATCTTCTCGGGTGTCAGGTCATCCCCGTCCAGTTTGATCTCGATGGCTTTCTGCCGTGCTGCCACCACATCCTTCAGGGTTTGGCTTTCGTAGTCCGCCGCTCCCTTCACGATCTCCACCAGGTTCTTGCTCTTGTCAGCACGCGCTTGATAGGCCACTTCCACCTGGCCCCATTGCTTGCCCACGGCGATCTCCGCGCGTTTCATACCGTTGAACAGACTGATGGCCCACATGGCGATGACGGCGATGACGCCGAGGCCGATGAACAAACCGAGGTATTTTCTCATGGTTGGTGTTGGTGATGTGCGGGGCGAAATTATCCACGCGCAACGAGCGCAGGGCCATCGAAGTGCATGCCGTTACGAGCGGCCTGCCAGACTGACGGACGGAGAGAAGCCGACCTTCGTCTTCGTGGAAAGGAAAGAGCACCGCTTCAATGAAGCAACACGGGCCTTGCTGGCGGCGGTCACCGGTATCCCGGAAGACCTGCTCGGGCGTGTGAGCGTCCGGCACCGCCGCTACAACTGGCTGCACGCGCCGTGGTATCCAGCGAGCGAAGGCGGCGGCGGTCTCACAGTGGGCGATCGGATCCATGTTACTCCCACACACGATCCGGCCACGCTCGGCAACGACCCCGAGCGCTGGTTGCGCTGGGCGTTACTGATGGCGCACGAAGTGGGACATGTGCGCCAGGCACAGCGTTTCGGCTTCGGCACGTGGGGCAGGAGCCTATTCGTGTTGTGGGCGACGAAGAACTACATCGTGTCCTTCTTTCGAAATGGAAGGGCCGCACATGCCAAGGCACCCTTTGAGGTGGATGCCGACAGCGGCAGAAAAGAGTTGCGACGGTGGCTGGAGTTCAGCGGCGGCTGCCGGGCGGATCATCCCGTTGTAGCATGGCTCATCGCTAACGACGTTCCTGCAATGGAGCGCTGGGTCGCGTCGTCCCACGCCTCACTGGCGAGCAGGAAACCAGCGGACTAACGCTGCACCACCACCTGCGTGTTCCACACGCGCTCGGTACTCACCAACGTGGCCGTGTAGGAACCTTGCGCCAAGTCAACAAGATCCAAACGGATCGTTGGTGTGCCAGCAGCAACTCGTTCACTGTGGACCAAGCGACCTTTCACATCACGCATGGTCAAAAGCCCCCCCTCGGCCGGTAGGTCGAAACTCACTTGATCGCGCGCCGGGTTCGGATAAGAGGAGAAAACATCGGATGATGCGCCCGTGCCAACGCCGGTCGTGATGTCATTGAGGTTGTAGTGGAAGCGCGCCGTGGTATTCACCCCATCCACCGCGGTGATGAGGAGCACGGGGGCGTCCATGGTCTGCGCGATCCACTTGTACTCGATCGTCTCCGGCTCCGGGAAGGTGAAGCTCTGGCCGAACTGCTCCACGAAGACACTATCGAAACGAACCAAGGTGCTTTTCACACGCAACACCTCGAAGGTGTCGGTCGGCAGGTAGAGGGTGCCATAACCAGCGACCTCGTTGTAGCGGGTTTGCTGCTGCGTAAGGCTGCCTTGTGAAGGGATGGATATCGAGAACTCACTGTAGCTCGTATCCAGGTCCCCGAAGTTCATGGGGAAGACATGGATGTGGTCCACCGGAACTCGCCGCACGCTGGCGGGAACGCCGTTCACGTTGGCTCCGAAGCCCACGTTGCGAAAGCCGGTGTCATCCTTCTTGTAGTACTCGAAAACATCCTCCACGGTCAACTGCCCTTGGAAATCGAAGGATGGTCCGCGCTGCGCGTAATTGGCGTCGTGGTCCGGGTAGAGGAAGGGGTTATTGAAGTAGAACTGGTACAGCAGCGGTGTGGAGCCCACGGTCACACAGGTATCCGCTCCGTCCATGTCCGGAACGAGCATCCCGAAGTCCCAGATGTATCCGGCTTCGGTGCCGACGGCATCCAAACCATCGGCGGAAGTGGTGCTGTAACGCACCGTATCACCGGGGCTGGGCATGTCGGCTTGGCCGATGGTGATCTGGGCTGCAAGCCCGGTGGTGAACAGCAGGGTGACCGGGACAATAACGAGGCGCATGGTTCGGTTGGATGTGGCGCGAATGTACCGGGATGCCAAGAGCTGTCAACGGCCCGGAGCTTGCAACGTTCACTGCCTAGTTTTGCTTCCCACATGCGATCGCTCCTACTTCTCCTCATCCTCGCCGCCACGATCACCGCTTCGGCCCAACCAGCAAAACCGAAGCTCATCCAGTTCAGCGGTGTGGTGGTGACCGACAGTCTCTCCCCGGTACCCTTCACCAACATCATGGTGCGCAACACGTACCGCGGCACCATGAGCGATATCTACGGCTACTTCAGCTTCGTGGCTCAGGAGGGCGACAGCATCCTTTTCAGCGCGGTCGGTTTCAAGCGGTCGCAGTACGTGATCCCCACGGATCTGCCGGAGAACAAGTACTCCATGATCCATGTGCTCCAGCTCGATACGATCCTGCTGGCTGAACAGAAGGTGTACCCGTGGCCTTCGCGCGAGCAGTTCCGCGATGCCTTCTTGAACCTGCGCCTTGCGGACGACGACTACCAGATCGCCATGAACAACCTTTCGCCCGCTGAGATGGTGCAGCGGATGGAGAACCTTCCGCCGGACGCCTACCAGAGCTTCCATTACCAAATGGCCATGGACCAGACCAAGCTCTACTACAGCGGGGGTACGCCGGTCATCAACCTCTTCAACCCCATTGCTTGGGCGCAGTTCCTTCAGGCTTGGCAGAACGGAGCGTTCAAGAAGAAGGACAAGAAGTAAAGCGTTCGTGGCTGCAGCGGATCGGTGACACCATGGATCAAGGCAGACCGCACCAATAGGCCGCGTTCTCCGGCTCGCATCGCTCGAAGAGCGGCAATTCCATACCGGGGCGCACGAGCAGCAACTCCCAAGGATCGGCGATGTGCAGATAACGCGCACCTTCCTTGGTGATCTCCAGATGGAGCGAATGCTCGTGCGGGCGATCCGCACGCGGGTGACATAGGTCGGCGCGAAGCAGCGCACCCTCTCCTACGCCGGTATGCTTGGTGAACGCACGCAGGTCCATGTATCCGTTCAGGAGGAACTGGTGCAACTGTTCCGATCGTTGTACCCTCCACACATCACGACCGGCCTGTTCGCGCATGTGCCGTACGTTGTCGAACTGTTCCTTGGTCGGTTCCGCGTAGGTGGCCTTGAACGGGGCCTTGGGAAGCGGGTCCTTCTTCAGGATGGAGAACAAGGCCGTGCTCTGGCCCGGACGCACGAGGATCAACTCCTTTTCCGGTATGTAGAGGAGCATTTCATCACCGGCATGGGTGGGCACGTATCCATGGTACCGCTGGAACTCATTGTTCTCCTCACGACGACGCAACAAGCCCAAACGTACCAGCCCACCCAAGATCCGTTCTGCGACCCAGAAAGTCCGAGAGCTCCTCGTACCCCTGTTCCCGCCCTCTCAGTATGCGGTTGTACCGCGCCTCGAACACCGCCGCTGTCATGCCGCCAAGATCCGTAGGTGCATGGCGCGCCGTGAGGCATGCCTTCACCGATCACCAACGAAGCGATGTTGATCGGACGGAACCGTGCGCTCCAAAGGCGGATGATCCGCCGAGTTTCACCACATCGCGGAAGGGAAACCAGTCCGGACCACCCTACGGAGGGATCTGGGGCCGCGCGTGCCTTGGGACGCCAGACGAAGTTGTCGATCGTCCTCCCTAACCCTTCTGAACATCCGCAACGCGCACCTCGAAAAGCGGATCGAGGTCCCAGGCCTACTGCTTCGTGAAGCGCACTTGGTGCGTAGCGCCCTCGCCGATGACCACCAACTGGTAAACACCCGGTACGAGCGAAGCCACTTCCACCCGGCCCGCCAGGTTCGTGGTGTTCAGAACAAGCTTGCCTGTGGCATCGAAGATGTTCACCGTGCTGTTGGGTGAAGCACCGGTCATGGTGAGCACGTCATTGGCCGGGTTCGGGTAAACGGAGAAAGGCGCTTCTGTTGTCCCGAGCACGCTTGTGAAGACCCCCTCGGTGATCGTGAGCGTGGAATTGATCGCCGGGTTCTCTACCTGGTCCACCACACCGCTCGGCCATTCAATGACCACCTCCTCGATCTCGGTGTCGGTTCCGATACCGAAATAGGCGAACATGGTGCTCATGTACTCGAAGCCATCGCCGCTCTTGATGTCGCGTATTTGCGTACCCATGGCGCTGGTGATCTTCACCCGGGCACCGATACCATTGCGATTGCCGGTCGTACCCACCGGAATGATCTTGATCCAGTTGTTGTCGTTGCCTTGGCTCAACATGGCCGTGCTCCCGTTCACGATGTCCAGGAAACCGTCGTTGTTCAGGTCGCCGATCGGGCCGTTGTACGGAGCAGTGGGATCGTGACCGAAGGTCATATCCCCATTGTTGTAGTGGATGGCACCCGCGCCGATGATGTCCACGTAGCCATCGTTGTTGAAGTCCTGGCAGCTCCACTCGATGCTGGAACCGTTCCAGGTATCCATACCGGAACCGGGCGTAACGTTCGTGAAGGTCCCATCGCCATTGTTGTGCAGGAGCTTGTGGGCGCCACCACCGCTCGATCCGATGAAGCCGTCCATGTGGCCGTCATTGTCGTAGTCGGCCCAAGCGCTGCTCCAGCTTTGGTGGCCATCGGCCAATCCGAGCGGACCGGCCACGCTCGTGAAGTTCATGCTGCTGTTGTTGCGCATGAGCAGGTCCACGGGGTCGCAACCGCACTTGGCCACGAAGAGGTCCACGCGACCGTTGTTGTCATAGTCGGTCCAGACACTACCGTAATTGCCGCATGTTTGGCCCAGGATGCCTTGTGTGAAGCTCAGGTTGTTGTTGCCGTCGTTCATGAAGTACACGTTGGCGTCCACATCATGGCAGCTGAAGGCATCGAGGTGCCCATCCTGGTTGACATCCACGAAGTTGGTACGCTGGCAGAAGATGTACTGTGGGAAGGTGTTCTGTGTGAAGCCGGTACCCGTGGAATTGGCGATCATGAAAGTGGCTCCACTCCCGCCACCGTAAAGCATGTCGTTGTATCCATTGTCATCGATGTCCCCTACTGCGAAGCTCCATGAAGCCGTGTTCGCCGCAGCGCTGTGCGCGATGGGCGTGGTGCTGAAACCTCCAGCGGTCAGCTGGTAGTTCATCACGACACTGGTGTACCCTGGGGTCACGGCATCGTCGAGGCCATCGTTGTTCATGTCGACCGCACCCATCACGTAGCCCGCACCGGGTAGCGGCGTTCCATCGAAGTTCACCGCGCCCTGGGGCGGATCAGGTATGTCGTACTCCTGAATGGCGAACGTGAAGCCGTTCGCGGTCCAGTAACTATCCCACGCGATGTAGTAGGTGGTACCTGCTGTTACATGGAACGAGCTGATGGAACTGAAACCGGGGCCGCTATCATCATCACCTGCATAGCACGTCAACCCTGCACACGTTCCCACATACACATGCATGCGCGTATCCACATCAGGCAGGCCTACAACATGACTTGTGACCGTAACCGAAGTATCCTCCGCGGCGGTGAACTCGTACCACGCACCTGTGGCTGCGACCGTGGCCGCACCAGCGCAGATGAGCGATGGGGATGCGCCGGTCAATGGAGGAACCGAGTACTGCCCGATCGTGATGGCGGTGGCCGTGGCGCAGGTCCCTTGGCCGAGCGCGGACAGATGCAGGGTAGCGATGAGGACCAGCGGAAGTAGAAGCTTCTTCATGGGATCGGGCGGATGGCGACAAAGTTGGCTGAGGTTGAGGCCGATGGGTCGCTTGAAGAATGAAAAACAACAAGTCGACGTGGAGAGACCAGCGGTGACCCCAGAACGTTGCTTGGCTCAAGGACCGAAACCAGCGAAGACCGTGCTCGAGGAACAGAGCCGTTAACGTTTCAACTCCAGCACGCTCAGGCTCCGCTGATAGATATCGTACGTGCCGGCCGTGATGCCAACACCGTTGGGATAGAGCACCAAACGGTAGAAATAGGTCCCCGGTGCCAACCCGCTGTCCAGGAAACTGATATGCCCACCTCCACCATAGCCAATGGCCGCAGTGGAGAGACCGTTCGGCGTCTTGATATAGCAGTCACCACTCGTGTAGGTCACGTTCACCGGCGCTGCGAAAGCGGCCGTAACGTCACGCTGCAGGATGAGGAAATATCCCCCCATGCTGCTCGAAGCGCCATTGAGCGTACCACAGAAGGTGCGCGCGAAGCCACTGACGAACACCGCGGAATTGTTCACACCGCTTCCGTCCACCACGGTGATACTCACCGTGGTACCCGTGAGCGGTGTGAAGACCGCGTTGGTGAAGGGTATGTTCTGGATGACGGCCGAGGCAGCTCCCAATGCTTCCTGGTTCACAAAGTCCCCTACGAAGCGGACATCACCCTGCACCTGCAACGTATGCACCGGTGTGGGTGTGCCGATCCCCACGCGACCATTGCTCAGCACGCGCGCGGCCTCGGTGTTGTTGGTCTTCACCACCAGGTCCTGCGCATCGGTCGTACCCAGGAAATCGGTCCCGGGTGTGGTGGCCGTGTTGCCTTGCAGTTGCCACGCGCGCTTGCTCTGCACCTCCACCCATTGTGCTGTCGGTGGTGGTGTCGTACACCATCAAACCTTCCTCCGTTGCGCCCAAACCGGCAATGCTGGTACGCTGCGGCGTGGAGAGGCGCGGAACCATGATGCCCTTGTTGTCCGTGGAGATGTCCACATCCAACACAGCGTATGGGTTCGGTGGCGCGCCTGTATCGTTGATGCCCACGTTCTGTGCGTGCATATCGGTGCCGACGACCAAGGCCAATGGGAGCACAAAAAGGTTCAGCCTGCTACGGTTGCGGACATGGCGCATGCGGCGTGGTTCTCTTGTTAAGACGAAACCAAATTAGGGTGGTGGTATCCCCGGGGCAACCCAAGCTCCCGGAATTGAACGAACAGGTCATCAACAGTGGGCACCCGGCTGGGCCGTTCCTCGCTTGCCCAAGGCTCATGGAGCAGATCCGGACTCCACCGACGCGTCGCCAAAAAAAAAGGGACCGCTTTCGCGATCCCTTCAAGAGCCTCCTTTCGGATTTGAACCGAAGACCTGCTCATTACGAATGAGCTGCTCTACCGCTGAGCTAAGGAGGCCGATCCCGCTGTTGCTGGCCTTCGACAGGCTCAGGCCGACAACAGCGGGCGGCAAATGTATCGATCCGGGTCGTTCGCCGGGGTCATTGCTTGGTGAAGCGAGCGGGGACGAAGCCTGCCGCACGCAGCGTATAGCAACCCGGCGAGAGATCCCCGATGGCCAACCGCTGGGTGGTGGTGCACAACGTGGCAACGCTGCGGACCAAGCGGCCAGTTGCATCCAGGAGGTCCACGTTGACCGGTCCAGCCGACGGGATGCTGAAGAAGACCTCCTCCGTTGCCGGGTTCGGATAAAGCGTAATGCGCTGTGTGGACGCACCGGGTAGCGATGTGCTCAACCTGATATCCAGCACCATGTTGCCTGCGCTCACAGCCGCGGGAACGGTGCTTTGTACCTGACCATCCATACCAAGCACATGGAATTCGCCGGTGCTGAAGAAATCCGTGGTGGTAGCATAGAGCACACCGTTGATCGGATCCTCGGTGAGGCCGTATACAGCAGGGCTTCCGGAGAGCGTATCGATGACGCTCGCGGTGGCAATGTCGTACCGCGCCAGTTCGTTCTGGCTGTACTCCATGAAGTAGATCTTCTCGTCGGCATAGGCAGAGGCGGCGCAACCACTGTTGGAAGCCACATCGTTGGTGTAGTTGAGCGCTGCTCCAGCGAGTTCGATGGAACTGATGCTGCTCCCCGAAAAGTCCTTGTTGTTGAAGGTGTGCAGGACGCCATCCACCACGAAGAGCTTCTCCGGGTTCAATCCGTTCGCGCCCAGATCGATCTCGCTCGTGTAGGTCTGCGCGAGCAGGTCCACCACACCCACTCGACCAGCAAGGTTCGCCCAATCGAAGGCGTTGTTCACCGCGAGGTAGGCCATGTCCCCCACCACCACCACATCTTCCGCGCTCATCGTGAGCCCATCCGCTGGGTTGATGGACCAAAGAAGGTCGAACGTGGTCTTATCACGTACCTCGAAGTAGTGGTCCAGCCCGCCGAGCTCGCCGCGTGTGATCAGGAGCTTGTCCCCCCAGATGGCCAGCTTCCGAACGCCTTGTACGAGCACCATGCCTGTTTCCGCATAGTTATCGGCATCGAAACGCACGATGCGATCGTCCGCTGCAACATAGACCACGGTTCCATCCAAGATCACATCACTGCCAAATCGCGGACCGGTGAGCGTGGCCACGGTTTCGTAGGTCCCCGTCTCGGGGTCATAGGATCCAAGGGTTACCGGTACCAATTGGCCACCGCCGTTGAAGTAGTCATAGTAGCCTTCGCTCAGCACGATGACCTGATGGACCTGCTGCTGGGCATGCAGCAAGATCGCTGAAGCGAGCGCCGCGCAGGAGAGAAATGAACGGTACATGGCAATTGGGTTTTGTCTTGCTGCGTTCACCGCGCAGCGTTGATGGTGTGAAACCCCGGGAACGGAATGGACGCCTACCGCAAGCGCCCGCGCCATTGCCCGTGGCCGGATGATGTCACCCCGGCGAAAGCCGGGGGCGTCTTGGCAGGTCTTCTGGCTCACCACCCTTGCCCCTTGCGCCTTCCCGGCATCCCCTGCGACAAGCTCAGGGTGACATGCCAGTGGCAACAGCAAGAGGCGTCAGCAGTTCACAGCTGCGGGAACAGCTCCCGGTTCACACGGGATTCCCTTTTCATCCCGACCGAGGTCGGGAACCACTACGCGGGGCCGAATGTAACCGCGGCTCAGAAACGGAAGCCGAGGGAGGCCTGAACAGCGAAACCTCGCGTGCGCAATTCAGCCTCGTAGTTGTCCAGGTCCACATCGTTCCCGTTGAGCGTGTAGTCACGGAGCTTCATGTTGGTGGTCATGTAGCGCATGTGCAGCTGCAGCCCGATGAGGTCCGTGAATTGGAACACCACGCCCGTACCCAAGCCGAAATTGCCGCCGGCGTAGGTGGCGCTGCTTTCAGTGAAGGCCTCATCCCGCTCGATCTTCAAGCCAGCAGCACCCAATTGCAGCGAACCCAGCCAGGCGAAGCGGTCACCGTTGATGAAGTAGAATCGCGGCTGCAGGCCGACCAAGGCCATGCTATTGGACTCGGTGGCGCTGGAATCGAGGTAGCTGCCGGGCTCCAGATACAGGCCCAAGCTGAACTTCTTGCTGATGCCGAAGTCGAGCTCGATGGGGACCGTGATGGTCGCTGCACCGTCGGTTTCGGTATCGCTATAGTTCCCACCGAAGATGCTTATGGTCGTCTTGTACTCCGTGCCATGCGCTCCCCCGGCCAAGCCTATGGCGAGGTGTACCGTGCCTTTGTCATTGAATTGTGCCGAAGCTGGGGCGAGAAGGACAAGGAAGGCCGAACCTAGGAGGGCGGTGCGAAGAATGTGCATGGAGGAGGGTTTGCTACTGGAGGGCCAAAGATCGCGCCAATGCGGCTCGCCACGAGACTGGATCCCAATGATCCGACACGTCGTGGCAACATCCTGTTTACAACTGGAGCGCTTCAGCCTACATTCGTGCCCTCCTCACCGTGCGGCAGCTTACCACCGATCGGCAGAAGGGACCGGAAGCGTGATGAAGATCGAGAACAGCGCCTCGCAAAGCGACGAGGGAACACCGACAGAGCAGGAAGAGGGTACCGAGCGCTCGTACGCTGCATACTCCAGCACTGAATTGTCCTTCGACCCCATGAAGGAACTGAACCTGCCTGCGAGCTACGAAGAGGTCACCGCCCGCTTTCGCCGCCTCCAAGGGAGTCGTGCGATGGAAGTGTTGAACTGAACCTATCGACCCACAGTGGACCCCGCCCGAAGGCGGGGTTTTCCTTTTTCGTCCCGGCTGCTTGGAATTGCCGTGAGCGCGGATCTAATTTCAGGCCATCCCCCGCGCGTTCCACCCGGACCGTGACGCATGGCCCGGAGGGGACCTCCACGGTGGCATGTCACCCAACATCCACCAAATACCCTTTTGTGCCATGAAAGTCTTCGATGCCAAACACATCAAGAACATCGTCCTGCTCGGCTCCCACGGATGCGGCAAGACCACGCTGGCCGAAACAATGCTCTTCGAAGCGGGTCTCTTGCAACGCCGCGGCCGTGTCGAGGACAAGAACACCGTGAGCGACCACCATCCGCTCGAGCACGAGCGCGGTAGCAGTGTGTACAGCACCGTGCTGCACACCGAGTGGCGCAACTACAAGATCAACATCATCGATACGCCGGGCCTGGACGACCTGGTGGGCGAAACGACACCCGCCCTGCGCGTGGCCGACACCTGCGTCCTGTTGCTCAACGCACACCATGGGGTGGAAGTGGGCACCGACCTGGTATGGGAACACATGCAGCGGTACGATCGCCCGGTGATCATCGCGGTGAACCAACTGGACCACCCGAACGCTGATTTCGACCTGACGGTGGCGCAAGCGAAGGAGCATTTCGGCAATGCGGTGACCGTGATGCAGTATCCGGTGGAGCAGGGCGACGGCTTCCACCGCATCATCGATCTGCTGAAGATGACCATGTACGTTTTCAAGGACGCGGGTGGAAAACCGGAGAAGCAGCCCATCCCCGACAGCGAGAAGGAACGCTCCGAAGCGCTGCACAAGGAATTGGTGGAGAAGGCCGCCGAGAACGACGAGACCTTGATGGAGCACTATTTCGAGAAGGGTGAATTGGACGAGGACGAGATGCGCCTCGGACTGAAGCAAGGCATGATGAAGCGCACCTGTTTCCCGGTCTTCTGCTTGAGCGCCTTGCGCAACATGGGCAGCGGCCGCCTGATGGGCTACATCGACAACGTGGCGCCAGCGGCATTGGAGATGCTCGCCGAGGAACTGGTGGGCGGTGGCAAATTGGAATGTGTGGCGGAGGGTCCGGCCGTGTTGTTCACCTTCAAGACGGTGATCGAACCGCGCGCAGGACACATCACGCTCTTCAAGGTGATGAGCGGTGAAGTGAAGGAAGGCACCGATCTGGTGAACGATAACACCGGTACCACCGAACGCATCAACCAACTCTTCATCGTTGACGGCAAGGAACGCAAGCCCGTGGAGAAGCTGGTGGCCGGCGACATCGGTGGAACCATCAAACTGAAGGACACGGCCACCGCGCACACTGCACGCACCGGGCAAGTCGATCAAATTGCAACCGATCGCTTTCCCCGAGCCACGCCTGCGGCAGGTGATCAAGGCCACGGACAACAAGCTCGAAGAGAAGCTGCATGCGGCGTTGGTGGAGATCCAAAAAGAGGACCCGACGATCGTGCTCACCTACAGCCGCGAAACCGCACAACAGCTCGTGGGCGCACAAGGCGAACTGCACCTCAGCATCCTGAAGTGGAAGTTGAGCCACCATTACAAGGTGGACGCGGAGTTCAGCAGCCCGCGCATCCCCTACCGCGAAACGATCCGCAAGAGCGCGGCCGCCATGTACCGGCACAAGAAGCAGACGGGCGGCAGCGGCCAGTTCGGTGAGGTACACCTGAAGATCGATCCATGGTATGAAGGAATGCCGGAACCCACGGGTCACAGCTTGCGAGGCAAGGAAGAACACGACCTGCCCACCGGTGGCAAACTGGTCTTCTACAACTGCATCGTAGGTGGTGTCATCGACAACAAGTTCCTGCCCAGCATCCTCAAGGGAGTGATGGAGAAGATGGAACGCGGTCCGCTCACGGGATCACCGGCACGCGACATCCGCGTGATCGTACACGATGGCAAGATGCACCCGGTGGACAGCAACGACATCAGCTTCAAGATCGCTGGGATTGCAAGCCTTCCGCGAGGCGTTCAACAACGCCGACCCACAACTGATGGAACCGATCCAGGAACTGGAGGTGCGCGTACCCGCCGACCTCATGGGCGATGTGATGACCGACCTGCAAGGGCGCCGCAGCATCGTGATGGGCGTGGACAGCAGCGGACGCTACCAGATCATCAAGACCCTCACGCCGCTCTCCGAACTGGACCGCTACAGCACAACGCTCCGCAGCCTCACGCAAGGACGGGGCACCTACAGCGAGAAGTTCCACGCGTACCAGCAAGTGCCCAGTGAATTGCAACACAAGCTGGTGAGCAGCCACAAGGAGGAGGAAGTGGCGGCGTAACAAGAGTGCAGTCCGATGGCGCGCCCTGCGGGAAACCGCGGGGCGCTTCATTAACCATCCATCCCACGCAGAAGGTTCAGTCCAGAATTCGCTGTCAAGCAAGCCAATCCGACCTTCGCGCCCTATGCGCGCCGCCTTCTTCGCCTTCTTGCTCGTCCCCGCGCTCGCGCTCGCACAAGACACCACTCTGCTGTGCAAGAACCTCACGGCACTGCGCACGATGGAACGCATCGCGGTGGATGGCGTTCTGGATGAAACCATCTGGGCAACCGCGCCAATAGGCGATGAGTTCGTACAAAGCGAACCACGCCCGAACGAACCAGCGCTCTACGATTCCAAAGTGCAAGTGGTGTACGACGATGTAGCGCTCTATGTGGGTGCGCTACTCTACGACCCGCACCCGGATAGCGTGATGATGCGTCTGAGCGGCCGTGACCAGATCGGGATCACGGATTGGTTCGGTATCACGCTCGACCCGTACGAAAGCGGCCGCAACGGATTCGAATTCATCACCACCGCAGCAGGCGTGCAGTTCGATGCGATCGTGGCCAACGAGATCGAGGATGAGAACTGGAACGCCGTGTGGGAGAGCGCTGCACGGCTCGTCCCGGAGGGATGGGCTGTGGAGATGCGTATCCCCTACTCCGCGTTCCGCTTCCCGAAAGCACAAGAGCATGTATGGAGCGTGCAGTTCCTACGGCTTGTGGGCCGTACGCGCGAGAAGACCTTTTGGAACCCGATAGATCCATTGAAGGAAGGCTGGTTGCGTCAATGCGGCGTGCTCACCGGTGTGAACGGTGTGGAGGCACCGCTCCGTCTGATGCTCTATCCGTATGCTTCGGCCTATGCGCAGCACTTTCCGCAAGAGGACCCGGCGCTGAACGATTGGAGCAGCACCTTCAACGGTGGCATGGATGTGAAGCTGGGTTTGAGCGATGCCTACACCCTGGATATGACGCTGATCCCCGACTTCGGACAGGTGGTGAGCGACAATGTGGTGCTCAACCTTTCGCCTTTCGAAGTGCAGTTCAACGAGAACCGACAGTTCTTCACCGAAGGCACGGAACTCTTCCAACGCGGCGATATCTTCTACAGCAGGCGCATCGGCGGAGTGCCTTTGTTGCGGGATCTTCTCTATGCCGACCTGCAACCGGGCGAAACGGTGACGGAAGACCCCGGAGTGAGCAAGCTCATCAACGCCACCAAGATCAGCGGTCGCGGGAGGAATGGACTGGGCATCGGCTTTCTGAACGCGATCACACGCGCCACGTATGGCACGATCACGGACAGCCTGGGAAACGCACGCGAAATGCTCACGGATCCGCTAACGAACTACAACGTCGTCGTCGTCGATCAGCAACTACCGAACAACGGCTACGTGAGCCTGATCAACACCAACGTCACGCGCGATGGCTCGACCTACGATGCCAACTCGACGGCGCTCGACTTCCTGGTGAATAACAAAGGCACGCACGATACAGGGTGGCGGCGATCTGCGGATCTCGCAGCAATACGGCCCGGGCCTGGACCGCGATCCCGGCTACTCCTATTCCGCAGGGATCGAAAAGACCGGTGGGTCGCTGACCTATGGCGCTGAGTACAACGAGGTCTCACCCGATTTCGATCCGAACGACCTCGGATTCTGGCCCTGGACCAACTACCGTAGCGCGGAATGGGGTCTCAACTACACGAAGTACACGCCCAAGAGCCCATGGCAGCGCTGGGGCGCCACCTTCGAGGGGGAATACTCGCGTGTGGTGGTGCCTGACCACTTCTTCAACTTCGCGGTGGAACTCAGCACTTTCCGCGTGCTTCAAGGTTTCAACGCATTCGGTGGAAGTGTGCGCGCGGAACCGGTCGTCACGTACGACCCGTTCGAGGCCCGTGTGCCCGGTAGGCTCTACGAGTTCCCCGTGAACGTTGCCTACGAGGCATGGATCAGCACCAACTACAATCTGCCCTACGCCGTGGACCTGCGGGGTGGCTACCGCCGCTTCGACGAGCGCGACCGCAAGAACTTGATGGCAACGCTCGAACAGCGCTTCCGTCCGAACGACCGGCTCTTCTTCATCCTGAGCGCATCGCACGAATTCAAGGACGAGGACGTGGGCTGGGTGGCGTTCAGCGACGATGACATCATCCTTGGCCGTCGTGACCAATGGACCACGGAGATAGGATTGGAAGGGAGCTACACGTTCACCAACCGCCTTTCGCTGAACGCCGATGTGCGCCACTACTGGAGCCGGGCGAACTATGTGGAATACCATACGTTGTTGGAGGACGGCAAGATCACCTACACGGAATACACCGGCCTCAATGACGACGGCAGCTCCCGCCACAACGTGGACTTCGATGCCTTCACCGTTGATCTGTGGCTGCGATGGAACTTCGCGCCCGGTAGCGAACTCACCTTGGGCTGGAAAGACAACATCTTCGCACGTGAGAACGTGGTGCGCCAGAACTACTTCGACAACCTGAACGATACATGGGCATCACCCGGGATCAACAGCATCTCACTGAAAGTGCTGTACTTCATCGATGCCGCAAAGGCGGCTCAGCGCGGCAAGCGTCCACCGTGATGCGCCATTTTCCGGTCGTTAGCCTGGTTTCTGCCTCCTTGCTGTTCCTCTCTCTTGCAACCTCGCCCGCCATCACGGCCGCGCTTGCGACAAGCGATTGCAGCGGAACGACTACACGACGCGCACGATCACCGCTGCGGACGGACCGCACTTCGCGTGGCAGCGCAAGACCGGCAAGGAAAAGCTCCTGCTGCTCCACGGCTACACCGGCACCGGTGCCTTGCAATGGAGCAAGACGGCGAAGCTCCTTGGCGATACCTACGACTGCATCCTGCCCGACCTGTTGAGCCACGGCAGGAGCACGAAATGGGACACAACGCACACCGGTGAAAGCCTCGATGACCAAGTAGCACACGTCATCCTGATACTCGACAGCCTTGGTGTGAAAGAGCCGATCCCCGTGGTAGGCAACAGCTATGGTGGTGGTGTGGCGGCAAGGCTCGCGGAGTTGCACCCGGACCCGGATCAAGAAGCTGGTGATCTACGATGGATTGGTGAGCGACTACAGCGCAGCGCTCACCGATAGCATTGCACGCAGCCAGGGCGCACCGAGCATGCTGGCCGTGATGCGCACACCCACACCCAAGGACTTGCGATTCGGTATCCGGCTCTCCTTGTACAGGGACCCTCCCCTCCCCGGCTTCGTCCTCAAGCAGATCTACCGCGAGTTCGCCGAGCCCTACCGGGCCTCGCAGATCACCTTGATCAAGGACCTTATGGCGCATGAGGACCGCTTCGTACACAAGCGCTACGATTGGAAGATGCCCGTGTACCTGATCTGGGGGGAACGCGATGAGTTGATACCGAACGCCACCGGCCGCGCGGTGCTCGCGCGCAACGACCTACCCGAGGACCATTGGATCGTGATCCCAAAGACGGGTCACGTCGCGAACATCGAGAAGCCGAGGAAGTTCGACCGCGTACTGAGGGAGATCCTGCTGAAGTAGGAGGTCGGATACTGTCAGCACAGGTTGACACGGCGTCATCGGCGTTCACTGCTTCACGAACGGCAATGTGGTCGTTCCTTCCGGGCCACCAGCGCGCAGCAACATGATGCCACTGGGAAGGTCGCGCACATCGAGCGTGATGATGCGTCCGCCGTTCACCGGCCATGAGCGAAGAAGACGCCCTTGCGGATCGAACACTTCCAGCGTGCGAGGAATGTCGCCTGTCGGGAAGGAAACCTGAATGTGATCGGTCGCCGGGTTGGGGAAGACATTCACATCCTGCGAGGATCGCTCATGGATCGAAGTCGTGCAGGTTTCGAAGGCTCCCATATCGAGCGTGGCGTGCTGGCAGCGTAAGGTGCCGTTGGCGGTATGCACGTATTCGTACAACGCCACGAGCGGATAACCACTGGTTGCAAGCCCTGCAGGATAGGCGGTGGCGTGCGCAGGGGACGAAGCCGTTATGTCGTAGTCATAGTTCGCCGCATCGGCGAAACCAACCGAGGCGATGCTCGTCGTGCGCAAATTGGCCAGCGTATCGGTGTTCGTGGGCCACGCGCTCATGAAGCTTCCGCCGCCCGCGAGGATGTTGCCGTATGCCTTGAAAAAGACATTGGTGGGAGCCTGGAAGAAGCTGCCGTTCGCCTTCTCGTTCACCAGCGTGTTGTTCACCGCGTACAGTTCCTGCGGACCGGGATTGCTGGTACCCTCCATACCGAAGCCGACCATGTTGCTGTTCTGCCCCTGCAGGCCCTGCTGCACGACGTTTCCGATGATGTACGCCTGTCCACCGTTCGGCAGGTCGATCTCGCGACTGGCCTCGCCATCGGCCTCGTTGCTGAAGCGGTTGTACTCGATCACGTTCACCCAAGCGCGGCTCTTCAGTTCGTGCCCCACGAGCGCGTGGTGGCTGTAGTTGTAGCGGAAGATCAACGAGTCGATGTTGCCGATGTAGAGGTTGTGCGTGTAGCCATCGCCGTAGCCGTGGTGACCGAACTCGCTGTACTCGATGCGTACCGTGCTCGGGTGGTACTCGCCGCAGAGGATGCCGTTCTCGTTGTGGTGGAACCAGCAATGCTGCACAGTGAGGCCCAAACCTTCCAGCCGGATGCCCGCGCCGTTGTGGTCGGGTACCACGCATTCGCTGAACTCGATCCACTCCACCGTGGTGCGATCACCCTGGATCACCCAGATGGCTTTGTCGCCCCAGCTCAGCCCGTTGGATTCGAGGTGTGCGAGACCTCCGACTCCACGGATCAGGAGATCATCCGCCTGCCAGCGGGCCACATCGCTCGGATACACACCGGCTTCAATATTCACAGTATCGCCGTTGCTGACGAGCGTGCTCACCTGGCTCGGCATGGTGTAGGTCTGCCCCGGACCCACCTCCCATGTGGTGGCCTGGGAAATGAACGGAGCAGCAAGCACAGTTATCGCCAAGGAGCGCAACATGTCCCCGAAAGTAAGCGCATACGCCAAAGATCACCGGGACTTAGGCGGCTTGGCGCCCATCACGAACTCGAGCGTTCCTCCCGCCATCAGTTCGAGTGCAACAGGTAATTGCGCTGGAGCACCTCCCCGTCCAGCTTCACGCTTTGCACATAAACGTTCTTCGGCCCCTGCTTCGTGGCCGCGATGAAAAGCGCCTTGTTCCCAGGCAATGGGATCGTGGCGCCGTTCACCAGCGGCGAACCGATCTCGTAGCGGTCGCTCCCGGGTTCCATCGGGTAGAAACCCAACGCGCTGAAGATGTACCACGCGCTCATCTGCCCGCAGTCGTCGTTGCCGCTCAGTCCGTCCGGCTTCGGCGCGTACATCCTATCCATCACATCGCGCACGCGCTTGCCCGCCATCCATGGACGGTCGGAATAGTTGTACAGATAGGCCACATGATGGCTCGGCTCGTTGCCATGCACGTAGTTGCCCATGATCCCATCGCGTGTGATGTCCTCGGTCTTCTCGAAGTACTTGTCCGCGAGTTGCATGGTGAACAGCGAATCGAGGTGCTCACCAAATCGCTTCTTCCCGCCCATCATGCGCGCGAGGTCATCCGGTTCGTGCGGAACGTAAAGGCCATAATTCCATGCGTTGCCCTCGATGAAGCCCTTCTGGTGCGTGTCCAAGGGGTCAAAGTCGCTCAGGAACGAACCATCCGCAAGGCGTGGCCGCATGAAGCCGCTGATGCTATCGAAGACGTTGCGGTAGTTCATGCTCCGCTTCGTGAATTCCTCCGCGACCGCGACGGAGCCCATTCCGTTGGCCATGCGGGCGATCGCTCTGTCGTCATAGGCGTACTCCAGGGTCTTGGAAGCACTGGCTCCGCTGCGATCCTCTGGAACGTAGCCCAAGTCGAGATAGTCGCCCAGTCCTTCGAAGGGGCGGTGCCGGGCTGTTGCAACGCATGCCGCCATTGCACGGCGCGGGTCGAACCCGGTGACCCCCTTGGCATGTGCATCCGCGATCACGCTCACGGCATGGTAGCCGATCATGCACCAGTTCTCGTTGGCGTGATGGCTCCAGATGGGCAGCATGTGGTGCGCGCTCTGGTCGTAGTGCGCGAGCATGGAATTGATGAGGTCCGAAGAACGATCACGCTGGATGATATTGAACAGCGGATGCAGTGCGCGGTACGTGTCCCACAACGAGAACGTCGTGTAGTTCGTGAAGCCAGTTGCTGTGTGGATGTTCTGGTCGAGGCCTCGGTATTGCCCATCCACATCCATGTACACCGTGGGCGACAGACATGCGTGGTACATCGCCGTGTAGAAGTTCTTCAGCACGCGCTCATCGCGACTGGAGATCCGGATGCGGTCGAGTTCCTTGCGCCAAGCATCCTGTCCTTCGCGCACCACGCGCTCGAAATCCCAATGCGGCACCTCCGCCGCCATGTTGCGCAAGGCACCTTCCGTGCTCACGGATGACAAGGCCACCTTCACCAAGAGCTGCTCACCCGCCTGCATGTCGAAATCGAACCACGCGCGCAATTGCCTCCCCGCCATCTCCGGGAAGTCCTTTGTCTGATCGAACTTCCGCCAGAAGCCACGGTACTCGGTGGGGCGCTGATCCATCTGCTGACCGTAGTGTACGATCCGCTTGTTGAAGGCCATGGCGAAGTACACCGAGCGGGTGCGTCCCCAGCCGTTGGTCTGCCGGTAGCCGGTCACCAGCGTATCATTCTCCACCCGCACGAAAGTCCACACGTTCTTGTCGGTGTGGTTGTAGATGCCGTGTACCAGATCTAGGATCACATGGCCTGTCTCCGTGCGGGGAAGGTGTAGCTGTGCATGCCCACGCGTGTTGTCGCCGTGAGCTTTGCCCGGATGCCATGATCCTCCAGCAGTACGCCATAGAGTCCCGGCGAAGCATTCTCCGTGTGGTGATGGAAGACCGAACGGAATCCGCTCTGCGGAGCCGCAGCCGTTCCGGGGTTCATCTGTAATGGACCTGTGGTCGGCATGAGCAGGATGTCACCGAGATCACTGTGGCCCGTGCCGCTGAAGTGCGTGTGGCTGAAGCCGACGATGGTGCTGTCATCGTATTGGTAGCCGGAGCAGGTCTCGTAAACCTTCGGGTTGTACTTGCCATCCACCGCGTACGGTATGGTGTCCGTATCCGGGCTCAACTGCACCATACCAAAAGGTGCGCTCGCTCCGGGGTACACGTGGCCCATGCGCTGGGTGCCGATCATGGGATCCGCATAGAGCAGACGGTCCTCGACGATCGTCGTTCCCTGACCGAAAGCGGCCACGGCGAATGCAAGGGAAAGGAGAGCGAACAGGGCTGAACGTAACATGTTCACAAGGATAGAAAGGTTGTCCGCAGATTTCGCAGATGGCCTGCCTAACGGCGGCCATCACCGCCCCCTGGGTCGCGCAGCGGAACACCGCATCTGCGGAAACCTGCGGATCTGGACTGTCAGGCAGCGCGACCCCACCGACCTTTGCGCTGCCCGCCTAGCTCCATAAGGATATGGTGGCGCATCCAATGACCAAGCGTAGTGTCGAGGCCGTACTGCCTCCTCCCGCTCCCCACATGGTGGGTGACGGTTTCCGCGTGAGCAACTTCTTTCCAAGTGGATACAACATGGCGCAGGACAGGCTCAGTCCGTTCTTCATGTTGGACTACAATACGCCGGTGGATTTCTCGCCGCGAGAGCATCCGCGTGGTGTAGGTGTACACCCGCACCGCGGTTTCGAGACGGTCACCTTCGCCTTCAAGGGCAAGGTGGCGCACCACGATAGTGCCGGGCACAGCGGCGTTATCGGCGAAGGCGACGTGCAATGGATGACGGCCGGAAGCGGTGTGCTCCACAAGGAGTACCACGAGCAGGAGTTCTCCCGCAAAGGCGGCGTGTTCCACATGGCACAGCTATGGGTGAACCTGCCCGCGAAGCACAAGATGGAAGCGCCACGCTACCAACCGATCGCACGCGAAGAGATGGCCCATGTGCAACTGCCGGATGGCAAGAGCGAAGCGCGGATCGTCGCGGGCGAACTCTTCGGTGCGAAGGGTCCGGGCAAGACCTGGTCCCCGATCATCGCGGCGGTGGTGCGCATTGGTGCCGGTGGCGAAGCGACCTTCAACCTACCCGCGAGCTACAACAGCACCATCCTCTTGGTGGAAGGAGCGGCGAACATCAACGGCAGCGATGCACCGGCCGATCACCTGGTGATCTTCCGTAACGATGGCGAGGAAGTGCATGCGACCAGTGCGAACGGCGCCACACTTCTCATGTTGAGCGGTGAGCCGCTGAACGAACCCATCGCGGCGTACGGTCCGTTCCTGATGAACACGCACGAAGAACTGCAACAGGCTTTCCGGGATGTGGCGGCAGGGAAGTTCGGCGTGCTGGAGGATTGATGACCCCGTGGTCATGCTGAACTTGTTTCAGCATCCGCGTTCATGGGCTCGCATGGACCGGTGCCGGAACAGACACAGATGCTGAAACAAGTTCAGCATGACCTTCCGGCATATTCAGCATGACGCTCGGCATATCAGCGCTTCACCACGCGCAGGATGCGGCCGTCGCTGACGCGCACGGCGTAAACGCCTATTGAAAGTGTTTGCACATCAAAGAGGAAGCGCTCGCCCATGCGTTGCGGGGCGAGCGCAACTCTCCTTCCCTGCACATCCAGAAGTTCCACCAGCGTGTTGGCGGTTGCATCCGGAACCAGAACGGTGATGCGATCGCTCGCCGGGTTCGGCCAGGCGCGCAACGCGTTCGCATCGACCGCTGCCTCAGGCTTCGAGGTCCCAACATCCGGGTGTACCCAGCGGATGCGCGCGTCCATGCGATCGTTGGTGATGAGGTAGAAGCTGCCGTCAGGGCGGATGGCTATGTCCCGGTTGCGCCACAGCACATCGAACGCACCGCCTTGCAGGTATTCCTCGGTAAGGACGGTGTCGAGCTCATTGTTGAAACCGAAGAGCAGGAGGCCCTTATGCCAGAGGATGCAGGTGATGAGCTTGTCCTGCATCTCGGGGATCGCATCGCTGGTGTAGAACTCGCAGCCCGACGGCGGATGTCCGAAGGCGCGGATCGGGTGCGTATAGGTATAGGTGGTGGAGGTGCAGGTATCCGGGATGATGAAGCAGGTGTTGCCATCGTAGTACGGGTAGCCGTGGTCCTCGTTCGCTTGCAAGAGGTTGATCTCGTTGGAGAAAGGCAACTGCCCATGCTCGGTGTTCACCACGGCACCATTGGGCAGCATGGCCAAGCCTTGTGGATTGCGATGACCCCAGGTCCACGTGTGGTCCGTGCGCGGATTGTCAGGAGGAACAGAACCGTCCGTGGCGAAGCGCAAGGTCTTGCCTACCGGTGAGAACAGGGTATCCGGTCCATTGAAGTAATAATCCGCAGTGGTAAGGAGCACATTCTCTGTGGTATCGAAGAGCACACGGCCACCCGCATGTTCGCCAGCGTGGTAGTAGGTGAAGAGCACCGCTTCATCCACGATGGTGTCGTTGATGGCATCGTACGTGAAGCGGGAGACCTCGCATTGCAGGTTGCCGCCGTAATAGTCCGCCGTATCGAACACCGCCATGATGATGGGCGTGTTCGGGAAATCGGGATGCAGGGCCATGCCAAGCCCGTTGCCATAACCGCGATCGAGCAACGTGTCGATCACGTCCGTCACCGGATCCCAACGCGTGATCAGCGGACCGTCGGTCATCCAAAGCCTGTCGTCCGGCCCCCAGAGGATCTCCCACGGGATGTGTACGCGGCTGCTGTCCACCACCTCATCAATGAGCAATGTGGTGTTGCCGAGCTGGTAGGTGAGTTGGGCCCTCGCTGCTTGGGCGAACGCGATCGCGAATACAAGGAGCAGCGGGAAGCGCATGAACGTGGTGCCGAAGCGAACGCCAAGCTATCGCATCAGAACCACGCTATCAATTTCAGGTTGTACCGGCGCGGGGTCAGGTAATCCGGAATGGAATACTGTCGGGCGCTCACATCGGTGACCCAGGTATGGCCGATGGTGTTGTCGATGTTGAGCAGGTTGAACACCTCGGCCGTGAGCCAGAGATTGTCGATGTGCTTGCGCCACCCGCGCGTGCTCTGCCCTTTCGCGCCCAGGAACTGCTTGCTGAAACCAATGTCCACCCGGCGATAGATCGTGGTGCGCAGCGTATCCGCATAGCGCGTTTGGTTCGGTGGACCGAAGGGCAGCCCCGTGCCGAAGACCAGGTTCAGGTGTACCTTGAAGGTGGGCCAGCGCGGCATTTCGTCCTGGAAGAACATGGCCACGTTCACGCGCTGGTCCGTGGGACGTGGGATCAAGCCCGGTTCAATGCGCGTGCTATCCACGGCGACCGCATCGGCCGTGTAACCGGGGAAGATGGTATCGCCCGCCGCATTGAAGCGCCAGTAGTAGAAGTCGTCCTTCAGGTCCTCGCGTGCGCTCATCACGCTCACGCCCATCCAACTATCCACGCCTTCAATGAACTGGCCGCTCAGCTTGGTATCGATCCCGGTTGCGAAGCCCTTGGCATTGTTGGTTCCGTAGTAACGGATGCGCACATTGTCCACCTCGTAGGGGATCAAGTCGTCCATGTACTTGTAGTAGGCCTCTGCGGTGAACTTGAAAGGGCGCTCCCAGATCTCGAACATGCGGTCCATGCCCAGCAAAGCATGGATGCTCTGTTGCGCGCGGATGTCCGGATTGAGCGTACCATCGAACTTGCGCACTTCGCGGTAGAACGGTGGCTGGTAGTAAAGGCCGCCAGCCAGCCAGAAACTGTAATCGCGGTCTATGGTGTCCCCCGGAGCGATCACCCGCTTCCAACCCGGATGGAAGGTGAGGCGCGCGCGTGGGCTCGCCACCGTCTGTCCGTTGAAGGTCCAGTGTTGTGCGCGTGCGCCGGCGATGAAGGTCCACCAGCGGCCATCGCCCTGTTCCCATCGCCAGGTGTTCTGCACATAGGCGCTGGCACGCGTGCTTTCCATAGCGAGCTTGGTCTTCAGCACATAGCCCAGTTCAAGGTCCTCTCCGGTGCTGAGCGGGATGCTGTAGTCCGCGCTATCCACCATGCTCCACTCGTTGATGCGGTCGTTGATCGTTTCCTGCCGCGCATCAATGCCCCATTGCAGGTAGCTCTTGGGCAATTGCAAATAACCCTTGTGCGCCACGGTGTACACGGTGGCATCGAGCGTGTTGCGCGCATGATCGAGGAAGGTGCCCACGCCCAGGTCGCGCACCACTTCGCCGTACTCGCTGCTGCCGGGGTCGCGTTCGAGTTCACCCAACAGGTACTGCCCTTGTATGGTGAAGGTCTCGTCCTCGTAGGTGCGGTAGGCGCTGGCCTGGAACTTCAACAGCGTGTTCTTGCCCGCCTTCACGTTCGCGCTGAGCGCGGCGAAATACGTTTCGAACTGCGTGCGTTCCTGCCCATCGAAGTACACCGTGAAGCGCAGGGCCTGGTTGAAGGGACCGAACTCCGTTTCGCGGTTCTGTGGAACCACGGTGTAGCGGTTGCGCGAGTACAGTCCCAGGAACCCGAGTTCAACCTTGTCCGTGAGGTCGTAGGTCCAGTAGGTCTGCAGATCGGCGTACACCGGACGATACTCCCCTTTGGTATCCAGCCCCCCGAGCAGGAGTTGGTTGGTGCGGTAGCGGAAGCCGGTGATCTGCCGCAGCCGCGACGCCATCATCGTGTTTTCGATGTGCACCGCGCCGCCGAGCAAGCTCGCCATCGCTGTTCCCGCGAACGCCTTCGGGCGTTTGTAGTGGATGTCCAGCACGCTGCTCATCTTATCGCCATAGCGCGCTTCGAAACCACCCGCGCTGAACTGCAGGCGATCGATCATGTCCGGGTTCGGGAAGCTCAATCCTTCCTGCTGACCCGCGCGCACCAGGAAGGGACGGTACACCTCGATGTCGTTCACGTACACGAGGTTCTCATCGAAGTTGCCGCCGCGCACGCTGTAGCCACTGCTCAGTTCGTTGCGCATCATCACGCCGAGCTGTCCCGTGAGAAGGCTCTCGATGCCACCACCGGGCATGGGGTTGAAGCGCGCCAGTCGCGGATCTATGCGCTCGAGGCCGGTTTCCCGATCGGCTTGCGTACCGCGAACATCCACGGCACCCAGCGTCCGGAACTTCAGGCGCACCGTGATGGTGCGCTCTTCACCGTCATTCAGCAAAACCTCCTCCTCGTATGCGTCCATGCCGGTGAAGCTCCAGCGCAGGCGCACGCTGCGACCTGCGGGCACCACAAGGCGGAAGTTGCCATTGTCATCGCTCACCGCAGCATCGCGCGTGCCCATGAGGGATACACCCGCACCCGGCAATGTGGCACCGGTTTCATCGCGCACCACGCCGCGCACAATGCCGGTGGCTTGTGCCAGGGCCATGGTGGTATCTAATGAAAAGAGGAGGAAAACGAGTACGCGCATCAAAGGGGCGGCAAAGTAACGGACGAGCTTGCGCCGTGGTATGCGAACCGCACACCTAGACAGCCAATGCCGCGCGAACGCTCGCCAGCAGGTGGTCCGGACCGCCGAAATGCTCCAGCAGCTTGATGCCTTGTGTCTGGCAGCGCATGCGCAGTTGGGTGCGCACGTCGTCCTCCACGCCACCACCCAGGATGAGCAGGGACACATCGCCCTTGTTCAAGCGGGCAATGAGCGCCTCGTCCTCCAGGAAGCCTTCGGCTTCCATGCCCGCACTGGCGATCTGGTATTTCACCAGCGCCATGATGCTCGGGTTGCGCCCGAAGAAGACGATGCGCTCGGCCATGCCCCGAAGGTAACCGAACCAAGGACCTATCAGCCCAGCACCGCCCAGCACCGCCGTGAGCGTAATGGGCACGCTCTTGAGCAACTGGCTGATGGGGCAGTTCGCTTTGGCATCCTCCGCGCATGCCTGGAACTTGGCAGCGTCGATACCCGGCACGGTGCCTTTCAGGTCCAGGTGGATGCCTACCACGCCGTTGCCATCGCCCACCTTGTCCATGGTAACCGTGGCGGTACACTCCAGGTCGTTGGCCGTGAAACCGGCAGCGCCGAGCACGAAGCTGAGCTTCATGGTGAAGCAGCTCGCGTGCGCTGCGGCCACGAGTTCTTCGGGGTTGGTCCCCGCTTTTCCGTCCTCGCTCACGAAACGGGTATGGAACGAGTGCGGGGTGTCCTTCAGTGCGCCACTGGTGGTGGTGACGTTACCGGATCCTTCCTTGCCGGTGCCTTTCCAGTTGGCGGTGGCTTTGCGTTTGATGGCCATGTTGGTTCGTAGTTGTCAGTTGTTGGTTGTCAGTTGTCAGGCGTGGGGACGGTCTTGGGGGGGGGGGGGAGGCGGGGCCGGTCTCCTCCGCCGCCCCTCACCCTACTTCTTCAAAAGCTTGAACGCATGTGTCCACTGGTTGCGGGCGAAACCCGGAATGCACCAAAGGATGCAAAGCGGCTCAATGGCGCGCGCTCCTTCCACACCACCCATGTCCTCGGTTTCCCAACCGAACTGGTCCAGGATGGTGGTTACCTGCTTCTTCGCACCGGCATCGTTGCCGCAGATGAACATCGTCGGCTTCACGCCGCCGAAATCCGGATCCACCATGTATGCATTGCCAACACTGTTGAAGGCTTTTACGAAGTGCGCGGCCGGGGTCCCCTTCTGCAAGCGCTCCATCAAGCTCTCCTCCAACGTGGTGAAGTAGCGCAGCACGCCGTTCGCAGGCGGCAGATCGGCGATGGGGTTCGTGGTGTCGATGATCGTCTTTCCCTTCAGATCGTTCGCATCGCACAGTCCGATGGCCGCTTCGGCACCGGTGCCTTTGCTGGCGAGCACGATGATGTCCGCCCAAGTGCCCACTTCCTTGTGGCTGCCCACTTTGCCTGTGGGGTTCTTGTCCAACCAATCGGCAACCTTGGCGGGGTTGCGCGTGGCGATGATCACCTCATGGCCGTGCTTGAGGAAACCCGTGGCGAGCACCTGGCCCACCATGCCGGTACCGAGAATTCCGATCTTGCTCATGTGCTGTTCGTTGGGGGTGCGAAAGTAACCTCACACGCACCCGCCTTGTTCGTTGCATGCTGCCGCGCACCTTTGCGCAATGACCGCTGCCGATCCCCGCGCCACCGCTTTCCTCCGCCTCTTGAAGATCATGGACGAGTTGCGCGAGCAATGCCCGTGGGACCGCAAGCAAACCATGGAAACGCTGCGGCCGCTCACCATCGAAGAGACCTACGAACTGGGTGATGCCATCCTGGAGAAGGACCAGGACGGCATCAAGAAGGAACTCGGCGACCTCCTGCTGCACATGGTCTTCTATGCGCGCATCGGGAAGGAACAAGGCGCCTTCGACATCACGGATGTGCTCAATGGCATCTGCGAAAAACTCATCCGCAGGCACCCGCACATTTATGGAGACGTGAAAGTGAGCGGCGAGGAAGAGGTGAAGGCGAATTGGGAGAAGATCAAGTTGGAGGAGAAGACGGAACAGGCAGGCCCTTCGACAAGCTCAGGGCGACATCCTTCAGTTCTGGAAGGTGTACCCCGCGGACTGCCGAGCATGGTGAAGGCCATCCGCATCCAGGACAAGGCACGCGGCGTGGGTTTCGATTGGGACCACCGCGACCAGGTGTGGGAGAAGGTCAACGAGGAGTTGCGCGAACTGAAGCACGAGGTGGACACGAACTCAACGAAGCAGAGCGACGAACTCGGCGACGTGCTCTTCAGCCTGGTGAACTACGCACGCTTCCTGGGGATCGATCCGGACGAAGCGCTGGAACGCACGAACAGGAAGTTCATCCACCGCTTCCAGTTCCTGGAACGGGAAAGCCACAAGGATGGAAAGAAACTGGGCGAAATGACCCTTGCGGAAATGGACGCGTATTGGGAGCGCGCGAAGAGGGAGGAGTTGATCGGACCCACTGTCGACCGTGCGCATCTTCCCCCCGTGCCCAAACGTTCAAGCCCTATCTTGGCGAGGCCCATTACCAACCGACCATGACACGAACCACTACCCTTCTACTTTCCGCCTTGTTCGCAACGCCACTCTTGGCGGCCACCGGCGGTCCCGATGCATACGGTTATACCTGGATCGATAGCAATGAACCCGGTGGCCCGGTGTTCAACTGGATCGACATCACCACCACCGGCACCATGGTAACGGGACTGGGTGATGACAACGTGGTGGGACCCTTCGTCATGGACACCGACATGCCCTTCTATTGGTACGGCCGCAAATTCCTGTGGGTGGGCAGCAACGGCTACGTTTCCTTCAACGGCGGCAACATCGCTTCCCCCTTCCCCACCATCCCGCTGAACGGTGGTGTGAACGATTACATCGCCGGCATGGCCACGGACCTCAATTTCCTGGGCAGTGGCAACCAAGGGCGTTGCTACTTCTACGATGACGAGGACGAGACCATCGTTTCCTGGGTGGGTGTGCCGTTCTGGAACGCTGCCACCAACTTCAGCGGCAGCAACACCTTCGAGATCATCCTGAACAAGCTGGACAGCAGCATTACGGTGCAGTTCCTGGAGCAAACAGGCACGGTGGCGAACGGCAGCTTGAGCATGGGCATCGAGAGCGTGGCGGGCAGCATCGGCCTGCAGCACTCCTTCAATACCTACCCGGTGGCCAACTACGCCATCCGTTACGTGATGCCACCTGCTTCCACCTTGGAAGTGCTGGACGGCACCATCCTGTGGAACACCGACCCCACGAGCGGCGGCATCTTCCGCTCGCGCAACGGGCAGCCGTTCCAGATGATAAGCACGGTGGGCAACGTGGGCAATGTGGACATAGGCCAGCTAACGGTGCAAGGCCAGGTCACCAACGTGGGCGGTACGGTGCTGGTGAGCGATGCCGTGAACATCTCGAACCTGGGCGCGCAGCAGGAGACGGTGGTGAACTTCCCGCCCACCTGGACACCCACGAACGCGGGCACGCACAGCTTCACCACCACGGTCACGGGCATCACCGGCGAATTGGTGACGGTGAACAACTCGCTCACGCAGGAGATCGTGGTGGTGGATACCACCGCCGTAACGCAGGAACTGCGCTACCACGGTGCCACGGACAACGCCATTGGCATTGGCTGGGACGGTGGCAACGGGGGCGTGGGCGTTTACATACGGCCGCCCTACTACCCGGCCTACGCCACACATACCACCATTCGCATTGCCAGCGATGCCGGTACGGCGGGCTACACCATCAAAGTGTACGACGATGATGGTGTGGGTGGGCTGCCCGGCACCTTGCTGGATTCCGTGCAGGTCCCCATTGGATCGGTGACCGCTGGCGATCAAGTGCTCGCGCTGAGCGCGCCGCTCACCATCACCAGTGGTGGGGTGTACGTGCAGTGGTACATGCTCGGTCCCAACATCAACATAGCCGTGGATGCCACACCGCCTTTCTCATTGCGCACCTACGAGGTGATCGACAACATCTGGGCGGAATACCGCGACCGCACCGTGCAGGATTTCTTCCTGGGCTTGCGCCTGATCCAAGTGCCGGTGTACGACATCGGTGTCACCGGTTTCTTCGGCCTTGCCGATGGACAGGACATCGGTGGCCAAACAGCGGTGCGCAGTTGGGTGACCAACTTCGGCAACCAGCCGGTGAGCAACTTCACGCTGAACTACCGCTTTGGCACCGGTCCGGTGATCTCGCAGAACTACAGCGGATCGGCCATCGCACCGGGCGCACAAACGCTCATCACTTTCGGCTCCTACTTCCTGCCCACGGCGGATGTGGTGGCCGACCTGTGCTCATGGACGACGATGGTGGATGACGCCAGCGCGAACAACGACACTTCCTGCGTTTCCATACACACCTATGTGGGCATCGAAGAGTTGGATGGCATCGGCGCAACGCTGGCACCCAATCCCGCCGACGCCTTCGTACGCATCGATGGTCTGCCGAACGGACATTGGAACGTGCAGTTGATGGATGCCACCGGTCGCTTGGTGCGCAGCGAAACCACCACCGCCATTGGAGGACCGGTGACCCTTGCCGTAGACGACTTGCCCAACGGCATGTACCAACTGATGCTCACCCACAACGGGCAGGGCTACCACGCTGCGCTGCTGGTGCAGCACTGACGACGCATTTCTTCCGGCTACCTTAGCACGCCCCTTTCCGCCACAGCGGAAGGGGGCGTTGCACAGGACCCCATGTCCAAGAACACGACCATCCTCCTTGTTGTCTGGAACGCGCTCCTAACCGCCTTGGTGGCTTGGGGCCTGCTGCGCTCGCCAGCGACCAGCTCCGAGCCGCTCCCCGCTGCCGATGACAGCACGAGCGTGTTCACGGACATCATTCCCGTGGTGCGCGACACCGGTGCGCTCAAGGAGGCCCGCATCGCCTACTTCCGCATGGACAGTTTGCGCAGCAAGTACGAGTTGATCAAGGAGAAGGACGCGCACTTCCAAGCCGAGATGCGGAGGCTGGAGAACGGTTTGCAAGCTGATCAGGCCAAAGCCCGCCAACGCTACCAAGAGCTAATGGAGAAGGACCACACATACAGCACCCAAGCCGAAGTGGCCAAGGACGAGGAGGAACTACAAGGGCTGATGGCCGCCTTGCAGGACAAACAAGCCGTGGGCGAGCAACGCATGGCGAAGCTGGAGGCCGAGATGCTCACGGAGATCAGCAAGGAACTGGACGAGTACCTGAAGGTGTACAACACAGCGGCCGGCTTCGATTACATCTTCAGCATCCAGGGCAGCGGCCAGATCTGGACAGGGAACACCGGGCTGGACGTGACCGATGAGATCGTTTCCGGACTGAACGCTCGCCACCGGGCGAACAAGGGGAAGAAGTGAGATGCACCCGTTGCAACACCGCAAGGAGGAGAACGTTGCGAGCTACATCATCAGCATGTGGCACATCGAGGACCTCATGCGCGCGGCCGACATGGACATGCGCAAGGTGGAGGACCGCTTGATCGTGCCATTGGAAGCCGATGAGCAGGCGCGCGTGCAAATGCGCGATTGGTATGCCGAGATCATTGCGCGCATGAAGGAGGAAGGCATCGAGCGTGTGGGGCACCTGAAGGAAGTGGAGGAAACACTGAACGAACTGGAGTTCCTACACCGGTCCTTCATCGACGTGCTTAACGATGAGGAGTATGACGCGCTCTACGCCAAGGCCGAGCCGGGCATCCTCACGTTGCAACAACACGCCGGCGGCGACCCCGATGGCATCATTGAGACCTGCTTCACGGCCATATACGGCGTGATGGTGCTGAAAGCGAAGGACCGCGAAGTGAGCCCCCAGACCTTGGAGGCCGAAGGTCACATCCGCCGCCTGCTGGAACGCCTGAGCCTGCACTACCGCCAGATGCGCCGCCTGCCGGGTGTCTCCATGAACTGATGCGCACGACAGCGCGCACGGTCATGGTACATGCTTTGTCCGCACCACGCACCGTGACCCACCGCCCTATCCTGTTGATCTTCACATGGCTGTTCGCCACTTCCTTGTTCGCACAGGGCGGCAGCCGGGTGGAGATCCTGAACGCGGATACATGGCAGTTCGATGACGGGCTGGCCGCTGGTGCACAACGCTTGAAAGGCAACGTGCGCTTCAAGCATGCCGATGCGATCATGCAGTGTGATAGCGCCCACCTGTACCAGGATCAGCGCGTGGATGCCTTCGGCCATGTCACCATCGACCAAGGCGATTCCATGCACGTGGATGCCGAACGCTTGAGGTACAGCGGGCAGGACCGCATGGCGCGTCTGGAAGGGAGTGTTCGACTGCGCAATGGGGACATGGAACTCACCACACCGGCCTTGGACTACGACCTGCGTGGCCGCCGTGCCGTGTACACCCAAGGTGGCCGCATCGTGAGCCAGCGCGAGGGCAACACGCTCACGAGCAATGCGGGTACCTACTTCGCCGATCAACGTCGCTTCGTGTTCAGCCGCAACGTGCGGCTGGATCATCCGGAGCGGACCATCGCCAGCGATACCATGCACTACGTCACGTCCACAGGCGTGAGCGAGTTCTTCGGACCGACGACCATCACACAGGGCAATACGGTCATCAAGACCCTACGGGGCGAATACAACACCCGCACGGAGCGCGCGCGTTTCACCCGGCGATCGAGCGTGTTGACCAAGGGCCGCATGCTCGAAGGCGATAGCCTGCACTACGACCGGAAGAGCGGTGTTGGTGAGGCATGGGGGAACGTGGCCGTTACCGACAGCAGCGGTGATGTACGCGCACTGGGTGATGTAGGACGTTACGAGGAGTTGACCGAACGAAGCATGATCACGGGTCGTGCCGAACTGGTGATGCGCATGGGTGCCGATACCCTCTTCCTGCATGGCGACACGCTCTTCACCGCGCCGGAGTGCTTCGACAGGCTCAGCCCAGGTCCGACGTCGCATCTCAGCACGCAAGGGAGTGCGCTTCTTCAAGAACGACCTGCAAGGAGTTTGTGATACGCTCATCTATAGCGACGCCGACAGCCTCATCCGCATGTACCACCGGCCGGCGCTATGGAGCAACACCGACCAGATCACGGGTGACCACATCCGCATCGAACTGCGCAACGGGCAGGCGCATCGCCTCTTCGTGGAGAACGATGCCTTCCTGATGTCCATGGCGGACAGCGTGCATTTCGATCAAGTGACGGGCACGACGATGACGGGCTACTTCCACGACAACGCGTTGCACAAACTGGACACCGAAGGCAATGCACGCACGGTCTACTTCGCGCGCGAAAAGAAGGAAGGCAAAGAGGTCGTCTTCGGCGTGAACCGGGCCGATTGCAGTCGCATCCAAGTGACCATGAGCGATGGCAAGGTGTCCACTGTCACCTTCCTGGAACGTCCGGACGCGGTGCTGTATCCGCTTGCAAAGGCACCGCCCGAGGAACTGCACATGAAGGGTGCGGAATACCGTGTGGCCGAGCGGCCCGTGGATCGTGCGGACATCTTCCGGGAGTGATCACTCGGCCCCGAAGGCCTTCAGCACTTTCGCTTCGAGTTGCTCTTGCGGCATGATGGCCGACAGCGCGTCCACTTCCTGTTCCTTCCCGTTGCCCACGTACTCGTTGGCATAGCGCATCACCTGCGCCCCTCCGTAAATGGGCTTCATCCGGTAGGCGCTGAAGACGATGCCGTTGTCCAGGAAGGTGTTCCCCTCCACAAAGGCGATGCTGAGGTCCTTCGCTGCGATCGCGGTCCTGTTGTGCTCGAAGCGCGAGCCACGCACCAGCAACTGGCTCGCTTCACCCAAGCTGATGCCGTCGTTAGCCATGTTCGTGAACGTGCTGTGGGAAACGAGGATCCGCGCACCGCTCACCTCGAGCCCATCACCGGTGGCGTCCTTGCGCCCGTTGCGGAAAATGCAACCAGCAATGCTCCCGGTGCAACGATCAAGGTCCAGGAGATCAACGGATCCATCCTCGAAGACAAGATCGCGAAGCTCGACGCTTCCGTCCTTGATGTTCACGAGATCGTCACCGTGCGAACTGCTGAAAACGCAGTCGGTGAGGATCGTGGCAGCCGCGTAGTGAACGGCGAACGCGCCGGAGAAGTGCACGCCGTTCACACGAGCCCCGCTCCCACCGCTCAACTGCAAACCGGAAACAACGCACCGCGTGGTGCCATCGCCAAGCACAGCGAAGGTGCCGAAGGGCTTGCCTTCATCCAGCGGCCTTACGAAAACCGGATTGCGTGCCGTGCCGCGTACCACCAGCGGTCCTTGCACGATGACGCTGCGACCGGGAGCGATCTCGAAGCGAGCGCCTTGCTCAAGCACCACGACATACCCGTACGGGATGGTAAGATCCTCCTCGATCTTGAAGCGTCCGCGTGGGAAGGTGAGCGTATCGCCGCTTGCGCGCGCCTTTGTCCGTTGTGCGATGCGTTCGAGCGTGCGCGGGTCATCGGCACTGGGCCAATAGTGCGGTGCAGCGGTGCTAACGGTGGTGGATGCTCCGGCCTCGGGGCGAACAACAGGTACGTCGAGCATCGCCAGCGGATCTTCCTTGTCCAGCCGTTCACCCAGCAGTTCCTCCTGGATGCGCAGAGCGGTGGCTTGTGCGAAGGCCAGTGAACCACCTTCGGCGAGTATCGGCAACCACGCGCGGTCCATGGCGGCGAAGCGCTCTTTCATGCGCCACCTTTCTTCCAAGAGTTGCGTCCGTCGTTCGGAGAGTTTCTCGCGCACTGCTCCGTTCCTCAGGAGGACGGTAAGGAAGTCCAGCAATACGGGTCCATCGCCCACGATCGTAGGTGTTACCAGCTCTTGGTGGTACACAGGGATCGCACGTCCTTTCGAGTGGTCGTACGCGAACAGATGCTCTTGGCGGAAAGGAGCGTCACCGTGCGCGATCCATTCCATGAGGAGCAAGGCCACGGCGGCATCCGCATCCACCAGATAAGACAATGCACTGGCATCGCCGCGTTGCACCTCGGCGTACGCATGCTGCAAAGTGGCGTGCGGCATGGGGGGCGCAAGCGTGTCCTCCTCGAACATCGGGTGGAGATGCTCCGGCCGATCGGGATCATGACCGAGCCGGAACAGGCTCGCGTCCATGAGCCCGTTCCTTTCCAGCGAACCGGTGCTGAGACGCTCCATCTTCATATGAATGCCTTGGTCGATCCCACAGGCGATCACGCGCACGAAGCTCACCTCGGGGGTCATCAGGCCCAGTTCTTCCGCGAGCAGTTGCAGGTACTTCGCGCGTATGCTGCCGACCTTTGCAGGGGCGAGCAGGATCTCGCGCTGCCCACGGAAGATCTCCTCGCCCCGGAAGCCTACGATGATGGCCCCGGGCATCGTGGACGATCGTCGGACCCGCACGGAATCGCCGAAACCATCCGCTTCGAACCAATGCAAGCTGCCATTGGCTGAACGATCGTCCATGGGACACTGGCCGACCGCGCTGCTGAACAGATAGCGCTCGGCCTTCGCGGGAGCGGCGCCATCGTCCCGTAGATCGAGCCATCGCGCGTAGAACTCCACTTCGGTGGTCCCAATGCCCAAGGGCCAAGGCCCGATCAAGTTCACCGGCTTACTGAACGTGAGGAAAGCGGTGAGACCTGCCAACGGCACAAGTACACCCAACAGCCAGGCGAAGAGGCCGATGCGACGTTTCCGGATCGGCCGCTTCATGGCAACGAACATTGAGGCTCGCGGGCCAAGTCAAGGAGCGAACCGATGCAGCGTCGGAACTTCATCGTTGCTGACGTGCACTGAAGAGCGCCGCAAAGGCGATGGCAGCGGCAAGGAGCACCGCGCTCAAGTGAAGACCCAGCCCCAGCAAGGCCGACATGATGACGATGGGCAGCCACAAGCCCCGCGGATGCACGTTACGGCTGAGGAAGCCCGCGATGAGCACGGTTGACCCGATGATGATCGCCGGCCACAGTTCGTTGCGGAAGTAATGCAGCAGGACGACCAGACCGGCGCAGATGATGAGCACAGGCAAACGAAGCACCGGACCACGATCCGCAGGGCGGAAGCCACGGTTGTAGCACCAACCAATGATCACCAGCGCAACGGCGAGCATCCCCAAGAGGGTGAGCAATTCCACCCAACCGTGGGAGAGCGCGTTCAGCCAACGATCCACTTCGGTCCGCATGAGGTCACCTGCTTGTCACCGAAGGTGGGGCACAAGCTGGGCGCGAGCGAACAGCCTCGCGGCGAGTTATCAAGAACGCGCTGGGAACTGGGACTAAAGAAAACGCTGCATCCAACTGGTGCGCAAGGGCACGCGGAAGCGCTCGTACAATTCACCCACGGTGCTCACCAAGTCGTCGAAGACGATGGTATCCCCTGTGATCACCCCTTCCTTGAGAAGTTCAGGGAGTTCCTGCAGGCGGCAGCTCGTAACCTCCGTGCCGTCCTCGTAAACCACCACCATGCGATCGGTGAGCATGAGATTGAGGTCGTGCTCCAGTTGTTTGATGAAGCCCACGCTCTTGTCGATGCTGCACCCGCTGGCTTCGGCCTGGGCCTCGTCCACCGCAACCACGACGAAGCGGTCGTGCAATACTTCCACGCAGGCATCGAGCGGAGCACCGTGCGCAGCCCAATTGGAGGTGAACATCGCACCATGCTCATGAACGAGCTTCTGCTCGGCGTGGCTGATGTCACGTGCCGCCTTGTACACCCATACGCGGGCATGGGCAGGCATGCTGTCGATGGTGCGGAGCGGAGCAGGTGCGGTGGTCGTCATCGTTTGTCATTCCGGGCGTGACCCGGAACTCGTTTGGTTGATTGACGCTTTGACTTACAGATCCGATGCCTCGATCGGTCCAACTACGAAGACAAATATCAAAGCGTCCTCCATGCCGCATTGTTAACGGGTGGTCGCTTTTGAACAACCAAAGGTTGAGCGCCCTCTCTAAAGATCCCCTGCCTCCGCGATCAGCTCCGCCACATCCTTCACCACCACTTCGCCTTCCTTGTTGAAGTGTTTCACCCCATCGGTGAGCATGGTGTTGCAGAACGGACAGCCCGCCGCGATGATCTGCGGAGCCGTTCCCAGCGCTTCTTCACTGCGTTCCACGTTCACCTCACGCGTGCCCGGTTCGGCCTCCTTGAACATCTGCGCACCACCTGCTCCGCAGCACAATCCGTTCTGCTTGCTCCGCTTCATCTCCAACAAGGCCGCATCGAGCTTCAACAGCACTTCACGCGGTGCTTCGTACTCGTTGTTGCCGCGACCGAGGTAGCAGGGGTCGTGGAAGGTGATGCGTTTACCCTTGAAGTCTCCGCCTTCCACCTTGATGCGACCTTCCTTCAGCAGCGCGTTGATGAATTGCGTGTGGTGCAGCACTTCGTAGGTACCACCGAGCGCAGGGTATTCGTTCTTCAGCGTGTTGAAACAATGGGGGCACGCCGTCACGATGCGCTTCACACCATAGCCGTTCAGCACGGTCACGTTCTGCAGCGCCTGCATCTGGAACAGGAACTCGTTGCCCGCACGGCGGGCCGGGTCACCGGTGCAGGTCTCCTCCTGTCCCAGCACAGCGAACTTCACCTTGGCCGCGTTCAGGATGCGAACGAAGGCCTTGGTGATCTTGCGAGCACGATCATCGAAGGATCCCGCGCAGCCTACCCAGAACAGTACTTCGGGCACTTCGCCTGTTGCGGCGAACTCGGCCATGGTGGGTATGCGCACAGGCTCGCTCATGACTTCAATTCTTCAGCCCAGTCCATCCGCTTGTCCGGTCCGAACGCCCACGGAGCACCGTTGTTCTCCACGTTGGTGAACATGCTCGTGAGCGCAGGTCGGCTGCGGCTCTCCTCCATCACCAGGTAGCGGCGCATGTTCACGATGATGTCGACCGGATCGATGTTGACCGGACAGGCTTGGGTGCAGGCATTGCAAGTGGTGCATGCCCAAAGCTCTTCGTCCGTGACGCGCGTGTGAAGGCTCTTGCCATCATCCTCCCACTTGCCCTTCGCATCGATCGTCTTGCCGACCTCTTCCAGGCGATCGCGCGTGTCCATCATGATCTTGCGCGGACTGAGCAACTTGCCTGTGATGTTCGCCGGGCATTCGCTCGTGCAACGGCCGCACTCCGTGCAGCTGTACGCGTCCATCAGGTTCTTCCAGCTCAGATCGAACACATCCTTCGCGCCGAACCGCTCCGGCACATCCACTCCAGCGACAGTGCGTTGTGCAGCTGCCTCCGGTGGTGGGATCGATGGGTCCATCATGCTCCTAACCTCGCCCGTAACGCGCGGCATGTTGGGGATCTCCGTCTTCGGCTGCAATTTGCTGTACCAAACGTTCGGGAAGGCCAGCAGGATGTGAAGGTGCTTGCTCACCACGAGGTAGTTCAGGAAGGCGAGGATCCCGATGATGTGGAACCACCAGCAGATGCGCTCGATAAGGATGAGCGTGCCTGACAATTGTGCCGGGAAATTGAGCAGTTCCGCGATCCGAGAGCTGATGGGATAGGCACCAGCTTCGATGTAGTGGTCGACCCCGTGCTGTTGCAACGTCAGATCCGCTGCGTTCATGACCAGGAAGGCCGTCATCAGCGCGATCTCCGTGAAGAGGATCAGGTTGGCATCCGTGCGCGGCCAGCCATCGAGTTCCTTCATCACGAAGCGTTTCAGCTTGATGACATTGCGCCGCACGAGGAAGATGACGCAGGCCACCCACACGCCGAGCGCAAGCCACTCGAAGCTGCCGATGAGGAAGTCGTAGAAGCCACCGAGGAAGCTGAAGATGCGGTGCGTTCCGAAGAGCCCATCGATGAGGATCTCCAGCACTTCGATGTTGATGATGACGAAGCCCGCGTAAACGATGATGTGGAGCACACCCGCCACCGGCCGCACCACCATCTTGCTCTGGCCGAGCGCCACGCGCGTCATCAAGGCCCAGCGCTCGCCCTTGCGATCGTTGCGTGCCTCCGATCTGCCCAAGTGGATGTTGCGCGCGATCCTTCGTGCATTGCGCATGAACAGCACGATCGCTGCCACCAGCACAACGGCGAAGAGAACTTGGGCGATCATGGCTTCTTCCCGTCCTCCTGCACCGCGTCCTTGATGCGTTGCACATCACTGTCGCTGAGCTTGGGCAGGCGGTCCTTCTTCCCGAAAACACTGAAGTACCGGTTCGGGTTCAGTCGGAGGTCTTCGAGGAGCAGGTCCAGTTCACGGCTGGCATCGTTGAGGTTGGTGTACAGGCTGTCGTTCTTCATCAACTTGCCCATGGTGCCCTCACCGTTGTTGATCCCTACGGTGATCTTACGCAGCTCCGCGCTGGTAGCAGCAAGTTCATCGAGCACCTTTTTCAAACGGCCATGCGCGAGTTCGGCGCTCAAGGTGTCCAGGTTGTTGAAGGTGCGATCCAGTTCATCGCTGTTCTCGGCGAGGGTGCCGCTCACTTTCTCCATGTTCCGCAGGGTGGCGCTGAGCGTAGCGCTCTCCACCATGACGAGCTGGTCCAAGCGGCGGGCCGTATTGCTCAACGTTTTCAACGCATCGCTGACGCTGGAAAACGTGCTGTCGATATCCCCGATCGCCTCCGGGTTCAGCAGTTGCTGGAGCGAGGTGAGCACCGAGTCGATGTTGGCGAGCATGCTCTCAGCCTTGGCCTTCAGCGGATCGATCTGCTGGCCCACCGCATCGGTGAGGCTCAGTTGCGTATCGCCCGTGAGCGTATCGCCGGGAGTCGCCATCACCGCGCTGTCGCCGATAACAACACGAAGGGCGCGAGAGAACAGGTCAACACTGTAGATCTCCACCTTGCTGTCCCTTGGCAGTGGCAGGTTTCGCTCGTTCAACTGGAAGCTGATGGCGATGAGGCCGGATCCGTTGGCGAGCATCTCGGTCTTGATCACCTGCCCCACCTTCAAACCATTGTAGAACACCGGGCTCGCACCGGTAACACCGCTCACATCGCGGTACACAACGTGGTACACGTTGCGTTTCTCCAGCAGGTCCAGCCCCTTGAGGTAATTGACACCGAAGATGAGCAGGACGATCCCTCCCAGCACGAGGCCCGCAATGGAATACTCCCTCTTGATCTTCATCTACCGTGCTAAAGCCGTTGGGCCAATTTAACGGCTTCCTGCAGATCGATCCGCTCACCATCCTTGAAGGCCACGATGAAAGCGCCCGTGAACCCTTTGCCGTGACAGGTCTTCTGCACATTGCGCGCCTGCTCCAACGTTGGTTCATCGCCAACGGTGTACTTGAAAAGACCCTGTCCCTTGTGCTCCTCCACCCCTTCCATGCCGTTGAAGTTCTTCGCCTTCAACTCGATGTGCTTGCTGCTCGTGGCGATCTGCACTTTGAACCGCACCGCGCTGACCGGAGGTAGGGGATCCTTGCGCACTTCCACGCGGGTGCTGTCCGCCTTTGCTTCGTTGGCGGTTGGCGCGGGTACGCCTTCCACCTGGGCCTTGTACTCCTTGAAAGCGCGGTAAATGGCGCTGGCCATGTAGTCCTGTCCTTGCTCGCCCTGCAGGTAGTCCTCCTCTTTGGCATTGGTGAGGAAGCCGAGTTCCACCAGCACGGCGGGCATGGTGGTGTAGCTGATGACCAGGAAGCCCGCCTGTTTCACACCACGGTCGGGGCTGCCCACGCGCACCTTGAACTGTTCCTGGATGAGCGAACTGAGCAGCAGGCTCTGGTCCAGGTGCACGTTCTGGCGCAGGCTCAGTTCGATCTGGCTTTCGGGGCGCTTCGGGTCGTAGCCGCCGTACTTCAGTTCGTGCCCATCCTCCATCAGGATCGCGGCGTTCTCCTTCATGGCCACGCGCATGTTCGCATCGCTCTTGTGCAAGCCCATCACGTAGGTCTCGCATCCGTGCGGCTCGTGGCTGTCGTTGGCGTTGCAGTGTATGCTGATGAAGACATCGGCATTGGCGCGGTTGGCGATCTGCGTGCGTTCCATCAGTTCGATGAAGCGATCGTCCTCGCGGGTGTAGATCACCTTCACGTCGGGCCAGGTCTCGTTGATGTACTTGCCCACCAGCTTGGCCACGTTGAGCGAAACATGCTTCTCGGTGGTCTTGTAACGGCCGGTACCCAGGTTCCCGGGATCCTTGCCACCATGCCCTGCATCGAGCACCACCGTGCGTATGCGGTTCGGGTCACGACCATCGGCTTGCGCCCACGAGGACTGCGCACAGCATAGGAACAACGCAAAAAGCGTTAAGGCACTGAAGAGGCGCTGGCTGCGTTCCATGGGTCGCGGAGGGCGATGCGTACTTTTCGGCCCGCTTTTCCGGAACGGAAATTCGGTGATGACGGTAACGCAACGCATACGGCCCTCGAGGCGCGAAACTAGAGGGGCGTTCATCGGCGATCCGTTCGGTATCCACGCAGTTTTCATCACGTTCGTGTTGATGTGCCCGGTTGCTCCGGCGCTGGCCCAGCAGTTGCAGGACGAAGTGCGGTACGAAGCGCGCGACAGCATCCGGTACGACCTCGTTACCCAAACCGTGTACCTCTTTGGTGCCGCCACGGTGAATTACCAGGACATCCAGCTGAGCGCGGACCGCATCGCCTTCAGCTTCAACAACGAAGAAGCACAGGCTTTTGGTGCGCCCGACAGCACCGGTGCGATCGCCGGCAAGCCCAAGTTCACCCAGGGCGGGCACACCATCGATGCCGACAGCATCCGGTACAGCTTCCGCACCAAGGAGGGCCTTATCCGTGAGGTGCGCACACAGGAACAGGAAGCATGGGTGCATGCCAACCTGAGCAAGCGCCACGCGGGCGGAGAGGTCCACAGCACCGGCGGCATGCTCACCACCTGCGATCGCCCCTACCCTCATTACCACTTCAAGGTGGGCCGCATGATGGTGATACCGGACGACAAGATCATCGCGGGTCCGGCATACATGAAGATCGGCAAGGTGCCCACGCCGCTCGCTGTTCCCTTCGGTCTTTTCCCCAACAAGAAGGGCGGCAGCAGCGGCATCCTCATTCCGGTTTGGGGCAACAACGAGAACCTGGGCTATTTCCTGCTGAACGGTGGCTGGTACATGCCCTTCGGGGAGCACGTGGACCAACAACTCACCGGCGACATCTACAGCCGCGGGAGCTGGGCGTTGAAAAGCGTGACGCGCTACAAGTCGCGGTACCGCTACGCGGGTGCACTGGAGATGAACCACAGCACCCTGCTCAACAGCGATCCGGAGTTCCCGGATTTCAGCCGCCAGCGCAACTTCTTCATCAACTGGCGGCACACGGTGGATCCCAAGGCCAGCCTGACGGATCGTTTCAGCGCGAGCCTGAACGTGGGTACCAGCAACAACTTCACGAACAACTTCAACAGCAGCACCAATCAGTACCTGAGCAACACCTTCCAAAGCAACATCGGGTGGACGCATCTCTGGCCCGGCAAGCCGTATTCCCTCAGCGTGAACGCGCTGCACCGACAGAACACCATCAACCGCACCTTCGATGTAACGCTGCCTGCGGTCACCTTCAACCTGCAACGCATCCTTCCCATCCAGTTGCTGCGCCCAGCGGGTTCAGCGCCGCGCTGGTACGATCAGCTCGCGGTGAACTACACCGCCAACTTCGATAATCGACTGAGCACCACCGAAGAGCAATTGTACTGGGAGAACCTGCCGACGCTGACGCGCCAAGCAAGCAATGGCATCCGGCATACCGCCGCGCTCACCACGTCCTTCAAGAACCGCTTCTTCAGCCTCAACCCGGAGTTCCGCGTCGTGGATCGCATGTACTTCGAACAATTGCGCAAGACCGTGTACAGTGATGCGGACACCACCTACACCCTTTCGGACACCGTTCCGCGCTTTGCTGCGCCGTTCGAGATCCAGGGAGTCGGCGCCACGCTCACCAGCAAGCTCTATGGCATGTACACCTTCCGCGGGGATGGTCTGAAGGCGATACGCCACACCATCACCCCCACCGTTGGTTTCAACTACCGTCCGGACAACAGCACCAGCATCGAGGGGCCCTTCGGAACCAACGGAGCGCTCAGCTCCTACTCCCCCTACCAGATCGGTATCTACGGCGCGCCCAGCACCGGTGAAAGTGGATCGCTGAACCTGGGCGTTATCCAGAACATCGAAGCCAAGGTGCGCGACAAGAGCGCCCCAGCCGATAGCACCGCGCTTCGGCAGGAAGAAGACGACATCGTGTACAGGAAGATCAAGCTCATCGACTACCTCGGCATCAATGCAAGCCGTGATCTGCTCAAAGACAGCTTGCAATGGTCATCGGTGAGCATCGCTGCCCGCACGTCGCTCTTCAACACCGTGAACCTGAACGTGAACAGCGTGTGGGACCCCTATGCGGTGGATCTCAGTGGTCAACGCATCAACCGCAGCGAGCGCAGCGTGAGCGGGGCATTGGCCCGCATGCTCTACACGAACGTGGCGCTGGGCTTCGACATAAAGAGCAAGCGCTATGGGCAGCCCACCTCCAGCACGACCAACAACGAGGAAGTGGTGAAGGACAGCGATCCGAGCAAGGGTGCGAACGTGAACTTCAACATGCCGTGGCGCCTTGGTGTGAACTACAGCTATGACATCAGTCGCGCATACGCCGATGGCAGCTACAGCGATACGCAGCGACAGAGCGCGCTCTTCAATGGTGATGTGACGGTGCTCAAGTACTGGAAGCTCGGCTTCAGCAGCGGCTACGACTTCGTGGCGGAGGACTGGACACCCACCTCGCTCAACCTGTACTGGGACCTGCACTGCTGGGAGTTCAACTTCAACATCATCCCTTTGGGCGAACGCAAGAGCTTCATGTTCCGCATCAACGTGAAAGCGAGCATCCTCCGCGACCTGAAGTTCGAGCAACGGAGGCCTTACGGGAACGACAACAACTTGTTGTACTAAGAGGAAGCCCATGGTACTGGGTGTTCCTGCCCGGTTGGTTGCGCAGGGAACCAATTGCAGTTCCGTTCGTCTTGCCCACATGATCCAGGTGCGAAGGAGCCCCCTACCGTGGGGTCGCGGGTTGCTTTTCCTGTTTTGCCTGCTGATGGCGCTACCTGTGCAGGGCTTCTCGCACAGCTTCGTTCCGGGCAAGACCAAACGACTGCGCTCACGTACCAGCAGCAACCTCACCCACGATAACCACTACCTCTTTGGCCCTTCGGCCATCCCTATGGAAGGCGGCAGCGGGTACTACCAGAACCAGGACATCCTCATGCACTCGGTGTACTATGCACCCACCGATGGCTTCGGGATCGGTTGTGGTGTGCAGGCGGCTTCGCTGTTTTCCAGCCTTGCCGTGGGATCGCACGGCCCCATATTCCATGTGCGCATGAACGCAGGTGGTTCCGTTGGCAACGGCCTCCACATGGGCGGTTTCGTCATGGGTGTTCGCATCGGCACCGACCTGTCCCTCAACGATGAAGTGCGCCTGCCCACCACCATCGGTCTTGGTGCGGCTCAGGCCACGTTCGGAACGGATCCGTTCCAAGTGACGGTGAGCATAGGTACCACCGTGGACGGCGCAGGCGTTGGCGATGGGCCTTTGGTAAGCCTTGCAGGTCTGTGGCACATTACCGAGCACGTTGCCTTCATCTCGGAGAACTGGAACATTCCCTTCGGACCCGAGCAATACCGCATCTACTCCTATGGTGCGCGCATCACGCACCGGTCCATGGCCTTCGATGCCGCTTTCGCCATCAACGAGGATCTGGGTGAGATCTTCTTTCTGGGGTACCCGTGCTGGGTTTCTCGTTGCGGCTCTGAGCGGTCGCTCGCGGCATTGGTACTTTCGCCGCCCATTCATGCGCTCCACAGGCACCGTCGCCTTCCACACCCTGGGCTGCAAGCTCAACTTCAGCGAGACCAGCACCCTGGCCCGTTCGCTGGAGGAGGCGGGCTACGCCCGTGTGAAGGTGGAAGAGCGCCCTGATGTGTTCGTCCTCAATACGTGCAGCGTAACGGAGAACGCGGACAAGGAATGCCGTCAGTGGGTGCGCAAGTTCCAGCGCATCAACCCGGAGGGCTTCGTTGCCGCGGTGGGCTGTTATGCCCAACTGAAGCCGCAGGAGATCGCAGCCATACCGGGCGTGGACCTGGTGCTTGGCGCGAACGAGAAGTTCGATCTGGCTGCGCACCTGGAAGCGCTCGAAGGGAAGCAGGCGGAAGGGCGCGCCATTTTCTGCGCGATCAGGGAAGTGAAACACTTCTCCCCTAGCTGGTCTGCTGGCGACCGTACCCGCACCTTCCTGAAAGTGCAGGATGGCTGCGACTACTTCTGTTCGTTCTGCACCATTCCACTGGCACGTGGCCGCAGCCGCAGCGGCACGATCGCAGAGACGGTCGATCAGGCAAAGGCGATCGCAGCCACGGGTGTGAAGGAGATCGTGCTCACAGGCGTGAACACAGGAGATTTTGGAGCGGTGGGTGCTGGCCCTACTCGGGCGACAAAACCTCGAGAACTTCCTTCAACTCATCGAAGCGCTCGACAAGGTCAAAGGCATCGAGCGATTCCGCATCAGCAGCATCGAACCGAACCTCTGCAACAACGACATCATCGACTTCGTGGCGCGCAGCAGGCGTTTCGTCCCGCACTTCCACATGCCCCTTCAAAGTGGAAGCGACGTGATCCTGCAACGGATGCGCCGCCGGTACGACACGGCACTCTATTCCGAACGTGTCCGCCGCATCAAGGAACGTATGCCCGACGCCTGCATCGGTGCGGATGTGATCACCGGAACGCCCGGCGAAACGGAAGAGGAGTTCCTGAAGACACATGCGTTCATTCGTTCGATCCCAGTGAACTACCTGCATGTGTTCACCTACAGCGAGCGAGCGAACACCACCGCTGTGCGCATGGAAGATGTGGTACCGATGGAAGTGCGGCGCGAACGCACCAAGCAATTGCGGATCCTGAGCGGTAAACTGCAACGTGCTTTTTTCGAGAAGCACTTGGGCAGCACGCGGCGGGTACTTTTCGAGGCGGCAGAGAGCGAAGGGCACATGGAAGGCTACACGGAGAACTACATCCGGGTTACCATGCCGTACGACGCTTCGCTCGTGAACCGGGTCGTACCCGTTCATCTCGGTCGCATCAACATCGACGGGCATGTGATCGGGACCCTCGCTGTTCCCGAATTGATGGATACCCTGATCGCCTGATCGCGCATGTATCCAACGATCTACCACGCGCTGCTCGACCTCACCGGGATCGATCTGCCGCTCCTCGCCTTCCTCAACAGCTTCGGCTTCTTCGTGGCCGTTGCGTTCTTCATCGCCAGTTGGACCCTGAGCAGGGAACTGCAACGCATGGAGGGGCTCGGGCTGATGAAGCCTTCGATGCGGACGGAGACGATCGGGCTACCCGCAAGCCGCAGCGAATTGATCTGGCAGGGCGTGCTTGGTTTCGTCCTGGGTTGGAAGGGCATTTACCTGATCTTGAACACAGCTGAAGCCACCGCCGATACCAAGGGCTTTCTCCTGAGCCTGCAAGGGAGTTGGATCGGCGGCATCATCGTGGCAGCCTTGCTCGTGTGGCTTCGTTGGCGCGAAAAGGAAAAGAACAAGCTCGCCGAGCCGAAGACCGAACAGGTCCCCATGCGGCCCAGCGAGCATGGCAACAACATCACGCTTACTGCGGCACTATGGGGATTCATCGGTGCCAAGCTCTTCCACTGGTTGGAGAACCCCGACGAGTTCATGCGCTTCGTGGCGAACCCGAACGCGGACGGCATCATGAGCGGCCTTACGATGTACGGTGGTTTGATCTTCGCCGGAACGATGGTGATCCGCTACTTCCTGAAGCACGGGATCCCTGCATGGAGCGGTGCGGATGCAGCAGCACCCGGCGTACTGCTGGCCTACGCGGTGGGGCGCATCGGCTGCCAGGTGAGCGGCGATGGGGATTGGGGCATCGTGAACACCGCTCCCAAACCCAGTTGGCTTCCGCAATGGCTGTGGAGCTATGACTACCCCAACAACGTGAACGGCGTGGGTGTACCGCTGACCGATGGTCGCACCTGCTACGAAGGATACTGCACCGTTCTCCCGGAACCGGTCTTCCCTACGCCCATCTACGAAACGCTCGTATGCCTGGTGCTTTTCGGCGTTCTGTGGATGTTGCGCAAACGCTTGGAACCAGCAGGCACCATTTTCTTCCTTTTCCTCTTCCTGGATGGCATCGAGCGTTTCTTCATCGAGAAGATCCGCGTGAACGTGGAAGTGCTGGGCAACTGGACGCAAGCCGAGATCATCTCAAGCGCGCTCATGCTGGTCGGCATTGCGGGCATGGTGTGGCTGCGCTTCCGCAAACTACCCGAACATGGACCTGAAGAAACTCACTGACCAGGTCACCGCGCTCAGCGTGGATGTGGCCGCCTTCATCCGCAGCGAAGCAGGCCGACTCACCGAAGCACGTGTAAGCACGAAGAGCCTGAACAACCTCGTGACACACGTGGATCACGTCGCCGAAGACCGCTTGGTGGAAGGCTGGAACTGCTCCTGCCAGAGGCAGGCTTCATCGCCGAAGAAGGCAGCGGTGAACAACGCGAACGCTTCAATTGGGTGATCGACCCGCTCGATGGCACCACCAATTTCGTACACGGCGTTCCGTGCTATTGCATCAGCATCGCGCTGGTCGATGGCACCGAACCGATCCTCGGCGTGGTGCATGAGGTCACCCGTGACGAACGCTTCACCGCCTGGAAAGGCGGCGGCGCCTACATGAACGGATTGCCCATCGGTGTTTCTGTGCGGAAGGAATTGCAAGAGAGCCTGCTCGCAACCGGTTTCCCTTACGACGACTTCGGTTACGAAGCCGAGTACATGGACCTGCTGCGCGAGCTCATGCACCGCACGCGTGGCATCCGTCGCTTGGGCAGCGCTGCGGCGGATCTCGCTTATGTTGCCTGCGGTCGTTTCGAAGCCTTCTACGAATACGGCCTCAACAGCTGGGATGTAGCGGCCGGTGTGCTGCTCGTGCGCGAAGCAGGCGGAAAGGTCAGCGGCTTCCGCCCCAAGAAGGACCCGGTGTTCGATGAGGAGATCGTGGCCAGCAATAGCGCCATCCACGATGAACTGCTGGAAGTGATCGAACGCAACTGGCAGCGGCAGGATTGATCACTCGCTCAATTGGGAACCCACGAACAATTTGGCACCAACGTTTCACCCATGCGCAACAGGATCTTTCTCGCCAGCCCAATGATCTTTATCATCGCCTGCACCGCTCCCGCTTCAGAGGTCGTTCCCACAGAAGCAGTCTTCGACCCAGCTACGGTCAAGGCCGTTCTCGACAGCATGAACTTGAACTATCATGATCGCTTCCGCGACAGCACGACGACCTACTTCGCGGCACGCTACACCAGCGATGCCTGCGTGATGTCGCCCAACATGCCGCGGGTTTGCGGGATCGAGGGCATCGCGGCTTTCTACTGGGACAACGGCGATAGCCAGACGACCACCTTGGACATCCGAGGTGAGGAGGTTAGCGGTACGGAGAAGGAAGTTACCGAGGTGGGCAGCTACCGCGTGATCGACGACGAAGGCACCGAGTTGGACAAGGGGAAGTTCATCGCGATCTACCGCAACGAAGGGTCGGCCGGGGGCCCCGCCGATAAGAAAGCGCACCGGGGGGGGAGGCGAGGGATAGGGAACCTCCATGATCTTCTCGCCCGGGCTGGGAAGGCGCGCCGCATATGATAGCGCGGTCTCCACCGAATTGGGCGAGGTGCGTTACGACCGACCCGGCTGCGGCATTTCGCGCGACGTCCTGCTCAATGCGGCTAGTCCTGCCATGGTCAGCGCTGCAACGACCAGCAGCACTTCAAAGCCCATCTGATAGCCGAAGAAGATCTCCTTTGAGAACATCCGCAGGACGTACGTGACGATGGGCGCAGCGATGCACACAAGCGGCACCCAGCGTTCCAACGGCTTGCCTTTGAAGAGGAGGCCGTATGTGAAGAGCCCGAGGAGTGGCCCGTAGGTGAAGCCCGCTATATCGAAGAGCGTCTTGATGACCGTAGGCGTTGCGAGCCAATGGAAGTAGAGGATGCACACCAGGAAAAGGGCGGCCATGCCCAAGTGAATGCGCTGTCGAACCCGCTTCTGCCGTGCTTCGTCCCAGCCGCGATCGCGGATGCCGATAAGGTCGAGACAGGTGCTGGCCGTGAGCGCGGTGAGGGCACCATCAGCGCTCGGGAAGAGCGCACTGATGAGGCCGATGATGAAGAGCAGTCCGAGCCACGGCGGGAAATACTGCAAGGCCATGGTGGGGAAGACATCATCCGGGCGCATGGGCAGCGCCGCACCGAAACGGCCTGAATAGATGAAGAGGTAGAGCAGAGCGCCAAGCAGTAGGAAGAGCACGTTCACGCCGAGCAGCACCACGCTGAACACCCGCATGTTCTTCTTCGCGCCGCCGACGGTCGCCACGCTCAGGTTCTTCTGCATCATCTCCTGGTCCAATCCGGTCATGGCGATGGTGATGAAGATGCCCGCCAGGATCTGCTTCAGAAAGAAGCCATCGCTGCGCCAATCGGTATTGAGCACCGTTGACATGCCACTGGTGGAAAGCGCACCCTTCCAATCGTTCATCTCCGTTGCGTTGGTGATGAACACGATCGTGCCCACGAGCGCCCCGAGCATGAAAAGCGTTTGCAAGGTGTCCGTCCACACGATGGTCTTCACGCCGCCTTTCAACGTGTATAGCACGATCATGAGCAGCACCACGAAGGCCGTGAGCTCGAAGGGCACGCCCATGGCATCGAGCACGAAGAGCTGGATCACGTTCAGCACCACGTAGATGCGGATCGTTGCACCTGCGAGGCGGCTCAGGATGAAGAACGCGGCACCCGTTCGATAGCTCGTCATCCCGAAGCGCTCGCGTAGGTAACCGTAGATGCTGGTGAGCTTCAATCGGTAGTAGAGCGGCAGCAGGATGCCCGCGACGATCCAGTAACCGATCGCGAAGCCGATGACCAACTGGAGATAGGTCCAGCCCTTCGTCTGCACCATGCCGGGCACACTGATGAAGGTGACACCGCTGAGCGACGTGCCGATCATGCCGAAGGCCACCACCCACCAGAGGCTCTTGCGCTCACCGCTGTAGAACGCATGTTCGCCTGCACCGCGGCTGGTGTACCATGCGATACCGAGCAGCAGCAGGAAGTAGCCGAAGACGATGGAGAGGAGGAGCACGGGGCTCATGGTGCTAAGGAATGCGGGTATCGGATCGGCAATGAGGATGTGATCCGGGAGTTGTCAGTTGTTGGTTGTCAGTCTTCCGAATCGGGGTGAACAGACAGCCCAATGACAACTGAGAACCAACTACTGGCTTTCCTTTGCCCCATGTCCATCTCCTCCACCTTACTGGAAAACGCCGTTGATCAGCTGGCCACCTTGCCGGGCATCGGTCGCCGCACGGCCATGCGCTTGGCGCTCGACCTGCTGCGGCGCGAGCCAGAGGAGGTGGCGCGTTTCAGCGAAGCGGTGCGGAAGATGCGCGACGAAGTGCGCTACTGCGATGTGTGCTGCAACATCAGCGATGAACCCAAGTGCGCGATCTGCCGCGACCCGAACCGCGACGCATCGCTCGTTTGCGTTGTGGAGGACATTCGTGATGTGATCGCGATCGAGAACACGCGACAGTTCAAAGGCCTCTATCATGTGCTCGGTGGCGTCATCAGTCCCATGGATGGCATCGGCCCGGACGATCTGCACACGCGCGAACTGATGGATCGCGTGCAACAGGGCGGCATTCGCGAGACTGTGCTGGCACTTGGTGGCACTTTGGAAGGAGATACCACCGGCTTCTACCTCAACCGCAAACTCAACGAACACGGGATCCTGGTCACCACCATCGCACGTGGCATCAGCGTGGGTGCGGAGCTGGACCAGGCAGATGAGCTTACGCTTGGGCGTAGTATCGCGGATAGAAAACCCTATGAGCTGGGCGTGCGGCGATGACCCTCAGGGAGCCGTGATCCAGTTATCGTAGTCCAGCCTGAATCGAACAATTTCGCGGCTCTTGAAAGGAATGTCCCAATCGCCGTCGTAGTCCACGCGGACGGGAACCAGTTCACCGTTGACCACCGTGTTGTCCACGCGGATGGTGATATCGAAGTCGAGGAAGAGCGAGGCATGCGCGATGCGGTACTCGCGAGCCACCACCTTCATGTCGACATCATCGAACCAGGTGACCATGCGCTTGATCACGGTGTCATCTTCATCGGCGCGCGCGCCCGGCCCCGAGCCGGTGTTCACGGTGTCCTTCGCCGTGGCGGTGAAAACCCAGCAACTATGGCCGCTGCGGTAATCACTGTCCAGGCGGTAGTCGTAGTGGGGCGTCAGTTCCGGATCGAAGAGATCGAGCTTATCGCCCACCATGGGTACGCTCGCGATCTCCTGTCCCGGATTGAACATGAACTTCTTGAGTTCGCTCTTGTACTTCTCGAAACGTGAGGATCGATCCAGTTCCAGCGTGCGGTCCGCTATCCGATTGCTCGCCACATAACGCCCCTTGGGGAAGAAGACATCATCGTACATCTCGGCCGTGAGGTAGCGCATATCGCCATCACGTTCGCGCAAACGCCCTTTCTCCGAAACCGTGTCCAACACCAGTTCAGCGAACCTGCCATCGCGCATTAGTCGCCCCCGGCGGAAAAGCGTGGCGGTCTCCAACTCCTTTTTGTTGCGAACAGAAAGCACCGAGCGCACCACGTGCGGAAAGTAGCGTGTGTTGAGAAAGGCATGGTAGAAGGTGGTGTCCTTCATCACCTGCTGCATGAAGCCCTCCAGGTCGAAGCCCTCGGTCTGTGCCTTCACAACCAAGTCCCCGAGTTGGATCTGCCTGATCACTTCCTCCTGCGCGCGCAGAAGCGAAGGCAAAAAGGCAAGGAGCAGGGAGAACGACCGGAGCGAACGCATCCGCATGGTCAATGTCTGCGCGTGGGGCCGAGGCTCGAGTAGAGCTCGTACTTCTTCTTCACGTACATCAGGAAGTCGTACTGCGAAAGCCCCTTGATCACTTCCTCCGGTACGGCGCAGAAGTCGATGAAGTCGTCGAAGGCATCATCGCTCAGGTTGATGATCTCGAACTCCACATACTTCTTCAGCAGCTCACGCAGCAGTTCCCGTTTGCGGTCCTCGTTGCGCAACTGCGCTGCAAGGCGCTTGCTACGCTCCCTGCGACTGAACTCCTGATAAAGGAACGTGATGGGGCTTTGGAGTGCATCAACATTGCTGATGCGATAGTCCTGCTCACGGTAGCCCAACTTGGAGATCTCCTTTGGATCTCTCCGCAAGGGTGCGCTCGTTGATCACCTGCAATTCTGGCAACTGTCGAACGACGCGCATGAGGCGCACATACACCTCATAGCTCGGCTTGGCAGCGCTGTCCGTCATGGTGATGATCGCTGTGCGGTAGCCGCTGGACCCGATCATGAGCGTATCCGTCCGCAAAGCTTGCACAACGAAGCTGCCATCGGCATTGCCGAAGGTCCCGGTACGGGTGCGCTTGTTCACGATCATGAGATCGTAATGTGCACGCTCGTTGTCCACCGACCCCACGCGCCCCCTGATGGTGATGAGTTCCTGCGCGCTCACCATGGAAGTGAACAGCGCAACGAGGGTGAATGCGAGCGCAATGCGTACCACGTTGCCAAATGTACCGGTGGGTCAACGCCGCTCTTGGCAAGTACCGTGCAGCCCTCGCCAAAAATGGTGAAGGGCCCCCTCCGCGGCGTTCGCCGGGAGAAGGCCCCTCGTGTAAGGTCCTGTGCATCTGTAAGCCGGGTCCTGTTCCATCCTTCGACAAGCTCAGGACGGTCCCCACCATCTATCTGGGATCGCGCTCACGCACGATCTCTAGCGACCTACCCTCCGGGATCGGACGAGCCGCCCTTATCCGTCTTGCGGCGGAACCCCGGTATACATGGTCTTTCAGCCCGTGGGGTTTACCTAGCTGCCCCGCTCGCGCGGAACACTGGTGGGCTCTTACCCCACCTTTTCACCCTTGCCACCACCTTGCGGTGGTTCGGCGGTTTCCCTTTCTGCGGCACTTTCCGTAGCGCGGCCGTTCCCAGCCGCACCCCTTCCCGTTAGGAAGCACGGTGCCCTACGCTGCCCGGACTTTCCTCCTCACTCCTTGCGGAATGCGGCGGTGGAGCGATGCACAGGATTTCAATGAACAGGTTCCCCCTCACCGATGGCGATGAATGAGGACCTCCGTGGCACCCGCTCCATAGCGGCGCATATCCGCATCATGGAACTGCACCCCTTGATAATACTGCAAGGTGCGACGAACTTCTTCACGCAAAACCCCCTCGCCCACTCCATGGATCACGATGAGCTTTCGCTTGCCATCGCGGATCGCGGCCTCCAACGCTCGTTCGAAGTACGCCAGTTGATAGCTCAGTCGCTCCTCAGGACTCAGGTGCGATTCATCCTCCACCAACTCATGCAGGTGCAGGTCCACCTCGGCAACGCCACTGTCCTCGGGCTTCTTCGGTGTCTTGCCGGGACGAACGCCGTTCTGTTTTCGCTTGCGTTCCTCCATGACGTCGTTGGCCGCGATCATACCGGCTTGGTGATCACTTACGCGCATGTTCGCCTGTCGATCCTGGTCGAGCGCACGCACCAACCCCCTGATGGGACGCTCCAACTCGAAGCCATCGGTCGTACGCACCCACACATGGCCGAGCCTGCCGTTCCTCAACACAACTCCACCGCCAACCTCATCCAGGAAGGACACACGATCGCCCACATGCAGTTTTGCGCCCGACATACTGCAAATTTACGGGCACATACACCCGCCATGATCCGTTCATCGCTCCTTCTCCTCGCACTTGGTGCATTCGCATCGGTCTTCGGACAAAACGCGGAACCATGCTCACCCGTTGGAGGAAAACCCTCCCTGGAAAGGCTCTTCGAGCAGGAGTTGGTGTACCCGGCCGTGGCGCTGGAAGCGGGGATCAAGGGCGAAGTGGTGATAGCGACCGAGCTGGACCAGAATGGGAATGTCACCGCTTTGAAAGTAGGACGTCCGCTCAGCCCGGAGTGCGACAAGGAAGCGCTGCGGCTACTGAAGATGGTATTATGGAAGCCCGGGCTGGTCGGCGCAGACTGCTCCGGCAAGGACCATTATATCTCGGTACCCTTTGAACCAGGCAAATACAAACGTTGGTTGAAAGCCAGGCATGCACAGGAAGGTGAAGTCTTCAAACTACCCACCGATAGTTCGAACGCTGTATGGTCCTCCAAACAAGTGGATACCCATGTGACACCAGTGATCCCGAACGGCATGGCCGGCCTGCCGAAGTACCTTTCACAAGAGTTGCGCTACCCGCCGGAAGCGTTCCGCATCAGTCTCGACGGCACGGTGCAGGTCGAGTTCGTTGTGGAACCCAGTGGAAGCTTGAGCAACATGCATGTTCTGCAAGAAGTGGGTGGTGGTTGCAACGAAGAAGCCATGCGGCTCATGTACCGTATACCGTGGCACCCGGCTGTGCGCAATGGACAGCGCGTGCGAAGCAGCATGCAGGTGAGCATTCGCTTCGACCTGCCCAAGGAACGCCACTGAGCAGCACTTCTATCTTGCCGCCATGGAAGAACGTGGGCCGTGGAGAACGATCCGTGCGGAAGAGCGGTATGCCACGCCGTGGATCAGCGTGAGCCACCACGATGTGATCGATCCAAGCGGTGCCCAAGGGATCTACGGGGTGATCCATTTCAAGAACATCGCAGTGGGCATCGTGCCGTTGGATGACGAACTGAACACCTGGATCATCGGGCAGTACCGCTACCCCATAAAGGCATACAGTTGGGAGATCCCGGAAGGTGGAGGAAAACGCGAACTACCACCACTAGAAAGCGCGAAACGCGAATTGCGGGAGGAGGCCGGCATCACTGCCGGTCGCTGGACCGAAGTTTTGCAAATGGACCTGAGCAATTCCGCCTCTGATGAAGAGGCGATCATCTACGTGGCGCAAGGTCTCGAACACCATGAGCCCATGCCTGACCACAATGAGGAACTCGTACTTCGGAAACTACCTTTCAGCGAACTCTACGGAATGGTAATGAGAGGCGAAGTGCGCGACAGTCTGACCGTAGCTGCGGTGATGAAGGTGCAGTTGATGATCTCGGAGGGCAGCTTGCTGGTTCAGAAGTAAAGCCAGTGCCCCACCACCTTGCCCGTACTTTGGATCTCCAAGGTCGGGGCCGGCACCTTGATACTATTGAGCAGGAAAAGCAGCGTACGCCCGAGTTTGGACTTGCAGGGGATCCGGCGCAGATCAAGGTCGGGAGCGAGGTAGAACTGGCGATAGGGCGCAAGCCCATGGACGTCCACGTTCTCCTCCGGCCGGGCATTGATGAACCCCTCAGCACCGTAGCCCACGGCCACATTGAGCCAAGCCGGAAGTTTCGGGGACCGGGTAATGCTCCGCAGGTTCCCGCTCAACCAAAGTGTTAGTCCGTTGTAATCCTTAAGTACCCGTTCCGGAACGGAGGTCCCGAGCAGGTCCGGACGCTGAGCGGCATAGTCCGTGAGATGGGATGAGAGCTTGAACCGCATGCGCTGCTCCCCCCAACCAAGATCCTGCCCAATGAACAAGCCCGCCCCCGCGACGTTGGCCACCATATCCCAGTTGGAGAAGCCCCAACCCGAGGAAGTACCATCCAGCACCTCTACCCCGGTGAGCAATGCCAACCCAATGGAGCCTCCCGCCCAACGGGCGGCGGCTGGCGAGGCCCCACAGTTTGACAGAACCCCGTGGCCCCATTCCCCCAGCATGTAAGAGTTGAAGGTGTGGCCGGTCTTGTCCATGAGGTACCATTCGCCCCCATCATCGAACAAGTGGAAGGGGGTTCTGTCGTACTGGGCATACCACGCCTGATCCAGTGCTACGTAGGTCCCGATCGCTCCAACCCCACCCACGATCGCCACTGTTCGCAGACAGCAAGCACTTTTTCGCGCCGTCAACGTATCAACGACCCCACGAAGCGTATCCCCTCCCTCTGTGGCAGCAACCCGCACCGGCAGCAACACAGCCAAAAAGCACCAACGCATGCACCGGCCGGAGAAACAAAGAGGCATGGGGCCAAATGTACCCGGCGGGATGCGGAACAGGCCTTGCGGCTCTGCTGACGGATACAGTACTTTTGCCTGTGCTCCAAGGCTTTTGCTCCTTTCCCAAAGTGATGTTCTTCCGCGCCTCCTGGATCCTGTCCTGGGTCCTCATTGGTACGTCTTTGTCAAGTCGTGCGCAAGGGCCATTGGTGCTGGACAGCGCACTTGCCAGCGACTGGATCACGCAGGACCAACTGCGGATACACGCATCGATGGTTCCGGGGAACTATCTAGCCGTGCATGTTGCCATGGCCACGAGGCCCACATAGACGCGAACGGTTTCCTTTTCTCAGGACGGCAAGGGGCATGGTTGGTCAACGCGTTTCGATGTGCTTGGCCATGGCAAGAAAAGTGCTCACGCAGTGCATGGTCCGCATCTGCTTCCTGCTTGGAAGACGATCTGGTTTTTCATGGTGTTGGAATGGATGTGCAATACCTGCACGGAGAAGAAGGGCTTCGCCAGAATTTCCTCGTGAACCAGGAACCCAATGGCAATGGCCCCCTGCGGATCGACCTGCAGTGCTCCGGCCCCTTGGTGCCACGACAGACCTCGCCTTCCAGCGCTGTGTTCGTGGATGACCAAGGAATTGAACAATTCTCCTACTCCGGCTTGAAGGTTTGGGATGCC
>JADJDP010000053.1 GCA_016702645.1 Flavobacteriales bacterium
AGCCCGCAACGATGGCGCGAAGATGAAGGAGGTGCTGGGCTGATCCCTGTCCGTCCTCCCGCTGCTTCAGTGCATCCTCGGTGATGCGAACATGCGTCTTCAAAGATCCGGGACCGTTGTCCGCATCCAAAGGGTTCCGCCTAGTTCCTGATCCGTTCGCGCATGTTGCTCAACCCGTTTCCCGCGTGATCCGTGGTGGAGGCGAGCCCGATCCCATCATCCTGGATCACCAGGTCCATTCCGTTGGACCACTGCCACGTCATGGTCACCGTGCTGGCATTCGCGTGCTTCATCACGTTGTGCAAGGCCTCTTTCACCACCAGGAACAGGTCGCGCCGCTGGCGTGGGTCCAGCGGGAGGTCCGGCCAATCACCGGTCACCGTGAGTTCAAGCTTGATGTCGTGTTCAGTGAGGTACGAGCGTGTGTAGAGCGTGCAATGGTCCACCGTGTCGCGCAGGCTGCGCCGTTCGGTATCCATGGACCACAGGAGCTCGCGCATGCTGAGATCAACTCGTCGGCTTTGCCGAGAGTGCGCGCAATCGTTCGCGTTTCGGTCCCTCGGTCTCATCACCGCAATGCCAGTTCGCTGCGCAACTTCAATGCGCTGAGACCGGGAACCGAGATCATCATGTGCATCACGGCGCAATTCCTCACGCATCCGCAGTTCGGCGATGACCGCTTCCTGTCGGAGTTGGTTTTTTTCCAGTGCCGCCATTCGACGAGCCTGTTTCAATCGGGTGACGAGGAAGTAGGCTATCAGCGATAAAAAGCACCAGGGCAGCGGACCCCGGACCGGGCGAGCGCTCGCCTGCGGTCCTGCTCTCAGTTGGAGTTGGCCATCCGAGTCGCACTGTGCCTCTTTTCCGATGCGCACCAGTTCAAGGCTGTCGGTGAGCGCCTTGCGCCCATGTTGGTCCGGGGTACTTCCAGCCGACCGTCCAAGGGTTCAGGGTGTCCTTTAATTCAGACCAGTATGTGGTCATTTCCACCGCTTCCTTCAACCTGTTCTGGCGCATGTAGATGTCGCGCAATAGTGCTGCGGCTTGCACCATGGATCCTTCATCGCCGGTTTCGCGCGCAAGACCCAGATACCCATGAAAGCGAGCGGTGTCCAACGCACTTCGCAGCAGTGTCTCCGCTCGCGTCGAATTACCCAAGGCTAATTCTGCTTCGCCCGCGAGTATGGAGCAGGTGCACCACCCGGCTTCATCGCCCGTGCCTGCGGCCACCTCCCTGCAAGCCGAAGCTGCCTCCAAAGCACCTGCATGGTCGCCTCCCGCCATTTTCATGCGTGCCATGGGTGAGTACACCCCTATGTACCCCCATGGTTCCGGATCAAGCGCCATGACCTGGGCAGCGCGGTCCAGTTTTTTCAGCGCGTGCGCTCGCTGGCCCTTTGCTTCAAGCAGGTACGCCATGCCTTCCAACACATTGGGGTGTACCTCAGGCATGCTGGTGTCACATAGAGCGAGTTGATCTTCGGCCAGATCATATCGGCGGATATCACAATAGGCGCTGGCCATCGCGATCCGCAATGTGGTCTCACGCGGGGGATCACCGACAGGATCCACCAGGGGCAGCGCCTCCTGATAATAGGCAAGTGCGAGTTGTGGTTCACCCACCGATCGGTACAGCGAACCGAGCGCTTCGTAGCTGCCGACCAGGTGTACTAAGTTGCCCAAGTCCTTCGACAGCGAACACGACTTCTCAAAATGACCCAAAGCACCCGGAATATCCCGCTTGAACTTGGCTTGGTAACCACTATTGTAATGGTATTGCGCACGAACGGTACGCGCGAAGCGCCGCACCTCCTCCCCCTCGTGGGTGAGAAATAAGCGCGTCAGCGTGTCCAATGTGCCAGATAGGGACGGGCTTTGCTGGAGACCATCCACGTACCCGAAACGAGGCCGTAGCGCGTCACTTGGTCCAGGCTCCTTTCCTGGGGATCCAGGAGCGGTAGTAGGGAGTCGCGCACCGCCTTGTTCCACTGCGCATGAGCATGTTGGTGCATGCCCCAGCATAGTGCGCTCATTGCCACCGCGCGGCACAACCACCTACCTCTCCAAGCTCCCGTCCTTTCCATGCCTTACCGTCGCAATATCGGCACGGCACCCGATCGTGAACCAATTCCCTATTGGGCAGCCCGGCCCATGAGCGAACTTTAGCGGCCATGGCGGAAGCAGGACCCTTGCGTGTGAGCGTGGTGGAGGATGATGCGGACATACGCGCCATGCTCCGCGAAGTGTTCACGACCACCGAAGGGTTCCGGTTGGTGAACACCTTCCGTTCCTCGGAACTGGCGCTCGCCGATGCAGGCACCGAACAGCCTGATGTGATGGTGGTGGATGAACCTGCCGGGTATGGACGGCATCGAGTTCGTGCGGCAGATGGCAGAGCGCAAGAAGGGCATCCAGTTCATGATGTACACCGTGTATGATGATGACAAACGCATTTTCGACGCGTTGCGCTTCGGTGCCAGCGGCTTCCTGCTGAAGAACAGCAGTCCCGACGAGATCGTGGCCGCTGTGCGCGAGATCCATGACGGCGGGCACCCATGAGCGCGCCATCGCACGCCGTGTTGTGGATCACTTCAAGCAACGCCCTTCCGCCGTGCCTATCGTGGAGGAACATCTGGGCGATCGCGAAGCGGAGGTCCTGAAGTTGCTCGCAGAAGGATTGTTGTACAAGGAGATCGCTGCGCAACTCGGCATCTCCATCGGCACCGTGAAGAACCATGTGTTCCGCGTGTACACCAAGTTGCAGGTGCAGAACCGCACCGAGGCGACCAACCGTTATTTCGGGCGTCGATCGGAGGATAGCTGATAGTTGTCAATTGTCCGTCGCGCGGTCGAGCGCACTGGCATTTGGGTCAGCAGAACTATCAACTATCAGCTGACAACTGCTTCCCCTCCGATCGTGAACCAATTCCCTATTGTGGGGGGACAGCGGTCCAATAGTTTTGGGTCGATGGACGATCGATCACTTCCGCAAGGCGAGCGAGGGAACGGCGTGTTGCGCTTCGTGCTCGTTCATGACGCGGACCGGCAAGGGAGCCGCAACCACATCGGTCGTTTGCAGCATCCGAATTTGGAGTTGCTCTCCACCCACGGCACCGGCTTGAATTGCTGCGCCGGACGAGCCTTCCAAAGGCGAACGCGATCGTGCTGAACGGCGACCTGCCTGACCTACCACAACACCTGTTCCTGCGACATGCCTGTGAGCGTTTCCCGCATGTGCCTTTGCTGGTGGCCGACGAACGCCGCGATGGGGACCTGATCCATCGCGCCCTGGTCCACGGTGCGAGCGGCTATTTGCGCACACCCTGCACGGGCGATGATCTTGCCGCGGCCGTCCGCACGATCGTCCGGTCCTCGATCGCCCTCGGTCCCGAGGAACTCCGCAGGCTCATCGATCACCTGCGCCACAAAAAGCCCCCGTCCACTTCGGGCTCACGGCCAAGGAGCGTCTTGTCATCGGTCTGCTCGCAGAAGGGCACACCTATGCACAGGTGGCGGAACGCCTGCACCTCTCGGCCTTCACGGTGAAGAACCACACGCACCGCATCATCAAAAAGATGAAGGCTCCGAACCGTGTTGCAGCCATTAATAGGTTCATGAACCGGGGTGATATGGGTCGCTTCGGACCATATGGTGTTTTGGGTGTAGGTGCTGTCATGAGTGGTGCGGTGTGAACACACGCAGCACTGGAAACCCTTGACCATGGCGGTATCCAGCCCGAATTACGAGCCAATTCAGGTCCTCGCTGCCTGGCATCAAAGCCACGGGATCCATCCAAATACCTGTTTTCCGGTATTGCAACGCTTGCTGCGGTGCCCTCTCTTCGCCATAGGCATGAACATCTGCTGAGATCCCCTTCCCACCTAGACTTTCTGGTAATGAGAACACTGAACCGATGGCTCTCCCTTTTGGCGGCTTTCCTGCTCTTGCAGGTTGCGATGTACGCACAGGACTACCAAAGCAAAGTCAGCGGAAACTGGAACGCTCTCGGCACATGGGAGCAATGGGAGCATCGGCGTGGATAGCTGCCACAGCATACCCAACGGCCAGTAACAGTTCCAGCATTGCGATCAAGTCGTTGCACGTGGTGACGCTCACCGGTGCGGTCAGTATAGCTATGGATGACCTGGTGATCGAGGCAGGAGCAACACTCTCCAATACTGGTGGATGTCATTCGTGGAACGATGGCGCGGCTGCAGTGGACGTGAGGATCTTCGGGACCTATACGGCCAGCAGCACATGTGGAGGTTTCGGATGCTGCGGGGTGGTGCATGTGGAGAACGGGGGCATTTTGAACTACAATTTGAGGGCTACATATTCGGACCATTGGTGGTGCAGGCCCGGCGGAACGGTGAACGGCAACACCACGACCTACGCTCAGAGTACGATCGTCAACAATGGCACTGGAACATGGCCGCCTCGCGCGACCTGCGCGTATTTGGCGCATTCGCCAACTTCACGAACAACGGCACATTGAACTTGGCTGCGGGCGGGATCATTGACAGCCCTTTGACCAACAACGGTTTGATCAACTGGAGCGGGGGAACACTTACCGGTACCGGGACCATCACCAATTCGTCAACCGGAACGATCGCAGCCAGCATTGCCGGTAGTGACCGGCTCAGCTGTAACCTGAACAACGCCGGAACGATCACCTACACCGGAGCCAGCCAGTGGGATACGGGGGGCGGGACTTTTACGAATTCAGGAGCGATCAACATCAACGCCGGGTATTGGGTGATGGAGCACACCTTCAATAATACCGGCACGATCAACCTTTCCGCCGGGCGGACGATCTACTTCAATGGTACTACGAACCTGAACGCCGGGACCACGTTCGCAGGCACCGGACAGATCTATCAGCAAACCGGAACGGTGACCCAGAATTTTCGTGGACCAATTCCGCCCATCACTTGGATCAAGCAAGGTGGCACCTGGAACAACACGGCTGGGAACCCAACCGTGTTGGCATCAGGCAGTGCTTTCACATGGCAGACCGGAACGATCGGCGGGGCAGGGGGCTACGCTATCGATGCGGGCTTGACCGTGTCCCTCTCCACCACGGGAACTAAGACACTGAACAGTACCCTCACCAACAACGGTACGATCAATTGGAGCGGTGGGGTCATCAATGGCGGTGGTACCATCCAGAACAGCACCAGCTCGATCCTCAACATCTCCTTCTTCGGGAATTATTACCTGCAGATCGCGCTGACCAACGCCGGGACCCTGAACTACACCGGCAATGGGCAGTGGACCACATGGGCGAGCGCACCAGCCCTTACCAACTCCGGTACGCTCAACATCAGCACCGACTATTGGGTCTTCGAGGGCACGCTCAACAATAGCGGTACGATCAACTTGAACGCCGGGCGGACCGTCTACTTCAACGGTACCACCAACCTGAACGCAGGGGACCACGTTCGCCGGTGCCGGACGATCATCAACAGAGCGGCACCGTGACCCAGAGTTTTCCATGGACCAACACCACACACCACTGGATCAAGCAAGGCGGCACATGGAACAACACCTCCGGAAATCCCTACCGTAATGGCTTCGGGCAGTGCTTTCACATGGCAGACCGAACGATCGGCGGGGCAGTGGGCTACGCTATCGATGGGCTTGACCGTGTCCCTCTCCACCACGGGAACTAAGACACTGAACAGTACCCTCACCAACAACGGTACGATCAATTGGAGCGGTGGGGTCATCAATGGCGGTGGTACCATCCAGAACAGCACCAGCGCGATGCTCAACATCTCCTTCCCTCAGGACAACTACCTGCGATCGCGCTGAACAATGCGGGCACTGTGAATTACACCGGCAATGGGCAATGGTCTACCTGGTCCGGCGCCCCGGCCATGACCAACTCCGGGACCCTCAATATCAACGCAGGCTATTGGGTCTTCAACAACACGTTGAACAACACCGGCACGTTCAACCTGCCCGCAGGACGCACGGCGTACTTCACCGCAACCACCAACCTGAGCGCGGGAACCACCCTCCCCCGGTGCCGGGCGATCGTCCTGCAATCCGGGGCCTGACTCAAGCGTTCCCCTGGGTGAACAGCACCCATACCGTCCTGACCACGGGCGGCACCTGGAACAATACCAGCGGCAGTCCGCTGGAGTTCGCACCCGGTAGTGCCTTCACCTGGCAAAGCGGATCGATCACCGGCACTACCGCTGTTGTGATCCAAAGCGGACTCACCGCCGCCATCAACACCACTGGCACCAAAACGCTCCACAACAGCCTTGTCAACAACGGCACGATCAACTGGAGCGGTGGCATTATCAACGCCGGAGGTAACATCCAGAACACCGCCGAGGGCGTCCTCAACATCTCCTTCGCGGGGGACAACCAGCTCCAGATCGCGCTGAACAATGCGGGCACGGTAAACTACACCGGCAACGGGCAGTGGTTGACTTGGAGCGGTGCCCCGGCTATGACCAACTCAGGCACATTGAACATCAACGCCGGCTATTGGATCTTTGCGAACACGCTGAACAACACCGGCATCTTCAATCTGCCCGCAGGGCGCACAGCGTACTTCACCGCAACCACCAACCTGAGCGCGGGGAACCACCCTCCCCGGTGCCGGGCGGATCGTCCTGCAATCCGGGGGCCTGACTCAAGCGTTTCCCCTGGGTGAACAGCACCCATACCGTCCTGATCACGGGCGGCACCTGGAACAATACCAGCGGCAGTCCGCTGGAGTTCGCACCCGGTAGTGCCTTCACCTGGCAAAGCGATCGATCACCGGCACTACCGCTGTTGTGATCCAAAGCGGACTCACCGCCGCCATCAACACCACTGGCACCAAAACGCTCCACAACAGCCTTGTCAACAACGGCACGATCAACTGGAGCGGTGGCATTATCAACGCCGGAGGTAACATCCAGAACACCGCCGAGGGCGTCCTCAACATCTCCTTCGCGGGGACAACCAGCTCCAGATCGCGCTGAACAATGCGGGCACGGTAAACTACACCGGCAACGGGCAGTGGTTGACTTGGAGCGGTGCCCCGGCTATGACCAACTCAGGCACATTGAACATCAACGCCGGCTATTGGATCTTTGCGAACACGCTGAACAACACCGGCATCTTCAATCTGCCCGCAGGGCGCACAGCGTACTTCACCGCAACCACCAACCTGAGCGCGGGAACCACCCTCCCCGGTGCCGGGCAGATCGTCCTGCAATCCGGGGCCTGACCAAGCGTTCCCCTGGGTGAACAGCACCCATACCGTCCTGATCACGGGCGGCACCTGGAACAATACCAGCGGCAGTCCGCTGGAGTTCGCACCCGGTAGTGCCTTCACCTGGCAAAGCGGATCGATCACCGGCACTACCGCTGTTGTGATCCAAAGCGGACTCACCGCCGCCATCAACACCACTGGCACCAAAACGCTCCACAACAGCCTTGTCAACAACGGCACGATCAACTGGAGCGGTGGCATTATCAACGCCGGAGGTAACATCCAGAACACCGCCGAGGGCGTCCTCAACATCTCCTTCGCGGGGGACAACCAGCTCCAGATCGCGCTGAACAATGCGGGCACGGTAAACTACACCGGCAACGGGCAGTGGTTGACCTGGAGCGGTGCCCGGCTATGACCAACTCAGGACATTGAACATCAACGGCGGCAGTTGGGTCATCGCGAACACGCTAACGAACACGGGCGTGCTCAATGTTGCGGCATCGCGCGTGCTCAATTACTCTCTTGCTCAGGCCCTATCCGGCACTGTGAGCAACGCGGGCATCCTCACTGGCACCCTCACCAGTTTCACGGGCCCGTCGTTCACCAACAATGGTAGCGTAACACTTACCAATCTCCCCTTCGCGGGGAGCACTGCGCAAACGCTCAACGGCACGGGGAGCATCACCACGCTCCGCATCAACAACGCGAACGGCGTAACGCTCGGTGGAGATCAAACGGTAACGAACGCGCTAACTCTTACGAACGGGAAGGTGACGCTGGGCAGTAGCAACCTTTTCTTGAGCAACAGCGCATTGGCCAGTTTGGTGGGTGGCAACGCAACGAACCACTTCATCACCAACGGCACTGGCAGTTTCCAACGTATGGTGGCCACGGGCGCGGCCTATCCGTTCCCCATCACCAACGGCAGCAGTTATATGCCCGCAACACTGACCCTGACCAGCGGACCTTCGGAACGTTTCGCTGCGGGTGCGAACGGATGTACATAGCGACTACGCTGCACCCGGAGTGCCTTCGGGAACTTTGGTGGTGAACGATCAAGTGGAGCGCACCTGGACGATCACCGAGAACACACCCGGCGGCAACCAAGCCACTGTGCAACTGCAATGGAACCTTGGCGATGAGGGCGCGAATTTCGATCGGGCGAACAGCGGCCTGCACAGTTACAACGGCACGGACTGGGTGGCGCTCACCTTGGGTGCTGCGGGCGGTGCCAACCCATACACGCGCAGTGCGCTCAATGTGGGCCTGTTCCGGGAGTTCACCGTAGCCGATGCAGAGAGTACGCTGCCCTTCGTTTGTACCAACGGCTTGGTACCGGGCGCAACGTGCAACGACGACGATGCCTGCACGATAAATGATGCAGTGACCGCAGGTTGTGTGTGCGCGGGGACCTTCCAGGACACGGATGGTGATGGCACCTGCAATGTGGATGACGGTTGTCCGAGCGATCCATTGAAGATCATTCCCGGTGCATGCGGCTGTGGTGTGGCCGATGTAGCGGTGACCTACTACGAGGACGTGGACTTCGACGGGTTTGGCGATCCGAACGGCGCACAACAAGCTGGATACACCTGCTCCGTTCCACCGGGATATGCAGCGAACAGCACGGACCAATGCCCCTCCGACGGCACGAAGCAATTACCGGGGCGTGTGGTTGCGGCACCCCGGATGTAGCGATCAACTACTACGCTGATATGGATGGAGACGGCTTCGGTGCTGGCGTAGCGATCCCGGGCTTCACCTGCGTGGTGCCGCCTAACACGGTGACGAACAATACCGACGGTTGCCCCGCCGATCCTTTGAAACAGGCACCTAGTGTTTACGGGTGTGATAACGCTGAGACGGACAGCGAGGGCGATGGTACGCCGAACTGCATAGATGCCTGCCCGAACGATCCGTTGAAGATCGCGCTGGGCCAGTGTGGATGCGGGACCCCGGATGCCGATGGCGATGGCGATGGCACAGCCGACTGCATCGATGGTTGTCCCAGCGATCCGAACAAGATCGCGCTTGGCGACTGCGGTTGTGGTGTCCCCGATATCGACACCGATGGAGATGGCACTGCCGATTGCATCGATGAATGCGATACGGATCCGCTGAAGATCGTTGCAGGCGCCTGCGGCTGGATCGCCGGATGTGGCCCAGAACTATTATGCCGACAGCGATGCTGATGGCTTCGGTGCTGGGGCAGCGATCCCTGGTTTCACCTGCGCACCACCACCGAACACGGTAACGAACAATACCGATGGGTGCCCCGCTGACCCACTGAAGCAAGCAGATGGGGCGTGCGGTTGCGGCAATATCGATACCGACACTGATGGCGATGCTACTGCGGATTGCATCGATGGTTGCCCTGCGGATCCACTGAAGGTCGCAGCCGGTGCATGTGGCTGCGGATCACCGGAGACCGACACCGATAGCGATGGCACTGCCGATTGTATCGACGGTTGCCCGACCGATCCGCTGAAGATCGCACCCGGTGTGTGCGGCTGTGCGGTGGCCGACACGGATGCTGACAACGATGGCATCGCGGATTGCAACGATGACTGCCCGAACACACCGGGTGAGATCGGTTTCGTTTGCAATGATGGCAATGCCACCACAGGCAACGACGTGGTGGGTACGAACTGCGTATGCGTGGGCCAGCTCATCGATTGTGCAGGCGTGCCCGGCGGAAGTGGCTTGCCCGGAACAGCTTGCCAACTGGGTGCGGAAAGCGGAACGTGGTCGGTTGCTTGCCATTGCGTTGTGCCACGACCCGACATAGCCGTGCAGAACGTCACCGCAGCGCCGACCGTCATCACGCCGGGCGAAACCGTCACGATCGATTGGTCTGTCTCCAACATCGGAACAGCGCCCTCTACCAAGACGTGGACCGAGCGCATCTATGCGGAATCCAGTACCGGTCAGAACCGCACGTTGCTCAAGCAATCGGCGTTCAGCGAAGCCGGGATGATCGGCATTGGCGGATCGATCACGCGCAGTGATGCGGTGCTGATCCCCACCCAGTTCAACGTGGCTGATGTATGTCGATTCGTTGTGGAGTTGGTGCCCGGTGCAGGCCTGGTGGAACTCGCCGGAACGACAGCGAACAATACCGGTATTCAGTCCACCACATGGACCATCACCAAACTGTTGGCGCTCCAGCTTTCAGCGACCCAGGTCGTCGAAGGTTCATCAACGCCCATATCCGTCACGGTGCTCCGCAGTGGTTCCGTTGCGATCGCCGAAGTGGTGAGCATGTCCCTCACGGAGGCGCAGCGTTTCAGTTTCCCGGCAACGGTCACCATCCTGGCCGGGCAGGCCGGGAAGACCTTCACGGTACTGGCCTTGGAGAACGGGGCCTTGGAGGGTCCGGTGCAGGCCACGATGACTGTTTCCGCAACTGGATATCCGTCCGTGCAACAGGGCATCACCGTTCTGGACAATGAGGTCCCTGCGCTGGGTATCGCCAACCTTCCTGCAACGCGCATGGAAGGCGACAACTTCACCTTCCAGATCACGACAACGTTCGCACCTACGGCTCCGCTCCAAGTGTTCCTGACATCGAGCAACAATGTTCGGTTCCCGTTCCTGCATCGGTGATCATTCCAATGGGCGGTACTTCCGTGGACGTATCTGTGACCTTGCAGCAGGACAACATTCCGGAACTGGATATCACCGTCTCGATCAACGCTGGAGCTGCGGGACATACAGCGACCAGTGCATCCTCCACACTTGGTGACGATGATGTGCCGGGCTTGGAACTCACCCTCCAGACCGATACCATTTCGGAAGCCGGTGGTTTCGTAGCCACCCAAGCAACACTGCGGCGCACGGTAGGTAGCAATCCCATTGCGTTCACGGCGAGCTTGTCCGTGAACTTGACCAATACGCTGTTCCTCCCCAGTGGCGTTTCCCTGGCTGCCGGTGAAACGCAGAAGACCTTTGACATAGGGGTGGTGGACAACAGCCTGGTTGATGGGTTCCGCAACGTGACCATCACTGCTGCGCTCCAGTTGGCGTCCTGCGGATGCAGTGCGCCTCCCGCCTCCGCCGGTTTCGTTACAGCAGTGCTCACAGTTGCGGACAACGATGGACCGGCGCTATCGGTTTCGACCATACCGACCACGCTCGCTGAAGGCCTTCCCAGTGCGGGCATGCTGCGCGTGCAACGCAACACGCCAGGCGATGTGGCGCTCGAGGTGAGCCTCTCCTCATCGAATACGAACGAGGCCACGTTGCCAGCTACGGCCTTTATCCCCATGGGCGCGAGTTTCGTCGACGTTCCGATCACCACGGTGAACGATGGCGTACCCGACGGCAGCCAGCAAGTGTACCTGAACGCGGCTGCGGCCGGTTTCTCACCGGGCATCGGTTGGGTCCTCGTTACGGACATCAACAAGCCGGACCTCAGGTGAGCAACGTGTCGCTCACGAGCAATACGCTGCCCGCACTCGCGAGCTACAGCTACCAGGTGTCGGTGGTCAACACCGGTTTCGCCACGGCATCCAGCGGATTGCTGGTACGGGGCTACCTCTCGCAGAACAGCATTGTAGATGCGAGCGATGTGATCGTTTCCGAGGACTTCATCCCTGACATCCGTCCCCATCGGACAAACCGCCGTGTTGAATGGCAGTACGACAGCACCCAACCTGCCTGGCCAGCACCGCCTGCTCTTCCAAGTGAATCCGCTAGTCAGCATCACCGAGCTGCTGCACACGAACAATACCTCGCTTCCGACCATCGTCGACATCGTTCCCGATTACACGGCGACGGCGCAAGTGGTCGATGCACATTATCCGAAGAACACCCCATCCCCATCACCGGTACGGCTACGAAGCAGCAGCCTTCCTGCTGCGAACGAACCGGTGGAGGTGTACGTGATCACCGGGGCCTGCGTCGGGAGGTGCAAACCACCACTGATGACAACGGTAACTATGCGACCTCCTTCGTGCCGCTCGCCGCTGAAGCGGGCCACTATATCGTCGGCGCTTCTTTCCCCGGCATCGAAGCCATTGCGGAACAGGACGCGTTCGATATCCTCGGGGTGCGCATCAACAACGGAACGCTGCCACAGTTCATGGTGTTGATCAACGACACGATCACGGGAACGCTGCCGGTGCAGAACCTGAGCAACACGGCGCTCACCAACTTCTCGATCGCCCCGGTGACGCTGCCTACCGGAGCGGTGGCGCACTTCGACGCCATCCCAACGCTGGCAGGCAATGCAGCGCTCAGTATCGGGTACGCCGTTACCGGCACTGTGCTCACGCCGGGCAGCAACTTCGTCGCGGCCAACCTGAAAGCTGTTTCCACCCTTGGTGATATCCAGCCGATGGACGCCTTCTACTACTGCCAGGCACCCGGCGGCCACATCGTTGCCGACATCACCAACATCAACACAACCGTGTCACAGAGCGTGGGTGAGCGCTTGGTGGAATTCCACCTGGTCAACAATGGTGGCGGTTCCACGGGGCTTGTCGCCATCAACCTGCCCCAGGTAGCGTGGTTGTCCACACTCACGCCATTGCTGATGCCCGCGATCGCACCTGGCGATACCGCACTCGTGATCCTCCGCTTCCAAGCCACAGCAGATGTACCGTTCGACTTTCCGATCAACGGTTCGATCGGTATTGCCGCGCAGAACGGGAACAGCTTCAGCCTGCCGTTCACGTTCCAAAAAGTGAGCGAGACCACGGGAGGGCTGACGGTGGAGGTGACCAACCAGTTCACCTTCTTCACCGATGGCGCACCCATGGTGGCAGGGGCCTCGGTGAAGGTTCGGAACTACTACACAGGAGCCATTTATGCAGAAGGAACCACCGATGCCAACGGTGCTTTCACGGCGACCGATATTCCGGAAGGAACGCACCGCCTCACCGTGGAAAAGGCGCAGCACCTGCCCTATAACGGCACGGTGACGATCGATCCCGGTGCTTCCATCACGGAAACGGTATTCCTGAACTACCAAGCCATCACCTACAGTTGGAACGTGGTGCCGACGGCCATACAAGATGTTTATGACATCACGTTGACCACGGTGTTCCAAACGAACGTCCCGATGCCGGTGGTGACCATCGACATGCCGGACACCATGCCGCAGCTCTTTGGAACTGACGTGTACGCGTTCAACGCAACGCTGACCAATCATGGCCTGATCACCGCCAAGGACGTGACCTTGACCCTGCCGCAGAACGACCCGGAATATGAGTTCGTGACCAACTACGCGCCAGCCGATCTGCTTGCACTGCAAACGATCCAGGTACCGGTGATCATGCGGCTGCGTGAAACGCCGCTCCAAGAGTTCTCAGGAGGACCTACTGTTGAAGGAATATCGCAGTTCCTAGGTATGGGTGAGTCGCAGTACAGCTCTTTCATGGATGAAGGGCTTAATTGTAAGGATTTCGCGCAGGTCTTGTACTGGTACTACTGTGACCTCAGCAATGGAAACTGGGAGCAGGGAGGGGAGTTGTTCACTTTCGCTGGAAGATCATGTGATATCGATCTGGGTCTGCCAGTAAGCCACACCATATTCAATCCTTCTGTGTTCGGAAATGGGTTCCCCCCATGTGCTATTTGCCCGGTCATACCACAGGGAACCGGAGGAGGCCAGCCGTGGCAGCCGACGGTTAGCATCGAGCTCAACTGTGTTGATTGTATTCTTGACATTATCGCAGCCATTGGCGGCTGTTGGCCAGGGCCTGTCGGGGAGGCTATCGGGACGGGTGTGGAAGCCACCAACCGATCGTGTGCGTTGCCAACGCAGAGGACATCGAAGACTTGGGAGAGATAAAGGATTGTATACCGGAGCCCGAACCCGAGGAGAGCGAATGTGCCGATGGTATCAGTGATGCTGCGAAAACTTGTCTGATCCCGGAAGTTTCAGTGGAAGCCTTTGGGGGCGGAGGGGGCAACGGCTCAGGCCAGAGCCAGTTCCTGCCGGGTCCGTCCAACAGCGTCTATGCCCAACTGATCGCTGACATTGATACGGCTGTTGCTGCTTATCAGGCACGCGAAGCCTGGGCTGTGGAGTATTTCGGCGGGATGATCTTCACCGATGCCTGGCCCGATGTCTCAGCATTGATCGAGCCGCAGGTCATTGCAAGAGTGCCGTTCAGTGCCCAGAACCAAGTGGCCATCCTAGCGGCACTTTCAGGATATGAGATCTCCCCGGATACGCTTCAGGCTTTCTTCCTGCGGTGGAACACCTCCATGCAGGCTTGGGGCGAAGGTGCATGAGCCCAATGCGACCCTATCCCGACATCATCAATAGGAATCTGGTGGTTGCCCTCAATACGGAGATGAGGGACGTGGTGAACTATGCGACCTCCAGGGGATATGATTCCGTTTGGGAATTGTTGGACAATGCCATGGCTGAACTGGGTGCGGTGTTGCAGGTCGAAGGGCAGAGCGTCTGTGCTTCGGTCACGGTGCAACTCAGCCAGCAACTGACCATGACCCGCGAGGCCTTCTCCGGTACGCTGACGATCTTCAATGGTCACCCAGAGGATGCGCTGGATTCACTCACCGTGGACATCGTCATCAGGAATGCGGATGGCTTACCCAGCAATGGGCTTTTCCAGATGAACGTGGAGTCGCTGACGAATCTTAGCGATGTGGCCGGCACGGGCGCGATACCGGCCGGGCAGGACGGTAGCGTACAGTACCTCTTCATTCCAACGCTGGAAGCCGCACCTACCGCACCGCAGCAATACAGTTTCGGTGGTTCCATGACCTATTGGGACCCATTTGCTGAAGCCATGGTTACGATGCCCCTTGCGCCGGTCGTGCTCACCGTGAACCCAAGCCCCGATCTCATGCTCCACTACTTCCTGGAGCGCAACATCCTGGGTGACGATCCACTGACCACTCCTGCCATTGAGCCTTCCCGTTCCTGCGGAACTGGCCGTGATGATCGAGAACGATGGCTACGGACCTGCCGTGAACATGACGATCTCGTCCGCGCAACCGGAGATCATCGAGAACGAGTCCGGGTTGGCGATCGACTTCAACCTCGTTGGTTCCAACCTACAGGGGCAACCGGCACAACTCGGCGTCACCAACATCAATTTCGGTACGATCCCGCCGCTGCAAACCCGTATTGGCCAATGGTACCTCACGAGTTCGTTGCTCGGGAAGTTCGTGAGCTATGAGGCAGAGGTGGTACATGCCAACAGCTTTGGAAACCTGGAGTTGAGCTTGATACAAGGGGTGGAACTGCATGAGCTCACCCACAGCATCAAGGTGTATGGTGCATTGGACGATGGTATCGGAGATTTCCTCGTGAACGACATCTTCGATCCAACGGATCTTCCGGACATCATCTATCTCTCCCAAGGCAACGTGACCATGGAGGTGGTTCTGGCCGAAGAGGGAAGTTTTTCATCGCCCGTCCTTCCGCCATCGTTCACCAATACCCTCACGGTGACGGCCTCAGAAGTCGGCTGGAACTACGTCAAGCTCGAGGATCCCGGGAACGGGCTCTTCGATCTTTTCAGTGTAACACGTTCGGATGGACAGGTGATCCCCCTCAACAATGCGTGGCTCACTTTCGTGACACTCCCTGTAAGCCAGCAGCCGAACTATGAGAACAAATTCCACTTCGTGGACACGTTCTCTTCCATTGCGCCAGTATCCTATACCGTGGTCTGGGTACCGAAGAATTTCGATGTGCCCAATGTGGTCAGCATCGATGGGGCACCTGAACAGGTCTCGGCGACGCAAGTGACCAACCTCACCGTCGTATTCGACAAGACGATCGATCCCTCGTCCTTCACGCACCAAGACCTGACCCTTACGCTCCAGGGTGGTCCCAACCTGATGGACCCCTCGGTGGCGATCACCCAGATCGATGCGTTCACATTCGCTGTCGACCTATCGAGTTTGACAGTAGGGGAATGGCCTCTACATCTTCACGGCCCAGGCTGCTGGTGTGCAGGATGTTTATGGTATCAATGGACAGGCCGGCCAACAAGTCTCATGGACGCAGTTCGTTGATGTTCCAGCGGTGCAGGCGTTCCAAGGTCTTCCTGCGGGGAACTTGGACGACGAGTTCACGACCATCGATGTGCTCTTCAACCTGCCCATCGACTTGAGCAGCGTGTTGCCGGAACGTTTTACCATCTACAAGGACGGCTTATTGCAACCTGGCTCGGTGGGAGTGGAGCTGGTCAGCGTGGACCTCAAGCTGTTCCGGGTTTCCGGATTGGAGAACATCCTGAGCGTTGACGGGACCTACGAAATGCGCGTGGACGTGCAGAACATCCGATCGACGGGTCAGGTTTTCGGGATGCAGCAGCAGTCGGTCTCGCTGACGTTGGACAATTCGGGGCCGCTGCTCGTAAGCCTGCTGCCGTCCGTACTAGGTGGTCTGGATCCGCAACACATCACGTTCGTTGATATCCAGTTCAACGAGGCGGTGGTCGGCTTCAACACCGCAGCGGTGGAACTGGCGCGGGATGGAGTACCGCTCCCATTGAACATCGCGCAGTTGACCCTGATCAACGGTGATTGGAAGGCCGGTAGTTGCGGAATGCTAACCTACCCCGACGGTGAATACACCTTCACTGTTACGCTTAGCAGCGTAAGTGACGTCATAGGCAATGTTGGGGTTGGCACAGAGCAAGTCACATGGACCGTGGACAGGTCCTCCACCATCACCATCTCGAACCTGGCCATCGATCCCGACCTGGGGCATTCGAACAACGATGGTGTCACCTCCAACCCGGTGCTCGAGGTGCTGTTCGAATTGAACGCTGCGGCGGCGCAAGTCACCTTATCGCAAGTATCCTTCGGATCGGAGCATACGCTCAGCACAGTGCAGAACGTACAAGCAGGGGCGGTATCCATCCCGGTCGTGTTCCCAACAGGGGGCAATACGGTCGTGAAGGTGGTGGCCACAGGAACGAACGGCGGTTCCTCCGCTGCCCAGCGAAACCTCTTCATCGATCAGACGCCGCTTTCGGCCCAATGGCTGTTTGCTTCCAACCAGTCGCTCCAAGCGCAGGTCGCCACCGTGCAACTCTCGTTCTCGGCGAAGCTTCTCGACGACAGCGGCCTCTTACCTGCGATCCAGTTCAAGCGTAACGGGGTCCTGCTTCCGGCTGATGACCTGGGTCTGGATGTGATCGACGATACGGGCTATTCGCTCACTGGCCTCGATATCACAAGTGGCTCACCGGGCAATTACGAGTTGAGCGTCGATCTTACGCCCTTCAGAAAGCATACCAGTGGCAAGCAGGGCTCGGGTCTCGTATCGGTCTCATGGACCGTACAGCCGAGCGTTGTGCCAGTGATCTCCGTCAGGATGTTATTGCAAGGGCCTTACGACACTCAGACCGGCCTGATGAAGGATGACCTGCGTATTGCTGGCTTGCTACCTGTTGCAGAACCCTATTCGGGTCTGGCATACTTGCATGCGGGTGGGGGGGGCGGCGAGACCGCGCCGGCATCCGTGTTCGCGATCACAGGACCGGACGCGATCGTTGATTGGGTCGTCATGGAGTTCCGAAGCGCTGGTGATCCGACCGTGGTGTTATATACCCGGAGCTTGCTGCTTCAGCGGGATGGCGATGTGGTGGATACACTTGGCGCATCGGCCATCACCCCCGGCGTACCGGCTGGTAACTATTTCCCTGGCCGTACGACATCGAAACCATCTTGGCGTCATGACTGCCAGCGCCAGGCCGATCAGCGGTGCTCCAACAATGGTGGATCCAACCTTGACCGCGACCAGCGTGTACGGTTCGAACGCTCGTGCATCTGTAGGGGAGCGCTTGGGCAGCATGGAGCGGGGATACGAACGCGGACGATGTGCTGAAGTACACCGGAGCTGACAATGACCGTGATCCCATTCTCCAAGCAATTGGAGGCAGCGTTCCCACCAACACCATCACAGGTTACCTGATGGAGGATGTGAACATGGACGGCGTGGTCAAATACGTTGGAACAGCGAACGACCGCGATCCGATCCTCCAGAACATCGGAGGATCGGTCCCGACGAACACATTGCAGGGTGCGCTTCCATAGAAGTGGAACTGTGGACTCTCGCCACGCATCGGCTATCAGGCCCGGTCTTGGCGAGAGTTCGCAGATGAGGCTGATGAACGAATTCGTTCGAGTTGGAAAGTCATGCAATGACCGACACCGATACGAACGGTGTTCGGGTAGGTGGTCCACTGCATCCTTCTCCGCGCCACTCTTACTTTCGCCACATGGCACTTCTACAGGACAAGGTCGCGCTCATCACCGGCGGCTCGCGCGGCATCGGCAAGGGCATCGTGGAGCGTTTTCTTGAAGAAGGCGCCGACGTTGCCTTCACCTATGTAAGCAGTCCGGAGAAAGCCAACGCTGTTGCAGCGGAACTCGCCGCGAAGACGGGCCGCAAAGTGATGGCGATCCAGAGCGATGCAGGAAGTTTGGACCAGGCGCAGACCGCCGTGGACCAAGTGGTGAACGCATGGGGTCGGTTGGATGTGCTGGTGAACAACGCAGGCATCACCAAGGACCAATTGCTCATGCGCATGAGCGAGGCGGACTTCGATGCGGTGATCAACACCAACCTCAAGAGCGTCTTCAACATGACCAAGGCGGTGTTGCGAACCATGCTGAAGCAACGGAGCGGCAGCATCATCAACATGAGCAGTGTGGTGGGTGTGCAGGGGAACGCTGGACAGAGCAACTACGCGGCGAGCAAGGCCGGCATCCTCGGGTTTACCAAGAGCATCGCCAAGGAGTTGGGCAGTCGCAACATCCGCAGCAACGCCATCGCACCGGGCTTCATCGAAACGGAGATGACCGCTGCCCTGGACCCCAAGGTGGTGGAAGGTTGGCGCGAAGGCATTCCCTTGAAGCGCGGCGGAACCCCGACCGATGTGGCCAATGCCTGCGTATTCCTCGGCAGCGACCTCAGCGCGTACATCACCGGACAGACCTTGAGCGTTTGCGGGGGGATGCTTACGTGATCAATGTTGTCATGGTGAGCCTGTCGAACCATGACCCTGAAGTGTTCGCCCTTCGACAAGCTCAGGGCGACAACGCCACTTAGCCCGACCTTCGCACCCCCATGAACCTTACCACCGCCCATAGCCTTTGGCTGGCACCCCTGTGCCTGGCCCTTGGCGTATTGCTGGCGTGGGTGCTCTATCGCCGAACGGAAGGGAAGGAGGGCTTCTCGCGCAAGCTCTCGATCTTTTTGGCAACGATCCGGGCGCTGGTCATTGCGCTCGTTGCCTTCTTCCTGTTGGAACCCATGGTGCGCCTGATGGTGCGGGAAGTGCGCAAGCCGGTGGTCGTCTTTCTCCACGATGGTTCTTCCTCCCTGACCGCTGCTGGCGATACCGTTGCGTTGGGCGCCGCGTATGGGGCATCGTTGGAGCAGCTCGCTACTTCGCTGGGCGATGCGTACCAGGTGCGCTCCTTCACTTACGGGCAGGAAATCCGCGACGGTCTGTTGTTCGATCAGCGCGATGAGCTCACGGACATCGGGCAAGCGCTGCGCGAAGTTTACGATCGTTTCAGTGGACCGGACCTCGGTGCCGTGGTGATCGACGGCGATGGGATCCAGAACCGCGGGCGTGATCCGCGGCTCGATGCAGTGCGTTTGGGCGTGCCGGTCTTCACGATCGCCCTTGGCGACACGACCGTGCGGCCCGACCTGGTGCTGAAGGCGGTCGAGCACAATCGCATCTGCTTCCTCGGCAATGAGTTCCCCTTGCTCGTCCGCATCGAGGCAAGACACTTGCGCGGTGTCCGCACGCGTGCGGTGGTGCGTTACGAAGGCCGTGAAGTGGCCGCGCAGGAAGTGGCGCCCGCCGGTGATCCGTGGATGAAGGAGCTGGCCTTCTCCATCAAGGCCGAGAAGCCGGGCATGCAGCGTTACACTGTGCAGGTGGTTCCCGTGGAAGGCGAACACACGGAGATCAACAATGCGCAGGACGTGTACATCGATGTGCTCGACGATCGACAGAAGGTCTTGTTGCTGGGCGCCGCGCCGCACCCGGATCTCGGTGCGCTTCGCCTGGCACTGAACGGGCTGGAAGGCTACGAGACCGATCTCGCGTTCGCAGCCGACTTCACCGGTGCGGTGGAAGGCTATGATCTGGTGGTCCTGCACGGATTGCCTTCCACGCGCTTTCGTATCGAGCCGTTGCTGGAACGTGCGAACGCAAAGGGCATCCCGCTGATGGTAGTGCTCACATCGGGCACGGACTTCACGGCGTTCAATGCGCTTGGTGCAGGTGTGCGTGTAACGGGAACTCGCGGTGCCACCACGGATGCACAAGCCGTAGCGAACGCGCAGTTCAACTACTTCATGCTGGAAGGCGATCAAGTGCGCGCATTGGAGCGTTTCCCGCCCTTGCAAGTTCCCTTCGGCCAATACGATCTGGAGCGCGCCGCCGTGGCTTTGGCCCATCAGCGTGTGGGTGTGGTGAAGACCGCCTACCCATTGATCGCCGTTTCGCAACAGAGCGAGCGACGCATGGCCACCATTTGCGGCGAAGGCATCTGGCGCTGGCGCATCGCGGATCAGCAGCTCTTCGGTTCGCAGGAGCGCTTCGACCTGCTCGTACACAAACTCGTCCAGTTCCTCGCGCTCAAGGCGGACAAGAAGCGGTTCCGTGTGGACCACCTGCCGGTCTTCACCGGGAACGAACCGATCGTCATGAACGCGGAGCTCTACAATGCGGCCTATGAGCCGGTGAACGAGAGCGAAGTGAACATGGTGCTGAAGGACGAAGCAGGGAAGGAGTTCGCCTACGGGTTCCGCGCGAGCGGCAAGGCCTACCGGTTGGATGCAGGACGCCTGCCAGCGGGGCGATACTCGTGGGAAGCACGGACCGACCTGAAAGGAGAACGCTTCACAGCGAAGGGTGAATTGAGCGTGCGCGAACTCTTCCTCGAGCGGATGAACACCGTTGCGGACCATGCGCTGCTCGCCGACATGGCCGCGCGCACCGGCGGTCGCATGGTGCAGCCCGACAGCATTGGATCCATCGCAGCCGCGATCCGGGGAGAGCGGACCATCGCGGCGCGTTCCTATGCGCACACGAGCTTCAGCGACCTCATTGGCTTGCGCTGGATCTTCTTCGGCCTGCTCGCCTTGCTCAGCATCGAGTGGGTGCTGCGCCGCCGCAACGGAGCGTATTGATGGCGGTCCCTTCCTCGCGACGGTGGTGGCCCGGTTTCCTCAGCGGACGACGCGCCCTATGGCTCGCATCCCTTGTCGTGCTGGTCATGATCGCCTGGTTTTGTCGCATCGGGATCCTGCGTTCCATCGGTGGCTTCCTCGTTCGGGAGGATGTGCCGGCCCATGGTGATGCCATGTACGTGCTCGGCGGTGCTGCCTTGGAGCGATCCATCGCAGCGGAACGTTATTTTCGGGAAGGCTGGGCATCGCACATCGTGTTCACCGGCGCGAACACCCCCGATGCCTTGGGGATCTTCGGCATCAAGGGCACGGAGGCTGCGATGGGACAACGTGTCACCCTGCTAGCTGGGGTCCCTGTGGAACACACCGAACTCCTGGAGGTGGGCACCAGCACATGGGAGGAAGCACAGGCGGTCCGTGATCATGCGCTCGCGCACCAATACGACACGGTGCTCGTCGTCACCACCGAGTTCCACACACGGCGCGTCGGCAACGTCTTCCGTGAAGCGATCGAACCATCGGGCATCACCGTCCTGGTGCGGGCAGCGCCGAGCGTGCGCTACAACCCCGCGCGTTGGTGGGAAAAGGAGGACGGCCTGCTGATGGTGAACAACGAGTACGTCAAGCTCGTGCACTACGCTGGCGAGTACTGAGCAGTCGAGTGCTGCACCACCACGCGACGGACCACCCGTGCCCCTTCTTCCTCGGCCACGAGCGTGTAGATGCCATTGGCCAATGCGCTGATGTCCATCGCGAGCGTTGAGCGACCGTTGATGCCTCCATGGGTGTACACCGCACGACCGGTAGCGTCCACGAGGCTCACACGTTCCACGCGGTCGAAGCCGGAGAAACGGAGGGTGAGCAGTGCGTTAGCGGGGTTCGGGAACACATCCAAGCCGAGTTCCTGCGTCGGTTCTTCGATGCCTACCACGGTCACGCAGAACAGGTTCTGGTTCTCCTCCTCGTACTGTCCATCGCTTTCGGCGAGCACGGTGTTGGCCGTGTCCAGGATCACGTAGCTGCCCTCGCCTTCCTCACAACAGATGCCATCACCGAACACGTCGTAGATGGTGAAGATGTAACAGCCATTGGTGAGGCACCAGCGCACGGTATCCACCAGTCCTTCCTCGAAGTCGGGGTAGGGGCCACCTTGGTAGAGGTCACTACCCGTATCCGTGGCAAGGTTCCAGGTCACGTCGCTACCGAAGTTGTCCAAGGTGAGCAGCATCGTGATCTGCGTGCCGGGGTTGCTAACATTGAAGCTGTAGGTCCATGTATCGTTCAGGATGACCTCGTCCGCGTTCCCGTTCGGTGCGCTACTGGTCACCTCCAGCACTTGCGCGCCGGATGGTGCGGGTATCGCGGGCAGTGTCACGTTCACCGTCTGGAGGGGTTGAAGTGATCCGAACCAGTTGTACACGTAAGGTGTCCCGCTCTGCAGGCCGTAAGTGACCGTGATGGAGTTGAGGATCACATCACCGTTGTTCTTCAACGTGATTCCCGGTTCGATCTCACCAACACCGCACACCAGTTCGGGAACGCCCACGATGCTCGTGACGGCTGCATCGAAGTGGATGGGTTCCTCGATCGGTTCGCCATCGCCGAGGCCCGGCAACGAATCGCCGCAGGTGCCCAGGTACTGTTCCAGGAGCGGCCAACTGATGTCGAAGCGGCCGTAATAGTCGTCCACGCTGTTGGTGCAGTTGGCGGCACCGCCGTAGAGCTGCCCGATCACCATTTTGTTCTGGTTGAACAGCGCGCTGCCGCTGGAGCCCGGTTCGGTGGTGCCCGCATCCCACACGGTCACTTGCCAGCAATCGGCCGCACCGGTTCCAAGATCGATGTTGGACTGCGTGATCGGACTTTGTGAAAGGCTGATCTTCTTGATGTCGCCACTGGGGTGGTGGATGCCGCAAACGCTGTCCGGCGTGGTACCGCTCTTGTCCCACCCGCTGTAGAACACGTCGTAGTCCGCTGGAGGAATGGAATTCAACTGGAGGAAGGCCATGTCCGTTGTGGTGCTGCTCGTGAGCATTGAACATCCGGAAACGGTCTGGTCGATGGGGCCGTTCTCCGTTGGATCGCATACCGGGCTGTCCCAATTGAAACGGAAGACCCAATCGGCCACATCGGGGCTCAGGCAGTGGTTGGCGGTGAGGAAGTACGGGACGCTGTCCAAGGCGCAGTTGTTCAGGAGGGTGCCGGTGCAGAAGCCGCTACCTCCGGTGGTGATGATCGCCACGCTGCGGATCTGGTCCCGCCAATCATCGCCTTCGGGGCAGATGACGTTGATGTTGCAAGGGCCGCTGTCGCCGAGGTCCTTCGCGTAACGGAACACATCGCGGTACGCATGTGTCACGCGATCGATGTGCAGGTGTCCTTCACCGGCCACGCGCGCTGGTTCGTGGTATTCGACCGTGATGCGCGACCCCGGCATCTGCGATACACCCATGCTCGTGCGGTTCGAAGCGCTCGCTGCGGTGAATGCGCCGAAGAAGGTACCGACATCGTTGTAAACGAAAACACGACCACCTTCGGGAACCACGAACCTGTCGAAGCGGAAGTTGATGCTGAAGGCTCCGGGGCATACGATCGATTGGCGCCACAAGCGATCCCCGTTGCGCAGGGCATGCCAGGTGCCGTTGTTGTCGCTACCGAGATCCACTTCATGGTTGTAACCGAAGCGGTACGGTCCTTTGATCCCGGCCGCCGTCCGCGCCTCATCCTCCGCGATCAGTTGCTCGGCGTCCACTGCTGGTAGCCGCACCTCCGAGGGGGCGGGCAGGCCGGGACCGTTCGTGAGCAGGCCGATCGGTTTACCACCGAAGGAGACCTGTGCCGTGGAACCCACGACCAACAAGAAAAGTACCGTGAAGGAAAAGGAGCGTAAGGTCACACCCATGAGCTTGCTTTTGGCCGTGTGAAGATAGACGGACGCCGAAAAGCAAAGGACCGCTGGCGTGTTGCCAACGGTCCTTTGCAAAGCGGGGATGCTCAGTGTGTGAGCACAACGCGCTGGACAGTGCGATAGCCATCGGCCGTCGCCTCCAGGAGATAGATGCCTTCCGTACGACCGGCCAGGTCGAGCACCAGACGATCGCTACCGTTGCGCACGTTCTTGCTGATCACCAGTTGTCCCACGGCATCGTACACATCCACTTTGCCACCGTCCTGCATTGTCGTGGGTAGGGTGATCGTGATCGAGCCCGTGGTAGGGTTCGGGGCGATCGTGAGCGTGGTCACTTCCGCGGCATCCGCTACACCGGTGGTGACGGGAAAGCCCGCCAGCGTGTTGCCGCAGTTGCCCAACCAGGTCTGCAGGGTTGGATAGCTGGTGCTGAAGCGACCGAAATAATCGTCCACGTTGTTGCTGCAACTGGCTACGCCTCCGTAAAGCTGGCCGATGAGCAATCCGTTCTGGTTCCACAGGCCTGCACCACTGCTGCCGGGTTCAGTTGTTCCATCCTCCCAAGTGGCGATGCGCCAGCAGGCAGCCCCGCCGAAGTTGGCATTGGTGGCCGGGTTGGTGTCGAAGCTGATCTTCTTGATGTCACCGTCAGGGTGGTGGATGCAGGTGCTCGCTGTGGGCGGTGTGGTGCCTTTGTCCCAGCCCGTGTAATAGACGTTGTAGCCAGCGGGTGGGGTGCTGTTCAATTGGAGCAAGGCCACATCGCTTCCGGCACTGCTGGCCTTCAGCGTGGAACCGCTCACCGTTTGGTTGGTGGGAGCGTTCGTGGTGGGGGTGCAGGTGGGGCTGTTCCAGTTGAAGCGGAACACCCAGCTATTGTTGCCACCCAGGCAGTGATTGGCTGTGAGGAAGTAGGGGATCCCGTCGTTCGCGCAATTATTGATCAATTGGCCGGTGCAAAGTCCGCTGCCGCCCACGGTGATCATGGCCACACTGCGGATCTGGTCCCGCCAATTGTCACCCACCGGGCAGATGACGTTGTTGTTGCAGGAACCGCTGGTGCCGAACCCTTTGGACATGTCCGCATGCATGATGTCGCGATAGGCGTGCGTCACCTGGCCCACACGCAGGCGGCCCAAGCCACGCACCGCCGCGGGCTCCACGTACTCGATGGTGATGCGGTCGCCAGCCAGTTGGGTAACGCCAAGAATGGTGTTCCCCGGGTTGCTTTCCGCCGTGAAGGCACCCAGCACCTCACCGGCCAGGTTGTACACGAAGACCTTGGCACCTTCCGGCACCACGTAATCGTGGAACTCGAAGTTGATGCTGTACGCGCCGGGGCATTCGATGGCCAGACGCCAGACAGCATCGCCATTGGGCATCGTGTGCCACGCACCGCTGTTCTCCATCCCCAGGTCCACCAGGTGGTTGAACCCGAACCGATAAGGCCCTTTGATGCCTTGAAGGCGGCGTGCCTCGTCCTCTGCCATGAGGGTGGGCGCATCCACAAGGGGCATCACCGCGAGCGGCGCATCGGTGAGTTGATGGCTCTTGGTGAGGCCGTATGGTCGCCCACCGAAACTGACCTGTGCCTGCATGGCGGCGAATGCCACCACCGAAGCGGCTGTGAGCGAAGCGTAACGTAGGATCATGGTTCTGGTCTTGAGGGGTTGGGAACACAAATAAAGGGTGGCGAACGGTTGGTCGTGTCACGAACCGGTCGAGTTCGACGAACGATCCATTCACCAAGGCGAATGTGGGGAATGGGATCGGTTCAGCTGGGACGAAGGCTCAGGCGTTCTTGGACGCCTTTTCGCGCTCTTCCAGGACCCTGCGCATGGCGAACAGCTCATCCCGCAGCTGTGCTGCTGAGATGAAGTCCAGTTCCTTGGCCGCCTTCTTCATCTGCGCCTCTAGGAGGTCCACGTTCTTCGAGAGCTGGTCGGCGGTCATGTACTGCACCACCGGATCGGCGGCGAGGCTCAATTCTTCGGGTTCCACATAGGCGCGTTTGCCGGTCGCATCGTGGATGTCGATCACTGCCGTCTGGCGCATCACATCGGCGCGATCGCGCTTGATCTGTGTGGGTGTGATGCCGTTGAGGGTGTTGTACTGGATCTGTTTCTCCCGGCGGCGATCGGTCTCGTCCATCGTCCGCTGCATGCTGTCGGTGATCTTGTCGGCGTAGAAGATCACTTTGCCGTTCACGTTCCGCGCAGCTCGACCTGCTGTCTGGGTAAGCGATCGGTTGCTGCGCAGGAAGCCCTCCTTATCGGCGTCGAGCACGGCAACCAGGCTCACCTCCGGGAGGTCCAAGCCTTCACGCAGCAGGTTCACACCCACCAGCACGTCGAACAGCCCCAGTCGCAATTGGCGAAGGATCTCGATCCGTTCCAACGTTTCCACATCGCTGTGGATGTACTTGCAACGCACACCGTTCTTCGACAGGAAATCCGTGAGTTCTTCCGCCATCCGCTTGGTGAGGGTGGTCACCAGCACGCGCTCCTCTTTCTTCGATCGCTCGCGGATCTCGTAGAGCAGGTCATCGATCTGGTCCTTGCTCGGGCGCACTTCGATCGGTGGGTCCAGCAGGCCGGTCGGGCGAACGACCTGCTCCACCACGATGCCTTCGCTCCGGCGCAGTTCATAATCCGCTGGCGTGGCGCTCACGAAGAGCGTTTGCCCGATCATGTCCTCGAACTCTTCGAATTTCAGCGGGCGGTTGTCCATGGCGCTCGGCAGGCGGAACCCGTACTCCACGAGGTTCCGTTTGCGGCTACGGTCACCGCCGTACATGGCGCTGATCTGGCTCATCGTCACGTGGCTCTCATCCACCACCATCAGGAAATCCTCGGGGAAGTAATCTAGCAGACAGAAAGGACGCTGGCCGGTGTCCCGCTGATCGAAGTAGCGGCTGTAGTTCTCGATGCCCGAACAGTAACCGAGTTCGCGCATCATCTCCAGGTCGTACATCACCCGCTCCTCCAAGCGCTTTGCTTCCAGGTGCTTGCCGATCTCCTTGAAGAAGGTCACCTGCTTCACCATATCCTCCTGGATCGCCAGCAGGGCAGCGTTCATCGTCTCGCGACTGGTCACGAAGATGTTCGCCGGGTAGATCGTCAGCTGATCCACGGTTTCCAGTGTCTTGGAACTCAGCGTATCGAAGCGTTCGAGCCGCTCGATCTCATCGCCCCAGAAGTGGATACGCACACCTTCATCGGCGTATGCCAGGTACACTTCCACCACATCACCGCGTACGCGGAAGTTCCCCCGAACGGGGTCCGCGTCCTTGCGACTGTACAAGGCGCTCACCAGTTGGTGCAGCAAGGCGTTCCGGGAGACCTTCATTCCCTTCGTCACCTCCACCACGGTTCGACGGAACTCCACGGGATTGCCGATGCCGTAGATGCAACTCACGCTCGCTACCACGATCACGTTGCGTCGGCCGCTGAGCAGCGCGCTGCTCGCGCTCAACCGCAGCTTCTCGATCTCATCGTTCACCGAGAGGTCCTTCTCGATGTACGTGTTGGTCGTGGGGAGGTAAGCCTCGGGTTGATAGTAATCGTAGTAGCTCACGAAGTACTCCACGCGGTCCTTCGGGAAGAAGTGCTTGAACTCGCCGTACAGCTGCGCAGCGAGGGTCTTGTTGTGGCTCAGGATGAGCGCTGGGCGATCCACCTGCGCGATCACGTTAGCCACCGTGAACGTTTTCCCCGATCCGGTGACGCCTAGCAGCGTTTGCGCAGGCATGCCGTTGTTCAGTCCCTCCACCAATTGGCGGATGGCTTCAGGTTGATCACCTGTCGGCTGGAATTCGGAAATGAGCTCGAACGGCATGCGATCCATCTCGTTCTTTCGGGAGAGGGGTGCAAAAGTACCCGCCTGCTGTGCCTTCTCGGAGTGGCTTGGCGAGGCAAGGCGGTATCGTCTGGCTACTTTCGCCCGCCGATGTATCGGATCCTCCGCCCGCTGCTCTTTCTGCTTTCGCCCGAGCGGGCGCACCATGTCACCTTCTCGCTATTGGAACTGGCTGCCAAGGTGCCGATCATGTTGCGCTTGGTCGGGGGAAGGAAGCCATCACCGAACGCCTCGGTGGAAGTCATGGGGCTTCGCTTCCCATCTCCGGTAGGACTGGCTGCCGGGATGGACAAGGACGCCAAGCATGTCGAGGCGCTCAGTGCGCTCGGCTTTGGACACATCGAGATCGGCACGCTCACCCCGGTGGCACAGCCCGGCAATGAGCAACCTCGTTTGTTCAGGCTTCCAGCGGACCGTGCGCTCATCAACCGCATGGGCTTCAACAATGGAGGGGTTCATGCGGCGGTTGAACGCCTGCGCAAGCGGAAGCCCGGGATCATCGTCGGCGGGAACATCGGAAAGAACAAGGTCACACCGAACGAGCGCGCGATCGACGACTATGTTGCGTGCTTCGAGGCACTTTACCCGGTAGTTGACTACTTCGTGGTGAACGTGAGCAGCCCCAATACGCCCGGCCTTCGCGAGTTGCAGGACAAAGGACCCTTACTGGGGATCTTGTCGAAGTTGAAGGCCATGAGCCAGCGATCATCTCCGGCCAAACTTATCCTTCTGAAGATCGCGCCAGATCTTTCGAACGCTCAACTCGATGATGTTTGCTCGGTTGTGAAAGAGAGTGGGATCGCAGGTGTCATCGCAACTAACACGACTGTCTCGCGGGAAGGCCTTCGGACACCGAAAGGCGAAGTGGAGTCAATGGGCATTGGCGGCTTGAGCGGTGCTCCGGTTCGCACGAGAAGCACCGAAGTGGTGAGCTACCTGCGCGAACGTTTGCCCAAGCCATTCGTGATCATTGGCGTTGGCGGGATCGATAGTGCGGCTTCGGCCATGGAGAAGATCCAAGCCGGTGCCGATCTTGTGCAGGTGTACACCGGATTGATCTACGATGGCCCTGCGCTCATCTCGCGCATCAATGAAGCCTACGCAAAATGGAAAAGGTGAAGCTGGTGGAATGTCCGCGTGACGCGATGCAGGGCATCGTTCCCTTCATCCCGACGGATGTGAAGGTGGAATACCTGAACGCATTGCTGAAGGTTGGCTTCGATACGATCGATATCGGCAGCTTCGTGAGTGCCAAGGCCATCCCGCAATTGGCCGACACCGCCGAGGTGCTGTCGCGGATCGATCCATCTGGATCCACGAGCAAGTTGCTTGTCATCGTCGCCAACGAGCGTGGTGCCGAGGATGCGGTGAAACAGGAAGGTGTGACCTATCTCGGTTATCCGTTCAGCATCAGCGAGACGTTCCAGCAGCGCAACACCAATACGAGCATCGAAGGTTCGTGGGGCCGCATCGCGCGCATTGCCGATATCGCCCGTACCGCGGACAAGGAGTTGGTCGTTTACATCAGCATGGCCTTCGGAAATCCGTACGGCGATCCGTGGAACGCGGAGGTGGCCTTGCATTGGGTGGACCGGCTGGTGAAGGAGCTTGGGGTGCGCATCATCGCGTTGAGCGATACGGTCGGTGTTGCGGAACCTGCGGACATCACCAACATGTTCAGCGCGCTCATTCCCGCGTTGCCACAGGCAGAGATCGGGGCGCATCTTCACTGCCGATCGGACAATTGGAAGATCAAGACCGATGCTGCCTGGAACGCTGGCTGTCGCCGCTTCGATGGTGCGATCAAGGGGTATGGTGGTTGCCCCATGGCCGAGGATGAACTCGTCGGCAATCTCCAGATGGAGTTGTTCGTCGGCGGCTTGGAGGAACGCGGTGTCCTCACGGGCTTGGACCGCGAGCAACTAGCTAAGTGCGTGGCGAAGGCGGGGAGCGTGTTCCCGGTGTAGCGGCTGCTAGGTCCTCAGCAACTCAAGCACGGTGATCTCAGGCGGCATTCCAACGCGCCCGGGGAAGCCGATGAAACCGAAGCCGCGGTTCACGTACAGTTGTTGATCGCGTTCATTGTACAAACCTGCCCAGTGCTTGTACACCCATTGCGCAGGGCTGTATGTGGTGCTGCCGATCTTCACTCCGAGTTGAGCTCCATGGGTATGGCCGCTCAAGGTCAGGTCGATACCACTGCCGAGCACTTTGTGTTCCCAGTGTGTGGGGTCATGGCTCATGAGGAGGCGGTAGGGGAAGACTTCGGAACCACGCATCGTTTTGTCGAGATCGCCGTACTGCTGGAATCGATGTCCCCAATTCTGCACACCGAGCAGCCCGATGCGTTCACCGTTGCGTTCCAGTGGAAGATGCTCATCCAGCATCAGTCGGAAGCCCATTTCCGCATGGACCGCTTTCAGGCGGTCGAGGTTGGCGGCTTTCGCGACCGGATCGGTCCACTTGGCGTAGTCGCTGTAATCATGGTTGCCCAGGATCGAGAACTTGCCGATGCGGGCCTTCAGCCGACCCATTTCAGCAATGAAGGGCTCAGCCTCTTCTGCGTAGTCGTTCACCAGATCACCCGTGAAGAGGATCAGGTCCGGTTCTTCGGCATTGATCAGGTCGATCCCGTTCCGGACGATGGACAGGTCACCGCCATAGCTGCCTAAGTGCATGTCGCTGATCTGCACGACACGAAGGCCATGGAAGCCAGCGGGGAGCTTGTCGCTCTTGACCGGTACGTATGACACATTGAACGTTCGCCTACCCTTGGTGACACCGTACAAGACCCCTGTGAAGGGGACCGCTGCCAGGATCAATCCCAGTTGGCTCAGGAAGCGCGCATGCTCGATGCTTTCACCCGAGGCATCGATAGGTCCCGGAGCCAGTTTCCACCAACCCCAGCGCACCAGATGCAGGATGTCGTCCAGGAGGTGAAAAGCAGCGATCACCAACTTGGGAAGGAAAAAGAGGAGGAAGAGGGCAACGAGCGAGAAGACGTAGCTATGATCTCGACGGTTCTCCTGTTCACGCATACCGATGATCGTCCACACCAGAAGCCCAATAATGCCTACGGAAATGATCCAATAAAGGAAGCGGACGATGCGTCTTAGGGTGAGCGAGTGGTTGGCCAGCGCCGTGTTCACACCTTTGTACGCGTAGATGTCGATGAGCACCAATACGAGGACAAAAACCAGGAAATTGCGGATGGCGGTAGGGGACATGGGGCGAAATTAGCCGAGCGTTCAGCGAGCGATGGGAACAACTACACGAACGGGAGTACCCCGGAACAGGATGATCGACCGATGCTTGCTTGCTTCGCTGGTAGCCATGCTCGCGGCCAGTGCGGTAGCTCAATCGACCTGGCGGCGTGCCTACGGTGCCCTGGACAATGAAGAAGCCCGTGTGGTGCGCGTGGTCGATGGGGATCGCTTTGCAGCGGCCGGATCAACGGGGAGCTTCGGCTCGGGCGCATCGGACATCTACCTGCTCATGGTGGATGGCGTCGGCGACATGATCTGGTCACGGACCATCGGAGGAGCAGGTGTTGAGGTCGCGTCCGACATGCTCGTACTTCCCGATGGCGGCGTACTCCTCGTGGGCACCACGACCAGCGCGGGTGCAGGAGGATATGACGGCTATCTGGTGCGCACCGATGCGGATGGCGCGGTGCTCTGGGAGCGGACCTATGGTGGTGCGGATTGGGATTTCCTCCATGACATCCGGTCGGATGGTGCGGAAGGGTTCCTGCTCACTGGCCAGACCTTCAGCTTCGGACCTACCGGAGGGAACGCATGGATACTTCGGGTGAACGACCAAGGGGACGAACAATGGTCCGACATTCCTGAGATCCTTGCCCCATCGGCAGGATATGCCGCGACGCCAACAGCAGATGGAGGGTTGGCGCTGGTGGGAACGGCTTCGGTCGGGGAGGCGCCTGAAGATGTCGTGGTGGTGAAGTACGATCCCGACGATGAACAGGAATGGGCATTGCTCTTCGGCGGAGATAGCACGGACGTTGGTCGGGATATCGTGCAGACGATCGACGGAGGGTTTTCCATCATGGGTTCCACGCGCAGCTACTCGCAATGGGTCGAGGCGTACCACTTGAAGATCAACGCCGGTGGAGGTGAAGAGTGGTACCGGAACTGGGGCCAGATCAACGATCAAGAAGCGCTGGAGCATGTGGAGCTTCCTACGGGAGAGTTCATGTCCATCGGTTACACGCGAACTTCGGGAGGTGGTGGCAAAGACATGTTCCTGTTGAAGAGCGCGATAGACGGGGGATTCGTTTATGGCAGGACCTTTGGAGGCACCGAGGATGAAACAGGCTATGGTCTTGTCGTCCTTCCCGATGGATTCCTCTGTGCTGGTGTGACTTCGACCTATGGTTCCGGGGGCACGGATGTGTTCATCGTTCGCACTGGCATTGATGGAACCACCGAGTTCGAGACCGTGGAAGATGCTTTCGATCCGCTGTCGGTGGCCGAAGCAGCGTATGCAGCCCTGCCCATCCATCCCAACCCATCTTCCGGTATCATCAACATTCCTCCGCGGACTTCCACTGGTCGTTGGATGCTAGCGGACGTGAGCGGCCGTGTTTGGATCGATCGACCCTTCGCGCCCGGCACCACGCGTTTCGAAGCCGATGTTCCCTCGGGTATTTACCTGCTGCGGTTGATCGGCAACGACGGTACCGCTGCATCGACCCGCGTGACGATCCTGCGGCCTTGAACCGGCTGCGCTCCATACCACCAGCGAGCGCATTCGTCGCCTTCGGTCACTTGCTCTTCATCGGTCTCCTGGTGTTGGCCGTCCAGCATTGGCAACTGCGCACGATCCACGTGGACAGCGCCTGTCAGATCTTCAAGTGGATCAACAACGATGGGTTGCAGATCGAAGCGCATCGCCACACCGCGGTCTTCCCGCAGTTGCTGGTGAAGCTCTTCGCGTGGTGCGGAGCATCGCTCGCCTCGCTCTTGCTTGTTGCTTCGGTGGCGCACGTCCTGGTACCATGGGCGATCTTCACGTTGATCGCTCATGTGCTACGGCGGCCGTGGCATGCACTGGGCTGTGCACTGGCTGCTGTCCTATGCACCCGCCTCACGTTCTATGGGATCGTTCTGGAAGTGAACTACCTCCTTTGCTATCCCTTCCTGCTTGCCGCTGCGCTGGATGTTCGCATCGCGATCCCGCAAAGGCGCTGGCCAAAGCTCCTTGCGCCTGTGGCGCTCTTGATGGTCCTGTTGGTTCATCCCGTGGGCTTTCTATTGGCGCTCTTCGTGCTGGCGCTGTTCTTTCTGCGCGAGGGCGCTCGTGCTCATATCATCGCTTTGTCGCTGCTCGCATTGGTGTGGGGGTTGTTCGGGCGAACGGTCCTGCCACCTACTGGCTATGAGCAGGGCTTGTACGACGGGATAGCGGCCGGATGGGAGAGCCTGGCGCAAGGGACCCAGCAACCCGCCCTGGACTTTTTCTTCGGCCACACATGGGGCTACACCACGCACTACATGGCGTGGTGGCTATTGGCCGCAACGCTCTTGGTCCTGCTTGTTCGCCGGAAGGCGTGGGGCGCAGTGCTCGTCTTAGTTGGCAGCGTTGTCGGTTTTATCCTGCTCACGGTCCTCACCTATCATCAGGGAGAAACAGCGATGATGATGGAGAAGAACTTCCTTCCGCTTGCGACCATGGTGGCCCTGCCGCTCTTGCTGGAGGTGGAGCGCTTGGGCCAACGAGCAAAGTGGATCGGCTTCGCGGTCTTTGCGGTTGTGCTGTTCTTTCAGTTCCGTGGGATCTCCTTCGCCTCGCGGCCCGTTGGCGAGCGTTTTACCGTTCTGCAGCGGGTGGTGGATGACGCACGGGCAAGTGGTTCCGGAAGCGTGGTGATGGATGCGGCGGTATTGGATGCTCGTGGCCTGCATATCCACTGGGCCTTGTCCTACGAGACCCTGCTGCTGAGCGGTATCGATGGTCCCGCAAAGTCCGTGATCGTCCGCTCGATGGATCAAGGCCAAGCCCTGGGCCATTCGATCGATCCCGCTTCGTTGGATCCAAAGTGGTTCCAACCGCCGGTCGGCGTGGAACATGTACTTTCATCGCAACACGACCAATAACGATGGATGACACGCTCTTCACCGGCATCCGCGCAACGCACATTGCCGCAGGCTTCGTCGCTTTCGTGGTAGCGCCCATGGCCATGGTGGCCCGCAAGGGTGGTGATTGGCACCGGCGATGGGGCATCACCTTCTTCTATGCCATGGCCGTGGTGGCGCTCACCGCGATCGGCATGGGTATCCTACGCCCCAACTGGCTCATGGCCATGGTAGCGGTCTTCAGTTTCCAGCTTGTTGCTTCCGGATATCGCGCGCTCTACTTGAAGCGTTTGCACGAAGGGCAACGACCGGCCACCATGGACAAGGTGATCATGGGTGTGGCTATTCTGGTGAACGGAGGGTTGTTCATGTGGGGGGTCATCAACATCATGCTCGGTCATAAGAAGGGCGCAGCGATCATCTTCCTCATATTTGGTGCCATCGGCCTTTTCTTCGTCTGGCGCGATCACCAGCGCTTCTATCAAACCACACCGGACAAGCGGGAATGGCTTTACGCGCACATGACCGGATTTCTTGGGGGTTACATCGCCACGGTCTCCGCCTTCAGCGCCGTGAACCTCGACATGATCAAGCCCATGGCCTTGCAGTGGCTTTGGCCCACCCTGGTCGGTTCGCCGCTGATCGCCCTTTGGGTTGGCTATTACAAGAAGAAGTTCGCTGGTGGGCGGCGCTCGCGTGATCTGTTCGACATACGCATTGCTCGCAACGGGAAGGAACGCACAGCGCGGCGGTGACCCCCTCTTGCCTGCGCTCGCGATAGATTTGGCCGCCTTCCCCCGGCAGGCATGTCGATGAGCGTTCCCAACGGTACCCAGGATCCGCAGCGAGCTACCGTCCTGGTGCTCTATACGGAACTCGCGCCGTACGTGCTCGCCTGCCTGAACGCGTTCGTGGAAACCAGCGGGGTTGATCTGCACCTTGTCCGTTGGCCGGTGAACAAGGAGGCACCGTTCGAACTTGCCTTCCACCCGCGCGTCACCGTGCATGAACGAACCGCGCTGAACGATGAGCAGCTCCTCGCGCTCGCGCACCGCATCATGCCGCACATGGTCATTGCCAGCGGGTGGGTGGATAAAGGCTACTTGAAGGTGTGCCGCGCCATGCGCAAGCGCGGAGCGGTAACGGTGATGAGTTTCGATACGGCATGGCGTGGCGACGCGAGGCAATGGGTGAACATGCTGCTCGCTCCAACGTGGGTGTCGCGTACCTATTCACACGCATGGGTCACCGGTGAAGCACAAGCGAACTACGCGCACCGGCTTGGGCTGGGAGCCGATCGCGTACGCACGGGCTTCTATTCCGCAGATACTTCCTTGTTCGTCCCACTCGGTGAACGGCTTCTTGCCGAGCGCAACAGCGCTTGGCCGCATCGCTTCCTGTGCGTAGCGCGCTACATCCCAACCAAGGGACACCAGTTGCTTTGCGATGCCTTCGCTGAGCTTTGCGATGAAGACCAGGCAGGCGATTGGGAACTCTTGCTGGCTGGTACAGGAGAGCTTCATGAGCAGGTCATGGCATCCTCCTCCGGTAAGCATCCGCGCATCCAGCACCGTGGCTTCAAACCGGCGAAGGAGATGAACGATGTGGTGGCGCAAAGCGGCGTCTTCGTCCTGCCCAGCACCTACGAGCCGTGGGGCGTGGTGGTGCACGAGCATGGGTGCGCTGGGCTGCCGCTGTTGTTGAGCAGTGCGGTGGGCGCGGCGGAACGTTTCCTAGTGGAAGGGGAGAACGGGTACACCGCTATCGCAGGCGACAAGGAGACCTTGAAGAGCATGTTGCGCATGTTCATTCTCAGCAGCGATGCGGAGCTTACCGCCATGGGACGACGCAGCGCCGATCTGGGCCGCGCGTGGAGCCCAGCGGAATGGGCGCGAACGGCGAACGAACTCCTGCACGCCACACCATGAGCAAGCCACAAGTGCTCGCCTTCATCGATTGGTACAAGCCTTTCTACAAAGCGGGCGGACCGGTGCGGAGCATGGTGAACCTCGTGGACCACCTGCACGATCGCGTGGACTTCCACATCGTGACGGGCGACCGCGACTATACCGCTGGTTCATCCCCCAAGGAGCTGGTGCGCGATACATGGACCACCAAGGACGCCGGCGAGCGCGTGTGGCATGCATCGCCGAAGCAGCGCACGTTGAAGCAGTGGAAGGCGCTCCTGCACGAACGCGAATGGGACGTGGTCTACATCAACGGACTCTACTCCAAGTGGAGCACCATCGCCCCTTTGTGGATCCTGCGTGGATCCAAGCAACGGCGCATCGTGGCCGTTCGTGGTATGCTCGCCGCCGGGGCGATGGAACAGTCTCTAGCGAAGAAGCGGGCCTTTCTTCTCGCCATGAAGACCACCGGCTGCTTCAAGGGCGTGGAGTTCCAAGCCACCAATTCAGAAGAAGAGGCGGACATCCTTCGCTGGGTCGGTCGCAATGCAAAGGTCCACCTAGTTCCGAACCTCGGACGGAAGGTGCATGCAACCACGCCTGCACCATCCTCAAGGAAGCGGGCAAATTGCGTTTGGTGAGCGTGGCCCAGATCTCGCCGGAGAAGAACACGCTGTTCGCGATAGAGCGCCTGCAAGGCATAGCAGGAGAAGTGCGTTTTGACCTCTATGGCACGGTGTACGACCAGGCCTATTCCAAACGCTGCCAGGAAGCTGCATCGAAGTTGCCGCCGAACATCGAGGTGCATTGGCATGGCCACATCGAACAAGAGCGCGTGGCGCGTGCGCTCGCGGAGGCACATGCGCTCTACATGCCCAGCATGGGTGAGAACTTCGGGCATACCTTGTTGGAAGCGTTGATCGCGGGCAGACCCTTGCTCATCAGCGACCGTACACCGTGGAAGGAATTGGAACGAAAGCAAGCGGGCTGGGACCTGCCCTTGGAGGAGCCGAAGCGATTTGAGGAGACGCTACAGCGGTTGGTGGACATGAGCCCAACGGATCACAGCGCCTTGGTTGGTGGAGCGAGCGAACTGGGTGCGCGATATTTGAGCGATCCAGCAGGGGTGCAGCGAAGCCTCGCACTCTTCAGCCAATGAGCCAACAGCGTCCCACCGTCGACCTCAGCCGCTTCGACAACTCGAAGACCTTCGATCCCGGCGCGGGCTTCGTGAAGCGCACGCTCTGGTACTTCACGAACGTGATCTTCTTTCTCAATCCCGGCTTCCCGTTCCGCTCGCCGAAGCCAGCATTGCTGCGCTTGTTCGGTGCGAAAGTGGGGAAGGGCGTGGTGGTCCATCCCGGTGTGAACATCAAGTTCCCGTGGAAGTTGCGCATCGGCGACCACAGTTGGATCGGCCAGCGCGTTTGGCTGGACAACTTGGACACGCTTACCATCGGTAGCAACGTCGTCATCAGCCAGGGCGCCATGATCATACAAGGCAGCCACGATTACAAGAAGACGGACTACCCCACGTACAGCAAGCCCGTGGTGCTGGAGGATGGTAGCTGGGTAGGAGCGGGGGCCATCGTTACGCTTGGCGTTACAATGAAGAGCCACAGTGTGCTCGCGGTGGGCAGCGTGGCCACCAAGGATCTTGATGCGTACACCATTTACCAGGGCAACCCCGCCCAGCCTGTGCGCGAGCGGGTGATGACCTCCGCGAACTGAACCACCATGCAGAAACTCAAAGGCGCCTCGTTCCCGCTGCTCATCATCGTCATCATCCTCGGCATCGTCCTCTTCAAGGCATTCAACTTCGATACGCTCCGATTCCGCCACACGCCCATGGCGCTGGTGTACATGCTCGGCCTGGGCATCGCGCTCTTCTTCATCTTCCGAGGAAGGAAGGAAAAGACGGAGGGCAACGGATAGTTGATCCTGCAAAGACACGTGAAGGTCTCCCTCATCACCGTCTGCCGCAACGTGGCTCCAGTGATCGCGGAGACGCTCGATAGCGTGCTTGCCCAAACGCACCCGGACATCGAACTCATCGTGATCGATGGGGCGAGCACCGATGGCACCGTGGAGATCTTACGCGACTACGCTCGCTCTGAGCAACTCAAAGGAGTGGATCGCGGGCTCCCGGAGGGAGCGAGAGCCCGAAGGGTGGATGTGCTCGTCAGCGAAACCGATAAAGGCATCTATGACGCCATGAACAAAGGCCTGCGCCTGGCCACCGGTGATGTCATCGGCTTCGTGAACGCCGGTGATCTCCTGATGACGCCCACAGTGATCGCTGATGTGGTCTCCGCCTTCCAGCGTGCACACGTGGATGCGGTCTATGGCGACATCATCATGGTGGATGAGCACGACATCCACAAAGTGCACCGCACCTGGCTCAGCGGTACCTACCACCGCGAGAACTTCCGCAGGGGCTGGATGCCGCCGCATGTGGGCACCTTCATCAAGAAGAGCGTCTACGACCAGCACGGCCACTTCAATACCGACCTGCGCATCGGTGCGGACTACGAGATCCTGCTCCGCTTCATGTACAAGCACATGATCAAGACGCTGCACATCCGTGAGGTGCTCGTGCGCTTCCGACTTGGTGGCATGAGCAACGGCAATGTGCGGCGGATCCTACAGGCCAACCGCGAGGTGCGTGCCTCCTGGAAGCTCAATGGGCTTCAGGCACCGCCGCTGCTGGTTACGCGCAAGCTGTGGAGCAAGGTGATGCAGTTCTTCCACTAGCGAGCGAAGGAGCTCGGCGCATCGGTTTGCAACCGATCAGGGTTCTTACCCAACGCATCACTGTGCCCGAGTGCACCCCCAACACCGAAGATCGTAACGGCAAGTCCGCGTTGCCTTGCTTCGGCAACTTGTTCGGCTGTAATGAGCTTGTTGTCGATGGTGATCCCATCGAAGCCACGCGCGGCGGCGGTGTCTCTGCCCCCCTCGAACGCGGTCACGTAGAGGAAGACAGGTACTGAACTGCTCTTGTTCTTCACTAGTCGCAGGAAGTCCACGACCTGGCATTCCACGAGCAATCTTCCCTTCAGTTCCGGTTGCTCTGCGAGTTTGGCCAATGCGCCGCTGAACGTTTCCAAATAGGGCCACCATTCTCCGGCAGCGAAGAGTTTGCAATCGAACGTGAAGTCCGCTTGCGGGAACCGCGCGGTGGCTTCGCCTAGGATGCTATCGAGGCGTACGATGGGGTAGGGCTCCAGTGTTTTCGTGTTGGGGCAGGAGCGCAGTTCTTCCCATGTGTGCGCATTGATCTTCCCGATGCAGTCGGTCAGTTCGCGCAGATCTTCGGCGTGGTAGGCTACCAGCACACTGTCCGCAGTGAGTTGCACATCCAGTTCGACCCCGTCCATCCCGAGTTCGAGGCCGGTGATCAGCGCCATTCGGCTGTTCATGGGATGCTCTCCTTCCAGGCCCGAACCGCCATGGCCGATGATCTTCACATCGCCACGGTCCTGCGCAGCACAAGCGGACAATAGAAGGGGAAGGAAGACAACGCGCCACATCACGCCCAAGCTAGTCGGTTCAGCGCTCCACCACCGTGGTCAAGCATCGGACAATCGAAAAGTGTCGCCGGGGCCACCATCGGTTCGTCCAGCGGCATTGCGCTGCCATAGCGCTCCTTCATGGTGCGTTGCACTAGGTCGCTGTCCAAGTTCCAATCCTTCAGCGCCTTGGGCTCGCAGAGGCGAAGGTCCAACGCTTCCTCGTACATCTTCCACACCAGTTCGCTGCAGTAGATCTTCTCATCGCTCCACATGAACTGCCAGTCGTAGGCTTTGCCTAGATACGGGGTCGCCGAGTCCCGGAGCTTGTTGATCGCATCGGGTTCCATCGTTGCGGCAGTCGCGTCCAGTCGTTTCACGATGTAGTGTCCGTCGCCCTGATCGATCCACTCGTCCAGCGGCGTTTTCTTGACCGGTCCTACGGCCTCGAACACCGTCCACTGACCGGCCTCCAGGAAGGCGATACCCACGTGCGTCCACTTGCACTTTGTCGCCAAGGCGATCGCATCGCTCTTGCCACCACCCATGGACTGGAAGAGGATGTCGCCATCCCGCAGGGCAGGAACAACGGTCTTCTTCTGGGAAAAGCTGGGGAATGAGTTCCGCCCTGCGACGGCAACCACGCCAGCCAGGACCACCAGGTTGGCGATGAGGATGGTTCGGAGCTTCATGTGCTTGGAACGAAGGGCATACGCCCCTTCGTGCCTGCTCAATGCGAAAAGCTCAATGCGTAACTGGTCGTATTGCCGCGGCTGTCCGTGACCACGAGCTTGAACTCCTTTTCACCCGGAGCCGTGCTGTGGGTGTCGAACGTGTGCTTGAGCAATTTGGTCTTCGGGTCGTACTCCAGCAGGATCCACTCGCCGTTCAGGGTACCGGTCCAGGTATCGATACCAGCGAGGTTGTCGGCGATCTTGATGGAGAAGCTCTGGCGCCCTTTCATATCGGCACGCAGGTCCACGTTCGTGATCACCGGCGGAACCGTGTCCAGCATCACCGTGTAGCTGCCGAAGGTCTTCACCTGAGCGGTGATCCAGCCGTCGGCGTATTTGCCACCCAAGGCGGAGGCCACGGTTCCATCGCTATCCAGCCGTACGATCACCGCCTTCGTTGGTTTCGCGTACTCCAGCGCCAGGCTCAAGTCGCTGGGTGCGTGGATGGGGATCAGTGGATCGCCGATGGAATGGATCGGCGTGAGGGCACGGCCTACAGCTGGTTTATTCGCATACCGCACAAGGGCATCATCGTAGAGGGCCATCGCGGGCATGGTGAATCGAAGTCCTTCCTCCGTGAGGCTATTGCTGGCATCGTACCGGAACAGGCTGCCGCTCGGCTCTTCCCGTGGCCATGCTGAAGCTTCCGATAGCGGGGCACCTCGCAGGGTGAAGGTGAGCGTGCTCTTGTTCCCGTGCGCATCGGTGATCAGGAAACGAACGTGTCGCTCCTGGCCCGGAGCCAGTTCGATCCGACCTTGCGCTTCCTCCTTACCGTAGATCCGCAGCTTGTTGTTGGGCTGACGGTAGCAGCGGTGGTATTCCAGCTTGTTGCCCTTGAACTGGCCGTAGTCCATGTGTGCATTGCAGTACCGGTTCACCGCGAAGTCCAGCTGTTCGAAACGCGTGCTGAAGACCCGCACGCTGTCCACGAAGAGTTCGATCGACCGCACCCCGCACTTTGCACTATGGGCGTCATAGCGGTCCAGCGTGTGGATCGCGAGGCCGATCGTCCCATACCCGAACGGGACAGCGCCCTCCTTCAGCGTGTATTTACCGTCACCCCCTTGCGCCGCAAAACCCACCGCCTTGGCCGGATAGGGCATGGTGCGCGAACTGTCGGTGAGGGCATAGAGCCTTACACCATGGATCTCCGGGGCCTTGTGATCAGCGATGGAGATCCCCAACGCTTCCGGGTCCAAGGCATGCTGGTCGCTCGTTCGGCGCAGCTCGAAGTGCAGATGGGGACCGCCGCTTCCACCCGTATTGCCGCTAAGGGCGATCACCTCACCCTGCTTTACCGGAAGCGCCCCTTTCTCCGGTGCCCAATCGATGCTGAAGTCCTTCTGCTTGTACTGTTGCGCAAGGCAGGCATCGGCCAGCGGCCCTTGGAGCACCTGAAGGTGGCCATAGACCGAGGTATGCCCGTCCGGGTGGTCGATGTAAACTGCTTTGCCGTACCCCCATGGGCTGATCTTGATCCGTGAGACCCAGCCATCGGCCACGCTCTTCACCGGTATCCCCTCCCGTCCTTGGGTGCGCAGGTCCAGTCCGGAATGGAAGTGGTCCGAACGGGGTTCCATGAAGTTGCCCGCCAACTCCAATGGGATGTCCATCGGAGCGATGAAACGTGAGGTGCTCGGGGCTGCCTGCGCCCAAGCCGTCGATGTGATAAGTACACTGAAGATCAACGTTCTGTGGCGCGCAGGGTGGAGCATTGTTGCGATCGAGATGGCTGGGGTCGCAAGCTAGAAGCGTGCCCCGCTGATCAAGGATCCGGTTCGTGGCCCACATCAACACCCTGGCGTTCAAACTATGGGAAAGACCGGTAGGGGTGTCCGGCTATCTTTGGCCACGGACCGAGCAAGTGCTCTCCTCCTCTTCATGAACACGTTGACCGACCGTTTGCACGCAGTGCAGGAACAAGTTGCCCGCTTGGTGAGCGAGCACAAGTCCCTGCGCGCTCGTGCTGCGGAACTGGAAACGGCCGGCCGGGATCACCAGCGTACCAGCGAGGTGCTATCGGCCCGTGTGGCTGAATTGGAACGGGAGAACGAGGTCCTCCGGAAAGCGAAGCCCGCCAACAACGGGTCCAGCTTACCGGGAACGAAGGAACGCATCGACGAACTGGTGAGCGAGATCGATCGCTGTTTGGCACTGATCCATAACTAGCGACGAAGCACGACACATGGACGAACGATCGATACGGGTCGAACTGGCGGGACGAGCCTACCCCCTCACCATCCAACAGATGGAGGAGGAGCATGTGCGTGCCGCCGTGGACGAGATCAATGAGAGCATCGACCGCTTGAAGGCAGGGTATCCCCTTACCGACAAGCAGGACCTGTTGGCAATGGCCGCATTGGAAGTGACCGTGCGCGCCATGAACACCAACGCCTCCAAGCAGGAGGCCGACGCTGCCCAAGCACTGGCAGGGATCGAGAAGTTGCTCGCCGATCTCGAGACCTGACCGCCTTCGCTTCCCGGATACTTCCAGGAGGACATGCCCGATCCACTAAAACAACAGTGGACCCATGGCAATGGACAGCACCAGTATTCTGATAGGCCTGCTAGCAGGCTTGGTAGGCGGCGGCGTGGTCGTATTCATCATCCTCAACGCAGCGATGAAGAAGCGAAGGGCCAGCCTGTTGAAGGAAGCCGAGGCTCAGGGCGAAGCCTTGAAGAAGGAGAAGATCCTGCAGGCCAAGGAGAAATTCCTGCAACTGAAGGAGGAGCACGAAAAGGAGGTGCGCGAACGCGAACGCAACGTGGCGCAAGCGCAGGAGAAGGCGAAGCAGCGGGAGCAGCAACTGAGCCGCCAGCAGCAGGACCTGGCCAACAAGGAGAAACAGACCGATCAGGTGCGGCAGGAGTTGACCCAGAAGCTGGAAGGGCTCAATCGACGCAAGGAGGAGACCGAGAAGTTGCACGCCAAGCAGGTGGCACTGCTGGAGAACATCGGCGGTTTGAGCGCCGAGGAGGCGAAGAAGCAGATGGTGGAGAGCCTGAAGGACGAGGCACGTACCGCTGCCATGGCGCACATCAAGGATGCGCAGGAGGAAGCTAAGCTCACCGCCAACAAGGAAGCGAAGCGCATAGTCATCCAGACCATCCAACGGGTGGCCACGGAACATGCCATCGAGAACTCGGTGAGCGTGTTCCACATTGAGAACGATGACGTGAAGGGCCGCGTCATCGGACGTGAAGGGCGGAACATCCGTGCGTTGGAAGAGTTGACCGGTGTGGAGATCATCGTGGACGATACCCCGGGTGCCATCATCCTCAGTTGCTTCGATGCCGTTCGTCGCGAAGTGGCCCGTCTAGCCCTGCACCAATTGGTGAAGGACGGCCGCATCCACCCCGCGCGTATCGAGGAGATCGTGGCGAAGACCAAGAAGCACATCGAAGAGGAGATCATGGAGGTGGGCAAGCGCACCTGCATCGATCTGGGCATCCACGGCCTCCACAACGAGCTCATCCGCATGGTGGGCCGCATGAAGTTCCGCAGCTCTTACGGGCAGAACCTGCTCATGCACAGCCGCGAGGTGGCCAACCTCAGTGCCATCATGGCGGCCGAACTGGGCTTGAACCCGAAAGCCGCCAAACGCGCGGGTCTACTGCACGACATCGGCAAAGTGCCTGATGAAGAACCCGAATTGCCACACGCCCTGCTGGGCATGAAGCTGGCCGAGAAGTACGGTGAGAAGCCCGATGTCTGCAACGCCATTGGAGCGCACCATGACGAGATCGAGATGACCACCTTGTTGTCACCGATCGTGCAAGCCTGCGATGCCATCAGCGGAGCACGCCCCGGCGCACGTCGCGAGGCCACGGAAGCCTACATCCAACGTCTCAAGGACCTGGAGAGCCTGGCAATGAGCTACAACGGTGTTACCAAGGCTTTTGCGATACAAGCCGGTCGTGAGTTGCGTGTGATGGTGGAGAGCGAACGCATCACCGACGCCCAGAGCGATGAAATGAGCATGAGCATCGCCGATCGCATCATGAACGAAATGACCTATCCCGGTCAGGTGAAGATCGCGGTTATCCGGGAAAAACGCTCGGTGGCCGTGGCCAAGTAAGCTGGACGATCGCGCTGCGCATGTCACTTCCGGTTCCGTCCAAGGTCCTCATCACCGGTGGGGCCGGTTTCATCGGCAGCCACGTCTGCGACGGCTTCTTCGCAGCAGGTCATCACGTGCGTTGCATGGACAACTTTGCTACCAGCAAGCGCACGAACATCGCTCATTTGGAAGGCCATGAGCGTTTCGAACTGATCGAGGGTGATATCCGCAGCAGGGAGGATTGCGCGCGCGCTTCCGCGGGTATCGATGTGATCGTACACCTGGCGGCTCTCGGTTCGGTACCGCGCTCCATCGCGGATCCCATCACTTCACACGAGGTGAACCTGGCCGGTTTCCTCCACATGCTCCAGGCGGCGCATACCGCTGGGGTGAGGCGTTTCGTTTTCGCCAGTAGCAGCAGCGTTTACGGGGATTCCAAGGAACTACCCAAGCGCGAGGAGAACATCGGAAGCCCCTCTCGCCCTATGCGGTGACCAAGTACGGCAACGAGGTCTACGCGCGGCTCTACCACCAACTGCATGGCTTGGGTACGATCGGGTTGCGCTTCTTCAATGTCTTTGGCGAGCGTCAGGATCCCGAGGGGCCGTATGCTGCGGCCATTCCAAGGTTCATTCGTGCCTTTCTCAAGCACACATCGCCGCAGGTCTTCGGGGACGGCCAACAGTCGCGTGACTTCACCTATGTGGCCAATGCCGTGAAAGCCGTTATGGCCGCAGCGAACACCACCGATGAGCGTGCCATCGGCCAAGTGTTCAACGTGGCGTACGGAGATCGGACCACCTTGCTCGAACTCGTGGATGCACTTCGCGAAACCCTCGCGAAGACGGATCCCGCGATCGCTGATGTTCCCGTGGTCCACTCACCGGAACGTACCGGGGATATCCGTGATTCGCTCGCCGACATCACCAAGGCCCGCACGATCCTGGGCTTTTCCCCTGACATGGACCTGCGACAGGGCCTCGACCGTGCGGTGCCGTGGTACGTGGCCAATTGGAGCTGACTGCTCCCCGGCTACATTCGTCACATGTCAAGCATGCGTATCGGCGATAGGCCATCCGCTTCCCGAGGAGCAGATACCGAGCGACTTCGCGGGACACCTCGACCTCAAAACCGGTCATGAGCCCCGACGAGTGGATCGTACTCGGTGTTGTGCTCGGAGCGCTGGTGCTGTTCATCAGCGAGAAGCTGAGCATCGACCTGGTGGCCCTGCTCATCCTGATCGCGCTGGTCGGCACGGGCGTCATCACCCCAAAGGAGGCGCTCAACGGGTTCAGTGACCAAGCCACGATCACGGTGGCTTTCATGTTCGTGCTCAGCGCGGCGCTTTTGCGCACGGGTGCGGTCAGCACCATCGGCCCGAAGCTCTCCCGCATCTTCCGCACCAACCCGCTGGCTGGCATGTTCCTCTTTGCCCTTTGCATTGGTGGGATCAGTGCCTTCGTGAACAATACCCCGGTGGTCGCATTGCTGATGCCCGTGGTGATCCAAATGGCGCACAGCAGCGGCCAAGCGCCGAGCAAGTTGCTCATCCCGCTGAGCTACGCCGCCATCTTCGGCGGAGTGGTCACCTTGCTTGGAACGAGCACGAACATCGTTGTGAGCGGTGTGCTCACCTCGCAGGGCAGGGAGGGCTGGGCATGTTCGACCAGACGCCCCTGGGTTTGATCTTCCTGCTGATCGGCGCGCTGTATCTCGCCTTCATTGGCCGAAAGCTCCTGCCGGATCGCAGAGAGAGCAAGGACCTCGGCGAGCGGTTCAACATGCGTGGCTACGTGACCGAGATCCAGCTGCTGGCCGGTGCGCCTGCCATCGGCCAGCGCATCATGGACACCATGTTGGTGAAGGAACTGGACATGGACATCATCGAGATCCGGCGTGATGACCAGCGCTTCACCCTTCCAAGCGGTGATATCGAATTGCAGGAGGGTGACGTGCTCAAAGTCCGTTGTGAGTTGGCCCGCATCCGGGAGTTGAAGGATCGTGCCCACATCAATGTGGAACCGGTGATGAAACTGGCCAACGACGATATGCGCCAACGGGGCACCACGCTGGTCGAGCTGGTGATCACCGCGAGCAGCATGCTGGAAGGCAAGGTCCTGGGGGAGGCCGACATCATTCGAAAGTACCGAGCGGTTCCCTTGGCAGTGCGCCACCGCGAGGATGTGGTGCATGAGCGCCTGCACGATGTGGTGCTGCGCGCAGGTGATGTGATCCTTGCGGAAGTCCGCAGCCACTACGTGGCCACCTTGAAGAAGATGGAGACCACACGGGAGAGCCCGTTCGTCATCCTCACGGAACAGGAAGGGGTCGCCATCTTCCAACGGAAACGGTTCGCGTTCGTGGCCCTGATCCTGCTCGCGGTGGTTGTGTTGTCTTCCATGGAGGTCGTTCCCATCGCCATTGCCACGCTGGGCGGCGTTGTGCTGCTCGCCGTGACACGCATGCTCAGCATGAAGGACGTTTATGAGTCCATCGAATGGCGGATCGTGTTCCTCCTTGCCGGCACGCTCAGCTTGGGAGTGGCCATGGAGAAGTGCGGCCTCGCGGCGCGCCTCGCTGCTGGCTTGGTGGACGTGTTGGGACCTTTTGGACCGCGTTGGGTGATCTGTGGCCTATACCTGGTCACGCTCATACTCACCGAGTTGATGAGCAATACGGCAACGGCGGCGTTGGTCACGCCCATCGCATTGGCAACGGCCACCGGCCTTGGCCTTTCGCCAACGCCTTTCATCATGGCCGTGGTCTTTGCGGCATCGCTCGGCTTCATGACACCCTTCGGGTACCAGACCAACGCGATGATCTACGGAGCGGGCCAGTACCGAAGCGTGGACTTCCTGCGCATCGGTGCGCCCTTGAGCATCCTCTTCTGGTTGCTGGCAACGTGGCTGATCCCCGTGTTCTTCCCCTTCTGAACCGGCGCGTTCAAGTCTCCGACCAACGGAGCACCTTGCGGTCGTCCCCTGCGGTGAAAAGGCTTTCGTTCATCCAACATGCGGCATTCACACTGTGCGAATGACCGCCATGTTGCGCATCCAAGCGATACAAGGGGGCGAACGTATCAGCGTTCCAGAGCTTCGCCGTTCTGTCACGGGATACGCTCAAGAAGCGTTCCCCGTTCGCATCTCCGATAAGCTGGTAGACCGTCGAACGGTGCGCTGCAATGGACAGCATTTCGCGGTAACCGGTCGACGCATCCCAGATGCGCAGGTGTCCATCCTTACCGCCGCTCACCATGACCGACCTGCTTGGAAGGAAAATCACGGTGTTCGCACCGCCCGAGTGACCCTCACAAGTGGCTACCTCGTTGAAGAGCAGGGTGTCCAGAACGCGCACGAAACCATCACCGCAGGCCACAGCCAGCAGATCGTGCTGGGGTGAATGCGCAAGTCCTCGGAGCTTGGCCTCGCAAAGCGGAATGTTGCGAAGCAGTTCGCAGCGCCTGTCATCGACCGCGCTCAGCTTCCAAATGCTCAACGAACCGTCGCCTCCGGCACATGCCAGGCGATCATCCCCCAAGGATGTGATACTGAAGATCCCCCTGGTGTGTGCACGTATCCGGTTCAGAACACGTTTCGAGCCTGGATCGAGCACAAAAAGTTCGCCTTCTGCCGTTCCGGCGAAGAGCAGACCCTCCACCGATGCGAGCACGCTGTACACTGGGGCAGGAAAGCGCGCAAGGAGCCGCACTTCCTCGGGTATTGCCGGGTTCCATGCGAGCAATGTGCCATCACCACCTGCGCTTACCAGGGCTCCGTCCGGTGATGGTGCAAGCGTATAGATGGCTGCGGTATGGCTGGTGTGTGCGATGGAAGCCCGCATGTTCTTGCGTGCGCTATGGGCCGACCGATCGTCGTTTCAATTCCACGCGTGCTTCCATGGTGACGTCCCTTTTGAGATAAAGCTTGGTCTCGGACGGCCCCTGTGCGCGCGGAACGATCTTCCCAGCCAGATGGTCCTTGATCACCTGCGGGTAATGCTCCAGGATGGACAGCGTGTTCATGGCGCGGAGGTGGAACGGATCGGTGGGCCAGGTGGAAGGTGTGGGCAGCTGGAAGAGGATGGGTCCCGAGTCGATGTGCGGGTCCACCAGATGAATGGTGATGCCCAGATGGCGCTGGTCATCGTTGTAGCACTGCCAGAACTCGGAACGCGCCCCCCGATAGTTGGGAAGGAGCGAGGAATGTCCATTGAGCGTTCCGTGCGTGGGGATCGCGAGCAAGGGCGTGCGCAACAGCGATGTGCTGAAGACGACCATGACATCCGGCTTGGCCTCGCGGACCCTTTCCACTGTTGTTTCGTCGTTCAAAACGTGTGTTCGGAACTGCCGTACCGATCCTGGCCAGCACGGCTGCAAGGGAATTCGTTGGCAGGCGGCTTCCAACCAAGCATGCGATGCTTCTTGCATGGTGCGTTCCCATTTCAGGGTGCGCCGCACTTCGCTTCCTCGGCGGAACGCAGCCAGTTCGTTCACGATGCGATCGCCAAGAAGTCTGCGCGCAAGCCGTGAAGGCAACGAATAGTCGAACTTCAGCAGCGGTTCTTCCCGCACGATGAGAACGGGTTCCAGACCACTGTCCACCAACCGCTGGGAGAGCGCCTGTCCCTCCCAGCTAGTACTCGTGAGCAGCACGACCCGAGGCCTCATCGATCGGCGAAGTGGACCGTGAAACCGGATGTGCCATGGTCCTCGATTCTGTGGGCCAGCACACCATTGGTGCCAAAGGCTTTCCACGCTGGCGCCGGTATGCGCATGCGGCGGAAGGAGAATGAATGACCGGCCAGTTCGGTCGCATCCACCGTGGTGAAGGCGATCCCGTCGGCATGGAAACGGATCACGCCGGCTTGCTCATCCACGGAAAGGTTATCGCGTAGAACGAGGTAGTCGAGCAGGTGCGAAACCGAACTCAGATGCAGCTCTCCCGCCTTCCAACGTTCCTGAAGGTGTCGCAGAGCGGAACGTGTTGCAGGTGGTATGTGCTCCGTTTCGTGCATCCGATCGACCGGACGTTTGCCCAAGTGCGAGTAGAGGATGCAGGTTCCTCCTGTCTTGATGAGCTGATCGGTCCGTTCCGGGTTCAGCAGCCGCCCGAGCCCGTCTATGTCCGCATCGAGCCAGGTGCCATGGCGCTGGAAGGTGTAGAACGTATTGCCATCGGCAAAACGTCGCACGCGGTACTGTGCATTGTCCGGGAGTTGTTCGCGGAAAGCCGTTCCCACGCCAAGCGTGTTGCCGATGATGTGCTTGGCGTAGTTGGAGAGTGCCGTGGGAATGTCCGCCGCGCGCTGACGGTATCGCTGCCAGGTGGAAAGTGGACGATCTTGTCCGAGGATGGGTGTGATCGTTCCATCCCACAAGTAGCGTACACCAACATGTTTGACGATGTCCAACGTGTACAGCGGGTTCGGGTACACATGCCCGCTGGCGTCCGATACGGTCGGCATGGTGCCATAGCGATGGTTGTGCAGCATGTTGCCCATGAACAGGCTGTGGTCCACCCAAACACGCGGTCGGAATCCGTGGCGGGCGAGTGTTTCCCTGGCCTCGATCGCGTCCACCCGTTCGAACGACTTGGGGCCGCTCCATACGTAATCACCCCAGGTGTGTATGCCGTCGTGCGGGTGGGAATTGAGGATCTCCGGGTAGCGATGGAGATCCACCTGTTGGGGCAGGTTCAGGTTGAACGATCGCACGAAGAGCGTATCGCCGAAAGGCAGTCCAAGTTCTTTCCAGATCACCTGGTCCAGTTCCTTCCAGTCCTCGATCAAGGTGTTGTCGGGATCGCTGCTCAGCGCCAGCCAGGCAGTGCCAGGGAACGGATAGGCCCGCACGCGTGCATCGCGCAGGCGTTCGCCGGGTGAAGATGGCTCCGTTGTGTTCATTACCGAACAGCGGCCAAGTTAACCGCCCGGCATCCAGCGCACCCTCCTCCGTGTTACTGTGGCCAGCAACGGCGGTCGCTCCATTCGAAGGTCCACTCCGGCGTGTACAACGCCGCGTCATGTTCGAACAGGAACCAGGCTCCCAGTTCCGGGTGCCGCAGGTTCTTGAGAACATGGATCTCCTGAGCCGGCATATAGCTCTGGGCGATAAGGAAAGCGATGCGGCCATCCTTATCGTGGGCCACGTCCACCACCATCACGGCGTGGCCCGGTGAGCCGCCTTGTATGTACACATCACCAATATGTGGTTCGGTCGTGTTCAGGTCCTTCGCCACTGGATCGAGTTCTCGTTGCAACGAGCGCGTACCGGCATAGGTGAACACCATTTCCATGTAGCGCATGAATTGTGCGTGTGAAGCATCGGGTCCTGCCCCCGATGACCACGCACAGGTATTGCCGCGCACCGTGATCCGTTCCCCCTTTCTCCATCGTGCCCATTCGCTCTTGAAGCCGCTGGTGAAGTGGAAGGCGATCTCGTCCTGTCTTCCGCCTGCGAAAAGGAATTCGGACCGCAAGCGCATCACCGCATCGGCGCACTGCTGCAGGTCTTTGTTTCCAACGCTCATGTCGATCACGGCCGCATGAACATCCTGCCGCGACTTGGGCTTTCCGTCGTACAGGAGCACAGGCGATCCGTGCGGTTTCAGGGGAAGTTTGCGCAAGTAGTCCTCAAAGCTCTGTTCCGGAACCGGTCGGCGTGAGAAGCCAGGGGGAGGGGAGAAGCGCAGTACCACCGATGTGTCCCCTGCATCATCGATCGGACCATGTACATCCGGCAATAGCGCCGTTGCGTGTTGCGCCGGCATCTCACAGCCGCAACAGAGCAGCATCACTATGAGGGTAACCATCTCCGTGAATGCCCGGTGCATGGAACGGGAATGCGCTCCGCTCCGAACGTAACGTTCAGGCCTTCGCTCCAGCGCGTGCGCCAAGTGGTTGGTCCTCCTTGGAAGGAACGTAACCAAAGAGCTTGTTGTCCTTGATCATGTTGTCCACGTACGGTGGCACCATGCCTTCCCAACCGCCCTTGCCACTGCGGATCATGTCCAAAACGTACTTACTGAAAATGTGCAGCACGTTGGGGTCGTAGTTCTCTATGTCCACCAGCCGCTTGTTGAAGAGCACGTAATCGTACAACGGCCGTAGGCGTGGATGCACCGGCATATTGGTCGTGGTCATGATATCGGCATTCGCCGATATGCGGCTCGGGTACACGTAGATCTTCAGGTCGCGGTGGAAGAGGATCCCGAAGGCCTCCAGCACCCCACCGTTCAGTTCGCGGTAGTACTTCTCGTCGAACACCTCGATCAGGTTCGTGACACCCATGATCAATCCCATCCGGCTCTTGGTGTAGCGGCTGAAATACTCGACCAGCTTGTAGTATTCCTGGTAGTTGCTGATGAGCACGGTCTGCCCGAGCGAGCACAGGATGTCCGCGCGATCGATGAAGTCCTTCTCGTCCACATCGCCCGTATCGCTCTTCAGGTTGCTGAGCGTGATCTCGAAGAGCACTTGCAGGTTCTGGCGGTCCACACGCTGTTCCTTGATGAACATGTTGTAGCCGTTCATGATCATGTCGATGTTCACCTTGGTCACCGGGCGGAAACTTCCACGGATGGCCAGGATGTTCTTCTTGTAAAGCGCTTCGCTGGCCTGCAGGTTCTGTCCATCGGGGCCGAAGAGCACCGCATCGGTATAGCCGCGCTTCACAAGCTGCAAGCTCAACAAGCGGTTGTCGACATGGGCGAAGGCCGGCCCGTTCATCTGGATCATGTCGATCTCCATGACGTGACGGCTCACGTTGTCGTAGAGGCAGGACATGATCTCCTGGGGATCCGTGTGGTGCAGGAGGCACCCATGGATGAGGTTCACCCCCAGCACGCCGATGGCCTCTTGTTGCATGCTGATGTCCGGATCGTGCAGCCGCACATGGATGATCACGTCGTTCGTCGGCAGGTCCGGTTGCGTTTGGAAACGAACCCCCAACCAACCATGACCGCTGTGCATTCGCTCGAAGGTGCTCGCCGCTACCGTGTTCGCAAAGGAGAAGAACCGCTTGGTGGGGTGCTCCTTGCGGTCGAGGCGGTCGATGATGAGGCCGTACTCGTGCCGAAGCATGTTCTTGAGGCGACTTTCGCACACGAATCGGTTGCCCGGTTCAGGGCCGTAGATGGCGTTGCTGAAGTCCTTGTCATAGGCGCTCATCGCCTTCGCGATGGTCTGGCTTGCACCACCGGCGCGGAAGAAATGGCGTACGGTCTCCTGTCCGGCTCCGATCTCGGCGAAGGTGCCGTAGAGGTCCGGGTTCTGGTTGATGCGACGCGCCTTTTGGGCCGGGCTGAGCGGTACGCGATTGGGATCCTGAACGATCATGGTCGGGGCATCGGAATGCCGGGGGCAAAGGTAGATGGCCAGTGCAAGCCATGCACCTTTCACACCACCAGCGGTTGCGTCATTTAGAGCACCGGTTTGACGTCCGTGAACCCGTTCTTCCGGTGCGTACCGTCGCAAAAGGGCTTGTTGCCGGAACCACCACAGCGGCAGAAAGCGGTCGTTCTGGTGCGCTCCTCCACCCGGCCATCGCTGTGGGTGACCTTGCAGCTATCCTTCACCATCAGTGGCCCATTGGCCATGAGTTCCACTCCCGCCATTGAGGTACCGGCTTCGCTTGCTGCCTCTGAGCCTTCGTTCATTCGGTAACCTAGGGCGCCGCTGGGGCACTGCCGCACTTGGGCCACGATGGCGTCAGTGACGGCACCCTCCGGCTTGATCCATGGTCGCTGCCCCGGCTGGAACACGGCCCCCAATCCGGTCCAGCATTTTCGGCTATGGATGCACAGGTCGGGCTTCCAAACGATGGTCACCTCGCCGTTGGTATAGGTGTGCTCCTTGCTCATACCTTCAAACTCTTGCTGATGTGGATGGGACTTTGCAACGTGCGATGCACCGGGCACATTCCCGCGATCTGCAATAGTCGATCCCGTTGATCCGGTGGCAGGGCGTTCGCGGTCTCCAGGTCCAAATGGATCCGTGACTCCACCGTTCTTCCCTCTTGCGAGCGCTCCAAGCTTGCCGTTACCGTTATGGCACCGGTGTTCCATTGCTTTCGGTCGGCATACATGCGGACCGTGATGGCTGTACAAGAAGCCAACGCACCCAGCAACAGCTCGTGCGGGCGCATTCCCTTGTCCGCGCCACCATGATCGTCCGGCTCATCGGCCATGGCCTCCAAGCCGCGCGATGTGATCACGGTGGTATAGGGTGCACCGTCGAGCACGGCGGTTGCGGAACGTCCGGAGATCTCCATGGTGCTAAGGTCGCTGTACTTTGGGCTCAAGGGGCAGTAGGCAGGGACAGGAGCAAGCACTTGTTCTTGGGGCACGATGATCTTCGTCGCGAGCGCGATCGTCATCAACGTAGCCGTTGCGCTTGGTCCTGCCCCTGGTTCCTGCCCCTGCACTTCTACAGGATCCCCCTGGCCTTGATCTCCAAGTACCGGTTGATCACGCTCACCGTCAGGTCTTGCGGGCGGCATAGGATCGAGGGTAGGCCATGACGCTCCAGTTCGCGTGCGATCAGCCGCTTCTCGTGGACCATCTTCTCGGTGATCGTGCGCACATAAACCTGCTCTGTATCCAGTGGTAAGGCCTTGAGCTCGGCGTCCAGTTCCGTGTTGAGGAAAAAGATTGGCACGACCAAGTGCTGACGACCAAGGCGCTCCAAATAGGGGAGTTGTCGTTCCATGGCCCCCAGGCTCTCGTAGTTGGTGAAGAGCAGGAGCAAGCTTCGCTGATGCACTGTGCGTCGTACCGATCCATAGAGCGCCTCCATGTCCGTTTCGCGATGTGCTGTCTCCTGGCCGTAGAGGACATGCATGATCTTCTGCATTTGGCCGCGTTGGCGATTGGCGGGCAACACATCATGCACGGTATTGCTGAAAGTGATCAGGCCGGCGCGGTCCTCCTTGCGCATTGCGATACTGCTGATCACCAGCGAGGCGTTGATCGCATGGTCAAGCAGGCTCAAGCCTTCGAAGGGCATCTTCATCACGCGCCCGGTATCGATCACGGAGAAGACCTGTTGTGCCCGTTCGTCCTGGAACTGATTGACCATGAGTCGGCCACGCCGGGCGGTCGCCTTCCAGTTCACCGTGCGGCGGTCATCGCCAGGCACGTATTCCTTGATGCGCTCGAACTCGCTTTGCTGTGCGATACGCCGGATCTTCTTCACACCTGCCAGCGTGAGCTTGTTGCTGATGGCGAGCAATTCGTACTTCCGCAGTTGCAGGTAGCTGGGGTACACCGCCACCTCCTTCGCGTTGTCCAACGTGAATCGCCGTTCCACCAGTTGCATGGGGCTGCTCACGAACACGTTCACCGCGCCGTAGCGGTAAACACCGCGTGCAACGGGCCGCACCTGGTAATCGAAGTCGCGCTTGCTCCAAGCATTGATCGCGCCACTGAAAACGAGGTCGCGCTTCTGGAACTGGACGGGTAGTTCATCCAGCACACGCACGTGCATATCCGTTCCGTAGCCGCTTTCCAGTTGAAGGGTGACCGGGTTCACGTCCCCGTTGCTCCAGCGTTCCATGGTGCGCCGCGCGGCCTTCATGCCGCTGCGTCTTCCGAAGAGCAGATAGAACTCCGCCAGTACCGCGAGCACGAGGAAGAGCAGCGCTAGCTTGGCTACGACGTACATCGGTATCCACACCCAGCCGATCACGAACAGCACCACGATCCCCCAGGCGAGGATGAACGCGCGTCGTGTAAGAAAGACCGAGCCTAGGACACGGAACATCTAGCGAGGCACTTCGAGTTGTTTCACGAGAATGGTGATCACCTGGTCGGGGGTGAGACCTTCCATCTCACGTTCCGGGGTCAGTTGCACGCGATGGCGCAAAACGTGCGGCGCGATCGCCTGCACGTCTTCCGGGGTTACGAAATCGCGACCGAGGATGGCTGCATGCGCGCGTGCACCTATGAGGATGGCAAGCGAGGCACGGCGGCGAAGCGCCGAGCATGAGCGCGCCGTCGTGGCGCGTACGGTCCACGATACCGGCGATGTAACGCATGAGCTTTTCTTCACAGCGCACCTGGCGCACAAGGTCACGGGCGCGTTGCAGTTCCTCCGGGCCAATGACCGGTTCGATGGTGTCGGTGCTGAGCATGCGCGCACCTTGTGACGCGCGTTCCAGGATCGTCACCTCCTCGTCCAGGGTGGGGTAGCCCACGTTCAGCTTGAAGAAGAAGCGATCGAGCTGCGCTTCCGGCAGGCGGTAGGTCCCTTCCTGCTCGATCGGGTTCTGCGTGGCCACGATCATGAAGGGTGGTGCGAGTGGATAGGTCTTGCCATCCACGGTGATCTGGCGCTCTTCCATTGCTTCGAAGAGCGCGCTTTGCGTCTTGGCAGGTGCGCGGTTGATCTCGTCCACCAGCACGATATTGCTGAACAGCGGTCCAGGGCGGAATTCGAAAGCCGTGGTGCGCGGATCGAAAACGCTGGTACCGATGAGATCGCTCGGCATGAGGTCCGGTGTGAATTGGATGCGCGAGAAGCCGGTATGCACGCATCGTGCGAGCAACTTCGCCACGAGCGTTTTCGCAAGCCCCGGCGCGCCTTCAATGAGCACGTGACCGTCGCTCAACAGCGCGATGAGCAACAGGTCGATCAGGTGGTCCTGGCCCACGATCACCTTGCGCACTTCGTTGCGCAAGCGTTCCACCGAATGCTGCAGTTCGGTGAGGGGTATGGCCGTGTGGAAGCCAGGGTCGGGTTCGGGGATCGGGTCAGTGACGGGAAGTGTGCTATCCATGTTCATCGGATCAGTTGGCGGAATTCGTGGAGTTCAGTGCTCAGGTCCAGCAGGTCGCGTTCGGTCACGCTCTGCAGTTGTTCCCTTCGGCGGAAAGCATTGAGGCGCTTTGCGATCTCCTCCTTTGCGCGGCCGGTCTTGGTGGCCAAGTGCGCAACGGTGTTCTCATCATAGTCGCAGATACGCATGTACGCACGGGCTCGTACTTCGTCCTTGAAGTGCGCTATCATCTTTCGGGCGATGTCCGCGTGATCGCCTTTGTGCCAGTAGAGGCGGCCAATGGTGTGGGCGAGATCGCGTGTGGCGTTGCGGGGCGGTGCCACGACGGGGATGGGGCGTTGCTGGCGACGCGTGTACACGATGATGTACAACACCAATAACGTCAGCGCGATGAACCATGCCCACCGAAGTGCGGGTTGGTTCAGCAGGAAGCGCAGCGGCGTTGTGCTCTCCATGCGGCCCACCTTGTAGAACTCGTCCCATACCACGGCTCGTGGTGGCAATGCACTGAGCGCACCGGCAAGGAAGGTGGCGTTGTTGCTCTTCAGTAGGTTGTAGTTGGTGAAGGCACGTGGTGCGCTGCAGAGCACGATGCGCCCGTCCCCCCAAGTCATTTCGAGGAGGACCGGATGCGAGGCACCATCCACTGCGAGCACGCGGGTGCGGCTGGTGTCATAGCGTGTGAAATACGCGCCCGGAAAACCGCGTGCATAGCGGAACACGCCCTGCGCGATGCGGTGATCGCCGACAAAACGGATATCGGACGTGTCATTGCCCATCCGATGCATGCTCGCCACTTCCAGGTTCAAGGTGTCGGCGAGCACATTGTGGAAGTCTTCCGCAGCGATGAAGACATGATCACCGAGCTCCACCAAACCGAGGAGACGTTCCGTACCCAGTTCGCTGAGCCCGAACGTGGAGTTGATGTACAGGTGGTTCACCGGCGCATCGGCAATGGCGTCGTTCGAAATACGGTGATCAGCGGCAAGGTCCACTGGTTCATGGACGGTGCGCACTTCAGGAAAGAGGTCTTGGATGCTTTCATGAACGAGCAGGCCACCATACGGGGTGCGGTGGTAACGCGAGTAGGAAGGTGCCCAGTTGACGGGCTTCGGAGCCATGGCCTCCAGGAGCGAAAGGCCAAGGATGAGCAGTCCGAGCGCCCATAGGATCCGTTTCTCGAAGCGGCTCATAGGGCTGGTGCGCGTTCGAACTCGAGGAAGGGGCGCTTGATGGATCCGTAGCGCTCTGCGTCCACTTCCGCATGGCCGTACCACACCCATTGGAACACGAGGGCGATATGCGCGAAGCGCGAACGCAGTGCGGGGTCCTTGATCTGCGCGAGGTAGTCCTGGTCCGTGCGCTCGGGGCTCCACTTCAACACACCATCGTCCACGAGCTTGCGCAATACCAGCAAGTAGTGCAGCCTTATAGCGCGGCGCAGGTCGTTCCCTTCTTCTGCTTCGCGGATCAGCGTCTCGATGTCGAGCCCCCGGATGTCCTCCTCAGCTGCTGTCACTTCGCCCAACGAGCGCGGTGCGCCATGGAAAACTCTGCGCAAGCTGCCCCGGCTCAGGACCAACAGGGCGACGCATCACCACGACCGCGCTGAGGACATAAACGAGGTTGGTGGAGAAGAAGGCACCGACGCCTTCGTTGAACCAATGGCTGAACAGTTCCTTCAGCCATGCTTTCAACTGCTCCCACCAGCTTAGCTGCTGGTGCAGATCGCGGTCATACTGCAACGATGGGTCCGCCCTGTAGCTGGTGATACGTTGGGTATCGAACGGACGGATCTCCACCGTGTTCGTCGGCGGCAGGGTGTCTTGCGCACATGTCGTTGACCCGCCGCAAAGCAGCAAGCACAGGAAGAGGAACCAACGCGGCATTCGTTCTCAGGCCTGGTCGAAGCCAGCGATGCGTTCCTGCAAGCCGTGGCCTTCCTTCTCTTCCACACGGCTGAAATACTTCAAGCACAGACATACGGCCACGATGGGATAGGTGAGCATTTGGAAGCACCATTGCACGGCGGTGGAGATGGAAGTGAAGACACCGAACCATCCGGGCATGCCCACCTCGCCTCCGTTCTGCACAGCGTCCAATCCAGCGTTGACGCCAACGATCATGCCGGCGATGGTGAAGGGGAGTTGCACCACCATGTTCACCAGCCCATTGATGAGCCCGATGACGAAGACGAGGCCGAGCGTGGGCCAAAAATCACCTTGCACCAATTGGTTGGATCGGCCCAACGAACCGGAACCGCCGGCACGCTCAATGGCATGGCACGAGAGCGAAAGGCAGAGCACGGTGTAGGCATAGACACCGGGAAGTATGCAAAGCAGCACCCCGACACCAGCAAGCAAACCGGTGAGGAAGCTCGCACCGAAATAGGATCCGAGTTGTGAGAAGCCCCGTTTCAGGAGATCACCGCTGCTGAGGAAGTGGTGTTCGCCCAAGTGATAGGCACGCAGGAATTCGTGCACGATGGCGATCACGAGCATCCAGCCGATCATGAGGATCAACAGGCCCGGGATCTCCAAGAGGAAACTACTCCCCATGCGCGACCAGAGCTCCATGGGGTCCGAGGGCTGTCCGAACTGCAGCTCCTGGAATCCAGCGAATGCGCCACCTGCAAGGAAGCCACCGATCACCGCTGCTGGCAGGGAAACCAAGGCCATGGCGCGGACCATGGGCTTCCAGTTCTGCTTCAGGAAGGTGAACGTGGTGGAGATGATCTGACCGAAGTCACGTACCTGGCGCAAGACGACCGGCTCTACGTTCTGCATGGTAGGGGAGTATGATGAAATAATAAATGACCCAACTGACCGAGGCTCCGATGATCGTGAGCGCAACCCATGGCCGCATATCCAGTGCGTGGCGGGTGACGAAACTCTCCAGAAAACCGGCCATGATGAAGACCGGAACCAAGCCCATCACGACTTTCAAACCGGTGCGCGCACCTCGCCTGAAGCTCTCGGCCCGTGTGTAAGTGCCAGGGAACAGGAAACCGTTGCCCAAGGTGAAACCTGCACCACCCGCGATGATGATGGCCGAGATCTCCAAGGTACCGTGGACCCATATGGTCAGCAGGCTTTCGGTGAGCACACCTTGCTCATGGAAGAAGTACTGGAAGGCCCCGACCATGATCCCGTTGAACAGCAAAGGCACTGCGGTACCGAAGCTGGCGAAGATGCCGAGCACGAAGCAGACCATCGACACGCGGATATTGTTGAGCGTGATATAGAGGAACATGCCGCCCGGCGAATCCCCGCCGTACACTGCCATGGGTTCTCCGTTGTGGATATTGTCCAAGGTCATGTCCACGTAACCATCTCCAAGAATGAGCCTGACGAAGGTGGGATCATGCTTCGCGCTAACGGCACCGATGGCCATGGCAACTGCGAAGACGATGAAGGAGAGAAGCAGGTTCTTGCGCGCGTGTGCGATCGCGAGCGGCACCTCCTGCTGCCAGAAAGTGAAAAAGCGCTTCCGAGGTGTGCGCTGGTTGCGGTAGATGTGCTGGTGCAACCGCACGGTGAGGCTGTTGAGGTAGACGGTGACCTTGCTCTTGGGATAGAAGGTCTGCGCGTAGGCCAGGTCGTCGTTCAGTTGAACATAGAGGTCTGAAGCCTCATCCCCGCTAAGCATGTGCAGACCGGTAACGACCTGCTCCAAGCGCTGCCACTTCGCTTGATTACGTTGAATGAAGGCCGCTTCGCGCATCGTGTTCAAACATAGGGAGCAACAAAGGAAGAAGGGGCAGGGGCAGTTTGCTGGAGCAAGCACTTGTTCACTGGCATTGGAGATCCGTCTCACGCGGGTGCTCATCACCCATGAAGCCGAGAACAATTGCCCCTGCTCCTGCCTTTGCCCCTGTTGCAGAAGGCGCGCTATTTTGCCGCCCCATGAGCAGCATCGGTATCGAAACCGCCCAGAACGTGGTGGTGCAGCACGAGATAGCGAGCGTGGGCCACCGGATCGTGGCTTATATCCTCGATGGGCTCATCCTCGGCGCATGGATCCTCGTGTGGGTCTTCATCCTCATGTTCTCCGAACCGGGGGAGGTGGGTGCGGTGATAATGGTGGTGGTGTGCATGGTGATCCCCTACTTCTTCTACCACTTGGTGTGCGAACTGGTGATGGACGGCAAGAGCATCGGCAAGTCGGTGATGAACATCAAGGTGGCGCGCGCTGATGGCGGTCAGCCACGGATAGGGCAGTACCTCCTTCGCTGGCTGCTTCGCCCTGTGGATGGCTTTTATGGCTTGGGCTTGGTGGTGGTGCTCATCAACGGCAAGGGCCAGCGGTTGGGTGATCTGGCGGCGGGAACCACGGTCATCACGTTGAAGCAGCGCATGAAGCTCCAGGACACCTTGATGACCGAAGTGGGTGTCGAGCACCAGGTCCGATTCCCGGAAGTGGTGCGGTTGAGCGATGCGCAAGCCTCCATGATCAAGGAGGTGCTCACCAACACCGGGGTGGGCAACCGCCCGGCATTGCTCGAAGAAATGGCCAACAAAGTGCGTCGTGCCATCGGGAACAGTGGCGATGGCATGAGCAGCAGCGAGTTCCTCCAGCAAGTACTCAAGGACTACGTGTACCTCACGGGGCAGCAAGGGCAAACTGCGCGGTATCCCCGGAATTTTCGGGGGGGGCCCCCCGGCCCTGGTTCGGGGGGGGCCCCCCGGACCCCTTGTGGGGGGGGGCCCCGCCCGGGCTGGGGGCGGGGGCCGCCCGCCCCGGGGGGGGGGGGGGGGGGGGGGGGGGGGGGGGGGGGGGGGGGGGGGGGGGGGGGGGGGGGGCGGGGGAGGACGGCCGGGGCTTACCTGGTTGGGCGGGGGTGACCTTCGGCACAATGAAAAGCCACCTCCCGGTGGCTTCCTCAATGGCGCGAGCGCAATGCTCGCGGATGGATCATCGCATGTCGTTCACTTCAACGCCGGGGTATTTCGCCTTGTCGAACACGAACAGCGGATCAGCCAGGGGCGGGTTCGCGGTGAACTTTTTCAAGTTGTAGGTGACCACATTGCCATCCTTGTACAGCACTTGCACGCTGCGGGGCTCGCCTTTGGCTTTGTCCACGGTGAGCACCACGGTGTGGTAGGCTTTCTTCGCGGCGTCGAGGGGGAAAAGCTTCACCACTTGCGTCATTACACCGGCCGCATCGGCCTTTTCTTCCACGAACTGGCTCTTGAAGCCCTTCTCGTATTGGGTAAAGAGACGGCTCGGGTCCAATTCCTGGTCCATTTCGGCTGGATCGCTCAGGGTCACCTCGTTGGTCTCGCTGCTGTAGGTGTGGATCGTGGTGCCGTCATTGATAATGGTGTTCTTGTCCAGCACAAGGCGGAACTTCTTGCCCTTCACCTTCATGTTGCCCTCCTGCTTCACGTCCAACTTGTCCTTGGCGTTCAGCAGGCGGCTGCTGAAATCGGCCTCGAAGCTGGTCCACGTCTTCGCTTGGGTCATCAGGCGGTCCACGATGGCCTTGCTCTTCGCATCCTCCTGTGCGGAAGAGGTGATGGCCAGCAATAACGACGCGGTGAGGAGGAGGGTGTTCTTCATGGAAGGGCGAAATTACCTGTCCCGCTTTTCAAAGGGTGTGCCATGGTACCTGCCCGAGGTTCCCGCGTTCAAGAACGATGACCACTCAGGCAGCAACTGGTTCAGCGACACGCACCTCATCGACCGCTTTCTTGGGGATCTTCAGGCTCTTGGTCTTCCAGTCCGGATTGGCCTTGATCACTTCACGCACCTTCTTTCCCTTTAGCATGGTTCCGCGGCACTTGGGCGAACCGCAAAGGCAGCCCCAAAGGCGAAGCAGTTCCACGGTGTAGGGCACGTCGAACACGAAGCCGTAGTCGTAGATGATCTCCTCGCCCGGTTTGATGGAACGCAGCGCTTCGATGATCACACGGTCCTTCTTCGGATCGGGCTTCTTCTTGTTCTCGCTGTGGATGAAGGCCACGGCGTTCGGTTCGCAGCCCGTATTGATCCACTTTGCCACGTTTCCTCCCTGGTTGGCGTCCACGATCCAATCCTCGTTCAACGTGAATAGGAAGGTATGACCGGAGCCGATCTCGTTCGCGTAGATCTGGTCCGCTTCCTCATGCGTGATCAGCTTTCCCTTGTACTCCACGATGTTCTCACCCTTGCGGATGGGTGCAATGGCGAACACGCCGTTGCCATGGATCTTGGAGCGGCGCCGGGCGATCTTGATCTTCTTCTTGGTCTTGGCCATGGTTCCTGATACGTTCCTGTGAACGGGGCGCAAAGAAACGGTGTGCGGCGACACCACGGGAGCATCCTGTGGACGCTTGATCAACAGGGAAGGTCTGACAGCGACGGTCAGAAGTACAACCGGCATACGACGACCGCAGTGATCACACACACCAGGTCCGCGGTGAGCATGATGCCCAGCGTGTACCGGCTGTCCTTCACGTTCACGCTTCCGAAGTAGAGCGCAACCACATAGAAAGTGGTCTCCGCCGCGCCTTGGAACAGGCAGCTGAGTTGGCCCGTGAGGCTATCGGGTCCGTAGGTCTTCATGGCATCGAGCATGAAGCCACGCGAGCCTCCGGCGCTGAACGGACGCATGAGCGCCACGGGAATGGCATCGATCACCTCCTTGCTCACACCCACGCTGGCGAGCACCCAGGATAGGCCGTCCATCACTACGCCCATGAGGCCGCTGTTGCGGAAGATGCTCAGTGCCGCGAGCATCGCCAGCATGTAGGGTAGTACGCGCAAGCCCGTCGTGAAGCCATCCTTCGCGCCGTGCACGAAGCTCTCGAACATGTTGGTGCCCTTTTCGCGGAAGTAGCGTTCCACCAGGAAGGCATAACCCACGATCATCCCGATGATCGCCAGCAGCATCCCGTTGCTGAGGTTGTCCGTGAAGTGGAATTTGGCCGCGCCAGCGAGCGATCCGATGTAGGCCATGAGCCCCCCGATGATGCCACTGATCACCAACACACCGAGTATCACCGGCAGGTTGAAGAGGTTGATGCGCTGTTTGGCGGCTACGAGGAAGAGCGCGGCCAGCGTGCCCACGAACGAGGTGATGATGCATGGGACCATGATGTCGGCCGGGTTGGCTGCACCCTGTGCTGCGCGATATCCGATGATGCTCGTAGGCAACAAGGTGAGGCCCGCTGCGTGAAGGCACAGGAACATGATCTGGCCGTTGGTGGCCCGGTCCTTCGTCGGATTGTCCTCCTGCATGCTTTCCATGGCCTTCAGACCGAAGGGTGTGGCTGCGCTGTCGAGACCGAGGAAGTTCGCAGCGAAGTTGAGCGTCATGAACCCGTAGGCGGGGTGATCCTTCCGCAGATCGGGGAACACGCGGTGGAAGACGGGGGAGAGGAAGTGGGCCAACTTCTCCATCGCCCGCGAATCGATCAGCAGATTGAGCAATCCGCAGAAGAAGGTCAGATAGCCTATCAGTGGCAACCACAAGTCCATGATCGTGTTGCGGCAGGTGGCAAAGAGGCCATCCGCAGGTTGCTTGCCGCGCGTGATCTTGATGGTGCCAGTACCATTGATCGCGTAACGGTCGTCGTTCACGGCCACACCTTCTTCCCCAGCGGCGCGCAATGAACGCAGGAAGGACGTGCCCTGCAGCGCGGTGGTGTCGAGTTCTGAAACCACCAGTGCTTCACCATGCTTGCCATTGATGAGCATGCCGAGCGAATACTGACGCCCGGCAGCAAGCATCACCAGCACATAGGCGATGCTGAGTATGAGCATGAAAGTCCAGAAACGACTGAGGGCCATGGACACAAAGAAGGGGAGGCATCCGGGCCGCCGGGCGCGAGCCCCGCGCACATGGCGAACAGTCAACTGTGGACTATGGCAAGGTTGAGAGGTCCCTTCCCATGATCCACGCTTCCATCATCGTATCGCCAAGCAAACTGCCCACGATCCGGTAGCGTGAATGAGCCAGTGGGTTGTAGCCATCGAGTGGTTCACTGATGACGCCGGTGGCGTTGCCGTAATAGCTGCTATGAACGAACCGGATCTCATCACCGCTATTGTCGATGAAGCCGACGTGGTTGTCCAAGCCCACCTTATACAATCCATCGCCTTGGGAGCGGATGTAGGCTTCCACCTCGGTCACCGAACGATCGCGGAAGCGCTTGATCCGATGGCTCACTTTCACGGTGATCGGTTCGGACGCCATCTGCGACCACTTGATGCGCGGCAGGCGGAAGCTAGCGTCCTGCAGCAACGTGTTCACGAAGTAGCCGCAGGCGATCTTCCCCTGGCCGGGCGTGCGAGTGATGCCGTTATAGTCCCAAGGTGTTCCGTTCCAGGCTGGCAGGATATCCGAGGTGATCCATCGAAAACGTAGACGCGAGCGCTATCGATGAGGGCTGTCCGAGCTGATCTGTCTGCTTGTTCGTACGTGGCCTCAAAACGAAGTCGCTGTGCTTCGATGGCCTGCTTCATCTCCACATAAGTGGGAGAGGCGGGGGCACCGGACGTACCTGCGACAGACCCTCTGCACTTTGTAACGATGGTTGACGCTAGACTTCCAGCGTCGCGCTCAACCCATAGACCATCGGCAACTTGCCCTCCATGCCCTTGATGCGGTACATCCCGTCTTCGCCCTCCGCCGCATTTCGGAAGCAGTCGTGCGGCGAGCCGTCCAATTCGGTGAAGCGCTCGATCCGTAGGCCGACGTTCAAAATGGCGGTGATCACGTCGCCCAGAGAGTGGTTCCACGAATGTGATTCGAGCTTGATGTTCGCCTCGCGATCCGCGTAGGTGCCCTGCTCTTCTTCCACGATGGTCTGCCGGTTGAAGTAGGAGTAGGCGATCCCGGTGAAGTCGTTGTCGAACATCCACATCACAGGATGGAACTCCACGAATACCAATCGGCCGCCGGGTTTCAGGTAGCGCTTGATGTTGGCGGCCCAGGGTCGCAGGTCGGGGAGCCAGCCAATGGTACCGAAGCTGGTGTACACGATGTCGAAGCGACCATCGAGTTCCGGTACAGGGTCGATCACGTTGCTGAGCACCCAGGAAGCCTTCAGTCCACAGCGCTCGGTGAGTCGTTGCGCTTCTGCGATCGCGGTGTCGGAAATGTCCAAGCCGGTAACCGCGGCACCCATGCGCGCTAGCGAAAGCGTGTCCTGGCCGAAGTGGCACTGCAGGTGGAGGATGCGTTTTCCCGCCACATCGCCGAGAAGCTCAAGCTCGATCGCGGTGAGTGAATTGCGCCCCGCAATGAAGCTCTCAAGGTCGTACATCCGCGACGTGAGGTGGAGCGGAACGCGTGCGTTCCACATGGCCCGGTTGAGCTCGAAGGCATCCTTCTCTTCCATGCCCCGAAACTAGGGCACCTGCATTTCACGCATATCACCCTTGTCCGTGATCCAGATGTACTTCACCAGTTGCTTGGCCTCCTTTTTCTGGAAACCCTCCGGTAGCTGGCACGACAATGTGAGATTGTAGGTGTACTGAACGGGTGGTTCCGTGAACTCCGGGTGCAGCACGATGTCGAAGCGGCTGTAAGGGACCTTGTTGTAGAAGAGCGTGCTGGGCTTGCGTACGTCGTTCACCTGCTGGCCCTTGCGCTTGCTATTGAGGCTCATGGTGCTGTGCGCTTGGTATGCTGTATAACGTTCCAATGGGAAGTGCGCATTGCTCTGCTCGCCGGCTGTCCGGTGGCTCTCTTCGATCTTAAGGCCCAGCTTGGTGAAGGCTGCGAGCTTCTTCTCCATGGCGCGGAGGGCGACCGTGCGAAGGGTGTCGTAGCACGCGCCTTGGTCCTGCACGATGTAATCCACCTTCACCAGGTCGTAGATCTCTTCTTTTGCTGCTGCGGTCACGATCTTGTCCAGCACCTTGGCATTGCTGAACCGGATGTGGATGTTCTTCTGGATCTCGAACCCGGCTGGGATCTCCTGATAGTACTTGCTCCAGCCTTTCCGGATGGTCTCATACTCGAACACCGGCACGAAGCTGAGCATGTCCACGAAAACGTCGTCAACTTCCAGTCGCTCCTTCTTCAGTCGAGCTTCCAGTGCACCGATACGCTCGTTGATCAAACTGTCCACCTCCTCCGCGGTCTGGCCCACCTGGCTGATGTGGAAGATGGCGAGGTAGCTGTCCGCTTGGGCGTTCATCATCGTGTTCACTTCCAGTAAGAGCACATTGCCCTGTACGGTTGCACGCACCGGTTGCTCCGCTTGCTGGAAGAAGATGCGCGTGTTGGCATCGTAGAGCAGGTTGCCTGAGACCTGCGGCTGGGCAGCGAGGCTGAAGGCGATGCCGCACGAAGCGGCGAGGGAGCGGAAGCGATGGTGCATGGTGCGTTGGTTTGCACCTGCGGTACACGGTCGTTCGCTCGAGGGGATCTCGTTGGACGCAGGTTCGTCAGGGCATGGAGGAACCACCTCCACGTTGCCTTTCTCACGTGCCTGTTGCTCAGGCGATCCATCGGCAGGTCGTTCGCGTCCTTGCCGAAGGGGTCCTCGATGCTCTCGGCGATGAGTTCGAGGCTCGCGAGCACGTAGAAAATGAACATGACCACCGGGGTGGCGAGGTAACCCAGCGTGAACGCGAACCCGAAGGGAAGGGTGATGACATAGATGAAGATGAACTTCTTGATGAAGCTGCTGTAGGAATAGGGGATGGGCGTGTTCTTGATGCGCTCGCACGCTCCGCAGATCTCCAGGAACTGCACCAATTCCTTGTCGAGCGTCAGCAACTGTTCGCCTGTGATGGCACCCTCTTTCTGCAAGCGGCGAGTGCGTTCCGTCATCAGTTGCATCACCTGGTTCGGGATGTGTTTGCTGCGGTCGAAATCGGTGATCTCCGGATGCGGTTGAGCATCCAATTCCAAGCGGGTTTTCTCCAGATGGAGGTGCAGCTTCAACTCATGCGCAAAGAGCGGGATCAAGCGCGCATAGAAGGCGCGTGTGTTGCCGTCCTCCGGTACGTACGCATCGATCTTCACGGCGAGATTGCGGCTCGTGTTCACCAATTGCCCCCAGAGCTTGCGGCCTTCCCACCAGCGATCGTACGCTGTGTTGGTGCGGAAGACGAGGAGCATGCTGATGGCGAAGCCCAGCAGGCTGTGCATCACCGGTAGGTTGCTCACAAAGCTCTCCTTGCCCAGATGCAGGTACATCACTTCCACCCAGCCCACCAAGGCGGTGAACACACCCATCATCAACAGCCATGGAAGCAGTTTGAGGAAAGTGTCCGAGCGGTGAAGTGCAAGTGCATTGATCCAATTGTTGCTGTCGTAGGCTAGCATGCTTACTCGTAGTGTTTACCAACCATGCGCTGGAACATGCGGCCGGGTAGGAGCTTCTTGGCCAGGACACTGATGCGCTGAACGCCCTGTGCGACCAGATAGCTGGTCCGCGGACGGGGTGATGCGATCACTTTCGCGACCACGCGAGCAAGTTCGTCCGGATCACGGCTGTAATGGAGACTGCCACCCAGCACCTCCATGGCCTTTTGGTAACCGGCTTGATGATCGGGTGTGATGGTATCGGGCCTCAGTCGTGCTGAGGCGATGTTGGTCTTGAACTCTCCGGGCTGTATGGAGACGACATCGATCCCGAAAGGCTTCATTTCCACCGCAAGTGCCTCACCATACCGTTCCAGCGCGGCTTTGCTCGCACTGTAGAAGCTTCGATAGGGCAACCCGAAGTTGGCCGCGATGCTCGTGATGTTGATGATCAGCCCCTTCTTGTGCTCACGCATTCCCGGCAGTACAGCCCGACATACCCGGTGTGCGCCGAGCACGTTCGTATCCAGCAATTTCCAGGCGAGTGCTGGCGTGATGTCCTCCACAGGACCCTGTATACCCAGGCCAGCGTTGTTGACCAGCACATCGATGCGACCTTCTCGGTGAAGGACCTCTTCCACCGCGTCACGCACCGAAACCTCATCGGTCACATCCATGGGGAGCAATATGTAGCCATGCTCATGCGGCCCAGCCAATACCGTCCGGCCGGTGCCGTACACCTTGTGTCCCGAAGCAGCAAGGCGCGCACAGATGGCAGCGCCAAGGCCGCTGCTCCCTCCGGTTACAAGCACCACTTTCATCGAATTCGACATTGCGGCCAAGGTATTGGTCGTCGCGGGGAGCGCCCCGCGCTCGATCGGGAAGGCGCTGAGGTTGGTTCGCGCAGATGACTTCGCGCTCGTGGTTCGACCGGCTCACCACGACATCGCTCGGTTACCCCAAAAAAAAGAGGGGCAAGCGACCTATATCACACCGCTACAACCGCCTACCCTTGCTGCCTTCCGGCCCTGGGGGATTCGACGGGAGCTGGTTGTACAGGACTTGCCCCGGCGGCGAAAGTAGGTCGATCGTGGTGACGTATCGCAAGGTCAGTCCTTTACGAAACGCGTCGTGCGCCGATCACCGTTCACATCGGAGGTGATCAAGTACGTGCCTGCTTGCAAACCAGCGACATCCAACTCCAAACGATTGATGCCGATCGTCACCGCCTGCTGGTAGGTGGCGAGCAGTCGTCCGCGTACATCACTGATCCGAACGTCGGCCATGCCATCGGAAGCGGCATCCAAGCCGAGCACCACATCATTCGTTGCCGGATTGGGGTACAGCGCTGCCCCTCCGTCGGTCGGGCGGAAGTAGGCCGTCACCTTTCCATCCGCAGGGAAGGATCGCTTCCAGTGCAGTTCTCGGGTGGTCAATGGGTCCTCGCTATAGGCCCAATGATCGAACGTGAATCCATCGTTGGGTTCCACCGTCACATCAATATCGTTCCCGTTGAAGTAGTATCCACGGAAGGGCAGTTCCGGTGCGATCGTGTTGAGAAGGATGGTGCCTGCCGCTGGTGGAAACACGTCGAATTCCAGTAGCGGTGAGTTCGGAAAACCATACTGGTCCAACACATGCTGGCGCACGTATCCACTACGCACTTGCGCGAAATGCGGGATGATCCCGAAGGCATGGTCCAAGTAGAACTGGAACCAACAGTCCCACCGATCGAAGTGGCGCTCGATCTCACCATCGTAGGCCGCCATGATCCGGTCCACTTCTGCTTGCAGGCTGGCCGCACCCAAGGAGGTGTTCATCAGGTCCGCCAGTCGGTTCAGGTAGGTGCGCTTGAACTCGCTGTTGGTAAGCAAGCCTCGCAACAGCTTGCTATGCACGAACTCGGCACCATGCACGAAGGTCCAGTCGAACATGTTGATGTCCTGCGGGATCCAACCGTAGATCTCCATGGTGCCATCCAGATCGTACAGCATGTAGCGCCATTTGCCTTCGGTGATCGATGGCTTCCAGTACTTGAGGTTGTTCCCGGGCCAATCAACGTTGCCGGCGTACATCTCCAATGCGAAGTAGTCCTTGGCACTTTTCAGGTCGAAGAGGCTGTCCACATAGGCCCAGTTCGCGGGATCGTTCATGTCCTGCGTGCGGATGTGCTCCATGAGGTTCCAGAAGTGGATGGTATCTCCCTGCATGCTCCAATTCTCTTCCTCCATCATCAACACATCATCGCGATCAGCTCCGTAGTTGTTGTGCAGGTGGTCATTGTCGATGCGTTCACGGATCTCGACCAGCCCCCAATAGGTGCCGTTCACGTAGGCGATCGCCGGACGAAAGGCCAATTCATCGATGTCCAGGTCGTTGTGCAAGGAGACTTGGTGCCATAGCCCGTCCCGGAAATTGCTGATGCAGAAATCGCTACCGGAATTGCGCAGCACCAGGGTCTTGAACTTGTCAACCCCATCTCGTTCAGGGAAGAAGGGGTAGGTCATCATATCATTACCGTACCTCGCCTGCGCGGTCAAGCGCAGCGGCCGCTGAGGGTTCACGCGTGAACGTCTTCCTCCATGGATCTGGACATCCAACTTCTGCATGAGGCCACGGGTGCCGTTGGCTTCGAAGAACTCCACATGCGCGGGAAGCGAGCGCTCCGCCCAGTAGTTGGCACCGTAGTACGGCCATGCGGTGTCGGCATTCGGACCTGTCACGTACATGCCCAGATCGGGATGGAACATGCTATCAGGATCCACGGAGAGCGATATGATCGGTAGGTCGCGCTGGGAACTCACCACATAGGAGGACACCGCTACCTGCGAGGGGAGCCACTGGTCCCTATAGGTCCTTGCTTGCAGGACCATGGTGGAATCGACCGTGATAGCACTGGCGATCGGCGATGAACCATCAGGTGTACGACCGTTCCATGTCCAGCGAACGGTGCCGTCAACGGCACTTGCGCTCACGCTCGTTCCTTGCTGCGTGTATCCGGCAGGTTTGTTGAAGACCGGTGTGGGTGCGTAGCCCAGGTACGTGGTGCTGGTGTTCGCTGCTCCCGGTGTTGGTGCATCGAAAAAGTACGGGCCGCTTCCGAACGAAGCTCCTGAACCGTAGGAGTGGTCGCTGTCAAGCCGCGGAACATCAACCGTCTGCAAGGGAGCCAGGTCGGCATCGGAGAGCACGATGGTCTCACCTTGGCCGTCGATGCCGAAAGGGAAGCCGGCGGTGTTGTCGGAATACAGCACCACGAATTCGCCTGCACCGAGCAGCAGCGCGGGAAGTTGCCAAAGGCCGGGTTCGCTCGGTTTGTCGCTCAGGAAGAACTGCTGCAATTGCACGGAAGAAGCACTGGCGTTGTACAGTTCGATCCAATCAGGATGGCTGCCGTCAGGTGCCTCCCATACCGTCGCGTTACGAGAGCACACCTCGTTGATCACCACTTGTGCCGAGGTCACAGCGACGAGTGTGATCCCGGTAACGGTGGCAATGATGCGCATCGGGGGGCGAATGAGCTCGGCTGGAAGACACGAAGTTACCGGTATGTGTTGCCCGCACTGCCCTATCGACAGGCGCGCATCAACAAGCAGGTGTGCTCTTTGCCGATAGGTGCGATCTTGAGTTTCTGCACTGGCAAGGGAAGTACCTTGGCATGGCTTGCCGACGACCACCTTCGTGGAAGTACCCTCCCGCTAACCTCCAGATGAACTACAGACCATGAGATCACGGATCGCACTCCTTTCTGTTCTGTTCCCTCTTTTTGCCACTTCACAACAGGTGATCACAGGCAGCTTCCTACATGGTGGCCTCCTGCGTGACTACCGCTTGTATATACCTGCGATGTACAACGCCGCCACCCCGGTCCCGGTGGTCTTCAATCTTCATGGATACACGAGCAACAACCAACAACAGGAATTCTACGGCGACTTCCGCCCGATCGCCGACACGGCCAACTTCATCATCGCCCACCCCAACGGAACGATCGACGGACTGGGCAATCGCGGATGGAACACCTTCGGCGTTTCCTCGGTGGATGACCTGGGTTTCATCACCGCGCTGTTGGACACGATCAGCGCCCAGTACAACGTGGATCCCGACCGTGTTTATAGTACCGGCATGAGCAATGGCGGTTTCATGAGCTACGATCTGGCTTGTTTCCGGAGCGACCGTTTCGCGGCTGTCGCCTCGGTCACGGGCAGTATGATCGTTCCCCGCCTCACAACCTGCGCGGCGAGCCATCCCATGCCGGTCATGCAAATCCATGGCACGGCGGATCCCACGGTCAGCTACGCGGGTGGCGGAGGCTCGGTGGGCATCGAGGATCTCGTTAGCTATTGGGTGCAATTCAACAATTGCGCAACGGTACCTGCTTTCACAGCAGTGCCGGACATCAGCACCACGGACGGGTGCACAGCAGAACACTACGTGTACGAGAACGGCGATGCCGGCAGCACTGTGGAGTTCTTCAAGGTCATCGATGGAGGGCACACCTGGCCGGGAACGGCGTTCGTCCTCGGGGTCACCAACCAGGACTTCAGCGCGAGCAAGGAGATCTGGCGCTTCTTCAGCCAGTATCGCTTGAGTGAACTGCAGACTGGGATCCGGGAGCCGAATGGGGAAGTCATAACATTCACCATCAGCCCCAACCCATCATCGGGTGCATTCCACATCCGCTTCGAGGAACCGTTGTTGCGAACCGTAACGCTCACCAATGCGGTCGGCAAGCAGGTGCAGTCCGCTTCCTTCGCCGGAACGGAAGCGGTCATACGCGCTGAAACACCGGGAGCGTATCTATTGACGATACAGGAAGGGGAGAAGAGGAGTTCGCGACGGGTGGTCCAGTTCTAGTGCTTGCGCCTGTGGGGGCGGTCGATGGTCGTAAACGAAAGAGGCCGCCTCGCAGGAGGCGGCCTCTTTGCAAAGAACGTTCGGACTATCGGCCCATGATCAGCTTCTGAACGCTGCTGCCGAGCTTGTTCGAGGCCCGCACCATGTACATTCCTTCGGAAAGTCCGATCTCGCGACCGCTGATCTCGATGTTGGCATCACCACCGAGCGGTTGGTATTTGCCCTGGTGGACCACTGCGCCACGCAGGTCCGTGACGGTGATCTCCGTTGCATGGGCATCCATACCGATCACCTGAAGGGTGAAGCGATCGTTGCTCGGATTGGGGTAGACGGATATGAATCCATCGGTCATGAACTCTTCAACACCAACCGGTACACCGGCCCAAATGTCATCGATGTAAAGATTTCCGGAGAAGCCGCTGCTGACATAGCGGAAACGGAAACGCACGTTAGGGGCAAGCAGGGAACCCGGGAGCGAATAGGTCTTCAGTTTCCACTCGCTCGGGGGCTCGGATGTGTTGTTGCCGTTGGTGATCAGCGCGGTGCCCTCCAAACGACCGCGTAGGAGCCAGCTACGACCGCAATCGGTACTGGATGTGATCTCCAAATACTCGTCCACGGTGTCGATGTCCGTTGCCGTGGTGTAGTAGGCGTAGCGGAAGCTGAAGGTGGCGCTGGGCGCACCGCTCAGGTTGAACAGCGGGGTGACCAGTTCATCGTAATCGCCCACGTTCACCGGGTCGATGATATCCAGTGGGTTCTGGTCGGCAGCGTTCAATTTGGCGCAGGCGTTCCCCGTGAATCCACCACCTGTGAAACGTTGGAACGCCGTAACGCTGTTGTCATAGTTCATCGAGAGGTACGGGTAAAGATCCGTACCGGTCATGGTCTCGAAACTCTCGAAATAAGGGGTTGCACTCACGTCAGCTGCACCGATGTATACAGCGTAAGGGTCTGTTTTCGTGGTTGATCCGTATGCGTTGGTCGCTGTCAACGTCACCGTTTTCCAACCCGAGGAACTGAACTGGACCGTTGGGTTCTGCTGGGTGCTCGTGGATGGAGTGCCATCCTGGAAGGTCCATGACCAAGAGGTCGGGAAAGCCCGCACCGAATTGTCCATGAAGTGGATGGGAATATTGGTGCAGGCCAATGGCGGGAAGGGAACCTCCACGTTCGGCCAGTTCAGGCCGGGCTGCGCGTAGAAATCAGCGTCCGGAGCACAGTAGATCTCGGAACCGATCGCCACGCCTGTTTCCTGCAGGTTCTCCTCTGTCCAAAGGTTGTTGCGCTGAAGACCAACAGCATTGAGGGCCGCACGAGCGCGCTCACGCTGTCCTTCGGTGAACATCACCGAGCAGTAGGAGTACTCCATGTAGTTCTGCACGTTCTCGGCGATGTTCGGATCGCAATTCTTGGAAGCTGCTTCGTTCGCGCAGAAGTTCCATCCGCGTGTGAGCGGGGTGTCCTCCACTCCATCGTCCCCGCACTCGGCCGTCATGTGTCCGGGGGGCGCACCTTCCGGCACACCGTTGTTCGAACCCCACACGTGCGACAAATTGAGGTAGTGCCCCACCTCGTGTGTTAGCGCCCGGGAAGAGTTCTCATTGCTGGTACCGATGGAACCCGTGTAGTCATTGAGGATCATGATACCGTCCAACACGGACCATCCTCCGGGGGTGTAATAACCGGCGGCTCCGCTGAGGATACGATCGGTGACCCAAACGTTCATGTACTTCTCGCGGGGCCAGGGCCTCAGTTTGCTCGTTGATTCACCGCGGAAGGTTTCGATGGTCTGGTGGCGGATAATGCCGGTGGTGCAGTTGCCGGTGGGGTCGCGGTTCGCGAGCCGGAACTCGATGTCCATGTCGGCTATGATGGGTCGGAAGACCGGCCACACTTCGGAAGTATCCGCGTTCTGCTTTTCGTAGTCGCGGTTCAGGATGTCCATCGCGTTCAACAATTGCTCATTGGAGATGTTCTCCCGACCCCGCAAGTGCAGGACGTGGAAGACCACGGGGATCATGTAGGTCGGTTCCCCACCACCGCGATCCACACGGCTGTTGAGCATGAGTTGATGGATCTCCTGGGCAAGCGCTGCTTCCCGCTCCAGGTAGGTGGGGTCTTCCGCGATCAAGCGGGCGCGTTCCAGATCAGTGCCGCAGAGCACGGGTTGCTGCTGTGCGGTGGCCAAGGTGCCGAGCGAAAGGAGCGACAGGAGGGCGAGTACGTGTCGTTTCATAGTGAACAAGGGGTGCTATTGAGATGGTTCTCCAAGGCGGCACGCAAGATAAGAGCGGCTTCCAATGCACCATACACCTTAACCCGGGCCGTTGTTCGCGGCCATTGTTGGATCCGGAGGCTTCTTCATCGATGGGTATCGCCTACGCAGCAAGGGTTTGGGACCGGGATGACGACCTGGATCCGGTGGACCGGAATTGTATAGAATGCACGAAGCTTGGCTTTAGTCTGCCGTTTCCAAGGCGTCCTGGATGGCTGCGCAGGCAAGGCGAACTTCCTCTTCCCGTATGACCAATGGCGGGGCGATCCTGAACGCGGTGGGGCAGGAGAGGAACCAGAACCCCAGGACACCCTTCTCCAAACAGCCCCGGACCACACGGCGCACCAAGTCCGTATTGCCGAGTTCAACTGCGAGCATGAGCCCCTCACCTCGCACCTCCTGAATGCGGGGGTGAACAAGAAGCTCCTTGAACAGTGCGCCCATGCGCAACGCGTTGGCCGTCAGGTCATCATGAACGAGTACTTCAAGCGCTGCCGAACCGGCTACGCAAGGCAGCGGATGGCCTCCGAAGGTGGTGATGTGACCCAGCACGGGATCACGGGTAAGCAGTTGCATTTGCTCGCGCGACGCGACAAAAGCGCCCATCGGCAGGCCACCTCCAAGTGCTTTCCCCAAGACCAGGATATCCGGAACCACCCCGAAACGCTCGAAGGCGAACAGCGTCCCTGTCCGCCCGAAGCCGGTCTGCACTTCATCGAAGACGAGCAAGGCACCTGTTCGCTTGCACTGGGTTCCAAGTGCGCTCATCCAATCCGCGCTTGGCACCCGAACCCCCGCGTCGCCCTGGATCGGTTCCACCACGACCGCGGCTGTGTCTTCGGTAATGAGCGAAAGATCCTCCGAAGCATTGAAGGTGATGAAGCGCACATCCGGCAGGAGCGGGCGGTTGCGGTACTTCTTGGCCTCGTTCCCGGTGATGCTCAGAGAGCCGTGGGTGCTTCCGTGGTAGCTCTTGTGGCAACCCACCAAACCTGTGCGACCGGTGATCCTTTTGGCCAGTTTCAGGGCTGCCTCGATCGCTTCGGTACCGCTGTTCACGAAGTACACGCTGTCAAGTCCAGCAGGAAGCAGTCCGGTCAGTCGTTCTGCGAAACGCACTTGCGGTTCCTGGACGAACTCGCCATAGGGGATCACATGCAGGTAGCGATCACATTGGGCCTTGATCGCCTCCACCACCTTCGGGTGCCGATGACCGGTGTTGTTCACCGCGAGCCCCGCCACGAGGTCCAAATATCGCTTGCCATCCCGGGCTGTGAGCCAGGAACCCTCGGCATGAACGATGTCGAGGGCAATGGGATCCGGGCTCGTTTGCGCGAGGTGATCGAAAAAGGAACTGTGCAGTGCGTCCATGACCTTGGCGGGTGCCAAAGGTCGTGCGCCCAAGCCTAGCGGCGCCCTCCTGGCGGCGGCCCCGGACGACCGTCGCGACGTTCTTCCATCCGGTCGCGGAACCGCCGCAACACTTCCTTGTTGAAATCGCGCTCGGCCTTGACCAATTGTACGGTCTTGAGCGCGCCGATGCTTTGCTGAAACGTTCGCTGTAGGTGCGTTCCAGTTCCAATTCCCGTGTGCGGATGTCCAGGCCTTTTGTCAGCATCACTTTCGCAGTGGCTTCCGTCAGGCCACCTTCCTCTTTGCCGCTCTTGTGCAATTCCCGCATCTCCTTCCGGAGCTTCTCACGGGTATCGTCGTACTCGTTGTAGATGGGCCAGAAGCGTTGCGCTTCTTCCGTGGTGAGGCCGAGTTTGGTGGTCAGGTAGGCGGTCTTCTGCGCCTTGATCTCCTTCAAGCGTTCCCCGCTCAGGGCGGGCATATCGTCTTCTTGTGCCTGGGCGGCAAAGGTGGCCGTACACATCAGCAGCAAGAGGATGGGGAGGCGGAAGATGGTGTTCATAGTTCTTCGATCAGGAGGTCAAGCGGTAGTTCTTCGTTCTCAAGGTAGGCGGCCATTTCATCCGCGGAGAAGCTGGCACCGGCCTCACCAAGGAGCGCGGCATCGTCGTCCATCATCGCGAGCAACTCGGCCTCGTCCACGTCGGCAATGTCCAGGTCCGTGGGGGCGATCGTGATCTCGGCCACGAGCGGCTCGTCCACTTTGGGCACACTGCTGAGCGCGAAGAAGAAGGCGCTGGCAACCACCGCGACCACAGCTGTTGCTCCGGCGATGCGCAGCGGAAGGGACAGGTCGCCGATCCATTGGTTGAAACGCGCCCACGGGCTCCTGCGCTGGACTATCCGGGCTTGCAGCGCGTGCGGGAACTGGTCGAAGAAGCCGTCGGGCACAACGAAAGGGGCCCCCTTCGGTATGGACCGCAGGATCGGGGCGTCTTTCAGTTCGTCTTGTTCGTGGCGGGCTTGCATTGCGTTCGGGTCTTGGACGGTGAAAGGCCTCACTTGGTTTGATCCGTGGTTACCCAGGATTCGATCTTCTTCACGGCGATGTGGTAGCTGCTCTTGAGCGCCCCCACACTGGTGCCGGTGATGTCACTGATCTCTTCGTACTTCAGTTCATCGAAGTACTTCATGGTGAAGACCGCCCGCTGCTTGTCCGGTAGTTTCATGAGGGCCCGTTGAAGTTTCTTCTGGATCAGGTCACCGTTGAAATGCTCACTGCTGTCCAACGTGGTCGTCAACCGCTCCACCACGCTCTCATCACTGGTGAAGATCCCCTTCTTCAAACTGCGCAAGTGGTTGAGGCATTCGTTGTGGGCGATCCGGTAGAGCCAGCTATAGAGTTTGCTGTCCTCGCGGAACTTGTCGAGTCCGTTCCACACCTTGATGAAGGTGTTCTGGAGCACGTCCTGCGCCTCATCATGATCCGTGATCATGCGCCGGATGAAGCTGTACAGTTTCCGCTGGTATTGGCGCACGAGCAGGTTGAAGGCGTAGTGACGGCTCTCCTCCTTGCGGAAGAGCGCGAGCAGTTCGCTATCGCTCAGTTCGCCCATGCGTGGAGGTAGTTATGGTTGCCCGGTTGGCAGCGGGTCGAAGCATGTACCTCGATCCACAGGTGCCTCTTGACGATCGGCCGAGCTACTTCCTGAGCAAGACCCGCTGCGCCGCTTTCACGATGTCCGGAGCATCCAAACCGTACTTCTTCAGCAACTGGTCCGGTGTGCCGCTCTCGCCGAAGGAATCGTTCACCGCCACATACTCCTGCGGGGTGGGTCGCTGTGTCGTGAGCACTTGGGCGATCGCATCGCCCAAGCCACCGAACTTGTTGTGTTCCTCGCAAGTGACCGCGCATCCTGTCTTCCCGACCGAAGCTAGGACCGCATCCACGTCCATCGGTTTGATCGTGTGCACGTTGATCACTTCCGCCTTCACTCCCTGCTTGGCCAGTTCTTCTGCCGCTTGGAGGGCCCGCCATACCAGATGGCCACAGGCGAAGATGCTCACATCGGTCCCCTCGATCGGCGCTGTGCCTTGCCGATCTCGAAAGGCATGTCAGCAGGAATGAACACAGGCCACTTGGGTCGGCCAAAGCGCAAGTAAACCGGCCCTTCATGCGCTCCGATGGCAATGGTGGCTTGTTTGGTCTGGTTGTGGTCGCAGGAACGATCACCGTCATTCCCGGCAACATGCGCATGAGGCCGATATCCTCCAGGATCTGGTGCGTGGCACCGTCCTCGCCAAGGGTAAGGCCCGCGTGGCTGGCGCAGATCTTCACGTTCTTGCCAGCGTAGGCAATGCTCTGCCGGATCTGGTCGTACACACGGCCGGTACTGAAGTTGGCGAAGGTGCCCGTGAAGGGGATCTTACCGCCGATAGTGAGGCCGGCCGCTATGCCCATCATGTTCGCTTCGGCTATCCCCACCTGGATGAAGCGCTCGGGGAACTCCTTCTGGAAGGCGTCCATCTTCAACGACCCGGTTAGATCGGCACAGAGGCCCACGACGTTCGGGTTGGTGCGGCCGAGTTCCAGCAGACCAGCACCGAAGCCGCTGCGGGTGTCCTTTTGGTCGATAACAGGGTAGCTCATTTCCTAGAAGTTGATGGTGGCCGATCGGCCGCTCTCGATGGTGATGTCCTTGGTTATGCTCAGTTCGGTGCGACGTGCACTGCTGCTGCGGTAGATGACCTGGTAGCTACCGGGCAACAACCTGAACTGGTTGCGAAGGGCGGACGGGTCCAAGTCAGCGACCCACTCCAACACATCGCCCTTCTTTTGGAAGATCGCCCCGGGTCCTGGCGCGCTCGGTTGCACGTTGAGCACTCCCGTTCGTGGAACCACGATCTCCGTGGTGCGCCCTTGTCCAACCTCCACATCGGGGATCAGAAGTCGAGGTAATGTGAGGACCTCCAGATCGTAGGTGCCCACCCGATAACGTTGCTGTGTACCGATCTCCTGCGCGAGCAATGTGGGCATTTCGCCTTTGCGGCGAACGATGCAAGCGATCTGCTGGGCATCGGGCGGGCCGCTGCCCATCTTGAGCAGCAGCGTTCCCATACCGGCGTCCATCCCGATGATGTTGTGTATCCCCGGCCGCACCGTCACGTTCTCCCGGATGGACGGTGGCACCGTATGCGCCACCACGCGATAGGTGAAGATGGGATCGATGCTGAGCGTATCCGGGATGTTGCGATCATTGAGCGTGTGCTCGAGGTGGTAGCGCATCTGGCCTGTCTTCTGGTCATAGAGCGTCACCGGCACGTCGGTTTCCGTGGGCTTGCCGTCCGTCGTCATCAGGCTGATCTGTGCCGTGGTACTGTTCAATGCCTGCGTAACCACCACTTGCAGCACGTGCTCGAAGAGCTCTGGCGTGCTCGCATCGAAGTAGTTGCCCACGCATTGCAGCGCGAACTTGTCCATCTCCGTGAGGCCGACGCCGATCACGAAGGGTTTCAGGGTGATCCCCTTCGATTGAAGCGCACGGCTCACCGCGCAGGGGTCCTCGTCACACGCTTCGATACCGTCGGTGATGAGGATGATGACGTTGCGCACCTTGCGGGTATCGTTGAAGATGATCGGCGGGAAATCCCCGGCTGCCTTCTCCAACGAACGCGCGATCGGAGTCGTTCCCAAACACCGGGTGGCCATCATTTTTTGTGTGATGGCGGGGATGTTCGTTGGACCGAACGGCACTTCCAACTTCGTGTCATCGCAATCCTGCCTACCCGGCTCGATCCGTGTTTGGTGACCGTACAGGCGAAGCGCGAGTTCGAGGTCCGGCTGTCCTTCGAGCTGCTTCAGCGACTTCAGCAGGAGCTCCCGGGCGGTATTGATCTTGGGTTGATTGCCCCAGAACGCGTTCATGCTGTTGCTCGCATCGAACACGAAGAGCATGCGTGTGAGCGGTGGTTGCGGAGCCGCCTCCTGCGCATGCGTGGCCAAAGGGCGCATCACCAACAAGGTGGCCAACGCCAATGCGGCGTAGAAGAACGAAGCGGCCAGCGACCGGGTGGGAACGACTTTGCTCATACCGCTGCGGCCGGTGAAAAACGTGCCACGCTTGGAGCGATCGAAGGTCATGGGTCAGTAATCACCCAACGTCTCTTCCAGCTGCGCTAGTGCCTTGGCGAGCTGTTCGTCGTTGGGGGCGATGCCGTGCCATGCATGACTGTTCATCATGAAATCGACACCCTGGCCCATTTCGGTGCGCATGAGGATCATCACCGGTTTTCCCTTCCCGGCGCGGGCTTTCGCTTCGGAAAGTGAGCCCAACAGGGTGGCCATATCGTTACCGTCCGTCTCCAGCACGTCCCAGCCAAAGGCGCTCCACTTCGCCTTCAGGTCTCCCAACGGCAGCACGTCCTCCACGTCCCCATCGATCTGGCGACCGTTCACATCAATGGTGCTTATCAGGTTGTCCACCCTCTTGCCGGCGGCGAACATCGCAGCTTCCCAGATCTGGCCCTCCTGCAATTCGCCATCTCCATGCAGTGTGTACACCAGACGGTCATCGCCATTGAGCTTCTTCGCCAAAGCAGCCCCGATGGCCACGCTCAAGCCTTGGCCCAACGAGCCGCTGGCCATGCGCACACCCGGCAAGCCTTCATGCGTGGTGGGATGCCCTTGCAGCCGACCGTTGATCTTGCGGAACGTGGCCAGTTCGCTCACTGGGAAGTAGCCGCTTCGCGCCAGCACGCTGTACCAAACCGGGCTGATGTGACCATTGCTCAGGAAGAAGAGGTCCTGCCCCGAGCCGTCCATGCCCCAATTCGCTGGGTCGTGGCGAAGCACGTGGAAGTAGAGTGCGGTGAAGAAGTCGGCACAGCCGAGCGATCCGCCCGGGTGACCGCTTTGCACCCCATGTACTTGTCTCACGATATCACGTCGCACCTGGCTGGCGATGCGTTGCAATTCCTCCGTGGTGCGCATGGTGGTGGCGACCGCAGTGGCCGGGGCGTGCATGTTGGCGTAGGCTTGGTCTTTGATGGCGGCGAAAGTAGCCGGGCACCGGAGCACGGTTCGGAGCGTGTGGAGAACTTTTGAAAAGTGGCGGTGGTCGGGGCATCGAATGGAGGTTCGATCTCGCTTCGATATTTCGATCGGCAGGCAACGTTTCCCCGGCGGTGCGTTGTCAATGCTCTGATCGGTACAGTTGGTTTTGGACCGGTTCGTCACTGAACGGGGGCCTTTGGTCCCCGTTCTTGTTTTCCGTCCGGTCCAAACCGTTGGCACATCGCAACCTTGCCCAGCCGCTACATTCGCGGCCCGAAAAAGGAAGGGCACCATGGGATTGAAATGCGGTATCGTCGGCCTGCCCAATGTGGGCAAGAGCACCTTGTTCAACTGCCTGAGCAACACCAAGGCCCAGGCGGCCAACTTTCCTTTCTGTACCATCGAACCCAACGTGGGTACCATCACCGTGCCCGATGCGCGCCTGAACAAGCTCGCCGAACTGGTGCATCCGCAGCGGATCGTCCCCACCACGGTGGAGATCGTTGACATTGCCGGCTTGGTCAAAGGTGCCAGCAAGGGCGAAGGCTTGGGCAACCAGTTCTTGGGGAACATCCGCGAGTGCGATGCCATCCTGCATGTGCTTCGCTGCTTCGATGATCCGAACGTGGTGCATGTGGATGGCAGGGTGGATCCGGTGCGCGACAAGGAGGTCATCGATATCGAGTTGCAACTGAAGGACCTGGAAACGGTGGATGCTCGCCTGAAGAAAGTGGAGAAGCAGGCGCTGATCGGTGAGAAGGAGGCGAAGCGGCGTTATGATCTGCTATCGCGCATCCGCGAGCATCTCCTGAAGGGACAAAGCGCCCGTGCCGCGATCGCCCCGAACGATGATCCCGCACTGCTGGCCGAGTTCCAGTTGCTCACTACCAAGCCCGTGATGTACGTGTGCAACGTGGATGAGAAGAGCGCGACCACGGGCAACGCCTATGTGGAAAAGGTGAAGGCCGCCGTGGCGCACGAGAACGCGGAGGTCATCTTCGTTACCGCGGCCATCGAAGCGGAGATCGCTTCACTGGAAACCGCGGAGGAGCGTGAGATGTTCCTTGCTGATATCGGCCTGAACGAGCCCGGCGTGAACAAACTGATCCATGCGGCCTATCATCTCTTGAAACTACAGACCTACTTCACAGCCGGTGTGCAGGAAGTACGTGCTTGGACCATCCATCAAGGAGATACGGGTCCCAAAGCTGCCGGGGTCATCCATAGCGATTTCGAGAAGGGATACATCCGTGCCGAGGTGATGGCCTACCAGGACTTCACCACCTTGGGTAGCGAGGCCGCGTGCCGCGCGGCCGGCAAGCTCCGAGTGGAAGGCAAGGAGTATTTGGTGAAGGACGGGGATGTGATGCACTTCCTCTTCAACGTATAGGGAGATCCGTACCCTTTCACCGGCAAGGGCATCTTCATGGGCATTGTCTGTGTGCTTTCGGCTTGTTCGGCCCATCGCGGAACGGAAATGCGCTGCCACTCGCGCTGCGCACCGTTCTTCCTTCGGTGGGTCTTGATCCAGTGAGGCCACCAGCACCTTCCACCGCTTTTCCTCCACGGGTGGCGGAGTCGACCACCCCACAAGCCGACGCCTTCATACTTCAGCAGCTTGTACGCGTGAGAGCGGCATCGCGAAGGATGCGGATGAACTTTTCACATGGGATGGCACGGACTACGGCCGGCCGGAGGTGAACAAGGACCTCAGTTGCGTGAGGCATTGAAAGTGAGCGCCTACTGGGTGCATCGCGATATCGCGCGACACGCTGGTGGGGTTGCACTGAAGCACTGGCTCGATACCGTGGGCTACGGCAACGCCGATACTTCGGGCGGCTTCGATCGATGCTGGGTGCGGGGCAACCTGCGCATCACACCGCGCGAACAGGTCGGTCTCCTCGAACGGTTGCACCGTAACGAGCTGCCGTTCTCCCAGCGAAGCATGGACATCGTGAAGGAGATCACCATGCAAGAGGATACGCTGGGCTACGAACTGCACGGAAAAACCGGTTGGGCCATGGATGACAATGGCAGCATCGGTTGGTTCGTGGGCTGGGTGGAAAAGGCGGACAGTACCGGCCCTTTCTTCTTTGCCAACCGCATCCAGACGCGCGACACGCTGTCCGAAACGTTCGGACCTGCTCGGCGTGCGATCGCGCTGGAGGTCTTGCGGAGGGTTGGCGTACTGCCGTGAGCAGAAAGACGAAGCTCAGTGCTTCCCCTGCGCAGCCAGGTACCGCTCCGCATCGAGGGCAGCCATGCACCCGCTACCGGCGCTCGTAACCGCCTGACGATAGATGCGGTCAGCAGCATCGCCGGCAACGAACACACCCGGGATCTTAGTGCTCGTGCGGTCCGGGTCGTGTTTCAGGTAGCCGGTCTCATCCATGTCCAGCCAGCCCTTGAAGATCTCGGTGGCGGGCGTGTGTCCAATTGCGAGGAATAGACCGGTGACGTCGAGCGTGCGTTCTTCTCCGGTCTTGTTGTTCACCACGATCACACCTTGTACGGTCTGGTCCCCAAGCACGTCCTTCACTTCGGTGTTGTAGAGCACTTCGATGTTCGGTGTGTTCTCCACGCGGTGCACCATGGCCTTGCTCGCGCGGAACTCATTGCGTCGCACGAGCATGTAAACCTTCGGGCAAAGCTTCGCCAAGTAGCTGGCCTCTTCGCATGCACTATCTCCGGCGCCCACCAGCACAACGTTCTGTCCTTTGTAGAAGAAGCCATCGCAAACGGCGCAGGCGGTAACGCCGCCTCCGATGTCGCGCAACCTGATCTCGTTCGGTAACCCAAGCCATTTCGCGTTCGCACCGGTGCTGATGATGACCGTGTCGGCATGAACTTCCGTCTTCTCATCCACCCACACCTTGTGCACCGGGCCGGTGAAGTCCACTTTGGTCACCCAGCCGTGACGGATCTCGGTCTTGAAACGTTCGGCCTGCTTCTTCAAGTCCTCCATCATCTCCGGACCAGTGCGCCCCAAGGGATAGCCGGGATAGTTCTCCACTTCCGTGGTTTGTGTGAGTTGCCCACCGGGGAGCGGACCCTCATAAAGCAACGGCTTCAGATCGGCGCGTGCAGCGTAGATGGCTGCGGAGTAACCAGCAGGACCCGATCCGATGATCAGGCATTTCACGTGCTCGGGCGAAGTGCTCATGGAGAGTTCAGAAGAGGGGCGCAAATGTAACCGGGGTGGTCGCGCTGATCGCGATCGGCTGACACGACGTGATCAGGGCTGGCAGATCACGGTGTCCAAGCGGCTTCCGTAGCCTACCCAAGCACCAAGGCCACCGTTGATGTTGCTGACAACATTGGCCGGGTTGCTGAAAAGGTCTCCTTGTGAAGTGACGTTGGTACTGAACGAATCATAGAAGCGGAATTCGCGTAGCCCGATGCTGGCCAGTTTCACCACCACGGTATCACCCACCTTGAAGTAGCCCGACTCCTCGTTGTTGTCGTCGTCCGCTTCACTGAAAGCCACGGAACCGCGATTGTAGGCGAAGTCGAAGGTGAGCCCGTTGACATACCGGTCTTCGAAGGCCGAAAAGAGCGGGGCGACGAAACTGCCGTCCTTGGTATTGCCATCTGCATCGCTGTTGATGCGCTTCGCCAACCACCGATAGGCGTTACCCGCAGTATCCGGGTCGCTCAACGTACCCCACAGAAATCCGAGCGTGTCATCGTTCGGGCGTTGTTCCGCAAGCCTGAACCACAACGAATCCAGCGTAACACCGAAAGGAACTTTCGTTTCGCTAGTCACGGTCGTGCCATCAGCTTGTACTTCCAAGCGGTAGGTGCGGCCTTCCACGCCCAGGAACGCTCCGCTCAGGTCCGTCCATGCGCATATGTTTATCTGCCGCAGGAGGTCGATGCTGATGCCAGTGGCTTCCGATGCGGCGATAAGTTGCTCCTCGGTCAGTTGCTCGCTGCAAACCTTGTCCAGCGTATCCGTGGTGAAGCCATCGCTCACGATCACGACCCCATCGGTGATGTAAAGGCTCGCCAATCCGGCGATGCTCGTGGGTTCGAAGTAGCTCTGCGTGCGCGAAAGCAGAACAACGGGGGGCTGGCCCGTTTCGATGGTGCCTTCCACCACCACCTTGCTCGCGGTTTCGGGCAGGTCCACGGTTATCTCCTTCTCGCAGGCGGTGAGAAGGAACGGAAGGAGGAGAAGCGCGCCTCGGCAGGCACTGCGCGACAACATGGGTGTCAGAATTTGAAGTTCCATGTAACCGAGGGTAGAACGGAGAAGAGTGAGACTTGCTTGGCCACCACTTGGAATGAGCCATTGCTCGGTACACCTTCGGAACCGAAGTAGATGAAGTAGGGATTGCGCCGGTTGTAGGCATTGTATACCCCGAAGGTCCAGCTGCTGCGCCATTTGCGCAGCACTTGCGTTTCCACACCGGTGGTGGGGTCCTTCACAGTTTTGTACTCCTTGTTGGTGAGCGTTGCGCTCAGGTCCAACCGGTGGTAGGGTGCCATGCGGTACCCGTTCCGATCCGTGAATTCGCTCACGAGCAGGCCTTCGATGAAATAGCGGTTCACCGGCAGCGTGACGGCTTGGCCCGTGGCGTAAACGAAGGTGGCCCCGAAGCTCCACCGTTTGTTATGGTCATAGCCCAGCACCAGGCTCAGGTCGTTGCGGCGGTCCCAACGACTGGGGAACTCACGGCCTTCGTTGATATCGGCGAACTGGCGCATGGTCTTGCTCCAGGTGTAGCCGAGCCAGCCTGTGAATTTGCCTGTCCGTTTCTTGATGAACAGCTCGGCGCCGTAGCTGTAGCCATCACCGAAAACGAGTTGCGCATCGTAGTTGGTGTTGCCGTTGCTCTGCGGTGAAGCCCCTTCGGCGTATTCGATCAGGTTGTCGAAGTCCTTGTAGTACACCTCCACCGAAGCCTCGAACACGTCCTCGAACAGGTCGCGGAAATAGCCGGCTGAATACTGCGTTCCGATCTGCGGCTTCACACGTTCGCTGCTCGGTATCCACACATCGGTGGGCAGGGCGATGCTGCTGAAGCTCGCGAGGTGCACGTATTGTTGGCCGCGGTTGAAGGAGGCCTTCACGCTGCTGTTCGGCCCAAGGGTGTATCGGGCGCTGATGCGTGGTTCCAAGGCGGTGTATGCGCTGATCGGCTTGCCCGGTCCGAACTCTTCGGTACCGATGGATCGTCCGCGCTCGTCCAACTCGTATTGCGTGTAAGGCCCAACATGGTCGAAACGAGTAAGCCGCAATCCGAGGTTCACGCGGAGCAGGTCGGTCACATCGTAGTCGTCCAGGATGTAAAGGGCGCTCTCGTGGGCATGCAGTTTCGGTGGTGTATCAATGTCGAACTCAGTATCGCCACTGCTCACGTCCACCGTGCTGGTGGTGTAGATATGGTAGATGTACTGTGCTCCGTATTTCAGGTGATGGCGTGCGGTGGGGTAGTGGGACATGTCCAGCTTCAACCCATAGTCCTTGATCCCGCTGAAGAGCTTGAATGCGAACTGGTCCTGGGTGGCATCGAAGGCGAAAGAGTAATCGCTGAAGGTGGCCGTGGTGTTCAGGAAAAGCTTGGGGCCGAAGACGTGGTTCCAACGCGCGCTCACCGTTGTGTTGCCCCATGGAATGCGGAATGCGGGGTCTCCTTCGTTCGCACCGCTGAAGGTGAACACGTCGCGACCGAAGTACCCGCTGAGGAAGAAGCGGTCCTTGTCACTGAGGCGGTAGTTCGCCTTGGCGTTGATGTCGTAGAAGTAATATCCGGTACCGGCGAACGAGCTGGTGTCGTTGATGAAGGGTTTCGTAAGCACATCGATGTAGGTGCGGCGGCCGCTGACGATGAAGGATCCGCGGTCCTTCACGATGGGGCCTTCGAGCGTGAGGCGTGAACTGATGAGGCCAATGCCGCCCTGACCGTGAAAGCCCTTGTCGTTCCCTTCTTTCATATTGATGTCCAGAACCGAGGAGATGCGGCCACCATAGTTCGCGGGCATTCCACCCTTTATCAGCTCGATGTTCTTCACCGCATCGGCATTGAACACACTGAAGAACCCGAAAAGATGGCTCGCGTTGTACACCGTCGCGTTGTCCAGCAGGATCAGGTTCTGGTCCGGTCCACCGCCACGCACATAGAAACCACTATTGCCCTCTCCATTGCTCTTCACACCGGGCAGGAATTGGATCGTCTTAGGATGTCCACCTCACCCAATAGCGCGGGAAGCGTGTTCAGTCGCTGAACGTCCAGGTCCACCGTACCCATCTGCGTGTCCTCCGTGTTGCTCTTGCTTCGCTCGCCCACCGCTTCGAACTCCTTCATGGCGATCGCCTTGGGTTTGGCATCGATGTTCAACTTCAGGTCTTCCTTCAACTCGATCACGGTGCTGAACTCATCGAAGCCCAGGTAGTTCATGACCACCGTGTGGGTGCCGGGCTCCACGTTGAGCACGTAATAGCCGTAAGCGTTGGCAACGGCACCGCGTTTTGCCTCCTTCAGGTAAACGTTCGCGGCTATGAGTGCTTCGCCGCTGGAGGCATCCTTCACATAACCACTGATGGTGACCGTGCCTTGGGCCCTCGCCTCGGTCGTTACCGTCGCCACCATCAAGAGCACAATGGCTCCCAGTATTCCTCTCATGTTCGTTCGCTCGGCGGGCAAAAGTACCTGCGCACAACGTGGACAACGCTCCGTTCGTGTGATGGTTCGCCCACTTGTCATCTCCGTCCTGCGATGGGGTTCTACGCCTGCATGGCCTTCGTAACCACCTGAAATACCTGCCTTCAGGTGTTCTCCGGAAGCGACCGATGCTTCACCTTTGGCAGTGAGAGAGGAGCATGTCGGACAAAGGACCTACCCGTGTTCTGCTGGTCGATGACCAGAGCATCGTTCTGGATGGGCTGGCCGCATTGCTCCGGGACAACCCCGATTTCGTGGTGGTGGGTGTCGCGCACAGTGGCGAGGAAGCCATCCTTGCTACAATGAAGCACCTACCGGATGTGGTAGTGATGGACATCAGCATGCCGCCGGGCATGGACGGTATCGAGGCCACGGCACGGATCAAGGAAGCCATGCCGGGTACACGCGTGCTCGTGTTGACCATGTACCACCAACGCGAGATGGTGAACGAGGTGCTGGAGGCGGGGGCCAGTGGTTACTTGCTCAAGAACACCGGCAGGGAACAATTCTGCGAAGCCCTGCGCTTGGTTGCTGGCGGTTTGCGCTACCTGGCACCGGAGGTGCAGGACATCTTGGATACTCCCCCCGTGCGCGACGGAAAAAGACCCGAGAACCAAGTGCTTAGTGAGCGCGAGAAGGGGATCATCAAAATGATCGTTCAAGAACGCTCCACACAAGAGATAGCCGACGAGTTGGGGTTGAGCATCTTGACCGTGGAAACCCACCGTCGCAACATCATGCACAAGCTGGATGTGCGCAACATGGCGGGCCTGGTGAGATATGCCATGGAACGCGGCTGGGGCGGGTGACCACGGAGGCGAACAGTCACCAACGGTATATCAGGCAGGAACAACTATACCCGATCGAACACTTTGCTACTTTAGCGCCCTCTTTTCGGGTAACCGTAGCCCGGGAGCGCAGGCCGCCAAATGCGGAATGTTGGTTCTTCAAATGCGGGAAAGGAATTTTTCGGGGTGTAGCGCAGCCCGGTAGCGCACTTGCATGGGGTGCAAGTGGTCGCTGGTTCGAATCCAGTCACCCCGACTGAAGAAGAGCCGCACCCGAAGGTGCGGCTCTTTCTGTTCCCCATGGCTTGGTTTTACATCCTCTACTCCCCGGATCTGGATCGTTACTACGTTGGGCATACGAATGAGGGCCTGGACGAGCGGCTGAGGAAACACCTGAGCGACCACCGCGGTTGGACCGCGCGATCCAAGGACTGGCGGGTGGTATACAGCGAAGCTCATGACGATAGGTCCTCAGCGTACCGCCGCGAGTGGGGGAGGAAAAGCCCCGGCGCCGCCCCCCCGCCCGGGGCCCGCCGGGCGGGGGCGGCCGCCGCCCCCCAGAAGACCCCGGGGGCCCCCCCCGGCCCCCCCCCCCCCCCGCCCGGCGGAAGGAACGGGCCCCCCGCGCCGCCCGCGCTGGAGGTGAAGGGTTGGAAAAGTCGCGGTCGGATGCCGTCGCCCAGTCTGAGCGAAATGGTCTCGCGCTGAGCATTTTTCTCGTTTTCAGGGATTCCGGGTCGCCGAGGGTTGACCTATCCATACCCGTGGCCCATTACTACTGGACCATCCCTCTACATTTGGCCCCGTTGCAATGACTTCAACGGTGATATCCTTCCGCATTTTCAGTCCTGTTGCTCGCTCTTGGCTGTGGTGGGCCATCCGACGCTCCTCTTCCGCTCCCAGCCGAGTCCCTGGAACCCAAGGTCATGGATACACACAGCAACGCCCGACCGAACGAAGCCCGCATCACCCATCTCGATCTGGACATCACGGTTGATATGGCTGCAGAGCGTATCACAGGTGTCGCGAACTACGACCTGGAGGCGACGGCTGACCGGATCGTCTTCGATACCGACGGTCTTTCCATAGAACGTGTGTCCCTTGCCGATGGGACGGAAGTTGAATTTGAGTTGGGCGATAGCACCTTCCTCGGTCGCGCGCTGACCGTGCACATCCCGAAAGGCACCAAACGTTTGAGCATCGCCTACCACACCGGCGAACGTTCCAGCGCGCTGCAGTGGCTTTCGCCTCAGCAGACGGCGGACCGCGTCCATCCATTCCTCTTTACCCAAGGACAGGCCATTCTGACGCGTACATGGATACCTGTCCAGGATAGCCCCGGCATCCGGTTCACGTACAACGCCAGCGTGCGAGTACCCAAGGAGTTGATGGCCGTGATGAGCGCGGCCAATCCTACGGAGCGCACTGCCGATGGTGCCTACACCTTCCGAATGGAGCATCCGATACCGGCATACTTGATCGCGCTTGCGGTGGGCTGATCTGGCATTCGAGCCGATCGGCGAGCGAACCGGTGTTTATGCCGAGCGCAGTGTGGTGAAGAAGGCCGCTTGGGAGTTCGCGGACATGGAACGAATGCTCGAAAGCGCCGAAGCGCTCTATGGTCCCTATCGCTGGGGTCGTTATGATGTGATCGTTCTTCCTCCGAGCTTCCCCTTCGGAGGCATGGAGAATCCGCGACTCACGTTCGCAACGCCGACGATCCTGGCTGGCGATCGTTCGCTTACCGCGCTGGTGGCCCACGAGATGGCGCATAGCTGGAGCGGCAATCTGGTGACCAACGCCACTTGGAACGACTTCTGGCTGAACGAAGGCTTCACCGTGTATTTCGAGCACCGCATTTGCGAAGCCATTTACGGTGCCGATCACATGGGTATGCTTTCCGTGTTGGGCGCGCAAGATCTGATGGCCACCATGGAACGCTTGAAGGCGGAAGGTCATGCATCGGATACGCGACTGCACTTGGACGTGACCGGACGCAACCCGGATGATGCCATGACGGAAGTGGCCTATGAGAAGGGTTGCGCCATGCTGCGCACGCTGGAAGCCAAGGTCGGCCGCCCTGTGTTCGATGCGTTCCTGCGCAACTACTTCGATACGTACGCATTTCAAAGCATGACCACGGAACGCTTCATCGCACACCTTCGGGAGCACCTGTTGGAGCCGAACAACGTGACATTCGATGTGGAAACGTGGACCGAGGGAGAGGGCCTGCCCGCCGATGCGGTCATGGCGACCAGCGACCGTTTCAAGTTGGTGGAAGCGGAGATCGCACGGTGGACGATGGGCACCAAGGCTCGCGAGCTTGCGACCAAGGGCTGGACGACCTTCGAGTGGATGCATTTCTTGCGCCACCTCCCTGCCACCATGAGCACGGAGCAAATGAAGGACTTGGATGAAGCTTTCGGGTTCACTGCTTCTGGTAACGCAGAAGTGCTGGTTGCCTGGTTGCAATCGTGCATTCGCAATGATCACGATGCGGCGTACAACAAGCTCGACCAGTTCTTGAACACCGTTGGTCGCAGGAAGTACTTGGTACCGCTCTACACGGACCTCATCGCGACCGAAAAGGGCCGACTGATGGCGCAGACGATCTACCGTTCTGCACGTTCGAACTACCACGCCGTGAGTGTGCGAACGTTGGACGAGCTATTGGCTTGGAAGGACAGCAAGCCACCGGCGCGCTTCTGATCATTCGCCGTTCATCAGACGACCAAGGAGCACGGGTTCCAAGCGGTGCGCGCCGCTGAACAGGTGCTTACGGTGAGGGACACCTGCGCTCTCAAAGCGGCGAGCGATCGTCTCCAAAACGGATGCATCGGCATATTCATCCATATCGCCCAGCACCAGATCGATGTTGGTGTGTCGCAGTGCGAGCAATGCATCACGGTCCAGTTCCGGTGGAACGGATCCGGCCCAGAGAACGAGCTTGTTGAGACTTGTTCTGCCTTGGATCGCCCATCGCGTTGCTGTTGCCACGCCTTGCGAAAAGCCGAGCACGTTGATAGCCGCACCTGGCATGGCCGTCTTCGCGAGATCGGCAACGAGCGTGTCGAGGTAGCTGATCTGGTCGTCGATCTCGTGCAGGCGATCCTCGCGTGTCATCCACGTCGCACCCACACGGCTGTGGTCCGTATCCAGGTAGAACCGGCTGAGACCTTCCGGAGCAACGATGACGCGACCTTCTTCGAGCCCTTCGAACGCGTTGAGGAAATAGCGTGCGAGTTGGCCGTACCCGTGCAGCACGATCCAGAACTCCGGCGCTGCTTCCAGTCTGCCCAGTAGATGGTAGCGCGCCGTACGCCGCACGTGGATGAAACGCTCTTCCATGCGCTCAGTAGGCGAGGAGGTCCTTCAGCGCAGCGCCCACTTTCTCTGCGCTCGGGATCATCGCCGCTTCCAAGGTGCTATTGAGCGGTATCGCCGGCATGTCCACGGAACCGATGGTACGGACGGGTGCATCCAGCTGCGCGAAGCACTCATCACCGATGCGCGAAGCCAATGCCTGCGCGAAGGAGTTCGTGATCTGTTCTTCGGTCACCACGAGGCAACGCCCATGTGAACGCACTGCGTCCATCACCGCCTCCTCATCCAACGGCACCAAGGTGCGCAGGTCGATGATGGTGACACGACCGGGGAAGTCCTTCGCAGCGGCCTTCGACCAATACACGCCCATGCCGTATGTGATGATCACGGCTGCTTCACCCCGTTCCATCACCTTTGGATCGGCCTCCTGCACCACCCGCGACTTGCCGAACGGAATGAGGTAGTCGGCGGAAGGTTCGATGGTCTTCGCATCCTCCGTTCCCTTGATCTTGCTCCAATAGAGCCCCTTGTGCTCAAGCATCACCACGGGATTCGGATCGTGGTACGCGGCTTTCATCAGGCCTTTCAGGTCTGCACCTGTGCTGGGGTAAGCGATCTTGATGCCCTTGATGTTGCACAACACGCTCTCCACGCTGCTACTGTGGTAGGGGCCGCCACTTCCGTATGCGCCGATGGGCACGCGGAGTATGCAACTCACCGGCCATTTGCCCACCGTGAGAAAACAGCTGCGCGCCACTTCGGTGAAGAGCTGGTTCAGTCCTGGCCAGATGTAATCCGCGAACTGCACTTCGACAATGGGCTTCAAACCAGCGGCGCTCATGCCGACCGTACTACCAATGATGAAGGCTTCTTGGATCGGGGTGTTGAAGACACGATGACCGCCGAAATCACGCGCCAGCGTAGCTGCTTCACGGAAGACGCCTCCGAGACGTGCGCCCACATCCTGGCCGTAGAGCAGGCATCGCGGGTCTTCCTGCATCAACTCACGGATGGCGAAGAGCGCGCTGTCAACCATCACGGTGGCTTCACGGTCTTTGGGCGCACGTTCACCTTCCTCCTCGGTCACAGGAGTTGCAGCGAACATGTGCGTGGTGAGGTCCTCCGGCGTCGGGTCGTTGGCGGCACATGCACGATCGAAGTCGGCCTGCACGCGGGCAACCGCTTGCTGCTCGAGCTTCTTGAGCCCATCGAGTTGGAAGCGTTGGTCGAGCAACTCCTGCATGAAACGCGGATGTGGGTCGCGCTTGCGATGTTCTGCCAGGTCCTTGTCGCTCCGATAGAACTCCATGCGCACACCGCTCGTGTGGTGGTTGAGCAACGGCACCTTGGCATGAACAAGGAAAGGCCGACGCTCCTTGCGAACCGTGGCGATGACCTCGTTCAGCGTGCTGTAGCTCGCGAAGAAGTCAGCACCGTCGACTTGGCGAACTTCCAGGCCTTTGAAGCCCTTTGCGTAATCGCTCGCATCGCCAGCCCGGATCTCGTCGGCACTGGCGCTGATGTCCCACTCGTTGTCCTGCACGAGGTAGATGATCGGTAGTTTTTTCAGCACGGCCATCTGGAACGCTTCGGCCACTTCACCTTCGGTGATGGAAGCATCCCCAAGCGAGCACACCACGATCGGTGGGTCTTCGTTCGCACTGCCGTTGAAGTCGTGCGGGATGCCTGCCTGCTCCTTGTACCACAAACCCAGGGCAATGCCCGTGGTCGGGATCGCCTGCATACCGGTGGCACTGCTCTGGTGCGGGATCTTCGGCATCTTGTCCCGACGCAGGCTCGGGTGGCAGTAGTAGGTGCGCCCGCCGCTGAACGGATCGTCGCGCTTCGCCATCAACTGCAACATCAGCTCGTACGGCTCCATGCCGATGCCGAGCAGGATGCTATCGTCGCGGTAGTAGGGTGCTACGAAATCCTGCGCCTTCAACTGAAGGCCGAGCGCGAGTTGGACCGCCTCGTGGCCCCGGCTGGTGGCATGCACGTACTTGCTCGTCAGCTTGAAGTTCGCCTCGTAGATCTCCGTCATCGCCTTGGCGGTACACATCAACTCCCATGCGCGCAACAGGGTATCCTGGTCGGGTGCGCTGCTCTTCTTCAAGTCCTTCTTCGCGGTGGTGATGGCCATGGCTATGAGAGCGGCTAAAGTACAGGATGGACGGTGCGTGCCCAGAGGGCATCGCCGATAGCTTTGACCCAACAAAAGCGATCATGGACCGCCAAGCTCACGAACTCGATCACCGTATCGTAGGGGACGACATGCAATGCGTGGAGATCACGCTCGACCCGCAGGAGACCGTTGTTGCCGAAGCCGGCACGATGATGATGATGGACGAAGGCATCACGATGAAGACCATCTTCGGCGATGGTCGTGGGCAGGAGCGCGGGTTCCTGGACAAAATGTTGAACGCGGGCAAACGTGTGCTCACGGGTGAGAGCCTTTTCATGACGACTTACACGAACGAGAGCAGTGCACGTCGCACCGCTTGGTTCGCGGCGGCCTATCCCGGCAAGATCATGGCGTTGGACCTGCGCGACTTCCATGGCAAATTGGTTTGCCAAAAGGACAGCTTCCTGTGTGCGGCAAAGGGTGTTAGCATCGGGATCGCCTTCCAGAAGCGTTTGGGCGCTGGCCTTTTCGGGGGGGAGGGCTTCATCATGCAGAAGCTCGAAGGTGATGGACAGGTGTACATCCATGCTGGTGGCACCACCATCCAACGCGAACTGGTCGCCGGTGAAATGCTCCGCGTGGACACCGGCTGTCTGGTGGCAATGACCCAGACCGTCGACTACGACATCCAGTTCGTGGGCGGGATCAAGAACACGTTGTTCGGTGGTGAGGGCCTCTTCTTCGCACAGTTGCGCGGCCCAGGCCATGTGTGGATCCAGTCACTTCCGTTCAGTCGCTTGGCCGACAACATCATTGCTGCTGCGCCACGCGCAGGTGGAAGAGGGAAGGAGGAAGGCAGTTTGCTCGGTGGCCTCGGAAGAATGCTCGACGGGGATAACTAGGAGCTGCTTCTTCGTTGTCAGGCTGGTCGGAACAACCTCGACGACATGGAACCTCTTTATTCTTCCTTCCGCTTGGCACCGCCGTCCAGCGCGTTCAGCAAGCCTTGCACGACGGACAATACCAAACTGAAGCCGAGCGCCCACCAGAAGCTTTCCACCGTGAAGCCGGGTATGAGTTTCGCGGCAAGCAGGACCAAGCCTGCGTTGATCACCAATAGGAAGAGGCCTAGGGTAAGGAAGGTGATCGGCAGGGTGAGGATGACCAGAACCGGCTTGAGTAGGCCGTTGAGCAAGGCCAGCACGGCGGCGGTAAGCACGGCCGTGAGGACGCCGTTCAAGGTGTCCATGGCCCCAAGGCTAACGCCACGAAGGAGCAGGTCGGCAATGAGCACAGCGAGCGTGGAAATGATCAGTCGAACGATGACGTTCATGGCAGTGGTGCGGTGTAGAGGTGGGTTGAAGATAGGATCCCGCAGCTTGTCGCTTGTGCGCAACGTGTTTGTAAATGTGTTCATGATCAGCAGTATGAACTTGCCCGATCGATGCGCACTCGGCTCACCTTTGAGAAAACCAAAGGTCCATGTCCCACGCAGCCGTGCAGCGTCCAAGTGTCTTGGTCCATTCCATCGTAAAGCGCTTCGTGATGCCGATCGTGTTCGCAATGGGCCTCTACGGCTTGGTGCGGTATGCGGTCACGGGTGATGGCGCCACCGCTGGTTCCTTTACTGAGCAGGTTGCGGTAGCGCCCGCTCATTAGGCGCGTTGGTGCATTGCATTGCCGGTGCGTTCCGTATCGATGCCCATAGGGCGATCATAAGAAAACAAGAAAGGGCCTTTCGGCCCTTTCTGCATGAGCGTCAATTCCGCTCACTCTTTCACCAACTTGGTAGTTGCGGTCTTGCCGCCCTGATCGATCACGAGGTAGTAGCTGCCACTGGCGCGATCGCTCAGGTCGAGCGTGCGCTCATAACGGCCCTCGAATCCGATGATGCGTTCCTGGTAAACTCGTTCGCCGGTCGCATCATACACGTCCACGTTCAGGTCACCGCGCTCAGGCAGTTCGAACTGCAAGCGATAGAAGCCGTTGCTGGGGTTCGGGAAAGCACGCAGGTCGCCTAGCTGGAGTTCGTTCTCCAAGCCGGTTACACCCTTGCCGCGCAAGAGCGCTTTCTCTTCTTCCGTGAGCTTCCTTGTTTCGATGTTGATGCGGACCTCACGGCGAATGTCACGGCCCAGTTCCCGGCGCAATTCGCTCATCTCCCTACGGAGCTGGTCCATCTCGCGACGTAGTTCAGCACGGTCCTCAGGGGCCATTCCTTCCCAATGCATCCCGTTCATGCCGGGGATCCGAACGATCACGTTGTCCGCATGCTCACCAAGGTTGCCGTTGAGCGTCAGGCGCTCTGTTCCTCGTTGTACTTCCACCCGCACCTCGTCACCGGGTTCCATGGAGCGGATCGTCTCAGCGAGCGCATCGAAGTTCGCAATGGCGTTCCCGTTGATGCTGCGGATCACGTCCCCTTCCTTGATCCCCATCGTTTCCGCAGCAGTGCCTTCCTCCACACTACCGATCGTGGCGCCTTCGCTTGCTTCTTCACTGTCCATCGGCGTAACACCCAGGAAAGCACGCGGCTCTCCCTCACCACCGTCGCCGAGGTATTGTTCCCAGTCCCACTCTTCGCCACCGTGCGGGGTGACGAGGTTGTAGGAATAGCTCATCTCCTTGCGCTCCGCGAGTTCGGCGCTGCCGTTCATCTTGCGGCCATCGCGGTACCAGGTGATCTTCACCTTGTCGCCGGGCTCGTGCGCACGTATCATTTCAGTGAGCGCCTGTGGGCCATCAACGTCCTTGTCATCCACCTTGGTGATCACATCGCCTTCCTGTAAGCCGAGCTTGGAAGCCGGAGTATCACCCACCACCTCGGTCACATACACGCCTCCGGTTCCCGGTGCCTTGCTCATCGTGCGCAGGCCTTCGTCGAGCAGCTGTGTGCTCACACCCAAGTAGGCGCTCTTCTCGCAGATCGATGCCAGTGGCGACATGGGTGAGAGCGGTGCCATGGGTGCTTCTGGCGCCATGGGAGGCATCGGTGCCATCCGCATGAAGATGTCCCCATCTTCACCGTCCTCGCCGAAGCCACGGATATCGATGGTCATATCGTGTTCGCCATCGCCGAGCTTCATGTGGTCCAACACACCAAGCTCGCGCAAGGCGTCCTGCATCTGCGCTTCATCCGCAGCATCGAATTCGCGGGTCACACGCTTGGTCTCACCGTTCTCGGTGGTGACGATCTCGATACGCACTTTCCGATCGGAGGGAGCCTGTGGCTCGGGTTCCGTCTGCGGCACCGCTGTTTGGAACACGGCCGCCAGTGGAAGGAAGAGGAATGGCGTGGACATGGTCTTGTGTTTGGTGATGTGAAACTATCCGCCCCCCGAGGGGTGCGGTGTTAACGAACTAGAAAGAACGTTAAGGATGGGATGGGTGGTTATGCCTGGGATGAACGCGTCCTCAGGCACTCACCTCACGATCCGCGCAGCGGTACGTCCCCGCGAAGTGCTCCACGCGACGATGTACACACCATGCGCACTAGTGGAGAGATCCAATCGCACGGGGTCGCCAGCGATGCTCGTATGCTGGAACACCAATGCGCCTAGCGCATCATGCACGGTCATGCTGCCGCCAGGTCCAGCAGGCGCGTGTACGAGGTACTGTCCATCGTTCCCGGTCGGTACCACGTTAAGGGTACTCGCACCCATTAATTCCTCAACACCGACCGCGCTCGAAATATGGATGTCGTCCAATGCCATATCGCTGAGGTGGCTTGCACCGCGCACTCCTCTGAAGCGCACGTTCACCACGGCACCGGCGTAGGGAGAAAGGTCCATGTAGCCTGGATGCCATTCATCACCTTGATCTCCTTCCACGGCAGGGATCACATCCATTTGCCACACCCCGTTCACGAGCAGGTCGACGTGGAGCGAGCCCATACCGCTGCCGTACATGTGATAACTGAACATGAGCGCTACCGTACCGGAGGGCACGGTGAGGCAAGGGAGCAGCAGGTGTGCGGCACCGCCGGAGCAAGGCCCGGTGGCTTCCATGTACACATAGTGTCCCTGCGAAGTACCGAAGGTGTGATCAACGTCCGGGCCTGTTCCAGCGGAGTTGGTACCTGCGGAATCAACGCGCCAGTCGAGCGAGTCTTCGAGCACGTTGAGTCCGTTCACAAGGCCCAAGCCGAGCGGACACGCTGCATCGCACAAGCCGGGTGCGGTGCAATTGACGAAGTCCTCCATGTTCTGCACGTACGGGTATTGCTCGGCGATGTCATGCACGTAGAGGGAGAACATGAGCGAGTCGTTCGCGATGAATGCTTCCGAAAGGGAGGATGCCCACACGGTCATGGTCGCCAACGTGCCAGGAAGCAAGCCCAGATCGGCGCCCGGTAGGGAAACGGTGAGTTGCTCCCCAGGAGCAATGCTCTCTGCGAAGGTCGAAGAGAAGATGCTTCCGTTTTCCAGGCGCACACCTGCGTTGAATCCATCCACGGGCAGTGCACCTGCGTTGTGGACAACGAAGGTGAGCGCAGCTTGTGGCTGGCAATTGATCACTGGACCCGTGGGTGCGAGCACTTCCTGCACGACGAGGTCCTGCGAGGCCATGCAATTCACCAGGTCGTGGGGCCGTGCGATGGCGATGGATCGCTCGCCCACAATTCCTCCTGGTGCGATGGCGGTAACGGCGAACCGATCCTCATGGATGGCATTGAGCCCGGTGAACCAGTACGAAGTGGAGGTGATCGTGTCCACCGCCTGCATGTAGCGATCCCCGAGCTTGTGCACGATGTATGACTCTGCGTATTGCACGGCCGGCCATTGTAGCAGGGCGCTATCCACACAATTCACCGGTACGGCAAGTTGTACCGGGGTGCGCATGGTGATGATACCGGAGCGTTCGTCCGCCCAGCTGCCTTGTTCCACGCGAATGCGCAGATCGTTGAGTACGGTATCGCCGATGGCCAGATCGAAAAAGCGTTGGCCGCTTGCGAGGGTGAAGCTGTTCCAGGCGCCCCCACCATTGGTGCTGTAGCGAATGGTCACCGGGGTACTGCGATCGGGCGTGTCCCAGCGGAAACGGGGCGTGGCATCCGTAGCTAGTCGTTCTCCGTTGCCGGGCCAAACGATGTCGATGGTGCGCGGCATGAACTCGTAAACGATGAAGACTTCCTGGGGTCCCACTGGAACATCGAAGCCGTATACCGGAAAATTCCATGTGCCCGGAACCGGGTTGGCGACCATCACTTGTTCCATGTTGTTCAAGTGGTCGGCACCATTTGTGGCAGGCGTGTTCAGCGCTGTCGGGTTCGGATCGATGGACAAGCTCCACGGCATGTGTCCGTTCCCGTTCGGATCGACGGCCGCCAGATCGATGTCGTTCACGAGCGCACTGGCGGCGAGCAGTTCACCGGCGGGATCCATCCAGTATGCCATCACCCGCAGCGCTGCCGCGCCGGCTGGTACATCGATCGAAACACCGGGCACTTGGCCATCGTCCACCAGCACGCTCGTCCAGCGATCCTCAAGGATCGCACGCCATGCGCGTTCTCCGTTCACCGCACCCCAGCCATACTTGTAATCCGGACCGGTGTTGCCAAGATCGTCGGCCGTGTTCAAGAGGAAGGCCTTCATCAACGCGCTCGGTGGATCAGCTCCACCGTGTGTGCTGCGCCAACCTTGGTACAGCAAGGCCAGTACGCCGGCGATCCCCGGGGCTGCAGCGGAAGTACCTGACCCGGTCATGTACGCATGGTCCGGTGCGTTGCTCTGCTGACCGTTCCCGAACGCACTGATGTCCGGCTTGATCCGCCCATCAGCGCTGGGGCCACGACTACTGCTGCCCACCAAGCCGTCCACATCGGTGAGGTTGGCCGTGGCGATCACGTTCTTGCCGGTCTTGTGGCCACCGGTGATGTTACCCCATCCGCTTCCTGCACCGTAGTCGCAATCGGTTTCGCCATCATTGCCCGCGCTGAACACTTGCATGATGGACGGGTTGTTCACCACTTCGTCGTCCACTTGCTGCGTTACTTCCGTGTAACCCGCGTTGCAGCCATTGCTGTAGCTGCTGTTGAAGATCATTGCATCCGCGTTCTGGTGCAGCGTGACCGTGCTCGGCAGCTCGGACAAGTAGGGTGCTATGATCAAACTGCACGCCGGGGCCATACCCACCGCGCGTGGGTCGATGTTGCCTGCGGCACCGATGATCCCAGCGACCATGTCACCATGCCCGCCGGTCATATCATCGAGCACTTCGCTCTGTTCGGTCCGTCCCTTGAAGTCCACGTGCGGCCCCACGAAACCATCATCGTTCACCACCACCACCACATCCTCACCATCCAGCCCAGTGCCATCAGGAATGACGGGTCCAAGTCGGTTCACGCGGTGGTAAGCGCGCCCGCGCAGGTCTTCCGGTTCGCCCGCTTCCGGCAACGGCTCCATCCATTGCACGCGCGGATCCGCCAGCAAACGCCGCAGGTCACGCACGCTGGCGCTCACCTGTCGGGATCCTCTGGTACCGTAAGGCTTCGAACCGCGCAGCACAGCATCGACCACCGGTTGGAAGTTGGTTCGAGCATCATCCCAAGGAACCACCACTACATGTGTCGTGGCCATGGGTTCGCCAGCGAGTTCATCGCGCAACCGGGGATCCAGCTTTTCGGTTGGCTGAAGAACATGGACCCCGATCAAACCAAGGTCGAAGAGGGAAGAAGCATCGATCGCGGTAGGAAGCGAGACGACCCAAGCATGGATCTTCAAGGGAGCCAGCCAACGGATGCCCAACTCCGACAACCGATCTCGTTCGCTCTTGGTCAGGTTGTGATCAAAGAGCAAACAGCGAACGAGTCGTCCGTGGTACGCATCCCGTTCTGTGGCAAAAAGAAAAGGTGCCTGATCACGCCCGACCTGTTCAACCTGTACGGAGCCGGATCGCAATTGCAACTTCGCTTGCTGCGCGAAGGAGGGTTGGATGACAAGAACGGCGGCGAGAAGAGCGAGGAGGGGGTGCTTCACACCGCAAGATCGGTCGAAGACCAATAGCACCGACCGGCAGGTTCTTGGACAGGCACGGGATGGAGCGGCACAGCCGTCCAAGCAAGACAGGAAGCAGGTGGCTTTGCTACTACGAGGTCAAATGCTTGATCTCGGCGCGCAGGAAGCGGATGATGTCATCGGTGTCCTCGATGCTGCTCCTTGACTTCTTCTGGATCTCGCGCTGTTCTTCCATCTGCTTGAGATAGGCCTCACAGGCGCGTTTCTTCTCGGCCTTGTTGGTGATGGCCTTCAACTTCATCTTGACGAAACCGGACGATAGGATCCGGGTAGGCTTTGCTGCTGCTGGCATTCGTTGGTTGGATCCAGATCTTGGAACCGGGGGCAAAATAAGGCCATTGGAGCGCGTGGGGCGTTTTTTTGGTTCTTTAACTCTGAAAACGAGGAGGATACGTGTTCGACGGGGGAGGTCCTGAGTGGTTTTTGGGGGCGAATCCAGCGAATTGGAGGTCGTTAGCCCAGCAAATGGAGCCCGATGGCCCTCCACGGCAAGGCGTGGTTAGATTGGCATCGCACCTACCCGTTCATGCGCCATCTCCTTATGATCCTCCTTGGGTTGTCGTCTTCGGTGCTTGGTGCGCAGGTCATCGTTCGCGGCCCGTACCTGCAATCCCCCACGCACGAGGGCATCACCGTGATGTGGCGCACAAGTGTCGTATCCAACACGCGGCTTTGGTGCGGAAGCCATCCAGATTCACTGGTGCTGCTTGCCAGCTCCCCCAGCCTCGTCGCCGATCACACGGCCCGTATCGAAGGTCTATCACCCAACACCACGTACTACTATGCGGTAGGTGTGAACAGCACCATGCTCGCAGGTGCCGACAGCGCACATCGCTTTCACACCCATCCGGTGCCGGGGAGCGATGACCCCGTCCGTGTGTGGGCCTTGGGCGATTTCGGAAAGGGGAATGCCGGACAGATCGCCGTGAAGGATGCCTTCATGGCCCATGCTGGAAGCCCTGGTGCGGACGTGTGGATCTGGCTTGGCGACAACGTGTACGACGACGGGTTGGACAGCGAATACCAGAGCAAGGTGTTCGGGTTGCAGGGCTTCAAGGACCTGTTCAGCTGGCTGCCGTTCTATCCTGCGCCGGGCAACCATGACTACATCGAGGTGTGGCGGGAGAGCGCCATTTTCGGTATTCCCTACAGCAACATCCCGCTTGAAGACCACCACGGTCCTTACTACGACATCGTGGATGTGCCCGAAGAAGCTGAAGCGGGTGGCTATGCATCCGGCTTGGAGGTGTACTACTCGTTCGACCTTGGCAATGCTCATTTCATCTCGTTGAACTCGGAGGTCTATGACCTTCTCGGCACTTCGGACGGGATCGATCGCATGGTGGATTGGTTACAACAGGATCTGGCACAGAACGATCGCCGCTTCACGATCGCGTACTTCCATCAACCGCCATATTCCAGGGGGTCGCACGACTCCGAGGAGTGGACGGAGTTCGTGATGGAAGCCATGCGCGAGCGTGTGGTTCCCGTCCTCGAAGACCACGATGTGGACCTGGTGCTCGGTGGGCATAGTCACGTGTACGAACGCAGCCACTTGATCCATGGGCACTACGGTAGCTCCGGTTCATTCGACCCGGCAACGATGTTGATGGATGCCAGCGGTGGGGATAACAGCATGGGCACACCGTACAGGAAGGACACGCTTTCCGAAACACCCGATGGCACGGTGTACGTGGTCTGCGGAAATGGGGGAAGCAGTGAGAGTGATCCACCCTTGGATCATCCGGTCATGGTGCGTTCCGATGGCGGAACGGGCGTCTGCGGATCCTTCGTCATCGATATCAGTGGCGACCGGCTTGATGGACGTTACCTCAAAACGGACGGGACCATTGGCGATCACTTCACGATCATCAAGGGAGGCGCAGAACCTGAAAGCGTGGCCGAGCTTGGGCACGCCAGCGGCCTGCAGGTGTTTCCCAATCCCTCTTACGAGCTGATCAACGTGCGCTTCACACTGGACAGTTCCGCACCGCTCCGCCTTGAACTGGTCAGCGTCACGGGGCAGCTGATCGCTACCATCGCCGAGGGCGTTCATGCCGCCGGTCCGTTCATGTTCAGCATGAACATCCGGTCGCTGCCTTCCGGTGTCCATCACCTGAAACTCGATGTGGATGGGCAAGTGGTCACACGGAAAGTCGTGAAGCTCTGACTGATCGATCCGTATCGCATTCAACCTGCCAACTACCGAGGGCTCAGCGCCGATAGAAATACCTTCACCATCCCTATCCTGATCGATCATGCAACGCACCACCGCCACCATCACCTCCCTAGCCCTAGTGACCTTGTTGGTCAGCTCCTGTGTGTCCAAGAAGAAGTACGTGGCCATCCAGGCCTCCAATGAAACCCTTCACGCCAAGCTCGATGAATGCAACCGCGCGCTGGAGACATGCAACGGCAAGGTGTCGGTCCTTGATGCACGCATCGCGGGTCTTGAGAACACCAACCAACATTTGAAGGACCAGGTGAACGAATTGAGCAGCACGAACGCGAACCTGCTCAATAGCGTCGGCCAGATGGCCACGCTCACCAAGCAGGAGGCTGCCAACTTGGAGCGGTCGTTGGAGCAGATCCGCGAGCAGGACCTCCGCATCCGCTCGCTGCATGACGCCCTTACAAAGAAGGATTCCGTGACGCTGGCTCTGGTGGTGAGCCTGAAGAGTTCGCTCGGCAACCTCAACGACACGGACGTGGTGGTGAACGTGGAGAAGAGCGTGGTGTTCATTTCGCTCAGCGACAAGATGCTCTTTGGCAGCGGCAGTACCCAACTCTCCCCGCGAGCCCGCGAAGTCCTGGCCAAGGTGGCCACGGTGCTCAACGAAAAGCCGGAGATGGAAGTGCTCGTTGAAGGCCATACCGACAATGTGCCCATCGCCCGGGATTGTTTCAAGGACAATTGGGACCTGAGCACTTCGAGAGCTGTTGCCATCGCCCGTGTGCTTCAAACGGATTACAAGGTCGATCCGGCGCGGATCACCGCTGGGGGTCGGAGCGAATACGTTCCGCTGGTAGCCAACGATTCGGCCGAGAACAGGAGCGTCAACCGCCGCATCCGCATCGTGATCCTGCCCAAACTTGACCAGTTCTACGGGATGATCGAGGATGGGCTGAAAAAGGCTGGCGAGATGAAGAAGTAGCGGTTCCGTCCGGCTTCGGACCGTGGCTCACGGTAGGCCAAAGGAGCCACGCGAAGGCGGGATGCGATCGGGTACGCACGCTCATCGCCCATTTGCCATCGGTCGACGTATTATTTACATTCGACGGCGAAATACGGCTACTGGCCGGTAAAATCCACCCAAATGAAAAAGCTCTTTGTTGGCTTTTCGTTGCTACTTGGTATCGCCTCCGTGAATGGCCAGGCCCCTACCAGTTTGGCGAGTGAAGTCTTCAGCCCCCGTCGCATCATCAAGACGAACCTGGCCGGTTATGCATTGCTCGTGGTCAACGCGAACTATGAGCAAAAGGTAGGCTTGAAAACCAGCGTGGGCCTGCTGGGTGGCTACAAGCTCCCAAGTGTGATCAAGGTGGACGCTATCGGTGACCTTAGTGGTGAGCAGCAGACCTATTCGGGTGAAGTAGAACCGCAGGGGCTTTTCTTGAATCCCTATTTCCGTTTCTACACCAACAAGACCTTCAAGGGGTTTTACGTGGAGGCGTTTGGGCGTTATTACGACTACACCTTTTTGGTGCCCTACGACTATGAAAAGAACGGAGGCACCATCCAGGCGAACTTGGATGGTACTGCCAAGGGCATAGGTGGTGGACTCGCCATCGGGGTGCAGATCGAACTCGGTCCTCGGGTGTATCTGGACATCAACGGCGGCTACGGATACGGCTCCGGCGACATCCATGTGGAAACGAACGACCCCAATTTGGATGCGGCCGATTACGAGAGTATCGCGCGCAACATTGAACAGCACGAAGCGGATGCCGATGTGAAGGTCTTCCTGCTGGACAATGTCCTAACCGAGGTGGACGCGGACGCCAACGAAAGTTCAGCTTGGGCTGATATCGAGGGCCGCATCTTCCCGATCATCCGGGCGGGGGTGGCCATCGGCTTCGCGTTCTGATCGCGTCGTTCACAACATCTTCGAAGTCCCTCCCCAGCAACAGCGGGGAGGGACTTCGCTTTGGTAGATGTGGATCAACGTCAGCCTGTCTGCGCTGGCAAACGGTCACCCTGCGAGCGCGTTCTTCTTCGTCCAGTTGAAGAAGCGCTTCCCATCGAAACGATACACGCCATCCGCAGTGCCTACCCATAGCTGGCCAGCGGCATCCTCCATGACGCTGTGTACGCTCGGGTTGCCAAGGCCTTCGTGCTGCTGGTAGGACGTGAACGATGCTCCATCGAAGCTGCATAGGCCAGCATAGGCCGTTGCGATCCAGATGATCCCACTCCCATCCTCATAGAGCGTCCAGATCAGCTCGCGAGTGAGGCCATCCTCTTTCGTGTACGTGATGAAAGCAGACTTGCCAGGCTTGCGCGAAACCGAAGGGTCGAATTTGCAAAGACCACCGAAGCGGGTGCCGAACCACAGGTTCCCATCCCGGTCCTCGATCATTGATTGGATGAAATCATCGGGCAACCCATCCTTCGTCGTCAAATGGGAGAGGGTTCGTCCGTCGTAACGGAACACACCATTGCCATTGGAACCGAACCAGATGTTCCCGGCCCGGTCTTCGATGATGGCGTTGATCAGTTTCGGGCTTCGGTTCACATTGGGAGCACCGGATAGGTCCGCTGCTGGAAGCGGGAACGTGGCGAACGCTCTTCCATCGAAGCGGGATACACCGCCCTCCGTGCCGAACCACAAGCGCCCACTCTTATCAAGGAGCACGCACCAGACCTGATCATCGGCAAGGCCATCCTTCGTGGTGTAGTTCGCGAAGCCTCTTCCATCGAAGCGTGACACGCCGCCTCGCGTGGCGAACCACATGTTCCCAACCGCGTCCTGCACCATGCCGCGCACCGAAGTGCCGCTGAAGCCCTCCACGGGCGTGAAGTAGTCGAGCTTTCCTCCGTCGTACCGCACAACGCCGTCCTGTTCCGTACCGAACCAGATGTTGCCGTCCCGGTCCTGGAACATCCGGCGGATGTACTGGCTGATCTGTTCGGCACTGGCGTTTCGTTCGCAATCCTCACAGTCGCACCGGCGGTTGGCGCTGCATCGGTGTGTGACCGGGCGCTGGGGACTGGTTGGTTTCGTTGCATGAGCTGCTCAACAGCAGCACCATCAGGCAGTGTTGAACCAGCGCAATAAAGGCTTGTCGCATTCGCGTGTGTGGGTGGAACACGATGTGGTTCACGCAATTGCACGCAGCCTGGAGGAGCCCAAGTGGCGCATTGCCGAACTTGCGACATGTAGAACCGATGGATCGAACCGAAATGCTTTTCGTGCGTCCTTGCAGCATGCATCGATCACTTGCGACCTTGGGAACCCTTGCGCTGGCCTTGGCCGTGGCGGCCCAACAACCGAACATCCTGCTGGTGATCGCCGATGATCTGGGCCTCGATCCCGTGCCTGGTTACATGGCCGGTCCCGAAAAGGCCACGATGCCGAACCTCGAAGCGCTGATGGCGCAGGGACTCACGTTCGACAACGTGTGGGCGAACCCTCTGTGTTCCCCCACACGCAGCACCATCATCACCGGGCGCTACGGCTTCCGCACCGGTGTGCTCAACCCCGGTGCGCTCTCCTTGTTGCCCGCGGATGAGATCACCCTGCACCAATACCTCTCCAATATCGGCAGCGGTTATGCTTCGTGCATCATCGGCAAGTGGCACTTGGGCGGCTCGCAGCCCGATCCCACCTACCCGAACACCATGGGTGTTCCCCATTTTGCCGGACTGCTCAGCGGTGCGGTGAACAGCTACAACAACTGGCCGCTCACCGTGAACGGTACCACGTCACCATCCACCGAGTACATCACGGCCGACCTTACCGACCGGGCCATCGACTGGATCGACCAGCAAACAACTCCGTGGTTCTGCTGGTTGGCCTACAACGCACCACACACGCCCTTGCACCGCCCACCGCTGTTCATGCACAGCCAGGTCCGCTACCCACCGACCAAGCCAGCATCGATGCCGACCCCTTGCCCTACTACCTGGCGATGGTGGAGAGCGTGGACCATGAACTGGGCCGACTGATCGCTTCATTGCCTGCGGAACAGTGGGCCAACACGGTGGTCATCTTCATCGGCGACAATGGGACCGACATGAACGTGATCCAAGCACCCTACCCGATGGGTCATGGCAAGGGCACGCTCTACGAAGGAGGTATGCGCGTTCCATTGGTGATCGCTGGTCCCGGCGTAACACGCGCAGGCGAACGCGAACAGGCGTTGGTGAACGGCACCGATCTCTTCACCACGATCGTGGAACTCACCGGCCACGTTTTGCCCATCTATCAGGATAGCCGAAGCCTGCTGCCGATGTTCACCCAGAGCGACATGACCGTGCGTTCCTGCTTGTACACCGACGTTTCCAATGGCGGCGTGAGCGGTTACGCCGTTCGCGATGTGCGCTGGAAGCTCATCGAACTGGACAATGGTCAGCAACGATTCTTCGACCTGTTGAACGATCCGTGGGAGGCTGACGATCTGCTGCCGGGTGGGCTCGATGCCGAAGGCCAACTGGCTTTCGATGTGTTGAGCACCGGTTGTTCCATCGCAACGGCGGTGAGCGAACTGCCGACCTCCGACGCATTCACTCTCTATCCGAATCCCGCAACGAACGAGGTGGTCATCCGTGCACCGCAAGCAACCGCGGTGGAGGTGTTAGTGCGTGATGCGGTAGGTACGTTGGTGCTCGCTGCGAATGTCAACGCGCGTCTCGACGTGTCCAGCCTGGCACCAGGGATCTACTTCGTTGAAGTGCGGCAAGGTGATGCACTGCACGTGATCAAGCTCCTGAAGGAGTAGCAAGCGCGCAATCGGTCACGCGATGGCCTTTCACCGAAGCTCGGCGATCGTACTGCCCAAGACCGGATCCGCTCAGAGCCGTGTCAACCGGCCAGCCAGTAGCTCCGTACCGGTGATCAGTTGATAGATCAGCTGCCCTTGCAAGGTCCGTCCTTGGGTGTCCAGTCCATCCCAGATCCACGTGGTTCCCGACATGGCACTGAGGTCCAACTCCACCAGGAGACGGCCGGAGGCGTCCATGATCCGGACCAGCAAACGCTCCCCGCGTTGGAAGCGTGTGAGATCGAAGGTGACGGGAGCGCCGATCGCGGACGGATCGGGATAGGCGAGGTGCACCACGCTGTCGTTCGCTTCCAGCTCTTCCACGTCCACGGTCCATCCACCGGTGCCGGGGTCCACGAAACTGGTGAAGGGGCTGGTGATGCCGTAGCACATGCTGTAGCTCGCGACGCTGTCCTCCAGCAGTTGCGCTTGTGCGGACCCGGTCGGGTAGGTGTAGTACTCGTTCAGCAATGCGGCATCGCCTTCTGCGCCCACACTTTCGGGATGAAGGTCCGATCCTCGTCGAACTCGCCGGTGAGGTCGATCGGATAATCGAAGGACACCACTTGGCCGGAAGCGCTGCCCTCCAGGTGGAGGTTCACCGGACCGGGTTCATCGTAGCGCCCAACGATGGCCAGTTGCTGCCCTGCGAACAAACCCATGAGCGGCAATGGATGGATGTTCTGTATGTCCGGACGATCGAAGGTGGCCACCGGTGCAAGCAGGACCGGGTCCTGGATCTGCGTGTAGAAATCGCCCATCACCTGGGAGAAGTTCGCCGTTGCGAGGAACTGCGAAACGCCGTTGTTCTGCACCGCGAGCTGGTTCAGCAATTGCTCGTTGAACCCGCTGCCGATGCCGAAGGTGAAGAGTTGGAGGTCCGGCGCGATCTGTTGTCGCAGTTGCGCGGCGTTGTTGGAGGATCGCCGCGTTGGGCTCGTTGGCCTGTCCGTCGGTGAGGAAGATCAAGGGCGGGCGTGGTCCGGCACCGATGTGCTGTAATTGTTGATGCCCATGGTGATCGCCGTGTTGATGTTGGTGCCTCCGCCGGCCTGCACTTGCCCGATCCACGCCAGCGCGGAGCTCATGGTGGCGGCGTTGAACGGTTGCAGACCGGTGCTCAGGCGTTCGCTGAAGTGGCGAACGCATCATGTTGAAGAGATCGCCCAGGTTCAGGTTGTTGACCACGTAGCCGCCGCATCCTTCGCCTCCTGCATCTTGCTGCCCGGCATGCTGCCGGACTTGTCGATCACGCATCACGAAAATCCTTCGCGATCACCGTGCTGGTGGGTTCCGGTTCGATCAGCAGCACGAAGAACCCGTTGCCCAGTTCATCGCATTTCACCAGCGAATCCGGCAGGTAGTTGCTCATGCTGATGAGCCCGTAGCCGAGCGGGTCCACTCGTAGCCGATGGAGAAGGGGTGGTTCGCCGGCACGTTCGATGCCGACAGGTGCAATGCCGCACTATCGGCTGCGACGAAGGTCGAAGGTGTGCCAGGAGCCCACACACCTGTGCCCATCAGGTCGATCCCCGTGATCGTGCGTTGGGAGCGCACGGTGGCATCAATGCGCAGATGCGCGAGGGGAGAGGTGGATACCAGTGTGTAGTTCGTTCCGGCGAACAGCTCCACGCGCGCGTTGGCATAGGGCAGCAGTTCCACATAGGTGATCTCCACCGCGATGCTCGCTCCCCGGCGCTATGCCATGCAGGATGCGGAAGTACAGGGGCGTCTCGCCCAGGTAGGCGAGCAGATCGGGTGCGGTGGGCTGGTCCACCCTGTCCGGTGCCAGCGCCCGGCAAGGTGGTGTCAGGAGGCTGTGCCACCATCGAGGCGGTGTTCCACGACCCATCGATGAGCCAGCGCAAACGCACCGCGCCTGCCGTCTCGGGCATTGGGTAAGCGTACTTCGGGAAAACGGTGTCAGTACCAAGGTTGATGAAACGCTGAGTGCTCCACACCATGGCCACTTTCTCCTGTACATCAACGGCTGATCCAACTGGAGTCCAGGGCGAGCAGTCTTCGGTTGCTCGGCGCATCCACGCATCATCACGCCTTGGGCATGCAGGCGTTGTAAAGGCACGAACAACATCGCCGAAAGCACCAGCAAATAGCAGGAGGTTTTCATGGTCGTTGGTATTTGGTTCGTGAACGAGGGGCATAACACAGACATGGGAACCATGCACCGTGCTGCTCCAACCACGAGGGATCCGGCCGAAGGCTTGTTCCGATCGATACAGCATGCCTTTGCGAGCACGTAGTGCGCATTCCCATCGTTCAGCGCGCGGAAGTGGTGAGGAGTGGGAGCGTACAAGAGCAGGAAGTGTTTCCAGGTAGCCGCAGGCTAC
>JADJDP010000054.1 GCA_016702645.1 Flavobacteriales bacterium
CTACGCTTTAGCCGGACTTGTCAGGGCCAGCGGCTGCGGCACTGCGGGGTCACTCCTGCGTCGTGCCTCCTCGGTGCGCGCATCCGCAAGGCCCTTCCTGCGCCGGGCTGCCGCTTCGCCCGCTAACGCACAACCCAAACGATATCGTAAAACGTTAAAAGCCTACTTTTGTCCTGATGCGACCCCTATTCGCCCTCACCCTCGCCCTCTACGCCTTCAGCGTATTGGATCTGCACGAGTGGGCGCATGTGCCCGCCACGGTGGTGCATTGGGTGGAGCACCACACAGATTTAGGTCACCACGACGAGGAGACCGGCCATCACCACGATGAGCACGGCGACCACGACCCGTTCGGGTGCGATGAGCACGGCGCATGCACCACCTTCACGATGGTGGGCATGATGCAGGAACCGCGCACGGAGTCCGTACACATTCCTGTGATCGACCGTCCTGCGGCGGTCCTGGTCGACGAAAGCGCGCTCGCTGCTTTCTCCGGTTCCAAGTGGAACCCTCCCAAGGCCTGAATTGGTCCACCTCCTGGTAAACACCGGGACCGTGGACGCCGACCGCCTGTGCTATCCAGCGCGGGCTTGTCCGCTTTCGCGGGCGCTTTCCATTTCGTTCCACTTCGAAGACTTTCCTCATGATCGACAAGGTCATCAAGTTCTCCATCCACAATAAGGCCATCATCGGGCTTTTCACGCTCGTACTGGTGCTTTACGGGGCGTATTCGCTCTCGCAGCTGCCGATCGACGCGGTGCCGGACATCACCAACAACCAGGTGCAGGTGATCACCACCACCCCTACGCTGGCCGCGCAGGAGGTGGAACAGTTCGTAACGGCGCCCATCGAGCGGGCCATGGCCAGCTTGCCCGATCTGGTGGAGATCCGCTCCATCAGCCGCTTCGGCCTCAGCCTTGTCACCATCGTGTTCGATGAGGATGTGGACGTGTACTTCGCCCGCACACTGGTGGACCAACGCCTGGGCGAAGCGGCCGACCTGATACCGCCCGGTGTGGGCAAGCCCGTGATGGCGCCGGTGAGCACGGGCTTGGGCGAAGTGTACCAATACGTGCTGCACCCCGAGCCGGGCTACGAGGGCAAATTCAGTCCGAGCGAACTACGCACCATCCAGGATTGGATCGTTACGCGGCAATTGCTCGGCACGCCCGGTGTGGCCGAGGTGAACAGCTTCGGCGGCGAGGTGAAGCAGTATGAAGTGGCGGTGGACCCGAAGCGGCTGCAAAGTATGGGCGTCACCATCAGCGATCTGCTCGCCGCACTGGAGAGCAACAACGAGAATACCGGTGGCGCGTACATCGAGAAGCGTCCCAACAGCTATAGCATCCGGGGCGAGGGCTTGCTCACCTCATTGGACGACATCCGCAAGGTGGTGGTGAAGACCCCCGAGGGCGGTGTGCCCTTGCTGGTGGGCGATGTGGCTGAGGTCGGCTTCGGTGCCGCACCGCGGTACGGTGCCATGACGCGCAATGCGAACGGCGAGGTCGTTGGCGGCACGGTAATGATGCTGAAGGGCGGCAATAGTGCACAAGTGGTGGAAGCCATCGAAGCACGCATCCCCAATGTGCAGAAGGCCCTGCCCGAGGGCTTGATGATCGAGCCCTACCTGGTGCGCAGCGATCTGGTGAAGCGCGCGATCGGCACGGTGAAGACCAATTTGATCGAAGGGCGCTCATCGTGATCTTCCGTACTGGTGCTCTTCCTGGGCAACTGGCGCGCGGGCCTCATCGTGGCGAGCGTGATCCTTGTGCATGCTCTTTGCCATCATCCTCATGAACGCCTTCGGCGTGAGCGGCAACCTCATGTCGCTCGGTGCCATCGACTTCGGCCTGATCGTGGACGGCGCGGTGATCATCGTGGAAGCCACCTTGCACCATTTGCACTCGCGCTTCAAGGGGCGCGTGCTCTCGCGCGAGGAGATGGACCGCGAGGTGTTCGTGAGCGCCAGCAAGATCAGGAGCAGCGCCGCCTTCGGCGAGATCATCATCCTCATCGTGTACATCCCCATCCTTACGCTGGTGGGCATCGAGGGCAAGATGTTCCGCCCCATGGCCATCACCGTCAGCTTCGCCATCCTCGGTGCCTTGCTGCTTTCGCTCACCTACGTGCCCATGATGAGCGCGCTCTGCCTGCCGCGCAACACCGCGCACAAACCCAACTTCAGCGATCGCATGATGGACCGTTTCCAGAAATGGTACGACCCCATCATCGGCTTCGCGTTGAGCAACAGGGTGAAGACCATGGCCGTGGCCGTGGTGCTCTTCCTGGGCTCGGTCTTCCTTTTCGCGCGCATGGGCGGTGAATTCATCCCCACACTGGAGGAGGGCGACTTCGCATTCCACAGCATCCTGCCGCAGGGCGCATCGCTCAGCCAGAGCATCGCCAACAACGCCAAGGTGGAGAAGATCCTGCTGCAGTTCCCCGAAGTGGAACAGGTAGTGGGCCGCACCGGCAGCGCCGAGATCCCCACCGACCCCATGCCGCCGGAAGCCACCGACCTCATGATCATCCTGAAGGACAAGGACGAGTGGACCACCGCGCACGACCGCGAGGCCTTGCAGGATACCATGCTGAAAGCGCTGAAGCAGATCCCCGGTGTGTTCTACGAAGCCACACAACCCATCCAGATGCGTTTCAACGAACTGATGACCGGCATACGGCAGGACGTGGCCGTGGTGCTGGCGAGAACATGGACACGCTGGCGGTGATCGCGGAGAAGATCGCGGGCATCGTGGGCGAAGTACAGGGCGCGGGCGAACCGCAGGTGGAGAAGGTGGCAGGCCTGCCGCAGATCACCATCACCTACGACCGTGCGCGCGTGGCACAGTACGGCCTCAACATCCGCGAGCTGAACCGCACCGTGCGCACCGCCTTCGCGGGCGAGGCCACCGGCGTCATCTACGAGAACGAGCGCCGATTCGACCTGGTCGTCCGGCTTGCGCAACAGCAACGGCAGAGCATCGAGGATGTAAGAGCGCTCTTCGTGGCGCTGCCGGGTGGCGGCCAGATCCGCTTGCAACAGGTGGCCGACGTGTCCTTGGTTCCCGGTCCGGCGCAGATCAGTCGCGAGGATGCCAAGCGGCGCATCGCCGTGGGCGTGAACATCCGCGGCCGCGACGTGGAGAGCTTCGTGGAGGAACTGAAAGGCCGCATCGACGCCGAGGTACGCATGCCCGCTGCTTACTACTACACCTTCGGCGGAACGTTCGAGAACCTGCAAGCCGCTAGCAAGCGCCTGATGGTGGCCGTGCCCATCGCGCTCGCGCTCATCTTCCTGCTGCTCTTCTTCACCTTCAACAGCGTGAAACGCGCGCTGCTCATCTACACCGCGATCCCCATGAGCGCCATCGGCGGCGTGCTTGCATTGATGGCGCGCGACATGCCCTTCAGCATCAGCGCCGGTGTGGGTTTCATCGCGCTCTTCGGCGTGGCGGTGCTCAACGGCATCGTGCTCATCGGCACCTTCGACGAGCTGGAGAAGGAAGGCCTCACCGACCTGAGGGAACGCGTGCTGAAAGGAACACGCATCCGCCTGCGTCCGGTCCTGATGACGGCCGCTGTGGCATCCCTTGGCTTCCTGCCCATGGCGCTCAGCGGCAACGCGGGCGCGGAAGTGCAACGCCCCTTGGCCACAGTGGTCATCGGCGGGCTCATCACTGCCACCGCTCTTACGCTCATGGTGCTCCCCGTGCTTTATCTGCTCTTCATGGGTGCGGGCATGAAGCGCAGCGATGACGAAGGCGGAAGCACGAAGGCTCCGCTCATCGTGGCGTCAGTGCTGGTGCTCTTCATCGGCGGAAGCGCCACGGCACAGGACCGTGTGCCCATGGACACCGTGATCGCGCGCGCTGTGCGCACGCATCCGAGCATGACGGCCGCTGAACTGAACGTGCAGGAACAGGACGCTATGCGCAAGACCGCGTTCGGCCTCTCGCCGATCAACGCGCAATTCATGCACGGCCAGATCCAAGGCCCCTACCGTTCGGACATCAACCTGCAGGCCACCACGGGCATCGCCTTCCCCACCACCATCGCACGGCGCTCGGGCTACTTGAAGGAAAGCCTGCGGCTGGCCGAGACCGAGAAGCTCGGCACCCTGGCCTACGTCAAGGAGAGCGCTGGCGGCGCCTACCTGCAATGGGCCATGGGGCTGGAACAGGTGCGTCGATTGCAACAGCTCGATAGCGCGTATGCGTCCATGGCGGCGTTCGCGGCCAAACGCTTCGAGCTCGGCGAGACCGGTCGCTTGGAGAAGACCAGCGCGCAGAGCCGCGCGGAGCAAGTGAAGCTGCGTCTGCGCCAGGCCCAAGCCGATCTGCTGGCCTACCAGGCCGAAGTGGAGCGCTGGACAGGCGCGCTCAACGGGCAACACCGATCGCGGATGAATTGCTGAACACCGCACGGGCACCTGATCCAGGCGGAGGCAGCGATCCGCTGCTGCTCCGTGGAGCAACGCGCACAAGTGGCCGAGGCCGAATGGAAGTTGCAGCGCAGCCATGGGCACCGAGCCTGCAGGGCGGGGCTTCTACCAGACCTTCGATGGCAATGCGCCCTTCAGCGGCTACATCATCGGCGCGTCGATACCATTGCCCGGCAGCGGGCAGGGCGGGCGCACCAACGCCGCGCGCCTGCGCAGCGGATCGCCGCGCAGAACTGGACGCCGCACGCCGCCAACGCAGCAGCGAACGCGCGAGCACGCAGGCTCAGCTCACACAATTGCGCGAAAGCCTCGCGTATTTCGAGAGCACCGGCGCGGCCTTGGCATCCACGCTTCGCGATGATGCACAGCGGGCATACACCGCTGGCGAAGCCGACTACTTCCAATTCACCCAAGGCATCGAGCAGGCCTTCCAACTCAACGCCGAGCATCTGCGCGTGCGTTACGAGCTCGCCCCTCACCGTCCTCCACCTCCGTGCCTGCAAGGGCTCTAAGTCAGCATAGCCATGAAAACGCAATTCATCCAAAGCGCCATAACGCGCAACCTGTCCCGCCGTAGCGGGATCCCGCATAGCATCGGCCTCATCGTAATTGCCGCATTGTTCGCAGCGTGCGGCGGCGGCACAGCCAAAGAAGAAGAAGGCCACGGTGGCCACGGTGAAGAAGAAGGCCACGGCGGTGGCAGCACCGTCACCGTTTCGCCGCAGCAGTTCGCCGCCATCGATGGTGTGCTCGGTAAGGTGGAGATGAAGGACCTCACCACAGCGCTGAAGGCCACCGGCTTCTTGAAAGTGCCGCCGCAGAACGTGGCGGACGTCACCGCCGCATTGGGCGGCACCGTGCGCGAGGTGCTGGTGCAAGAAGGTGATCATGTGAAGAAGGGACAGGCCCTCGCCAGCATCGCCGACAAGGCCATCATCGACCTGCAACGCGATTACCTGGATGCGAAAGCACGACTGGTCTATGCCAAGGCCGAATTGGACCGCCAGACCGAACTTGCTGGTGCCAACGTAAGCGCGCAGAAGACCTTGCAACAGGCCACCGCAGAGCATGCCTCGCTACGCGCCAGTGTGAACGCCAACGCCGAGTTGCTCCGCCTGATCAACATCGACCCCGACAAGCTCAACGCCGATGCCATCCGCTCCACGGGCAGCATCGTCAGCCCTATCGATGGCACGGTGGCGCACATTGCCGTGAACGTGGGCAGCAAGGCCAGCGGCGACACCCCCTTGTTGCGCGTGGTGAACAACAGCAAGCTCCATGTGGACCTCTTCCTTTACGAGCAGGACATCGCCAAAGTGAAAGTGGGCCAGAAGACGACCCAGCCTCACCAAACCTGCCCGGTAAGAACTACACGGCCGTGGTGTTCGCCATCGGCAGCGCCTTCGAGAGGCGAAACGAAGACGATCCCCGTTCACGCGGAGGTCACCTGCGAAAGGAGGGCTTCGACGACGGCATGGGCGCGAACGCGCGCATTCGATGTGGGCAACGCCAACACCACCGCGGTCCTGACCGAAGCCATCGTGAACATGGAGGGCAGCGGATCACGTGTTCATACGCACCGAAGCGGCGAAGAGGAGCAAGGGCATGGACATGAAGGGAAGCCGCACACAAGGACGAGGCCGAACACAAACACGCCGAAGGCGAAGAACACGACCACGCGATAAAGGAGTATGAACGCGCCGCCCATGCCAAGGCGAGGACGCGTACACGCATCACGGCACCGAAGCCGAAGGCGAGCATAAGGACGGCGACAGCCATGGTCGATGATGTGCCCGCCGGCGGCATGACCTTTAAGCGCATCGAAGTGAAGCGGCACCACGGATGGCGCGTACTACCGCGGTGACTTTTTCTCGAAGCCGCCCGCCAATGCCAGGGCGTGGCCATCGGTGGCGCGTACTACCCGGACCGCGATGATTGAACACGAGCATGCCACGAATAGCATTGAAACTCCACCATCTTCGCGTATCACAATGCGTGTTCGGTCACGAAGCTCAATTGAAGATGCCGTCCTTGGGGCTGTGCGGGCCATACTATAACGCCGAATTCGAAGCGAGCGCGGCGGCCCGCGCGCAGGGTGACCTGGGTCGTGAATGGTACCCACCCTCGAACGCGCTCATATTCTCGGCCAGCGCTGGCCCATGGAGCACAATGCGGCATTGGCGCATGCTCAAATTCGGTTTCCGCTACCAAGAACACGCGCGGCATCATCGGGCAGTTGCCACGGTTGGTTTTCGGTGGCGCAAGAGTTTCGTAGGCACGGTACCTATTGGAAATACCGGTGGGGTGAATGTGCCACCATTGCGCCCTTGCCTGTGCCCCAAGACCTGGCCTACCTGCTGGGAGACCCCAGCACAACAAACCTTCATCGCTCAAA
>JADJDP010000055.1 GCA_016702645.1 Flavobacteriales bacterium
TCTTCATCCGCGACAAGGGCCGTCTGCTGAAAGTCGACATCGACGAGATCCACTACGCGGAAGCGGACGACAACTACGTGACTCTTCACCCCTGGGAGGAGGTACGTTATCCCCAGTACGCTCACTGCAGTGGAAGAAAGCTCAAGCCCGCACCACCTGCGCATCCACCGCAGTTACCTTGTCGACCTGCGGAAAGTCACGGCGGTGGAGGAAGGTTACGTGCGCATCGGCCCCCAGAGCATTCCCATGGGCAAGACGCACAAGGAGGCACTCATGGCGGGATACGGACGTGCTCTGGACGTTCACCCAATTGTCCGTCGTTCACCCGATCGGTGTGCTGGACGCCGCCGATGGCTTCCACGTTCGTGGCACCAACGCCCACGTCCATGCGCACCCGTACCGCCCTTCTACTCGCCGCCATCTGCCTCTCGGTCCTGGCGGCCTACGCCCAACCCACCGATGCCCAGATCCTGAAGGACATCGCGAGCCCCAAGCAGTTGAAGGTGGAGCTGGTGAAGGGCACCACCAAGAAGGTGTGGAGCGATACGCATGCTCAATGGTTCTGGGAGCGCGGCGCCACCATCTGGCTGCCGGCCGATGTGCCGGAGTTCCCCAACGCCAAAGTGGTGGTGTACGGTTCGCGCGCTACCACACCGGTAACCCGCCCAGCTACCGCGAATGGAAGACCAGTCTCAACGAGTACGAAGGATTCCCGCGCCCACCAAGGAGGAGATCGCTGGCGCACGCCCGCAAATACCTGAAGGACTTCGTGGGCGAATACCGCTACAACCGCATGGTGGACCTGAGGAGCATCGCGGTGGCCGCCGATCCGAAGACCGTGTGGCACACGCCGCTCTCGTTCAGCATGGAGTTCGAGGTGGTGGCCGATGTGATCATCAGCGATGTGGAAGTGGCCACGGAAAGCACGCGGCAGGAGACGCGCTTCTACCGCGAGAAGGTGAGCGACCCGTGGCGGTCGTTCATGGTAACGGTGGAGCGCGATGTGCGCCACGAGAACAAGCGCAGCTATTCGCCGGAGGATATCCGCGCGATGGAGACCATCGGCAGCCGGGAGATGGAAAGCCAGGCACAAGCCGACTTGGCTGCGTTGGGCGATGTGACGATCCCCGAATTCTCGCGCGACGTGGATGTGTTCATGCACACCCACAAGGTGCTACGCGAGGGCACGGCAGCGCAGTTCGAGGCCTACCTCATCCGCATGCTGGCGCCCGTGTATTTCGTGGAAGGCAGCACCACGCGCCTCACACCCCAAGGTGCCGACCTCGTGAACAAAGCGGTGAACGCAGCCTTCAAAGGCAAGAGCACCTACGCGCAGCAGTACTGCCCCGATCCCGGGGTGAAGAGCCAGCAGACCAATGGCATGGAGTGGTGGAACGCCACGCAGGACGCGCATGTGCGCATGGCCCTGACGAAAGCAGGAGGCGCATGGAAGAACGGCCAGAAAACCGGAGAGACCTTCAAGATCGCGCGCTGGAAGTATGGATGCTCACCAGCGCCGACGACATCGCGCGGATCATCAGTTACGAGCCGGGCATGCTGTGCAAGGAAGTACCGCGCCCGTATCTTCCGACGGCCCGAACATGTCGGACCAGGGCGGCGCTCCACCGCAACAGTCCGGTGGTAGCGACATCCTGAAGAAGGGCAAAGGCCTCCTGAACAAACTCACCACACCATGAAACAACTCGCCGCTCTTCTCGTCCTCTTCGGCGCACCGCTCCCTCACGGTGGCGCAGCTCACCGGCACCAAGACCATCGGCGGGGCCAACCCCGACTACGCCACCATCACGGCCGCCGTCACCGCACTGATGAACCAAGGGGCCACCGGCAACCTCACCTTCAACATCCGGCCCGGCACCTACACCGGGCAATACACTGTGGGGGCCGTGCCCGGCAACTACGGCACCATCACCTTCAAGAGCGAGAACAACATCGCCTAGGCCGTGGTGCTGGAGTTCGACGCCACGACCACCATCGGACAACTTCATCTTCTTGCTCGACGGTACCGACGGCCGTAGTGCTTGGAGAAACTCACCTTCCGACCGCTGGACTCCTTCTACGCGGGCCGTTGTGTTCCAGAACGGGCTCGAGGTGCTCACCATCTCCGCATTGCGTGTTCGATGGCAGCACCAACCCGACCAGGCGCCGGACTTCGAGCGCATCCTGGTGCGGTGCGACCAGAACAACACGGGCAACACCGACAACAACCCGCAGGATGTGCTCATCATCGACAACACGTTCCTCAACGGATACGAGGCCATCCACCTCGATGCCTAGGGTGACTTCGGCTCCGCGCATCAAGGGCTGATCATCACCGGCAACACGTTCACGGACCAGTACGCCACGGGCATCACTGCTCAACAATTGCCGTAGCTCCATCGGCGACAATCTGCTTCACCACGCAAGTCGGGGACTGCTACATCGGCATCCGCACGGGCTTTTTCGACAGCGGCAGCCAGATCCGCCGCAACCACGTGCGGGCCTATGCCACCAGCGGCTGCACGGGCATCGAGGTCGGCAATACGCAGAACACCACGGGCAACATGATCAGCGACAACATGGTGTACTGCACGGCGCCGGCGATGTGGGGGGCCTGGCCGTGTACAACCTGTGGGACATGAAGATCGTGCACAACAGTGTGCTGATAGGTGCAGGAAACGAGTTCCAGAGCTATGCCTTCTACCACCTGAGCGGCTTCCCCGATGGGCAGGATGCGCTCGTGCGGAACAACATCTTCGCGAACGCCGCGGGCGGACATGGCCTACAATGTGGACGTGGCGGGCAACGTGGCCGTCGAGGACCATAACTGCCTCTTCACCACGGGGCGCACCTCAGCTCGGTGGGCAGCGGCTTCTACGCTGACCTCGCTGCACACCAGGCCGGCACAGGCATGGGTGCGGGCGACACGGACATCGATCCCGTATTCCCCATTCAGCCCGACCTGCACCTGAACGGCTGCGCCATGGACGACCTGGGCGAGTACTTCTTCGTGGTGCGGCAGCGACATCGATGGCGATGCGCGCGGCAACCCCGTGTGCGACATGGGTGCCGATGAGTTCTCCTGCAAGCACCAACGCGATAGGCGCCACCATCACCATCCTCGCCAGCGACCTGCCCTACGACTCGGGCTCCTGCGCAACGTTCAATGCATACACGTGGAGCACCGGCGCCACCTCGCCCCACCACCCCTGGATCACCGCCGGAGGCAGCTACAGCTGCGACGTTCTGGATGCCGAACTGCTGCAGCTATCAACATCACCGTGGTGGTGGACATCAACTACCAACGTGGCGGAAGCTTTGCGGAGATCGCTATCCTGCTCTTCCCGTACCGGCCAGCGACCTGTTGAACGTGTCAGGACTGGTCGCGGGGCAGCGCTATGAAGTGCTGGACGTGCAAGGGCGCACCGTTCTCACGGGAACCGCCGGCAGCCGACTATGAGGATCGATGTGCGTGGCCTCAGCCCGGCATGCACCTGCTGCGTTGGAACGGAATGGAACGCATCGCGCACAATGCGCTTCATCAAACAGTGATCGATGTCGCCGACGGGCAAAGCGGTCTTCGTGCGCGACGGGCGGCAATGGAGCCGCGTTGCCGTGAGCGAGGTGCTGTACCTGGAAGCCGATGACAATAGCACCACCGTCCACACCACCTCGCGCACCTTCATAGTGCCGCGCATGCTGAAGGAAGTGCTGGATACCGTGGCCGATGAACGCATCCAGCGCATCCACCGTTGCCACGCGGTGAACCTGGAGCGTGTGCAGGCCGTGAGCGACAACGGATTGCACGTGGGCGACAAGTGGTTGCCGATCGGGCGGAGCTTCCGCGGTGAAGTGTTGAAGATGCTGCGGATGATGTGAGGGTGGCGATGTGCGTGGTTTCCGCATCTTGCCGCCATGCGCCATCTCGCCTTTGCTTGCTCTGTTGATCGCGCACAGGCGCAGGCCCAGCTCGACAGCCTGCTGCGCGTGCGCGATGCGTTGCCGCAGGACACGTCTCGGCTGGGGGTGCTAACCGAGCTGCTGCGCGCCACCGTGTTCAATGATCCCGACAGCGCATTGGTCTTCGCTGCGGAATACAGGAGCATCGCTGAACGTAGCGGCATCGATCTGGAGATCGGCAAAGGGCACAACTACACCGGTATGTGCTACACCAGCCGCAGTGAGCACGATGAAGCCTTGCGGCACTACCTCGCTGCCGTGCCCTACTTCGAGCGCGGTGGCGATCCATGGTACGAAGCCATGGCGCACAACAACATCGGGTCGATCCACGAGAAGATGCGGCGCTACGACAAGGCGAACGACCGAGTTCGAGCTGGCGCTGAACGGATTCCTGGGCATCCCCGACACGGTGTGGATCGCGAACGTGTCCAACAACCTGGGCAACCTACTCTACGAGGAAGGTCGGTTCGACAGCTCCGTGGTGTACTACCGGCATGGCCAATGATCTGCTCACCGGTCTCGGGCATGGATACCAATACGCGGCCACCACACGGATGAACCTGAGCAATGCGCTGGGCGAGCTAGGGCGCACCTGGATGAAGCCTTGGCGATGATGCGCAGTGCGCAAGCGGTGATGCCCGAAGGAGAGGATGAGAACACTCGGGCCAACATCCTGGCCAACCTCGGTCGCTTGCACGGACTGGTCGGCGATGCGGACAGCGCTGTGTTCTACCTGCGCGCTGGACTGAACTGGCCAGCGCACACAAGCGCGATCGGTAGAGGCCAATGCGCATGAGTTCCTCAGCGCGTTCTTCGAGGAGCGCGGCGCCATCGATTCGGCCTACCGCCACCACAAGTTGGCCACCGGGTTGCGCGACAGCATCTTCAGTGAGGAGAGCAGCGCCCGCATCGCCGAGATGCAGGAGAAGTACGAAAGCGGAAAGAAGGACGTGCTCATTGCGGAAGGCAACGCGCAGTTGGAACGGCGCGCGCTCACCATCAAGGCCATCGCAGTGGGTGCGGTGCTGTTCCTGGTGGCTGCGCTCTTCGCCTTCCGCGCCTACCGGGTGAAGCGCAAAGGCGAGGCCGAGGTGACACGCCAGAAGCAGGTGATCGAAGCGCAATTGAAGGAGAAGGAATTGCTCTTGCGCGAGATCCACCACCGCGTGAAGAACAACCTGCAAACGGTGAGCAGCTTGCTCAGCATCCAAGGGCGCGGCATCACCGATGAAACCGCCAAGCAAGCCGTGAACGACAGCCGCTTGCGCGTGAAGAGCATGGCGCTGATCCATCAGGACCTCTACCGCGAAGGCGACCTTACCGGCGTGCAGATGGAGGACTACGTGGCCAAGCTGGCCAACGGACTGGTTACGAGTTACAGCATGTCGGATCGTGTGCAACTTGACCTGCGCGTACACCCCATCAACCTGGATGTGGACACGGCCGTGCCGCTGGGCCTGATCCTCAACGAGCTGATCACCAACGCCCTGAAGTACGCTTGGCCCGAGGGGCGCTCTGGGCCGGTTGCAGGTGTCCATGGCGGAAGCAAGGGAAGGCCAACTGCTCGTAGACGTGATCGACGACGGCATCGGCATGAAGGACCCGGCACAAGTCGCGGCGGGCGGCACCGGTTTCGGACTAGGCATGATCCGCACCTTCGCCAGCAAATTGAAGGCTGAGCATACCATCACCGGCGCGAACGGAACAGCCGTTCGTTTGGTGGTGCGCAATTTCCAAGCGCACTGGGTAGGTCTTCGGCAGGCGTTCGCCCATCCGGTCAGTTTCGTTCACCCGATCGTCCGGGCGAAGCCAAGGCCAAGGGCACTTTCGCGGCTCACCAATTGCAATGCAACGATGTCCATGCTTCGCCTTTTCATTCTCCCGGGCGTTCTCACTTTTCCCATGGCATGCATGCCCAGATGAGTGGGAGTTACGTCATTGATCCTGCAGGTGGAGATTACCAGAGCGATCAAGACGCATGGGATGACCTGGAGGCCGTCAGGTGTTTGCGGACCTGTCAGCAGCTCCGTTATCGCCGGGTATATACATGCGGACAATTGGTGACTCGGAGCGTCGCGGGGAGCAGCACGAACCTGGTCACCATCAAACCGCAGCACGGGTAACGCCGCATTCGACGTGCATCTTCGCACGGGATAACCACCGCATCCGGAACATCACACCTGGTCGACCTCGCTGATGTCGCGCATGGCGGATCCGCAGAACACGTCCCCAGCATGGTCGGCGCGGTACTGGGTGGTCGTGAACCTGGAACCCGATGGATTCCATGGCGCGCTGCCATATCGACCTGAACGGGGATGCCAGGTCCAGGGCCATCCTGGTGCCGGGGACAATGCCCGACTGCTCGACAACCGCGCAGAGCACTTCCTGCTCTGCTCAGGAACGAGTTGAGCAATTGGGATATCCCGTTACGGGAGCGGTTCGACCGGTCTCGGGGAACCTGAAGTGGTCCATTTCGTGAACGGGAACAGGTCCATGGATGCACCACGGCGGTGCGAGGACAATGACGTGGATGGTGTCCCCGACGTGAGCATCAGTACATCAAGCAGGCAGTCGGATCACCGTCACAGGAGGCTGTACAGGGAATGGCATCGCTCAGATCGGATTGGTTGTTCGCATCATGGGAACAAAGTGACTTCGACCGCAGGGGTCTCCTGCCTGGAGGTAGAAGGATTCGTTGGTGTGGCCAACCAGCCGGCTCGCATCATCAACAACATAGCTGTTCCCGGATCAACCGTGACCGATGGCGCGCCATGGGGCGTTACACTCGCTCTACCTGACGCTCGATGCAGCGCCGCACGCTGACGTCCTCCACAACAGCGCGCAGGTCACCTTCGATCGACCGAACGTGGTGCAGATCCGGTACGCCGTGGACGGGAATCGGTGCGCTTCAAAGGAACCCATCGTGCGCGCGGCGACGGATGGCATCGTGCTTAACATCGAAGGCCTGTCTGGTTCCTTCACCATGGCCGGTGACAACTTGTTCGACACACCTGCATCCTACGCGTTCACGCACTCACCTGTAGGTTCACGCCCCAAGGCCCGGATTGGCAGACTGCGGGCGATCATGCGAACAGTTCGATGAGCGCGGTCCCATTGTTCGTCTCCAAGACCGACCTTCATCTCACGGCAACTTCACCAGCACGGAATCTGGTACCGTTGAGTACCGGAGTGGTGGATGACTTCGATGGCGAAGCGCGTCCATGGCCGGCGAACAACTTGTCTGACATGGGTTGCGATGAGTGGGCAACCGGCGTAGGAGGAGGACAGAAGAACGCGTTGGTCGGGAACGAAGACGCTTTCATCGAGGTCTCACCGAATCCGGCCACTGATCATTTCCGGGTAACGTTCGGTAGCTCGGACAAAACAGCCGTACCAACTCTACAGGGCGACGATGTCCGGTGGTCCAAAGCGGCATGCATCCTGGCCAGGCCGATACCCGTGGAGCGGCCTGTCGCCCGGGCACTCACTTCCCGCTGCTGCCACAGGTGCCCGGCGCAACAACCCGTTGTGGTGCACACTGATCGATCCAGATGCCCTCCGCAGCAAACGCCCCGGCGCCTTTACAGGTTCCGGGGCGTTCACCCATCCGGATCGTTCGTTCACCCGATCGCGCTGGACACGCACCCGGCCTTCGGGGGATTTTGCGGTGCCTTCCCGCTCTCCCATGTTCCGGCCCATCCGTACCTCCCTGATCGCGGCCCTCCTCCTCACCGCGACTTCCACCAGTGCCCAACTCAACGGCACCTACACCATCGGCACGGCTGGCAACTACGCCACGTTCACGGCGGCGGTGACGGCGCTTACCACTTCCGGGGTCAGTGGCCCGGTGGTATTCGATGTGTTCAGCGGCACCTATAACGAACAGCTGAACATCGGGGCGATCGCTGGAGCCTCTGCTGCGAACACCATCCTCTTTCGCAGCCAAGGACTGGACAATACACTCGTCACCCTCGACCATCCCTCGCAGGCCACCAACACGAACGATTACCTGTTGCAATTGAACGGTTGCGACCGCATCACCTTTCAGCACATCACCCTGCAACGTTCCGGCGCACTGGATTATGCCCGTATCGTGAATGTGCTTACCGGTAGCACGGACTGGCATTTCCTGAACGACCGCTTCATCTCCAGTACGTCCACGTCCACTACCGGCTCACGCGAAATGATCTCGATCGCCGGGCCTGCCATTGGCGCATCCTCTGTGGAGGATTGCACCATGACGAACGGGATGGGGCCCTACCTCTCGTTCGTAAGCTCTGGTTCGTTCACCATGAGCCGCAACAGTCTCACCAACGTGTTGCGGGGGCTCAACCTCAATTCGTGGAGCAACGGTACGTTCTTGATGGAGGACAACGTGATCACGACACGGATGTCCGGTGCCACACGCGGTGCGATGTTCGACTTCGGCTCGGGCAGTATCACCGTACGGCGCAACACCTTCACAGGGGCCTCGAACCTGTTCAGCGGCCTCTTGTTCAACGCCACTTCAGGCACGGTGGGCACCCCGATCAAAGTGGAGGGGAATGTCATCATCGGAACGACCACCGCCTTGAATGGCATATCCGCCATGAGCGGCATCTGCTCGTATATCGACGTATCGAACAACAGCGTCAGTATGAGCGGCGCAGGTGGTCAGGCGATGGTCGTGGTGGTGGGATCGGGCACAGGCATCCGCATTCGCAACAACATCTTCCGGAGCGCGAGCTACACACTGCGTGTCGACCCGGCATCCCGGGTCAGTGCCTCGGACAACAACGTGTTCCGTTCGCTCGCTGGCAATAGCGTGCAATGGGGTCCTTCCTGGTACGCCACGATCGCAGCGCTGAATGGCGCTACGGGGATGAACGGCAATTCCCTGATGACGGAACCCCAGTTCGTGGACCCACTGGCCGACCTGCACCTGCAAGGCACATCACCTTGCCTTGGAGCGGGGCAAGTGATCGCCGGCATGGGCGCGGATCTGGATGGTGATGCGCGACCGCTGCCCGCCTTGAGCAACCCGGAGATCGGCGCGGACGAAACCACCGCGCAGTGCGCAGCGCTGAGCGGGACGTACATCATCGGCCCATCCGTAGCCGCCGATCACCCAACGTTCAACTCCGCGGCGAATGCGATGATCTCGTGCGGGATCGCAGGCCCCGTGCTGTTCCTCGTCGAGAGCGGCACCTACACCGAGCAGATCTCGTTGCCACCGATCGCAGGCAATTCAGCAACGAATACCATCACCTTCCGGGGGCAGGCGCTCGATAGTGCTGCGGTGATGCTTGAGTGGCCAACAGGTGCTACCGCTGCGGACAATTGGGCGGTGCGAATGACAGGGGCCGACTATGTACGATTGGAGCACCTGACGCTACAACGCACCGGCACGGACCTGTTCGGTGATGTCGTGTCGTATGCGGGAACGGACGGAAGTCGCGACCTGCGGATCACACGATGCCACTTGAATACCACGACCAATGGCCTTCAGCAACCGAGGATCATTTCCGCACAAACCACCTTTGCCGATGACAGCCTCGTAGTGCTGAACACACGATTCCAAGGCGGGAGCTTCGCGGTGTTCGCTTCCACCACTGGGGCAACAGACCATGTGCGGATCGAGGACTGTGTGGCGGACGAACAGAATTTGGAGGCCTTCCGGCTGGACATCGCAGGCGGTGGTTTGATCATCCTCGGCAACACCATCACCACCTCGGCACCCGTGTTCGGCGGGATCGTGATCGGCGCACGCACTTCCGGCTTCCGCGTCGAGCAAAATCGGATCGATGCGCTCGGCGCACTGGCCATAGGCATACGCACCACGGCGGGGATCACGGCCACCACCGCCTCGCGCGGCCGCATCCGCAACAACATGGTCCATGCGGGCCTCACAGCCTTCGCCACATTCGGCACGCAACGTTGGATGGAAGTGGACCACAATACCTTCCATGGCAGTGTGCGAGGCGTGGCCTTCGCCTTCTCCACGTTCCAGAACTTCTTCTTCCGCAACAACATCATCGCCAGTGAAGGGCATACGGTGCAGTTCTTATCCAGCACAGCCACCTCGCTCACGGCCACCTTCAACCTGCTCCACCGCACCACAGCTGGCCCCATCGCCTATTGGAACGCTGATCGTAACACGCTCGCGAACCTGCAGACCGCCTCCAGCAACTTTGCCAATAGCCTCGCCGCAGACCCGCTGTTCTACGTCCCCCTGAGCGACCTGCATGTGTATGCCATGGAAGCCGATGCTGCCGGAACACCGATCGCCGCTGTGACCACCGACATCGATGGCGATGTGCGCAGCCTTGCCACGCCCGACATCGGTGCGGATGAATTCCAACCGGTGCTCTGGAACGAAGCCTTCAACACCTGCGGAGCCGCGGATGCGATCACCAGCACCGGAAGCGGTAACGCGCAGTGGATCTACAAGGACCGCAAGGTGGTGGCACGCTTCAATGACAACGGCCAGAACCTCGGCACGGTGAGCATGAGCGTGTATGTGAACAGCGCGGCAGTGCGTCAGAGCATCATCGGTCAGCACTACTTGGACCGTAACTGGCACCTGCAGACGCAGAACGCGATCGCCGGTGCTGTGAATATCAGGCTCTTCCACAGCGGCAACGAATTCACCACCTATGCCACTGCGGATCCAATCGTTAGCGTGTATGCCGATGCGGGTGTGGCGCACTACGTGGGGCCCATGGAGGATTGCAACCTGCCGAACAACCCCGCAGGCAACATCTGGACACCCATTTTCCCCGCTTCACCCGCATTGGAGCCGCGCATCCAAGGCAACGGTGGCACGCATGGATATGGCGCCAGTATCGGTAACGACGGCGAGTTGTACATCACCACCATGGGGCTGCCACTTCCGGTGGAACTGATATCCTTCACCGGCGAACGCCTGAACGAACGCGAGGTGATGCTGCACTGGTCAACGGCCACGGAACACAACAATGCGGGCTTCGAAGTATGGCGCATGATCGAGGGCGAGGCCGACTTCACCGAAGTGGGCTGGGTGGATGGTGCTGGTGAAAGTCAAAGCCTGATCACCTACGAGATGACCGACCCGAACAGCGCCAGCGCGAACAGCTACTACAAACTGAAGCAGGTGGATCATGATGGTGGTCACGAATGGAGCAAGGTCGTTGCTGTGGCGGCGACCAGTATTACATCGGATATGGTGCTATACCCCAACCCGTGCACCCATGAGCTCTTTCTTGCGGGTGGAGCCTTGGAAGAGGAGACCTTGTCGATCCTCGATGCCAGTGGACGTGTGGTCCTGGAACTCGCACAACCGGTAAGTGGGAACATCGATGTTTCCGGATTGGCATCCGGCCATTACGCGGTGCAGATGGTCAATTCCACTGGACGCCGCACCGTACGCTTCGTGAAGCAGTAGGGCAGGGCAGGCCATACTTCACAATACGCTCCGACATTTCGGTCGCGCATCCCTTCCTTTGGGCCAACCAACAGCCCCATGGACCTACAGAACGGACTCTTTGTGAAGATGGCGATCGACGTATGGACCAAGGAGCTGAACGCCACCGGCGCCCTGCTGGAGAAGCTCTCCGACGACCAGTTGATGCGCGAGATCGTGCCAGGGCGTAACAGGGGCATCTACCTCGTAGGGCACTTGATCGCGGAACACGACCAGATGATGTCGCTGCTCCGGTTCCAAGCCGCGCTTCATCCGGAACTGAAGCCGCCGTTCATCGATGCACCGGACCGTGCGATCGCCGAGCTGCCTTCGTTATCGCAGCTCCGCGAGCAGTGGAGAACGGTGAGCGACACATTGATGCAACACATAGTGCGACTTCCGGCGGATGAATGGTTCACGCGCCATGCGAACATTTCGGAGGAAGACTTCCCGAAGGAGCCGCACCGCAACCGGTTGAACGTGCTGTTGAGCCGCACGAGCCACTTGGCTTATCACCGTGGGCAGTTGGTGTTGTTGGCCAACAAGTAGGGTCCATCTATCCGAACATCCCCATTTCTCCCAACGACATACTGAGCCGAACGGACCACCGGCCCTGGCCGTTGCCGCAGGGTAGTTGGCGCTTCTACCAGGAATGGAACGACGCCGTCTTCCTGCATTGGAAGGTGGACCCAAGCGTCTTGAGAGCATTCGTGCCTGCACAGTTAGAGCTCGACATTCACGAAGGCGCGGCGTGGGTATCAATCGTCGCCTTCACCATGCAGCGGATCAGGCCGAGGGAACTGCCCGCATTTGCGCCACTCTCCAATTTCCACGAAGTGAACGTGCGCACATACGTGCGGCACAAGGACAAGTTCGGCGTGTACTTCCTGAGTATCGAGGCCGGAAGCCATGTCGCATGCATGCTGGCACGAAGACTCTCAGTGCTGCCGTACCGCCATGCGATCATATCGCGGTCGATGGGTGCCTTCCGGTCGTCGTCAATTCATGGTGAAACGCTGGAACTGCGCTTTCGTGCGGGTACGCGTATGACAGTGAAGTCTGATCGTGATCGCTGGCTTACTGAACGTTATGCGCTCTTCCAGAACGCTGAAGGGTCCATGATGCGCTATGAGACACACCACGACGAGTGGCCGCTCCATACGTGCGAGTTGCTCGAATGGCGCAGGGAACAACCTCGATGGCCTGGGCTGCTTGGTGCATCGCCCGATGCCGTGCACTATTCACCGGGCGTTGCTGTGCTGGCTTGGGAAGCACAGACCTGCTAGTCGTGACGCTGGCCACTGACGTCCGTCTCTCTTCGACGCATGGCCAAGAAGACCATCTCCTGGCCCCTTTGCCCGCGCTCCCGAAAGAAGTGACCACTTCTTCCTTGTACCAGAATAGACTGCGAGCCCTCCGGTCCGGGCGTATGGTGCAACAACAGGTCCGCCCCGAATAACTTGGTCCGCGAAACCGCATGTTATTTTCCTGTGACCGCGTCCCGGACCTCCGGCTCAGCTTGAACGAATCGTTGCACATGGTGCACCGCGAGGATTGGAACACCGTGGCCCGTGGTGCCAGTGTGTACCTGCAATACGATCACCTGCTGGCCTTGGAGGACCGCATGGATGCGGGCACGGAATTCCGCTACGTGATCTACTACAGCAAAGAGAACCGACCGGTGGGGATCGCCTGTTTCCAAGTGGTTGACCTGGAAGACCGAGGCAGCACGTACGGCGATAAGCTCTGCCGCTTGGGCAAGCGCGTGGGCAGTCACCTGTTCGAGGATCGGCGGGTACGGTGCCTCGTGGCGGGCAACGTGTTCCATGCCGGCGATCACGGCAGCCACTTCGTGGATGGCATCAGCATGGAACAGCGGATAGCCACTGTGGCCGACACGCTCCTTCGGCTGGAGAAGGGAGATCCATTCCCCACCAAGGCCAGTGCGCTGGTGATAAAGGACATCGTGCCGCCTTCCTCGAACACTACACTCCAGGCCCACCCAAAGGCTACCACCTCATGCGCACGGATGTGAACATGGTGATGGCGGTGGATCCATCGTGGAAGTCGCTCGATGACTACCAAGCCGCGTTGACCGCGAAAGCACGCACCCGGCTGAAGAACGTGATGAAACGCTCCGAAGCATTGGAGGTGCGCGTGCTCGATGCAGCGGCGATCGAACACCACTCGGACCGATTGCAAGTGTTGTTCGACAACGTCCTCACCCGTTCGCCCTTCATCATGGATCGCTTGAACATAGCCGTGTATGCCGACTGGAAACAGCAGATGGGCGAAAGCACTGCGGTTCCTCGCGTACGACTTGAACGGCGCGATCATCGGGTTCAGTTCGGCGTTCCTGCATGGCAGCACCCTCGATGCACATTACGTGGGCTTGGACCACGAGCACAACGAGCGCCACGCCGTGTACCAACGCATGCTGGTGGACCACCTGGTCTGCGGCATCCAGCACAAGGCCTCAAGCATCATTTTCGGGCGCACGGCCGAGCAAGCGAAGAGCAACCTGGGCGCGGTACCGGAGGACATGTACTTCCTCGTGCGCCACCGCAACGCCATGGCCAACAAGCTGATCGGTCCGTTGCTGCGCAGCGTGCAACCGGCGGAGTTCGAACTGCGCAACCCGTTCAAACGCGTTACGGCCTGACATGGACTCGCTGACGCAGATCGTTCTGGGAGCTGCTTGCGGCGAAGTGGTGTTGGGCAGGAAAGTCGGGAACAAAGCCATCCTCTGGGGTGCCATTGCCGGCACCATTCCCGACCTCGACGTACTGGCCCGCTCGCTCTTCGATCCCTTCGCGCCAACGAGTTGCACCGCGGCATTACGCATTCGCTCTTCTTCAGCGTAGCGATGGCGCCGCTATTGGCCTATTGGCTTAAGCGCCACGCGGCGTCGCTCCTTTCCGTTTTCGCATTGTTGGTCGCGCTCACCTTCGTGCAAAGCGCGGAGAGTTGGGTGGTACGCAGTCTCCTCCTGACCATCACGGCCGGCATCATCGTGCTCATCTTCCGCAGAAAGCGGAACGAGGACAACGCCACCACCAAACAATGGGGCTGGCTCTTCTTCTGGAGTTTGGTGACGCATCCCCTGCTCGACCTGCACACCACCTGGGGAACCCAATTCCTGTGGCCGCTTCCATGGAAGATGAGCTACAACAACATCTTCGTTGTGGACCCGCTGTACACCGTGCCCTTCATGATCTGCGTGGGCGCAGTGATGTTCATGCGCCGGGACAGCGCCCGTCGCCGGTGGGTGAACTGGTTGGGCATCGGCATCAGCTCGGCGTACATGGTTTTCACCATCGTGTGCAAACGCATCGCCATCGGCGCCATCGCGGCATCGCTGGAACGTCAGCACATTGCACACACCGACTTCTCCACACGGCCCACACCCTTCAACAGTATTCTCTGGACGGTGAACGTGGACGCTGGCGATCACTACCTGCTCGGCTACCACTCCCTGCTGGACACCAAGCCCGAAGTGGAATTCGTACGCGTGGACAAGGGCTTGGAGGCTCTGGGACCATGGGCGGATCACGAGAAGGTGCGCCGGCTTCAAGTGCTCGCCGATCGCGCTTCGTTGTTCGGCTACAGGGCGACACCATCGTGTTCAGCGATCGCGCTTCGGACAGATGGGCGAGCCCGGGCCCGACAAACCGTTCGTGTTCTCCTACCTGCTCATTCCCCGAGGCGCTGGATACACGGCTGGATGAAACAACGACCGCTAGTGCACCACCCGCGGACGTCAGCGCGCTCATCAAAAAGAAGAACGATCCCGAGGATGCGTCGCACGCACTGCGGGTGGAACTGATCCCGCCGGGGCCGCCGAACGGCGAAGACATCGGCACCCTGATGAAGGAGTTGTGGGAGCGGGTGAAAGGGGAATGAACGAAGAACGCGGGCCGAAGCCCGCGTTCCTTTCGATCGTCTTTTTCCGCTCAACTGAACTGCGCCACCACCATGAACATAAGGGCGAGCGTAACAGCCCAATAGCCGAAGTTCACCATGATGTACTTGAACGACTTACGCTCGAAGAGCGCGTTGGTGACGATGATGGGCAGGATCAGAACGATGGAGATGACCATGCTATGTGCCAGGCCGTGGGTCCAGCTGCTATAGCGGGCAACGTATGCGTCGATATGTCCTTTCAGTTCCGTTCCGAACGCGGATGCGGAATCGATGCCCGCGCCATGCTCTATCACCGGCCTGAAGAAGGCGGCGAACATGGTTCCGTGGTCCGCGAGGACCTTGTAGGCCAGTCCTAACAGGAACGCCATTACGAAGCTCACGCCGAAGATCAACGGCATGTTGCCGCCCTTCACTTTCTCATCGGTCATGCCAGCAGCCTTCATCCACGCGTTGCCGAAGACCTTGGGGTTGTACCAGATGAAGCCGACGATCATGGGCACCAGTGCCGCTAGAAGTTGAACGAGCCAATTGACCTGCATGTTGGGGGGGTTAGGTGAAGCGTCAAATCTATTCGCCTCCTAACCCCTCATCCCGATCCAAGCGATCCAGAACAAGCGCACGCTTGACAGCAGGAGCACAACAGCGATCGCGCGATAGACCCATCTCATCACCTTCTCCGAGAGCAAGCGCGCCAGCCGCGGTGCCAGCCAAGCCTTCAGTAAGTCGCTCAGCAGGATAGCCGTCAGCGCGGCGATGAAGAAGCCGGCCCGATCGCCCGCATGGCCGTATGCATTGGTGGCGTGCAGGACAACTCCCGTCCACACCGCGAAGACGAACGGGTTAACGAAGTTGACAAGGAACCCACTGGTGAAGAGCCCCAGTGCATCGCGTTTGCGCAGCGCGGACTGTGCAGTGCCAGTGCGGGGCTTCTTCAGCAAATACACCAGACAGAGCGCAAGCAGCACAACGCCTCCAACGAGCGCGAGCACCTGCCCGTTCACCGCCTCGCCGAGCACCGCACGCGCACCGATGGCGCAGATGGACAAGGCCAATACATCGGAAGAGAAGATGCCCAGCGCCACCAACGCACCGCCTTTGAACCCATGCGCCAAAGCGGCCCGCAGCAGCGTGAAGAAGACGGGACCCAGCAACAGCGCGGTGGCCAAACCCCACCCCAGGCCTTCGAGGATGTGCACACGGCAAAGTTGTTTCCACGGCCTGTTCTACCTTCCCACACAATGGCAATGAAGGCCATTTCCCGGCACCTCGTCCATCCCCAGCGAGCAGGGATCACCGCAAGCAATGGCCGGTTCCGGGCTATCGCTCAGGTGGCATTTCGTCGAGCAAGGCTTGAAGTTCTTTCGCTGACAGCGTTCCCTGTTCCGACTTGTCGTAGATCGTCAGCAGGCGAACTTCTTTCAGGACATGGACCACGCACGTGATCACTCGCGCACCTCCTGACTTTCCCGCACCCTTCGACTTGATCGCCAATGGGATCTTGAAGCAACGCTTTCCGATCGGCGTGCCCTGCTCCGGATCTTGTTCGAGCAGATCGACCAGCTCAAGGAGTTCCCCCTTCAGCGAGGCGTACTTCTTCACCAGCCGCTTCGCCTTCTTTTTGAAGGTGGGCGAGACACCGACCTTATAGCCCATGCAGGAACTCGCGGGCTGACTGGAATTTCTTCTTGCCCGTGATGTGGTCGTTGACCTCCTTCAACGCCTGTCGCAATTCGCCCACGAACTTCTTCTCCTTGGGGGTGAGTGCGCGCTTGATCTTCGTCTTCCCGTTGGCGGACTTGCGTGGGCTTGCCTCGGCGCGCTCGATCTCCACGCCGCCGATCTTCAGCAGGATCTCCGCGACCTCTTTCTCTTTCTTCGGGTCGTGTATGTCGATGATGAGCCGTGTCATAGTGCCGCCAAGTTAAGGCTGCGGGTGCCGCCTATTTTCGGCGCATGGCAAAGAAGACCATCTCCTGGCCCCTCGCCCCAGCTCCCGAAAGCAAGGACCACGTCCGCCTTGCGCAAGCAACTTCCGATGGGGGCGCGTCTAGCGTTCATGATGCGGGCGTTCGCTGCGGTGCTCATTGTTATTGGTCTCACTGATGCCTGCGCGCAGCAACCCCTGCGTGTGATCAGCCTCCCCACACAGGACAGCACCATGCTCTGGCATTTCCTGGAGCACACGGGTGGCGGTTATATCCTGAGCACCATGCAGCCGGACCAAGGTGCGTTCGGCAGCACGATGATCATCACGGACGGCCAGGAGTGCCAGTGGACGCACTGCAGCTCGATGACCGCATCGTGCGCATGGTGCGCTGTTCCGACGGCGACTACCTGATGATGGGCGAGGCCCTGATCAAGACCGATGCTGCCTTCAACATCCTGTGGGCGCGAAAGCTCGCGAACCCATTGCCGACACAGTTCCTCGTGGACCTGGCCGAGCATGACGGCCATGCTTATGCCGTGTACAACGTGAAGGCCGCTGAGATCGACCCGTCGTTGTCGTTCTACGATACGTATGCAGCCGTCATCTTCCGGTTCAATGCCACCGGCGACCTGGTGGCACAGCAGGTGCTGGCCGATACCGTGTTCGCCTCGTACCGCAAGAACCTCTATCTCTCCAAGCCGGTGGCCGGCGATGATGGGGCGCTTTACCTCGCCGTGAACGCGCTGGCGTATTCGGCCTCGGGTACCTGCAACCGGGTGCCCACTATCATCAAGCTCGATACCGCACTACAGGTCCAGTGGTCGTACCAATATCCCGTGAGCAGCTTCAGCGGCACGGGCGGGTTGGCCCGGTTCGGGAACGGCGATCTTGCCCTGTACGGCACATACGGCAACAACTTTCCCTATTGCACTTACTTCAAGAGTTTTATGGAGCGGATCGACACGGCGGGCAACGTCGTGTTCGCCAAGGGATACCTCCATTCCTTCCCCGCAGAGCACCACTCCGGTGCACCACTGGAACAGCTGGACGGAACATTGGTCGTGCCGCGCTCTTTCATGGATACGGTGCTCGGCCGCTACGTGCCCTATTTCGACCGGCTCACCGCCGACGGTGAACTCCTGGCCACGGGCGGCTTCGACCGTCCGTTCGCGAACAGTTTCGATGGGATCTTCCAACTGGCCAATGCGGATGGCGGGGACATTGCCGCTTGTAGGATCAACCGGCGCGATTCGATCCTTTTCACCCGCTTCGACACCACACTGGTCACCGCGTGCCACAGCGTGCCGGTCAGTACCGTCGACACCACGCTCGTGGTTACGCCAACGCCCTTCGTACCGGCCTACCGCTCTTACCCCTTCGTCTTTGTCGACACCACCTATGCCTCGTTCCAGTCCACGCCTGTCTCCGCCATTGATGGTTGCGATCTCTCGACCGGCAGCGTGCCGAGCTCCGATGAAACCCTCGTCATCCACCCCAATCCTTCTTCAGGCGTGGTGAACATCCATGCGCCGTGGCCCATTGAAGAATTGAGCATCACCGATGCCGTCGGCCGGGTCGTGCACCGCTCGAAGCCCGGCGTGGGACAGGTAGCGATCGCTGCTTGCCTCCGGCCTCCACGTGTTGCGGGCAACGGATACACACGGCCGCATCGTGACACGGCGGTTGGTGAAGGAATAGGTTGGAGGACCCGCCTACCTTCGCTCATCATGGCAAAGAAGACCATCTACTGGACCCTCGCTTCCCCTCCCGGATCCGCAGACCACGTCACGGTCAAAACGCCGTTGAAGCTCTTCATCAGCGGCACCTGGCAAAAGCCCAAACGCGGCAAGTGCTTCGATCCCATCGATGCCGCCAACGCGCAGAAGCGCTCGCGAAGTTGTGCCTTCCCTTGGTCCGTCGCACGCCTTGCGCTGGCCTTGATCATCATCATGGCCGGCCCCCGCGTGTTGCGGGCACAAGGCACGTTTCTCACCAGCTATGCGGCCGATACCTTGTCATACGCATATGCTCTCGCGGCTACGGCCGATGGTGGCTACCTGATCGCTGGCCATGGAGCCAGCACAACGATCGCCGGGGCCGACCTGGCTTTGATGAAGGTCGATGCAATGGGCGGAATGCAATGGTCCAAGCGGTGGTCAACGGTTTCAAGCTCCGATAGACCATTGGTGGTCGGCCTCAGCGGAAGCGGCGCGCTCGTGCTTTCCATGACGCATCCCCAGCGTGACCTGTTGTTGATGCGTACGGACGATGCCGGTGACACGCTCTGGACGCGCGTGCTCGATCACCCATCTCCAGTGGCGGCGGCAAATGCCGTGGAGCTGCCAGGGGGCGATGTGGTTGTGGCGAGCTATACCCTTTCCCGCTATTACCTGACGCGCATCGATACCCTCGGCGCCGTTGTCTGGTCGCAGAGCTATACGGGAGGCAGCCTGAACCCGGCCTCTGCGCACGGGGCACGCGCCGAGATCCGGCTCACCAGCACTGGCGATCTGATCGCCTGCGGCATGTTGTCCCACGACTTGCTGTTGGAGTCGAGCGCGTTCATCATGAAGGTCGACCAGAACGGCGGTCTGGTCTGGTGCAAATTCCTGGGCGGTGACGACCAGGACGGTTTCCGCAACGTGATCGAGACCGCGGACGGCGGCTTCCTGGCCACCGGTTATCACTGCGATAGTCTGAACGCGCCCCGGCAGATGATGGCGATGCGGTTCGACAGCAATGGCTCGTTCCTCTGGATGAAGCGATATCCCACAGCTGACGAATCCCTGTGCAGGTTCCTGGTCGCCTGCCCGGATGGGAACTATGCCGTTGGTGGCTACGCTTGGGTCGGTGGCAACAGAGGGTTGTTGTTCAAGATGACGGATCAGGGAGACGTGCTGTGGTCACACGCCTATGGACCGAGCATGAACTTCTGGGATGCCGTGCAGGTGAACAATGGGTTGGTGTTGGCGTCGACCAGGGGCAATGGCCTGTCGCTCCGGGCAGCACTCATGGCGCAAGACACTGTTGGCCAGTCCAACTGCCCGATGACTCCCTATCCACTAACACCGGGCAACTTCTTCCTCCCCTTCAACACGACGGTGAGCCTTGGGGCAGGTCTGTCGATGACCACGGCGAGCGTCACCGCATCACTGCTCCCGCTCACTGCAACGGTGGAGTGCGGCAGCACGGATGTCACGCCCATGCCGACTGTCGCGCCGTCCCTCGCGCATCCGAACCCTACGACCGGTCCGGTGCGCATCGCTGGTATCAGCGGGAGTTCGCTCTTCAGCGTTTTGGATCCGATGGGCCGTTCCATCATCCGCGGCCGTTCGGCTCCCTCGGGCATCATCGACCTGTCTTCCGTGCCTGCCGGCGTGTATGTGCTGGCTGTGGTTGATGGCACAACGCAACGCATCGCTCGCGTGGTGGTGGAGCGCTGAACCTTTGCGATTCGCTGGGCCCAGGTCCACTATTGTCCGGACCGGCCGCTTCTATCTTCGCTCGCAATGGCAACCAAGAAGAAGACCGTTGAGTGGGCGTTATCCCCCGCCCCCGCAAGCAAGGACCACTTCACCCTGAAGTCTCAATAGGAGCGCTATCGGCCGCAAGGGGTCAGCGCAGAAGAGCTGCAATTCATTCGACACCCTCTAGTATCTGAACGACCAACTCCCACACGCCCGAGGGCGAGTGGGAGCAGGCATCGGCGCGTCAAACCGAACCATGTGGAGCGTGGGAGCGCCGATGCCCGTTCGTTGGTCAGGGCCACCACGCCGACCAACGTATCGATCCTGATGAAACGCTCGCCCTTGGTCATGGAGAGGCCGCAACGCTTGGGTGCATTGGTGTCGTACGTGTTACCGCAGGTGGGGCACACGAAGTACACTGTGGGCAACTGCGCGACGGTGTTCCCTTGCAATGCGGCCAGCGCCTGCTCATAGAACACCTTGTGCTTCTGTTCGGTTTTGTAGGCGTAGTTCAGGCTCATCAGCGCCATCTTGTCGCCGACGGAATTCGCAACGGCCATGAACTCAGGGTACATGGTGTTCTGCTCGTAGGTCTCCCCGGCGATGGCGTCCTGCAGGTTCTCCTTGGTGGTCTTCACCGTGAATTCCGGTTTGATCGCGGGAATGGCGGTACCGCCTTCTTCAAGTACACTTTGGTGGTTCGCCGCATGTATCCCCTCGGATCGTGATGCAGCCGCGAACAAGATGGCGATGGAGTGGTAACCTTCTGCTTCAGCCTTCTTCGCGTAAGCCGCATACTTCGCGGATGCGGTGGTTTCGCCTTTGAACGCATCGAGCATGTCCTGCGTGTTCTTCGCCGCGGCGACTTGCGCTACTGTACCTGTGGCGTCGCCGGATGATGGGGCGTTCCCGGTCACATTCATCTCATCGGCATCCTGTCCTTCAACTACTGCCACACCTTCAGCAGCCGTTTTCGCTGCCGGTTCAGTAGTGGCTTGTGAGGTCGGTGCCTGCATGTTGCCGGAAGTGCTGGTGGTTCCACAGGAGGCCAGCAGCAGGGTTCCGAAGCCGACAGAAAGAGAAAGGACGATGTGCTTGTTCATGGGGTTGCTGTTGTTGATGGGCCAAATGTTCCCCGGGTGGTCTTCAGGCCACCTGCGCATCACCTTAGGATCGGCTTAATTCTTCAGGCAGGGAACCGCACGCTGAACCGCGTGCCTTTTCCAGCCTCGCTCGTGGCGCTGATCACCAGTCCTTGCAGCTCGGCCAGCTTCTTCACGATGGACAGGCCCAAGCCTTGGCCTGCAACCTTCGCGCTGCGCGACTGGTCCGCGCGGTAGAAGCGCTCGAAGATGTGCGGCAGGTGTTCGGCAGGGATGCCTTCACCGTTATCGGCAATGGAAAGGCTGCCGGAGGCCGGATCCCAATCGATGGTGATCGTGCCGTTCGTGCGGCCGTACTTGATCGCATTGCCCACGAGGTTGTCGAGCATCACATCCAGCAGTGCAGGATCGGCGGAGATCGCGGTTCCGCGTGGCACCTCGTTCAGCCAGTGAACACCCCGTTCTTGCATGGCCCCGTCGCGCTTCATGCGCACCGCTTCAACGGCATGGTGGAGTGGAACAGGCTGCATGCTCACAACGGCGTTACCTGTATCCAGACGGGCCAGTTCAAGCAAGCGGTCCAGCAGTCCATCGAGGCGGTCCACGGTGCCGATCACCTCCTTGATGCGGCTCTCATAGTGCTCCGGGGTGCGCGCCTGCCGGATCAGTACTTCCAAGGTTCCGCGCATGCCTGCCAACGGCGTGCGCATCTCGTGCGAGGCATCGGCGGTGAACTGCTTCTGTTGGCGGAAGCTCACCTCGATCCGGTCCAGCAGTTCGTTGACGGTGGTGGCCAGCTGGGTGGAACTCGTTCTGTTGTGCGGGAAGTGGCAGGCGTTCGCTGATGCTCGCGCTGTTCATTCCTGACGCGGCCGTGATCATCGCATGCACCGGCGCGATCGACCGGCGCGCGGCGAAGGATCTGGCGGCATAGAGCACGATCAAGACCACGGGGAACATCAGGAGCAGCGTGATCAGCAGGTTGTGCAGCACGGTGATCGACTCTTCCTGGCTCACACCGATGGTGAGATAGCCGAGCACAGCTCCCTTGTTGTTGCGCACCGTGAACTGGCCCTGGCGCAGATGCTGGTCCTCCAGCGTCGTATTGAAGAACCGCTCTTCCTGTTCCGTTCGCTCGAAGAGGAATTGATCGTCGCGCAGGTTCGCCGACCGGAAGATCGATACGCCTCGTGCATTGACCAACTGTATGAAGGTCGGGTTCACCTCCACCTGCGCGTGCTCGGCTTCCTCCCACTCCGGCATGCGGTTGATGATGATCGTGCTGTCGTTCTGGTCCAGGTTGTTCATCACCTCTTCCCGCTCCAGCCGGATGTCGGAATCGAGGTGACTGCAGGCCGACAGGTACACCACAGCGTACACATGCGGAACACGATGGCGATGGTGATGGCCGCCGCCGCCGTGTTGAAGCGCGCGATGCGGTCCTGGATCGCGACCTCATGCTTCGTTGATGATGTAGCCCACACCGCGCACGGTATGAACGAAGGACGGCGCACCGGGTGGGTCGAGCTTCTTGCGCAATGCGTTGATGTACACATCGATCACCGATGTGTCCTTCTCGAAGTGGACGTCCCACACCTTCTCCATGATGCGCGCGCGGCGGCACACTTTGCCTTTGTTGCGCAGCAGGTATTCCAGCAAGGCGAACTCGCGCTGGGTGAGTTCGTCGTTCGTCCATCACGTGCAACGCGGTGCGCCGACAGGTCGAGGTGATGGCACCGTGGGTGAAGGTGTTCTGCGTGCCTTCGCTGCCGCGCATCAGCACACGGATCCGTGCGAGCAATTCCTCGAAGGCGAAGGGCTTTCGGATGTAATCGTTGGCACCGGCCTCCAAGCCGAACACGGCATCGTCCACCGTGTCTTTGGCCGTGAGGAAGATCACCGGCACTGTGCTGTTCTCTTTGCGGATGGCACGGCAGATCTCAATGCCGCTCATGCCGGGCAACATCCAGTCGAGCAGGATCACATCGTACTCGGCCAGGTTGTCCAGCGCCATCTGCCACCCCTGTTTGCCGTTATCCGCACATCCACGGCGAAGCCCTCCTCCGCCAGTCCTTCACGATGAAGCCGGCGATGGAGGGTTCGTCCTCGACAAGCAGGATGCGCATGCGTACGAAGGTCGCGTTCAATCGTCGTCCCCGACGTCACGCCGACCACGGGGTATCTCGATGCCTAGCTCAACACCCGCACCGTGTTGGTACACGAGTTGGCCACCGAGATAGCCCGTGCGGCTGATGCCTGCCACCACGCCAGCGAACAGCACGGTGCCGATGACCACGGTCCAGGCGCGGGTGTACTTCAACAAGGCCAATGCGAGGAAGAACGCACCGGTTGCCACCGTGAGCCACAACGTGAAGGTGGCGGCTTCCTCATGCGCCTCCATCGGTGCTTCCAAGGGGCCATCCTCGATGCCTTCGCCGGCCTCGTCGCCGGACAGGTACGTAGCGACGGTGCCGACAGTGCCAATGACCAACAGATAGAGCGCCGCTTTCCGGAAGAAGGGTTGCGCGTTGAACAAGCCGATGAGGTGGAAGAGGAAGCCGACCAGCAGCAAGGCGATCGGGAAGTGGACGAGCATGGCATGAAGGTGCGTTGCGGAGATCAGTGGGCGTTGGATTTTCGAAGGCGAAGGTTGGCCCTTCCATCTTCAGGACTTCCGCAGGAACGCTTAAGAACAGCTTTAGAGAGTTGGCGATACGTTGTTGAGCGCCGACGTTCCAATGCCACACCCAATTGCGCGGCGTGGCCTTCTATCTTCGTCTCATGGCAAAGTCGAAGACGATATCGTGGCCCCTCGCCCCAGCCCCGAATCAGGACCACTTCACCAAAGGCTCAATACGAGCTCTTCATCGGCGGCAAGTGGACAGCACCGAAGAGCGGCAACTACTTCGACACCATCAACCCCGCCAACGAGCAGAAGATCGCGCGCATCGCCGAAGCGAACGCAGCCGATGTGGACGCCGCCGTGAAAGCCGCGCGCGCAAACCTACGACAACGTGTGGAGCAAGATGCCCGCCGCCGAACGCGCCATTACCTCTACCGCATCTCGCGCGCCTGCTACGGGAAAGCCCGCCAGTTCGCCGTGGTCGAAAGCATGGACGGCCGTAAGGCCATCCGTGAAAGTCGCGGCTTGGACGTGCCGCTCGCCGCCGCGCACTTCTTCTACTACGCCGGTTGGGCCGACAAGCTCAGCTACGCCTTCCCCGGGAAAACACCCGCGCGCTGGGCGTCGCCGGGCAGATCGTCCCGTGGAAGTTCCCGCTGCTCATGGCCGCGTGGAAGATCGCGCCCGCGCTCGCCTGCGCCTAACACCCGTGGTACTGAGAACGCCGAGACCACACCGCTCACCTCACTGCTGCTCGCCGAGCTCATCCGAGGAAACCGAACTGCCCGATGGCGTCGTCAACATCATCACCGGTGCGGGTGCCACGGGCGCGGCGCTCGTCAACCATCCGGGCATAGAGAAGATCGCGTTTACTGGTAGCACCGGCGTGGGCAAGCTCATCCAGAAGAGCATCGCCGGCAGCGGCAAGAAGGCCACGCTCGAGCTCGGCGGCAAGGCGGCCAACATCATCTTCGCCGACGCCACCATCCGACCGGGCCGTCGAAGGCATCATCAACGGCATCTAACTTCAACCAGGGCCACGTGTGCTGCGCTGGCAGCCGCCTCTTCGTGGAGGAAGGCGTGCACGACAGAAGTGATCGCAAGCTCAAGCAGCGCATGCCGCAGTCTTTGGTCGTGGGCGATGCTCGATAGAACACGGATATAAAGGCGATCGATGGCGAGAGCGGCCCGGCACCATCAACAAGTACCTGAAAGTCGGACAAGCCGACGGCGCGGAGCTGTACCAGCCCGCCTGCGAGCCGCAACAAAGGGTTCAGTGCCGCCCACGCTCTTCCTCAACGTGGCGGAAGCCGCGCGCGCATCGCAGGAGGAGATCTTCCGGACCCGTGCTGGCGGTGCTGACCTTCCGCACCGTGGACGGGGTGATTCAGAAAGCCAACAACACGCCCTACGGCCTAAGCGCCGGCGTGTGGACAAGAAAGGCAAGATCTTCAATATCACGGTCTTTAAGGGCGGGCGTCATCACAGGTAACACCTACAACAAGGTCGATCCACCTCACCCTTCGGCGGCTACAAGGAAAGCGGGTATGGAAGGTGGGTTGCATGGGTTGAGCGCGTACTTGAATTTGAATTGAGTTTGGGCGTGTCGGCACCAAATGCGCGCCGTCGGGCTATCCGCAGTAATTCCTCGC
>JADJDP010000056.1 GCA_016702645.1 Flavobacteriales bacterium
CATCACGGTGAGGTGGAACTCCCCGCCCGAGTGTTGGCACGCCCAGCATTTCGGTACCGCGTTCCTGGTCTCGAACCAGATGGGCTCTTTCAAGATGAAGTAATCGCGTTCCGCATCCTGCGCTTCATGCCCCACCGATTCGATCGCTTCCACGTAGGGCAGGGTGCCGTCGAGGATGGGGAGCTCCGGTCCAGTGAGATGGATCAGGCAGTTGTCCACTTGCAGCGCGTACGGGGCGGCCAGGGCGTGTTCCGTGGTATGCACCTTGGCGCCGTTCTGTTCCAGGGTGGTGCCGCGCTCGGTGCTCACCACGCGATCGGCATCGGCATCGATCACCGGCTGGCCGTCCAGGTCGATGCGCTGGAATTTGTAGCCGTGGTTGGCTGGGGCGGGGCACAGGATCAGGCGCACCGGTTCTCCGGTGTGCAGGCCCACGCCGCTCAATTCGACTGACCGTTTCAGTGTGCGTTGCTTCTCGTTCATGGCGTCAAGGTCATGCGCGGGTGATCGTGGCGATCCGTGCCCGGGGCAGGGCGGTCGGCTTCAGCCGCCGAAGCTAAGATGTAGCACGAACACCGCCTTCGACCCGATCGGTATGCTGCGGTGTGGATGCCACTGGTGCTCGATCTCTCACGGAGACACGGAAGCACGGAGAATGCGCCCTCACCCCCAACCCTTCTCCCATGGAGAGGGGCGTTTTGTGCCTCCGCGGGCATTTTCGTGGAACGGATGAATGCAACTTGCCTAGATGGCCCTATCGATCCCCGCGCCGCGCCGCGAAGCCACTTTCGCGCTCAAGGGCATCGATCCGTCGTTGCACATCGGGCAGATTGCGGTATACCACGTAACTGCGCTTGTAAGCGCGGATGGCGAAGGCCGGGCTGCCCTGCACCACGGCATCATCGGGCAGGTCGTTGCCTATGCCGCTCTGGGCCGCGATCTTCACCCGATCGCCTATGGTGAGATGCCCCGCGATACCCACCTGACCGCCGATCTGGCAATAGCGCGGCCCACCTTCGAACTTCCGGCGATGCCCGCCTGGCTCACCACCAGCGTGTGCTCCCCGATACTCCGCGTTGTGCCCTACTTGGATCGAGTTGTCCAATTTGGCGCCCTTTCGGATGAAGGTGCTGCCGAGGTGGCGCGGTCGATGGTGCAGTTGGCGCCGATCTCCACATCGTCCTCGATCACCACGTTGCCGATCTGGGCCATTTTCTCCTGCTCCCCTTTTTCGTTCGCGGTGAAGCCGTAGCCATCGGCCCCGATCACCGTATTGCTATGGAGGATGCACCGCTCCCCGATCACGGACTTCGCGTACACTTTCACCCCCGCATGAAGGCGGGTGCGCACGCCGATGTGTACCCCTTCGCCGATGAAGCAGTTGGGGAAGATCTGACGCCATCGCCGATCCCGCACCGTCGGCCACGTAACTGAAGGCGCCGATGTACACGTCCTTGCCCACGGTGGCTTTGGGGCTCAGGTAGCAGGGCTGCTCGTAGCCGATCTTCTCACGCTGGTGGGCATCGTGCATCTCCAGCAGCTTCGCAAAAGCCGCCCGGGGGTCCTTCACGCGGATCAGCGTGAGGCTTTTGGCGATGGGCCGTGTGGGCTGGAAATCGTTGCCCACGATCGCTATGCTCGCCGCCGTGGTGTAGAGGAACTCGGTATAGCGCGGATTGGCCAGGAAGGTGAGGGTACCCAATTTCCCTTCCTCGATCTTGGCCATGTCGTACACCAGCACCTGGGCATCGCCATCCACGGTGCCTTGTAGGAATTCGGCGGTCGACCGGCGGAGAACTGCATGCTTTGGGAGGAGCGCTAAGGTAGACGGGCTGTCTTCCGCAAGGGGTCAATGGGGGATCTCCACCGCCACGCGGGTCGCATCCCATTCCAGTACCATGGTGGGGCCCTGCTCCTCGAACCGGATCGTGAACTGTTCGACCTGCTCGTTGTGTTGCACCGGTACCACGGCCTTCACCACGTCAAATTCCTCTTCGCGGCTGGCCTTCTGGTCCATGGTGATGCCCCACGGGTACATTTTGCTGTTCCAGATCACCGTCCACTCCTCTGGGCCGGGGATGGTCCACAGCGTGTAAGTGCCGGGCTCCAAAGGCTGGCCTTGGATCTTCAGGGTCGTATTGGTGGTGAAGGTGGTGGGCTCGTTCGCACCGGTACGCCATACCTCGCCGTAGGGCACCAGGTCGCCGAAGATCACCCGGGCTTTTTTGAAAGGTCGGCAGTATTTCACCGTCACCTGGGTTTGGTCCATCGCGAAGGTCACCGTGTCTTCGGGACTGTGCTTCTTGGTGTTCACCTGCATCACCTTGAAGCCGACGAATAGTACCACGATCAGCACGAGCGCACCGATCAGAACGCGTTTGAGGGTTTTGCTCATGGGCTGGGGAAATAGAAGGTTGAAGGCAAAAGGTTGAAGTGTGAAGAAGGAAGACTCCTTGGGTGCAAAGGTGCTTATGAACGCACTACCGTGGTGCTGTTCGCCTGCGCCGTGGGGGTTACCACCAGGTCGTTCACGCACACATGGGCGGGAAGGGTCGTTACATAGTACACCAGTTCGGCGACGTCCTCCGGCCGCAACGGGTCCAGACCTTGGTAAACCTGTGCCGCACGGGCCTCATCGCCCCCGAAGCGTACCGAGCTGAATTCGGTCTCCGCCATGCCGGGAGCGATCTGTGTCACCTTGATGCCGTGCGGCAACAAGTCTATCCGCATTCCCTTGGTCAACGCATCCACGGCGTACTTGCTGGCGCAATACACATTGCCCCTTGGGGTAGACCTCCTTGCCCGCTGTGCTGCCGATGTTGATGATGTGCCCCGTCTTGCGCGCGATCATACCGGGGATCACGGCCTTGCTCACGTGCAGCAAGCCTTTCACATTGGTATCCAGCATGCGCTCCCAATCCTCGAGATGGCCTTCCTGGATCGGGTCCAGCCCGGCGGCGAGGCCCGCATTGTTCACCAGCACATCGATCGCGCTCCATGCCGGTGGGAGGGAAGTGATCGCTTCTTGCACAGCGGCATTGTCGCGCACGTCGAAGTGAAGAGGATGAACGACCGGCGGGCCCTCGACCTTGCCGTGCATTCCTTCCAGTTCACTGCGCAGGGCCTCCAAGCGTTCCTTGCGGCGGCCGGTGATGATCACACGGTGGCCTTCGGCCGCGAAACGGCGTGCGGTGGCTTCGCCGAAACCGCTGGTGGCGCCGGTGATGAGAATGAGCTTGGGCATTCGTACAAAGGAACGCCACCTTCGCGTGTGGGCCAGTGCTCCAAGCAACCTTGTTCACCTGAGGCCGTCAACTCGCAGGCTAGCCAACACATTTGAGGATCATGCGTTCCCTTCCGTTGCTGCTTGGTCCTGGCTTCACCTGTCGACCGCGTTCGGCCAGGCGAACTACCATCAAACCGTCTATGAGCCCACGAACTTCGACGGCTTGCGCGCGGCGCCCGCGCATTGCGCCGATGGATCGGTCCTGTTGCTCACCAAGGAAATGGACCACGCGGTGATCAGAAAGATCGGCCCTTTGGGCGCTGCGATCTGGTCCCGTAGCCTGGTGATGCCGGCCAATGCCCCGGACTCCACCTTCCTTCCGACCGATCCATGGAATATCGAAAGCACTTCCGATGGTGGGGCGGTCATTCTTATGACCCGGCGCGTCAGTGCTCCGAACCGCCTGGAGTGTTATCTGACACGGATAGACGGTGCGGGCGATGCGCTCTGGAGTAAGCGCTTCGATGTGCCGGGTGCTATGGTCATTCAGTACTCGGGTGCAAAGGCGGGTCTGGCGATAAGCGGTGCGGACGAGCTGTTCCTTTCGACCCCCGTATGGTGGTCGTCGGATACCACCTGTGCCGCGTTCAATTCGACCATCATCAAGATCTCTCCGTTCGGGGACCAGCTTTGGGCGAAGACCGTGGGCATTTGCGCTTTCACGGTTGTGTTCGGTGCCGTTAGCGATGAAGCAGGCGGCTGCTATTTCCTCGGATCACCGGTGGAGGGAGGCGCAGCTGTTGGGTAGGCTCGATGCCAATGGTGTGTTGATGTGGATCGGCTCCTTCGATAGCTTTTCACCCTTTGTGCAGGAAGGCCCGCGTGATATGCACCGTGGCCCCAGCGGGGATGTGTTCGTTGCTGGATCCTATGGCTACACCGGCGATCCCTGGCGGGGCACGGTCAAGCGTTTCAGTCCAACAGGACAGGGCCTCTGGGGCGCGTACGTTGAGGCCAATCACGATATCTCCTGCTGGTCCGTGCGTGAAACAGCGAGCGGTGAAGTGCTTTGCACCACCTCGCTCTGGCAGTGGGATGAGACCGAGCGGGCGGTCGTCGTGCGCCTTTCCTCTTCCGGATCGGTGATCGATGCCCACCAGAGCGCGGTGGACATCTCCACGGGTTCGGAAGTGTACATAGAGGGGTGGATCCAGGATGTACAGGAGGATACCTTGTTGCTTGCGGGCATGGTGTTCGGGGCGACAAGTCCGTCGCTATTCCATTGGCGCATCGGTTCGGACATGAGTAACGCGTGTTTCCTGGAGCCAGCGACGGTCACAGGCACGGCCGGGTCAGCGTTCAATCTGGGTGCTGTACAGACTTACTGGTCCGACGCTGCGATCACGATCGATACTTCCGGGATCACCCTGGACACCCTCGCGGGCTGGGTGGGAACGGACTTCTGTGCCTGGCTCACCACGGTAGCGGTGGAGGAACAAGAGCCCGAAGGGTTAGCTGTATTCCCCTCTTTGCTTTCACCGGGCGAACCGATCCAGGTCGTGGTGAAAGGACCGGCCATGGTGCAAGTGCGCGATCCGCAAGGGCGCAGCTTGATGGCGCGCAGGGCACGAGGGCCGATGACGATCGACACGGCGGGATGGGCAGCCGGCCTCTATGTGATCACGATTGCGGACGTCGCCACCCATCAGCGCCAATGCCGGAAGGTGATGGTGGAGTGATCGTCGATCACGAAGCCAACCACCGCGGCCAAGCCAGATACCACTTCTCCACCGGCCGCGCCAAGGCTTGGCAACCGAGGTTGTCGCTCGCTTCAGCGATATGGGGATGGCGGACATCGCCCTTCTTGGTTCTGCTCCTGATCAGGCTCTCCGTAGAGGGTCGCTACGCCACCCTACAGATGAGTAGTGCGCAGGGGCATGCACGAAGCCTCGGTTGCGGCACCGGAACTTGCGCTACCGTGCGATCATCAACCGCTCAGTGAAGAGCTGCTCCCCAGTAACGATGGTGACGACGTAGAGGCCATCGGCCAAAGCACCTGGCAATGCGAGCGAGGTGTTCAACGCACCGTCATTCAGTGGCAAGGTGGTGCTCATCACGCGCTTGCCGAAGAGGTCGGTGATATCCAACGTAGCGTTAGTGAGCTCCGGATCGATGCCGCTGAGCTGGATGCGCACCTGCTCGCCGTTCGTCGGGTTGGGGTAGAGCAGCAACTCCATGGGCTCCCCGGTGTACGCGGCTTCGTAGCCACGCGGCTCGGCGAAGGGCGCCAGCGGTGACCAGCCGATCTTCACGGTACAGGAGGGACCGTAGTCGCACCATGTCGCACCGTTGTCGAAGCTGGCATGCACCTGCACGTTGTAAGTGCGGCCTGCTTTCAGCGGCTTGGTGTACCATGGGGTGAGAGTGAAGCTGCGGGTGGGGAAGGCGATGGTGCGTGCGTAGGCCGGTTGGCCCGCAGTGTTGGTGAAGCGGAACTGGTATTTGTTCGCGCCGGGCACTTCGGTGGCCGCGATGGTACTGGTGCCGTTGAGCTTCAGGTTCACGGCGCCGCAGCTGATCACGGGATCGGCGGTGGTGGTGAGTTGGGTGGGGAGGCAGAGCGATGTGCCTGTGCAGAAGCAGTTGGCGTCATAAGTATCATTGATGGTGCTGGCCATGCCGTCATCGCAGGCAGTTCCCACAGCACAGCCGGTGAGTAATCGCACGATGCGGTTGCGCCCAATGTTATTGTAACTGATGAAATCTCCGGCCGCGATCACGGAGCCATCGGGCTGGAATGCCAGCGCGTTGACCCGCGATATAATACCCGACTGGTCAAAATTGTGGAAGCCGGACCCTGGATCGAGATCCATGTCCAGATCGCCGCTCGGGGTCCAACGCGCGATGTCGTTGCGGGAAATGCCGTTGATGTGACCGAACGCCCCACCGCCGATCACATAACCGTTCTGTTGGAGGGCGAGCGCATATATGACCACCTGGTCGGGACCGGTGGGCGCGTAGGTGGGATCGACCGCGCCTGTGGGTAGTACCCGGGCGATACCTCTTCTGGGGATACCGGCGATCTGCGAGAAGTTCCCGCCCGCGATCACCTTGCCATCCGATTGAAGTGCGATGGCGTATACCTGGTTGTCGATATTGCCCGCATTGAAGGAGGGATCGTCGCTACCATCCGGCATCAACCGGCGGAGCCCACTTCCACCCACGAGGATGCGGCCATCGGGTTGTACTGCGAGCGACAGGGCGGAAGGAGCAATACCATTGAAAGTGGCATCCCGCGAGCCATCCGTGTTCAACCGAACTATGCCATCGGTCGGCTGTCCATTGAAGTAACTATTGGGACAGGCCACGATCACCTTCCCATCGGGTTGGAGCGCAAGTGCCGAAATGGTGTTGTCGAAACCAGAACCGACATCGAAGGATCCATCCCCACTGCCATCCGTGTTCAGCCGGATGATCCGATGGATGGTCGCACCGTTATATTCATAGAGGTTGCCACCAACGATCACCCTGCCATCGGGTTGCACGGCCAGGCAGGTCACGCGGCCAAGGAACCCGGTTCCTGGATCGAACGAAGTATCCAGTGAACCATCCGCATAGAGGCTGGCAATGCCTGCGCGGGCCGTGTCACTGAAGGAGATGAAGTCCCCGCCCCCGATGATCCGACCATCGGGTCGAAAAGCAAGAGCGAACGGTTGCTGGTCGAACCCGGTCCCACGGAAAACGTCATGGTCAAGTGTCCCGTCAGCATCCAATTGCGCTATACGGCCTCGGGAAACACGATCGAAGGACGTGAACTCCCCACCGATGAGCAGCTTCCCATCCGCACGCTCCACGATGGCCCCCACCGATCCGCTCGCACCGACGCCAATGCCCGGATCGAAGTTGGCATCGACCGAACCATCTGCGTTCAACAGGACCAGCCCATGTCGTGCGATCCCGTCATACGCGTTGAACGCCCCGCCCACGATCACACTACCGTCGTCGCGCACCTGGAACGAATGGACGCTTCCGTCGGTCCCGTTCCCAACATGGAACGTGGCATCCACGCTTGCGTCCGCGTTCAACTGGATGATGTTGTTCACGGGCGCACCCGCGAAGCTGGAGAACCACCCGCCCGCCAACAGACGTCCATCGGGCCGAAGCGCCAGCACTTCGACCGCATCGTTGAAACCAGATCCCGTGATGAAGGAGGTGTCCAAGCTGCCGTCCGCGTTCAACCGGGCGATGTGACCGCATGGAACTCCATTGAAGGTGTTGAAGATCCCGCCAATGATGATGCGTCCATCGGGTTGGAGGGCGTCGCTTCGATGGGGTTGACCTGCGCCGGTCCCGGTGCCCGCATTGAACGTGGTGTCCACACTGCCGTTCGGATGCAAACGGTAGATATTCACGTTGGGCGCCAGAAAGGTGCTGAGTTGGCCCGCCACGATGCACCTTGCCGTCTGGTTGGACCGCAAGGGCGCGTGCGCTCGTTCCGCTGATAATGTTCATCGTTGTGGAAGTCGGTGTTCAGGCTGCCATCCTGGTTCAGATGCGCCACGCAGCGCGTACTGGAACCCGGAAGGCCGATGAAGGAACCACCGATGATCAATGAACTGTCGGGTAGCAGCACCATGCAGTTCACCGCACCATTGTATCCCGGTGGGTTGTTGCCACTGAACGCGGCATCCAACGTTCCGTCCGCGTTGAGCCGCGTGATCCGGTTGCATGCCGTGCTCTGGAAGTAGCTCATGGAACCGGCCACGAGCACCTTGTTGTCCGGTTGTAGGATCAACGCCCGGACATTGCCCCGGAAACCGTTGCCTTGTGCGAAGCCAACATCAAGCTGGTCGAAAGTAGGGTCGCTTGCACCCGGCTGCGCCAGGACCGGTGCCGCGCCCAGGCCCGCCAGAAGAAGAACCGCGGCAATTGGATGGAACTGGGTCCGCATGATATGGCGAGATGAGAGCTGCGTGATGTGTTCCGTTACCGTACGATCATCAACCGCTCAGTGAAGAGCTGCTCTCCGATGAGGAGGGTGACCACATAGAGGCCATCGGCCATGGAACCTGGCAATGCGAGCGAGGTGTTCAACGCACCGTCATTCAGTGGCAAAGTGGTGCTCATCACGCGCTTGCCGAAGAGGTCGGTTATGTCCAACGTTGCGATGGTGAGCTCCGGATCGATGCCGCTGAGCTGGATGCGCACCTGGTCGCCGTTCGTGGGGTTGGGGTAGAGCAGTAGCTCTGTGGGCTCCTCGGTGAATGCGGCCTCGAAGCCACGCGGCTCGGCGAAGGGCGCCAGCGGTGCCCAGCTGATCTTCACGGTGCAGGAGGGACCGTAGTCGCACCAAGTAGCGCCGTTGTCGAAACTGGAACGCACCTGCACGTTATAAGTGCGGCCGCCTTCAGCGGATTGGTGACCACTGTGGTGAGGGGTGAAGCTGCGTGTTGGGAAGGCGATGGTGCGCGCATAGGCCGGTTGCCCCGCGGTGTTGGTGAAGCGGAACTGGTACTTGTTCGCGCCGGGCACTTCCGGTGGCCGCAATGGTGCTTGTGCCATTGAGCTTCAGGTTCACCGCGCCGCAACTGATACCGGATCGGCGGTGGTGGTGAGTTGCGAAGCGATGCAGGTGGCATCCACGGTGAAGAGACGTGCGATGCGGTTGCGTGCCACCCCGGCATAGGAGGTGAAGAGGCCACAGGCGAGCAGTCTGCCATCGGGTTGCAACACAAGATCGGTCACGCGGTCATTGAACCCTTCGCAAGGTTGGAAGGTGGCATCCAAGCTGCCATCGGCGTTCAGCCGTGCGATGCGCTCGCGGGTCGCCCCGTTGAAGGAAGTCTCCCCCTACTAGGATCTTGCCGTCCGGTTGTATCACCAAGGCATGCACTGGGTCATTGAACCCGGTGCCTGGATCGAAGGTGGGATCCACGGTCCCGTCCGCGTTCAAGCGGACGATCCGGTTGCGTGCCACGCCTTCGTACGACGTGAAATCACCGCCGACCAGAATGCGGCCATCGGTCTGTAGCGCCACGGTATAGGGCGTACCGGTGAACCCGTCCGTCGGGTCGTTATAGTCACCGCCGTGCTCAAAGCTGAAGTCCAAGCCGCCGAACTGGTCGAGCCGGAGAATGCCGCGACAGATGGTGCCGACGAACGGGGAGAGACCATCGTACCATAGGAACGCGCCCACCACGATCACCCGCCCATCCGGTTGGATGACAAGGTCCGTGGGCGCACCGTTGAGGGGAATGGGAAGTCGAAGCCCAAGCCGATATCGAACGAGGGGTCCAAGGTGGCGCTGCTGTTCAGCCGTACCAGGTCATACCGAGCGCTTCCATTGAAAGCATCGAAAACGCCGCCCACCAGCACCTTTCCGTCCGCCTGTAGGGCGAGCGCCCCGGTGGGACCCGGACCGAATCCGGTCCCTGGGTTGAACGATGGATCGAGGCTTCCATTGGCTTGGAGCCGCGCGATGCGGGCCCGTGCGGTGCCATTGTACGCGGTGTATTCACCGCTCACGATCACTTTGCCGTCCGGTTGCAAGGCGAGGCTGGTGGAGGTGAACCCGGTGAAACCGGTACCGATAGCATAGGTGGCATCGAGGGAGCCACTGCTGTTCAAGCGCGCGATGTGGTTCTTCGTTGTGCCGTTGAACGCGGTGAAGCGCCCGCTCACGATCACTTTGCCGTCCGGTTGAAGGGCCATGTGGCCGGCCACATCATTGAAGCCTGTTCCAGGATCGAACGAAGGATCAAGGCCCGCTGTCTGGAAGGCCGTTCCGCCGATCGTCACACCGCTACAGACGCAGTTGGGATCATAGATGTCGTTGAAGGTGGTGGGGTCGCAATCGTTGCATGGGGTACCAGGCAACGCGGTACCTCCCGGCACACCCTCACAGTCGCCGATGGGTGGCGTACCGAGGCAAACACAGGTGGCATCATAGAGGTCATCGGTCGTGTTGGGGTTCCCGTCATCGCAGGCAGTTCCTGGCAAAGCGGGTCCGCCAGCCACGCCTTCGCAATCGATCAACAGGCCTGCACAGAGGCAATTGGCATCGTACTCGTCGTTACCGGTTCCGGGGTCGCCGTCATCGCAGGGGGTGCCGGGACCCGCACTGCCACCGGGTACACCGGCACAGTCAGGAGCAGGCCGCTGCACACGCAATCGGAGCCGTAGACATCATTTCCCGTGGTCGCGAGACCGTCGTCGCAAGCGGTGCCCGGCAAGGCGGGTCCGTTCGGAACGCCGAGGCAATCCACACCACCGCCCAGTAGCCGGGCGATGCGGTTGCGGCCGGTGCCGTTGTACGAGATGAATTCGCCCCCCACCACCACGTTCCCATCCGCCTGCAATGCCAGCGCATGGACGATCTGTTCGAACCCTGTGCCCGTGTCGAAGGATGGATCGATGCTGCCATCAGGGTACAGGCGAACGATGTTCTTGCAGTTGCTCCCGTTATACGTGTTGAAGTTGCCGGCCACGATGATGCGGCCATCGGGTTGGAGGACCAGCGAGCGAACCTCCAAGTCGAAGCCATCGCCTGGATCGAACGAGGCGTCCAAGCTGCCGTCGGGCTCTACGCGAACAATGTTGTGTCGGCTCACGCCATCAAAACTGGAGAACTCACCTGCCAGCACCATGCGGCCGTCCGGCTGCAACACGAGGGCACGCACCCAGTTGAAGTTGTTGAACCCCGAACCGGTATCGAAGGAGGGATCGACCGAACCGTCCGGAAGAAGCCGCGTGAAGATCGCCGATCCGCCCTCAGGGCCGCCGGCAACGATGATCTTACCATCCGGCTGAAGTGCATTGGCTATCACCCACCCGCTGATCGGTGGGGCGAACGAGGCGTCCAGGCTGCCATCACTGTTCAGTCGCTTGCGGCCCAGGACATCTTCCCATCCGGTTGAAGAAGCAAGGGACCGCCTTCCTCAGCATCGAATCCACAACCGGGCGTACCCGTGAAACTGGGATCGATCGAACCATCCGTGTTCAGCCGGACGATCTTATCGATGGGCGTGCCATTATACGCATCAAATCCACCCGTCACCAGCACCTTTCCATCGCTCTGTACGGCGATGGAAACGGAGAGCCACCCATTACCACATGGAATCCAGTGCCTGGGTCGAACCCGGTGTCCAAGGTCCCGTCCGCATTCAAGCGCGCGATGCGACCGCGACCAACTCCGTTCATCCGGGGAAGTCACCACCCAGGAGCACCTTGCCGTCTGGCTGCAAAGCAAGTCCGGTCACCCCCGCGTTCGCTCCTGTGCCCGCGTTGAAAGTGGCATCCAAACTCGCATCGGCGTTCAAGCGGACCATCCTTGGGCTTATACCCAGAGATTGGTAGGAAGTGAAGTAGCCGCCTACGATCACCTGGTCGTTCCCGAGGACCGACAGCGTGTACGCGTACGGCTGTCCTTGGAAGCCGATCCCCACGTTGAAAGACGGATCCAGACCGCCATTGGAGAGCAATTGGGTCAATCCACCGCGCGGAATTCCGTTGAAGTCAGTGAACTCACCGGCCACCAGGATCCGGCCATCGGTCCGTAGGGCGAACTCCCACGGCACTGGAGCTGTCCGGCTGCTGTGGGTCGGAAAAGCCCGAACCGATACCAAACCGGGGTCAACTCCGCCATCGGGCTCAAGGCGCGCCAATCGGTTGATTGGCGTGCCGTTGCACGTGGTGAATCCGCCACCGATAAGCACCTGTCCATCCGGCTGCTCCAAGATCGTACGGACCCCCTCGTTCGCACCGCTTCCCGGATCGAAGGACATGTCGGTGGTGCCATCGCCGTTGAGCCGCACGATGCCGTTGCGAGGTGCCATTGAACTCACGAATCCACCACCGACGAGCACGTCCCCATCGGCTCGAAGGGACAAGGCACTCACGCTACCGTCGGGCGTGGATGAACTAGCGTTGAACGTCGGGTCCGTATCGCCGTTGGTTTCGAACCGGGTGATCCAAGGCATGCTGACCCTCGTTCAGATCGGTGTACCCGCCGCCAGCGATCACTTTACCATCCGGTTGCAACAGCACCGCCGCCGCATAGTAGTTGGTGGGCAGGGAGATCGCGAATTGCTGATCCGGACTTCCGTCGGTGTTCAATCTGATGATGCGGGGTACGCTCGTACCATTGTAGTTGTAGAACGCCCCCGCCACGATGATCTTACCATCGGGTTGAAGCACTACGCTGCTGACGAAGGCATCCGGACCCGTGCCTGTATCGAATGTCTGATCCCGTGTGCCATCCGCATACAACCGTACCAGATAGCCAGGCCCTGCGCCGTTGTAAGACTGAAAATCTCCACCAACTAGATCCCATCGGGTTGGATCACCTGGGCGATCACCTCGTTTTGTTGGAAACCATCCCCGTTCCCGAAGCCCGAGTCGCCCGGATTGAAGGTCGGATCATTCGAACCCGGCTGGCCGAACCAGAGCCAGACCCCGCCCCCCCCCCCCCGGCCCCCAAAAGAAAGGAAGGGAGTGGATCTGTGCCATGGCATCTTGAATTGGGACACCTAAGCAGCTTCATCCCCAATGCGAATACTATGACGATCGTTTCTTTTCAGGTGCGGTCCGTCCTCCAAGAGCACACTGCCGACCAGTGAGGTAGGATCGGACCCGGCCGGGACTTTTTCCTGCGGAGAACCGGTCGGCTGATTCACATCAACCACCGCGGCCAAGCCAGATACCACTTCTCCACCGGCCGCGCCAGGGCTTGTATATCCAACTTATCTCTCGCTTCAGCGATATGGGGATGGCGGACATCGCCCTTCTTCGTTCTGCTCCTGGTCGGGCTCTCCCTCTACGCCACCCTACACATCGTAGTACGCAGGGGGGATGCCCAAAGCCTCGGTTGAGAAACCGGAACTTCCGCTACCGTACGATCATCAACCGCTCAGTGAAGAGCTGCTCTCCGATGAGGAGGGTGACCACATAGAGGCCATCGGCCATGGAACCTGGCAATGGGAGCGAGGTGTTCAACGCACCGTCATTCAGTGGCAAAGTGGTGCTCATCACGCGCTTGCCGAAGAGGTCGGTTATGTCCAGCGTTGCGATGGTGAGCTCCGGATCGATGCCGCTGAGCTGGATGCGCACCTGGTCGCCGTTCGTGGGGTTGGGGTAGAGCAGCAGTTCCGTGGGCTCCTCCGTGTATGCGGCTTCGAAACCACGCGGCTCAGCGAAGGGCGCAAGCGGTGTCCAGCTGATCTTCACGGTACAGGAGGGACCGTAGTCACACCAAGTAGCGCCGTTGTCGAAACTCGCGCGCACCTGCACATTGTACGTACGCCCCGCTTTCAGTGGCTTGGTGAGCCATGGGGTGAGGGTGAAGCTGCGCGTGGGGAAGGCGATGGTGCGCGCATAGGCCGGTTGGCCCGCGGTATTGGTGAAGCGGAACTGGTACTTGTTCGCGCCGGGCACTTCGGTGGCCGCGATGGTGCTTGTGCCGTTGAGCTTCGGTTCACCGCGCCGCAGCTGATCACGGGATCGGCGGTGGTGGTGAGTTGGGAGGGATGCACATGTTCGCATCACCGAGGAGGCGCGCGATGTGGTTGCGGCCGACGCCATCAAAGCTGGTGAAGCCGCCAACGGCTGCCAGCTTCCCATCGGGCTGCAGGCCATGGCGTAAACCAATCCTGGGAACCCGCTGCCGGATCGAAGGACGGATCGAGGCTTCCGTTGGCGTTGACGCGAACGATGCCGTTGCGCAGGATATCATTGAAGGTAAGAGAATGCCCCGCCCACGAGCACCTTGCCATCGGGCTGCAGCACCACGGGCATCACATCGTAATTGTTGGCCGATTCCCCTGTACCCGGGATCGAACGCGGGATCATTGGTACCACTCTGTGTTCAATCGCGCGATGCGCGAGCGCGGCGTACCACCCACGGCGCCGAAGGACCTGCGATGATCGCCTTGCCGTCGGCCTGCAGGGCCATGTTCGTCACCCATCCGTCCGGTCCCTGGCTCGGGCCGTAGACATTGTTCTCGAACGTGGCATCCAGGCTGCCATCGCTGTTCAGTAGCGCAAAGAAGGCCCCCGTGTTGCCCACCGGGATCTTCCCATCCGGCTGCAGCGCCAGGGAGTATGCCGTGCCGAAGACCTGGGGATCGAACAGTTGGAAGGACGGATCCAGGCTGCCATCCGGGTCCAGCCGGGCCACGCTGCCCGTCAAGATCCCATCCACCGATCCGAAGTTGCCCGCGATCAAAATGCGGCCATCGGGTTGTAGCGTGATGCCCAGCACGCTTCCGTCCGGACCTGCACCTACGTCAAAGCTGGCATCGCCTCAAGGGGCCTGGAGTGCGGCGCCGCCACCCCGTTATACATGGTGAACTCACCGCCGGCGAGGATCTTTCCGTCCGGGAGCAGCGACAGTGACTCCACGTAATAGCCATTGAAGCCGGTGCCTGGATCGAAGGAGGGGTCCAGGCTGCCGTCGGCGTTCACGCGCGCGATGCGGTTGCGGCCGACGCCGTTGTACGAACTGAATCCGCCACCTACGATCAGCCTGTTGTCCGGCTGCAATGCGACCGCATAGTTCGCGTTGTTGAAACCCGTGCCGGAGGGAAGGAAGGACGCATCCGTGGATCCGTCGCTGCTGATGCGGACCAGGCCGTTCCGACCGTACCCATTGTAAGTGGTGAAGAAGCCACCCGCGATCACGTGACCATCGGACTGGGCTAGCAGGCTGTGGATGCCATCAAAGATGTAGGTTGGATCGATGCCTGTTCCCGGATCGAAGAGGGGATCGATGGCTCCCGTGCCCAGCAACCGCGCGATGCCGCTTTTCGCCGTGCTGTTCACCGTGGTGAAACCGCCGCCGATGACGACCGTTCCATCGGTCCGGAGGCCCACTGCACGCACGGGGCTGTCCGTGCCGGTCCCCGGGTCGAACGCAGTGTCCAACGTGCCGTCGGCGTTCAGCCGGGCGATGCCGTTGCGCGCTGTTCCATCGAAGGGAAGTGTGTTGGCCCCGATGAGGATGCGCCCATCGGGCTGCACGAGGCTGGCATGGATGCGCGCTGAATAGCCGGTGCCCAGGTCGCCATCGGTGCTCGTGCCCGGATCGAAGGTGGCATCCACCGTTCCATTGCTGTTCAGTCGGACGATGTCCTTGCGTGAAAGCCCGTCGAACGTATCGAAGCTGCCCACGGCCAGGATCTTCCCATCCGGCTGTAGGGCGATGTCGAAGACCGTGCTGAAGGATGGATAATCGGGGTTGGCATCGAAGGTGGGGTCCAGGCTGCCGTCCGCGTTCAGGCGAACGATGAACGGAGAAGCGCTTCCGTTGAAGGTGTGGAACCGCCCCCCACGAGCACTTTGCCGTCCGGCTGCACCGCCACCACTTCTCCCAGATCGCTCGGGCCTGTCGCCCACATCGAACGTCGGGTCAAGCGAACCGTCGCTGTTCAAACGAACCAGGTCGGGAACGGCCTGTCCATCGAACAACGCGTAATAACCGAGCACGAGAAGCCTTCCATCCGGGCCGCAGCGCCACGCTGGTGACATATTCATCGGAAACCGGTCCCCGTATCGAAGGACGGGTCAACGGACCATCCGTGTTCAGTCGTGCGATCCGGCCCCGCACTCCACCCCATGGATCGAGGTGAACCCTCCCCACGCCGACGATCCTGCCGTCGGGTTGTTGGGCCAGGGCGTACACCGGCCCCTCAAGATGCCTTCACCATTGCCGAACCCGAGGTCGCCGGGTTGAACGTCGGGTCGCCCGAACCCGGCTGGCCGAACTGCAGGCGTCAGCGCCAGACCGCCCAGTAGAACAAGTGACCT